>NZ_VTHK01000169.1 GCF_009765355.1 Amycolatopsis anabasis | reverse complement strand
AGGCCCTTCAGCACCTCGTGCCGCAGCCAGGACGCCTGGTCGTGCCCCTCGGGCACCTCGAAGATCGGCAACCGGTCCCGGTGGGTGTACACCTCCTCGTACGACTCCACCCGCTCCGCGATCCACAACGTCGAATCCGCCGCACCGGGCACCTCCTTGTCCCAGTACTCCCGCATCTCCGCCGCGGACTTCAGATAATACCCATCACCATCGAACTTGAACCGATTCGGATCATTCAGCGTCTTCCCCGACTGCACACACAACAACGCCGAATGCGAATCCGCCTGATCCTTCGTCACATAATGCGAATCATTCGTCGCCAACGGCCGCAGATCCAGCAACCTGCCGATCTCCAGCAACCCCTCACGCACCGACCGCTCAATCGGCAGCCCGTGATCCATCAACTCCAGAAAGAAGTTGTCCGCCCCGAAAATATCCTTGTAATCCGAAGCCGCCTGAATCGCCGCTTCCTTCTGCCCCAACCGCAACCGGGTCTGCACCTCACCCGACGGACACCCCGTCGTCGCGATGATCCCCTCGTGGTTCTCCGCGATCAACTCCCGGTCCATCCGCGGCTTGCGGTAATACCCCTGCAAACTCGCCAACGACGACAACTTGAACAAATTCCGCAACCCGGTCGGATTCGCCGCCAGCATCGTCATATGCGTATACGCACCACCACCGGAAACGTCCCCGCCCTCACCGAACTCATCCGCACCCCGCTGGTTCGCCTGCCCCCAGAAGATCGGCTTCTTCGTGAACCGCGACTCCGGCGCGATATACGCCTCGATACCGATGATCGGCTTGATCCCGGCCTTCTTCGCCTCCTGGTAGAACTGATCCGCCCCGTACATGTTCCCGTGGTCGGTCATCCCCACCGCCGGCATCTCCAACCGCGACGCCTCCGCGAACAAGGGAGCGATCTTCGCCGCACCATCGAGCATCGAGTACTCGGTGTGGACATGCAGGTGGACGAAAGA
>NZ_VTHK01000168.1 GCF_009765355.1 Amycolatopsis anabasis | reverse complement strand
CTAGATGACTGATTCCGTGAAGGTCGTGTGAAGGGAGCTGCTGTGCGGGCGTGGGAGGAGGGTGTCCAAGATCAAACCGTGACGAAAGAACTGAACACCCTCCTGACCGCACTGTACGTGCTGGTTGACGATCACGTGGTGCCGACCCGCGCCGGTCGTGGGCGGCGACCCAAGCTGACCGACAGTGAGCTGATCACGATCGCGGTCGCGCAGGTGCTGCAGCGCTATGACAGTGAGCGACGCTGGATCCGGCACATCCACGCCGACGCCGAGTGGCGTGCGATGTTCCCCGCCATACTGGCCCAGTCCGGCTACCACAAGCGGCTGAAAGCCGCACAACCGTTGCTGTGCAAGGCAATCCTCACACTGGCCGCCTGCTGCCCGTCCTGGTTCGACGACCTGTGGATCACCGACGCCACCGCGGTGCCCTGCGGGACGTCACGGGAAACGGTGAAGCGCTCGGACCTGGCCGGACACGCCAGCTATGGCTACTGCGCGTCACACTCCCGGTGGTATTGGGGACTGAAGCTTTACCTCGTCTGCACCGGCGACGGAATGCCAGTCATGTGGTGCCTGGCCAACCCGAAACTCGGTGAACGCGAGGTGCTGGCGGCTCTGCTCGGACACAACCACCACCTCATCCGCGAAGGTCAAATCCTGTTGGCAGACAAGGGCTTCGCCGGGAAGGCATTCAAGAAACAGACCGAGGCGTTGGGACTCCAGTTGCTGCGCCCGGACCGTAAAGACGAGACCTACCGCAACGGCAACCTCGGCGGGATCCGCCAGCGGATCGAATCGGTCAACCAGACCCTGAAAGGCCAACTCGACCTCGAAGCGCACGGCGGACGCACCCCAGCGGGGGTGTTCACCCGCGTTGCCCAACGCCTGCTCGCCCTGGCCGCAAGCATCTGGCACAACTGGACCACCGACCTGACCAGCAAACGATCACTGACCGCCTACGACCACTAACACCAACTTCACGGAATCAACCGTCTAG
>NZ_VTHK01000167.1 GCF_009765355.1 Amycolatopsis anabasis | reverse complement strand
CTAGATGACCTATTCCAAGGTCAGTGGTCGTAGGCGGTGAGGGATCGGTGGACCTGGGCTCCGGTCTTGTCGTTGTGCCAGATCGCGGTGGTGAGGGCGAGGATGCGCTGCAGGACGCGCACGATCACTCCTGCGGGGGTGTGGCCGCCGTGTCGTTCCAGGTCAAGCTGGCTTTTCAAGGTCTGGTTGATCGATTCGATGGTTTGGCGCAGCGGTTTGAACAACCGGGCGCCGGGACGGTCGGGTTCGCCTTTGCGGGCCGGGCGTAGCAGCCGGATGCCCTCGTGGGTGAGGGTGGTTTCGAACTCGGCGCCGTAGTAGTTCTTGTCGCCGATCAGGGTCTGGTTCGGGCGCTGGCCCGCCAGGGTGGGGTCGGCGTTGAGGATTCCGAGCAGGGTGTGGCGTTCGTCGGCTTTCGCACCGGTCAACGCGAATCCGATCGGCAGCCCGCCCAGGGTGCACACCAGGTGCAGGCGCAGCCCCCAGAAGAAGCGGGAATGGGAGGCGCAGTAGCCGTACTCGGCCCATCCGGCCAGGGCCGAGCGGCGCACGGTTTCCTTCGAGCGGCCGCACTCGACCGGGGTGGAATCGACCACCCACACGTCATCGGTCCACAGGGTCGTGTCCACGGCCAACCTCCTGATCACCGCCGTGATCAGTGCGGCCGCACGCCGGAGCCGCTTGTTGTAGCCGGACTGGCCAGGCAGGTACCGAAACAGGTGACCCAGATGCTGGTGGGCATGGCGTAGCCAGCGGGATTCGGAGGTGAACCCGAGCAGTGCCTGCATGACCGCCAGAGTGATCAACTCGGCGTCGGTGAGCTTCGGGGTGATCCCCACCGCAGGCCGCCACGGTGCCAGATCCGGTGCTTCGGTCAGCAGATCATCGGTCTTGACGTAGAGTGCGGTCGCGAGGGTGTCCAGATCGTTCGTCACACAATGATCATGGACACCCTCGCCTACGTCTTCGACCTCGCACCCCTTGGAATAGGTCGTCTAG
>NZ_VTHK01000166.1 GCF_009765355.1 Amycolatopsis anabasis | reverse complement strand
GGGGACCTGTCCATTCGACCGACTCGCCAGGGCTGAGTGACCCGCTCATCGGCTATGAGTAGTGCATGGGTCACTCATCCCCAGGCAGGTATGGCGTTGGACTGGCGCGTGCGGATTGCGGTGTGGTCATCGGAGTTGTAGGTGCAGGATCTCCGGATGGGCGCCGGAGAGGCTGATCGGACGTTTGTCCAGTGTCGTGAACCGGGCACGTTTCGCGGCGGTGAGATGAGATTCCGCGTCGGTGGTCAGGAGTACCGCGCGGCCTCCGGGTCGGAGTACCCGCCGCAACTCCGACCAGAACCGGGTGGGTTGCCGGGCCAGCGTTCCGGCGAAGGGCACCTGACGGTTCCATGGTGGATTCGCCACGACGAGGTCTACTGTCCCAGCAGGAAGCGGCAACCGGCCGGCGTCCGCGACGACCCAACGCACGGCCGTGTCCGAATCGTTGGTCGCCGCCTGGGCGACAGCGCGCGGGTTCACGTCGCCGCCCACGACGCGGAGTCCGGCGTCGATCCGGGTGGCCTCGATCGGGATCGTGCCGGTGCCGCAGCAGGGGTCGAGCAGCACGGTGCCGCGGGGTGGCCTGACGATGCGGACGAGCGCGGCCGCCAACGGCGGATGCAGGCTGCCCGGCCGGGAGGCCCTCCGGTACGGGCGGCGGTGCAGCGGCCGCTCGCCGAGACGCAGCGCTACCAATGCCCGGTCGTCGGCCACCGTCACCCGCCACGACAGCCCACCCGGCGGGGGAACGTTCCCGCCACGCCGGCTGCGGTAGGGCAGACCCAAGACGGCCCCGACCGATTCACCGACGATGTCCTCGAGATCGAACCGCGTGTAGTTTAACCGCGTGTAGTTCCGCCGCCCGAGGAAGGAAGCGGAAACATCCACACCACGTAGGGCACCGGCGCCGACGCAGCGACTGCGCGCGGCCAGCACCTCGTGCACCGGCAGGGCCGCCATCGCGTTCGCGAGCCGACGCAGGTCGCCCCGGGCGCGGCCGATGCCGTGCACCGTGGCGC
>NZ_VTHK01000165.1 GCF_009765355.1 Amycolatopsis anabasis | reverse complement strand
TGGGGAGTTTTCATCCTGTTGGTGCTGGTCAGTGGGGTTGACGGTGGCGGGTTTGGTTTCCTGGTAACGGGATTGGTGGGTTGCCAGGCCGGGGCCGGGAACGGGGTGGAGCCCCCGGAAGTTGATCAAGTCGTGACTCAAGAAACAACGTTCGAGGGCTCCGCGTCCACTGTCCCACACGACCCGCTCGAGGGCTCTTATCGCAGTGCGTTGCCGGTGTCGAGGGCCACGATCGCGTGGCTGGCGGGTCTGATCAGGGCGTATCGGGCGCGGATCGGGTCGCGGTGGCGCAAGGCCTCGCCGGGGCGGCAGGCGGTGCTGGTGCTGGCGATGCTGCGCAAGGACGAGCGGCTGGCCGATCTGGCCGGGCCTCACGCGGTGTCCGCCTCGACCCTGCGGCGCTGGCTGCTGGAGGTGATCGGGTTGCTCGCGGCCCGCGCCCCACGGCTGGATCGTGTCGTGCGGCGGCTGGCTGCCCGGGGGGTGGCGGTGGTGCTGGTCGATGGCACCCTGCTGCGCACCCGCCGCCGCACCGGGCGGCAGAACCGGGCCAACTTCAGTGGCAAGCACAAACACCATGGCCTCAACGCCCTCGGCATTACCGACGAGCGGGGGCGTCTGGTGTGGGTGTCGGCGGTGTTGCCAGGCAAGATCGCCGATATCACCGCCGCCCGCCACCACCGGGTGCGGGAGTGGCTGCATCGGGCCGGGCTGACCCCCGCCGGGGACAAGGGGTTTCACGGCTGGCATAAAGACGTCCGCGGTGTCACCGAGTGCGACTGGTGCGAGGGCCCCTGTGCCCAGGTCGTGCTTACTCCGTACAAGGCGGAGAGGAATCACCCGCTGACCCAGGCGCAGAAGACCGCGAACGGGGTGTTCAACGCGATGCGCTGCGCGGTCGAGGGCGGCTTCGCCGCCCTGAAAACCTGGCGCATCCTCGACAAACTCCGCCTGCACTCCCGCCACGCCACCACCCTCGTGCGCGCCCTGCTCGTACTCCTCCAGCACGAACAAGCCACCCGAGACACCGCCAACACCACCCCAACCTGACCACTACCACACCCGGTCAACCCCACCCCACCAGCAAAAACCAAGATGAAAAATGCCCA
>NZ_VTHK01000164.1 GCF_009765355.1 Amycolatopsis anabasis | reverse complement strand
CGAACAAACACTGTCCAGTGTGGACAACCCGGAAACGTTGGAACTCAACGACATCGGCCGGGTCACCCTCCGCCTGTCGGAGGAGATCCCGGTGGACGACTACGCGGACAGCCCGCGGACCGGCGCCTTCCTGGTGATCGACCCGAAGGACGGCGACACGCTCGCCGCGGGCCTGGTCGGCCAGAAGTTCGCCACATGAACGAGCCGACACTGGTCGCCGTCGCGCACGGGAGCCGGGACCCGCGGTCCGCGGCCACCGTGCGCGCGCTGACCGCGGCGGTCCGTTCCGCGGCGCCCGGACTGGACGTGCGGACCGCGTTCCTCGACCTGTCCGAACCGCTGGTCACCGACGCGCTGAGCGGGCTGTACGCCGAGGGGCAGCGGGAGGTCGTGGTGGTCCCGCTGCTGCTGGGCAGCGCCTACCACGCGCGGATCGACCTGCCCGCCCTGGTGGACGGCGTCCTCGCCCGGAGCCCGCGCCTGCGAGTGTCCACTTCGGACGTTCTTGGCCCGGATCCGCTGTTGTCCGAGGTTGCCCTCGACCGGCTCGCCGCGACCGGCGCCGATCCCACCGACCCGGAACTCGGGATCGTGTTCGCCGCGGTCGGCTCGTCGAATCCGGAAGCCAACGCCGTGGTCGCGCGCCTGGCCCGGCGGTGGCGGGCACGCCTGCCCGTCGCCGCGGTCGCCCCCGCCTTCGCCAGCGCCACCAAACCGGATGTGCCCGCCGCGATCGCCGAACTCCGCGCCCGCGGCGCCCGCCGGATCGCGGTCGCCTCCTGGTTCCTCGCCCCGGGCCTGCTCCCCGACCGGATCGCCGCGCTGGCCCGCGAAGCCGACCCCGAAGTCCGGCTCGCCGCCCCGCTGGCCGACGACCCCCGCGTCGCCGACGTGATCCTGCGCCGCTACGCGGCCGCCCTCACCAGCCAGGCCGTCCCCGCCTGACCCCGGCTCCCCCAATGAGCCTTTCTCGGTAGGGCTTCTCGGACATTGCGGGAAGTGCCCAGGACGTGGGACGCGCCGAACGCCGCATCGACGCTCGCTCGGCCCGACCGAGACCAGCCTGTCCAGCATCGGCCGGTCCCGGCCCTGCGGAGAAGACCCAGCGAGG
>NZ_VTHK01000163.1 GCF_009765355.1 Amycolatopsis anabasis | reverse complement strand
TTGATGCGTAACTCAATTATGGCGTGGTCGTTGGTTATGGTGTGAAGGTGACTGTGGTCAATGCTCGGCGGCTTTCCCCGTCGTCGCAGGAGGATTTGCGGCGGCGGGCGGTCGCGGCGGTGGTGTCCGGGCGTACTCAGGCTGAGGTGGCGGAGATGTTCGGTGTGGGGTTGCGGTCGTTGTCGAGGTGGGTGAGTGCGTTCCGCCGCAACGGGAACCGGGGGTTGGACGCGGGTAAACGTGGTCGCCGCCCGGGCGAGCAGAAGGCGCTGGATGCGCGGCAGCAGGCGCGGGTGCGGCGGGCGGTGGTGGGGAAGTTCCCGGATCAGTTGGCGTTGCCGGGGTTGGTGTGGACCCGCGGTCAGGTTGGCGAGCTGGTGAAGCGGTGGTTCGGGCTGGAGTTGTCGCGGGTGACGATCGGGAAGTATCTGCGGTCGTGGGGTCTGTCGCCGCAGAAGCCGGTCCAGGTGGCCTATGAGAAGAACCCCGAAGCCGTGGATCTGTGGCTGACCGAGCGGTATCCCGCGATCGCCGAGCGCGCCAAGCGGGAGAAGGCGGTGGTGTTGTGGCTGGATCAGACCGGGCTGCGCTCGGACGCGACGGTCGCGGCGACCTGGGCGCCGGTGGGGAAGACGCCGGTGGTGCCCAACAGCGGGAAACGGTTCACCGTGAACGCGATGGCCGCGATCAGCAACAAGGGTGAGCTGTATTTCACCGTGTTCGAGGGTGGCTTCAACGTCACGGTGATGATCGGGTTCCTGGACCGGCTGGTGCGGCACCTGGACCGCAAGATCCACCTGATCGTGGACGGGCACCCCTCGCACCGGGCGAAGCTGCTCAAAGAGTGGCTCACCGACCGGGCCGAGAAGATCGAGATGCACTTCCTGCCCGGCTACAGCCCCGAACTCAACCCCGTCGAACTCCTCAACGGCGACCTCAAACACCACGTCACCGCAACAACAAGCCCCCGCACCCAGACCGAACTGGCGGCAGGCGCACGCACCCACCTGCGCCGCCGCCAGAACCAGCCCGACCGCGTGAAAGCCTTCTTCGGCAAGGACGAAACCCGCTACGCCGCAGACTGACACGCCATATTTGCCTTACGAATCAATA
>NZ_VTHK01000162.1 GCF_009765355.1 Amycolatopsis anabasis | reverse complement strand
CCTACGCGTCCTCTGTGGACCGAGCAGGGTAAGAGCGATCACGGCCCACGGACAGGAGCCGCAGCCCGGGTGCTTCGCGTTTCGTGCGCCTCGGGGCGTCGGGTGCGCGTGGTGCGGGCGATCCAGCCGTAGCGGCCGCGGCAACGAACAGCGAGACCGTGAGCGAAAGCGCTCTACCGATCGCTCCACGGGTAGGCTAAACAAAAGCGGTCGAAGCGGCGGTTGAGGTCTTCATCGGTGGCATGCGGGTCCGGGAAGATCGATGACTCGGTGACGACCCCGGCCACGTCCAGCACGCTGGCGACGGCGTGCACGATGGTCGCATAGCGGTCAGGGGGCAAGTCCGGTAGCCGGATCCGAAGCTCGCGCGGCGCTGGGTCCATGGTGTCACCTTCCCTGTTTGCGGTGGTGCAACTCAATACTCGTTCGGGTGGACTGTACGAGCGGAAAATGCGCAGTCGAGATTTCCGAATCTCGCGTATGCGCTGCTGAAAACTTCGCGGCCTTCGGCACGGCAGGATCGGCGAGGGCTGAGAGCACCACGAATGGGCGCTCGGCAGGCCGGTCTTTTCGCCGGGGTTCAACCGGCGACCCGAGAGTGCGATGGGTTTCGTGGTCAGGGTGTGGATGCCCTTGCTCGTCCGGATGGATTCCGTGGTGTGCGGGCGTGGCGGAACGGACCATAAGCCTGGCCGGGGCCGGAGCGAGCTTGCCCAGGAGTTCTCTCCGCCCCGGCGCGACGAGCCGCCAAGGGCGGCGCGCACCGCGGGGAACGGGCGGAACAGGGACGCCGCCGTGATCTGTGCGGTACGCACATCGGGGTTGCCCCGGCCCCTCCTTCGTTCGGGGCGGCCCTTGGCCCCTGCGCTCCCGGAGGCAGACCGGTTGAGCGCAGGGGCCTACTCACACCCGGGTGAACGCACTGCACCGTGATCGGCATCGTGCCGATGATCAGATGTCCGGGCGGGCACCGCAGAGGGGTGGCCGCCCGCACGAGCCCCGCGCTCCCACGTGCCCCCAACGGTCGAGCGCGGGGCTCCTTTCCCTGGGGGCGCGAAGTGCCCCGGCGCCGGTGCGGTGTGGAGCTGCTCGAGCGCCGGGGCGTGGGCGACCGTACCAGCGGGCGCTGACAGCGCTCGGCGCTGCAGGCTGCATACGGAGATAAGCCCCGA
>NZ_VTHK01000161.1 GCF_009765355.1 Amycolatopsis anabasis | reverse complement strand
TGACCGCGTCTGATCGCAGGCTGTTCACTTCGGAGTCGGTGACTGAGGGTCATCCGGACAAGATTTGTGATGCCATCAGTGATTCGGTGTTGGATGGGTTGCTGGCGAAGGATCCGCGGTCTCGGGTGGCGGTGGAGACGTTGATCACGACGGGGCAGGTGCATGTTGCGGGTGAGGTGACGACGGAGGCGTATGCGGATATTCCGACGATTGTGCGGGAGGTGATCCTGCGGATTGGGTATGACTCGTCGGCGAAGGGGTTTGATGGGAACTCGTGTGGGGTGAATGTGGCGATTGGGTCGCAGTCGCCGGATATCGCGCAGGGGGTGGATGCGGCGTATGAGGCGCGGTTGGAGAACGCGCTGGATGAGATTGATCGTCAGGGGGCTGGGGATCAGGGGTTGATGTTCGGGTATGCCTGTTCGGATACGCCGGAGTTGATGCCGTTGCCGATTGCGTTGGCGCATCGGTTGTCGCAGCGGTTGACGCGGGTGCGGAACGAGGGGGTGTTGCCGTATTTGCGTCCGGATGGGAAGACGCAGGTGACGATCGAGTATGCGGGGGATCAGCCGGTGCGGTTGGACACGGTGGTGGTCTCCACCCAGCATGCGGATGGTATTGATCTGGACAGCATGTTGGGGGTGGATGTGCGGGAGCAGGTGGTGGCGCCCGAGTTGGCCGCACTCGACCTGGACACGGGGGATGTGCGGTTGCTGGTGAATCCCACCGGGCGGTTTGTGATCGGCGGTCCGATGGGGGATGCGGGGCTGACGGGGCGGAAGATCATTGTGGATACGTATGGGGGCATGGCGCGGCATGGTGGGGGTGCGTTCTCCGGGAAGGACCCGTCGAAGGTGGACCGGTCGGCGGCGTATGCGATGCGGTGGGTGGCGAAGAACGTGGTGGCCGCCGGTCTGGCGGGGCGGGTGGAGGTGCAGGTCGCGTACGCGATCGGGAAGGCCTCGCCGGTGGGGTTGTTTGTGGAGACGTTCGGCACCGAGACGGTGGATCCGAGCAAGATTCAGTCGGCGATCCGGGAGGTGTTCGACCTGCGTCCGGCCGCGATCATCCGGGATCTCGATTTGTTGCGGCCGATCTATGCGCCGACCGCGGCGTATGGGCACTTCGGGCGGCCCGAGCTGAACCTGCCCTGGGAAAACACCGACCGCGCCGACAACCTCCGC
>NZ_VTHK01000160.1 GCF_009765355.1 Amycolatopsis anabasis | reverse complement strand
GTGTCGCAGTTTACTCAGCGCGTGCGTGGCGGCTATCCGCAGTGACGGTGGCACAGGATCTCGAGCCGCCCATCAATGGCCGGTTGCTTCTGGACGCAAAGCAGTGCCACGCCGTGGAGTGCGGGATCAACCGACTCAAACGCAACCGTGCAGTCGCGACAAGGTATGACAAGCTCGCCATCCGCTACCAGGCCACCGGCACAGTCGCAGCGATCAACGAGTGGCTATGACTTCGAGACACAGCCTAGATCAGAGTGCCGCCGACCGTCGGAGACCTGGCCGGGTGGGCCACTTCGCGATGCCGAGGTGGAGCCGAATCAACTTGCCGAAATCAGTAAACGCCCGCAGCACCGTCTCGGCATGTGCTCGGGTCGAGGCCGCGTACTTCCTGCCCGGCTTGGCCTTGCCAGTCACCGGGTTCACGCCGCCCGCCGAAGCGTCCGGCCGCCGGCCTCGGGGTTGTCCTTGTGGCGCCAGTGGGGACGGATGGATTTGTCCGCGATCCGCATCCACCGCATGAAGTCCCGCGCCTCCACCTGCGTGGCCTGACTCCACACCACATCGACCGCGTAAAGGAGTCGCCACCACCGCGTCGTCAGCGTCGAGCAGCCGGTAGGGCTCCCACACATCGCCCGTGCTGACCATCCGTCCGACTTCGGGCAACCCATCCTGACCTGCAAAAACACTCGCATTAGTGCAGCCAATACACCCCACCTATCGGTTTCGCCCACCGGAGTAGAACACCCGATTGTCACGTGCTTCGTAAAAGGGGCGCCCAAGCCCTGTGATTGAAACTTGAAAGGCGAGAGCGGGCGGGCAAAGGGTCGCGCTGTACCTGTATCTCCCTTATCGGTTTGTCCGGCTTTGGCTTCGTCCGACCATGCCCGGTTCCACACCAGCTTTGATCTTGTGAGCCGAGGAGCGAAGTATTCGTGGTTGCCCCAAGAAGTACCCGGATGAGTTGCGTGAGCAGGCGGTGCGGCTGTATCGGGAGTCTGAACCGAAGCCGGTGATCCGGCGGCTGGCCGAGCAGTTCAATGTCCGCCCCCGAAGCCTTGCGGAACTGGATCCGTCAGGACGAAGCCGACCAAGCTCAGCGTTCCCACCGGCCGACCACCGCGATGATCGAGGAGACCCCGGGCGTTCGCCTTCGCGATCGACCAACCCGACGACGTCGAGATCGGGGACCTGTCCATTCGACCGACTCG
>NZ_VTHK01000016.1 GCF_009765355.1 Amycolatopsis anabasis | reverse complement strand
GGGTCGACCTCGATGCTGCAGCGGAAACTGCGGGTCGGCTTCGCCAAGGCGGGCCGCCTGATGGACCTGCTGGAAAGCCGGGGCGTGGTCGGCCCGTCGGAAGGGTCCAAGGCCCGCGACGTGCTGATCAAACCGGAAGAACTCGAGTCGGTCCTGTTCATGATCCGCGGCGGCGGCCCGCCCCCGGCCGACGAGGACGAATAGCGTCGTGAGTGTTTACGCCGGTTATAATAGAACCGGCCGGAACCCTCACGACCCCCCCCTGAAACGGCGACGAGGTGCAACCCGGCAGCCGACCGATCACGTCCTGACGGCATGATGCGGTTGCTTGCCGGGGCCGGGCTCCTGATCCTGGCGATGGCCGGATGCGGTGGTGCGGGGCCGGGGGCCACGCCTGCCTCGTCGACCGGGCCCGCGCTCGGTTCCGAGTTCACGCTGCGGGTCGGCGAGCGGGCGGTCGTCGAGGACTTGGGGGTCGGGTTCGACGCGGTGCGGGAGGATTCGCGGTGCCCGCGGGGCAAGCAGTGCGTCTGGGAGGGTGACGCGATCGTCGTGGTTTCCCTTGCCTCGCCGCCGAACGGGGCATCAACCACCGCCGAGCTGCACACGAATCCGAAGTTCGCCCGGACCACCGAGTATGCCCGGTACCGGGTCGAGCTGGTCGACCTGAATGTGCCCGGTGACGCGCTGACCGTGCGCGTCACCGGGCGATGAAACCCCGTCAGGCCAGGGGAGTGCCCCAGGTGTCGAGGAAGCTGATCTCCTCCACCGGTGTGCGGGCCGCGGGTTTGAAGTCGGCCGCCGTGGTGTAGGCGACCGGCAGCAGGCCGACCTGGGTGACGTCGTCCGGGATGCCGAGGATCTTCGCGGCCTCGGCCTCGCGTTCCAGGTGGTAGCTGGTGAGCGTGGACCCGAGGCCGCGCGACCGCAGCGCCAGCTGGAAGTTCCACACCGCCGGGAAGATCCCGCCGTAGAACACCGACAACGCCTCGTTGCCGCCCCGCGGCCGCCCCTGCAAGCACGGGATCACGAACACCGGCACCTGCTCGATCACGTCGATCAGGTACTGCCCGGAAGCGAGCGCCCGGGCTCCGGCGCCTTCCTTAGCCGCGTCGCCGAGCCTGGTCACGGTGTTGCGCACGTACTCGGTGCCGACTTCGCGGAACAGCTTCCCGAGTTCGTTCTTGATCCCCTGATCCCGGACCACAAGCCACCGCCACTGCTGGGCGTTGCCCGGCGTCGGCGCCTGGATCGCGAGCCGGAGGCATTCGGTTAGCACCTCGGTTTCGACCGGCCGGTCGAGATCCAGTTTCCGGCGCACCGCGCGGGTCGTGCTCAGCAGGTGGTCGGTGCTCGTGATGTCCATGAAGAGTGACGCCTTTCGATGATGATCGAACTACGTCACCGACCTTAGCGCGGGCACTCGCCCGAGACCGGGGCCGCGGGCACCGGCTGGGCTTCCATGCTCGGCGCGGTGCACCCGGTCCGGGTGAACTTCCCGTCCCGCTGCACGAAGGTCTGCCAGTACTGCGGCCCGTCGGCGTAACTCGGCTCGTACGTGCTCTCCTTGATCGCCGCGTCGGGGCGGCCGTCCCCGTTGAGATCGGCGACCCCGGTGTTCGGCGCGCTGCCGAGCACCGTGTCGGTCACCACGATCCCGTCCCGCGGCCCCACGCGCACCGACGCCACCGCGCCGCTGTGCGCGCCGGTGCCGAACGACACCGAGCAGCGCTGGGCCTCGCCGTCCGGACCGCACGCGGCCGCGTCGACCCATTCGTAGGTCCAGCCCTGCCGCACGTCGCGAACCTGGGTCGAGGCGCGCAGCATCGGGCCCGACCAGTAGGCGAGGTAGCTGACCGGGAACCCGTCGGCGTCCTTGGCGCGCAGCCCTTCCAACCGGCCGTTGTCCGGAAGGGACACCGAAAACGCCCGTTCACACCCCTGCTCGCACCCCGGCACGACCGTTCCCCAGCGGCCGGACGGCTGCGCGGCCGCGGCCGACGCCGACAGCGTGAGCGCGCTGACCGCGGCCGCCGTGACCGCGACGCCCAATGCGAGTTTCCCCCGTGCGATAGCCATGATCGATCCCTTTCCCCGTAAGTGGTTTTCCCCTGGCGGTGTGGCCGCCTGATCAAGGGACGTACCGACGGGGCGCGGGGTTGCCCGGCACGGAAGATTCCTTTGTGGACGGTCAGGTGGCGAGGAGTTCGGTGAGTAACCGGGTGACCGGCCAGGCGCCGTCCGCGGTGTTCGAGATGACCGTGTGGGTTACCCGGGTCTCGGGGTCGTGCACGCTCCGGAACGAGATCCCGGGATCGCATCCTTCGAGCAGGACGGCACCGCCCGCGGGGCGGAGCCAGAACCCCAGCCCGTACCGCATCGAGTCGTGCGGCGTCTCGCTGTGCGGCCGCACCATCTCGGCCACCCACTTCTTCGGCACGATCCGCCCGGCGAAGAACGCGTCCCACAGGGCGTGCACGTTGGCCGCGGTGGAATACGCGCCGCCGTCGCCCCCGCCGCGGACCGGGAGGTGAAAGAGATTGGTCCGCACGGCGCCGTCGACCTCCAGGTAACCGAGCGCGGCCCGGCCGGGCAGTTCGTCGGAGCGCGGGAACCAGGTGTCGTACAGGCCCGCCGGCTCGCACACCCGCTGGCGCACGAGGTCGTAGAACCCGACCCCGCTCGCTCGTTCGGCGAGCAGCGCGAGCACCACGAAGGCGCCGTTGTTGTAGTTGAACCGCTCGCCCGGAGCGAATTTCGCCGGGTACCCGTCGAGCACGCCGAGGTAGTCCTCGACCGCGGCGAGTTCGTGCACGGGAACCGGCAGCCCGTAGTCGGTGAGGCCGAGGTCGGCGTCTTCGTCGTAGTAGTCGCCGATGCCCGACCGGTGTGCGAGCAGGTGTTCGACCGTCACCCGGTCGTCGATCAGCGGGAGGTCGTCGCCGAGGAGCGAGCGGGCGGTAGTCGCGAGGTCGAGCGTCCCGTCCTCGATCAGGCTCACCACCGCGAGCGCGGTCAGGCCCTTCGTGCCGCTCGCGAGGGCGAACTGGGTGTCGGTGCTGTTCGGGATCTGGTGGCCCCGGTCGGCGAACCCGTAGGCGCGGGCCAGCAAGGTCTCCGGCCCGCGATCGGCGCGCACCACCCCGGAGAACCGCTTCTCTTGTGCGAGCCGGTCGACGGCGTCCGCCAGTTTCCGCATGACGAGCACGCTACGCGAACGAAAAGCCGCCCCGCTCGGATCGGCGGGGCGGCTTTTCGGGCGATCTTCGACGCTCAGCCGAACTTGCGGACGGCCTGGTAGTAGACCCAGGCGGTGCCGTTGCACGCGCTGTTGCCCTTGCAGATGCCCTTCAGATCGGCGTAGAAGTTGTCGTCGATCCGCTTCTTGTTGGCGTCGTTGAACCGGCCCTGCTTCTTGTAGTTGCGGTAGCCGAAGTCGTGCCGGTGGCAGCCGGGGGTGAAGTCGAAGCCGATCGGCTTGTCGGGGGACCACGAGCAGGCGTCGGAGGACCAGTCGAGCTGGCTCGGGTAGGGGCGGCTGTCGCGGATGCTCTCGAAGTTCGACAGCGACGTGTTGAACAGGTACTTGTCGGTGATCGATTCGATGCTCTCCGCCTGAGCGGCGCCGGCACCGACGACGATCGTGCCGGCCACGGCGGCGGTGGTCACCAGCCGCTGTGCGGTCCGGCGCAGGGTGGACGCGGTCATGCAGGGGCTCCCTCGCTGATCGGTCGACAAAACGAGATCAGCTTTGACCGCGCGGGGTGAAAGCACCACCCCTATTCTTCGGGTTCTACGTGAATTCCTTTCACCGGCCACCGGCCGGGAGCCCACCGGCCAGCACGGCGCCTAGGCGGACCGGCATTCCGGTGAGCCCGAGCAGCTCGAGCATCGCCGCGTCCGCCGCGCCGCCGAGGAGGTAGCCCCCGAGGTGTTCGGCGGCCATCCGCAGCGCGACCGACTGGAGCGCCGCGCCCACCTCGATCAGGCCGAACCGCCCGCCCCGGGGCCCGTACTTCGCGAGCAGCGGCTCGTCCGCGAGCACGAAGGCCAGCGCGAACTGCGGACCGGGTCCCTCCTCCGCCGCGCCGAGCAGCGGGGCGAGTTCGGGCCAGCGGGGGCACGGGCCGACCTCCTGCAACGCGTGGCGGCCGGGGGCGTACCGGCACACCCGGCCGTTGAGCTCGTGCCAGACGTTGAGCAGCATCGGGTAGCACCGCAGCGGGTAGAGCCCGCCCGCCGACGGGTAGCTGCGGCCTTCGTCCTCGGCGAGCGCCGCGAGCACCGAACCGAGCTGCTTACCGGGCAGCGGAACCGGGCGGAACTCCCGGTCGCTGCACCGGCGCCGGAACACCCGGTCCAGCCGGTCGGACGAGCGCCGCAGTTCGTGGTACTGCCCGGGCAGCTCGAACGGATCGAGCGACGGTTGCTCGGGACGGTGGTCGCGCATCTGGTCGGCGAGCCGTCGCTGGGTCACCGGGGTGGTCCGGCCGGCGGTCCAGAACGCCTCGAACGGTGCGGACAACGGGTCCTCCAGTCAGCCGAGCGGATGCGGGAACGGGTTGGGGTACGGCCCCGCGGGCGACGCCCCGGGGTAGCGGAAATCCAGGGCGCCGCCGCCGAGATGGGGCCAGCGGTGATCGGCGTGCAACGGCACGAGTTCCGGCGCGAGCACGCGCACCGCGCGCAACCCGGCCCACGCGGCTTCGGGGGTGGTCAGTTCGCGGTAGGCGAGCCGGATCCCCGCGCCGGTGAGCGCGTCGACGAGTTCGGTCAGTTCCGCCGCCGCGCCCCGGCCGGACGCGGGGGACGGCGGTGGCGCCGCGCCTTCCGGCCCCCGCCACCAGGGCAGGGCGGCCCAGTCCCGGGGACGGGTGGAGTAGTAGGCGGCGTGCCGGTCGAAATCGGTGACCTCGGCGGGGGACAGGACGGTGTCCGGGTGTTCGGCGAGCCAGACCGCGAGGAACACCGTGCCCTGGGTCCATTCGAGCCACGCCTTGTGCAGCGCCTCGCCCGGATCCGCGCGGCAGGCCAGGCCGAGCGTCGCCCGGGGACGGCCGCCGAGCGGCAGCGTCCCGGCCACGGCGACGACCGGATGCGGGCTGTAGGCGGGGGTGAGGTCGAACGCCGCGATCCGCCCGCCGATCCGCGCGACCGGTTCCGACAGTTCGGCCGGGAGCGGGATGCGTCGCGGGGCCAGGGAACGCAGCCAGGCGACGGTGAACGCGTCCCGTTCGACGAGTTCCTGCGTCGCGCGCAGGAGTGCTTGCGTGGTGGAGGCCCCCGCGGCCAGCCCGGACGAGGTGACCGGCAGGCCGAAGGTCTGGTGCAGGCCCACCAGCCCGGCCGGGACCCACACCTCGTCATTGTCCGGCAGTGTCCACACGCGAGTGTATGGCGGCTCCGCATAGCCTGCGCGGTAAGGGAAATCGGGTTCGGCGCGTTGCCGCTCGGAGTGCAAGGTGAATTCGGCGAGCGGCCAGTGCGCGGCTCCTTCCGGAACGGGACCGGCGTCGATCGGGCAGCGCGCCGCCGCGTGCCGTTCCAGCGCTTCGGCCAGGGCCGCCAGTTTCGCGTCGGGCCCGGCGCCGCCCGAGGTCCCGCCGGGGGCGAAGGGTTCGGCGATGGCCGCCCAGCCCGGCACCGGGAGGTCGGCGAGGGTGCGCGGCACCGGGCGCGATTCGGCGACCACGCCCTGCCGCCAGCCGATCGCGCGCCCGGCCAGGACCGCGGCGGGCGCCCTCACCGGTCACCGTCCTTTTTGTACCGACGGTTCAGCCACCTCGGGAGCCATCCCAGAGCGGCGACGTAACCGAGGGCGGGCACCAGCGCCAGCGGACCGAGGACGAGCGAGAACAGCACCAGCAGGAATTCCAGAATCCCGGCGCCGATCCACAGCAGTATCCGGCCGAAGCTGAGTATCCAGACCAGCGGGCCGCTCCACGCGGTGATCAGGGTGACCGCGGCGATCGCCGCGCCGAACCCCAGCAGCAGTATGGTGCCGCCCGGATCCGGTCCGAGGTCGGCGTACCGCACCAGCAGGTACCACAGGACCAAGGTCAGGCCCGGGACGAGGGCGAGCAGCACCATGGCGAACCGGTTGCGCCGCGGTGGTTCCTCGGCGCGCAGGTCCCTGGCGAATCCGCGAGGCAGGGCGACCGAAGCGCTCACCACGGAAACCGCGCAGCAGCAACAGCAGCAGCTGCAGGTGGGCGTGGCGGCGGTGGCGCTCGTGGCGCCGGGGGTGAACGGATCGGGCAGGCGCAGTGCGGCGGTCATGCTCTTCCCCCTCGGTAGTGCCTGCGGACCGCGCCCGGCAGCCAGAGCAGGGTGATCAGATAGGCCGACGCCATCAGGTAGAACAGCGGGTAGATCAGGAACCCGAGGAAAACGGCGATGAACTCGGCGACCGCGAGCACGCACCACGCGAGCAGTCGCAGCGGGGTTCGCCAGGAGGTCTTCGACCCGCCGAGCAGGCTGAGCAGCAGGGCGGCCATCGACGCCCCGCCGAGCTCAAGAAGCAGGCCCGGCAGCGCCGCCCGCGGACCCGTGAAGAGCGACCAGTGCCGCTCGTCGAGCCGGATGACGAACAGGGTGGCCAACACTCCCGGAAGCAACCAGAGCACGCCCGTGGCGATGCCGCCCCGAGGCCGACGATCCGTGGCCGGGCGCTGGGCACGCAGATCGGCGAGCAACCCGTTCGGCAGCGTGACCGAGGCGCCGATGGTGGAAATCGCGCAGCAGCAACAACAAGAGCAGGTGGGGGTGGCGGCGGTGGCGCTCGTGGCGCCGGGCGTGAACGCGTCGGGCAGGCGCAGCGCGGCGGTCATCTTCGCGTTCCTTCCCAGGGCAGGGCGGCCGGAGCCGCCGGAAGTCCGGGGCAGACCGGGCAGTCGGCGGCGGGCAGCACGTGTTCGCTGGTCGTGGTCAGCTCGTCGAGGTGGTAGTCCACGAACCGTTCCAGCAGCGCCAGCGATCCGGCCGCGATCCGGCGCACCGCGTGCGCGGCCAGCGCCACGGCGAAATCCGGTTCGGCCGCCGCGCCGGGCCGGGTGGCGGGTGGTGGATCGCCCCAGCGGCGACCGGCCCGCACGGCCAGGCAGGCCACGCACGCGGTTCCGCCGGGGACCACGAGCGGGCCCACCGAAACGGTGTGGTGGTAGGCGAGATCGAGCAGCAGGTACGGGCGGCCGGTGGCGAGTTCGCCCGCCAGTTCGGTCAGTTCGCGCAAGGTCGCGGTGGTGCGGACGAGCACCAGCAGATCCGGTTCGGGGACCGGCGGAAAGGCTTCGTACAACGCCACGTCCAGCGGCACCGAGGTCGAGCCCGCCATGCGGATGCCGACCTTGAGCGCCCGCGGCCGATCCGGCGCGGGCAGTTCGGCGGGGCGCAGCGCGCCGAGCGACCGCAACTGCGGCAGCACCGGGCGCAACCGGGCGGGGCAGGTTCGCGGATCGACCGTGCCACCGGTCGCCGGGTCGAACAGGGCGGCCAGCGCGCCCGCCTGCTCGGCGGTCAGGTCCGGGATGAGGTAGGTCAGATCGGCGCCCGCGTAGACGACGAGCCCCTCGGGCCGGGCCTGGGCGCGCCACCGGGGATCGGCCGCGAGCGCGGTCATGCGGGATCCTCGTCCACACCGTCCAGGAACCGCTGGACGGCCTGTTCGTCGACGGCCGTTTCGGTCTCGCCTTCACCCAGCCCGTCCGCCAGGACCGGCACCGGATCCTGGGCCCAGGCGGGTTCGCTGCCGTCCGCGGGAATCAGGTCGTTGCGCTCGGCGAACTCCTCGGCCGCGTCGCGGATCGACTCGCGCAGCGCGCCGAGCACGACCTCCTCGGCGGTCTCGGTGAGTTCGGTCAGCAGGTTCCGGATCCGGGTCAGCTGATCGTCGGCGGTCGCGTGCCCGGCCATCTGCGGCCAGAGCCGCCGTTCGAACACGCCCACGAAATCGGCCGCGATCTCGTCGGTTTTCGCGCGCAGGCGGTCGAACTGGTCCAGCACCTCGTCCGCGGGAACGTCCAGGTGGGTGAGCCGGGAACCGCTGTCCCACGCCCAGCGGCGGGTGTGCGGGCGGCCGCGCCGCCAGCGCACCAGGCCGAGCTGGCCCGCCCGGCGCAGCAACCGGGGCCGCAGTTCCCGGGCCGGGACCATCTTGCTCAGCTCGCGCAGCCGCACCGGGACCCAGTCGTCCGGCCCGGCGGATCCGCCGAGCCCGAGCACCGCGGCGACGCTGGCGCCGCGCGCCCGCGCCTGGATCAGTTCCGCGATCGCCGGGAGGGAGAACCCGCGCGCCTGCAGGCGCTGCACCACGCGGAGGCGTTCGAGGTGGGTGGCGTCGTAGCGGACGGTCCGGCCCTGCCGCCGCGGCGGGTGCAGCAGGCCTTTCGTCTGGTACATGCGGATCGTGCTGGTGGGTAGCCCGGTTTCGACGGCGAGTTGTTCGACCGTGAGCTCGGCCGGCGGCAGCGAAGTGGACACGTCCCCAGCGTGCGCGGTCAGGAGTCGACTAGTCAAGACTCTTCTAGTGATTACTCGAAGAGTTGTGACACGAATCGAACCGCGCGACTCGGAAGAATCACGCGGTGGCCTGCGCTCGGCTTGCGCCCGCGGTGGCGTTGCGTCGCGGTACGGTTCTCCCGTGTATCCCGGTCCCGGAAACCAGCAGCAGCCGTACCAGCAGCAACCGCAGTACGGGCAGCAATACGGCCAGCCCGGCGGCTACCCGCCCGGATTTCCGGGCGGGCCACCGCCGCGCAAGAGCAACACCGGCATGATCGTGATCATCGTTTCGGTGGTGGTGGCCGTGCTCGCCGGCGGCGGGATCGCCGCCTTCCTCCTGCTGTCGGGGAACGACAAGAAGGGCAGCGCCGGGAACATCGCGGGCGGCACCCCGCAGGCGCCGCCACCGGCCGCCAAACCGGACAAGCACACCAAGCTGCCGGGCTGCAAGGATCTGGCGAACATGGTGCCGGACCTGCCGCCGCTGGACGAGAAGACCGCGAAGCAGGGGCCGCGGAGCGGATCGACCTACCCCCAGCTGGCGACCGACTGCACGTTCAAGTCGGCAGAGGGCACCGGCGGCCATTACAACCAGGTCTACTCGATCCGCCTGACCGCCTACCTCACCGATCCGCGGGGCTACCCGGCGGGTACCGAGGAGGCCGTCGGCATGTTCGAAGCCGGGGTCCGCAACGGCAACGAGGAGGCCAAAGGCCTCGGCGTCGGCGACCGGGCCGCCTGGGTGCGGTCCACCATCCAGCTGCCCGAGGGCGCGTTGAAGGACTGCCCGATCGAGATCCTGGACGGGAACGTGACGCTGGAGGTGCGGCGGGCCGGGGCGACCGATCCGACGAACCAGGCCACCGACCCGGCCAGCCCGACCTGCCGCCAGCCGACCCTGGACCTGGCCAAGCTGGTGCACCAGGCCACGCTGAAAGGCCGGAAGTAACCCGGCCGGTTCAGTCGATGACCGCGGTCGCTTCGACTTCGACCAGGTGCTCGGGCACGTCCAGCGCCGCGACGCCCAGCAGCGTGGCCGGTGGCACCGGCGTGCGCCCCAGCTTCGCGGCCGCCCGAGCGATCCCGTCCAGCAGCAGGGGCATCTTGGCGGGGGTCCAGTCGACGCTGCGCTTCGGCGAGCTGCGGAAGGAGGTCGAGGGCATCAGCCACAAGATGCTCACGCAGGACCTGCGCATGCTGGAGCGGGGCACATCGAGGACGCCCGCCGCCGCTTCGACGCCCGACGGCGGTCAGAGTTCCAGCAGCATCCGCGTGTTGCCCAGCGTGTTGGGCTTCACGAACGGCAGGTCCAGGAACTCGGCGACGCCGGTGTCGGCCGACCGGCGCATTTCCTCGTACACCTCGCGCGGCACCGGTGTGCCCTTGATCACGGAAAACCCGTGGCGGGCGAAGAAATGCGTCTCGAAGGTCAGCACGAAGATCCGCTGCAGGCCGAGTTCCCGGGCCAGGTCGATGAGCGCGCCGACCAGCGCGTGGCCGATGCCCTGACCCCGCGCGGCCTTGGCGACCGCGACGGTGCGGATCTCGGCCAGGTCCTCCCACAGCACGTGCAGCGCGCCGCAGCCGAGGACTTCCCCACCGGCCTCGGCCACCCAGAACTCCTGCACCGCCTCGTACAGGGTGACCAGGTCCTTCTCCAGCAGCACCCGCCCGGCGTCCGAATCGACCAGCGCCTTGATCTTGCGGACGTCCGCGATCCGGGCGCGACGGACCACGAACTCGGATGCTCTGGAGGGCGGCACCAGATCAACCTATCCGCTGACTCCCGTTGGCGATCGGGGAGGCGCGCGTGACGCCAGCTACCCTGAGCACTGTGTCTTCTCCCACCGCCGATTCATCCCGAGGGCGGCGCGTCGCGCTGCTGACCCTCGGTTGCGCCCGCAACGAAGTCGATTCCGAGGAACTGGCCGGCAGGCTGGCCGCGGGCGGCTGGGAGCTGGCCGGGGAACCGGAATCGTCCGATGTGATCGTGGTGAACACGTGCGGGTTCGTGGAATCCGCGAAGAAGGACTCGGTGGACACCCTGCTCGCCGCCGCCGACACCGGCGCCAAGGTGGTCGCGGTGGGCTGCATGGCCGAGCGCTACGGCGAGGAACTCGCCGAGAACCTGCCCGAGGCGGACGCGGTCCTGGGCTTCGACCACTACCCGGACCTGGCCGAGCGCCTCGGCGACATCGTGTCCGGGCACAAGATCGCCTCGCACGCGCCCGCCGACCGGCGCACGCTGCTGCCCATCAGCCCGGTTCAGCGGCCCGCCGCGGCCGAGGAGGTCGCGGTTCCCGGCCACGCCCAGGCCGGCTGGGGTCCGCGTGTCCTGCGCACCCGGCTCGACGATGCGCCGGTCGCCGCGCTCAAGATCGCCTCCGGTTGCGACCGGCGCTGCTCGTTCTGCGCGATCCCGTCCTTCCGCGGCTCGTTCGTGTCCCGGCAGCCCGACGAGATCGTCGCCGAGGCCGCCTGGCTGGGCCGCGAGGGCGTCAAGGAGCTGTTCCTGGTCAGCGAGAACTCCACCTCCTACGGCAAGGACTTCGGCCGCGCGAACGGCGGTGGGCGGGCGCTCGAGCTGCTGCTGCCGAGGCTGGCCGAGGTGGACGGCGTCGAGCGGGTGCGGGTGTCCTACCTGCAGCCCGCCGAAACCCGGCCCGGCCTGGTCAAGGCCATCGCCACCACCCCCGGGGTCGCCGCGTACTTCGACCTGTCCTTCCAGCACTCCAGTGAGACCGTGCTGCGCCGGATGCGGCGCTTCGGCTCCACCGAATCGTTCCTCGCGCTGATCGACCAGATCCGCGAGTACGCCCCGGCCGCCGGGATCCGCACGAACGTGATCGTCGGCTTCCCCGGGGAGACCGAGGCGGACGTGGACGAACTGGCGCGTTTCCTCACCGCGGCGCGGATGGACGCGGTCGGCGTGTTCGGCTACTCCGACGAGGACGGCACCGAGGCGGAGACGTTCGACGGCAAGCTGGACGCCGACGTGATCGCCGAGCGGGTCGGCCGGATCTCCGGGCTGGTCGAGGAGCTGACCGCGCAGCGCGCCGAGGAGCGCGTCGGCGAGTTCGTCGACGTGCTCGTCGAGGAGGCCGGCGACGAGCCGACCGGCCGGGCCGAGCACCAGGCGCCCGAGGTCGACGGCGAATGCGTCCTGCTCGACGCCGCCGAGGCGAAGGTCGGCGAGATCATCCGGTGCCGGGTGGTCGACACCGCCGGGGTCGACCTGGTGGTTCGCCCGATCGACACAGCCGCGGGCGCGGACCGGTGAGTGCCGCGTCCAGTGGCTCCGCGGCCGCCGACGAGGGCGGTGACGCGCACGCGCCGCCCGCCACCCGGGTGCCGACGCTCAACGTCGCCAACTTCCTGACCCTGTCCCGGCTGGTATTGGTGCCGCTGTTCGTCGGTGCGCTGTTCACCGGCGACGGCACCGACGTCTTCTGGCGGTCGATCGCCACCGCGCTGTTCGCGGTCGCCTCGCTGACCGATCAGGTCGACGGCTGGGTGGCCCGCAAGTACGGCCTGATCACCGACTTCGGCAAGATCGCCGACCCGATCGCGGACAAGGCCCTGATCGGCGCCGCGCTGGTGGGGCTGAGCATCCTCGGCGAGCTCGGCTGGTGGGTGACGATCGTGATCGCGGTCCGGGAGATCGGCGTGACGCTGCTGCGGTTCTGGGTGATCCGGCACGGCGTGATCCCGGCGAGCCGGGGCGGGAAGGCGAAGACCCTCGCCCAGATCGCGGCGATCGTGGCGTACCTGCTTCCGCTTCCGGAAGCGGTGGAGCCCGTGCGGTGGATCTTGATGGGCTTCGCGCTCTTGCTCACCGTGGTCACCGGATTCGATTACGTTTTGCGCGCACTTCGGTTACGCGCGGCGGGGCGGCGAGCGACTCAACGACCATGACCGAGGCGAGAAGTCTGATCGCCGTGCTCACCAGGCGCGGCGAAACGGTGGCGACGGCCGAATCGCTGACCGCGGGGCTGGTCTGCGCGACGCTGACCGCGGTCCCCGGGGCCAGCGCGGTCGTCCGGGGCGGGCTCATCGTGTACGCCACCGAGCTCAAGGCCCGGCTGGCCGGCGTCGACACCCGGTTGCTGGCCGAACACGGAGCGGTGCATCCCGAGGTGGCCGCGCAGCTCGCCGAGGGCGCGCGGAACCGCTGCGGCGCCAGCTGGGGCCTCGGGCTGACCGGGGTGGCCGGACCGGATTCGCAGGACGGGGTGGGGCCCGGCACGGTGCACATCGGACTGGCCGGTAACGGGGTCCGCACCGTGCGTACGCTGTGGTTCGAGGGCGATCGGGCGGTCGTGCGCAACTCCGCGGTGCGGGCCGCGTTGGGCCTTCTGGGGGAACATCTGGAGTGATCGATGCGTTCGCCCTTGGCGTACGGACGTGTCAACCCATGCGACAGAGGGGACCGACTCGGTAACGTGATGGGTACTAGCTCTGGGAAGGGAGGCGCGTGATGACCGTGCTGTTGCGTGAGGCGATCGGTGATCGGCTCCGTCATGCCCGCACCAACCAGCGTCGCACGCTGCGCGACATCTCCCGCGCCGCGAGGGTCAGCCTTGGCTACCTTTCCGAGGTCGAGCGCGGGCAGAAGGAAGCGTCCAGCGAACTGCTGGCGTCCATCTGCGAAGCGCTGGAGCTCCCACTCGGCGAACTGCTGCACAACGTGGCGGCGGATGTGTCGGCGCTGGACAACGTGGACGTTCCTCCGGTCGCCGAGCCCGCCGAACACGGCTCGGACCAGGCGAAGGGCGCCGAGGGCGCGAAGGCCGCCAGGGGCGAGTTCGAAGGTGGCCGCCTGGTGTCGAGCGTGATCGGTAACGACCTCGCCGACCTGCGGGTTTCCACCGGAAGGATGGGCCCGGCGCTGCGGACGACGATCAGCGCGCCGAAGATGACCGCCACCATCGCCGCCTGACCGGCCGACCGGCAGACGTTCCGAGGGGGCGTTCGCACGAACCCGTTCGTGCGAACGCCCCCTCGACTCGCTTCCGCTCGTTCCACCCCCGACGACCCTGAGGCTGCTGCACCCCAGGTCAGGGCCAACCCTGAATTACCCGGGGTCGCCTGGAACGCGGCGCGTCAACCTGACACGATGGAACCCAACGCCGGGTCGGGACGTTGCTTGTCTAGGGGAGAGCGACGCCCCACATGATCGTCGGCATGACCAGCCAGTGGGACGCAAGAAGGCAGGCGGAGGAGATGGCCAACCCTTTCGTGAAGTTCTGGAAGTACATGATGGCGGCATTCTCGTCGAAGATCGATGAGCACGCCGACCCGAAGGTACAGATCCAGCAGGCCATCGAGGAGGCGCAGCGCAACCACCAGGCGCTCTCCCAGCAGGCCGCTTCGGTGATCGGTAACCAGCGTCAGCTGGAGATGAAGCTCAACCGCCAGCTCGGCGAGGTCGAGAAGCTGCAGGCGTCCACCCGCCAGGCCCTGGTGCTCGCCGACGAGGCGCGGGCCAAGGGCGACGAGCAGAAGGCCACCGAGTTCGAGAACGCGGCCGAGGCCTTCGCCGCCCAGCTGGTCACCGCCGAGCAGAGCATCGAGGACCTGAAGACCCTGCACGACCAGTCGCTGCAGGCGGCCGCGCAGGCCAAGCAGGCCGTCGAGCGCAACTCGACCATGCTGCAGCAGAAGCTGGCCGAGCGCACCAAGCTGCTCTCGCAGCTGGAGCAGGCGAAGATGCAGGAGCGGGTGTCCGCCTCGCTGAACCAGATGAGCGAGCTGGCCGCGCCGGGCAACACGCCGTCGCTCGAGGAGGTCCGCGAGAAGATCGAGAAGCGGTACACCACCGCCCTCGGCTCCGCGGAGCTCGCGCAGAACTCGGTGCAGGGCCGGATGCTGGAGGTCCAGCACTCGACCACCCAGCTCGCCGGGCACAGCCGGCTGGAGCAGATCCGTGCCTCGATGAAGGGCGACTCGGTGGCCCAGGTGACCGACGGTTCCTCGTCGAGTGCCGCGCCCGCCGCCAAGCAGCAGCCGAGCGCGAACATCCAGCAGGAGATCCAGGCGCGCGTTCAGGCTGAGCAGCAGAAGAACCAGGCCTAACCGGTCAATAAGGGGACGCGAAGATGGGGTCGGGTAAGCGGGACTTCAGCGAGTTCAACGCCAAGCTGGAAAAGCACATCGAACGCTTGCCCGACTACGCGCAGCGTGCCCAGGAGAAGCTGCAGCGCTACTTCCCGCCCGCCGAACAGCAGCAGCACGGATCGGGATCGCGGCCCGCCGAGCGGCCGCGCCCGGCCCGGATGCCGATCCCCGCGCTGCCCTCGGCGGCGGATATCCCGGTGGTCAACGAGGTCCGGACGAAATGGGCGCAGTGGAACGCGCCCGAGGCGAAGCTGGCGCGCCGCAAGCGCCGGGCCTCGCGCGCGGTGACGCTGTGGGTCGTGCTGACGATCCTGTGCGGCCTGTACGCGGTCGCCGGGTTCGCCGGGATCGGCGGCGTCGCGGGGGAGAGCCTGGCGTCGGCCTTCGGCGCGATCGCGGGCGCGGTGGTGTTCGGCGCGCTCGGCATCCGTTCCGGGGTGCGCCTGCACCGGCTCAACCGCACCGAACTGCCCGCCGCCCCGGCCGGGCCGCCGCCGCTGCCGCCCGCCCGGTCGGCGGCGCGCGAACCGATGGAACGGCTCGCCGAAGCCGAAGCCTCGCTCGCGGAACTGCTGCGCCAGCTCGGCACCCCGAGTTCGGTGGGCACCACCGCGGTGCCCACGGTGTCGGTCGAGGACGCCCGGGCGACCGCGCAGGAGGCCGCGGCCGCGTTGCGCGGGATCTCCGGGCGGATCCAGGCCATCGAACGGGCCCGCGACACCGCGCCCGCCGGGGAACGCACCGCGCTGGACTCCGCGGTGCGCACCCTGCGCGAACAACTCGACGACGGCCTCGAAGGGTACGGGGGACTGGTCGCCGCCGCCGGGCACGCGGTCGCCGCGAGCAGCGGCGGGGTGCAGACCTCGAAGCAGGCCCTCACCGACGCCACCGACCACCTGGCCGGGCTGGCGATCGCGCTGCGCGAACTGTCCTGACGGAGACGTCTGAAAGTCGGGTCTCCGGCGGCTCGAGCGCGGGTTTCGCGGTCGCCGTCGTGTGCGAACCGGCGGGCATCGCGATCGGCATCGACACGGCCGGTTCCCGCGGCGTTCAACGGGACCGTCGCGGAGGGGGAGTTCATCTCGGCGCACCGGTCCGAAGTGGACCCGACGGTCGCCGGATTATTCTCGCGGCGGTCGCGGCTCCGGTCGCCGATGCCGACGCCCGCCCGTTCGGGGTCAGCTTGGTCACCCGCGCCTTCGAAGATCAGGTGGCGCTCGACGTGGCCGTGTTGCTGACCGGTGAGAAGAAGAAAACCCTTATCCCGCAACGGGAATCGACCTCGTGGTGTTCGGCGGGCACCTGCGCGGCTTCCCCCGCGGCCCGGTGACCGCGGCCGCCGCCACCGACCTTTCCGATTACCGCGGCTGGCGGGCATATCCGGGGCACCTGAGCGCGACCAACTCCGCAGAGTGATACCGGCGTGCCGCGGCGGCTTGACGGACATTCGGTGCGAAAATCATCCAGGTGGCCGTAAGCTCCCCGAGTCGGATGAATGAGGGCCGGAAATGCGACACGCTGCGTAGCCGTGCGCTTGCGCGCGCTGAGCCGCGGAACCCGGCCTTCTGCCGGTCGGGTCGGTAAAATCGGTAAGTTTGAGCGGAGTTTGCGAGTCCGTCGCTTTCGCCGTTGCTGGTATCTCCTGGGAAAGGTCCGCACGATGGGAAGTGTTCCCCCATTTCCCCCTGGTCGACCGCTCACGAAGGCAGACCTGGAGGCGATCCCAGATGACGGGCGTCGCTACGAACTGGTGGACGGGGTGCTGGTTGTGAGTCCCTCGCCCCGCCCGGTGCATCAACGCGCGGTCAGCCGCCTGCTCGAGGCGCTGACCCGGAACTGTCCGCGCTGGCTGGAAGTGCTGCCGGCGCCGGTGGACGTCATGCTGGCCGAGGACACCGTGTTCATCCCGGACGTCGTGGTGGGCGACCGGGACGCCTTCACCGAACGCGGCCTCGTCGGCCCGCCGGAACTGGCCGTCGAGGTGCTTTCCCGCAGCACCCGGCTGGTCGACCTGGAACTCAAACGGGCCAAACTGGCCGAAGCGGGCTGCCCGAACTACTGGATCGTCGATCCGGACGAACCGAGCATGCTGGTGTTCGTCCGGCGAGGAGACGAGTACGTCCAGCATGCGAAACTGATCGGCACCGAATCTGCCGACTTGGACCAGCCGTACCCCGTACAGGTCAGTCCGGCGTCACTGGTAAGTGCCTACCCCCAGATGTACCCCGCGTGACCCTGCTTCACCCGGTTGACAGCGCCCGGCCGATGGACCGGACCAGACCGGGGCCGTGCAGCGCGAAGCCGGTGTAGACCTGCACCAGGCTCGCCCCGGCGTCCAGCATCAGCCGCGCGTCGTGCGGCCCGAGGATCCCGCCCACGCCGATGATCGGGAGCTTGCCCCCGGTGTGCTCGTGCACGAACCGCACCACGTCCCGTGCCCGTCCGGCCAGCGGCCGCCCGGACAGCCCGCCGATCTCCTTGCCCAGGTGCGCCTCGGTGCCGGCCAGTCCGTCCCGGGACAGCGTGGTGTTCGTCGCGATGATCCCGGCGACCTGATGGGCGTCGCAGACCTCGAGCAGTTCGCCGAGCGCGGAGTCGGTGAGATCCGGCGCGACCTTCACCAGCAGGGGAGTGGGCGCCCGGCCCGCCCGCTCGGCCAGCGAGCCGGACAGCTCGCCGAGCGCGGCGAGCAGTTCGGTCAGCGCCGAGCGGTCCTGCAGCGCGCGCAGTCCCGGGGTGTTCGGGGAGCTGACGTTGATCGCGAAGTAGTCCGCGTACGGGTACAGCGCCCGCAGCGAGGCCTGGTAGTCGCCCACCGCCTCCGCCAGCGCCGCGGCCTTCGACTTGCCGATGCTCACGCCCAGCGGGATATCCGGCTTTCCTTGCGTGGCAAGCCTTTCCGCGAGGGCGTCGGCACCGGCGTTGTTGAAGCCCATCCGGTTGATCACCGCGTCGCTCTCCGGCAGCGCGTACAGGCGCGGCTTCGGGTTGCCCGGCTGGGCGAGCCGGGTCACCGTGCCCGCTTCGACGAAACCGAACCCCAGCGCCGCCCACGCGGCGAGCGCGCGGCCGTCCTTGTCCATCCCCGCGGCCAGGCCCACCCGGTTGGGGAACCGGAGCCCGAACACGGTCACCGGATCGTCCGAGCCGAAGTAGCGCCGCAGCGCGGTGAGCGCGGGCGGCATCTTGGCGAGGCCGCCGAGCGCGCGCAGGGTGCGCTCGTGCACCACTTCCGGGTCGTTCTTGCCCAGCCGGTAGAGGGCGGGACGGATCATCCTGTCGAAGAGCACGGGCACCATGCTGCCCCATCGCCGCGTGCCGCGCGTCGCGGCGGGTGCGCCGGGGTGAGCTGCGCTACCGCCGCTTCCATTCGTGCTCGAGGATGGCGAACACGAGTTCGTCGGTCCAGTTCCCCTTGAGCCGCTCGTTTTCCCGGAAATGCGCCTCGCTGCGCATGCCGAGCCCTTCCATCAGCGCGGCGGACGCGGTGTTCCGCGCGTCGCAGCGGCCGATGATCCGGTGCAGCCCGAGCCGTTCGAAACCGAGCCGGAGCAGTTCGACCGCGGCCTCGCCCGCGAATCCCCGGCCGTGGTGGTCGGGATGGAACACGAAGCCGATTTCGCCCTGCCGGTGTTCGGTGCTGACCACTTCCAGGAAGAGATCGCCGATCAGTTGCCCGGTGTCGGCCCGCTGGGCCGCGATCGAGAGGAACCGGCCGTTCTCGGTGAGCCGCGCGGTGGCGATCCGCCGCTGCAGTGCCGCCGCGGTTTCCGTCCGGTTCCGCGGTTCCCAGCTGAGGTACTGCGTGACGTCCGGGCGGGACTGGAATCCGTACAGGGCATCCAGATCGCTGAGGGTGAACGGGCGCAGCACCAGCCGGGCCGTGGTGATCGGGTACTCGGGCTGCAGCACCCGGGAAGGCTAACCGGTTACGCCGGATGCCCGCGCCATTAGTAATGAATTCGCAATCGGTAATAGGGGTGACCCCCGACGCGCCTCCCGAACGTCGTCAGCCGTTCGGGCCCGGGTCGGACTGGTTCCCGGGAGCATCGGGGGTCCGGTGACTGCCTGGTATTCGCTGACAGGCACACACGGTGCTGGCGACGAGCCGACAGGTGGTCGGAAGTAGTCGCTGCGCCGACTGAGAAGTCCTACCGCGTGGGTCCGCTAGCGGACAGCCACCTCACGAGTCCTGTAGTTAATCAACTTCGGACCACCTCCCTTCTCGTGTAATCGCCACGCTAGGCAAGTCCGGGCGGCGCGGCAACAAGATTATTTCTCGCGTTCGCCCGCCAGGGTCTGGTCGATCTCGGCGAGCAGTTCGGCCTTGCGCCCGTCCCCGAGGAACGACGCGCGCACCGCATTGCCTGCCAGCTGGGCGATTTCGGCATACCGCAGGCCGAGCGTGCCGGCCACCGCGAGGTACTCGCCGTTCAGGGTGGCGCCGAACATCGGCGGATCGTCGGTGTTCAAGGTCACCACCAGACCGTGGTCGAGCATGCGCCGGATCGGGTGTGCGGCAACGGATTCCACCTGCCGGGTGCGCACGTTGGAGGTCGGGCAGACTTCCAGCGCGATGCCGTGCGCGGCGAGGTGGTCGAGCAGGCGCGGATCGCTGGCGCAGCTCGTGCCGTGCCCGATCCGCTCGGCGCCCAGATCGTGCACGGCCGACCAGATCGTCGCCGGGCCGGAGGTTTCCCCGGCGTGGGGAACGCTGCGCAGCCCGGCTTCCCTGGCGGCGGTGAAGAACGGCGCGAACTGGGCCCGGCCGACGCCGATCTCGGGGCCGCCGAGGCCGAAGCTCACCAGGCCGTCCGGGCGTTCGCGCAGCGCGAACACGAGCGTCTCGCGGCCCGCGCGAACCCCTTTCTCCCCGGGAATGTCGAAGCACCAGGCCAGATCCACGCCGTGGCGCGCCGCCGCTTCGGCCCGGCCGGTGGCCAGCCCTTCGAGCAGTTCGTCGCCCGGCATCCCGTCCAGCAGGTGGTTGTACGGCGTCACGGTGACCTCGGCGTAGCGGGCGTTCTGCGCGGCGAGGTCGGCGGCGAGCCCGGTGACCAGCGTGTGGATGTCGTGCCGGTCGGTGAGCATCGACTGCACCGCCCAGTAGACCTTCAGGAAGTGGTCGAAATCCCGGAAGGTGAAGAACTCCTCGAGGTCGGCGCGCTCGGCCGGCACCCCGGCCTCCGGGTGGCGGCGGGCGAGTTCGAGGACGGTTTCGACACTCGCCGAGCCGACCAGGTGGACGTGCAGCTCGACCTTGGGCAAGGCCCGCACGAACGCGCGCAGGCCGGTGTCGGTGGCAGCAGGCATGACAAAGCTCCCTGGAAAAGAAGAAAGTGGTTGCGGGACGCGGAAAGACGCGGGCGGTCAGGGAGCGAGATCGCCGCGTTCACGGTCACTGCCGTACAGCGGAAGCTTGTACGTCGTCACGATCACCGAGTCTAGCGCCTCGGTGGCGGGTGCTGACCAGAACGAGCCCGGTCAACGCGATCGCGCCGAGAATGCCGAGCACGCTGCCCGCCCGGTCGTAGGCCTCGCCCGCGAGCCGCCCGACGGTGACCAGGCAGGCGGCCCACGCGAGGGCGGAAGGCAGGTGCCAGCTGGTGAACCGCCGATGTGCCATCCCCGAGGCGCCCGCGAGCCGCGGGGTGACCGTCCGGGCGACGACCACCCATTGCGCGAGCGTCACCGCGGGCCCGCCGCGTTCGGTGAGCAGCCGCCGTGCGCGCTCGCGGGCCGGTCCGAGCAGGCGGCCGCAGCCGCGGCGGCGGCCGGTGAGGTAGGCCAGTTGCCCGCCGATCGGGGCGGCCGCCGCGGCGGTCACCACGGCCGGGAGGTAGCCGACAACTCCTTGGGAGGCAAGGAAACCCAGGACCAGGACGGCGCTCGCGCCGGGGAGCACGACCCCGGCGAGCAACCCGGCCTCGGCGACGAGGAGCAGCCCGGCCACCAGGAGCACGGGCACCGGCGGCAGCCCGGCGAGGAGCGCGTGGAGGTCAGGCATCCGGCGCGACCGATCGTCGGCACGCGAAGCTTCGCGCGGGCGGCAGGTTGCGCCAGACCGTCCGGCCGACGAGCACCTCGTCGAACGATTCGGTCAGCAGGGCGGAGAACCGGCGCGCCCCGGCCAGTGGGGCCGCGTGCAGGTACCCGAACGTGGTGAACGCGCCGTGCCGGGCGAGCACGCTCTGGATCGCGGTGAGCAGGCGCCGCTGCTGGGCGGGGCCGAACAGCGACCACGGCAGGCCGCTCACCACGGCGTCCACTTCGGACACACCGCGTTCGGCGAGCAGGCGGACCAGCGCCTCGGCGTCGTCGTGGATCACCTCGACGCCCGGGTGGCGGGCGCGCAGGTAGGACACCAGCCGGGCGTCGATCTCGACCGCGAGGTGCCGCCCGGCGGCGGGCAGCCGCCGCTGGATGGCTTCGGTCACCGATCCGGTTCCGGCGCCGAGTTCGACCACGACCGGCGCGCCGGTGGTCGGCACGACCGAAGCCAGTTCCGCGGCCAGCGCGGGGGAACTCGGGGCGACCGCGCCGACCAGACCGGGATTGCGAGCCGCGGCGGACAGGAAGGTGCGGTAGGCGGGGGTGTGTGTCGTCATGGCAGCGACCCTCGCCGGGAACGCGGCCCGGAACCTCCGGCCGCGAGCCGCGGTCGGCGACCGGCGGGACGATCTTCGTTCTCCTCCCCAGGCAGGAGGCGCCCGGTCGGGGAAGCCCTTACCGTGATCAGGGTGAGTGGCGGGGAGACGGGTGCTGGCCTGGACAGATGGCTGCCGGTGCTGCGGCTCGTGGCACCGGCGTACGTGGTGCTCTACCTCGGGGTGCTCATCGACCGCGACCCGGAACGGTGGGATTGGTTCCTCGGCCTCGCCGCGGCGCTGCTGGTGCAGGTCGGGGGCCGGTTCCCGCTTCCCGTGCTGCTCGGCCAGCTCGGCCTGCTGGCGGCGGGGCTCCGGATCGGCGACGTGGCGCTGAACTTCCTCCCCGGATTCGCCGTGCTGGCCCTGGCCGAACTGGTGTACCGGCGCCGGGGCGCGCCGTTGTGGATCGGGCTCGGGTGCTATGTCGTGGTCGTCGGCATCGGCGCGTACCCCTATGCCGACGCGTTCACCGCCACCCTGCGCGTGGCCCTGGCGACGGGGGTGCCGGTCGTGGCCGGGGAGTACCTGCGGGCGCGGCGGAAGATCGCGCGGCAGGCGCAGGAGCGGATCGCCGAGTCCGAACGGCTGCGGGTCTCCGAGACCCGGGCGGCGCGCACCGGGGAACGCGCGGCGATCGCGCGCGAGTTGCACGATCTGCTCGCGCACCACGTGGCGTCGATGGTGCTGCGGGTCGGGGTCGCGCGGCACGTCGTACCGGACACCAGCCCGGAGATCGCCGAGGTGCTCGACGACGTGCACGCGACCGGGACCGCGGCGCTGGCCGATCTGCGCCGCCTGGTCGCGGTGCTGCGCGACCCCGGCGCAGGGGAGGGCCCGGCGCTGGTCGACCCGGCCGATCTGGCCACCGAACTGGAGCACGCGGTGGAGCGCGTCCGGCGGGCGGGCGTCCAGGTGGACGCCGAACTGGACGCGCGGGTGACCGAACTGGACGCGGTGCGCCGCCTGGTGGTACTGCGGATCGTGCAGGAAGGACTGACCAATGTGCTCAAACACGCGGGCGCGGGCGCGCAGGTGCGGGTGCGCGTCGAGGTGGCGGCGGAGGGGGCGACCGTGATCGAGATCGTCGACGACGGCGGTGCCCGGCCGCCCGTGCTCGACCCGTCGCGGCCCGGGCACGGCCTGCTCGGTATGCGCGAGCGCGTCGATCTGGCCGGTGGCCGGTTCCAGGCCGGACCGCACGAACGGGGCTGGCGGGTGCGTGCTGAACTGGAGCGGCAGTGATCCGGGTGTTGCTCGTGGACGATCAGCAACTCGTGCGCGCGGGGCTGCGGATGCTGTGCGCTTCCGCGGACGACATCGAGGTCGTCGGCGAGGCGGCCAACGGCAACGAGGCGCTGACCCGGGTCGAGGAAGTGGTGCCCGATCTGGTGGTGATGGATCTGCGGATGCCGGGGATGGACGGGATCACCGCCACCCGGCGGATCCTGGACCGGCGCCCGGGCATCCGGATCCTGGTGCTGACCACGTTCGACGACGACGAGCACCTGTACCCGGCGCTGTCCGCGGGCGCGTGCGGGTTCCTGGCCAAGGACGCGGCCCCGGACGAACTGCTGGACGCCGTGCGCCGCGCCGCGGCCGGGGACAGCCCGTTCAGCCGGGACGTGCTGCGGCGGCTGGTCGCCCACGCGGTGGACAGCCGGAATCCCGGTGGAGCCCCGAAAAACCTGCCGCCGCTGACCGCGCGCGAACGTGAGGTGCTCGCCCTGATCGCCGCCGGTCTGTCCAATGCGGACATCGGGGAGCGGTTGCACGTCGGGCTCACCACGGTCAAGACGCATGTCAGCAACCTGATGACCAAGACCGGCGCGGACAATCGGGTCCGCCTCGCCATGCTCGCCCACCAGTACGGCCTCACCACCGGCTAACGTGGTGAGTGTTCCGGCCGGTTAGAACCGGTCGTACCACTCACGACCCCGGCAATGGGCTGCCCGGGGTAGCGGAAGCCGCCGAGGGTCAGGAAGGCGCCGGGCCGGGTTGGCAGCGCGGGCAGTACCAGGTGGGGCGCTGGTGGACGTCGTAGCCCTGTTTGGCCACCTTTACCGGGCCACCGCAGCGGAAGCAGCCCTGGCGCGTCCGTTCGTACACCCACTGGCGGCGGCCGCGGCCGAGGTCGCCGGTGGTGCACTGCTCATGCCGCCAGGCGTTGGCCAGCAGGAGTTTCCGCCCGAGCGCGACCACCTTCGCCGGGTCCACTTCGGACACCGGTGTCCACGGGGAAACTTTGAGCAGGAAGCAGATCTCGCATTTGTACAGGTTGCCGATCCCGGCCATGATCCGCTGGTCGAGCAGTGCCAGCCCGAGTTCGCGGTCCGGCTGGGCGAGCAGCGCCGCGACCGCCCGGGTCGCGTGCTCGTCCGTCCACTGCGGATCGAGCAGGTCCGGGCCCAGGTGGTCGACCAGGCCGCCTTCCTCGGCGGTGGGCAGCAGTTTCAGGTCGTGCACCCGGAACCCGACGACCTGCACACCGGGCCCCGCGAGGATGACCCGCGCGTGGTGCGCCGGATGCCGCCAGCGCGCGCCCTCGGCGTAGACGTCCCAGCTGCCGTCCATCTTCAGGTGGCTGTGCAGGCTCAGCTCGCCGGAGAACCGGGTGAACAGGTGCTTGCCGACGGTCCGGACGCCGAGCACGGTACGCCCGGCGAGATCCGCGTTCGCCAGCGCGGGATGGCGGAACTCGCCGCGGGTCAGGGTTTTCCCGGCGAGCGCCCGTTGGACCGTCTTCCCGGCCAGAAAGACCGTGTCTCCTTCGGGCATCGTTACGGGTTCGTCGACCGCACGCGTTCGACCGGTCCGGTGGTCTCCGCCTCGGATTCACCTTCCGCCCGGAACCGGTGGCGGCCCGCGCGGTCCGAGCGGAGGATCTTGGCCAGCACCATGTTGAACGTCAGCGCGATCTCCTGCGCACCCGGTGAGTTCCACTCGTGGATCGGGCTGCACGCGCCCTGGGCCTGCTGGATGGCCAGGCGGTCCGGGATCGCGGTCGGCATGACCAGCGAACCGAACGATTCCCGCAGCTCGGCGATCCGGAACTGGTGCTCGTGCGAGCGGACGCGCAGCCGGTTCACCAGCACGCCGATCGCGCGCAGGTCCGGGTTCTGCTGCTCGCGGATCTGCTTGATCGCCTCCAGGGCGCGCTGGGCGCCGGACACCGCGTACATCGTCGGTTCGGTGACCAGGATCGCGCTGTCCGCGGCGACCAGCGCGGAGCGGGTCAGGCGGCCGAGCGAGGGCGGGCAGTCCAGGACCGCGAGGTCGTAGGGGCGGCCGCGGGTCGGCGACTGGTGCAGTTCGTCCAGGGCGCGGGAGAGGTTCTCCAGCCGCCGCCCCTCCGGGCCCGGTTCGTTGAGCAGTTCCAGCTCGTCCGAGCCGACGAGCACGTCCACCTCGTCGCTCCACACGCTGGGCGCGATCGCCCGCTGCAGGACCGCGCGGTGCGGCGTCTCCAGGACATCGGCCAGGGTGGCCTCGGTGTACGGCGGGTCCAGCGAAGCGGTGGCGTTGCCCTGGGGGTCGAGGTCGGCCACCAGAGTCCGGGTTCCCCTACGCAGCGCTGCGGAGGCGATACCGAGCGCAACCGTGGTTTTACCGACGCCACCTTTGAGGCTGAGTACGGCGACCGTGTGCACGCGTTCGAGAGTAGCCGCAACCGGTTCGCCGTCCGCACGCTAACTCCCGGCGGCGAGGAGCCGATCGAGCAGCCGGTCGAACGCCGTCGCCAGTTCGCGGGCGCCCGCGGACCCCAACCGGTGCAGCGGCGCGCACGCGCCCTGGGCCTGCGGCGCGGCGACCCGATCCGGCAGCGTGGGCTCCAGCACCAGCTCGCCGAAGGTGTCGCGCAGTTCGGCCACCCGGAACTCGTGCTCCTTCGACCGCGGTTTCACCCGGTTGACCACCACGCCCAGCGGGCGCAGCCGCCCGTTGTGCTCGGCGCGTTCGCTCTCCACCGCCTCGGCCGCGCGCTGCACCCCGGCCACCGCGAACATCGAGGGCTCGGTGACCAGCAGGGCGCCGTCCGCGGCGACCAGCGCCGAGCGGGTCAGGCGCCCCAGCGAGGGTGGGCAGTCCAGCAGCACGAGCCGGTACGGCAGTTCGCCGTGATCGACCAGTTTGCGCAGTTCGGACAGGCCACGGGCGAGGCGGCTGAGGCGGCGGGAGTTCGGGTCCGGATCGTTGAGCGACTCGGTGTCCTCCGAACCGACCAGCACGTCCACGTCCGGGTCCCAGGCGCTGCGCGCGATCGCCGAGTCGAGCACCGACCGGCGCGGCCAGTTGAGGACGTCGGCCAGCGTCGCGCGGGTCCGCGGCGGGTCCAGCGCCGCGGTCGCGTTGCACTGCGGGTCGAGATCGGCCACCAGCGTCCGGATGCCGCGCTGCAGCGCCGCGGACGCGAGGCCGACGCGACCGTGGTCTTGCCGACCCCGCCCTTGAGACTGAGCACAGCGACGGTATGCACGCCGAGAGCGTACGGGCCCAGCCGGCGATTCGCCGGTCTGACGCGGCCACCGTCACCCATGCTGAAATGGCACTACTACGCTGTGGTGCCATGCGAACGGACACCGCGGCAGCTCGCGGATCGGGGGCCGTCAGGCGGGTCCTGGAAGCCGAACTAGCGCGTGCCCGCGCACGCGGCACGACCGAGCCACGCGTGGTCGACGTGGGCGGTGGCAGCGGCGTGTGGGCGGTGCCGTTCGCGTCCGCGGGTTGCCTGGTCACCGTCGTCGAGCCGAACCCGAACGCGCTGGCCACCCTGCACCGGCGGGCCGCGGAGACCGGGGTCTCCGGCCGGATCACCGTGGTCGCCGACGACTCGGACTCGCTCGGCGCGAACGTTCCCGCGGGGTCCGCGGACCTCGTGCTCGCGCACGGGCTGCTCGAGGTGGTCGACGATCCGGCCGCCGTGGTCGAGGCGCTGGCCGCCGCGGTGGTACCGGGTGGCGCGGTCTCCGTGCTGGCCGCCAACCGGCACGCGGCGGTGCTCCAGCGCGCGCTCGCCGGCCGGATCGCCGAGGCGAGCCGCCTGCTCACCGGCGCGGACGGGGTGCTGCCGGAGGAGGTGGAAACCCTGCGCCGCCGGTTCGACACCGAGGCGCTGCGCGGCCTGCTGACCTCGGCGGGGCTGGAGGTGACCGTCATCCAGGGCGACGGCGTGGTCGCCGACTCGGTCGCGCCCGCCGTCGACGACCCGGACAGCTCGTGGGAAACCGAACTGTCCGAATTCGAAGCCGCCGCGGGCGCCACCCCTCCGCTGCGCGACATCGCCAGCCGCCTGCACGCGGTCGCCCGCCGCCCCGCCTAGTCGCCCGGCGCCTCGAACTCGGCGCGGTGGTCGAGGACCCATTGACGGAAGGTGCGCGGGGCGGTCCCGGTGACCGCCTCGACGGCGCCGGTGACCGGCGCGGGCTTGTCCACGGCCCAGGACCAGGCCCGCAGGACCGCCTCGAGGATGTGCGCGGGCATCCCGGGGCCGACCATCCGCTCCCGGGCCGCGTCCGGGGTGAGTTCGCGCACGGCGATCGGCCGCCCGAGGACGTCGGCCAGGACCGCGGCCTGTTCCCGGAAGCTGATCGGCTCCGGCCCGGAGAGGGCGAGCGCCTCGCCGTCGTGATGATGCCTGCCGTGGACAAGAACATGCGCCGCGACGGCGGCGATGTCGGCCTCGTGGATGGCGCCGATCCGCGCGTCGGGGTAGGGGGTGTGGACCGCCGATTCGGCGCGGATGTCCCCGGCCCAGCCCAGGGCGTTGCTCGCGAAGTAGCCCGGGTGCAGCACGGTGTGGGCGAGGCCGGAGTTCCGCACCGCCCGCTCGGCGGCCTGGTGCAGGGCCGCGATGGGGTTGGTGTCGGCCTCCGGCTCGAGGACCGCGGCCGAGGACAGGAGGACCACCCGCCGCGCACCCGCCTGCCCGGCCGCCTTGAGGAAACCGTCCAGGCCCCGGGGGCGCGTGTACAGGAAGATCCCGTCCACGCCGTCCAGGGCCTCGCCGACGGTGTCGGGTTCCTCGAGGTCGATCCGCACCGCTTCGACCCCCGCCGGGACGTCCAGGGTGCTCGTGTCCCGGCTGGACGCGCGGACGGGTTTCCCGGCGGCGAGCAGCCCGTCGACCACGTGGCGGCCGATCTTCCCGCGAGCCCCGGTGACGAGAAAGGTCATGATCCACTCCCAGTGCCTAGAAAGGCAAAGTAGTTTTGCTTTGTAATCAAAGCTACTTACGGTGAGGTGGCACTGTCAACCGCGCCGGGCGGACCTAGTTCGGGGGAGGGGCGAGGCCGAGGTGGCGGGCGATGGTGGCGAGGTGTTCCGGGCGGATGAGGCCGGGATGGGTGGTGTCGAGGTCGTGGTTGGTGAGCGTGCCGCCGAGGTGCGCGCGCCAGCCGTCGCGGTTCAGCCAGGTTTCGCGCCGCGGGGCCGCGGCCGTGAAGAAGTGCAGATCGCCGGGGTAGTGGCGGTGCTCGGTCTCCCGGACCAGGCGGGTGTTGTTCGCGACGATCCGCACGATCCGCGACACGGTCTCCTCGGACAGGGTCGCCAGCGCGCTGCCTTCGCCGCGCAGCAACTCGATCACCCGCGGGCGGGTGAGGGAATCCGGCGGGAGGTCGTCGTGCCCGCTGATCCGGACCAGCGCGGCCAGCGCATCCGCCTCGGTCGGCGGGGGCAGGGCCCGCCACTGCTCGCTGGGGTAGGCGTCCAGCAGGGCGAGCAGGCCGACCCGGTCCCCGCGTTCGGCCAGCAGGACGGCCATCTCGTGCGCGATCATGCCGCCGATGGACCAGCCGAGGAGCTGGTACGGCCCGGTCGGCCGCACGGATTTCAGTTGCGCCACATAGTCTTCCGCGACCTCGCGCATACTCGACGGCAGGTTCGCGGGATCGTCCTTTGCGGACAGACCGCGCGCCTGGAGCGCGTAGAGCGGCCGGTCGGGTTCGACGATCCGGAGCAGCGGTGCGTAACACCAGCCCAGGCCCCCGGCGGGATGCACGCAGAACAGGGGCGGCTTCTCGCCGCTCGTGCGCAGCGGCAGCAGCACGCCGAAGGGGTCCGCCGCCGGATCCGCGAGCCGCTCGGCGAGCCGGGCCGGTGACGGCGCGGTGAACAGGTCCGCGATGGTCACCTCCACCCCCAGCGCCCGCCGGATCGCCCCGGCCAGCCGCGCCGCGCTCAGCGAATGCCCGCCCAGCGCGAAGAAATCGTCGTCGACCCCGGCCGCGGGCAGGCCGAGCACTTCGGCGAACAGGCGGCAGAGCAACTCCTGCCGCGGCCCGTCCGGGGTGCTCGCGGTCGCCGTGAACTCGGGCGCGGGCAGGGCCTTGCGGTCGAGTTTCCCGTTGGGCGACAACGGCAACGCGGACAGCGGGACGAACACCGAAGGCACCATGTACTCCGGCAGCGTGGCCGCCAGGTGTTTGCGCAGCGCTCCCGGATCGGGCGGTGCGCCGCGCGGGACGACGTAGGCGACAAGCATCTGCTCACCCGGCCGATCCGCGCGGGCGAGCACCGCCGCCGCGCCGACCTCCGGATGGTCGCGCAGCGCCGCGGCGATCTCGTCCGGTTCGATCCGCAGGCCGCGCAGCTTCACCTGGTGATCGGTCCGGCCGAGGAAATCCAGCGAACCGTCCAGGCGCCACCGGGCCAGATCGCCGGTGCGGTACAACCGGGATCCCTCGGGCCCGAACGGATTCGCGACGAACCGCTCGGCGGTCAGCCCGCGCCGGTTCAGGTAGCCGAGCGCCAGCCCGGTGCCCGCCAAATAGAGTTCGCCCGCGACCCCGGCCGGGACCGGGCGCAACATCGAGTCCAGCACGTAGGACCCGGTATTCCAGATCGGGCGGCCGATCGGCACCGTGTCGTTGTCATCGCTTGCCTCGCACTGCCAGGCGGTGACGTCGACCGCGGCCTCGGTCGGGCCGTACAGGTTGTGCAGTTCCACCCCCGGCAGGATCCGGAAGAACTCGTCACGCAGCCCGGCGGGCAGGGCCTCCCCGCTGCAGATCACCCGCCGCAGCCCGGTGGCCGCGGCCGCGTCCGGTTCGGCGAGGAACGCGGCCAGCATGGACGGGACGAAATGCGCGGTGGTGATCCCCTCCGCACCGATCAGCTCGGCCAGATAGGCGGGATCGGCGTGCCCGCCGGGTTTCGCCACCACGAGCGCCGCCCCGGCCAGCAGCGGCCAGAAGAACTCCCAGACCGAAACGTCGAAGCTCGCCGGGGTCTTCTGCACGATCCGGTCCGTCGCGTCCACTGTGTACTCGTGCTGCATCCAGAGGAGCCGGTTGCGGATCGCGCGGTGCGAGACCAGCACGCCCTTCGGGCGGCCGGTGGAGCCCGAGGTGTAGATCAGGTAGGCGGGGTGGTCCGGGCCGATCGCGGGGGAGTGCGCGATCGGCGGCCGGTCTTCGAGGCCGAGTTCGTCCAGCAGGATCCGCGGCGTGCCGTCCGGAAGCGCTCCGGCTACCGCGGTGGTGGTGAGCAGGACCACCGGTGTCGCGTCGGCGAGCATGAACGCGATCCGCTCGGCGGGGTAGTCCGGATCCACCGGCAGGTACGCGGCGCCCGCCCGCACGACCGCGTGCAGCGCGAGCACCAGGTGCCGCGAACGCGGTGCGCAGACGGCGACGACATCGCCGGGCCGCACCCCGGCCTCGGCGAGGACGCCCGCGAGCCGCCGGACCAGCTCGTCGAATGCGCGGTAGCGGAGCCGGACCCCGTCCTCGGGCACGATCAGCGCGGGTGCGTCCGGGGTGCGCTCCGCCTGCGCCGCCACCAGATCGCCGAGCGTTCCGGGCGGCACCTCGTGCGCGGTGTCGTTGAACTCGCCGACGATCCGGGCGCGCTCACCGGGCGCCAGCAGGTCGATCCCAGCCAGCGGCGCATCGGAACCCAGCAGCCGCTCGAGGAACGCGGGGAACCGGTGCAGGTGCCCGTCCAGGTCCGCCTCGGTGTACCGCGCCGGATTCGCGTCCAGGTCCAGCACGAGCCCGTCGCTTTCGGAGTCCGGATACGCGGTCACCGTGAGGTCGTCGACCGGCCCCGCGGCCAGATAGCGGACGATTCCGGGGATCTCGCCGAACCTGACGTCCTCCCGGAACGGTTTGATGTTGACCTCCGGACCGGTCAGGCGGCCGGTGCCCAGGCGCAGTTCCCGCCGCAGCTCCTCGCCGCGGTAGCGCTGGTGCCGCCGCACGGCGCGCAGTTCGGCGGACACCGCGCGCACGAGTTCGCCGAACCCCGCGTGCGGATCGATCGCGAGCCGGACCGGGAGCACGTTGACCGCCATGCACGGCACCCGCGCCGCGGCCGAACCCAGCCGGTTCATCATCGGCAGGCCGAGCACGACCTCGGCGGATCCGGTCCAGCGGTGCAGGTAGGCCGCCGCGGCGGCGATCAGCGCCTCGGGCCAGGTGCCGCGCATCGCCTCGGCCGCGGCCCGGAGGGCGGCGAACCGGTCTTCGCCGAGGAGCGCCGACCGGCGGCGGAAGGTGTGCGAGGCCCGCGCGTCCCCTTCGGCGAAACTCGCCACCGCGGGCCGGTCCCGCAGGCGGTCGAGCCAGAACTCGCGATCCCGCCGGTGCTCCGCGGAGGATCGGTACTCGGCTTCGGCGGCGAGGACGTCGTGCAGCGAGCCGAACGGGCTCGGCCCCGGCCGCTCGCCGCGGGCCAGCGCGGTGTAGCTCTCGGCGACCCGGCGGGTGATCAGCGCGAAGCCGTACCCGTCCAGCAGGATGTGGTGGAATCGTTGGTACCAGAAGTAATGCGAACGTCCAATGTGGAAGAGGACCTGGCGGTGCAGCGGGTCGCGCAGGAGATCGGTGCGGCGGCGGACGTCGGCCCGCATCCGGTCCAGCGCGGCCGCGGCGGGGTCCGGTTCGGCGCGGAGGTCGTGCACCTCGAGGCCGGGCGCCGCGCCCGGGACCTGCGCCGGTTCGCCGGTGATGCGGACTCCCACGGCGTCGGCTTCGGCGAGCGTGCCGTGCACCGCCCGCCGGAACAGCGGCACGTCCAGCGCGCCGCGGATCTCCACGTACTCGGCGGTGTTGTAGGCCGGGGTCGCCGGGTCGAGCTGCTGGGCGAACCAGACCCCGGACTGGGCGGCGAGCAGGGGAATCGGCTTACTCGGCGAGGACTTCACTAGGTAAGCCTAGCCTTACTTGGGCGAATTGTCGGTGCCGCCGGTTAGCCTGTGGCGCGACGGGATACGAGGGGAGTGCACGGTGGGGAGGAGTGGCGACCTGCCGCGCGGGCTGGTCGAGCGGTACAAGGCGCGCGACGGCGCCTGGCCGGACGACACGGGCTGCTCGATCCTGCACGTGGACATGGACGCGTTCTTCGCGGCGGTGGAGATCCGGGAACGTCCGGAGCTGGCGAACGTGCCGGTCGTCGTCGGGGGCACCGGCGGCCGCGGCGTGGTGTCCTCGGCGAACTACATCGCGCGCACGTTCGGCGTCCGCTCGGCGATGCCGACCGCCCAGGCCCGGAAGCTGTGCCCGAAGGCGGTGTTCCTGCCGCCGACCTTCGGGCTGTACCAGGAGGCGTCCGCCGGGGTGCTCGAGCTGTTCCGGCGGGTCACGCCGCTGGTGGAGCCGCTGAGCCTGGACGAGGCGTTCCTCGACGTGAGCGGCGCGCTGCGGCGGCTGCGGATGTCGCCCGGCCAGATCGCGGAGCGCATCCGCGAACGGGTCCGGGCCGAGCAGGGGATCACCTGCTCGGTCGGCGTGTCCTCGACCAAGTTCATCGCGAAGCTGGCCTCCGGGATGGCCAAACCGGACGGGATGCTCGTGGTGCCGAAGGCCGAGATCCTGGAGTTCCTGCACCCGCTGCCGGTGTCGGCGCTGTGGGGGGTGGGCAAACGCACAGCCGAGCGGCTGACCGGGGTGGGGCTGGACCGGGTCGGCGACATCGCGACGACCCCGCTGCCGAGGCTGCGGCGGCTGCTGGGCAACGCGGCCGCGGAGCATCTGCACGCCCTGGCGCAGGGGTACGACGAGCGCCCGGTGGTGCCGGATTCGGCGGAGAAGTCGATCGGCGCCGAGGAGACCTTCGAGGTCGATCACCTCGATCGCGAGGTCCTCAAACGGGAACTCCTGCGGCTGTCCGAGAAGACCGCCGCGAGCCTGCGCCGCCGCGGGCTGCGCGGGCGGACCGTTTCGATCAAGGTGCGGTACTCGGACTTCACCACGATCACCCGGTCCCGCACGGTCCTGGTGCCCACCGACGTCACCCGGGAGATCTTCCGGACCGCCGCCCAGCTGCTGGACGAGCAGGCGCCGCCGGGCGCGGTCCGGCTGATCGGCGTGCGGGTGGAGCAGCTGAACGATCACGCCGAGTCCGGCGAGCAGCTGACCTTCGACGCGCCGGACCGGGGCTGGCGGGAGGCCGACCAGGCGGCCGACCGGGCCCGGGCCAAGTTCGGCGGGGCCGCCATCCGCCCGGCCTCGCTGCTCGGCCCGGCGCCCGAACGTTCCGGCGCCACCGAGCCGAAGCCGGTGCCCGACTCCGGGGAGTCGTGATCGACTGCCCAAATCGTGGGCCGGGCCACCGGGAGGTGCCCTCCGGGGGTGGTTTGTGGCAAATCATTCGGTGCTTGATGCGGGATCGGGTAGTCGTCCGCGCGCGGGGCTCGTATCCTGGAGGGAGACACCTCGAGTGGGGGTGTCGGTTGGGTCCACGACGTTGCGCGGCCCGGCGCCCGCGACAGCTGTGCCGGAGGAGGAAAGATGCCACTCTCCGAGCATGAGCAGCGGCTGCTCGATCAGATCGAGCGCGAGCTCTATGCCGAGGACCCCAAGTTCGCATCCACGGTAAGGGGAAGCCGGCTGCGGCGGCCCGCCCGCCGTCGGCGAATCCAGGGGATTGCGCTGTTCGTCGTCGGTGTCGCACTGCTTGTGCTGGGCATGATGGTGCCGCTGCGGCTCGCCGAGATCCCGTTGGTGAGCGTGCTCGGGTTCCTGGTCATGTTCTTCGGAGTCCTGATCGCGGTGACTTCGATCCGGCAACCTGCCGAGAGTGATGGCAAGGACGGCACGACGGCTTCGGCCCGCGGTGGCGGCAAGGCCGCCCGGCGCAGTTCGTTCACCCAGCGCATGGAAGAACGCTTCCGCCAGCGCTTCGAGGACCAGTAGCCAAGACTCGGAATCCAAGACCCAGGGCGCGCATTCGCCGCCCTGGGTTCTTGTGTCGTCTCCCAAGGGCGGGGCACTTTGGGGGAAGAGTGCCCTCCTCGCGCGCGAGGTATGGTAACTCGCCGCCTGGCCGGGGCCCCGAGAGTGCGTGCGCTTTCGGGGCCCGAAGCGGGCTCAGCGGCGTCGGCGGCGGAGGAGGGACTTGGGGAAGAGGCGGCCGCGCCAGGAGATCGGCGCGTTGCGGTGCATGCTTTCCCGCAGGTCCTCGAAGGCCGGGCCGAGCGACGGGTCGCCGGCTTGTTCCGGGCTGTACCAGGAACGCTCCACCACACCCACCACGGTCCGCAGGCCGTCCCGGCCGCCCTCGTCGAGGTGGTGCCGGTGGGCCACCTTCTGCGCCGCGGTCCGGATCGTGTCGCTCTCCGGGATCGGCAGGCCGCGGTCGGCGCATTCGTCCAGCAGCTCGTGCCAGGCCGCGTCGGCGGCGCCCGGACCGTGCGTCGCGATCTCCCGCAGCCGTCGCCGGCGGCCGACCTCCCGCGCCACCGACGGCGCGAGCGCGGCGGCGAGCACCACGAACAACACCAGGGCGAACCAGAACGACCACAGCCACGCCGCGAAGCCGATCGCGAGGACCCACAGCCCGGTCGCGGCCAGCGGAAGCCAGGCCAGCACCGGAGAGCCGAGCACGTCCGCCTGATCGCGCGCCGCGGCGTCGAACGACTCGGCGCCGGAGTTCTCCGGCGATCTCTGCCTTCGCCGGGCGGCCGACTTCCGGCCCAGCAGCACGGCGGCCAGCGTGACCAGTACCGCCAGGATCGCCAGCACCGCGGCGGTCCAGCCGATCCCGGCGGGCGCCTCGTCGGCCTGGTTCTGGGCGCCGTTCTGGCCGTCGCCGTTCGCGTCGGGCGGCGGGGCGACCCCGGTCGGCGCCTCCCGCGGGGCCGACGAGTTCGGCTGGTTCGACGCGGTACCGGACGGCGCGTTGCTGGCGGCGGTGTCCGGGCGCAGATACGGCGGGATGTAACCGCGGCCATCGGCCAGCGGGGTCGGGTCGAAGCTGACCCAGCCGCGGTCGCCGAAGTGCACCTCCACCCAGGCGTGCGCGTCCTGCGAGGTGATCGTCCGGTAGTCGGCCGTGGGGTAGCCGGTGGTGAACCCGACCGCGACCCGCGCCGGGATGCCGATCAGCCGCAGCATCACGGCCATCGCCGAGGCGAACTGCTCGCAGTACCCGCGCTTGCCGTTCAACAGGAAGTCGGCCAGCGCGTCGGCGTCGGCCTGCTGCGCGGTCTGGGTGTCGTAGGTGAACCCGTTCTGCGCGGTGAAGAACTGCCACAGCGCGGTGGCCTTGTCGAAGTTCGTGGGCTTGTTGTCGGTGATCTTCTTGGTCAGCTCGACGACCCGCGGATCCACCGGCGGCAGCCGGGTGTACACCGGCGAGATCTGGCCCGGTTTCGGGTTCGCCGCGCGCAGTTCGTTCTTGCTGGGTTCGGCGAGCGAAGCCGATTCGGTGTACGCCGGGACGTGCTGCTTGCGCTCGCTGAACACCGCGCCGCTGGTCGGGTCGTAGAACCAGCCGCCGGGCACGTTGCGCAGGCCGCGCGGCGCGCCGTAGATCGGCATCCACACGTCCGCGAAGTTCACCGGCTCGATCTGGATCTCGGTCGACTTGCTGGTGCCGTCGTCACCCGGGGCCGCCGGCAATGTCTGGTTGGCCGGAACACCGGCCGGCATCGGGGCGTCCGGCAGTCCCCAGCCCTTGTTCGGCCGGTAGGTGTCCAAGGTGAACGCGCGCAGCAGCCGCTTCTCGTTGCCCAGCCCGCGAACCCGGAACAACTCGACGTTGTTGCCCTGGTCCAGCATGCCGCGCAGCTGGGTGAACGGATTGACGCCGAGGCCGCCCGCGCCGCCGGCCTGACCGCCCTGGCCGCTGCCGGGCAGCCTGCCCACGGTGCCCACGGCGGTGACCGTGGCCCCGGCGATCAGGCCGAGGACCAGGGCGACCGAAACGACCGCGACCGGGGTGGACGCCGCGCCCGGCGAGGCGCCGAGCCCGGGGGCGTCCCGGTTGCGCCAGCGGCGGTGCCGGTGGTTACCGTCCACGGCGAGCATTCCGGCGAATGCGGCGGCGCCGAGCAGGAACGTCCACCACGGCAGCATGCCGTCCGAAAGCGACGCCGGAACCGCGTACACGCACAGCAGCACCAGCCCGGTGGCCGCGGGTGCGGCCGCGGCGACGGCGAGCGTGTCGACGAGGACCGCGACCAGCCCGATCGCGATCGTGACCAGGCACAGGATCGGCGGGGTCGGCTCCACCGGCGGCAGGCCGACGCGGATCTGTTCGAACGCGGCCGTGAGCACGTCGTTCAGTTCGGCGAGCGCGGCCGGGCCGGGGATGATCGACAGGATCCCGCTGCGCGTGAAGACCCCGGTGATCATGAACGCGAGCACGAGCAACTGCGCCAGCCCGACCAGCGGGGTGGGCGTGCGCATCGAGCGCAGGGCCAGCCCGGTGCAGGCGACCAGGACGGCGGCGACGATCACGTAACCGAGCCAGGCCCAGCCGCCGACGACCCCGGTGAGCGAGGTCGCCGCGCAGACCGTGGCCGTACCGGCGGCGGCCGGGGCGAGGATCGAACTGGCCCAGGCGGTCGGCGGCGGAACCGGTCGCGGGGCAGGCGTGTGCGGGGAGGCCGGGGGCGGCGGCCGGTGCGCGGTGGCGGTCACAGGGCGCCGCCGATCAGCGTGCCCCGGCGGGCCGCGGTCCGGCACAGCTCCGCCCACACCTGCGGCATGGGGGAGTCGGGCCCCGCGATCACCACACCCCAGCCGGCCGCGCGCAGCAGGCTCGCCGACTCCTCGGTGGCCGCCGCGCGGTGCTCGGGCGCGCTCACGCCGCCGGACCACGCCGGGGTGTCCAGCAGCACCGCGAGGCTGCGGATGCCGCGCGGGCGGAACCGGGCCAGTTCGTGCACGGATTCGTTGCTCACCGTGCCGAGCACCGCGATCAGCTCCTGGCCTTCGGCCGGGTCGTGCCCGGTGGTGACATCCCGCTGATGCGCGGGCTGCAGCGCCGCGAGCGCGTCCAGGATGAGGTTGTCGTAGTGCTCGCCGCCGTCGCCCGGGGTGTCGGCGAGGGTTTTGCCGTGCTCGCTGACCAGCCGCACCCGGTGCCCGGCGCGGCGCAGGTGCACGCAGACGCTGGCGGCGAAGGACACCGCCCATTCCAGGCTCGCGGTGGGCCCGGTGCCGTGGTGGGCCGCCGCCCGGTGGTCGAGCAGCACGGTGGTGCCGCCCCGCCAGGGACGTTCCTCCACCCGGACCATGATCTCGTCGCGGCGCGCGGTGGAACGCCAGTGCACCTTCCGCAGATCGTCGCCCTGGCGGTACTGGCGGACGATCACGTCGGTCTCGCCCTGCCCGGCGTGCAGCCGGATGCTGCCGTCGTCGCCCGCGCCGATCCCGGCGCCGCTCGGCAGGCCCCACAACCCGACCACCTTGGGCACCACGATCAACCGGGAGTGCCCGATGAGTTCGCGTTCGAACTCGCAGAGCCCGAACGGATCGGTGATCGTCGCGCGCAGCGGGCCGATCTGCTGGATACCGCGCAGCACCGGCTGGATCGGATAGCGCAGCCCGACCGCGCGATCGTGCGGCAGGCGTTCCACCACGAACCGCGGGCGCGCGCCGAGCGCGTAGGGCACGCCGTCCTCGAGCAGCACCTCGCCCGCGGGCAGGCGGCCGTTGCGCCACAGGTCGAGCTCCACCTCGCCGGCGGAGCCGACCGAGACCCGGTCCGGCAGCATCTTGCGGGCGGCTCCGATGCGCACCCGGGACGCCGCGATGAACGCCGCGACGAGCAGGGGCAGCGCGACGACGAACACGGCGACCCGGAGCAGGTCCCGCTCGTTGAGCACCACGGCGCACACCGCGGCGGCGACGCCCGCGGCGAGTAGGCATCGGCCCCGCGTGGTCAGGCCGGACAGCGAGCGCAGCATGGTCGGTTACCGGCGGCCCTGCCCGCCCGCCGGGGCACCGGCACCCTGGGGCACCGGGACCCGGTGCAGCACCGCGCGCACGACATCGGTGGCCGAGCGCCGGGCGGCGTGCGCCTCGGTGGTGAGCACCAGGCGGTGCGCGAGCACCGGCACGGCGACCGCGTGCAAGTCGTCCGGGACCACGAATTCGCGGCCGGACAGCGCGGCCTGGGCGCGCGCGGCGCGGACCAGCTGCAGCGTGGCACGCGGCGAGGCGCCGAGCCGGATCTCCGGAACCTGCCGGGTCGCCGAGGCCAGTTCCACGGCATACCGCTGGACCTCGGGCGACATGTGCACGCCGCGCACGGTCCGGATGAGCCGGTGCACGGTCTCCGCGTCGGACACCGGCTGGAGGTCCTTGAGCGGATCGTGCCCCGCGTGCTCGTCGACCATCGCGAGCTCGGCCTGCGGATCGGGATAGCCGATGGAAACGCGCGCGGTGAACCGGTCGCGCTGCGCCTCCGGCAGGGCGTAGGTGCCTTCCATCTCGATCGGGTTCTGGGTGGCGATCACCATGAACGGCTCGCCGAGCTCGTAGGTGCTGGTGTCCACGGTGACCTGGTGCTCTTCCATGCACTCCAGCAGCGCCGACTGGGTCTTCGGCGAGGCGCGGTTGATCTCGTCGCCGACCACGATGTTGGCGAACACCGGGCCGGGCCGGAACTCGAAGCCGCCGGTCTGCCGGTTGTAGATGGAGACGCCGGTGACATCGCTGGGCAGCAGGTCCGGGGTGAACTGGATCCGGCTGACCGTGCAGTCGATGGAGCGGGCGAGCGCCTTCGCCAGCGAGGTCTTGCCGACGCCTGGCACGTCCTCGACCAGGAGGTGCCCCTCCGCGAGGAGGGTGACCAGGGCGACCCGCACCACGTCGGGTTTGCCGACCAGGACCCGTTCCACGTTGGCCGCGATGCGCCGCGCGGTGTCGTGCAGCTCGTCGAGGGCCGCGGCGGGGGCCCGGCCGTTCGTGCTGGCGCCGCCCCCGTAGTACGGCGCTTGTTCAGGGCTCGTCCCGCCCGTCTGCTCGTCAGGCGTTGCAGACTGCGTTCTCGACGTCACTCGACCTCCCGGAGCCGAAGCCCTTACCTGCTGTTGAGGCGCGCGTGGCGCGCACGTAACTATCCCTCTGTCGCGGCTCGCGCGGCATTCAGACTGCCACGAAGTGTGTCAAACTCGGGCGAACTCGGTGAGAGAACCCCGCGATGACGCTGCGCAACCGTTGCGCTTGCGCCATCCGGGGGTGTCTTTTCGTCACTCTTCGGGTCCTCCCGCAGGCCGGGCTTGTGCCCTATGCTGCGGTATGGATTCGGACGGCTACGGAGAGGTGCGGCACGGGCGATGACCGATGTTGGCACGGGCATCAAGGTGAACGCGAACGCGTTCGCGGTCGCTCCCGAGCTCTCCGCGGACGCGTTCCAGCAGATCAGCCGGCTGCAGGATGTCGTGGGCGAGATGGTCCGCAATGCCAAGGTGCTGGGCCGGACGGTGCCGCTGGGCGGCGGCTACGCCGACGAGATCGGCAACTTCATGGCCCAGTACGGCGTCGGCGCGCACGGTTCCGCGGTCGACTCGCTGACCCGGTTCGGCCGGGAACTGGAGACGTTGAAGACCAATATCGCCAAGGCGATGCGGCGCTACCAGGATTCCGACGACGCAGCGGCCGATGGTGTCGACTGTTCCGGCGGCTGACCGATGGCGGGGAACGCGCAGGTCCGCGGCTGGCGGGCGAGTTTGCTGGTGGTCGCGGGCGCGAGCCTGGCCGCGGGATGCGGCGCGGGCTCCGGCGCCACCCAGCCGGGCGCCTCGATCCACCAGACGACGGTGGCCGCGTCCACCGGGATGACCGCGACACCGTCCTCGAAACCCGGTTCCGCACTGGCCGCGATCCGGCCGTGCGAGCTGCTGTCCTCGGTCGACCGGTCCTCGGCCGGGCTCACCTCGATGGGCAAGGAGAAGACCATCGGCCGGGCCCGGGCCTGCGACTGGACCGAATCGGGCGTCTTCGGGCTGACCATCACGCTCGACGAGTCCGCCGGGCTGAACGATCTGAAGATCGACAAGGGGACCGGTCGCAAGCTCACCATCGGCGCCCACCAGGCGCTCCAGGTCGCCGACCGGCGCAAGGCCGACGGAACCTGTGCCGTGCTGCTCGCCGCGGGGAACTCCGCCAGCGTGCAGGTCGACGTGAACAACGCGAACTTCGCCGACACCGAGCTGGCTTGCGAACGGGCGAGCACCGCGGCGAAGCTCATCGAACCGAAGGTGCCCCAGGCCTGAGTCCTGAGCCCGCGAGATCGGATGTGCGCGATGACCGAACGGGAAGTGCCCGAGTCCGGCAGGCGGTACGACGCCTACTCGCACGAGGCGCTGAAGGCCGAGGTGGAGACGGGCAACGATCCGGGCGCCGCGGGGGAGATCGGGGAGCAGTGGGCCACGCTCGGCACGCGGCTGCGCGAATCGACCGAGGCGCTGGGCAAGATCGCCGAGCGCAGCGAGGACCACTGGCAGGGCACCGGCGGTGACGCGTTGCGCGGGATGCTGGCGAAGGCCGCCGCCTGGTCCGGGCACGCGACCGAGGTTTCGTTCTCGGTGGCCGACGCGGTGACCCAGCAGGCCGGGATCGCGGCGCGGGCGAAGGACGACATGCCCGCCGTGGTGAGCTACGACCCCGCGCAGCTGATCAGGGACGCGGCCGCGAGTGGTGACCTGCTGGCGCTGGTCGGCCTGTCCGAGACGATGTCGGCCCGCCGGGACGAGGCGGAGGCCGCCCGGGCCAAGGCCGTCGACGTGATGAACGCGCGCGACGCCGCCCTGCGCGCGGCGGTGCCGGCCCAGTCGTTCGATCCGCCGCCCGCGCTGGGGGCGAGTTGATCAGGGTCTCCGCGTCGGCGTTCGACATCCTCTGGCAGGACCTCGGCTACCCGGCCCCGCCCGGTCCGCTGCGCGTGCGCAGTGTCGGGTCGACCGACCAGGAGCGGGCGGACATCCGGGAAGCGGTCTACGACAACCTCGCCGAGCGGCGGCTCTTCGACGGCGGCCGGCTCGACCCGTCGCTGACCGAATCGCTGGACACCCTGGCCACGGCGACCGTGTATGTGGAATGCGAGGCGCTCGGGGACATGACCGCCGAGGTCCCGTTGCGCGCGGTGGCCGCGGCGCGCGGGCGGCGGGCGGTGCTGGCCGCGCAGCCGAGCAAGACGATCGGGCTGTCCAGCATCCGGGACACCGAGTTGTTCTCGGCGATCGTGGACCTGCTGCCGGTGCTGGAACCGGGGCCCGGCTACGGCATCAGCCTGCCCGCGTCCGCACTGGGCTCCGGCGTCGAGGACCCGGTCTTCGGCGAACGCGGTGCCGCCTCGGCGGCGTACCAGAAGCAGATCCGCGAAGTGCTCGCGATCCAGGCGCGCCCGGTGCTCGGCGCCGGGCAGTTCTCGGTGCGGGTCCGCGAGGGCGAGGGGCGGCCGCGGCGGATCGGCGGGGTGAGCTGGTTCGCCACCGACATCGGCGCGTATCTCGGCACCCTGGAACCCGGGCGGGGCGGGCAGCCGTGGGTGAGCGTGGCCCCGGTCGACGGCCCCCGCCTGGTCAACCGCCTCGCCGAGATTCTCGAGCCCTAGGCCTTTCATGAGGGGACCCCTCCGGACGGATTTCGTCTGGAGGGGTCCCCTCATGAAAGGGGCCTTCCCACCCGTCCCCACCCGGCTCCCCACCGTTCTCCACCCCGTTCCCCACCCCGTTCCCCACGTTGCTCCACGCGGGTCCCCACGGTGACCCACTGTACGCCGGGCAGCCGCTCCCACTAGGCCTTTCGGCTGCTTGTGAGCGGGCTCAGCGGGGCTGGAACCGGGACCCGAGCCCCCGGGCCGGGGGATCTTGGGCGGCGCGCCCCACCTCGCCCCCCACCGGCCCCCACCTCGCTCACCTGCGGAAATGTGGGCAGGTTCGCTCATTGGTGCGGCCTTTCGACGTTGACTGTGGTGAAAAGTGGGGTACGGTGGTGGCCAGTGGGGCGGAAGGGAGCCCCGTGGCCGGTTTCGGTGGGATCCACGGAGGCCGGTGAGGGAGGTGGCGCCGATGTTCCTCGGCACCCACACCCCGAAGCTGGACGACAAAGGGCGGCTCACGTTGCCCGCGAAGTTCCGCGACGCACTGGCAGGTGGGCTGATGGTCACCAAGGGACAGGATCACTGCCTCTACGTCTTCCCGCGTGCCGAGTTCGAGCAGATGGCCCGCAAGGTCGCCGACGCGCCGTTCACCAACGAGGCGGTCCGGGCCTACCAGCGGTATCTGTTCGCCGGAACCGACGAACAGCGCCCGGACGGGCAGGGGCGCATCGCGATCGCCCCGGAGCTGCGGCGGTACGCCGGGCTCAACAAGGAGTGCGTGGTGATCGGTGCGATCACCAGGTTGGAGATCTGGGACGCCCAAGCGTGGCAGGGCTACCTGGAGGAACACGAAGACAGCTACGCCAAGGCTCAGGAGGAGGTTCTGCCGGGCGTCTTCTAGACATCCGGCCGTGGTGCACCCACGCCGTCGGGGGGCGGGGGTTCCCCGGACGGCCGCGAAGCAGCAGTAGCCGACGTTCGAGGCGGATGTCGTGAGGCCTCTGTCCGCTCAGTGACCCTGATGCACCTTCCCCGGCATCAGGTTCGCAGCGGGCGGGCGGGGACCTGACGGCATCCGCCTCGTCTCGAAACCAGCAGAAACCAGCGGGTCACAAGGGAAGGGGGTGGACCATGACAGGCGAAACCGCGCACGTGCCGGTGCTGCTCGATCGCGTGCTGGCGCTGTTCGAGCCGGCGCTCGCCGATCGCGACGCCGTGCTGGTCGACGCCACCCTCGGCCTCGGCGGCCACGCCGACGCCCTGCTGTCCGCCTTCCCCCGCCTGCGGCTGATCGGGCTGGACCGCGATCCCGACGCGCTCGCCCGCTCCGCGGAACGGCTCGCCCGCCACGGTGGCCGGGCCGAGTTCGTGCACGCGGTGTACGACCGGATTCCCGAAGTCCTCGCCGATCGCGGACTGTCCCGTGTGGACGGACTGCTGTTCGACCTCGGCGTCTCCTCGATGCAGCTCGACCGCACCGAGCGCGGCTTCGCCTACGCCCGGGACGCACCGCTCGACATGCGGATGGACCCGACCGCCGGGCCCACCGCGGCCGACGTGCTGAACACCTACCCGGCCGGGGAACTCACCCGGATCCTGCGCGACTACGGCGAGGAGCGGTTCGCCGCGCGCATCGCGAAAGCCATTGTGAGCGAACGGGAACGCGAACCCTTCGAGCGCAGCGAGCGGCTGGTGAAGCTGCTCTACGACGCCGTGCCCGCGGCCACCCGGCGCACCGGCGGTCACCCGGCGAAGCGCACCTTCCAGGCGTTGCGCATCGAGGTGAACGGCGAACTGGGCGTGCTGCGCGCCGCGATCCCGGCGGCGCTGGCGGCGCTCGCCGTCGGCGGCCGGATCGTCGTCGAGTCGTACCAGTCCCTGGAAGACCGCGTGGTGAAACAGGGCTTCGCGGAACTCGCGAAATCCCGTACCCCGCAAGGGTTACCGGTCGAGCTACCCGGGCACGGCCCGCAGCTGAAGCTGTTGACCCGGGGCGCGGAGAAGGCCGGTGAGACCGAGATCGAGCAGAACCCGCGGGCCGCTTCGGTGCGGCTGCGCGCGGCGGAGCGGATCGGAGAGGTGGCACGATGACAGCGCCCACCCGCACACGCAGGCAGCAGGCCGCCGGGACCGCCCGGCAACGCGCGCGGGCCGCCACCGTCACCAAGGAGGCGCCCGGCACCACCCGCACCGCCCGGCGGCGCACGACGGGTACCCCGCAGAAACGCAGCACCGCCGCCGAGCGGGCGTATGCGCGCCGCGCGCAACGCGCGGAGGAGATGCGGCGCACCGCAGTCGCCGAGCCCGAGCAGGCGCGCGCCCGGTTCGCGCTGCGCCGCCTGCGGCCGAAGTCGAAGGCGTCCTTCGTGCTGGTCATGATGGGCCTGCTCGTCGCCGGGGTCGCGGTCACCCTGTGGCTGTCCACCCAGGCGATCGCCGACTCCTACCGGCTCGAACAGCTCCGCCAGGACAACGCGGGGCTCGCGGAGAACGCCGAACGCCTGCAACGCGAGGTCACCCAGCAGGAATCGGCGTCCTCGCTGGCCGCCAAGGCCAAGGCGCTGGGCATGGTGCCCGGCGGTGATCCGGCGCGCATCGTGGTGAACCCGGACGGTTCCACCAAGGTCGTCGGCGAGCCGAAGAAGGCGACCGTCGCCCCGGCGCCACCGCCGCCCGCCCCGCCCGCGCAGCCATCGGGCAACCCGCCGGAAACGCGGCCGATCGAAGGAGACGTGTCGCAGCAGGGCGACGAGCCGCCGCCCGCCGACGGACAGCAACAGCAGGCGCAGCAACCAGCACCGGAGCAGGGAGGTCAGTGATGCCGGGCAGGGGAGGGACGCGCGGCCGGGAACCGGGTGCTCCCAGACGCCGGACCTACACCGCGGGCGTCCGCCGGGTGGCGGGCAAGCCGAGCGGCGGGGGAAGCCAGGGCCGGTTCGTCGCGATCCGGGTGATCCTGGTCGCGGTGCTGGCGGTCGCCGGGCTGAAACTGGTGCAGGTACAGGGTTTCCAGGCCGAGGCGCTGTCCGCGAAGGCGGAGCAGCAGCGCAACACCGTGCTGGAGATCCCCGCCCATCGCGGGTCCATTGTGGACCGCAACGGGGCCAAGCTGGCGTTCAGCGTCGAGGTCCGCACGCTCTCGGTGAACCTGCGGTTGATGCGCAAGACGTGGACCGAGTTCGCGCAGCAGAACCCGGCCTCCGGGCAGAACTTCGAAACCCGGGCCGCCGCGGCGGCGAAGGCCATCGCCGCGAAGGTGCCCGGGAAGACCACCGAACAGGATCTGCTGGCCCGCTTCCACAAGCCCGAGAACTTCACCTACCTCGTGGACAACGTGGAGCCCTCGGTCGCCGACGCGATCACCAAGGCGTTCCCGGAGATCAAGGCGGAGAAGCGGGCCGCCCGCGAGTACCCCGGCGGCACGCTCGCGTCCAATGTGGTCGGCGTCGCCAACTGGCGGATGGAGGATCCGGACGTCTCCAAGCACAACCTGCACGGGCTGGTCGGGCTGGAGAACTCCCGGGACAACGATCTCGCCGGGACCCCGGGCCGCCGGATGGTGGACACCGCGCAGGGCAACGACAACATCGTCATCCCGGGGACCGAACGCGACATCCAGCCGGCGACCGCGGGTTCCGATCTGGAGCTGACTATCGACTCCGACGTCCAGTACGACCTGCAGAGCCGCCTGTCCGACTACGTCGCCAAATCACGGGCCAAGGGCGGCAGCGCGGTCATCATGGACTCGCAGACCGGCCAGGTCTACGCGCTGGCGAACGACCGGACGTTCAACCCCAACGACCCGGCCACCCGCACCGACGACCTGATGAACAACCGGGCGGTCACCACGCCGTACGAACCGGGTTCGGTGAACAAGGTCGTCACCGCGACCGCGGCCATCGATTCCGGGGTGGCGACTCCGGAGTCGAGCCTCGAGGTGCCCGGTTCGCTGCGAGTCGCCGACCACACCGTGCACGACGCCTGGTCGCACGGCACGCAGCAGTTCACCACCACCGGGATCTTCGCCAAGTCCTCCAACATCGGCACGCTGCTGCTCGCGCAGAAGGTCGGCGAGGAGAAGTACGCGGACCTGCTGAAGAAGTTCGGGATCGGGCAGCGCACCGGAATCGGCCTGCCCGGTGAGAGCCCGGGTTCGGTGCCGCCGCGCAGCCAGTGGTCGGGCACCACGTTCGGTAACCTCCCGATCGGGCAGGGGCTTTCCATGACCGTCGTGCAGATGGCCGGGATGTACCAGGCGATCGCCAACAACGGGCTGCGCGTGGAGCCCCGGATCGTCCAGGCGAAGATCAACCCGGACGGCACGCGGGTGCCCGAACCGGCGCCGAAGACCACCCAGGTGGTCAGCCCGGAAACCGCGAACACGGTGAAGAACATGATGCGCGCGGTCACGCAGAAGGGTAAGGGCCAGAACAGCGGCACGGCCCCGACCGCGGCGCTGGAGGGCTACCAGGTGTCCGGGAAGACCGGTACCGGTCAGCAGGTCGATCCGAAGACCGGGGCGTACAGCAACTCGCTGTACAACATCACGTTCGCCGGGATACTGCCCGCCGACAACCCGCGGTTCGTCATCGCGATCCGGCTGGACGCCCCGGACACCACGCTCCCCGCCGGGCATTCGGCGGCGCCGCTGTTCCACGACATCGCGTCCTACCTGACGCAGCGGTACTCGATCCCGCTGTCCAACGAGCCGTCCCCGGTGGTGCCGCTGGTGCTGTAGGACTCAGCGCCTCGGGAGTCGTGAGTGTTCAGGCCGGTTAGAGCGGACTCTCATTTGGTCGCCTACTGGTGACCTGGCGTTTCCGTTCGACGAGCCGCATTTGGCTGGCAAAGTGCGAATCCGCGCGGGTGGTGGTGCTCGGAGGTACCCAATGCGGCGTTCGGTACCTTCGACGCCCCGAAAGCCGCATTGGTGTCCTCCGGGTACCGGAACGGGGAACACCCGCGACCAAGGACGAGGGGCTCGCGGCGGGCGGGGATCCCGCTGGCGCGTGTCCCCCGTTTCGGGCGTGCGAGTCCCTCGTTTCGGTAGGCCGAGTTCCCCATTTCGGCAGGTACCCCCCGGGGCACCCCGACGAGCACGGCCTCGTTGCGGTCCCTCTTGGCCGACAACGTGCGACGAGCATCGGGGTGGCAGCCAGGCGGCGCCTGCACGCCCAGACCGGTCACCGTCTCTTGTAAGGGAACCAAGTACTGGGGGTCGTGAGTGGTCAGGCCGGTTACTGCAGAACCGGCCGTACCACTCACGACCCCCAGCACCCGGCTCCAGGGCGCGGGGATGACCAGCCGTTCCCTCAGACCACGGGATGAGGCGGAAGTTCGGACCGCGGGGCGACGTCCGCGGCCGGGTTTCCGGCGAGGCTCTGCCGCATGAACTTGCTTGCGGCAGAACGCATCAAACTGTTCAGCACCCGATCGCCGTGGTGGTGCGCGCTCGTCGCGGTGGTCGTCACGGCCGCCTTCGGGGCGTTCATGACCGGTGGCGCGGTCAGCGCCGGGGTCGCGCCCACGGTCGCCAGCACCCAGGCCGGGTCGAACTTCGGCCTGCTGGTGGTGATGGTGCTCGCCGCGCTGTCGGTGACCACCGAATACCGGTTCGGCACCCTGCGCACCACGTTCCAGGCGGCACCGGGCCGGATCGCGCCGCTGGCCGCGAAGGCGGCGACGGTCGCCGGGGTCGCGCTGGTGATCGGCGAGGTCGCCGCGTTCGTCGCCTGGTGCGCCGGTTCCCTTCTCGCACCGGACGCCGACCTCGCGCTGAACAGCGCCGCGGACTGGGGCAACGTCGCCGGTCTGGGCCCGGTGTGCGCGTTCGCCGCGCTGATCGCGGTGGCGGTCGGTCTGCTGGTGCGGCACAGCGCGGGCGCGGTGGCGCTGCTCATCATCTACGCCCAGGCGGCCGAGCCGTTGGTGGCCGCGATCCCTTCGGTGGGGGACGACGTCCACCGGTGGCTGCCGTTCAACGCGGCCAGTAAATTCCTCACCGGGAACGGGGATTCGGCCGGTGGGCGGGACGGCGGATACGGGCCGGTGCTTTCCGATTCACCGCTCGGCCAGGGCTGGGCACTGGCGTATTTCGCCGCGATCGCGTTGGCGTTGCTGGCGATCGCCATCCGCACGGCCAAAACCCGGGACGCGTAAGGAGAACTTCCCAGCATGGTCCATCCGGGATTTACGACATGCCCCACCGGTTGACCGGACCGGACAACCTCGCCGGTAACCTCCCGGCTGTGTCTGTCAACAACGATGGGCCCGCCACGTCCGGGGGCCGGGTCCCGGACAAGCCGGTCAAGGCCGTCCTCGCGCCGCCCCGACCGGTCCGCATCGAGCCGGTGCCGCTCACCACGCTCGTGGCCCGTGCCGACGCCCGGCTGATTCCGGACGCCGGGGCCCACGCCGCCGAGCTCGCGGTGACCGGCGCGACGCTGCGCGCCCAGCACGTCCTGCCCGGAGACCTCTTCGCCGCGCTGCCCGGCGCCCGGGCGCACGGCGCCGATTTCGCGGACCAGGCCATCGCGGCGGGCGCCGCCGCGGTGCTCACCGACGAGGCCGGGGCCGAGCGTCCCGCGCTGCGCGACGCGGACGTTCCCGTCCTGGTGCACGCGGACCCGCGGGACGTGCTCGGCTCGGTCGCCGCGTGGATCTACGGCGAACCGTCGCTCAAGCTCTCCGTCCTCGGCGTCACCGGCACCTCCGGCAAGACCACCACCGCCTACCTGATCGAGGCCGGGCTCCGGGCCGCGGGCTACACCACGGGGCTGATCGGCACCGTGGAGACCCGGATCGCGGGGGAGCGGCTCGCCAGCGCGTTCACCACGCCCGAGGCCCCCGATCTGCAGGCGCTGTTCGCGGTGATGGCCGAACAGGGCGTGACGCACGTGCCGATGGAGGTCTCCAGCCACGCGCTCTCGCTGGGCCGGGTCAACGGCACCCGGTTCGCGGTCGGCGCGTTCACCAACCTCTCCCAGGACCACCTCGACTTCCACCGCGACATGGAGGAGTACTTCGCCGCCAAGTCGCTGCTGTTCGACGGGCGCTCCACCACCGAGGTCGTCGTGGTGGACAGCGCCTGGGGGCAGGCGCTGGTCACCCCGCAGACCGTGACCGTCTCGACCGAGACCGGCACCGGCGCGGCGTGGCGGGCCACCGATATGGCCACCACGACGACCGGTGAGCAGACGTTCGTGCTGCACGGCCCGCACGGCCGGACCGCGCCCGCGACCCTGCCGTTGCCGGGTGCGTTCAACGTGGCCAACGCGACGCTGGCGGCCGCGATCCTGGACACCGCCGGGGTGACGCTCGAGCAGATCGTCGCCGCGCTCGCCGAGGCCGAGGTGCCGGGCCGGATGGAACGGGTCTACCTCGGCCAGGAGTTCACCGCGGTGGTCGACTACGCGCACAAGCCCGCCGCGGTGGCCCAGGCGCTGGACGCCCTGCGGGCCCGCACCGAGGGCCGGGTCATCACCGTGCTCGGCTGCGGGGGCGACCGGGACACCGCGAAACGCCCGATGATGGGCGAGGCCGCGGCGCGGCGCAGTGACGTGCTGATCGTGACCGACGACAATCCGCGCAGCGAGGACCCGGCGGCCATCCGGGCCGCCATGCTCGCCGGGGCCCGCGGCGTCGGGCCCGCGCTGGGCGGTGAGATCCGCGAGATCGGCGACCGGCGCGCGGCGATCACCGAGGCCGTCTCGCTCGCCGAGCCCGGCGACGTCGTGCTGATCGCGGGCAAGGGACACGAGACCGGGCAGGAGGTCGCGGGTGTCGTCCACCCGTTCTCCGACCGCGACGAGCTGGAGGCGGCCATCCGGCAAAAACTTGAGGTGAGCGCGTGATCGAGCTGAGTCTCGCCGAGATCGCCGAGATCGTCGGCGGGCGGACGCACAATTCCGACGGATCCGAGCGGGTCACCGGTGGCGTGGAGTTCGACTCCCGGAAACTCACCGCGGGCGGGCTCTTCCTCGCCCTGCCCGGCGAGCGGGTGGACGGGCACGACTTCGCCGCCCAGGCCGTCGCGGCGGGTGCGGCCGGGGTGCTCGCGGCCCGAAAGGTCGACGCCCCGGCGGTGATCGTGCCGCCGCTGGCCGCGGGGCAGGCGCACGAGCGCTCGGTCGCGCTCACCGGCGATTCCGACGGCTCCGGCGCGGCGGTGCTCGCCGCGCTGGGCAAGCTCGCCCGGCACGTGGTCACCGCGCTGTCGGCGGACGGGCTCACCGTCGTCGGCGTGACCGGATCGTCCGGGAAGACCTCGACCAAGGACCTCATCGCCCAGCTGCTGGAGCCGCTCGGCCCGACGGTCGCGCCGCCCGGTTCGTTCAACAACGAGCTCGGGCACCCGTGGACCGCGCTGCGCGCCGACCGGGACACCCGGCACCTGGTGCTCGAACTGTCCGCGCGCGGCCCCGGGCACATCGCCGATCTGGCCGCCGTCGCGCCGCCGCGGATCGGCGTGGTGCTCAACGTGGGCAGCGCGCACGTCGGCGAGTTCGGTTCCCGCGAGGGCATCGCGAAGACCAAGGGGGAACTGGTCGAGGCGCTGCCCGCGGACGGGGTGGCGGTCCTGAACTTCGACGACCCGCTGGTGGCGGCGATGGCCGCCCGGACGCGGGCGCGGGTCGTCGGGGTGGGCGAGCATCCGGACGCGCGGGTGCGCGCCGAGAACATCACCCTGGACGAGCAGGCCCGGGCCTCGTTCCGCCTGGTCACCCCCGGCGGGCAGGCCGAGGTCGCGCTGCCGCTGTTCGGCGAGCACCACGTCGGCAACGCGCTCGCCGCGGCCGCGGTGGCGCTCGAACTCGGCACCCCGGTGGCCGAAGTCGCGGCCCGGCTGTCCGCGGTCCAGCGGCGCTCCGCGCGCCGGATGGAGGTCACCACCCGCGCCGACGGGGTGACCGTCCTCAACGACTCGTACAACGCCAACCCCGAATCGGTCCGGGCGGCGCTGAAGACGCTCGCGTCGATGAGCCGCGGCCGCCGATCCTGGGCGGTCCTCGGCGTGATGGGCGAACTCGGGGCCGACAGCGTGACCGCGCACGACGAGATCGGGCGGCTCGCGGTCCGGCTCAACATCGGGCGGCTGGTCGTGGTCGGCGAGGACGCGGCGGCCATGCACCAGGGCGCGAGCCACGAAGGCTCCTGGGGCGAGGAGTCGGTCCTGGTGCCCGACACCGACGCCGCCGTCGCGTTGCTGCGCGACGAACTGCGGTCCGGTGACGTCGTGCTGGTCAAGGCCTCCAAGGTCGCGCGGCTCTGGCGGGTGGCCGACGCACTGCTCACCGAAGACGTGCCGAACGGTGGTGACGCGTGATCAGTATTCTGATCGCGGCCTCGGCCGGTCTCCTGGTCTCCATCCTGCTCACGCCCTACCTGATCCGGGTGTTCTCGCGGCAGGGATTCGGCCAGGAGATCCGCGAGGAGGGCCCCGAGGGGCACAAGTCCAAACGCGGCACCCCCACCATGGGCGGGGTCTCGATCATCGTCGCCCTGGTGGTCGGCTACTTCGTCGCGCACCTGATCGACTGGCTGCGCAATTCCCGGAGCGAGGGCCCGTCCGCCTCGGGCATCCTGGTTCTCTTCCTCGCGGTGGGCCTGGGCGTGGTCGGGTTCCTGGACGACTTCATCATCATCCGCAAGAAGCGGAACCTGGGCCTGAACAAGACCGCGAAACTGGTCGGCCAGCTCCTGGTGGCGATCGTGTTCGGCGTCCTGGTGCTGCAGTTCGCCGACGAGAACGGGCTCACCCCGGCGTCGCAGAACCTCTCCTACGTCCGCGACCTGACCCTGATCACGTTCCCCGCGGTGCTCTTCGTGCTGTTCATCTACGTGGTGATCTCGGGGTGGTCGAACGCGGTCAACTTCACCGACGGCCTGGACGGGCTGGCCGGTGGCGCGTCGGCGATGGTGCTCGCGACCTACGTGGTGATCTCCTTCTGGCAGTTCCGGCTCAGCTGCGAGATCAACCCGCAGGCCGCCTGCTACCACGTGCGCGACCCGCTCGACCTCGCGGTGGTGGCCGCCGCCGCGACCGGCGCGTGCGTCGGATTCCTGTGGTGGAACGCGGCCCCGGCGAAGATCTTCATGGGCGACACCGGGTCGCTGGCCCTCGGCGGCCTGGTGGCCGGGCTGTCGGTCACCACCCGCACCGAACTGCTCGCGATCGTGATCGGCGGGCTGTTCATGGTGGAGATGATCTCGGTGGTGCTGCAGATCGCGGTCTTCCGCACCACCCGGCGCCGGTTGTTCCGGATGGCGCCGTTCCACCACCACTTCGAGCTCGCCGGCTGGGCCGAGACCACGGTGATCATCCGGTTCTGGCTGCTGGCGGCGATCTGCTGCATGTTCGGGCTCGGGCTGTTCTACAGCGAGCAGCTCACCGCCGGGGGAGGTTAGTTCCGTGGACCTCGCCGGACGTCAGGTGCTCGTCGCCGGTGCCGGGGTGACCGGGAAATCGGTCGTCGACGCGCTGTCCGCGCTGGACGCCCGGATCGCGGTGACCGACGGCAACGCCGACCGCCTCGCGGAGCTCGAGGGGCTCGGCGCGGAGCTGGTTCCCGGACTCGCCGAGCCGCCCGCGGGCACCGAACTGGTGGTCACCAGCCCCGGCTGGCGGCCGACCGCCCCGCTGCTGGTCGCCGCCGCGCGGGCCGGGATCGAGGTGATCGGGGACGTCGAACTCACCTGGCGGATCGGGCAGGCGCGCCCCGAGCCGCCGGTGTGGCTCGCGGTCACCGGAACCAACGGCAAGACCACCACGGTGAGCATGCTCGAGTCGATCCTGCGCGCGGCCGGAGCGGACGCGGTGGCCTGCGGGAACGTGGGCTACGCGGTGCTGGACGCGGTGCGGGCCGGGCACCGGGTGCTCGCGGTCGAACTGTCCAGCTACCAGCTGCACTGGTCGAATTCGCTCGCCCCGCACGCTTCGGTGGTGCTCAACCTCGCCGAGGACCACCTCGACTGGCACGGCTCGCTGGCCGAGTACGCGGCCGCGAAGGGCAAGATCCACGATCGCTCGGCCACGGTCGTGCACAACCTGGCCGACGAGTGGTCCGCCCGGCTCGCGGCCGAGCACGCGCCCGAGACCGCCGCGCGGGCCGGTTTCGGCCTGGACACCCCGCGCCCGGGCGAGCTGGGCCTGGTCGAGGACCTGCTGGTGGACCGGGCCTTCGTCGCCGACCCCGCGCGCAGCGCCGACGAACTGGCCACCCTGGCCGACGTGCGCCCGTCCGGCCCGCACAACGTCGCCAACGCGCTCGCCGCGGCCGCGCTGGCGCGGGCGTACGGGGTGCCGGGCGACGCCGTCGCGAAGGGGCTGCGCGACTTCCAGCCCGGCGCGCACCGGGCCGTCGAGGTGGCCGAGATCGGCGGCGTCCGGTACGTCGACGACTCGAAGGCGACCAACCCGCATGCCGCGGCCGGTTCGCTCGGCGCGCATCCGAGCGTGGTGTGGATCGCGGGCGGCCAGCTCAAGGGTGCCTCGGTGGAGGAACTGGTCGCGTCCGTCGCCGGGCGGCTGCGCGGGGTCGTGCTCCTCGGGGTGGATTCACCCGTGATCGCCGCCGCTGTTGCGCGACACGCGCCGGATGTCCCGGTGAAAAGGGTTCATTCGGGTGACGATGATCCCATGACTGCGGCGGTGAGTGCGGCCAGCGCGATGGCGCGCGCTGGTGACGTCGTGCTGCTGGCTCCGGCCGCGGCCTCCCTGGACATGTTCCGCAACTACGCACACCGCGGCGACGCGTTCGCCGAAGCGGTCCGTGCGCTGGGGCAGGGACAAGCCCATGACCGTTCTTGAGGAACCGGAGAAGCGGGAGCGGACGGCACGCCGGAAGAAGCGGGAGCGCACCGGGGCGTTCGCCGCGTTCCGGACCGGGCTGACCGCCTGGATGTCCCGCCCGCTCGCCGATTTCCACCTCGTCCTCGCGCTGTGCGGCACGCTCACCGCGATCGGCATCGTGATGGTGCTGTCCGCGTCCTCGGTCGAATCGTTCACCAGCAGCGGTTCCTCGGTGTACGCGTTGTTCAAGAAGCACCTGGTGTTCGTCGCGCTCGGTTCGCTGGCGTTCTGGCTCGGGCTGCGCCTGCCGCTGCCGAAGATCCGGCGGCTCTCCTCGGTGACCATGGTGTGCTGCCTCGGCCTGCTGGTCCTGGTGCTCACGCCGCTCGGTTCGTCCGGCGGCGGCGCGCAGCGCTGGTTCACGATCGGGCCGATGTCCATCCAGCCGGTCGAGATCGCCAAGGTCGCGCTGACCCTGTGGGGCGCGCACATCCTGGTCACCAAGTTCAACGTGCTGCACCAGTGGCGGCACCTGCTGGTGCCGGTGGTCCCCGCCGCGCTGCTGATGTTCGCGCTGGTGATGGCGCAGCCGAACCTGTCCGGCACGATCACCCTCGGCGTGGTGCTGATCGCGCTGCTGTGGTTCGCCGGTGCGCCGAAACGGCTGTTCGCGGTGATCTTCGCGGGCGGGGTCGCCGGTGCGGTCGCGCTCGCGCTCGTCGCCGACTACCGGCTGGCCCGGGTGATGTCCTTCCTCTCGCCCGGCGAGGACACCAGCGGCGCCGCGTACCAGGCCACCCAGGCGCGGTACGCCCTGGCCGACGGCGGCCTCTTCGGGCGCGGGCTGGGGCAGGGCCCGTCGAAGTGGAAGTACCTGCCCAACGTGCACAACGACTTCATCTTCGCGGTGATCGGCGAGGAACTCGGGTTCGTCGGCTGCGCGGTGGTGATCGCCCTGTTCGCCGGGGTCGCGATCGTCGGCCTGCGCATCGCCACGCGTAACCTGGACCCGTGGATCCGGATCGTCGCCGGCACGCTGACGGCGTTCCTGGTTTCCCAGGCGGCCATCAACATCGGGTACGTGGTGGGTCTGCTGCCGGTCACCGGGGTCACCCTGCCGCTGATCTCCTCCGGGGGCACCTCGCTGCTCGTGACGATGGGGGTGCTGGGCATCCTGGCCAACTGCGCCCGGCACGAACCGGAGTCGGTCGCCGCACTGCGCACGCAGGGACCGGGTAAATTCGGGCGCCTGCTGCGGCTGCCCGCGCCGGACCCGTACCGGCCCCCGTCCAAGAAGCGGGGCAGTGGCCGGGCTGGCCCGTCGAAGGGCGTCCGGCCGGCGGCCCGGGGCGCACGGCCCGCACAGACACCGGACCGCCGCCGGGCGGTCTCGGATTACGGCAGACGTTCCGCGACGCGCGGAAGTTCGACACGGAGAGGATCCAGGTGAGCGAGCCGGTTACCGGAGCCGAACGCGGGGCGACCGCACAGGGGCCGACGGTGGTGGTCGCCGGAGGTGGCACCGCGGGGCACATCGAGCCCGCGCTGGCCCTGGCCGACGCGGTGATGCGGCTGCGACCGGAGGCCAAGGTGGTCGCGCTCGGCACGGCCCGCGGTCTGGAGAACAAGCTCGTTCCGGCGCGCGGCTACCCGCTCGAGCTGATCCCGCCGGTGCCGATGCCGCGCAAGCCGACCCCCGAACTGCTCCGGTTGCCGCTGAAGGTGCGCGACTCGGTCAAGCGCACCCGCGAGGTGCTCAACCGGGTGCGCGCGGACGTCGTGGTGGGCTTCGGCGGTTACGTCGCGCTCCCGGCCTACCTGGGCGCGCGGGGCCGGGTGCCGATCGTCGTGCACGAGGCCAACAAGACGCCCGGGCTGGCCAACAAGGTGGGCGCCCGGTTCGCGCGCAGCGTCGCGGTCGCCGTGCCGGGCACCCCGCTGCCGGGTGCCGAGGTGGTCGGCATCCCGCTGCGGCGCTCGATCACCACGCTGGACCGGGCCGCGCTGCGCGCCGAGGCCCGCAAGCATTTCGGGCTGGACCCGGACGCGCCGACCCTGCTGGTGTTCGGCGGTTCGCAGGGCGCGCAGTCGATCAACGCCGCGCTTTCCGGCGCGGCCAAGGACTTCGCGGACGCCGGGATCGGCGTGCTGCACGCGCACGGGCCGAAGAACACCCTCGCGGTGCAGGACTTCCCGGGCAAACCGCCGTACCTGCCGGTGCCCTACCTGGAGCGGATGGACCTGGCCTACGCGGCCGCCGATGTGGTGCTGTGCCGGTCCGGCGCGATGACCGCGGCCGAGGTGTCCGCGGTCGGGCTGCCCGCGATCTTCGTTCCGCTGCCGCACGGCAACGGGGAGCAGGCGGTCAATGCCCGCCCGGCGGTCGACGCGGGCGCGGCCCTGATGGTCGACGACGCCGACCTGACCCCGGGCAAGGTGGCCGAACTGGTGGTGCCGCTGGTGACCGACGCGGACCGGGTGGCGAAGATGAGCGCGGCCGCCGTCGGGCTCGGCCACCGCGAGGCCGACGAGGTGCTGGCGAAGATCGTGCTGGAGGCAGCCGGAAAATGAGCAACGTCCCCGAAGTGTTGAGCCGGGCGCATCTGATCGGCATCGGCGGCGCCGGGATGAGCGGGATCGCCCGCATCCTGCTCGCCCGCGGGGCGCGGGTGTCCGGTTCGGACGCCAAGGATTCCCGCACCTTCCTCACCCTGCGCGCGCAGGGCGCCGAGATCGCGATCGGCCAGCGCGCGGAGAACCTGGACGCCTTCGACGGCGGCCCGTCCGCGGTGATCGTGTCCACCGCCATCAAGGAGACCAACCCGGAACTGGTGGCGGCGCGCGAACGCGGCATCACCGTGCTGCACCGCGCCGAAGCACTGGCCGCCCTGATGACCGGGCACCGGGTCGCCTGCATCGCCGGAACACACGGCAAGACCTCGACGACGTCGATGCTCACCGTCGCGTTGCAGCACTGTCGCCTCGATCCGTCGTTCGCGATCGGCGGCGACCTCAACGAGTCCGGGGCGAACGCGCACCACGGTGAGGGCGGGATCTTCGTCGCCGAGGCCGACGAGAGCGACGGTTCGTTCCTGACCTACTCGCCGTCGGTGGCGGTGGTGACGAACGTCGAACCGGACCACCTCGACCATCACGGCACCGCCGAAGCGTATGTCGCGGTGTTCACCGAGTTCGCGCGGCGCATCGAACCGGGCGGCGTGCTGATCGTCTGCGCCGACGACGGCCCGGCCGCCGAACTGGCCGCGCGCGCGGAGGCCGAGGGCGTCCGGGTGCGCCGGTACGGCCGCTCGGTGACCGAATCCGGTGACGCACGCGTGCTCGCCTACACCCCGGGCGACGACGGCGGGGTCGTGCGCATTTCCTTGCAGGGCAACGAGATCGACGTCAAGGTCGCGGTGCCCGGCGAGCACATGGCGTTCAACGCGGTGGCCGCGCTGCTCGCCGGGGTGGAGCTGGGCGCCCCGGTCGACGGGCTCGCCGAGGGGCTGGCCGCGTTCGGCGGGGTGCGGCGGCGGTTCGAGTTCAAGGGCCGCTCCGGCGACGTGCGGGTGTACGACGACTACGCCCACCACCCGACCGAGGTCGACGCGCAGCTGCGGGCCGTCCGGCACGCCGCGGGACCGGGCCGGGTCGTGGTGGTGTTCCAGCCGCACCTGTACTCGCGGACCAAGACGTTCAGCGCCGAGTTCGCCAAGGCGCTCGGCCTCGCCGACGAGGTCGTGGTGCTGGACGTCTACGGCGCCCGCGAGGAACCGGAGCCCGGGGTCACCGGCGCGCTGATCGCCGACCAGATCACCGACGCCAAGGCGCACTACGAACCGGCGTTCGACCGGGCCGCGACGCTGGCCGCGGACCTGGCCGGGCCGGGTGACCTGGTGGTCACCATGGGCGCGGGGGACGTGACGCAGCTCGGGCCGGAGATCATCGCCGAGCTGGACCGCCGTAGCGAGGGCTGAGGCGGATGCGGGCGACCAGGGAGCGCACCGGCGAGCGGAGCAGGCCGGGCGACGAGAACCGCCGCCGCCCGGCGCCGAACTCCGCCGGGCGCCGCCGTGGCCGCCGCCCGCAGAGCGCGCGGCAGAAGACCGGCACCCGGCCGACCCGGCAGCGGGCGTTGCGGCGGCGGTGGGTGGCGCTGCTCAGCGTGGTCACCGTGGCCGCGGTCGTCTACCTGCTGTTCTTCACCTCGCTGCTCGGTGTGCGTTCGGTCGAGGTGCTCGGCGCGAACAGCGTGTCGGCGGACCAGGTGCGGGCGGTGGCCGCGGTCCCGGACCGGCGGGCCATGCTGCGCGTGGACACCGCCGAGATCCGCGACCGGGTGGCCGCGATGCCCGGGGTCGCCACCGCCGAGGTGTCCCGGTCCTGGCCGTCCACGATCGAAATCGAGATCACCGAGCGCACCGCCATGGGGTACTTCGAGCGGGACGGCGGCATCCACCTGGTCGACGGTACGGGCGTCGATTTCAAGACGGTGAAAGAGAAACCCGGCGGCCTGCCGCAGCTGAAGCTGGCGCGCGTCGCCCCGGACGACGCGCCGACCCGGGCGGTGACGGCCGTGCTCGCGGCCGTTCCGGAGCAACTGCGGTCCCAGGTCACCGCGGCCGGCGCGGTGACACCCGGCAGCGTCGAACTCACCCTGGCCAACGGCAAGGTCGTCCGCTGGGGCGACGCGGAACAGACCGAGCGGAAGGCGAAGGTCCTCGCCGCCCTGCTCACCCGCGAAGGCAAGACCTACGACGTCTCCAGCCCCGAACTGCCCACGGTCTCCTGACGGTTTCATGAGGGGACCCCTCCAGACAAAATTTGTCCGGAGGGGTCCCCTCATGAAAGAGAGCCTCAGGCGAGGGCGGCGTCCAGGGTGATGGTGGTGCCGGCGAGGGCCTTGCTCACCGGGCAGGTTTTCTCGGCGGTGGCGGCGAGTTCGGCGAACTTGTCCGCGTCCACGCCGGGGACCTGGGCGCGCAGCGTGATCGCGATGCCACTGATCTCGAATCCGCCGCCCTTGGCCGGGCCCAGGGTGACCTCGGCGCTCACGTCGATGCTCTCCGGTTTGAGGTTGTCGGCCTCCAGGACGCCGGAGAAGTTCATCGCCAGGCACGCCGAATGCGCGGCGGCGAGCAGTTCCTCGGGGCTGGTCTGGCCGTCCGGGTTGCCCGCCCGGGTCGGGAAGGACACGTCGAACTGACCCGCGTTGGACGAGTCCAGGGTGACGTTCCCGGTACCGGCCTGCAGGCCACCCTCCCAGTGCGTGGTGGCGTCGCGGCTTGGCATAGCTGTCTCCTCAGGTTCCTTCGGTGGTGGTGCGGGTCGACGCGGTGATGGACCGCAGCGTGGTGATGAGTTCCCGCCTTGCCTCGTCGTCCAGTCCGAGCGCGCAGCCGATCGCCGAGGGGATCCCGGCGGCCCGCTCGCGCAGTTCCCGCCCGCGTCCGGTCAGCCCGATCGCCACGCTGCGCTCGTCGCTGGCCAGCCGGTGACGGGTCACCAGGCCGTTCGCTTCGAGCCGTTTGAGCAGCGGGGACAGGGTGCCGTAGTCGAGCTGCAGCGCCTCGCCGATTTCCTTGACCGGCCGGGAATCGCGTTCCCACAGCACCAGCAGCACCAGGTACTGCGGGTAGGTGAGGCCGAGTTCGGCGAGCAGCGGGCGGTACACGTCGGTGACCGCCCGCGACGCCGAGTAGAGCGCGAAGCACGCCTGCTCTTCGAGGAGCAGCTCGCGGCGGGGATCGGTGGACGACATGCCAACAACATAGCCCTCGATTACATCGCACGCAATGTAAATGGGCGAAAGTGGGTCGCGGCAGCCCGCGGCCACCGGCAGACTTGCCCGCATGAGTGCCGAACCCGCGCGTCCCGAACCGCCGATGGTCGGCTCGCAGCGCGAGCAGCTGACCGGTTTCCTCGACTTCCACCGCGCGACGGTGGTGTGGAAGTGCGGCGGGCTGACCGACGAACAGGCGCGGCGTTCGCTCGTGCCGAGCGAGCTGACCACGATCGCCGGGCTCCTCGGGCACCTCACCTTCGTCGAGGAGTACTGGTTCAGCATCGTCCTCGCCGGGAAGCCGGACCGGTGGCGCGAGGCGTTCGCCGAGGATCCCGACGCCGAGTTCCGGCGCGCGATGCGGACACCGATCGCGCGACTGCTCGCCGAATACGAGCAGGAATGCCGGCGGAGCCGGGAGATCCTGGCCGGGCTCGATTTCGACAAGGTGGTCACCTTCCGCGGCGACCGCGCGGTGAGCGTGCACTGGGTGGTCGCGCACATGGTCGAGGAGACCGCGCGGCACGCCGGCCACCTCGACCTGCTGCGGGAACTGACCGACGGCCTCGTCGGGGAGTGACCGGCACCCATCCGATCCGGCGGCCGCGCCGAATACCCGTGCGACCCAGGGGCCCGAGGAGGCGCGCATGGACGAGCCGGCACGGCCGACTCCGTTCGGACCGGATGACCGCGAATACGCGGAGCCGACCGCCGAGCAGTTGCTGGCCGAGGTCGCCAAGGGGGACGAGCGGGCGTTCGAGCGGCTCTACGGGCTGCTCGCCGGGCCGATCTTCGGGCTGGTGCGCCGGATCGTGCGCGACGCCGCGCAGTCCGAGGAGGTGGCCCAGGAGGTGCTCGTCGAGCTCTGGCGCACCGCCCCGCGGTACTCCGCGGCCAAGGGCAGCGCGCTGAACTGGGCGCTGACGCTGGCGCATCGCCGAGCGGTGGACCGGGTCCGTTCCGCGCGGGCGAGCACCGAACGGGAACGGAAGGCGACCTTCGAGGCCGGGCGAGATCGCCCGTTCGACGAGGTGACCGAGGCGGTCACCGGGCGGCTGGAGCGGCGGCAGGTGCGCCGGTGCCTCGCGCAGCTGACCGAACTGCAGCGCGAATCCGTGCTGCTGGCGTACTACCAAGGGTACACCTATCGCGAGGTCGCCGAGGTGCTCTCGGCCCCGCTGGGCACCGTCAAGACCCGGTTGCGGGACGGTCTGATCCGGCTGCGGGACTGTCTGGGGGTGCTCGCGTGACTCAGGGAGATCTGCACGCCTTGTCCGGCGCCTACGCGCTGGACGCGCTCGACGAGCCCGAACGCGCGCGGTTCCGGCGGCACCTCGCCGAATGTCCGGCCTGCGCCCAGGAGGTCCGCGAACTGCGGGCGACCGCGGCCCGGCTGGGCGAGGCGGTCGGGCAGGACCCGCCCGCGCCGCTGAAGGACCGGGTGCTCGCCGAGGTCGCGAGCACCCGGCAGCTGCCGCCGTCGGCGAAACCGGAGCCGGGGCAGCGGTCCCGCGGCGGCGCGCGGGTGCCGCGGTGGGCGCTTGGCCTGGCGGCCGCCGCGGCGGTGGTCGGGCTCGCGCTGGCCGGGATCTTCGGCGGGATCGCCCTGCACCGGCAGGACCAGCTGACCGCCGCCGAGCGGCAGGTCGAGCAGGCGCGGCAGCGGTACGCGCCGGTGGCGGAGCTGCTGGCCGCGCCGGACGCCCGCACGGCGCGCGGCGAGTCCGGGATCGGCGGTTCGGGCACGGTCGTGCTGTCGCCGTCGCAGAACAGGCTGCTGTTCCTGGCTGCCCGGCTCCCACAGCGCCCGCCGAACCGCGATTACCAGGTCTGGCTGATGGCGCCCGGTGAACCGCCCCGCTCGGCCGGACTGCTGCCCGCGGACGGAATCGTGCTGATCAACGGGGTCGAAGGCGCCCGGCAGGTGGCCGTGACCGTGGAACCGCAAGGTGGTTCACCGGGTCCCACGACGAACCCATTTCTCGTTATGTTTGTGTGAGCCAGCGGGTTTTTCTGGCGTTACGCACCTTCACGCGAAAGGTGTTGTGGCGAAACACGTTCTGCGACACACGGCGTGGCTGCTGGATTCGGACCTGTCGGATGCCTACCGTCCTGCAACAACGTTGGTAGTTGACATAACTCTCGCCCTCAAGTTGAGGTTGAGGGTTTGGGCGCCAGCGAGCAACACGAGTAGTCACGATCAGGAAGGCGGACCCGATGACGCCCCCGCACAACTACCTTGCGGTGATCAAGGTCGTCGGTATCGGCGGCGGCGGCGTGAACGCCGTGAACCGCATGATCGAGGTCGGCCTCAAGGGTGTCGAGTTCATCGCGGTGAACACCGACGCGCAGGCTCTGCTGATGTCCGATGCCGACGTCAAGCTCGACATCGGCCGCGAACTGACCCGCGGCCTCGGCGCCGGTGCCGCCCCCGAGGTGGGGCAGCGCGCGGCCGAGGACCACCGCGAGGAGATCGAAGAGGTCATCAAGGGCGCCGACATGGTCTTCGTGACCGCCGGCGAGGGCGGTGGCACCGGCACCGGCGGCGCGCCGGTCGTCGCGCAGATCGCCCGCAAGCTCGGCGCGCTCACCATCGGCGTGGTGACCCGGCCGTTCACCTTCGAGGGCAAGCGGCGCAGCAAGCAGGCCGAGGACGGCATCCAGGCCCTGCGCAACGAATGCGACACGCTGATCGTGATCCCGAACGACCGGCTGCTGCAGCTCGGCGACATCGGCGTGTCCCTGATGGACGCGTTCCGGTCGGCCGACGAGGTGCTGCTCTCCGGTGTCCAGGGCATCACCGATCTGATCACCACGCCCGGCCTGATCAACCTGGACTTCGCCGACGTGAAGAGCGTGATGTCCGGTGCGGGCAGCGCGCTGATGGGGATCGGCTCGGCGCGTGGCGAGGGTCGTGCCGTGCAGGCCGCCGAGAAGGCGATCAACTCGCCGCTGCTCGAGGCGTCCATGGACGGCGCCCACGGCGCCCTGCTGTCCATCGCGGGCGGTTCGGACCTCGGCCTGTTCGAGATCAACGAGGCCGCTTCGCTGGTGCAGGAGTCCGCACACCCCGAGGCCAACATCATCTTCGGGACGATCATCGACGACTCGCTCGGCGACGAGGTGCGGGTGACCGTGATCGCGGCCGGATTCGACGCCGGTGCGCCGACGCACAAGAAGCTCGACCCGCCCGCCGTGGGCTCGCGGTCGTCTTCCCCGTCGACGACGGCGTCCGCGCAGGCGGGCCAGGTCGGCGGGAACGGCTCCGGAGCCGCGCAGTCACCGCCGACCCCGGGCAACGGGTTCCCGGTGGCGCAGCAGCGTTCTCAGCCGCCGACGGCGCCCGCGGGCAACGGTGTGGGCCAGACCGGTGGGTTGCCGCAGCCGGGTGGTGGCAGCCGGAGCTATCCGCCGTCGTCCCGCAACGCCTTCCCGAGCGCACAGGGCAACCTGCCCGGCCGCGCGGTCCCGGTCACCGACGACCCCTCCGACGACGAGGTCGACGTTCCCCCTTTCATGCGCCGCTGAGTCGTGAGTGCCCGGTTCCCTTGCGAGTGCGGGGATGCCCGACCGGATCCGGGCCTTCGCTAGGCTTCGGGGAGGAGCGGTCCGGCGAGGATGAGGGGCGGTTGGTTTGCGCGTCCGTCGGGTGGTCACGACCAGGGACGGCGGTGTCTCGAAACCGCCCTTCGATTCGTTCAACCTCGGTGACCACGTCGGGGACGACCCCGCGGCGGTCACGGCCAACCGCAAGCGCCTCGCGTCCGAACTCGGGCTGCGCGAGGACCGGCTCGCCTGGATGGAACAGGTGCACGGGCGCACCGCCACGATCGTCGACGGCACGGAGACCCGCCCCGCGGAGGCCACCGACGCCCTGGTGACCGCCACGCCCGGCGTCGCGGTCGTCGTCCTCGTCGCCGACTGCGTCCCGGTGTTGCTCGGCGACGCCGAAGCTGGGGTGGTGGCCGCCGTGCACGCGGGCCGGGTGGGCGCCCGCGTCGGCGTGCTGCTCGCGGCGCTGGAGGCGATGCGCACCGCGGGAGCGCAGACCCACCGGATCGAGGCGTTGCTCGGCCCGGCGGTTTGCGGCGACTGCTACGAGGTCCCCGACGACATGGCCCGGGACGTCGAGGCGCACCTGCCCGGGAGCGCCTGCCGCACGCGCAAGGGCACACCCGGGCTGGACCTGCGGGCCGGGCTCTGGCGCCAGCTCGCGGACGCGGGCGTCGGCAAGATCGGCGTCGACCCGCGCTGCACCGCGGAGGAGCAGAGTCTGTTCAGCTACCGCCGAGACCGGCCCACCGGCCGGATCGCGGCCCTGACTTGGGTCGAGGCCCAGTGAACGGCGACCGGCGCGCGGAACTCGAGCAGGCGCTGGCGGCGGTGCACAAGCGGATCGGCGAAGCCTGTGCCGCGGCGGGCCGGGCCCGCGACGAGGTCCGGCTGCTCGCCGTCACCAAGACCTTCCCGGCCACCGACGCGGCGCTGCTCGCCGACCTCGGCGTGACCGAGCTGGCGGAGAACCGGGACCAGGAGGCGGCGGACAAGGTCGCCGAGGTCCGCGAACTCCGCCCCGGCGCGGGGATCCGCTGGCACATGGTCGGCCGGTTGCAGCGCAACAAGGCGCGGTCGGTCGCGCGTTGGGCGGACCAGGTCCAGTCGGTCGACTCGGTCCGGCTCGCCGAGGCACTGGCGAAAGCGGTCCGCAACGCCCGCGAGCGCGGCGAGCGGCAGGGGCCGCTGGAGGTGTTGATCCAGGTCAGCCTGGACGATTCCCCAGGCAGGGGCGGATGTTCGCTCGAAGAGGTGAACCGGCTCGCCGAAGAGCTAACCCCCTCGGGTGATTTATCTCTCAGGGGTCTGATGGCCGTCGCGCCGCTGGGCGCGGACCCCGCCCCGGCGTTCGAACGACTCGCCCGCGCGGCGGAGGAACTCCGTCGTGATCACCCGGAGGCGACCGAGTTGTCCGCCGGGATGAGCGGTGATCTCGAGCAGGCGATCCAGCACGGCTCCACGTGTGTGCGTGTCGGAACCGCGTTGCTCGGCGGCCGCGGTTTAGCCTCGCCCTAGGGAGTTGGCCCGAAACGATCACCCGTTGGAGATCTTTCGGGTAGGAATGCTTGGGAGAGCGGCTAGGGCTGAGGGAGAGGCATGAGCGCGCTGCAGAAGCTGAAGGCCTACTTCGGGATGGTCCCGGCCGATGAAGAAGGTTACGACGAGGACGGCTACCGCCACGGCTACGCCGAGGACGAGTACGACGCCTACGACGAGCCACCGGCGCGTACCCGAGGACGGTACCGCCCGGCCGACGACTACGCCGACGAGCCCCCGGTCCGGTCCCGGAGCCGGGCGATGTCGTCGGTCGAGCCGTCGGTGCACGGCGCGCTCGCGGTCGATCGGCAACCGGAGCCGGTAGCGCGGTTGCGCCCGGTGCCGGAGGCGCCGCGGACGGTCGTGCGGGACCCGCTGAGCCGGATCACCACCCTGCACCCCACGAACTACACGGAGGCGCGGGCGGTCGGCGAGGCGTACCGGGACGGCATCCCGGTGATCATCAACCTGACCGAGATGGAGAACGCGGACGCGAAGCGGGTGGTGGACTTCGCCGCCGGGCTGGCTTTCGCGCTGCGCGGTTCGATGGACAAGGTCACCAACAAGGTGTTCTTGCTCTCACCGCCGGACGTCGAGGTGACCGCGGAGGACCGCCGTCGAATCGCCGAGGGTGGGTTGTTCCTCCGCCACTAGACGTTCCCGAAGCCGGGCTTCGAAGGGGTCTTCCGTGCGAACCTTTCGTACGAAAGACCCCTTATTTTTGTGCGCGCCGCCGAGTGCCGGGCACACAAGGTCACGGCGTTCCTTCGCAATGTGATCATGAAAACGCGGCGTGTACTACGGGTGACTTTACTGTCGCATTAAGTCGAGTGGGCTTACTCACTTCCGGAACCTGAACGCGCCTTGACGGTGGCTTCGCGCGCGGGCGTGCGCGGCTGTGGCAGAGTGGGGGCGTGGATGCGGTCTGGCTTGTCCTCTACTACGTGCTGTTCGCGTTTTGGCTCCTGCTCACAGCGCGTGTCGTGGTTGAGCTCGTGCGAGCGTTCGCACGCGAGTGGCGTCCCGCTGGAGGGGTTGCGGTGACGCTGGAGACCATCTACACAGTGACCGACCCGCCGGTCCGATTGGTCCGGCGGATCATCCCGATGGTGCGGATTGGCGGCGTCGGACTGGACTTATCGATTATGGTGCTGCTGTTGGTTGTGTTCATACTGATGCAACTGGCGTATCCCGGGTGATCGGGGAACCCGGGTGACCTGCAGGCCATGGAGTGCGTGAGGTGATCTGATGTCGTTGACCCCCGCTGACGTGCATAACGTCGCGTTCAGCAAGCCGCCCATTGGCAAGAGGGGCTACAACGAGGACGAAGTGGACGCGTTCCTCGACCTGGTGGAGACCGAGCTTGCCCGGTTGATCGAGGACAACAACGAGCTGCGTCAGCAGGTCGAGCAGCTCGACGCCGAGCTCGAATCGACCCGAGGCGAGCTGGAGACGGCCAAGGCCAACGCCGGCGCCGTGGGCGGTCCGCCCCCGGTGCGTGAGGAGCCGTCGCGGAGACTCGCCCCGGTGCCGCCCCCGAGCGCGCTGGAGCAGACGCAGACCCACCCGGGCATGATGGCCGACAACGGCGAGCCCAACGTCCAGGCCGCGAAGGTCCTCGGGCTGGCCCAGGAGATGGCCGACCGGCTGACTGCGGAGGCCAAGACCGAGTCCGACGGCATGCTGGCGGAGGCGCGGACCAAGTCCGAGCAGCTGCTCTCCGACGCCCGGTCGAAGTCCGACTCGATGGTCAACGAGGCGCGTACGCGTGCCGAGACCATGCTGAACGACGCTCGCACCAGGGCGGAGACCCTGGAGCGGCAGGCGCGCGACAAGGCGACCACCATGGAACGCGAGGCGCAGCGCAAGTACACCGAGACGATGAACAACATGAACAGCGAGAAGAGCGCGCTGGGCAAGAAGATCGAGGAGCTGCGCACGATCGAGCGGGAGTACCGCACCCGACTGCGTGGTTTCCTCGAGTCCCAGTTGCGCGAACTCGACGACCGCGGCTCCGCGGCGCCCGCGTCGGCGTCCTCCGGTTCCGGCCAGTCCTCCGGCGGAAGCGGCAGCGGGGGCAGCGGCGGCCAGGGTTACTCGTTCGGCCCGCGCGCCGAAGCGGGCTAGTCTCCGGCGCACAAACGCACAGAAACGGTTCCGACACTCCCGGTGGGAGGGTCGGAACCGTTTCCCATGTCCGTTCGTGTTGTAATTCACCGTGCTCTATATCGTCCTCATCCTGGTCCTGGCCGCCCTGGGGTTGCTGGTCACGGCGCTGATCACGGCGAACTCGCTGTGGGCGTGGATCTCGATCGGCCTTTCCGTCCTCGCCGGCCTCATCCTTGTCGTGGACTTCCTGCGCAGACGAACCCGGCGTCCCGGCGCGGAGGCCGAGGAAGCCGAGCCCGGCGCGGAGGAAGAGACCGACGAGGACGAGGCGGAGCCGGGGGAGGAACCGGAGAACCAGACCGAACTGCTGCCTGCGGCCGGAAAACTCGACGGTGAAGCCAAATCCGGTGCCGAGACCGAAGACGAGAACGGCGACCCGGCGGAGGAGCAGACCGACGCCGCGGATCTGCTGATCGTCTCGGAACTCGACGTCGAGGTGGTGGTGGTCGACGAGTACCCGCGCTACCACCTCACCGACTGCCGGTGGCTCGCCGATCGGGACACGATCCCGATCGCGATCGCCGAGGCGCGGGAACTCGGGTTCACCCCGTGCGCGAAATGCGGTCCGGACGCCAAGCTCGCCGCGGAGTACCGCGCGAACCGCAAGTCCCCGGCGGAATAGCGGCCTACGGGTCGAAGTCGAGGCCCAGCCGGTCGCGCAGGGCCGCGGCGCCTTCGGGGGTCAGGCGCAGCGCCCGGTGCCCGGGCCGGCGCCGGAGCAGCCAGCCCGCGTTCAGCATGGCCTCGGTCAGGGCGGCGCCGAGCGCGCCCGCCAGGTGGTGCCGCTGCTCGGACCAGTCCAGGCAGAACTTCAGCAACGGTCGCCGGGTCCGCGTGCCCTCGACGTCGACGCCGAGGGCGCCGAACACCTCGGCGGCTCGCGGGCCGAGTGCGTACGGATGCTCGGCCAGCGGGGCGGACAACCGGTCCGCCACGCGCCGCCGGGTGCTGGGGATGCCGTCGACGCTGCGCAACGCGCCGTGGTCGAGGAGCGCGGCGGTGACCGCGACGCCCACCCGCCCGGCGAGGTGGTCGTAACAGGTGCGGGCGAACCGCAGCGCCTGCGCCCGGGTGCCCGCCTTCAGCGAGGTGACCGGTTCGGCCGGGGAGAACCGGGCGAGGGTTTCCAGCACGTCGGTCACCTCACCACCGGCCAGCCGGTAGAAGCGGTGCCGCCCGGACCGTTCCGCGGTGACCAGGCCCGCCTCCCGGAGCTTCGCGAGATGCGCGCTGACGCCCTGCGCCGACAGCCCGGCTTCGGTCGCCAGGACCGAGGCGGCCAGCGCGCGCCCGTCCGCGAGCGCGGTCAGCACCCGCACCCGCGCCGGATCGGCGAACAGCGCCGCCGTCCGCGCGATGTCGACGTCTCCACCGGAAGCCATGCTTCCAGGATGCCGCAGGCACACTTCCAGCCCGCTGGAAGTGTTCCCGGGATCTCCTGGGGCCATGGACATGATGGTGCGAAGGTCCCGCGCGGCCGTGCTGCTCACGATGTGCGCCGGGATGTTCCTGGTGCAGCTGGACGTCACGGTCGTCAACGTCGCCCTGCCCACGATGGGTGCCGAGCTCGGGGCGGATCTGCCGCGGTTGCAGTGGATCGTGGACGGGTATTCGGTGGTGCTGGCGGCCCTGCTGCTGTGCGGCGGGGCGGTCGGAGACGTGTTCGGGCACCGGCGGGTGGTGGTGGCCGGATTCGCGGTGTTCGGCTGCGCGTCGGTGCTCTGCGGGCTGGCCTGGTCGGCCCCGGTACTGGTCGGTGGGCGGGTGCTGCAGGGGCTCGGCGCGGCGCTGCTGCTGCCCGGCACGCTCGCGGTGATCACCCGGACCTACCCGGAACGCGGGGAGCAGGCCCGGGCCTTGGGCATCTGGGCCGGCGTGTCGGCGGTGGCGCTGTCCGCGGGGCCGCTGCTGGGTGGGTTGCTGGTGCACGCGGCGGGCTGGCGTTCGCTGTTCTGGCTCAACGTGCCCCTGGCCGCGTGCGCGATCGCCGGGACCACCGCGCTGGTCCGCGCCGAAGGCACCGTGCCCGGTCGCCGGGTCGACGTGCCCGGTGCGCTGACCGCGGCGGTGGCGCTCGCCGCCGCGGTGTACGCGGTGATCCGGGCCGGTGCGGGTGAGGCGCCCTGGCTCGCGGGGACGATCGCGGTGGTCGCCGCCGCCGGATTCGTGGCCGTCGAGCGGCGGTCCGCCGATCCCATGCTCCCGCTCGGCCTGCTGCGCGACCGCCGGTTCACCGGGGCGAACCTGGTGGCGGGCGCGATGAACTTCGTCGGGCTGGGCACGATCCTGGTGGCCACCCTGTACCTGCAACGGGTCCTGGGCTCCGACCCGCTGACCGCCGGGCTGCGGATGCTGCCGATCTTCGCGCCGCTGGCCCTGCTGGCGCCGGTCACCGGGCGGCTCACCGCGCGGTTCGGCCCGCGCCCGCCGATGATCGCCGGGCTGGCGCTGGGCGTGGTTTCCTTGCTGGGCCTGCTTTTCGTGCGCGAGACGAGCGGCTACCCGACGTTCCTGCTGCCGATGGCCGGGCTCGGCACGGCGATGGGCCTGCTCACCGCGGCGGTGGTCGCGGCCGCGGTCGGCGCCGTGCCGCCGGAGCGCGCCGGGGTCGCCAGCGGCGTGAACAACACCGCGCGGCAGGCCGCCGGGGCGCTGGGCGTGGCGGTGTTCGGCGCGGTCGTGGGCGAACCGGCGCGGGTGGGCGAGTTCGTCGGCGGCGTGCACACCCTCGGCTTGTTCGGCGCGGCCCTGTGGCTGGCCGCCATCGGTGTGACCGCGTACGCGATCCGCCCGGTGCGCGAGACGGAACTACGGGGCAAGAGCGCCCTCGAGCGGCACGAGATCTCTTAGCAGCCGAGCGAGCGCGACTCGTCGCCGAATCGCCGGGCTCGACCCCCCCCGGTTTCGTCGAGCGGCGGCAGGAAGGGACCTTCGCTCACGTTCTACTGGAGTAAAGGTCCCTCGCTCCGGTTTCCGAGGAGTGAAGGTCCCTTCCTGCCGATTTCCTGCTGGTGGGGGCTTACAGCGCGGGGAAGGGGTGGCGGGCGGTGAATTCGTCGAGCGTCAGGCCCATCAGCACCAGATCGTGCCGCCGCCCGGCGAAGTACTCGTGCTCGCGCAGCCGGCCCTCGACCTGGAATCCGAGCTTTTCGTGCAATCCGATCGAGGCCTCGTTGAAGGCGTAGATGCCCACCTCGCACTTGTGGTAGCGGCGCTCGCCGAACAGGTAGGTCAGCAGGAGCACGATCGCGTCGGTCGCGTAACCGCGGCGCTGGTGGTCGTGGCCGATCGCGATGCCGTAGCCGAACCGGCCCGCGCGCCGATCGGTGTCCGTTGTGGACAGTGAACCGACGAGTGCCCGATCGGCGAGCGATTCGATGGCGAGCTGGAACTCGTCCCCGCCGGGTTCGTCCGTCGCCCGGGTCCGGGCCCATTGGCGGTAGCCCTCCGCCGACCGGGGCGGATACAGCAGGTCCGCGCCGCGCATGTCCGCCGAATGCTCGTCGAAACGCTGGAACGCCGCCCAGTCCTCGGGTTCGATCCCGCGCAGGCGCACCTTGCGCCCGGTCCAGAACTCGGTCATCGCAACTCCTCCGCGGCCCGGCCGACCTGGACCAGATCGGCGGCCAGGGTGTCCAGCAGCAACCGCTGCTCGTCGTCCTCGGCCAGGGGCCGGTAGTTCTCCAGGCGATCCAGCTCCGGTTCGGCGCCCGGCGCCAGGGCGGCCGCGACGTCCGCGAGCGCGCCGGCGAGCGGGGCGGCGGCCTCCCGCCGCAGCAGCAGGGCCGAGGCGGTGGCCACCAGCCCGCGCAGTCCCTCGACGGCCTGTGCCACGGCGTGCCGTTCGTCCTCGCTCGGTTCGGCGCTGCCCGGTTCCGCGGTGACCAGTTCCTGCCGGGTGCGCGCGGCGGCGCGGAACCGCTTGGCCAGTTCGGGACCGTCGGTCTCGTCGCCGCGCAGGACCGAGGCGACCTCGGTGAGCAACTCGCACAGCGCCGCGGTGGCCTCGGCGAAGCGCCGCGCGAGGCTCGGTTTGCGCACCTCAGGCACCGCGGCGAAACCGAACACCAGCCCGATCCCGGCGGCGAGCAGCATCAGCAGCACGTACTCGATCAGCGTGGAGCGCGGATCGAGGTGCTGCTTGGTGGCGTTCACGCCGACCGCCATCAGCACGATGCACGCGTTGAACACGATCGGCTGCTTCTGCTGGAACGAGAAGCCGATCAGCACCGCGACCACGCCGATCGGCACGAGCGCGGCCTGCGGCAGCAGCCAGAGCACCAGGGCGAGCGCGCCCGCCCCGGCGAGCGTGCCCGCGATGCGCTGCCACGCCCGGCTGAGGCTGTCCTGCCATTCCGGCTGCATGACCGCGAAGGTGCTCATCAGGAACGAGACGGTGAGCGGATCGCCCGGCCGCAACCGGGCCACCGCGAGGGCGAGCAGCACGCCCAAGGCGCACCGGACGGCGTGCCGCAGCTGCGCGGACCGCCAGGTGAGCGCGCCGCGCAACGAGGTCAGCAGCACTTCGCGGGGCAACGCGCGCGGAACGTCCACACGCGACTTGTCGCGGTGCAGGGCCGCGTCCCGGACGGTCTCCAGCGCCGACCACAGGCCGTCGATCAGGTGCCGGGTCGCGCCGGGGAGTTCGGCCTCCGGCGCGCGGCGCCGGACCGGTTCGACGGTGTCCGGTGTGGACGGAGACCGCACGGCTCCGGCGATCCGGGCAGCCTCCTCGCGGGCCGCCTCGAGCGAACCGGACACCTCGGTGGCCGCCGTGCCGCTCAACCGGCGTTCCCGGGCGGCGAGGATACCGGCCGCGGCACGGAACCGGAACGTCCCGCCGAGCACCCGCGCGGTCCACCGCACCGGGCGGTCGGCCAGCCAGAGCCGGGCCGCGCGTTCCTGAATGTCGGCGCCCTCGCCGGTGAGCGCGTCGGCGAGCGCCTCCCGGGTCGGTTTGCCGGGATCCCGCGCGCCCATCAGCAGCCGCAGCACGAGCACCACGCCGACGGCCAGCGCGGGCGCGCCGATGATCTGGCCCGCGCTCGCCGTGCCGGTGAGCTGGAAGCCGTACCCGAACAGCGAAGCCATCCCCAGGCCGAGCCCGACGGTGACATAGCGGGCGCCCAGTGCGGGCACCAGGCCCGCGACGAAGACGATGACCACGAGCAGCGCGATCGCCGCCCACGGCGAGACCTCGCCGAGCAGCCGGGGCACCCCGACACCGAGGACGAGCGCGGGGGCGAACGCCGCGAACAGCCGCAGATCCGCGCGCAGCGGCCCGCCGACCGCCGCGATCAGGCAGAACAGCGCCGTCAGCCCGGCCAGGATCGAGGCGTTCCCCAGCCCGGCGGCGTACCCGAGCCCGGTCACCCCGCCCAGGACCACCAGGATGGTGACCACCATCCCCGCGCCCTTCATGTCCCCTCCGTGATCGACATGGCGGTCAATGTAATCGCGTTTGCGGCACCGGTTAACCTAGACACACAGGGCGTCGATCCGGCCATCACCGGGGAGCCTCCGGAAGAACGGGACCGTGGTCCTCAGTAGAACCGGACGGGTGCGGCCCGTCACAGCCGCCGAACGAGAGGCCCGTGCCGGATACGGGCAAGCGGGGTGGTACCGCGGAACGCGCCGGAGACGGCCGCGTCTCGTCCCCGTGTGGAGCGCAGGCTCCGTACGAGAGAGACGAACCGCGAGGAGCACACCGACGATGTATCCGAAGGCTCAGCTCGGCGACGAGACCACGGGCGTTGCGTCCCAGCCGTCCTTCCCCGCGCTGGAGAAGCAGGTCCTGGCCTACTGGGAGACCGACCGCACCTTCTCCGCGAGCATCCAGGCGCGCGAGCCCGGCGTGCATGGCGGCAACGAGTACGTCTTCTACGACGGCCCGCCGTTCGCCAACGGCCTGCCGCACTACGGTCACCTGCTCACCGGGTACGTCAAGGACATCGTGCCGCGCTACCAGACCATGCGCGGCCGCCGGGTGGAGCGCCGGTTCGGCTGGGACACCCACGGCCTGCCCGCCGAACTCGAGGCGATGCGGCAGCTCGGCATCACCGAGAAGGCCGAAATCGAGGCCATGGGCGTCGACAAGTTCAACGAAGCCTGCCGCGCGTCGGTGCTGCGCTACACGAACGAGTGGCAGGAGTACGTGACCCGGCAGGCCCGCTGGGTCGACTTCGACAACGACTACAAAACGCTCAACGTCACCTTCATGGAGTCGGTGATCTGGGCGTTCAAGCGGCTCTGGGACAAGGGCCTGGTCTACGAGGGCTACCGCGTGCTGCCCTACTGCTGGCGCGACGAGACCCCGCTGTCCAACCACGAGCTGCGGATGGACGACGACGTCTACCAGAGCCGCCAGGACCCGGCGGTCACCGTCGGATTCCGCTTGTCCGGCAACGATTCCGAGCTCGACGGCACGTACCTGCTGATCTGGACGACGACCCCGTGGACGCTGCCGTCGAACCTGGCGACCGCGGTGCACCCGGACGTCCGGTACGTGGTGGTGGAAGGCGCGGACGGGCGGCGCTACCTGCTCGCCGAGGCCCGGGTCGCCGCGTATGCCCGCGAACTCGGCGAGGAACCGGCGGTCCTCGCGCACTACACCGGCACCGAACTGCTCGGCACCCGGTACGACCCGCCGTTCCCGTTCTTCACCGGCCGGGAGCACGCGCACCAGATCCTGCCCGCCGACTACGTCACCACCGACGACGGCACCGGGATCGTGCACATCGCACCCGCCTACGGCGAAGAGGACAAGGTCGTCACCGACGCCGCCGGGATCGAACCGGTCACCCCGGTGGACGCCCAGGGCAGGTTCGACGCGACCGTGCCGGACTACCAGGGGCAGAACGTCTTCGACGCCAACCCGAACATCATCCGGGACCTGAAGAACGGCACCGGATCGGCGGCGCAGCAGGGCGCGGTGCTGCTGCGGCACGAGACCTACGAGCACCCGTACCCGCACTGCTGGCGCTGCCGCAACCCGCTGATCTACCGCTCGGTGTCGTCGTGGTTCGTCGCGGTCACCGAGTTCAAGGACCGGATGGTCGAGCTGAACCAGCAGATCACCTGGTACCCGGAGAACGTCAAGGACGGCCAGTTCGGCAAGTGGCTGGAGAACGCCCGCGACTGGTCGGTGTCCCGCAACCGGTACTGGGGCACGCCGATCCCGGTGTGGCAGTCGGACGATCCGGCCTATCCGCGCACCGACGTGTACGGCTCGCTGGACGAGCTGGAGCGGGATTTCGGGGTGCGGCTGGACAATCTGCACCGGCCGTTCATCGACGAGCTGACCCGGCCGAACCCGGACGATCCGACCGGGAAATCGACCATGCGCCGGGTGCCGGACGTGCTGGACGTGTGGTTCGACTCCGGGTCGATGCCGTACGCGCAGGTGCATTACCCGTTCGAGAACGCCGAATGGTTCGAGCACCACTACCCGAGCGACTTCATCGTCGAGTACATCGGCCAGACCCGCGGCTGGTTCTACCTGCTGCACGTGCTGGCCACCGCGCTGTTCGACCGGCCCGCGTTCCGCACCTGCATCTCGCACGGCATCGTGCTGGGCTCGGACGGGCAGAAGATGTCCAAGTCGCTGCGCAACTACCCGGACGTCACCGAGGTGTTCGACCGGGACGGCTCGGACGCCATGCGGTGGTACCTGATGGCCAGCCCGATCCTGCGCGGTGGCAACCTCATCGTCACCGACAAGGGCATCCGGGACGCGGTGCGGCAGGCTGTGCTGCCGCTGTGGAACTCGTACTACTTCCTCGCGCTGTACGCCAACGCCGAGGGCGTCGACGGAACGCACCGCACCGATTCCGGGCACGTGCTGGACCGCTACATCCTGGCCAAGACGCACGAGCTGGTCACCGACGTCGAGTACGCGCTGGACACCTACGACATCGCGGGCGCGTGCGCCACGGTCCGCGAGTTCCTCGAAGTGCTCACGAACTGGTACGTCCGCCGCTCGCGGGACCGCTTCTGGGCCGGTGAGCGGGACGCGATCGACACCCTGCACACCGTGCTGGAGGTGACCTGCCGGGTCGTCGCGCCGCTGCTGCCGCTGACCACCGAGACGGTGTGGCGCGGGCTGACCGGCGGTCGGTCGGTGCACCTCACCGACTGGCCCGGCCTGGACGAACTGCCCGCCGACGCCGCGCTGGTCACCGCGATGGACCGGGTGCGCCAGGTGTGCTCGTCGGCGCTGTCGCTGCGCAAGGCGAACAAGCTGCGCGTGCGGCTGCCGCTGGCGCGGCTGCTGGTCGCGGCCGAGGACGCCGAATCGTTGCGCGAGTTCACCGACATCATCCGGGACGAGGTGAACGTCAAATCGGTCGAGCTGACCACGGACGTGGCCGCGCACGGCGGTTTCGAGGTCGCGGTGAACGCCCGCGCGGCCGGGCCGCGGCTGGGCAAGGACGTGCAGCGGGTGATCAAGGCGGTCAAGGCGGGCGAGTGGACGACCTCGCCGGAGGGCGCCGTGGTGGCGGCCGGGATCGAACTCGTCGAGGGCGAGTACGAGCGGCGGCTGGTGGCCAAGGACTCCGGCGCGGCCGCCGAACTCCCCGGCGGCTCGGGGCTGGTGCTGCTGGACACCGAGGTCACCCCGGAACTGGCCGACGAGGGTGTCGCCCGTGACCTCATCCGGGTGATCCAGCAGGCCCGCCGGGACGCGGGACTGGATGTGGCGGACCGGATCGAGCTGACCGTGGACGCCCCGGACGAGGTGACCGAGGCCGCGAGGACGCACGAGAAGTTCGTCGCGGCGGAGACGCTCGCGCTGGCCGTGTCCTACGGACCGGTGACCGACGGCTCCGCCGGAACGGTCGGCGAGGGCGTCAAGGTCGCCGTCGCGGTGGCGAAAGCGTGATCCGTAGGCGAAGGTCGGGGGGATGAAGGTTTCCTCATCTTCGGCTCATCCGGCCTTCGCCGAGGCGGACGATGCTCGGGGCATGAGTCGTGCGCCCTGGATCGTGGCGGTCGTCGCGGTGATCGCGTTGCCGGTCGCCGCGGGGCTCGCCGCCCTGCTCGCCACCAAACCCGAGCCGCCGCGGGTTCCCCCGGTCGTGCGGATCGGGGAAGCGCCCGGGCCGCCGCCGAGCGGGGTCTCCCCGGCACCGTCACCGTCCCCGTCGCCGCAGGTCCAGCTGCCGCCGCCACCACCGATCGACGACGACGATGACGACGGCCCCGGCGACCGGGACGACGATGGCTGAGGTGCCCAGGAAAGGCAGCCGGGTACCGGCGCGAGTGCGGATCATGGGCTGGTTCGTGCTGGTGATGACCGCCGGGCTGGCGACCGTGGTGCTGGTGGTGGCGGAGACCGAGTACGCCTCGGTCGGCAACCGGATCAACCGCGCGCTGGAACAGGACGTCGAGGAGTTCCGCACGTTCGCCCGGATCGGCTACGACCAGGGCGGTGGCCGGGCGATCCAGGATCCGTGGACGCTGTTCGACCGGCACCTGCGCACCCAGTACATCCACGAGGCCGAGGTCCTGCTCGGCGTGGTGGAGAACGGGAACCAGCTGAACGCGCTGAAACAGATCGACAAGTCGGTGCACGGGATCCGGTTGGACCAGCCGGTGCTGCGGGACCTGGTGAGCGGTCCGGCGGGCACCGGCAGCGTGGCCACCGCGGCCGGTGAACTCCGCTGGCTGCGGATCGACGTGCTCGCGCCGCAGGCATCCGACACCCGGCCGCACGCCTGGTTCGTCGCCGGGTACTTCGTCGATCCGCTGCGCGCCGACGCCTCCGGCACGGTCCGGACGTTGCTCTGGGTGAGCGCGCTCGCGCTGGTCATGGCCGCCGGGGTGTCCTGGCTGGTGGCCGGGCGGATCCTGGCGCCGGTGCGGACCGTCCGGCAGGCCGCCGCCGAACTCACCGAAGACGATCTCACCCACCGCATCCCGGTGCACGGCCGCGACGACATCGCCGCGCTCGCCGAGCAGTTCAACGCGATGCTCGACCGGCTGGAGCACGCGTTCGCCACCCGGCGCCAGTTCCTCGACGACGCCGGGCACGAACTGCGCACGCCGATCACGATCGTCCGCGGGCATCTCGAGCTGATGGGCGACGATCCCGCGGAGCGGGCCGCGGTGGTCCGGCTGTGCACCGACGAACTCGACCGGATGGCGCGGATCGTCGACGACCTGCTCCTGCTGGCGAAGGCCGAGCAACCGGATTTCCTGCGCTGCCAATGGGTTTCCGTGCCGGAGCTGACCAGTGACATCGAGGCGAAGGCGCGGGCCATCGCGGATCGGCGGTGGGTGCTGGAATCGGTCGGCGAGGGCGACGCGTGGCTGGACCCGCAGCGGGTGACCCAGGCGGTGCTGCAACTCGCGCAGAACGCGGTGCAGCAGACCGGCGACGGCGACGCCATCCGGATCGGCTCGGCGATCGAGGGCGACGCGGTGTCGTTCTGGGTCACCGATCCGGGCCCGGGGGTGCCGCCCGGGGAAGCCGAACGGATCTTCGGCCGGTTCGTCCGCGGTGACGGCGGCGGCCGGTCCGGGGCCGGGCTGGGGCTGGCGATCGTCAAAGCCATCGCCGACGCGCACCACGGCCGGGCACGCGTGCATTCGGTGCCGGGCGAGGGCGCGACCTTCGGCGTCGAACTGCCGGTGAGGGGAGAACGATGAGCCGCATCCTGATCGCGGAAGACGAGGAACGGATCGCGTCCTTCGTGGAGAAAGGCTTGCGCGCCAACGGTTTCGCCACCACCGTGGTGGCCGACGGGGACGCCGCGCTGGCCACCGCGGTGGCCGGGGAGTTCGATCTGGTCGTCCTCGATCTCGGCTTGCCGAAGCGGGACGGTTTCGCCGTGCTGCAGGCGATGCGCCGCGCCCGCGTGACCACCCCGGTGATCATCCTGACCGCCCGGGATTCGGTGCACGACACGGTCGCCGGTCTGGAAGGCGGCGCGGACGACTACATGACCAAACCGTTCCGCTTCGAGGAACTCCTCGCCCGGGTGCGGCTGCGCCTGCGGGCGGGGGACCGGACGCCGGAGGTCGGCGTGCTCCGGCACGAAGAGCTGTCCCTGGACCTGCGCACCCGCCGCGCGCAGACCCCGGCGGGCACGGTCGACCTGACCGCGCGGGAATTCGCGTTGCTGGAACTGTTCCTGCGGCATCCGGGCCAGGTGCTCGCCCGCGAGCAGATCCTTTCGCACGTCTGGGGTTACGACTTCGACCCGGGGTCCAATGTGGTCGATGTCTACGTGCGCACCCTGCGCCGCAAGATCGGCGCGGACCGCATCGAAACCGTCCGCGGCATGGGCTACCGCCTCGGCCAGTGAACCCCGTCGCATTGAGGTTTTCCCGGTAAGTTGGGTACGGTCCCGCCGCCGCGAGTTGCACACTCAGGCACGCGAGTTACACGTTCGGGCACGCGAGTTGCACATTCGGGCAGGTACCCGGCGGGTGCCCGATCGCGGTGGGCTCGGGAAAGTCGATCGGTGTCGCGGGGTGGTCCCGAGTGTGTATTTCGCTTGCCCGAGTGTGTAGTTCACTTGCCTGAGTGTGGAACTCGGCGACCGGAACGAGACTCGCCCCAGTGGGCCCCGCCCGCTCGCGAGTTCCCCGTTTCGGTCTACCGGGTTCCCCATTTCGGTAGGGTGGGAGGGCACTTTTCCGGGAAAGTGCCGCGCACTTTCCCGGCCAAGTGCGCGCCGTGCCTTAGATGAAAGTGCTCTCATCTGGGGCTCACGGGTGCTTCAGGGGGCGGTCGGAGGCTGGGTGTCATGAGCACCCTGACCGAGCGCCTGACCACCCCGATCCCCTCCGGGCCGGGCCGCGGGCGTCGCCGTGGCCTGATCGGGTTCGGGGCGGCGGTGCTCGCGCTGGTCCTGCTTTACGTCCTGCCCGGCGGGGAGCTGAGCCCGCACGGCCGGGCCGCGCTGGTCGTGTTCGCGGCCGCGGTCCTGGCGTGGATGTTCGCGCCCGTCGACGACACGTTCGTCGGCCTGGTGGCCGCGCTGGCACTGGTGTTCACCGGCGTCATCGGCCCGGACACCCTGTTCGGCGCGCTGGGTGACGAGACGATCTGGCTGCTGGTCGCCGCGTTCGTCCTCGCCGGGGGACTGGCGGCGACCGGACTTCCCGCGCGCGCCGCCGTGGCGCTCGTGTCGCGGGCGCGGACCGTGCGGCAGCTCGCGCATCTGGTGACGGTGGCGCTGGTGGTCACCGCGCTCGCGATCCCGGCGACCTCCGGCCGGGCCGCGCTGGCGCTGCCGGTGTTCGTCGCGCTGGCGAAATCCTTGCGGCGGCGGGAATCCGTGGTCCGGGCGCTCGCGATCCTCTTTCCCTCGGTGATCCTGCTGTCCGCGATCGCCAGCCTCATCGGCGCCGGGGCACACCTGATCACGAGCCAGGTCCTCGCGGAAACCACCGGTTCCGGGATCGGCTTCGGCCGGTGGCTCCTGCTCGGGCTGCCCTTCGCCGTGGTGAGTTCGCACTGTGCCGCCGAAGTGGTGCTGCTGCTCACCACGACCCGGGCCGACCGGCGGCGGCCGCTGTCGATCGAAACCCGGGAACTGGGCGTCCCCGGCGGGGAGCCGCTCACCTCCGCCCAGCGGCGTGCGCTGATCGTGCTCGGCGGGGTGATCCTGTTGTGGTGCACCGAATCGCTGCACGGCATCGGCCCGGCCGTGGTGGCGTTGGCTGGCGCGCTCGTGATTACCACGCCCCGGCTGGGGACGACCGGACTCGGTCGCCAGCTCGAGTCGGTGCCGTGGTCCCTGCTGCTGTTCATGGCGACCACCGCGGTCCTCGGCTCCGCGCTTGTCTCCTCCGGCGCCGCACACTGGCTGACCGGACTGGTCTTCGGCGGCGGCCTGCCCGCATCGGGATTCCTGGTACTGGTGGTGGTGCTCAGCGCGGGCGCCCACCTGGTCCTGCAGTCCCGGTCGGCGCGATCGTCGGTGCTGGTGCCGCTGGTGATCCCGCTGGCGAGCGCGGCCGGTTTCAACCCGGCGGCGATCGCGTTCGTGTCGACGGTGGCGGCCGGGTTCTGCCACACGCTCCCGTCCTCGGCGAAACCGGTGGCCCTGTTCGCCGCCGTCGAGGGCGTGCCCACCTACGACCGCCGCGACCTGCTGCGGCTGTCCGCGGTGCTCGGGCCGCTGGTCGTGCTGCTCGTCCTCGGCTTCGCGCGGTTCGTCTGGCCCGCGCTCGGGCTGTCCCTTCACTGATCCAGGAGATGATCATGACCCCGTTGCGTTTCGTGGTGGCCCCGAGCGGATTCAAGGAGTCGCTGGCCGCCGAGGCGGTGGCCGCGGCGATCACCGCCGGGGTGCGCCGGGTCGTGCCCGGTGCGGTGGTCGACACCGTGCCGCTGGTCGACGGCGGCGAAGGCTCGGCGCGCACCCTCGCCGCGGCCACCGGTGGCGAACTGGTCCCGGTGCGGGTGACCGGGCCGGTCGGCGAGCCGGTGTGCGCCCAGTTCGCGATCCTCGGCGGGGACGGTCCGCGCACCGCCGTGGTGGAGATGGCCGCGGCGGCCGGGCTACGCCTGGTGCCCGCCGACCTCCGCGACCCCGGCCGCACCACCACCTACGGCGTGGGCGAGCTGATCCGCGCGGCGCTCGACGCGGGGTGCCGCCGCATCCTGGTCGGTTGCGGGGACTCCGGCACCTGCGACGGCGGCGCGGGCGCGCTGCGCGCCCTCGGCGCCCGGTTCCTCGACGCGGTGGGCACGCCGGTCGAGGCGGACGGCTACACCCTCGCCGACGTCGTCCGGCTGGATCTGTCCACAATGGACGAACGGCTCGCGGGGACCGAGCTGACCGTGGCGTGCAACCCGTGCAACCTGCTCGTCGGCGAGCACGGGGTGGCCCGGGTGTTCGGTCCGCAGAAGGGGGCCGGGCCGGAGCAGGTCGAGGCCCTGTCGACGGCGATGGAGCACTGGGCCAAGCTCCTCGAGCACCACCGCGACGTGGATCTGCGGTTCGTGCCGGGCGGGGGAGCGTCGGGCGGCCTCGGCGCGGGGCTGGCCGGGATGCTCGGGGCCCGCCTGCTCCCGCGCTTCGACGTCCTGCTCGACCACGCCGATCTGGACGCCCGGCTCGCCGCGGCGGATCTGGTGTTCACCGCCGAGGGCGCGATCGACGCGCAGACCGCGCGCGGGAAGGTGCCCGGCGAGGTGGCCCGCCGCGCCAAGCGGCACGGCAAACCGGTGATCGCGCTCGCCGGGACCATCGGCGCCGGGGCCCGGACCACGTTCGACGCCGGGATCGACGCCTACGCGGGCATCCTCGCCGCGCCGATCACGCTGCCCGAGGCGCTCGAGCATGCGGCCGAACTGCTCGCCGACGCGGCCGAACGGGTGCTCCGCCTGGTCCTGGTCGGCACGGCGCTGGCCGCCCGGTAACGACCGGGCCGCGCCCGCGATGGATTCCCCGGGGCCGGTGCGTGATCCACACGTGCCGTCGGAACAGGGGGAGTCCGGGTGAAACCCGTTACCAGGCGCTGGATACTCGCCGGGGGTGCGACGGCCGTCGTCGCGATCGTGGTCGCCGCGGTGATCGGACTGCGGGGCGGTTCCGCGGGCACCGAACCGGCGGCCGCGACCCCCTCGGCAGCCGCGGACGAGCCGAGCTCGGTCGCGGCCCGCTACCTGGACGCCTTCGCCGCCGGGAACGCGACCGCCGCGGGAAACCTCACCGACGATCCGGCCGCCGCGAGCGCGCTGCTCGCCGCGGTGCGCACCGGCCTGCCCGCGGCGCAGGCCCAGGTCCTCCTGCGGCAGGTCACCCCGGCCGGGGACGGCAAGGCGAGCGGCGCCTTCCACGTCACCTGGACCCTCGGCGCCGGGCGCACCTGGGCCTACGACAACAGCCTCCAGCTCATCCGCACCGGCGACCACTGGTCGGTGCACTGGACCCCGGCGCTCGTGCACCCGAAGCTGGAGGCGAACCAGCGGCTCGCGCTGCGCACCCGCGCCGGCACCCCGGCGGTGGTCGACCGGGACGGCAAACCGCTGATGCTCTGGCAGGAGTCCGGCATCCAGCCCGCCGAGGGCAATCCGGCGCCGCTGCTGCGGTCGAGCATGACCAAGCTCACCCAGGAGCAGGGCGCGGGCGGCTGGTCGGTCACCCGCACCGACGCCGCCGGGGCCGACGTGGAAACCCTGGGCGGCACCGGGACCGCCCAGGCGAAACCGCTCACGATCACCCTGGGTGCCGGTGCGCAGGGCGCCGCGCAGGCCGCGGTCGACGGCGCGCGGTTCCCCGCGGCGCTGCTCGCGCTGCAACCCTCCAGCGGCGAGATCCTCGCGGTCGCCCAGAACGCGGCCGCCGGGCTGGACCCCAAGGCGTTCAGCGGGCTGTACGCGCCCGGGTCGACGTTCAAGATCGCCACCGCGGCCGCGGTGCTGCAACACGGCGGCCAGGACGCCAACACCGTCCTCGACTGCCCGGCGTCGGTTCAGCTCGGCCAGCGCACCATCCCCAACGACAACAACTTCGCGCTGCCGCCGCAGCCGCTGCACAGCGCCTTCGCGCATTCCTGCAACACCACGTTCGCCCAGCTGGCGTCCGGGCTGCCCGCGGACGCGCTCGCGCGGGCGGCGAGCCAGTTCGGCCTGAACGCGGACTTCGAGATCCCCGGGATCTCCAGCGAGGCGGGCAAGGTCGAACCGGCGGCCAATCAGGCCGAACAGGTCGAGAACGCGATCGGGCAGGGCAAGGTGCAGGCGAGCCCGTTCGGGATCGCGCTGATGGCCGCCACCGTCGCCGCGGGCCGCGCGGTCACGCCGAAACTGTGGCGCGGCCTGGACACCCGGGTGAACACCGGTTACCAGCCGCCGCCGGGCGGGGTGATCGGGGCGCTGCGGCAGATGATGCGCGAGGTGGTGACCGGCGGCACCGCGTCCGAGCTGCGCGGTAGCGGCCAGGTCTTCGGCAAGACCGGCACCGCCCAGTTCGGCGACGGAACCCAGTCCGACGGCTGGTTCGCCGGTTACCGCGGGGATGTCGCGTTCGCGGTCCTGCTGAAGGGCGCGGGTTCGTCCAAGCCCGCGGTGGCCGCCGCCGCGACATTCCTCAGTGGACTGTGAGCGGCGCGCCACCACCACCTGGCTGGGAAGAACGACCCGACTCCCTATTCTTGACCCGGCAAAAGGGGTAGACGGGAGGCGTGGTGGACGGACTTCCGGTCGTGCTCGGCGTCGGAGCGCTGGTGCTGCTGGCCTCCGTCCTCGCGGTGCGCGTATCGATCCGCCTCGGCCTGCCCTCGCTGCTGGTCTACCTCGGAATCGGCGTCCTCATCGGCGAGGCGGGCTTCGGGGTCGAGTTCGAAGACGCCACGCTCACCCAGTCGCTCGGCCTCGCCGCGCTGGTGATGATCCTGACCGAGGGCGGCCTGACCACCCGGTGGCAGGCGGTCAAACCCGCACTGGGGCCCGGAATCGCACTGTCCACTGTGGGCGTTGCGATCAGCATCGCGGTCACCGGTGTCGCGCTGCACTTCCTGCTCGGCCTGGACTGGCGCACCGCGCTGCTGTGGGGCGCGGTGCTCGCCTCGACCGACGCGGCCGCGGTGTTCTCCGTGCTCCGCACGGCCGGGGTCGGCAAGCGGCTCGTCGGCACCCTCGAACTCGAATCCGGTATCAACGACGCCCCGGCCTACATCGCGGTCGTCGTGCTCGCCTCCAGCATGCTGGTCGACTGGACGTTGCCGCTGCTGGTGGTCTACGAGCTCGCCGCCGGGCTGGCGATCGGGCTCGCGTTCGGCTGGGTGGGCGCGCAGGCGCTGCGCCGGGCCGCACTGCCGGCCACCGGCCTCTACCCGCTGGCGACCGTGGCGGTGTGCGTGATCGCGTATTCCAGCGGGCAGCTCGCGCACGCCTCGGGCTTGCTGGCCACCTATGTGGCGGGTGTCGTGCTCGGCAATTCGCGGCTGCCGCACCGCTCGGACACGCTGTCGTTCGCCGAGGGGCTGGGCTGGCTGGCCCAGATCGGCCTGTTCGTGCTGCTGGGGTTGTTCGCGTCGCCGGAACGGCTGCTGGACGCCGTGGTGCCCGGCCTGGTGGCCGGTGCGGTACTGCTGGTGCTCGCCCGGCCGCTGTCCGCGCTCGTCGCCACGTTGCCGTTCCGGGTGCCGTGGCGGGAACGGGCGTTCCTGTCCTGGGCCGGGCTGCGCGGCGCGGTGCCGATCGTGCTGGCGATGATCCCGCTGGCCGAGGGGCTGCCCGGGGCCGAGCGCCTGGTCGACGCGGTGTTCGTGCTGGTCATCGTGCTCACCCTGGTGCAGGGCGCGACCCTGGCTCCGCTGGCGAAACTGCTCGGCCTGAGCGTGTCCGCCGAGGCGCGGGAGATCCAGGTCGACTCCGCGCCGCTCGACGAACTCGGCGCGGAGCTGCTCCAGGTGCGGATCCAGCCGGGGTCGCGGTTGCACGGCGTGTACCTGTCCGAGCTGCGCCTGCCGCTCGGGTCGACGGTCAGCCTGGTCGTCCGGCACGGCGAAGGGTTCACCCCGCAGCACACCACCCGGCTGCAGGAACGGGACGAGCTGCTCGTGGTCGCCACCGAACGGTCCCGGGACGCGGCCGAGCGCCGCCTGCGCGCGGTCGACCGCGCGGGCCGCCTGGCGCGCTGGAAGGGCGAGTCCGGCCGCTGATCCGGAAAATAGGGTCGTGAGCGTTTGCGCCGGTTCTAGCCGGTCTGAACACTCACGACCCCCAGCACCCGGTCCCCTTGCTCCCGCGGGCAAGGAGGTCACCACGATGGGGAAGTGCCGCCGCGACACGCCCCGAAAGTGCGCGCACTTTCGACGCGACCGAACGAGGCGACCGGGGCAGCGAGGGCTAACCGGCCTGACCGCTCACGACCCCACCCCGCAACGGGCGCCCCCTCCGGGGTCAGCGATGACTAACTGGTAAATGGGAACGTGCGCCGCGTATTCCCTCGCGGGGTTCTTCTGGCTAGCTTGCGCTCGTTCGGCGTAACTCGACTGGGTGGAATCCCTGCACGAAGGAGAACGCGGAGTGACCAACACGCGTGTCAATCCCACGATCCAAAGACCCCGGAGACCTCGTACCGCCGCCGCGGCGGCCGGGGTGGTCTTCGCCGCGACCCTGGTCGTGGCGCCCGCCGGGGCGGAGGCGGCGGAGTTCCCGGTGTTCGGCCTGCCGTTCGCGGCCGGGCAACAGACCGGTTCGGCCGGTATCCACTCCGACGACGGCAACAACGGCGTGAAGAACGCGATCGACTTCAACCCCGATGACGGGATCGTGCGGGCCCCGCTCGCCGGGACCGCGCACCTGCAGCACTGCTCGGCCGGGGACTGGGTCACCATCGACCACGGCGACGGCTGGCGCACCGGCTACTACCACATGGAGAACATCAAGGTCACCGACGGGCAGCAGGTCGAGGCCGGAACCGAACTCGGCCACATCGGCAACGCGCTGCCGTGCGGCGGCAACAGCACCGGCGCGCACGTGCACTTCACTCTCTGGACCCTGTCCGGCACCGCGGTGAGCACGACCGCCGCCGACCCGATCGCCGCCGGCAACTGGGACGGCGTCTCCTACGAGCGGCTGTCCGGCGAGGTCGCGGACGCGCTCGGCGTCGCGGTCGACGGCAAGGTGTTCGGCGGCTGGCGGTTCAACGAGGGTCCCAACCAGTACGGCGGTACGGCGACCCGGGTCAGCGACGGCTTCCAGGTGACGCTTCCCGGCTGGTTCCGCTACGACGGTTGATGCCCCGCCGATCGCGTGACCGTCGTCTCATCGGCTGGGTCGCGGTCGCGCGATCGGCGTCGCATCCGCTAACGTCTCCGGCAGGTCATGAGCGCCAGCGTCAAGCCCCGGCTTGCTGGCCGGCAACCCTCCTTCCGCGGTGGGGTGCCCCGGGTGAGGACCTGGTCCGCCGCGAGGTGCGGTGGGCAAGCGCGGACTCCTCAGTGGGTCCCCGGACCGCCGAGGAGGCTCCCGATGACACTCGCTCTCGAATCCCGCACCGCTGAATCCGTTGTCCCGAAAGGGATTCCGGCCGTCGCCGGGGCCGGGCTGGAAGTGCCGCTGGTGACCGGCGAGCGGATCGGCTACGCCAACCTCGACCACGCCGCCAGCGCGCCCTGCCTGGACGCGGTCCGGCGCGCGGTCGACGAGTTCCTGCCCTGGTACGCCAGCGTTCACCGGGGCGCGGGTTTCGCCTCCCAAGTGTCCACAAAGGTCTACGAGGGCACCCGGGACGTGCTGCGCCGGTTCGTCGGCGCCCGGACCGGGGACACCGTGGTGTTCACCCGCAACACCACCGATTCGTTCAACCTGCTGGCCCGCGCCGTTCCGCGGAACACCTCGGTCGTCGTGTTCGACACCGAGCACCACGCGGCCCTGCTGCCCTGGAAGGGCGCCCGCGTGCACCGGATTCCGACGCCGCGCACCCGGCTCGCCGCGGTGTCCGCTGTGGACAGTGCGCTCGCGGGCTGCGCCGAGGGGCCCCGGCTGGTCGTGCTCACCGGGGCGTCCAACGTCACCGGGGAACTCCTGCCGGTGGCCGAGATCGCCGCGGTGGCGCGCCGCCACGGCGCCCGGATCGCCCTGGACGCCGCGCAACTCGCGCCGCACCGCCGGATCTCGCTGCGCGCACTGGACGTGGACTACGTGGCCCTGTCCGGGCACAAGCTGTACGCGCCGTTCGGCGCGGGCGCGCTGATCGGCCGGGCCGACTGGCTGCGCGCCGCCGATCCCTACCTGGCCGGGGGCGGCGCCAGCAAGCTGGTCACCGAGCAGAGCGTGGTGTGGAATTCCGGACCGGAACGGCACGAGGCCGGTTCGCCGAACACGGTCGGCGTCTACGCGCTGGGGGTGGCCTGCCGGACCTTCGCCGAGCACGCCGATGCCGTCGAGGCGCACGAATCCGCGCTGCTGGCCCGGCTCCGCCGTGGCCTGGCGGCGGTGCCCGGACTCAGCGAACTCCGGCTCTTCGACGCGGAGGTCGACCGGGTGGGCACGGTGAGTTTCGTGCTCGACGGGTTCCAGCCCGGCTGGCTGGCCGCGGTGCTGTCGGCCGAATACGGCATCGGGGTGCGCGACGGCGCGTTCTGCGCGCACATCGCCACCCGGCGGTTGATCGGCGACACCGGTGCGGAGGGCAGGCAAGCGCTGCGGGTGAGCCTCGGCCTGGGCACCACCGCCGAGCACGTCGACCGGCTCGTGCTCGCCCTGCGCCAGATCGTCGCCCGCGGGCCCCGGTGGACCTACCACGACGACGGCGGCCGCTGGGCGCCGAGCCCCGACCCGCGCGAACTGCCGCCTTTCCTGTCCGCCTGACGGGCGGGCCGAGCACCCACTACCCTCACTCGAATGGGTGAGAACGGCAGGAGAGGTCTGGTTCCCGGAGACCGGAGCGAATTCTGGTTTCCGTTGGCACTGCTCGGTTTCGGCTTGCTCGCGCTGCTGGCCCTGCGGCCGGAACCGGGCTTCGGCTGGTTCGCGTATACCCCGCGCTCGGAGATGATGGCGACGACGTTCGCGGTCCAGGGCTCGTCGAACGTGATCGTGCCGGAGTTCTTCGTGGATCCAGCGGGTCTCGGATTCGCGGTTTCCGGACGCGACTTCTGGCCGGTCGCCATCCTGGTCCTGTTCCTGGCGACCGTGGCGTGGTACGCGGTCCGGATGCGCCGCGCGGGCGCCGGGCTGTCCCGGGGACGGCTCATCACCGTGGTCCTCGGCGGCCTCGGCGCCATCGTGCTGGGGTTCGTCCTCGGCGGGATCGCCCGCGCCGCCGGGGACGGCCCGGAGGTCGCGGTCACCGTCGGCGGCCCGCTGGTCGGGCTCGGCCTGTGCGCCGGGGCCTGGTCGTTCTTCCGGCTCGGGCCCGGTGGGCGGGCGGCCCGGATCGCCTGCGCGGTCCTGGTGCCCGCGGCGGCTTTCCTCGCCCTCGCCGCGCTCCTGCCCGACCGGATCGACACGCTGCTGATCACCACCGGGCTGCTCGTGCTCGCCCGGCTGGAACGCAGCATCCTGCTCGCCGTGGTCGCGGGCGCGTTCCTGCTGTCCGGGGTCCTCTTCGCCCGCGGCGTCTTCGGGCTCGCGCTGTCCGCGGCGATCGTGTTCGCCGGGGTGATCGCCGCGTTCGTGGTGGTCCGGCGGCCCACCGGGGAGCCCGCCTGAACCCGCAGTGGACAATGGCGCGGTGAGCACCGAGCCAGGATCGCAACCCGAGACCACCCCGGGCCCCGCCGAGGCCGCGCCGCCCAAGCGCCGGATCGGCCTGGTCTTCTCCGTCGCGGTCCTCGGGTTCGCCCTCGATCTGGTCACCAAGGTCCTGGTCGTGTCCAATTTGGAGGGACAGGAGCCGGTCCGGATCCTCGGCGGGGCGGTCTACCTGCAGCTGGTGCGCAATCCGGGCGCGGCGTTCGGCATGGCCACCGGGATGACCTGGCTGCTCGCGATCGTCGCGATCGTCGTGGTCTGCGCGATCATCTGGCTGGCCGGTCGCCTGCGGTCGGCAGGCTGGGCGATCGGCCTCGGGTTCGTGCTGGCCGGGGCGTTCGGGAACCTGATCGACCGGCTCTTCCGCGCGCCCGGTGTCCTGCGCGGCCATGTCGTCGACTTCATCTCGGTGTTCGCCCCGAACGGGGACGTGTGGCCGGTGTTCAACGTCGCCGACTCGTCCATCTGCGTGGGCGGGGTGTTGATCGTGCTGCTTTCCCTGCTCGGCAAGGACTACGACGGCAGCTCGGCCCGGGGCGCGAAGAAGGAGGCGGCGTGACCGCGCGGATGCTGCCCGTTCCGGACGGGCTGGACGGGATGCGCGTGGACGCGGGCCTGGCCAAACTGCTGGGGCTGTCGCGGACCGCGGTCGCCGAACTCGCCGAGGCGGGGGAGGTGCTGCTGGACGGCAGACCGGCGGGCAAATCCGACCGGCTGGCCGCGGGCGGGCTGCTCGAGGTGACGCTGCCCGAGCCGGGCAATCCGGTCGAGGTGATCGCCGAGCCGGTCGAGGGCATGCGGATCCTGCACGACGACGACGACATCGTGGTGATCGCCAAACCGGTCGGCGTGGCCGTGCACCCCAGCCCCGGCTGGACCGGCCCGACCGTGGTCGGCGCGCTCGCCGCCGCCGGGCTGCGCATCGCCACCTCGGGGGCGGCCGAGCGGCAGGGCGTGGTCCACCGGCTGGACGCGGGCACCACCGGTGTGATGGTGGTGGCCAAGAGCGAGCACGCCTACACGGTGCTCAAGCGGGCGTTCAAGGAACGCACGGTGGACAAGGGCTACCACGCGATCGTCCAGGGCCACCCGGATCCGACCCGGGGCACGATCGACGCGCCGATCGACCGGCATCCCCGGCACGACTACAAGTTCGCGGTGGTCGCCGGTGGGCGGCCGAGCATCACGCACTACGAGGTGGTCGAGGCGTTCCGGGCGGCCTCGCTGGCCGAGATCAAACTGGAAACCGGGCGCACGCACCAGATCCGGGTGCACTTCGCGGCGCTGCGCCACCCGTGCGTCGGCGACCTGACCTACGGCGCCGATCCGGTGCTCGCCCGCAAACTCGGCCTGACCCGGCAGTGGCTGCACGCCCGCACCCTCGGCTTCGCCCACCCGGCCGACGGGCGCTGGGTCGAGTTCGAAGCCGAGTACCCCGAAGACCTGGCGCGCGCCCTGGACATCCTCCGCGCCGAATCCTGACCCCTGCCCAACTTCCATGAGGGGACCCCTCCGGACAAAAATCGTCAGGAGGGGTCCCCTCATGACACCTCGGGGCCCGGGATCAGTCCTCGATGGACCAGGTGAGGGAACGTTCGTCCGGTTCGGGGCGGGGGCTCCACCGGACCGAGACCACCCGGGTCGCCTCCGGCAACACGTAGACCGTGTGCCCGCCCGCGGTCTCGCCCGGCTGCACGCCGATGCGGTGCGGCGGGCGGGAGGACAGGGACACCGGGGCCTTGCCCACGGCCTGGCCCTGGTCGGTGAGCAGCTCGAGGTAGTTGTCCGGTAGCGACACGAACGGGACGTTCCCGCGGTTGGTGATCTCGGTGTGCACCACGACCGCGCGTTCGCCGTCGTCGAGCCGGTATCCGGCGGCGCTGAACAGGAAGTCCGCCGGGTCCTGCACCTCGAGCAGTTGCAGTGTGAGCTGCTCGCCCTCCAGCCCCTCGGTCGCCAGGACGTCGCCGGTCTTACCGGCGCGCTGTCCCGGCGCGGCGGGCGGTTTGGGCGCCTGGTCGCCGCGCGCCCAGGACGAACTCTGCGGCGGGCCCCAGGTGTTCATCACCGGGTCGGACGGCACCGGGGCCGGGGGCGGTGGTGGCGGTGGAGCGGGCCGCCGCGGCGGGCGCGGCGGGGCGCCGCCGTTGGGCGGCGGCCCGGGGTAGCGGCCCGACGGCGTCCCCGCGACCGGGTGCGCACCCTGCTGCTGCATCGGATACCGCCCCGAGGGCGTGCCCTGCACGGGATACGGACCGGACGGCGTGCCCTGGACCGGGTAGGCGCCCGACGGCGCGCCCCGCACCGGGCCGCCGGGGTTGTGCGTGGCCCACGCGCCGGTGCCCGCGAGCGCGGCGCGCAGCCCGTGCGGATCGCTTTCCACCCCGACCAGCAACGGCAGGCCGCTGCCGGACAGGCCCACCAGCCGGTAGGCGACCTCGCGCGGATCCATGCCGACCTTCGCCGCGAGTTCGTGAACGGCCGCCTTGCCCAGCTCGGCCAGCGCGGCGAGCAGGCGGGCATCCACGGGATCGGTCACGGCCACGGCAGGCAACGCTACCGCCTCGCGCCACCACACGTGCGCACCCCGCCCCGGTTCTTCACACCCAAAACCCGGCACCGGCTCTAGGCTCGGTGACAACACTCACTTGATCACTGGGACGGACCATGACCGAAGTCGTCGTGCTCGCCGACGAGCTGGTTGACCTGATGTTCGACGCCGAGCCGCTGTGGCCCGCCATTCTCGGCATCGACCCGCTGCGGCCCGGCCTCGGCGACCTGAGCGAGGACGCGGAGCGGGACCACCGCGCGAAGCTCACCGCGCTCGCCGCCCGGGCCCGCGCCCTCGATCCGGCCGGGCTGACCGGCGAAGACCGGACCACCCGCGAGGTTCTGCTGAGCCAGCTCCAGGGCCACCTCGACCGGTTGGACAGCCACGCCGTCGAATTCACCGTCAGCGACCTCTTCGTCGCACCCGCGGTGGGCCTGCTGACCGTGCTGCCGAGGATCACGGTGACCGGCGCCGAACAGGGTGCGGTCCAGCTCGACCGGCTCGCGGCGATCCCGGCCTACCTCCGGCAGGCGCTGGACCGGCATCGCGCCGGGGTCGCGGCCGGGCGGGTGCCGGTCGCCCGGCTCGTGCGTGCCGCGATCGAGCACCTCGACCGGTATCTCGCGAACCCGTCCGCCGATCCGCTGATCCGCCAGCCCATGCCGGACGACGACTTCACCGCCCGCCGCGCGGCCCTGCTGGACGAGGTCGTCCGGCCCGGGTTCGCGGCCTACCAGGACGCGCTCGCCGCCGAGATCGAGCCGCACGGCCGGCCGGAGGACCGCCCCGGCGTGTGCTGGCTGCCCGACGGTGAACGGATCTACACCCTGCTGGCGCGCACGCACACGACCACCGAGCGCACCCCGGAGGAACTGCACGAGACCGGCCTGGAACTGATCGACGGGCTGGCCCGCGAGTACGCCGAGATCGGGGCGCGGGTGTTCGGCACCGCCGAACTGCCGGAGATCTTCGACCGGCTGCGCACCGATCCCGCGCTGCGCTGGAAGAACGCGGACGAACTGCTGGCCGGGGCGCGCGCCGCGATCACGCGGGCCGAGGAGGCCGCGCCGCGCTGGTTCGGCCGGATCCCGCCGCAACCGTGGGTCGTCGAGCCGGTGCCGGAGGCCGAGGCGCCCGGCGGACCGGCCGCGTACTACCTGTGGCCCTCGGCCGACGGCAAGCGGCCGGGCACCTACTTCGCGAATACCTACGAGGTCACCGAACGGTTCCGGCACACGGCCGAGGTGACCGCGTTCCACGAGGCCATTCCGGGCCACCACTTCCAGTTGTCCACCGCACTGGGCCTGGACGATCTCCCGCTGTTGCGCCGGATCGGCGATTTCAACGCCTACAGCGAAGGCTGGGGCCTGTACTCCGAACGGCTCGCGCACGAGATGGGGCTGTACTCCGACGACGTGTCCCTGCTCGGCATGCTGACCATGGACTCGATGCGCGCCGGGCGCCTGGTCGTCGACACCGGGTTGCACGCGAAGGGCTGGAGCCGCCGGCAGGCCGTGGACTACCTGCGCGAGCACACCCCGATGCCGCGGGTGGAGATCGAATCCGAGATCGACCGCTACATCTCCTATCCCGGGCAGGCGTTGTCGTACATGGTGGGCCGCTTGGAGATCCAGCGCATCCGGGCGCGGGCGGAGGAGATCCTGGACAGCCGGTTCGACGTCCGCGACTTCCACGACGTCGTCCTCGGCGGCGGCGCCCTGCCGCTGTCCGTGCTCGACGGCGTGGTCACCGAGTGGGCGGCGGGTCAGGAGGCTTCGGCGTGAGCACACCCATCGAACTGGCCGAGGAACTCACCGGCATCCTGTTCGCCGCCGATCCGGTGCGGCCTTCCGTGCTCGGGCTGCCCGCGGAGCACGACCGGCTGGCCGACCTGAGCGAGGAAGCCGAACAGCGGACCAGGGCGGCCTGCCTGGACGTGGCGGCCCGGGCCGAGGCGATCGACCGGGACGCGCTTTCCGAGCAGGACCGGGTGACCCGGGACGTGGTGGTCCAGCAGGCGAAGGCGGTCGTCGATCGGATCGACTCGGCCGTGTGCGAGATCTCGGTCAGCGACGCCTTCGGCGCCCCGGCGCTGCAACCGCTGCTCCTGCTGCCCCAGCTCACCCTGAACGACGCGGAGAAGGCACGCGGGTACCTCGCCCGGCTCGCCGCCTTTCCATCCTATTTGGACACGGTCGCGCGGCGTCAGCGCGCCGCACTCGAGAACGGCGTCGCGCCGCCGGAATTCCTGGTGGACGCGGGTATCGCGTTCGTGGACCGCTTTCTGTCCGAATCGGACACCAGCCCGTTGCGCGTCGGCGCCGAAACCGCGGGATTCGCGCCGGAACGCGACCGGTTGCTCGCCGAGGTGGTCCGCCCGGCGTATGCGCGGTACCGGGATTTCCTCGCCAGCGAGGCGAAACCACGCGGCCGTCCGGCGGACCAGGCGGGCCTGTGCTGGCTGCCCGACGGCGAGGAACGCTACGCCAAGCTGATCCGCGTGCACACCACGACCGACCGCACCGCCCGCGATCTGCACGAGACCGGCCTGGCGCTGATCGAGCAGCTGGCCGGCGAGTACCGCGAACTCGGCGGCCGGGTGTTCGGCACGACCGAGTTGGCGGAGATCTTCCACCGCCTCCGGACCGATCCGGAGCTGCGCTGGTCGGACGGCGAGGAACTGCTCGCCGCCGCCCGCGCGACCATCACGCGTGCGGAAGCGGAGGCGCCGCGCTGGTTCCGGTCCGTGCCCGAGCAGGCGTGCGAGGTCCAGCCGGTGCCCGAAGCCGACGCGGAAGGCGGCACGATCGCCTACTACCTCGAGCCCGCGCTCGACGGTTCGCGCCCCGGGATCTACTTCGCCAACACCTTCGCCGCCGGGGAACGGTTCCGGCACACCGCGGAGGCGATCGCGTTCCACGAAGCCGTGCCGGGACACCACTTCCAGCTCTCCACCGCGCTCGGGCTGAGCGAACTCCCGCTGCTGCGGAGGATCGCGGACATCAACTCCTACCTGGAAGGCTGGGGCCTCTACGCCGAGCGGCTCGCCGACGAGATGAGGCTGTATTCCGGTGACGTGGCCCGCTTCGGCTTGCTGACCCAGGATTCCATGCGGGCCGGGCGTCTCGTGGTGGACACCGGACTGCACGCCCTGGGCTGGAGCCGGCAGCGGGCGGTGGACTTCCTGCGCGAGCACACCCCGATGGCGCCGCTGGAGATCGAGCGCGAGATCGACCGGTACGCCGACTGGCCCGGGCAGGCGTTGTCCTACATGGTGGGCCGGTTGGAGATCCAGCGGATCCGGGCCGCCGCGGAGGAGGCGCTGGGGGAGCGGTTCGACATCCGCGACTTCCACGACGTGGTGCTCGGCAACGGCGTGCTGCCGCTCTCGGTGCTGGACACGGTCGTCGCGGACTGGGTGGCGCGGCACTGATGGCCGAAATCGAGGGTTGCCGGTCATTGTGGACATCGCGCCGGCCGGGCAGGCTGGAGGTGTGGGGCAAGAACTGACCGATCACCGGGATGTCGTGGTCCTGTTCGAGGACGGGGTCGTCGCGCTCGACGTGGCCGGGCCGATGGACGTGTTCATGGGGGCGAAGATGGCCGGCGCCCGGTACCGGGTCCGGACGGCTTCGCCCGGGGGCGTGCCGATCCGCGCCGCGAACGGGCTGCGGATGGCCCCGGATCTCGCGGTCGAGGAGCTGAGCGGCCCGATCGACACGCTCGTGGTGACCGGGGGCGCGGCGACCGTGGGCGCGGCGCCGGGCGGCAGCGCGCTCGCGGCCGAGGTCCGGCGGCTCGCCCCGCGGACCCGCCGGGTGGCTTCGGTGTGCGTCGGCGCGCTCCTGCTCGCCGAGGCGGGCCTGCTCGACGGGCGGAAGGCGACCACGCACTGGCAGTGGTGCCACGTGCTCGGGCGGCGGTTCCCGCGGACGACCGTCGTCTCCGACGCGATCTTCGTCCGGGACGGCCGGGTGGCGACCTCGGCCGGGGTCACCACCGGGATCGACCTGGTGCTCGCGTTCGTCGAGGACGACTACGGCGCCGAACTCGCCCGGGAGGTGGCCAAGGGGCTGGTGGTCTTCCTGCAGCGGCCCGGCGGGCAGTCGCAGTTCAGCATGTGGACCCGGCTGCCCGCGCCGCAGCACCCCGCGCTCCGCGTGGCCACCGACGCGGTGGTGCTGGATCCGGCGGCCGATCACAGCGTGACCGCGCTGGCCCGACGCGCGTCGGTCAGCGTGCGCCACCTCAACCGGCTGTTCTCCGACAAGCTCGGCACCACCGTGGCCAGTTACGTCGAACAGGTCCGCGTGCAGACGGCGCAGACCCTGCTCGAGGCGGGCGATGACGGCCTCGAGCCGATCGCGCGCCGCGCGGGTTTCGGCAGCCCGGAAACCATGCGCCGCGCGTTCCTCCGGCTGCTCGGCGTGGCCCCGGGCAGCTACCGCGCCCGCTTCCGCTCGACCGCTTCACCGGCGCGCTCAGCCTGACTCCGTCCACATAGGACGGTTGTTTTCCCTTGCAGAAAGGTGTATTCAGCATGCCCGAAAACGGTTTGGTCGTCCCGGACACCGAGCTGAGCCACGCGGCCTGGGAGTTCGTGCGGCGCATCGAGACCCCGGTGCTGGCCAACCACAGCATCCGGGCCTACTTCTTCGGCCGCGCGCAGGGCGAGCGGGCGGGCCTGCGCCCGGGCGTCGACTACGACGACGAACTGCTGTTCCTCGGCGCGGTGCTGCACGACGTCGGGCTGACCGAGGAGGGCAACGGCAGCGAGCGGTTCGAGGTGGACGGCGCGGACCTGGCGGTGCGCTTCCTGCTCGAACGCGGGATCGACCAGGAACGCGCGGACGTGGTCTGGGACGCGATCGCGCTGCACACGATCCCGGGCATCCCGAACCGGAAGCGCCCGGAGATCGCGCTGATGCAGTCCGGGACGTACCTCGACGTCGCCGGGCTGGGCACCGGCGCGCTGCCGCCGGGGTACGCCGAGGCGGTGCACGCGGCGTACCCGCGGCTCGGCATCGAGGCCGCGCTCTCCCAGGCGGTCGTCGACCAGGCGCTGGCGAAGCCGAGCAAGGCCGCGCCGGGCACGTTCGCCGCCGAACTGGCCGGCCAGCGGGTGCCGGAGGCGAAGGCGCCCGGCTGGGACGAGATGCTGGAGCGGTCGGAGTGGCGGGGGATCGCCTGACCGGTCACACCTCGAGGGGTTTCCCGGGAGCGGCCGGTAGGGTGCTCGACTAAGCGGTCGCTCAGAAGGGAAAGAGGCGCATCGATGAGGATCGGCACCCAGATCAGCTATGCCGGGGGCTTCGCCGAGAGCGTGGCGGACATCGTCGAGCTCGAACGGGTCGGCCTGGACATCGCCTTCGTCCCCGAGGCGTACTCGTTCGACGCGGTGAGCCAGCTCGGGTATCTCGCGGCGAAGACCGAACGGGTCGAGATCGCGTCCGGGATCTTCCAGATCTACACCCGCACGCCGACCCTGACCGCGATGACCGCCGCCGGGCTGGACTTCGTTTCGAACGGCCGGTTCACCCTCGGCATGGGCGCCTCGGGCCCGCAGGTGATCGAGGGCTTCCACGGGGTGCGGTACGACGCGCCGCTGGCCCGGACCCGCGAGGTCGTGGAGATCTGCCGCCAGGTGTGGCGGCGTGAGCGCGTGGTGCACGAGGGCCGCCACTACCAGATCCCGCTGCCCGCCGACCAGGGCACCGGGCTCGGGAAACCGCTCAAGCTGATCAACCACCCGGTGCGCGAGCGGATCCCGATCATGCTCGCGGCGATCGGGCCGAAGAACGTCGCGCTCACCGCGGAGATCGCCGAGGGCTGGGAGCCGATCTTCTTCCACCCGGAGAAGGCCGCCGAGGTCTGGGGCGGCCCGCTGGCGGAGGGCAAGGCGAAGCGCGACCCCGCGCTCGGTGAGCTGGACACCGTGGTCGGGGCGGCGCTGGCCATCGGCGAGGACGTCGAGCAGTTGCTCGACTGGGTCCGCCCGATGGTCGCGCTCTACGTCGGCGGGATGGGGGCGCGCGGCAAGAACTTCTACAACGACCTCGCCTGCCGCTACGGGTACGAGGCCGAGGCGAAGCTGATCCAGGACCTGTACCTGGACGGGAAGAAGGAGGAGGCGGCGGCCGCGGTGCCGCTGGACCTGCTGCGCTCGATCTCGCTGGTCGGCCCGGCGGGTTACGTGAAGGAGCGGCTCGCCGCGTTCGCCGAGGCCGGGGTGACGACCCTGCAGGTGACCCCGCTCGCCTCGGGCCGCGAAGGTCGCGTCGCCGCCGTGCGCGGTCTCCGCGAACTCATCGACTGAGGATTCGCGTGCGCGAGTGTGCGACTCGCGTGCCTGAACGTGTAACTCGCTTGCCGAGTGTGGAACTCGGGGTCAGTCGGCGGGGGTGAGGCGGGCGGAGACGACCAGGGCGTCGGCTTCGTCGGCGGTGCCGCCGAACAGGCTGGAGCTGGTGGTGAGGCGGAGTTCCGGGGTCGTGGTGGCGTTCGGGGCGAGGACGTCGGCCGGGAGGTTCGGGCTCGGATGGGTCTCGGTCCGGTAGACGGTGAACACCAGCGCGGTGCCGTCCTGGCGGCGCACGGTGATCGGGTCCCCGGGGCGGAGTTCGCGCAGCCGGTAGAACACCGCGCGGGCGTGGCCGTAGCGCACGTGCCCGGAGATCACCGCGGCGCCGGGCTCCCCGGGCGTGGGGTTCGTGGTGAACCAGCCCGCGGCCCGGGCGTCCCCGGGCACCTCCATGGCGCCCGTCGGCGTCCGGCCGAGTTCGACCAGCGGCCGGGCGTTGACTCCGATCGAGGGAATTTCCAGCGATTCCGGAGTCGAGGCGGCCAGCACACCGCCCGCTCCCGGGCTGCCGGTGATCCCGGCCTTGGTGGCCAGCGGCTGAGGAACCGGTAGATTCGCCGTGGCGGAGGCCGTCACGCTCGGTGACTTCAGCAAGGCCACGCCAACGAGCGCTCCGGCCAGGGCCACCACGACGGCGGCGGTAGCGGCGCCGAGCCTCCCCAGGTCACCGCGGCGATCGAATTGTTGGGTCACGTCCACCCGCTTCGTGCACGGCCGTGACTCCTCCCCGGCCCGTTACCTGGTGATCGCCGAGGTAGGGACTGAGCGTTACCACTACTGGAGTAGGTGGCGAAACTATCACCCGTATGGGGTAGGTGTTCGTTATCCTCCGACGAACGGTTCGAGTGAGACCATCAGAAACTCGCCAAAAAGGAGCTGGGGATGTCGACGCCGGACCCGCGATGCGTTTGAAATCGGACGCAGCGGGAAATTTCCGGCAGGGGTTTTCGGAGCAGAAGGCGGAGGTGCTTGCGTGTCTGTCGGCGGGGTGGATTCGACGGTCGGAGTGCTGGACGTGGGTTCGTTCAGCGCGCATCTCGTGGTGGTCGGCCGCCACGGGTCACCACGGGATCCGGTGCTGACGCACAAGACCCGCCTCCGCCTCGACCGCGCGCTCGACCACAAGGGCCGGATCGGCGCGGCGGGCATCGCGTCGATCGTCGCCGCCGTGGCCGAAGCCGATCGGATCGCCGCCGAACACGGGGTCGAGGACGTCTACCCGCTGGCCACCTCGTCCATCCGGGACGCGGCGAACGCGCGCGAGGTGGTCGCCGAGGTCGCCCGGTCGACCGGCACCTGGCTGCGGTTCCTGCCCGGGTACCGGGAAGCCGAACTGGCGTTCCTGGCCGCCCGGCGGTGGTACGGCGCCGCGGCGGGGCCGCTGCTGGTGCTCGACATCGGCGGGGGCACGGTCGAACTCGCCGGGGGGTGCGGCGAGCAGGCCGAATTCGCCCGGTCGCTGCGCCTCGGCGCGCGGGAGATGACCCGGGGCTGGCTGGACGGCGGGCCCGCCGACCGCGACCGCGTCGACGCCCTGCGCGCGCACGCGTTGGCGCGAGCGGAGGCCGCGCTCGCCGATGTGGGGCCGCTGCTGCGCGACTCGCTGCCGGTCGGGTGCTCCAAGGTGTTCCAGCAGCTGGCCCGGCTGGCCGGGCACCGCCGGGGCGTCGCCTCCGAACTGCACCTGGCGGATCTGCGCAAGTGGATCCCGAGATTGGCCAAACTCCCGGCCGCGCGGCGGGCCGAACTGCCCGGCATCTCGCGGTGCCGGGCGCGCCAGGCGCTGGCCGGGGCGATCGTGGCCGAGGCGCTGCTGACCGTCAGCGCCGGGAAGGTGGCCATCTGCCCGTGGTCCACCCGGGACGGGTTGCTGCTGACCCTGTTGGACGGCGCGGTTCCCGGCGGCACGCCGTCCTGGGAGGCGGCGTGACCCGGGTTGACGATCTGGCAAAACCGGGTAAGCCGGTCACATGACCTCACCGCAGCACCGCCGCAACCCCGAACCCCCGCTGTCCCCGGACTTTCCCGACCTCAAGCATCCGGACATCGACATCGGCCGGACCAAGGACGTCGACGAGCCGGCCAACCGCGACGACGTGGAGCCGCCGGACCGGGAGGATTCCGGTCGCCTGGACCAGGACATCGAGTCGCTCCTCGGGGACGACGAGTCGTCTCAGGCCGTCGGCGAACCGCCCGACTGACGCCGCTCGGCCGCGACGCCTGCGTCGGTGCTGATCCGCGCCGGGTTCCGCCGCGACGGTTCCCGGCCGGGCGGTTGAACCGGTGCGGGACCCGTCTCGAGCGGCGGAATCGGCAGCACCACGGCGTGTTCGCCGACGGTGAACCGCTCGCCGTGGTGGGTGAGCTCCAGCGGTTCCCCGGCCACCAGGCGGTAGGTCACCTCGTTCTCGCGGATGTCCACCGCGAACCGGGTGCCGCGGAAGCACATCCGGAACCCGATCCGGTCCAGCGCCGGGGGCAGCCGGGGCGCGAACGAGAGCACGCCCCCGTGATCGCGCATGCCGCCGAAGCCGGCGACCACCGCGATCCACGCCCCGGCCAGGGAAGCCATGTGCAGGCCGTTGCGGACGTTGTTGTGCACGTCGTGCAGATCGGTCAGCGCCGCCTCGGCGAAGTAGTCGTAGGCCAGGTCCAGGTGCCCGACCTCGGCCGCGACCACCGCCTGGGTACACGCCGACAAGGAGGAATCGCGGACCGTCCGGGCCTCGTAGTAGGCGAAGTCGCGGGCCTTTTCCTCGGCGGTGAACGCGTCGCCGCGCAGGTGCAGTGCGAGCACCAGATCGGCCTGTTTGATCACCTGCTTGCGGTAGAGGTCGAAGTACGGGTAGTTCAGCAGCAGCGGGTAGTTCTTCGCCGCGGTGCCCGCGAAATCCCAGTCGGGGTGCTCGGTGAACCCCTCGGACTGCGGGTGCACGCCGAGCTCCTCGTCGTAGGGGACGAGCATGCCGTCGGCGGCCCGGCGCCAGTCGGCGAGCTCCGCCTCGGTCACACCGAAACCCGCGGCGACCCGGGGGTGGCGTTCGCAGGCGGCGATCGCCTCGCGCAGATTCCGTTGCGCCATCAGGTTCGTGTAGACGTTGTTGTCCGCGACCGCGGAGTACTCGTCCGGCCCGGTGACCCCGTCGATGCGGAACCCGCCGTGCCGGTCGTGGTGGCCGAGCGAGGCCCACAGGCGGGCGGTCTCGATGAGCAGTTCGGCGCCGCAGCCCTGGTCGAACTCGGTGTCCCCGGTCGCCGCGACGTACCGCGCGGTGGCGTCGGCGATGTCCGCGGACACGTGGAACGCGGCGGTTCCGGCCGGCCAGTACGCCGAGCACTCCGCGCCGTTGATCGACCGCCACGGGAACGCCGCCCCGCGCAGCCCGAGCTGTTCCGCGCGGTCCCGCGCCTTGGAGATGGTCGACTGGCGCCACCGCAGGGCGTCCCGGGCCGCGTCCGGCATGGTGTAGGTGAGCACCGGCAGCACGAACGATTCGCTGTCCCAGAAGGCGTGCCCGTCGTAGCCCGGCCCGGTCAGCCCCTTGCCGGGGATGGCCCGGCTCTCGCCGCGCGCCCCGGCCTGCAGCACGTGGAACAGCGCGAACCGGGTCGCCTGCTGCAACTCCGGATCGCCGTCGATGATGATGTCTGCGGTGTCCCAGAACTCGTCGAGGAACCGGCGCTGCTCGGCGAGCAGCCCGTGCCAGCCGGTCTGGATGGCGCCCGCGAGCGCCGCCTCGACCTGCGCGCGCAGCGCGGGCACCGAACGCTTCGCCGACCAGCCGTAGCCGAGGTACTTGGTCAGCCGCAGCCGTTCCCCCCGCGGCACGTCGACGGCCGCGGTCAGCCGGGCCAGATCGCCCTCCGCGGCGATCCGGGTCCGCAGCCCGTCGGAGACCTCGAGCTGGTGCTCCATCGCCGCGGCCATCCGGAGCTTCGAATTGTGGGTCTGGTGCACCAGCACCGCGCCGTAGCCCTCGGCGGAGGCGAACTCGGAGACCAGCGGGGACTTCAGCGCCGCGGCCACGCGGGGATCGCTGGTGTCGGACTCGATCGGCTCGTTCGCCAGCAGATCGGACTGCACGACGAGTTGCAGGTCGTCGTCCAGCGGCTCCACCTCGTACCGGATCGCGACGACCGCGCGCTGGGTGAACGACACCAGCCGCTGGGTCCGCACCCGCACCCGGCGGCCGGTCGGCGACGCCCATTCCGTGGTGCGGGTCAGCGTCCCGGCGCGGAAGTCCAGCACCCGGTCGTGCGCGATGGCGTGGCCGTACCGCATGTCCAGCGGTTCGTCCTCGACCAGCAGCCGGATGATCTTGCCGTCGGTCACGTTGACCACGGTCTGCCCGGCCTCGGGATAGCCGTAACCCGCCTCGGCGTAAGGAAGTTCGTGTTCCTCGTAGAAACCGTTGAGGTAGGTGCCGGGCAGCCCGCGCGGCTCGCCCTCTTCCAGCGTGCCGCGGATGCCGATGTGCCCGTTGGACAGCGCGAAGGTCGATTCGGTGCGCTGCAGCTCGTCGATGGCCAGCCCGCGCCAGCGCAGTTCCCAGGGGGCGCGTTCGTAGCCCCGTCCGGTCTGGTTCACGCCCGTCCCTCCAGCAGTTCGGCGAGATCGTCGACCACCACGTCGGCGCCGTGGGCGCGCAGCTCGTCGGCCTGATCGGCGCGGTTCACCCCGACCACGTAACCGAATCCGCCGTCCTTCCCGGCCTGCACGCCCGCGAGCGCGTCCTCGAAGACCGCCGCCCGGCCCGGGGCGACCCCGAGCGCCTCGGCCCCCGCGAGGAACGAGTCCGGCGCCGGTTTCCCGCGCAGCTTCCGCTCGGTGATCACCACGCCGTCGATCCGCGCGGCCACGAACCGGGACAGGTCCGCCGCGTCCAGGACGGCCTCGCCGTTGGCCGAGGAGGTCACCACGCCGATGGCGATCCCGGCGTCGCGCGCGGCTTCCAGGTACCGCACCGAACCGGGGTAGGGGCTCACCCCGCGCTCGTCCAGCAGCCGCAGCAGCAGGTCGTTCTTGCGGTTGCCGACGCCGTGCACGGTGTGCGCGTCGGCCGGATCGTCCGGCGTGCCCTCGGGCAGTTCGATCGCGCGCGAGCGGAGGAACTCGCGCACCCCGTCGGCGCGGGGGCGGCCGTCGACGTAGGCGGCGTAGTCGTGGTCGGTGAACGGCTGGAAGTCCGCGCCGTCCCGTTCGCGCAGGAAGGCGTCGAAGGTCTGCTTCCACGCCTCGCGGTGCACGGCGGCCGTTCCGGTGAGCACGCCGTCGAGATCGAACAGGCAGGCGGTGATCCCCTCAGGTAACCCGATCATGCCTGGAACCGTACCGGCGGTGACGCGCTCGTGCCGCGAACGGCCGATACCTGCGCGCCTGAAAAGGTGATGAAATAGTGAGTCCCGATCTTCGTGCGGAGGTGGCGCGTGCGCGGTTCGATCGCCATGCACATGAGCGACGGCCTGCTCGACGTGCCCGCCTCGCTGCTGTTCGGCGCGGTGGCGGTGGCCGGCGTCGCGGTCGCCGTGGTGTTCGCCCGCCGCGACCTGGACGACCGGACCGCGCCGATGGCCGGGCTGGTGGCCGCGTTCGTGTTCGCGACCCAGATGCTGAACTTCCCGGTGCTGCCGGGGGTGAGCGGGCACCTGCTCGGCGGCGCGCTCGCCGCGATCCTGGTCGGGCCGTGGGCGGGTGCGCTCTGCGTGAGCATCGTGCTGGTGCTGCAGGCGTTGCTGTTCGCCGACGGCGGGCTGACCGCGCTGGGCGCCAACATCACCAACATGGCGCTGCTCGGCACCGCCGCGGGTTACCTGATCGCGGTCGCCCTCCGGCCGTTCGCGGTGCGGTCGAGGGCCGGGCTGGTCACCGTGGCGTTCACCGCCGCCTTCGTGAACACGGTCGTCGCCGCCCTGGGCTTCGTCGGCGAGTACGCGATCGGCGGGCACGGTTCGGTGCCGCTCGGCGGGGTCGCCGCGGCCATGGTCGGCGTGCACTGCCTGATCGGCATCGGCGAAGGCGTGCTCACCGCGCTCACCGTCGGCGCGGTCGCCTCGGCCCGGCCGGACCTGGTGTACCTGCTGCGCGGCGGCCGGGAAACACGTCCCCGATCCCCGATCGGGGCGCGGCGGCAGGAGGGCGCGGCGTGAGTCCGGCCAGGACCCATCGAGGGGTTGGGTTCTTCGCCGGATTCGCGATCGTGGCCCTGCTGCTGGCCGGTGTCGTCTCGTACTTCGCGGATTCGAGCCCGGACGGCCTGGATTCGGTGACCCAGGACGGGTGCACCACCGTCCAGACGGCGGAAGGCGAGCGGCTGCAGGGCTCCTGCCTCGCCCAGGACGCCCGGGAACACCCGCTGGAGAAGGGGCCGCTGGCCGGGTACGCGGTCGGCGGTGACGAGGGGTTGACCGGGGTCGCCGGGGTGCTCGGCGTGCTGGCCACGCTGGCCGTCGCGGGCGGGGTGTTCTGGCTGCTCCGGCGGCGCCGGGCGCCGGACGATCCGGAATCGCGCACGTGAGTGGCGCGCACGCGGTCCTCTTTCGCGCCGGGGATTCACCGGTGCACCGGGTGCCGCCGCAGGTGAAGCTGGTCTGCGCGTTCGCCGCCGTGCTGGGCGTGGTCGCGACGCCGCGGGAGCTGTTCTGGGTGTTCGGCGTGGATCTCGCGGTCCTGCTGGTGGTCTGGCGTCTCGCGGGGGTGCCGGTGGGCTGGTTCGCCCGCCGGGCGGTGATCGAACTGCCGTTCGTGGTGCTGGCCGTGGTGCTGCCGTTCGCCGGGCCGGGCCCGCGAACCGCCGTCCTCGGGGTGCCGCTGTCCGTCGAAGGCGCGCTGACCGGGTGGAACATCTTCGCCAAGGGAACGCTCGGTGTCCTCATCTCGCTCACCCTCGCGGCCACCACCCATCCGCAGGACCTGGTGGCGGGGCTGCGGCGGTTGCGGGTGCCCCGGCTGTTCACCACGATCGCCGCGCTGATGCTGCGGTACGTCGAGGTCGTCGCCGCCGAGGCCGGGCGGATGCGGCTCGCCCGGATCTGCCGCGGCCACGATCCCCGGTTCCTCTGGCAGGCCGCGGCCACCGCGCGGGGAATCGGCACCCTGTTCCTGCGCAGCTACGAACGCGGCGAGCGGGTGCACCTGGCGATGCTGTCCCGGGGGTGGACCGGGGCGAAACCGCCCGCGCCCGGGCCACCGGCCGAACGGGGGCCGGTGGCGCTGTCCGTGCGCGGGCTCGCCTACGCGTATCCGGACGGGCAGCGGGCGCTCGCCGGGATCGATCTCGACGTGCGCGCGGGGGAGCGGGTCGCGGTGCTCGGCCCCAACGGCGCCGGGAAGACCACGCTCGCGTTGCACCTCAACGGGGTGCTCACCGCGGCGGCCGGGCGGGTCGAGGTCGCCGGGCTCGAGGTGACGCGGGCGAACCTGCGCGAGATCCGCCGCCGGGTCGGGCTGGTCTTCCAGGATCCCGACGACCAGCTGTTCCTGCCGACCGCGGGCGAGGATGTCGCGTTCGGACCGGCGAACTTCGGGGTGGCCGAACCGGAACTCGGGCAGCGGGTGCGCGCGGCGCTCGACGCGGTCGGGATGGGCGAGCACGCCCACCGCGCGCCGACGCACCTGTCCGGCGGCCAGCGCCGCCGCGTCGCGCTCGCGACCGTGCTGGCGTGCGATCCGGACCTGCTGGTGCTGGACGAGCCCTCGGCGAACCTCGAACCCGTGGCGCGGCGCGAACTGGCCGAGGTCCTGCTGGCGCTGGACCGCACCATGCTGGTGGTCACCCACGATCTGCTCTTCGCCCTGCAGATCTGCCCGCGCAGCGTGCTGATCGACGACGGGATCGTGGTCGCCGACCGGCCGACCCGGGACCTGCTCGCGGACACCGAACTGCTGGCCACGCACCGCCTCGAACTGCCGTGGGGCGTCCGGCTCGGCTAACGCAGCACGGGCAGCGGGGAGTGCGGCGAGCGGCCGGTCGCGGCCTCGATCAGTTCGACCGCCGGGGCGACCTCGGCGAGCAGCAGCGCGGTGTCCCGCAACGCCGCGGGCGGCACGTCCGGGGCCAGGTCCAGGGCGCGCTGCACGTCGAGGAGGTGCACGGTGGCTTCCATCAGGATGATCCGGATCGCTTCCCCGACCGCGACCACCGCACCCGAAGCGGGCCACGGGATGACCAGGGTCGCCGCGAGCTCCCGCAGCTGCCGCAGCGCGCCGGGTCCGTGCACGCCGAACCGTTCGACCAGTTCCCGCCGGGGGTGCTCGGCGGCGTCGGCGACCGCCTGGTCCGCGTTCGGCTCGGCCATCGTGTGCGCCACCCCGTCCGGGGCGTTGAACCGGCGGATGATTTCCGCCGCGGTCACCGGCTTTCCCGGCGCGTCCGTCCGCGGCAGCGGAGCGTCCAGATCCCGGGCCGTCGCGGAGTGGTGCGCGTACACCGCGGCCACGTCCCAGCCGGTGCACCGGGTCGCCGCGGACCACTGGTCCTCGCTCAGGTCGTGGCCGAGGGAGGTCCAGACCTCCCAGGTCTGCTCGAGGGCGGCCAGCCTGCCGCGGTAGAGATCTTCCATGAACCGACAGTGCCACAACTCCAAGCACCGGTGGCGGTTCAGCTCGCGAGGTCTGCCCTTTCGGGCTGGAGGGCCGCGAGGAGCGCGTGCACGGCCTGGTTCGCCGGGGTGGGAACGCCGTGCTCGCGTCCGAATCGGACGATCGCTCCGTTGATCAGGTCGGTCTCCGGTGGCCGTCCGGCCAGCCGGTCGTACAGCATCGAGGTGCCGTCGTCCGCGGCGAATTCCCGGTAGAAGTCCAGCGTCCGCCGCAGATCCGCGGCATCCAGGCGGGCGCCGCACGCCGCGCCGACCGCGATCGCCTCGGTCAGCAGGGTCCGGGTCAGCTCGCCGATCTCCCCGTCGCGCAGCACCTCCAGCCGCCGCAGGGTGAGTGCGGTGATCGGATTCGCGGCCACGTTGCCGAGCAGTTTGCGCCAGGCCGCCGTGGTGAAGTCCGGTTCCCGGTGCACCTCGAGCCCGGATCCGGCGAGCAGCGCGGCGAACGCGGACGCGTCCGCGTTCTCGGGCACCACGATCCGGCGGCCGCGCCGGTGCCGCACGCGGCCCGCCGCGATCCGTTCGGCGGCGATGTAGACCAACGCGGGCAGCACGCGCGCGGATCCGGCCAGCGGGGTCACGCGCTCGCGGTGTTCCACCCCGTTCTGCAGCGCGACCACGGTCGTTTCCGGCGCGCGGAGCCGGGACAGCCAGGGCGCCGCACCGGCGACGTCCTGGCCCTTGGTGGTCAGCAGGACCCAGTCCACCGGCGCCGCGGTCGCGGGATCGGTGCGCACCGGGACGTCCACCGCGTGCTCGCCGTCGTCGTCGGCCAGCACCAGTTCGCCGACCGGCGTTCGCGTGCACAGCACGGTGTCCGCGCCGGTGCGGTGCACCGCCGCGGCGAGCACCGTCCCGATCGCGCCCGCACCGATGATCGCCACCGAGGTCATGGCGCCTCCCTCGAGCTAAGTGAGAATCGGTTCCCAGTTAGCTCGATGATCGCAGGCGCGTGTTTCGATCAGGTGACACCGAGCAGGGTTTGTTCCGGGCCGATCGCGGCGATGCCCAGGGTGCGCAGCACGGCCCAGATCGTGGCCTGGTTGGCGGTGATGATCGGTTTGCCGAGTTCCTGTTCCAGCGGCGCGATGAGGTCGTAGGTCGGCAGGGCGGTGCAGCTCACGAACAGCGCGTCGGCGTCCGGATGGTCCCCGGCGCGGATCAGTTCGGCGACCCGCGCGTACGACACGTCGTACACCTCATGGATCGAACCGAGGCCGAGGTCGGTGCTCGACACCACCCGCAGTTCCGATTCGGTGAGGAACTCCCGCAGCCGCTCGCCGACCGGCGGCTCGTAGGGATGTGCGACGGCCACCCGCCGCGCGCCGACCGCCCGCAACGCGTCGACGACGGCCCCGGCCGTGGTCAGCGCCCGCGGCGCCCCGGCGCCGAGCATGGCCTCCCGCAACGCGTGTTCGCGGTCCGGGCCGCCGACGAAACCGCAGGCGGTGCACAGGTACGTCACGGCCCGGGCGCCGACCGCGCACACCTCCCGCGTGGGCCGTTCCACCCGGCCGGGCTGGTTGAGCGCGGAGACCAGGCCCAGGTTGTCGGCAGAGGACACCGGGTCGGTACGCGCGATGAACAGGGACACGTCGTCCGGCGCCCAGCGCCAGAGCTCCCGGTCGCGATCGAAGTCGAAGGACGCGACCACGCCCACGCCGACCTGCGGCACCGGACCGTCGAGAAGACCGCGCATACCACCGACGGTAGTTGTCATTACGATTTCCCGGTGCCCGATGTCCCCGCGCGCAGGAGCGACGCCCGGCAGAACCGCGCGGCCCTGCTGCGCGCGTCCGGGGAGCTGCTCGCCGAGTCGGGGCCGGGTTTCTCGCTGAACGCGATCGCGCACCGGGCCGGAGTCGGCACGGCCACCGCGTACCGCCACTTCGCCGGGGCGCGGGAGGTCGTCGAGGCGTACCTGGACGGGCTCACCGGTGACCTGCTCACCGCGCTCGACGCGGTGCCGCCGGGCGATCCGCTGGTGCGGCTGCGCCGGATGTGCGCGATCTGGGTGGCCAAGGCCGCGGACTGGGGTGTCGCGGTGGCGGCCGTCCGCTCGGCCCGGGGTTTCCTCGCCCGCCTCGACGAGGGCGACGCCTTCATCGTGGCCCTGCACCAGCGGCTGGCCGCGGTGCTCACCGAATGCGTGCGGGCGGGGCACCTGCCGCGGCAGGAGATGCGTTACGCGGTGCTCACCTGGATCACGCTGTTCGACGAGCGCGTGGTGACGGATCTGGTGGCGAGCAACGGCTGGTCGCCGGATCGGGTCGCCCGCCGCCTCACCACGACCCTGCTGCGCGCCTACGGCCGAGCGGAGTGAAACCGGCCGTATAACGACCTATACGGCGCCGCCTTCGGCCACCTGGGTCGGCCCGCTCACCAAGGGCTTTCACGCCCGGCGCGAATACAGGTCGCGCAGCAGCGCGACCTCCGCGCCGTGGTGGATCACCTCGCGGTGGATGTGCAGGATCAGCGCCGCCAGCGGGCGGTCGGCGAACGGTCCCTCGGCCGGACCGCCGGGGCGGTTCAGTTCCGCTGGGCCGAGCGCGCGCATTCCGGACGACCACGCGTCGTATGCCTGGTCGAGCTGGTCCAGCGCCGTCGCGGCGGTCCCGGCGTAGGGGAAGGTTTGGTAGCAGACGGGCGGGCCGCCGAACTGCGTTTCGGCGCGCTTGCCGAGGACGTGGACAGTGATGTGCGCGAGCCGCCAGGCGATGGTGGTGACCGGTGGGGGCTCGGGGGCGGGGAAGGCGTAGTCGACGGTGAATCGCCCGCCGCCCAGTTCGTCCGCGGTGCGGCGCGGGCGCACGGTCCAGCAGTCGGCGACCGGTTCCCAGAAGTATTCCGCGTCGGTCAGGCCGTGCAGCCGGGGCCGCAGCCGCTCCCGCCAGTGCCAGTCCAGTTGATCGCCGAGTTCCACCGGCCAGTCGAGGTCCATGACTCTCAACCAAGTGGTTGGTGGAGCCTTTGTCAACCATCGCCGGTCAGCGGGCGCTGAGCTATCCGGAGGCGTGCGGCAACACCAGGAGTTCGGGCGACGGTTGCGGCGTCGCGCCCCAGGCCAGATCGGTGACCACGGTGACCGCCCGGTCGACCGCGGCCTCGACCGGTGGGCTCAGCCCGATCCGGTGGGCGACGCTGGCCGGTTCGCAGCCGACCACGATCACCCGGCCCGCGTCCCCGCCGAGCATGCGCAGCAGCCGGAACACCGCGTCCGGCCGCATACCGTGCGCGTCCACCGCCGCGCTCAGCGGTTCGAGGTCACCGGCCTCGGCCTCGATGAGGCAGAGCGTGCCGGGCGCGTCGCCTCGCGGGGTCGCGTCGATGAGGATCGTGGTGTCGTACCCGCCGAGGAGTTCGTGGGCCAGGTGCGTGCCGTCGATCCCGTAGTCGGCGATCTGCACCCAGCTGGGCAACCCGACCTGTTCCAGTTCCTTGACGACCTCGATGCCGAAGCCGTCGTCGCCGAGGAAGATGTTGCCTATCCCGGCAACCAGGACGCGCGGGCGTTTCATTCCATCACCTCCGTGTTCGCCGGTGTGCTCAGCGGTTCGTCGGTCACCGAACGGAGATAGCGGATCGTGCCGTGCAGCCGATCGAGCAGGTCCGAAGGCATGATCTCGTCGATCTCGGTGGTGCCGAACAGTTCCCCGGCGCCGTCCGCTCCGATCTCGGGATCGTCGTAGAGGATGATCGGCGAGGACAGGACGGCCGAGGCGCGCTCGGTGCCGCCGATCAGCACCGGCCAGGTGCGCGTGTTCACGCAGTCGTCGGCCGCGGTGCGCGCCCAGTCCGGCGGGTCCAGCAGGGAAAGGAACTGTCCCGGGTCGAGCGCCAGCACCAGATGCGCGGCGAGGAGCGCGTGGTGCAGCGCGGCCTTCCGGGTCGGCACCGGCTCGGCCCAGTCGCTGGTGTTGCGCAGATCGACCCGGAGCCGCACGCCGCCGGGCGGGCCGTCGAGGGAACTGGCCGACATCTTCAGCACTCCGCTCAGCGGCCGGGTTCGCCGGATCAGCCTCGCCGCGCTGCCCACGCGCTCGTACCGCTCGGTGCCCGCGACGCTGAACGGGACCTCGACCGGATGCGCCAGCAGATCGGACACCCGCAGTTCGGCGTCGACCTCGCGTTCGACGGCCTCGTCCCAGGTGGTGTACTCGGTGCCGCCGACGGTGAGCGACGGAACGTCGACGAACTGGTAGCCCGCGAGTTCCTGCGCGACCCGTTCCTGCGCCTGCAGGAACCGGGCGGTGACCCGCAGCGTGCTGTCCGGTCGCGCCTCGAGCACGCATTCGGTGCGCGAGGAAGCATGTTCGCCGAGATCCGTGGCGGTGAACGACGGCGGCATCAGCACGCCCCACTGCCAGCGCACCTTGGATTTGGCCGCGGTGGCCCGGTACGGGTAGAGCAGGTAGCCCTCGTACAGCACCGCGTCACCGACCGCCTTGGCCTGTTCGAGTGGGCTGCTCACGGACTCACCCGTTTTCAGACGTGTTCTCAGTGGTGAGAGGCAGAATTCCACGGTAAAGCTGTGATCTGGATCACGCAACTCGGCAGCTTACGCCGTCCGGAGCGGTGCCGGGCTGAATCGGTCAATCGATTCCGTGCGGAGTGGTCCCGGGATGCGGCCGGACGTGGTGGATGAGGTCGTGCACGGTGGCGTCGGCGAGCCGGTACCGGACCACCCGGCCCTCGCGGTGGGCGGCGACCAGTCCGTGCGCGCGCAGCAGGCGCAGCGCCTGGGAAACCGCGGTATCGGACATTCCGGCGGCCGCCGCGAGATCCGAAACGCAGATCTCCTTGGCGTAGTGGATGCACACCAGCAGGGTGAGCCGGGACGGGTCGGCGAGGATGGCGAACCGCTGGGCCCATTCCCGCACGGTTTCGCGGTCACCGAGGCCTTCGATCGCGTCGTCGACGCGGTTCGCGTCGATCAGGCGGCGGCGCTCCGGCGGGCTGGGCACCCAGCGATCGTGCCATTCCGGTACGCCTGGGGCCAGGTTCGCGGTCAGGACGCGGCGTGCCGCTGATGGGCCAGCAACACGGCGATCTGCTCGGCGGCCAGCTCGAGCGGATTCGTGTCGCGGCGCACGCGGCTGAGCAGCAGTGCGCCCTCGAAGTTGTGGATGATCGCGACGGCGAGTTCGGTGGCGGCTTCCGCGGCGTAGCCGTGTTCCCGGAGCAGTTCGGTGAGCACGCCCTGCCAGCGGTCGAAGGCTTCGCGGCACGCGGCGGTGAGCTTGGGCGAGCCGTTCACCGTCTCCAGGGTGATGGTCGCCAGCGGGCAGCCGCCGCGGTAGTCGGCGTCCGCGAGCCGCCGGCCCGCCTTGCGGTACCACCAGCGGATGGCGTCCTCGGGCGAATCGTGGCGTTCGAAGCCGCGGCGGACCCCGTCGATGGCGAAATCGGCACCGAGCTGGACGGCCTCGACGCCGAGTTGTTCCTTCCCGCCGGGGAAGTGGTGGTGCGCCGAGCCCCACGGCGTACCGGCCTCGTCGACCAGGCGGCGCCACGAGGTCGCGTGGTAGCCGTCGCGCTGGAACAGCCGGACGGCCGTGGCGAGCATGCGTTCCCGCGTGGTTTCGGACACCCGGTGAGCATACGCCTTGACTAAGACGATCGTCCTAGGCGAAGCTGGGCGCCGCTAGGACGATCGTCTTAGTCGAGGTACGGAGGTGCGGGTTTGACCATCGACCAGGCCGCCGAGCTGGGCGCCGTGCGGGAGAAGACGATCAGCTGGCGCGATCCGCTCCCCGCGGCGCGGGTGGGCGCGACGATGTCCGGGCGGGAGTACCTGACCGGGATCGCCGAGGGACGGATTCCGGCGCCGCCGATTTCGAGCCATTTCGCGATCCGCTGGGTGCACGTCGGCGACGGGGATGTCGTGCTGGGCGGAACACCGGACGAGTCGCTGTACAACCCGATCGGCACCGTGCACGGCGGCGTGGCCGCCACGCTGCTCGACTCCGCGCTGGCGTCCGCGGTGCATTCGACGCTCCCGGCCGGGGTCGGGTACACCTCGGTCGAACTCAAGATCAACTTCGTGCGGGCGATCCACGGTTCGTCCGGGGAGATCTTCGCGCACGGCCGGGTGGTCAAGGCCGGTTCCCGGATCGCCTTCGCCGAGGGCGACCTCCGGGACGCGGCCGGGAAGATCCTCGCCACCGCGTCCACCACCTGCCTCGTCATCGGCGGCTGACCGCGGATTCGCGGTACCGTCGAAGAGGTGTGGATCGAGCGGGGGACCGTCGAGTACGACGAGCGGCCACTCGGCCTCGACGTGACCGCGCCCCGGCTGTCCTGGACGATGCGCGCGGACGAGCACGGGGCCCGGCAGACGGCGTACCGGATCCGGGTGGCCACCGATCCGGACGGGCGGACGGTGATCTGGGATTCCGGCCGGGTCCGTTCGGCGAACTCGGTCGGAGTTCGCTATGCCGGTCCGGCGTTGCGCCCGCGCACGCGGTACCACTGGCGGGTCCGGGTCTGGGACGCGGCCGACCGGCCGTCACCGTGGAGCCCGATGTCCTGGTGGGAGACCGGGATGCTCGCCGAACCCTGGGCCGCCCGCTGGATCGGCGCGCCCGACGCGGCGGGCCCGGAGCCACCCGCCCCGCTGCTGCGCCGCGAATTCCGGGTCACCGGCCCGATCGCGCGGGCCCGGCTCTACCTCAGCGGGCTGGCCTACCACGAGGCCGAACTCAACGGCGAACGCGTGGGCGATCGGGTGCTGGATCCGGGATTCACCGGCTACGACCGGACCGTGCTCTACGTCGTGCACGACGTCACGCGCCTCCTGCGGCCGGGCGCCAACGCGCTCGGGGTGACGCTGGGCCGGGGTTTCTACGGGATGCGGACGCCGAACGCGTGGAACTGGCACCGAGCCCGGTGGCACGGCGAACCGAAACTGCTGGCACAGCTGGAAATCGAGCACGAGGACGGCTCGCGGACCACGATCGGCACCGACGAGTCGTGGCGGGTCGCCAACGGCCCCACGCTCTCGAATTCGCTCTACGAAGGCGAAACCTACGACGCCCGGCGCGTGCCGCGGTGGTGGACCCGGCCCGGTTTCGACGACAGCGCCTGGATTCCGGCCGTCGCCCAACCCGCGCCGGAGGGGAGGCTGCGCGCGCAACGGCACGAACCGATCCGGGTCGTGGAAACCGTGCGCCCGGTGGCGATCACCGAACCCGGCCCCGGGGTGTACGTGGCCGATCTGGGCCGCACCGCCGCCGGTTGGGTCCGGCTCTCGGTCACCGCGCCCGCGGGCACCCGGATCCGGTTGCGGTACGGGGAAAAGCTCAACCCCGACGGAACCGTCGAGGCGGTCAGCGAGCATGTGCTCACCGACCGGTTCCAGGTCGACGAGTACTTCTGCGCGGGCACCGGCACCGAAACCTGGGAACCGAGGTTCTCCTACAAGGGGTTCCGCTATGTGGAGGTGACCGGGCTGTCCGCCCGTCCGGAACCCGGCGATCTGCTCGGCCGGATCGTGCACAGCGACGTTCGCGAGGTCGGGTTCTTCCGGTGTTCGGAGCCGCTGTTCGAACGGTTCGACCGGATGATGCGCCGCACCTTGCTCAACAACCTGCACGGCATCCCCACCGATACCCCGATGTACGAGAAGAACGGCTGGACCGGCGACGCCCAGCTCGGCATCCCGACCTTGACCGCGGCGTTCGGCATGGCCCGGCTCCTCGGGAAATGGGCGGGGGATTTGGCCGACAGCCAGGACGAACCGGGGCAGCTGCCGGTCATCGTGCCCAGCGGCGGCTGGGGGTACGCCGAACTCGCCCCGGCCCCGGAGTGGACGACGGTCTTCCCGTTCCTGCTGCGCGAGCTGTACCGCTGGTACGGCGACGACCGGCTCGCCGCCGAGCACTGGCCGTCGCTCACGAAGTACCTGGACTGGGAGATCGGCCGCCTGCGGGACGGGCTCGCGAGCACCGCGCTCGGCGACTTCCTGCCGCCCGGTCACCCCGGCGGCATCCCGCCGGAGGACACCCGCCTGACCGCGACGGCGTTCCTGTACCGCGCGCTGCTCGCCGCCGCGGAACTCGGTGACCTGCTCGGCGAAACCGGCACTGCCGCCCGCTACCGCGCGACCGCGGCCGCCTGCAAGGACGCCTTCAACGCGGAGTTCCTCGGCCCCGCCGGGCATTACCGCACCGGAAGGGACCCCGGGTACCGGCAGACGTCGAACGCCATCCCGCTCGCGTTCGGGCTGGTGCCACCGGGCGCCGAAGCGGCGGTCGCCGCGAGCCTCGCCGCCGACATCCGCGCCCGCGGCGACCACCTCGACACCGGTTGCCTGGGCACGAGCGTCCTGCTGCCGGTGCTCACCGCCCACGGTCATCCCGATCTCGCCCACGCCCTCGCCACCCAGCGCACCTACCCGAGCTGGGGGTACTGGGCAGACAGCGGGGCGGACACCATGTGGGAGCGCTGGGACGTCGACACGCGGTCCCGGGACCACTACTTCCAGGGCACGGTCACCGACTGGCTCTACCGGAACGTGGCCGGGTTGCGGCCGGGGGACAACGGCTTCGCGCGGTTCACCGTCCGCCCGGATGCCCGCGTCGGCGTGCGCTGGGCGCGGTACGCGGTCGACACCGTGCGGGGCCGGGTCGCCGTCGACTGGTCCCAGCACGCCGGCGAATTCCGGCTGGAGGTCGAGGTCCCGGTGGGCGCGACCGCGGAGGTCCACGTGCCCGCGAACCGCCGCGAGGACGTCACCGCCACCCCGGACGCCGAGTTCCTGCGCGCGGAACCGGGGTTCGCGGTCCTGCGCGCGGAGTCCGGCCGGTGGCGCTTCACCAGCCGGAACCCCCGCTGACCGGGCCCGGTCAGCGGTTGGTAGGCGACCGGTAGGAACCCCGGCCGAGGCTTGCGGCCATGAGCGAAACCAAGAACATCCTGATCTCCGGCGCGAGCATCGCCGGGCCCGCCCTCGCCCACTGGCTGCGCCGCCACGGGTTCCGCCCGACCGTCGTGGAGCGTGCCCCAGCGCCCCGCCCCGGCGGGTACGCCGTCGACATCCGCGGCGCCGCGATCACGGTCGCCGAGCGCATGGGGATCCTCGGGGACATCCGCCGCACGGCCACCGGCATGCGCGGCGCCTCGCTGATCAGCGCCGCCGGGAAGCGGATCGCGGACCTGGACGGCGACGCCTACGGCATGCACGTCGAGGGCGATGTCGAGATCATGCGCGGGGACCTGTCGCGGCTGCTGCACGAGCTCACCGCGGACGAGATCGAGTACCTGTTCGACGACTCGATCACCGGGATGACCCAGCGGGAGCACGGAGTCGAGGTCACCTTCGAGCGGAACGCGCCCCGGGCGTTCGATCTGGTGATCGGCGCGGACGGGTTGCACTCCAATGTCCGCGGCAGGGTCTTCGGCGAGGAGTCCCGGTTCGTCCGCCATCTCGGCCACTACGTCGCGGTCGCCACCGTGCCCAACCACCTGGGGCTCGATCACTGGGGGATGCTCTACCGGGCCCGCGGCAAGATGGTGAACCTCTACAGCGCGGGCCGGGCCGCCGAGGCCAAGGCGTGCTTCCTGTTCGCCTCGCCGCCGCTGACCTACGACCGCCGCGATCTCGCGGCACAGCGGCGGATCGTGGCCGAGGCCTTCGCCGGGGACGGCTGGGCGATCCCGCGCCTGCTCGAAGCCGCGGGCACGGCCGGCGACTTCTACTTCGACACGATCAGCCAGATCCACCTGGACCGCTGGTCGGCCGGGCGGGTCGCGCTGCTCGGGGACGCCGCGTACGGGCCTTCGCTCGCCTCCGGGCAGGGGACGAGCCTCGCCCTGGTCGGCGCGTACGTCCTCGCCGGGGAACTCGCGGCGGCGCGCGGGGATCATCAGCTCGCGTTCGCCCGCTACCAGGACGTGTTGCGCGATTTCGTCGCCAAGAACCAGAAACTCGGGCGGGACTCGGTCAAGCACATGGCGCCGAAGAGCGCGGCGGGGGCGTGGTTCCAGGGGCAGCTGATGCGCATGATGCCGCACCTTCCGGGTAAGGACGCCATGCTCCGGATGATGATCAAGCCGATCGCCGAGGCGGCCAATGCCGTCGAGCTGGCGGAGTACCGGGTCTGACGAGGTTTGACAGCGCGTGGGAGGGAACCGTATCGTATCGAAGTGTACGGTACGGTTTCGTTCAGTTAGAGGTGTGATGACGCGGGGCGAGGTGCGGGAACGGGCCATCCTCCAGGCCGTCACCGAGTTGCTCGGGGAGGTGGGCTACCAGGCGCTCACCATGGACGCGGTGGCCGCGCGGGCGCGGGCCAGCAAGGCCACGATCTACCGCCGGTGGCGCAACAAGGCGGAACTGGTGAAGGCCGCGCTGGACGCGTACGACAGCGAGTTCAACCTGGTCATCCGGGACACCGGCGAGCTGCGCGGCGATCTGGTGGCCGTGCTGGAAGCCTTGCGGGACAAGGCGACCGACGAGTACCTGGGCATGCTGAACGCGCTGATCGCCGCCGCGCGGTACGACACCGAACTCGCCGCCGCCCTGCACGAGCACACCGAGGACGAGGAGCTTTCCCCGTTCGCCGCGAGCCTGGACCGGGCCGTCGCGCGCGGCGACCTGCCCGCGGACGTGGACGGAACCCTGGTGCACGACGTGGCGGAGGCGATGATCCTGCGCCAGCTCACCGTCGGCCTGCCCCTCGACGACGCGTTCGTCACGCGGGTCGTGGACGACGTACTGCTCCCATTGCTGCCCACCAACTCTTGAGGAATTCCAGTGACATCAAATGTTCCCGTCCTGATCGCGGGCGCGGGGCCGAGCGGCCTGACCCTGGCCGTCGAACTCGCGCGCCGCGGCGTCGCGTGCCGTGTCGTCGACAAGGCGCCGCGGTTGTTCCCGGGATCCCGGGGCAAGGGACTGCAGCCGCGGACCCTGGAGGTGTTCGAGGATCTCGGCGTGCTCGACGCCGTGCTCGCCGGTGGGGCGCCGTTTCCGCCGTTCCGGCTCTACTCGGGCCAGGAGGTGGTCTGGGAGCGGCGGCTGGAGGAGATGCTCGGCACCGAGTTCCCGTCCGGATCCGACGTCCCCTACCCGCGGCCGTGGCTCATCCCGCAGTGGCGCACCGACGAGATCCTGCGCGACCGCCTCACCGAACTCGGCGGCCGGGTGGAGTTCGGCACCGAGCTGACCGGATTCACCCAGGACGCCGAGGGCGTGGTCGCCACGCTGAGCCGGGAGGGCCGGACCGAACGCGTGCGTGCCGAGTACCTCGTCGGCACCGACGGCGGGCGCAGCTTCGTGCGCAAGCAACTCGGGGTCGGCTTCGCGGGGGAGACCTACGAGACCGAGCGGACGCTCATCGGCGATGTCCGCGCCGAGGGCCTCGAGGGCGTCCGCTGCCACATGTTCACCCGTGGCGGGGACATCACCGACCGGTTCTCGCTGTGGAACCTGCCGGGCAGCGAGCATTACCAGTTCGTCGCCGCGGTGGCCGAAGGCGAGGAGCCGGAACTGAGCCTGGCCACGGTCCGGAAACTGCTCGAGGAGCGGTCCGGCCGGGACGACATCCGGTTGTCCGGGCTGAACTGGATCTCGCTGTACCGGATCAACGTCCGCATGGCCGAGCGGTTCCGGATCGGCCGGGTGTTCCTCGCCGGGGACGCCGCCCACGTGCATTCCTCGGCATCGGGCCAGGGCCTGAACACGAGCATCCAGGACGCCTACAACCTCGGCTGGAAACTCGCCGCGGTGCTCGGCGGCGCGCCGGACGCGGTGCTCGACACCTACTCCGACGAGCGGATCCCGGTGGCCGCCGAGGTGCTCGACGTGAGCACGCTGATGCACCGGCGGAACTTCCGCGCGACCACCGCGCCGCCCGGTTCGGCCCCGGCGATCCACCAGCTGGACATCACCTACCGGGACGGGCCGCTGGCGGTCGACGACCGCGCACCCGGCGGCCGGATCCGCGCGGGGGACCGTGCCCCCGACGCGCCGGTGCGCACCCGCGCCGGGAAACCGGTGCGGCTGTTCGAGGTCCTGCGTGGTCCACAGTGGACATTGCTGGCCTGCGGCGCCGATCCGGGTGTGGACTTCGGGCCCGAGGTCGCGGTGCACACCGTGGCCGAGCACGGGGACCTGGTCGACGCCGAGGGGGCGCTGCGGCGGGCCTACGAAGTGGCGGACGGGGACCTGGTGCTGATCCGGCCCGACGGGTACCTCGGCCTGGTCACCGATCGCGCGGCGCGGGTCACCGAGTACCTGAACCGCTTGACAGCCCGCCGCTAGGCAAGTACAAAACCAGGTGGTTATGAAACTACTTGGTTATGAAGACGAGCGGCTCGACGCCACGTTCGCGGCATTGGCCGACCCGACCAGGCGGGCCATCCTCGCCCGCCTGGCTTCGGGTGCGGCCACCGTGACCGAACTGGCGGCGCCCTTCGCGATGAGCCAGCCCGCGATTTCCAAGCACCTCAAGGTGCTGGAGCGGGCCGGGCTCGTCTCGCGGGGCCGGGACGCGCAGCGGCGGCCGTGCCGGTTGGAGGCGCGCCCGCTCAAGGCGGCCACCGACTGGCTGGAGAACTACCGCGACTACTGGGAAGAGAACTTCCGGCAGCTGGACTCGTTGCTCGGCCGGCTCAAGGCCGACGAGGAAGGGCGGGCATGAACACCGTGCGCGTAACCACGCCGAGCGAGACGGAAATCGTGCTGACGCGCGGGTTCGACGCCCCGCGCCGCCTGGTCTTCGACGCCTGGACCAAACCCGAACTGCTCAGGCAGTGGTTCGGCGCCCGGGGCTGGCACCTCGTCGTCTGCGAGATCGATCTGCGCGTGGGCGGCGCGTGGCGGTTCGTCTCCCGCGGACCGGGTGGAGCCGACATGGGCCACGGCGGCGTGTACCGCGAAATCTCCGCGCCCGATCGCCTGGTCTACACCGAGTCCTACGACGACCAGTGGTTTCCGGGCGAGGCACTGGTCACCACGGTCCTCACCGAGGACGGCGGCCGCACCACCATGACCAGCACCCTGCTCTTCCCGTCGCGGGAGGTCCGCGATCTGGTGCTCGCATCCCCGATGGAACGCGGTGTCGGCGAAGGCTACGACCGGCTCGCCGAACTGCTCGCCCAGCAACGAAAGGACGTCACCGCATGAAGTGGACCCTGGAAGTGGTCGTGGTCCCCGTCGCGGATCTGGACCGCGCCAAGGCCTTCTACGCCGAGAAGGTCGGTTTCGCCGTGGACCACGACAGCAGGTTCGGCGAGGGGAACCGCATCGTCCAGCTCACCCCGCCCGGTTCGGGTTGCTCGATCGTGGTGGGCGAAGGTGTTGTCCCGCAGATGCCGCCGGGTTCCCTGAAGGGCCTGCAGCTCGTGGTACCCGACGTCCACGCGGCGCGCGAAGAACTCGCCGAACGCGGAGTGGAAGTCAGCGAGGTCCAGGTCGCCGGTCCGGAGGGTTTCCGCCCGAGCAAGGAGGGCGAGGACCTCAACAACGTCGGCTTCGCCTTCTTCGCCGATCCGGACGGCAACGAATGGGCCGTCCAGCAAATCACCGCGCGCGGGTAGGCATCCCCCGCACACGCGAGGGCGCCGAGCCTCGGGGTCGTGAGTGTTCCGGCCGGTTAGAACCGGTCTGTCCACTCACGACCGTTGTCCGGTCGGTTGCCGGCGGCGGCGCGGGCGGCGGCTGGATTCGCGGACGACCAGTTCCGGGGTGAACAGCACCCGCTGATGTTCGTGGTGTTCGCGGGCGGTCGACTCGGCCATCACGAGTTCCGCCGCGGTGCGGCCGATCAGCTCGCGGGGTTGCCGGACCGAGGTCAGCGGCACCGCGGCCGCGGCGGCGAAATCGATGTCGTCGTAGCCGACGATCGCGACCTCCTCCGGCACCCGCTTTCCGGCGCGCACCATGGCCTGCAGCACACCGAGGGCGAGCAGATCGTTGGCGCAGAACACCGCCGGGGGAGTCGACCGGCGCGCGAGCAGTTCCTCCCCGGCGCGCAGCCCGCACGCCACGTTGAGCGCCGGGACTTCCAGCACGGTGAGCAGGTTCCGGTCGTGCCCGCCCTTGCGCAGCGCGTCGAAGGCGCCCCGCCGGCGCTCGCGTGCCTGGTGGATCCGCGCGGGACCGTTCACCAGCACGATCTCGCGGTAGCCCTCGGCCAGCAGGTGGTTGATCGCCAGTTCGCCGCCGGTCCGGTCGTCGACGGCGACCGAGCACAGATCCGCTTCCTCGCTCGGATGATCCAGCAGCACCACCGAAACCCCGCGCTGCTGCAGTCGCCGGATCCCGTCCAGCGACGCGCCCGCCGGGGTGATCAGCGCGCCGTGCACCCGTTGTTCCGCCAGCAGTTCCAGGTGCCGCGCCTCGCGTGCCGGAGATTCGTCGCTGTTGCACAGGATGACCGCGTGCCCGGCCCGGCTTGCCGCCTCCTCGACCCCGCGCGCGACATCGGTGAAGAACGGGTTTCCCACGTCCAGGACGACCAGGCCGATCGCGCGCGCGGTACCCGAGCGCAGCTGGCGCGCGGACTCGTTGCGCACGAACCCGAGCTCGGAGATCGCCGCGAGAACGCGTTCCCGGGTCCCCGCGGCCACCATTTCGGGCTTGTTCAGCACGTTCGACACGGTGCCCAGCGAGACCTTGGCCCGTTCGGCCACCTCGCGCATGCTGACCGGCGGCTTCATCCCTGCTCCACCCGCGCATCCTAACTTGAAACGTCTCAACACCACTTGACACAAATCACACCGAACCCGCACGCTAGCTCAGGCCCCGTGATTGAAACGATTTATTCACGCGGAGGAGTGGCCCGGTGCAGCAGCCCTCTGGTAACGCCTCGGCCCCGGTCGTCGAGCTGCGCGGGGTGTCGAAGAACTTCGGCCCGGTGCGTGCCCTGTCCGAGGTTTCCCTCCTGCTGGAACCGGGCACCGCGCACGCCCTGCTCGGCGAGAACGGCGCGGGAAAATCGACCCTGATCAAGGTGCTCGCCGGGGTGCACCGGCCGGAACGCGGCGCGCTGCTGGTGGACGGCCTGCCGCGGCGGTTCACCGGTCCCGGCGACGCGCGTGCCGCCGGTATCGCGGTGATCTACCAGGAACCCACGCTGTTCGGCGATCTTTCCGTCGCCGAGAACGTCTTCATGGGCCGCCAGCCGCTCCGGGCCGGGCGGCGGATCGACACCCGCGCCCTGCACGCGACGGTGCGCGCGCTGTTCGACCGGCTGGGCGTCGACCTCGATCCCGCGCGCCCGGCCCGCGGCCTGTCCATCGCCGACCAGCAGGTCATCGAGATCGCCAAGGCGCTGTCCTTCGACGCGCGCGTGATCGTGATGGACGAGCCCACCGCGGCGCTGTCCCCGGCCGAGACCGGCCGGTTGTTCGGGGTGGCCCGGGCGCTGCTCGAACACGGGGTGGCGGTGCTGTTCGTCTCGCACCGGCTGGACGAGGTCTTCGAGCTTTGCACGCGGGCGACCGTGCTCCGGGACGGCGAACTCGTCTGGTCCGGCGCGCTCGCCGGGAAGACCCCGGACGATCTGGTGCGCCGGATGGTCGGCCGCGCACTGTCCGCGCTGTTTCCCAAGCAGGACAGCGTCCCCGGCGAGACCGTGCTGGCGGCGCGGCGGCTCACCCGGGAAGGCGTGTTCACCGACGTCTCCTTCGACCTGCGTGCCGGGGAGATCGTCGCGCTCGCCGGGCTGGTCGGCGCCGGGCGCAGCGAGGTGGCCCGCGCGGTGTTCGGCATCGACCGGCTGGACGCGGGCGAGGTGCGGGTGCGCGGCAGACCGCTGCCGAACGGTTCGCCGACCGCCGCGATGGCCGCCGGAATCGGTTTCGTGCCCGAGGACCGTCGCCAGCAGGGGCTGGTCATGGACGCCTCGATCGAACGCAACGCCGGGCTCGCCTCGCTCGGCGCGCTGAGCCGGGGCGGGCTGATCCGCCGCCGCGACGAACGCGCGCTCGCCCGGGACTGGGCGGTGAAACTCCGGCTGAAGTTCGCCCGGCTGACCGATCCGGTCGGCGTGCTCTCCGGCGGCAACCAGCAGAAGGTCGTGCTCGCCAAGTGGTTGTCCCGCGGGCCCCGGGTGCTCATCGTCGACGAGCCGACGCGCGGCATCGACGTCGCCACCAAGGCCGAGGTGCACCGCCTGCTCTCCGAACTCGCCGCGGACGGGGTCGCGGTGCTGATGATCTCCTCGGAACTGCCGGAAGTGCTCGGCATGGCCGACCGGGTGCTGGTGATGCACGAGGGACGCCTCGCCGCGGAACTGCCGCGTGCCGAGGCCACCGAGGAGGCCGTGGCGCTGGCGGCGGCGGGGAGGTCCGCGTGACGGTCACCGCCGCGCCACCGGAAACCCCGGGTAAGGGAAACGCCCGGCGGTTGATCGATCGGGCGGGCCGGATCCGCGAACTGGGCATCGCGGGTGTGCTCGTCGTCGTGATCGCCGGCACCGCGCTCGCCAACCCGCGGTTCGCCGAACCGCAGAGCATCCGCGACCTGCTGCTGAACGCCTCGATCATCGCGCTGCTCGCGGTCGGCCAGACGATCGTGGTGATCACGCGCAACGTCGATCTGTCGGTCGGTTCGGTGCTCGGCCTGTCCGCGTTCGTCACCGCCGATCTCGCGGCCGCGCACCGCGGCCTGCCCGTCGTCGCGTACCTCGCGATCGGCGTGCTGATCGGGATCGCGTGCGGGACCGGCAACGGGCTGGTGGTCTCGCTGGGCCGGGTGCCGAGCCTGGTGGTCACGCTCGGCACGCTCTACGTCTTCCGCGGGCTGGATTTCGCGTTCGCGCACGGCACCCAGGTCAACGCGGCCGAGCTGCCCGAAGGCCTGCTCTCGCTCGGCAGCGGGCGCGTGCTCGGCGTGCCGCACCTCGTGCTGATCACGCTGCTGGCCGTGGTCGTCGCCTGGTTCTTCCTGCGCTCGTACCGATCCGGGCGCGAGCTGTACGCGATCGGCTCCCAGCCCGAAGCCGCCGTGCTCGCCGGGATTCCGGTGGGGCGCCGGGTGTTCGCCGCCTTCGCGGTCTCCGGCGCGATCGCGGGGCTGGCCGGTGCGCTGTGGACCGCGCGCTACGGCACGGTCGACGCGGCCGCGGGCACCGGGCTGGAACTCCAGGTCGTCGCCGCGGTGGTGGTCGGCGGGGTGGCGATCTTCGGCGGTTCCGGGAGCGTGCTCGGGGCCGCGCTCGGCGCGTTGCTGCTGAGCACGATCTCCGGCTGCCTGGTGGTGCTCGGGGTGCCCGCGTTCTGGCAGCAGGCGGTCACCGGCGCGCTGCTGCTCGCGGCGATCACCGTCGACCGGGTCGTCTCGCTGCGGCTGGCCAGAAGCCTGCGGAGGAGGAACCATGGCTGACCGGCTGCGCGGACTGCTGCGCTGGGAGACCGCGCTCGTGCTGCTGCTCGCCGCGGTAGCGATCGCCGGCTCGGCCCGGACCGGCGGAACGTTCCTCTCCGGACAGAACCTGTTCTACCTCGGCCTGGACATCGGCGAGATCGCGCTGATCGCGCTGCCGCTCACGTGCGTGATCGTCGCCGGGGAGATCGACCTGTCGGTCGCTTCGGTGCTCGGCCTGTCCAGCGCGCTGATCGGCACGCTGTGGAACGCGGGCTGGCCGCTGGAGGCGATCCTGCCGTTCGTGCTCGTGGTGGGCGCGCTGTGCGGCGCGGTCAACGGCCTGCTCGTCACTTCCCTCGGCCTGCCCTCGCTCGCGGTCACCATCGGCACGCTCGCGCTCTACCGCGGCCTGGCGCTCGTCCTGCTCGGCGACACCGCGGTCGCCGATTTCCCCGCCAGCTACACGAAGTTCGGCATCGAACCGGTGCCCGGAACCTGGCTGCCCTATCCGATCCTGGCCTGCGCGGTGCTCGCGGTGATCTTCGGCGTCCTGCTGCACGCGAGTTCGTTCGGCCGGGCCACCTTCGCGATCGGCGCCAACACCGAGGCCGCGCGGTTCTCGGGCATCCGGGTGAAACGCACGAAACTCGTGCTGTTCGTGCTCACCGGTGCCGTCGCCGCGCTCGCCGGAATCGTCTACACACTGCGGTTTTCCAGCGCCCGCGCGGACAACGGCAACGGCCTCGAACTGGCCGTGGTGGCCGCGGTCCTGCTCGGCGGGGTGTCGATCTTCGGCGGCCGCGGCACGCTCGGCGGCGTCCTCGCCGGTGTCCTGCTGCTCGGCGGGCTGCGCAACCTGCTGATCCTGGACGACGTTTCGACCGAGACGCTCACCGTGGTCACCGGCCTGCTGCTGCTCGCCGGGGTCCTCGCCAACCGCTTCCTCAGTTCCGTTCCGGCAGGAAGGCGACAACCACCATGACCAGAACCGCGATCGCCGCGCTGGCGCTCTGCGCGCTCACCCTGACCGCGTGCGGCGGCACCACGAAGGACAGCGCCGGGCAGCAGGGCAACCAGCCCGGCAACACCGCCGCGGCCAATCCGGACGCCAAGCTGAAAACCGGGCTCAAGGTCACCTACCTGCCCAAGCAGGTGAACAACCCGTACTTCACCGTGGTGGGCAAGGGAGTCGAACAGGCCGCCGCGGAGTTCCAGGCCGCGGTGAAGGCCACCGGCCCGTCCGAAGCCAGCGCCGCCTCCCAGGTCACCTACATCAACACCGCGGCACAGCAACGGCAGGACGTGCTGGTCCTCGCGGCCAACGACGAGAACGCGGTCGCCCCGGCGCTGAAAACCGCGCGGGCGCAGGGCATGAAGGTGGTCACGCTCGATTCGGACGTGGCCGAGGACGCCCGGGACGTGTTCGTCAACCAGGTGGACTCTGGCGAGATCGCGGTGAAACAGGTGGAATTGCTGTCGAAGGCGATCGGCGGGTCGGGGGAGTTCGCCATCCTTTCCGCGACCGCGAACGCCACGAACCAGAACACCTGGATCGACATCATGCAGCGGGAACTGGCCAAACCGGAGTACGCACAGCTGAAACTGGTCGAGATCGCCTACGGCAACGACGACGACCAGACCTCGTTCCAGAAGACCCAGGGCCTGCTGCAGGCGCATCCGAACCTCAAGGGCATCATCTCGCCCACCACGGTCGGCCTCGCCGCCGCGGCCCGCTACCTCGGCTCGTCCGAGTACAAGGGCAAAGTCGCGCTCACCGGGCTCGGCACCCCGAACCAGATGCGGGAATACGTCAAGAACGACACGCTCACCTCGTTCGCGCTGTGGGAGCCCGCGAAACTCGGCTACCTGGCGACCTACGCGGCGGCCGCGCTCGCCTCCGGGCAGATCACCGGTGCGGCAGGGCAGAAGTTCAAGGCGGGCAATCTCGGCGAGTACGCGATCGGCAGGTCCGGGGAAGTCGTGCTCGGCCCGCCCACGGTGTTCACCAAGGACAACATCGACCGGTTCGACTTCTGAGGAAGGCTCGATGAACGAAGACACGGCCACCCGCGCGCGGCGGATCCTGCGTGCCCAGCGCATCGAAACGCCGTCCTGGGCGTACGGGAACTCGGGCACCCGGTTCAAGGTCTTCGCGCAGGCCGGCATTCCGCGCACGCCGTACGAGAAGATCGACGACGCGGCCAAGGTGCACGAGCTGACCGGGGTCGCCCCGAGCATCGCGTTGCACATCCCGTGGGACCGGGTCGACGATTTCGGGGCGCTGGCGCGGTACGCCGCCGATCGCGGCATCGCTCTCGGGGCGATCAACCCGAACGTGTTCCAGGAGGACGACTACCGGCTGGGCAGCGTCTGCAATCCGGATCCGGCGGTGCGCCGCAAGGCCGTCGATCATCTGCTGGAATGCGTGGAGATCGGCCGCGCGACCGGTTCGCGGGTGCTTTCGGTGTGGCTGGCGGACGGGACGAACTACGCGGGCCAGGACGACATCCGCGCCCGGCAGGACCGGATGGGCGAGGCCCTGCGCGAGGTGTACGACCGGATGCCGGAGTCGATGCGGCTCCTGCTGGAGTACAAGTTCTTCGAACCGCACTTCTACACCATGGACGTGCCCGACTGGGGTACGTCGTTCGCGCAGTGCCTGCGGCTCGGCGAACGGGCCCAGGTCCTGGTGGACACCGGGCACCACGCGCCGGGGACGAACATCGAGTTCCTGGTGACGATCCTGCTGCGCGAGGGGCGGCTCGGCGGATTCCACTTCAACAGCCGCAACTACGCCGACGACGATCTCCTGGTCGGCGCCGCGGATCCGTTCCAGCTCTTCCGGATCCTGCACGAGATCGAGGGCGCCGGAGCGCTCGAACCGGATTCGGGTGTCGAGTTCATGCTGGACCAGTGCCATAACCTGGAACCGAAGGTTCCGGCGATGATCCGCTCGATCATGAACGTGCAGGAGGCCACCGCCAAGGCGTTGCTCGTCGATCGCGCGCGGCTCGGTCAGGCGCAGGTGAGCGGCGACGTGCTCGGTGCGCACGCGGTGCTGATGGACGCGTTCAGCACCGATGTCCGGCCCCTGCTCGCGGACGTCCGCCGGGACGCCGGGCTCGATCCGGATCCGCTCGCGGCCTACCACCGCGGCGGTTACCAGCAGCGGATCGAGGAAGAGCGAGCGGGAGGCGCGGCGATGGGATGGGGTGCTTGATGGGCACGCCGGTCGAGGTCACCGAACTGCTGGACCGCTGCCATGTTCTCGGCACCGATCCGCGGAACACCAACTACGCGGGCGGAAACGCTTCGGTGAAGGCGAAAGCGCCGGATCCGGTCACCGGCACCGATGTGGAACTGTTGTGGGTCAAGGGATCCGGTGGGGATCTCGGCACGCTCACCGAGTCCGGCCTGGCGGTGCTGCGGCTGGACCGGCTGCGCGCGCTCGCCGACGTGTACCCCGGGGTGGAACGCGAGGACGAGATGGTCGCCGCGTTCGACTACTGCCTGCACGGCAAGGGCGGCGCGGCGCCGTCGATCGACACCGCGATGCACGGGCTGGTCACCGCCCCGCACGTGGATCATCTGCATCCGGACGCGGGGATCGCGCTGGCCACCGCCGCCGACGGCCCGGAACTGGTGCGCGAATGCTTCGGCGACCGGGTGGCCTGGGTGCCCTGGCGGCGGCCGGGATTCCAGCTGGGCCTGGACATCGCGGAGATCCAGCGCCGCGATCCGGAGGCGATCGGCGTGGTGCTCGGCGGGCACGGCATCACCGCGTGGGGGCCGGATTCCGCCCGGTGCCGCGACAATTCGCTGGAGATCATCCGGCGGGCGCAGGAGTTCATCGAACGCCGGGGCCGTCCCGATCCGTTCGGGCCGGTGCGTCCGGAGTGGGTGCCGCTGCCGACGGCCATCCGGCACGAACGCGCGGCCGCGCTCGCGCCGCTGCTGCGCGGCCTGGCGTCCACCTCGAGCCGGGCGGACACCGGACGCTTCCAGCTCGGCCACTACCTCGACACCGAGGAGGTCCTGGACTTCCTGTCCCGGGACCGGATGCCGGAACTGGCCGCGCGGGGCACGTCCTGCCCCGATCACTTCCTGCGCACCAAGGTCCGGCCGCTGGTGCTGGACACCCCGGCCGACGCGCCGCTGTTCCAGGTCACCGAGCGCCTGCGCGAGCTGCACGCCGAATACCGGCGCGACTACCAGGCCTACTACGAGCGGTACGCGATCCCGGATTCGCCCGCGATGCGCGGCGCCGATCCGGCGATCGTGCTGGTGCCCGGGGTCGGCATGTTCTCCTTCGGCGCGGACAAGCAGACCGCGCGGGTCGCCGGGGAGTTCTACGTCAACGCGATCAACGTGATGCGGGGCGCGGAGGCGCTTTCGGAGTACCGGCCGATCCCGGAAGCCGAGAAGTTCCGGATCGAGTACTGGGCACTGGAGGAGGCCAAACTGCGCCGCCGCCCCGCGCCGAAACCCCTGGCCGGGCGGGTGGCGCTGGTGACCGGCGGCGGTTCCGGGATCGGCCGGGCGACCGCGTGCCGGTTGGCCGCCGAGGGGGCGTGCGTCGTGGTGGCCGATCTGGACCCGGACCGGGCGGGCGCGGTCGCGGCGGACGCGGGCGCCGGTGCGGCGCGGGTCGCGGACGTGGCGGTGGCGGTGGAGGCGGACGTGTCCTACACGGCCGCCGTGGACGCCGCGTTCGCTCGCGCGTGCCTGGCGTTCGGCGGGGTCGATCTGGTGGTGAACAACGCCGGGCTGTCGGTGTCGAAACCGCTGGTGGAAACCACCGACGGCGACTGGGACCTGCAGCACCGGGTGATGGCCCGGGGTTCGTTCCTGGTGTCCCGGGCGGCCGCGCGGCTGATGGCCGAGCAGGGACTCGGCGGGGACCTGATCTACATCGTGAGCAAGAACGGGGTGTTCGCGGGCCCGGACAACGTGGCCTACGGCGCGGCGAAGGCCGATCAGGCGCATCAGGTGCGGCTGCTGGCGGCCGAACTGGGGCCGCTCGGGATCCGGGTGAACGGGGTCAACCCGGACGCGGTGGTCCGCGGATCGGGGATCTTCGCCGGGGGCTGGGGCGCGCAGCGCGCGGCGGTGTACGGGGTGCCCGAGTCCGAACTCGGCGCCTTCTACGCGAAACGCACGCTGCTCAAGGCCGAGGTGCTGCCCGAGCACGTGGCGGCCGCGGTGTTCGTGCTGACCGCGGGGGAACTCTCGCGCAGCACGGGAATGCACATCCCGGTCGATTCCGGTGTGGCCGCGGCATTCCTGAGATGAGCGGAGGTCGATGGTGACAGCGGTCGCGGCGGTCGATCTCGGCGCCTCGAGCGGGCGGGTGATGCTGGCCGAGGTCGGTCCCGAGGGGATCGAGCTGACCGAGGCGCACCGGTTCGCGAACCTGCCGGTGCACCTGGGCAAGACGCTGTACTGGGACGTTCCCGGGCTGTACCGCGGAATTCTGGACGGCCTGCGGGTCATCGGGCGCCGCGGCCCGCGGCTGGCCAGTATCGGGGTCGATTCCTGGGCGGTGGACTACGGCCTGCTCGACGCGGACGGTTCGCTGCTCGGGCTGCCGGTGCACTACCGGGACCACCGGACCGACGGCGTCACCGAATGGGTGCTCGACGAAGTGCCCGCCGATCGGCTCTACGCGGTCACCGGTCTGCAGCTGCTGCCGATCAACACGCTGTTCCAGGTGATGTCCGAGGCGGTCTCGGCCCGCCTGGCCGCGGCGCGGCACCTGCTGCTGATCCCGGACCTGATCTCCTACTGGCTGACCGGGGTGCTCGGCACCGAACGCACCAACGCTTCCACGACCCAGCTACTGGATATCCACAGTGGACACTGGGCGACCGGGCTGATGGCCGAACTCGGCATCCGCGCCGAACTGTTCTCGGCGTTGCGGGAACCCGGTGACCCGGCGGGCGAACTGACCGGCACGGTCACCCTGGATGCCGGGCTGCCCGGGCCGGTGCCGGTCACCGCGGTCGGTTCGCACGACACCGCGTCCGCCGTGGTCGCGGTGCCCGCGACGGGGGAGCGGTTCGGGTACGTGTCCTGCGGCACCTGGTCACTGGTCGGCGTGGAACTCTCCGCGCCGGTGCTGACCGAGGAGAGCCGCCTGGCGAACTTCACGAACGAGGGCGGCGTCGACGGGACGATCCGCTACCTGCGCAACGTCATGGGCCTGTGGCTGCTGCAGGAATCCCGGCGGGCGTGGGGGAATCCGGACCTCGACGGGCTGCTGGCCGAGGCCGCCGGGTGCCCGCCGCTGCGGTCGGTGATCGATCCGGGTGATCCGGTCTTCCTCGCGCCCGGGGACATCCCGGCCCGGATCAGGCGGTGGTGCGCCGACACCGGCCAGCCCGAACCCGCGACCCCCGCCGAGACCACCCGGTGCGTGCTGGACAGCCTCGCGCTCGCCTACCGGAACACCCTGCGTGCGGCGCAACGGTTGTCCGGCAAGGAGATCGAGGTCGTGCACCTGGTGGGCGGCGGGGTCCGGAACGAGTTGCTCTGCCAGCTCACCGCGGACGCCTGCGGGCTGCCGGTCGTGGCCGGGCCCGCCGAGGCCACGGCCCTCGGGAACGCCCTGGTGCAGGCGCGGGCGGTGGGCGCGGTGCGCGGCGGCCTGCCGGAACTGCGGGCGCTCGTGCGCGCCGGTTGCACCCTCCGCCGTTACACCCCATGCGAACCGGCCGCCCCCTGGGACCAGGCCGCCACCCGCCTCCCCATGCCCTGACCGCCGGGCAAGCACCCAATGAGGTTGCTCAGTGTGCGGCTTCGCACCGGGTGCCCGGGTGCGAACTCGCCTACCGAAACGGGGGACTCGCGAGCGGGCGGGGCCCGCTGGGGCGAGTCTCGTTCCGGTCGCCGAGTTCCACACTCAGGCAAGTGAACTACACATTCGGGCAAGCGAAATACACACTCGGGACCACCCGCGACACCGGTCGGCTCCCCGGTGGCCACCGCGATCGGGAACCCGCCGGATCCCGCACCCCGCACCCCGCATCCGGCAGCCCGAATGCGCCCTGAGGGGTCCCACACGGACAACCCGCCTGCCCGAGTGTGCAACTCGCGTGCCCGAACGTGTAACTCGCGTGCCTGAGTGTGCAACTCGCGGCGGCGGCACCGCGCCGCCAACTCACGGAGAAACCTCAATGCGGCGTTCGGTGCGTGTTCAGGTGGCGCGTCGCGCGTGCCGCCGGATCGGGCGTTCGGTGTGCGGCGGGGTGGACAGCCGGTCGCCGACCAGTCCGGTGAGCGCGGTGACGAACGGTTCCCGGGTGCCGCCCGGCGCGGAGGCGAGCACGTCCTCGTAGATCCCGGTGACGATCCGGTGCGCGTCGGCGACGATCCGGGCGCCCTTCTCGGTGACCGCGACGATCCGGGCACGCCGGTCGGTGGCGGACGGCTTTCGCTCCGCCAGCCCGGCCTTCTCCAGTTCGTCGACCGTCACCACCATGGTGGTCTTGTCGAGTGCGGACAGCTCGGCGATCTGGCTCTGCGTCCGGTCGCCGGGCATCGCCTTGGTGAGGACGCAGTACCAGCGCGGGGTGATGCCGAGTTCGGCGAGTTTCACCGCCATCTCGGTCTCCAGCGCGTGGCTGGCTTGCTGCAGCAGGAAGACCAGATCCGGATCGGGCGCCCCGGGGGTAGGCATGAATCGATGGTAACCGGATGTTCTATTCGCAAAACCATTTCGCACCGGATCGATCGACTGTGACGGGCGGCACATCCGGGAAGTGCCCGGGCGGCCGGGCGGTTGTGCGCGGTATGAGCGAAGGTCGCGGGCGAGTACGGGTGGAACCGGGGGCCAAGCGGGTGCGGGCGTTCTTCGGCGGGCGGGTCGTCGCCGACACCGTGCGGCCGCTGCTGGTCTGGGAGGTGCCTTACTACCCCGCCTACTACTTCCCGAAGGATGCCGTGGACGCGGACCTTCTGGTCGCCACGGACGAGGTCCGGCATTCGCCCAGCCGGGGCGAAGCCCAGGTGTTCACCGTGCGTGCGAACGGCCGGGAGGCGCCGGAGGCCGCGCTCGAGTACACCGACTCGCCGATCGAGGCCCTCCGCGGGCACGTGCGGCTGGACTGGGACGCGATGGACGCCTGGTTCGAGGAGGACGAGGAGGTCTTCGTCCACCCCCGCGACCCGTACAAGCGAGTGGACATCCTGGCCAGTTCGCGGCACGTCCGGATCGAGATCGACGGGGTGACCGTCGCCGAATCGCGCAGTCCGCGGCTGCTCTTCGAGACCGGCCTGCCGACGCGGTACTACCTGCCGAAGACCGACGTCCGGATGGATCTGGTCGAACCGAGCGACAAGATCACCCGCTGCCCGTACAAGGGGGACGCGGAGTACTGGTCGGTGCGCATCGGCGACCAGCTGCACGCCGACATCGCGTGGTACTACCGCCTGCCCACCGCGGAGAGCCAGAAGATCGCCGGTCTGGTGGCCTTCCTGGACGAGCGGGTCGACGTGGTCGTCGACGGCGTGCGGCAGGAACGCCCGAAAACCCCGTTCGGCTGATCGTCGTTAGGGTGGTCGCATGTCCGATCGCCTGTACTTCCGGCAGCTGCTGTCCGGCCGCGACTACGCGTCCGGTGATCCGGTCGCCACCCAGATGGTCAACTTCGCCTACCTGATCGGCGATCGGGAGACCCGGGAAGCGATCGTCGTCGACCCCGCCTACGCCGTGGGTGACCTGCTCGACGCGCTCGCGGCGGACGATATGCGGCTGACCGGCGTGCTGGCCACCCACCACCACCCCGACCACGTCGGCGGCGAGATGATGGGCTTCTCGCTGCCTGGGCTCGCCGATCTCCTCGCGCGCGAACAGGTGCCGGTGCACGTCAACCGCGAAGAGGTCGAATGGGTGCGCCGGACCACCGGCGTGTCCGCCACCGATCTGGCCGCCCACGACCACGACGACGTGCTCACCGTCGGCGATGTCGAGATCCGCCTGCTGCACACACCCGGCCACACGCCGGGCAGCCAGTGCTTCCTGGTGGACGGCCGGTTGGTGGCCGGGGACACGCTCTTCCTGGAGGGTTGCGGCCGCACCGACTTCCCCGGCGGGGACGCGGACGCGATGTACCGGAGCCTGCGCTGGCTCGCCGACCTCCCGGGCGATCCGGTGGTCTACCCCGGGCACCTGTACTCGGCCGAGCCGTCGGCGCCGCTTTCGTCGGTGCGGCAGAACAACTTCGTCTACCGCCCGCGCAACCTCGACGAGTGGCGCATGATGTTCGGCCAGAGCTAGAGCCAGTCGTCGGCGACCCGGGCGGCGAGTTCCTCGAGGAGTTCCGCGGTGTGCGACATGCAGCGCGCCACGTCCGGTTCGATGTCGGTGAGCCCGTAGGCGGCGGAAAACCCGTGCTGAGTCAAGGATTCCTGGCTCAGCGCGTTCCGGCCCGCGATCGCGACGACCCGGATCCCGCGTGCCGAAGCGGTGGCCGCGATCCCGGCCGGGCCCTTGCCGTGCAGGGTTTGCTCGTCGAGCGAACCCTCACCGGTGATCACCAGGTTCGCGCCGGGCAGCCGGTCTTCGAACGCGGTCAGTTCCAGGATCACGTCGATGCCGGGCCGGAAGGTCGCGCCGAGCACCGCGAGCGCGGCGTACCCGGCGCCCCCCGCGGCACCCGCTCCCGGCGCCCCGGCCAGATCCACGCCGAGTTCGCGGCGCACGAACTCCGACCACCGCGCCAGCGCGGATTCCAGCAACGCGACGTCCTCGGGCGTGGAGCCCTTCTGCGGCCCGTACACCGCGGCCGCCCCGCGCTCGCCGAGCAGCGGGTTGTCCACGTCGCTGGCCACCACGAACTCGACCTCGCGCAGCCGCGGATCGAGTCCGCTCAGGTCGAGCCGGTCCAGATCGAGCAGCGCCGCGCCGCCCGGGGCGAGCTCGTCGCCGCGCGCGTCGTACAGCCGCGCGCCGAGGGCGACCGCGATCCCGGCGCCCCCGTCGGTGCCCGCGCTGCCCCCGACCCCGAGCACGATCCGGCGGCAGCCGTCGTCGAGCGCGGTCCGGATCAGTTCGCCGACGCCCAGGGTGTTCGCGGTCAGCGGGGCCGGGACGCCCTCGGGCAGCAGGCTCAGCCCGGACACCGCCGCCAGTTCGACGACCGCGGTGTCGTCCTGGCGGGCGTACCCGCTCTGCACCGGTTTGCCGGTCGGGCCGGTGGCCACCACGGGAACGTGCCGGAAGCCCGCCGCCACCGCGGCCGCGACCGTGCCGTCCCCGCCGTCGGCGATCGGGCACTCGAGCACCTCGACCTCCGGATGCCCGCGCCGCAGCCCGGCGGCGATGGCTCCGGCGACCCCGTCCGCGGGCAGCGTGCCCTTGAACTTGTCCGGCGCGACGACTACTCGGGTCAGCGATGGCATCTGGTCCGTTCCGTTTCCGCGCTCACGCGCCGTCGTTTCCGGCATCTGGAGAAGCACCCTAACTGGAAATCCGTACCGCGGTACGGGCTTACCGTGGGGGCATGAACGAGCACGAGCCGAAGAGCGCGTGGGCGGCGGAGTCCTGCACGCTGCCCACCGAGCAGCAGCCCCTGCGGGAGGCGGAGTTCGACGCCCTGTTCGCGACCGCCGTGCGGGCGCTGGACCGGCCGGAGCCGACCCGCCTGACGCTGACGCTGGCCGGGGGAGCGGACGTCGAGGAGACGGTCCGGGACCTGGTGCGGCGAGAGACCGAGTGCTGCACCTTCTTCACCTTCGACGTGACCCGCACCGCCGCCGATCGGCTGCGGCTGGACATCGGCGTACCGGCGAACCACCGCGAGGTGCTCGACGCGCTGGCCGAGCGGGCCGGTCGCCGGTGAGCGCCGGGCTGCGCAGCGGCGAACTGGCCGAGGCCGCCGGGGTGCACCCGCAGACGCTGCGCTACTACGAGCGGCGCGGCCTGCTCGCCGAGCCCGGGCGATCCCTCGGCGGTCACCGGCTCTACCCGCCGGAGGCGGTCGACCGGTTGCGGATGATCAAGACGGCCCAGCGGCTCGGCTTCACGCTCGGCGAGGTCGCCGAACTGCTGGGGCGGCGCCGCCGGACCGGGCTGCACCAGCGCGCCGCGGGCAAACTGGACGAGATCGAGGCGAAGATCGCCGACCTGCGGGCCGTCCGGGACACCCTGCGCGCCGCGCTCGCGGCCGGATGTGACGATCTGGCGGACTGCGCCGCGACCCCGCGGTGCCCGCTGCCATTCGCAGAGGCGGCGCGGTGACCGTCGTCCGTTCGCTGGCGTTGTTCGTGCTCGCCGCGCTGGCCGAGATCGGGGGCGCCTGGCTGGTGTGGCAGGGCGTGCGGGAGCAGCGCGGCTGGCTGTGGGCGCTCGGCGGGATCGTCGCGCTGGGCGCCTACGGATTCGTCGCGACGCTCCAGCCGGACGCGCATTTCGGCCGCGTGCTCGCGGCGTACGGCGGCATCTTCGTCGCCGGTTCGCTGCTGTGGGGCGTGCTCCTCGACGGCTACCGGCCGGATCGCTACGACCTGCTCGGCGCGGTGATCTGCCTGCTCGGCGTCGCCGTGATCATGTACGCGCCCCGGAGTAACTGATCAGTGACCTTACCGAACCTCACTCGTTGATCACCCCGATGCGACGGGTGGGAACAGGGAGGTTCACGGTGCGACGGTTGGCGATCTGTTTGGCCGCGTGCGCGGCGGTACTGGGGCTGATCGTCCCGGCGGGCACGGCGAACGCCGAGCCGCTCAAGGTGAACTGGGGCTTCGGCGCCGGTCTGCAGGCGGGTCTGCGCGACTGGAACGGCTCCCCGGCCGGGGCCAACGACTGGTCGTGCCGCCCCTCGGCCGCGCATCCGGAACCGGTGGTCCTGGTGCCCTCGACCCTCACCTCGATCTCGATGGACTTCGCGGCCCTGGCGCCCTACCTGCGCAACGAGGGCTACTGCGTCTTCGCGCTGAACTACGGTCAGGACCCGTTCGTCCCGCCGGGCCTGATCGGGCTGGACGACCCGGTGGCCTCGGCCCGCACGGTCGCGGAGTTCGCGGAGAAGGTGCTGGCCACCACGGGCGCCGCCAAACTCGACCTGATCGGCCATTCGCAGGGCGGGATCCTCGCGCGCTACTACACCGAGGTGCTCGGCGGCGCGCCCAAGGTGCGCACGTACCTCGGCCTGGGCAGCCCGTACCGGGTCGACCAGGGCTTCAACCTCGTCTCGTTCGCCTACAACCTGGTGCACCTGCTGCCGAACGCCGACGAGATCATCCACCGCCTCGCCGACCGCACGCTCGGGGTCCTCGACCTCGCGAACGGCGAGTTGTGGAACCGGCTCAACGCCCGCGGCGGCACCACCGCGGGGGTGAACTACCTGACCATCGGCAGCCGCACGGACTTCACCATTCCCGCCGACACCCTGGTCTTCCCGCCGGTGCCGAACGCGAAGAACCTGTGGATCCAGGACTACTGCGCGACCGACGCCACCGGGCACTTCGGGCTGGCCGCCGATCTCACCGTGGCGGATCTGATCCTCAACCAGCTCGACCCCGCCCACCCGCGGCAGCCGGGATGCCGGGTCGTTCTGCCCAGCCCGTGATCGTTGGGCCGGGCGCGCCAGCCTCGACACGACCGGCTGGAATGCCCGGCTGGGCCGTTCCGATCAGGGACGGCTGTGGCGCGCCACAGAATCTGGCGCCGAAACTGTCACCTGGTAACACAGATGGGCCCGGGTGACTACCTACCGTTGACCCTGCCATTTGCGCCTGCCTAGAGTGTCGCGCGTCACAGCTCAAGGAGGCGCTCATGGCACGCTCCCCGCTCGTCGATGAAAGCTCGGGGTCGCTCGGGCGACGGCGGTTCCTCACCTTCGTGGTCGCCGCGCCGACGCTGACCTTCGCGACCCGGCTCGGTGCGGACGCGGCCGTCCCGGCGGAAGCCGAGGCGGCGATCCCCAGCCCGCCGGGTGTGCCGGACGTGGTCGACCTCGGCGACGCGCTGATCCTCGCCGGCCTGCCGACCTCCGGCATGCTGGTGCTGGAAATCAGCGAGGACAACAAGATCCGGGTGGAACTGCCCCGCGCGGAAGTCGGTCAGGGCATCAACACCGCGGTCGCGATGATGGTCGCCGAGGAACTGGACGCCCGGCTCTCCGACGTCGAGGTCCGGCTCGCCGACGCCCGGCCCGAACTGTTGTTCAACCAGCTGACCGGTGGCTCGAACTCGGTGCGCTCGCTCTACGGCCCGGTCCGCGCGACCGCGGCGGCGGCGCGCGCCCGGCTGATCACCGCCGCGGCGCAGCAGTGGAAGGCCGCACCCGGCGGGCTGCGCACCCGGAACACCACCGTGGTCGCGCCGGACGGGCGCACCGCCTCGTACGGCGCCCTGTCGGCGGTGGCCGCGCGGCTGGCCGCCCCGGCCGTGCCCGCCGCGCCGAAACCGGAGTCCGCGCACCAGGTGATCGGCACGCCGCAGTCGCGTATGGACGCCCGGGACATGGTGACCGGACGGAAGAAGTACACCCTCGACCTCGACGTGCCCGGCGCGCTGCCGACGATGGTGCGCCGCGCCCCGACCATCAAGGGCAGCGTCAAGAAGGTCAACAACGAGGCCGCGGTCCGCGCGATGCCCGGGGTGGTGGACCTCGCGGTGGTCCCGAACGGGGTGGCGGTCGTCGCCGAAACCTTCGGCCAGGCGCTCGACGCGAAGAACGCGCTCGACGTGACCTGGAAACCGGGCACGATCGACGGACTGTCCGATGCGGACATTCGTAAGAAGCTCCGCGCGGCCGCGCTTCCATTCGTCATCCCACCCCTCCTGACCCAGCACGTCGACGCGGAGTTCGACTTCGCGTTCGTGAGCCACGCGCCGCTGGAGACGAACTGCGCGATCGCCGACGTGCGGGCGGACCGCGCGGAGATCTGGTCCGGGCTGAAGTCGCCGATCGTCGCGAAGCAGACCATCGCGGGCGAACTCGGGCTGCCGGAGAACAAGGTGACCGTGCACGTGGTGCAGGGCGGCGGTTCCTTCGGGCGGAAGCTCTTCTTCGACGCGGCCCTGGAGGCCGCGCAGATCTCCAAGGCCGTCAAACGACCGGTCAAGCTGATGTGGAGCCGCATCGACGACATGCGGCACGGCCGGGCCCGGCCCGCCACGCACCACAAGCTGCGGGCGACCTTCGCGCTGGGGCAGGTGCTCACCTACGAACAACGCGTCGCCGCGGTGGAAACCGATTTCCGGCACGGGCTCGGCGAGATTCTCACCGCGACCGCGGCCAAGCTGCCGGTCGGCGGCAACCTGAGTTTCGCGCAGACGGTCTTCACGCTCACCGAGAAGGTGCCCTACAACTTCGGCGTGGTGACCGAGTTGCTCAACGAGGTGCCGCTGCGGATGAACACCGGCAGCTGGCGTTCGGTGTACTCGGCCACCACGCGCACGTCCGAAGAGATCATGGTGGACGAGATCGCCCGGAAACTGGGCAAGGATCCGGTGGCGTTCCGCCGGGAGTCGCTGAAGAACGAGCGGCAGCGCGCGGTGCTGGACAAGGTCGCCTCGGCGGGCGCCTGGGGCCGCGCGATGCCGAAGGGCTGCGCCCAGGGCGTGGCCTTCCACGAGGAGTACAAGTCGTGCACCGCGTGCCTGATCGAGATCGACGCGCGGGATCCGAAGAACCCGCGGGTGACCAGGGCGGTGATCGCCGCGGATGTGGGCCGTCCGATCAACCCGCGCGGCCTGGAGGCCCAGTTGCTGGGCGGGCTCACCGACGGGATCGCCACGATCCTGCGCGCCGGGCTGCACATCGACAAGGGCCTGCCCCTGGAAGGCAGTTATTCGCAGTTCCACTACGCGCGGCAGAAGAATTCGCCACCGGACGTGCGGATCTTCATCATGCCCGCCAACGGGGAACCGGGCGGCGCCGGGGAACTCGGCGTCCCCGCGGCGGCCGCGGCCGTGGCGAACGCCTACGCGCGGGCGACCGGGACGCAGCCGCGCAGCTTCCCGATCAACTTCGATGTCGACTTCGACCCCTTCCCGCGTTAGAGGAGCGAGCCAGTGCCGAATTACACCTTCACCGTGAACGGGAAGACCGTCACCGTGGAAGCTCCGGCGGATCTGCCGTTGCTGTGGGCGTTGCGGGACAAGCTGGGGATCAAGGGGCCGAAGTACGGCTGCGGGATCAACGTGTGCAAGGCGTGCACCAGCCACCTCGACGGGGAGGCGATCAACCCGTGCGTGACCCCGGTGGCCCAGGCGGCGGGCCGGGAGGTGACCACGATCGAGGGCCTCGCCGACGGGGAGAAGCTGCATCCGGTGCAGGAGGCGTGGCTGGAGCAGGACGTGGCGCAGTGCGGCTACTGCCAGCCGGGGCAGATCATGGCGGCGGTGGCGTTGTTGAAGAAGACGAAGAACCCCACCGACGCGGAGATCGACCAGATCGAGAACGTGTGCCGCTGCGGCACCTACTTCCGCATCCGCGAAGCCATCAAGAGCGCGGCCGCCAAGATGTGAACACCCCCGGGTGATCGCAGGTGCGGCGGCGGAACCGATTCCGCCGCCGCACCTGCGGTCCGTTTTGTGTTCACCCAGCCGGATTACCTGGTTTCGTGTTAGATGACGAGTTCCAGGGACTCACCGCGGAGGCCCCGCGGAATCGTCGTTCGGCTGTGAGGGTTTCGTGCACTACCTGGACACCGCGCCCCAGGTGTCCGCGCTCGCCGTGCAGGTCGAGGCGCGGATGCCGGAAATGATCGAGCACACCGTCGGCCAGATCATCGAGGAGATGACGGTCTACCGCGAGGCGCAGTTCGTCTCGCACGACGAACTGCGCACCTCGGTGCGGGTGAACCTGGACTTCGTGATGCGCGCCCTGCGTGGCGCCGGAATGCCCGACCTTTCCCAGGCGAGCAGCACCGGCCGCGCCCGCGCGCTGCAGGGTGCGCCGCTGCCGGAACTGCTGCGCGCGTACCGGATCGGATTGACCGAGGTCTGGCAGCAGTTCGTGGACCTCACCGCGCGGGGCGACCGCGGCGACCTCGCCGCGCTGGTCGCCGCGACCAACGCGATCTGGGTCCTGGTCGACGACTACGCCGAGGCGCTGACCACCGCCTACCGGGACACCACCGCCGAACTCATGCTCTCCCGGCAGAACCGGCGGCTCGCGCTGATCGAGGCGTTGTTCGCGGGCGGGACCGCGACCGAGGGGACGCTCTGGGACATCGCGCGCATGCTCGACCTCTCCCTGGACGGCACGTTCGTGGTGGTCGCCGCCGAGACCCCGGGAGTGGGCCAGGAACCGTTGCCCCAGATAGAAACCCGGCTCCGCGAACGCAATCACGCCTCGGCCTGGCGGCTCACCCCGGACCTCCAGGTCGGCGTGGTCTCGCTCCGGAACGCGGACGCTTCGCGGGCGATCATCGATCTGCTGCGCGAGAACGTGGCCGGGCGGGTCGGGGTGAGCCCGGTGTTCTCCGGGCTCGGCAACACCGCCCGCGCGCTGCACCTCGCGCGCGTCGCCCTGTCCAGTCTGGCCCCGGGCACGTCCGGCACCGTGCAGTTCAACGAATCCCCGCTCGCCGGCCTGGTCGCCAGCGCACCGGAGGCGTCGGTGCAACTGGCCTACGACGTGCTGCGCCCGATCCTGGATCTCGCCGGTGAGGAGCGGAACGTGCTGCTGCTGACCCTGCGTGCCTGGTTCGACTGCCAGGGGTCCACCAAGCTCACCGCCGAGCGGGTGTTCTGCCATCCCAACACCGTTCGACACCGGCTTCGCCGCATTTCCGACGAGCTCGGGCGCTCGCTGACGGATCCGGCCGATATCGCCGAACTCGGTACCGCGTTGCGGGCGCTCTACATGTTTCCGGACACCACGCATCTGCCGTTGCCTTCGATGTGGCGACCGCCCGAAGAGTATTCGGCTCGGTGGTGATCGTGTTGTGCGTGCGGTAACGAGACGCTAGGGTGACGCGACGGCGGTGCGGCGTGCGTCGGTTGATTGGGTTTGAGGATGGGATCAGCGGTGGTTACGGGAAAAGTCGTTCGTTTTGACGAAATTCGCGGTTATGGTTTTGTCGCCCCGGATACCGGTGGCGAGGACGTTTTCATGCACGTCAATGATCTGGAGGTCGACAAGCGGCTGATCGGCCCCGGGGTCGTCGTCGAATTCCAGGTGGAAGAGGGCGACCGCGGGTTGAAGGCGTCCGGGGTTCGCGTGCTGGAGAACGCGTCGCCCCCGCTGCCGGTCACCGTGCGTTCCGCCGAGGCGCGCCAGGTGCACCCGGACGACGAGGAGCTGTGCGACGTGCTCTCGGCGAAGGAGTTCACCCAGGAGGTCACCGAGGTCCTGCTCGGGGCGACGACCACCATGACCGCCGACCAGATCCTGCAGGTGCGGCGCAGCATCGTGCGGCTGGCGCATTCGCACGGCTGGATCGAAGCCTAGGGCTTCGCCGGTTCCAGCGCCGTCGCGGCGACCCGCAGGTCGGCGACGAAATCCGCGTAGGCGGCCTGGCGGTCGGGCGCGCGCAGGACCGAGGACGGGTGCACGGTGGCGAGCGCCTTCGCGGGACGTTCGGGCAGGTCGAGCAGGTTCCCGCGCTCCCTGGTCACCCGGAACGAGCTGCCGAGGAGCGCCTGGGCCGCGGTCGCGCCGAGGAACACGACCAGTTCGGGCCGGGTCGCGTCCAGTTCGGCGAGCAGCCAGGGGCGGCAGGCGACGATCTCGGTGCGCGACGGCTTCTTGTGGATGCGCTGCTTGCCGCGTTCGGCCCGGACGAACTTGAAGTGCTTCACCGCGTTGGTGACGTACACCTGTTCGCGGTCGATGGCGCTCTCCGCCAGCGCGCGGTCCAGCAGCCGCCCGGCCGGGCCGACGAACGGTTCCCCCGCCCGGTCCTCGTAGTCGCCGGGCTGCTCGCCGACCATGAGCACCCGGGCGTTTCCCGGACCGTCGCCGAAGACGGTCTGCGTCGCGTCCCGGTAGAGCCCGCAGCCCCGGCAGGTCGCCGCGGCCGAGCGGAGCCGGGACAGCTCGCGGGTGTCCGGTACGAACTCGCTCGCGTCCTGCGTTCTGGTCGCCACGTCGGGGGAGTACCTCTCCGGCGAACCTTCAAACGGCAGGTGTGCCCGCGGCTTTGCCGGGTAACCCGAGCGTGCCCCCAATCAACGTGAGGAGAGTGCCGGATGAGCACGATCACCGAAATCGTCGAAGTCGACGTTCCGGTGTCCACGGCCTACAACCAGTGGACCCAGTTCGAATCGTTTCCGGAATTCATGGAAGGCGTCGAGCAAGTGCGCCAGCTCGACGACACCCATACGCATTGGGTCACCCGGTTCGGTGGGGTCGCGCGCGAATTCGACGCGACCATCACCGAACAGCATCCGGACGAACGGGTCGCCTGGAAGTCCGACAGCGGCCCGGAGCACGGCGGCGTGATCACCTTCCACCGCTTGGCCGAGGGGAAGACCCGGGTGACCGCGCAGATGGAGATCGACCCCGAGGGCTTCGTGGAGAACGTCGCGGACAAGCTCGGGATCCTGGACCGCCGGGTGCGGGGTGACATGCAGCGGTTCAAGAACTTCATCGAGAACCGCGGCCGGGAAACCGGTGCGTGGCGCGGAGAGGTGCCGCGTCCGCCGGGCTGACCGGGCCGTTTGCCCGGCCGGGAGCCGGGGTAGTCCTCCTCCGACTCGGACGGAGGAGGACGTCATGACCGGAACCACCCGGGCGCCCCGGACCCGAAACGGACTGCCCAGGGCGTCGGTGCCCGAGACCGTGCGCTTCGGCCTCGAAGCCGGAGTGCCGCTGGTGGCGGGCGGGGTCATCGTGCGCCGGCCGCAGGTCATGGCGCTCGCGGAAAAGCTGCAGGCCGATCGGAAGACGGTCGGCCTGATGCACGAGCTCAACGACCGGTACGGCCCCGGGTCGCTGCGCGTGCCGATCCCGGGCCGTACCGTGCTGCTCGTCCTGGATCCCGGGGACGTGCACCGGATCCTGGTGACCGAGGCGGCCTCGTTCACCCCGGCGAACCAGGAGAAGCGCGCCGCGCTCACCCAGTTCCAGCCGCACGGCGTGCTGATCTCGCGGGGTGCGGAACGCGCGAAGCGGCGCGAGTTCAACGAGAACGTGCTGCAGACTCCCCGCCCGCTGCACGAACTCGCCGAGCCGTTCGTCGCGGTCGTGCGCGAGGAGGCGGACCGGATGACCGCCGCGGCCGAGGTCGGTGGCCGGTTGTCCTGGTCGCGGTTCGCCGACGGCTGGTGGCGGATCGTGCGGCGCGTGGTGCTCGGGGACAGCGCGCGCGACGACGAGGCGCTCACCGACGAGCTCGGCGAGCTGCGTACGGCCGGCAACTGGTCCTATTTGCACCCGATCCGCCGCGTCCGGCGCAGCGACTTCGCCGAGCGGCTGCGCATCCGGCTGGACCGCGCCGAACCGGGCAGCCTCGCCCAGGCCCTGGCCCAGACGCCCGCCGCCGAGGGAACCGATCCCGGCGGGCAGGTGCCGCACTGGCTGTTCGCCTTCGACGCCGCGGGCATCGTCACCGCCCGCACCCTCGCGCTGCTGGCCACCCATCCGGAGCAGGCGGGCCGGGCGCACGCCGAACTCGACGCGCTCGACCTGGCCAAGCCGCAACTGCTGCGGTACCTGCGTGCCTGCCAGCTGGAATCGCTCCGCCTGTGGCCGACCACCCCGGTCGTCCTGCGCGATTCCACTGTGGACACGAAATGGGGTGCGGACACCGTGCCCGCGGGCGCGGCGTTCGTGATCCTGGCGCCGTACTTCCACCGCGACGCGAGTTCACTGTCCTATGCGGACGAATTCGCGCCGGACATCTGGCTGGACGGTCGTGCCGAGCAGAACCCGGCGCTGGTGCCGTTCAGCGCCGGGCCGGGGGAGTGCCCCGCGCGCAACCTGGTGCTGTTCGTGACGTCGACGCTGCTCGCCGCGCTGCAGGAACACCACCGCTTCGAACTCACCTCGGCGGCGCCACTGGGCCCGGGCCGCCCGATCCCGGCGACACTGAACAACTTCGCCCTCGATTTCGCGGTCGCCCGGCGATGAACCGTTCGCCGTCCGTCGCGCTGGTGGTGCTGGCAGTCCTGGCCACCGGGTGCGGCGCGGCGGCGGAGCCGGACGCGCGCGCGACCGCGAACCGGTTCGTCACCGCGGTCGGCGTGGCCGATCAGTCGACCGCGTGCGGCCTGCTGGCGGAACGGGCGGCGCGGATGCTGACCGAGCAGAGCGGGCAGTCGTGCACACGGGCGCTCGCGCGCCTGGGGTTGCCGCACGAACCGGTGCGCGAACTCGCCTCCTGGGGTGGCGAGGCGCGGGCCCGGTCCGCGGCGGACACCCTGTTCCTGCACGAGTTCCCGCAGGGCTGGCGGATCACCGGCGCCGGCTGCCGTTCCCTGGGGGAGAACCGGCCGTACGCGTGCGCGGTCGGAGGCGGGTAGGCATGCGGCGCTTCGTCCGCGACAACGGCCTGACGCTGGCGTTTCTGCTGCTGTTCCTGGCCAGCCTGGCCGGTCAGGCGGTCGCCGGGCACGTGGACTTCGACCACCGGCAGCTCGCGCTGGGCGGATCCGAGGTCGGACTGCTCGACTACCTTGTGTCCGCCGATTTCCTCGTCGACGTCGCGGAGAACTGGCAATCGGAGTACCTGCAGTTCTTCCTGTACGTCGCGGTGACCGTCTGGCTGGTGCAGCGCGGTTCGCCCGAATCCAAACCGGCGGGCAAGGTCGGGCGGGAGAGCGACCGGGAGCAACTGCTCGGCCGGTACGCTCGCGCGGACTCGCCGCGCTGGGCCCGGGCGGGCGGCTGGCGCGCCGCGGTGTTCTCCCGGTCGCTCGGGCTGGTGATGGGGGTGCTGTTCCTGCTGTCGTGGCTCGCGCAGTCGGTGGCCGGGTTGCGCGCGTACAACGCCGACCAGTTGCGAACCTTCACCGATCCGGTCTCCTGGTGGGAATATCTGGGATCGGCGGACTTCTGGAACCGTTCGCTGCAGAACTGGCAGTCGGAGTTCCTGGCCATCGCGTCGATGGCGTTCCTGTCGGTCTACTTCCGCCAGCGCGGTTCGCCGGAGTCCAAACCGGTCGGCGCACCGCACGGGGTCTCCGACGAAACCGGCTGACGGCTCGCGGTCGTGAGTGGACAGGCCGGGTTGGGACCGGTCCAAAAACACTCACGACCCCAGCCGGAGTCCGGGTCAGGTGCTGCCCTTGGTGGCTTCGGCGCCGCGCTGGGACGGCGTTTCGGTCGCCTCGTGGTGGGCCACGGCCCGGCCGGTGAGCGTGATGTGCCCCTCGCCGCGCAGGCGTTCGATCATATGCGGGTAGTGCAGCTCGAAGGCCGGGCGCTCGGACCGGATCCGGGGGAGATCGGTGAAGTTGTGCCGCGGCGGCGGGCAGGTGGTGGCCCATTCCAGCGAGTTGCCGAAGCCCCACGGGTCGTCGACCTCGACCGGCTCCCCGAACCGGTAGCTGCGCACCACGTTGTAGATGAACGGCAGGATCGACGCGCCGAGGATGAACGAGCCGATCGTGGAAATGGTGTTCAGCGTGGTGAATCCGTCCGAGGGCAGGTAGTCGGCGTACCGGCGCGGCATGCCCTCGTCGCCGAGCCAGTGCTGCACCAGGAACGTCATGTGGAACCCGATGAACGTGGTCCAGAAATGCAGTTTGCCCAAGGGCTCGTCGAGCATCCGGCCGGTCATCTTCGGGAACCAGAAATAGACCCCGGCGAACGTCGCGAACACGATCGTGCCGAACAGCACGTAATGGAAATGCGCCACCACGAAATAGCTGTCGGTGACGTGGAAGTCCAGCGGAGGCGCGGCCAGGATGACCCCGGTCAGCCCGCCGAGCAGGAAGGTCACCAGGAATCCGATCGACCACAGCATGGGCGTTTCGAAGCTCAGGTTCCCCTTCCACATCGTGCCGATCCAGTTGAAGAACTTCACCCCGGTCGGCACCGCGATCAGGAACGTCAGGAACGAGAAGAACGGCAGCAGCACCGAACCGGTGGCGAACATGTGGTGCGCCCACACCGCGAAGGACAGCGCGGTGATGCCCACGGTCGCGAACACCATGAGCCGATAGCCGAACAGCGGTTTGCGGCTGAACACCGGGATGATCTCGGTGATGATGCCGAAGTACGGCAACGCGACGATGTACACCTCGGGGTGCCCGAAGAACCAGAACAGGTGCTGGAACAGGATCGCGCCGCCGTTGGCCGGATCGAACACGTGTGCGCCCAGGTGGCGGTCGGCGAGCAGGCCGAACAGCGCGGCGGTGAGGATCGGGAACGCGGCGAGGATCAGCACGCTGGTGAACAGGATGTTCCAGGTGAAGATCGGCATCCGCCACATGGTCATCCCGGGGCAGCGCAGGCAGAGGATCGTGGTGATCATGTTGACCCCGCCGAGGATGGTGCCGAGACCGGACACGATCAGGCCGGTGATCCACAGGTCGCCGCCGATGCCCGGGGAATGCACGGCGTTGGACAGCGGCGTGTAGGCCGTCCAGCCGAAGTCCGCCGCACCCGCCGGGGTGACGAACGAGCTGAGCACGATGATCGCGCCGAACAGGTACAGCCAGTAGGACAGCGCGTTCAGGCGGGGGAAGGCGACGTCCGGCGAACCGATCTGCAACGGCAGGACCAGGTTGGCGAAGGCGAAGAGGTTCGGCGTCGCGTACAGCAGCAGCATGATCGTGCCGTGCATGGTGAACAGCTGGTTGTACTGCTCCTGCGACAGGAACTGCAGGCCGGGCACCGCGAGTTCGCCGCGCATCAGCAGGGCCATCGCCCCGCCGATGATGAAGAACGCGATCGACGTGACCAGGTAGAGCATGCCGATCTGCTTGTGATCGGTGGTGCGGAGCAGGCTCAGGAAGGCCTCGCCCCGTTTACCGCGGTGCACGGGGCGGAAGGGAATCGTCGTCGGCCTCAGTTCCGTCTGGATATCCATCGGGTACCTCCGCGCGGTAGGTTCGATTACGGTAACTCCGGGTACCCGTCAGGCGAAAGTGGACGACGGCATCGGTAGCCGAAGGGGGTGCCATGGCGGGCTCGGTCGCGGAAAAGCTGCTCACCGCGCATTTGGTTTCGGGCGAACCGAATCCGGGGGAAGAAATCGGACTCGGCATCGACCAGACGTTGACCCAGGACGCGACGGGCACGCTGGTGATGCAGGAACTGGAGGCGCTGCGCCTGGACCGGGCGCGCACCGAGGTCAGCGTGCAGTACGTGGACCACAACCTGCTGCAGGCAGACGAGAAGAACGCCGAGGACCACGCGTTCCTGCGGTCCGCCTGCCGCCGGTACGGGCTGTGGTTCTCCAAACCGGGTAACGGCGTTTCCCACCCCACGCACATGCAGCGGTTCGGCGTGCCGGGCAAGACCATGGTCGGCTCGGATTCGCACACCTGCGCGGCCGGTTCGCTGGGCATGCTCGCGATCGGCGTCGGCGGGCTCGAGGTCGCGATGGCGATCGCGGGAAGGCCGCTGTACCTGCGCATGCCGGAGATCTGGGGCGTCCGGCTGACCGGTGAGCTGCCGCCGTGGGTGTCGGCCAAGGACGTGGTGCTGGAAATGCTCCGGCGGCACGGGGTGAAGGGCGGCCTCAACCGGATCATCGAGTACCACGGGCCCGGCCTCGCCGGGCTGACCGCGATGGACCGGCACGTCATCGCCAACATGGGCGCCGAACTGGGCGCCACCACCACGGTTTTCCCCGCCGACGACGCGGTGCGGCGGTTCCTGCGCGCCGAGGGCCGGGAGGACGACTTCACCGAGCTGACCGCCGACGCGGACGCGAGCTACGACGTCGACGAGGAGATCGACCTGTCCGCCCTGGAACCGCTGATCGCGAAGCCTTCCGCACCGGACAACGTGGTGCCGGTCCGCGAGGTCGCCGGGACCGAGGTGAGCCAGGTGGTGATCGGTTCGTCGGCGAACCCCGGTTTCCGGGACTTCGCGATCGCCGCGGCCATGGTCAAGGGCCGCCAGACCGATGATTCGGTGAGCTTCGACGTCAACCCGTCCTCCCGGGAGATCTTCGCCGATCTGACCAAGGCCGGGCACACGTTCGACCTGATCTCGGCGGGCGCCCGGATCCACCAGGCGGGCTGCATGGGCTGCATCGGGATGGGCCAGGCGCCGGCCACTGGGCGGAACTCGCTGCGCACCTTCCCGCGGAACTTTCCCGGCCGCTCCGGCACCCGGGAGGACTCGGTGTGGCTGTGCTCGCCGGAGACCGCCGCGGCGGCCGCGCTGACCGGCGAGATCATCGATCCCCGCGATCTGGCCGGCAAACTGGAGCTGCGGCACACCGTGCCCGCGGAACCCGAATCGGCTTCGGTGAACACCGAGATGCTGGTGCCGCCGCCGGAGCCGGAGGAGGCCGCGCGGGTCGAACTCGACAAGGGCCCGAACATCTCCTCGCTCCCGGATTTCCCGGAACTGCCGGACCGGATGGCGGCGCCGGTGCTGCTCAAGGTCGGCGACGACATCTCCACCGACGAGATCTCCCCGGCGGGCGCCCGCGCGTTGCCGTTCCGGTCGAACGTGCCGAAGCTCGCCGAGTTCACGTTCACCCGGATCGACGAGGACTACCCGGCCCGGGCACGTGCGACAGCCGACGACACCGGGCATTTCGTGGTCGGCGGCGAGAACTACGGCCAGGGCTCGTCCCGGGAGCACGCCGCGATCACCCCGCGCTACCTCGGGTTGCGCGCGGTGATCGCGAAGTCGTTCGCGCGGATCCATTGGCAGAACCTCGCCAACTTCGGCATCCTCGCCCTCGAGTTCACACGTTCGGATGATTACGACCGCATCGATCCGGACGATGTGCTGGCGATCGACGAGGTGCGCCGGTCGCTGCCCGGCGGGCCGGAACTGACCGTCCGCAACACCACCAAGGACGAGGAGTACCGCGTGCGGCACCGGCTGTCCGAACGCCAGGTCGAGGCCGTCCTCGCCGGTGGCCGCATCCCCCTGCTCGCCCGGGAAGTCTGAGCGGGTCCGCGCTTGGCTATGTGCGGGGGCGGGCGGCGACCGCGGCGGTTTCGGCGGCGAGCTGGAGTTCCTCCCGGGACTGGACGGTAAGCACCGGGACACCGGCGTCCGGCCCGCTGATCACCGCGTCCTCGGTGCGCCGGGTAGCCAGGCCGCCGCGCACGCCCAGCACCCCGAGCCCGGCGCTCACGGACTCGGCGACCTCCGGCTGGTCCCAGCCGATGTCCCCGGTGAACACCAGCGCGTCCACGCGCTCCAGGCTCGTGGCCGCGGCGGCGAGTTCGCGGCGGACCCGGTGGCAGAACACGTCCATCGCCAGCGCGGCCGCCTCGTCCCCGCGTTCGGCGGCACGCACCAGATCCCGGGTGTCCGGGGAACTCCCGGACAACCCGAGCAGCCCGGATTCCGATTGCAATCCGGTTTCCAGCTCGTCCAGGGAAAGCTTCTTCTCCCGCAGCAGCCACAGCAGCATGCCGGGATCGACGCTGCCCGAACGCTTCGACATCGCGAGGCCCTCCAGCGGCGTGAAACCCATCGACGTGTCGACACTGCGTCCCTTGTGGACGGCGGCGACCGAGCAGCCGCCGCTCAGGTGGGCGAGCAGGACGTCCAGTTCCCCGGCGGGGCGGCCGAGCAGTTCGGCCGTGCGGCGCAACGCCCAGGCGAAGGAGAGTCCGTGGAAACCGTAGCGGCGCAGCCCCCACTCCTCCCGCCACCGCCGGGGCAGCGGATAGGTGCGGGCCGCGGCTGGCAGACCGCTGTGGAACGCGGTGTCCGGGCAGACTATCTGGCGGCATTCGGGCATCTTCCGGTGCAGCGACTCCAGCAACGCGAGCGCCGCCGGCACGTGCTGCGGCGCGATCGGCGCCACCTCGCGGAGGGTGGCGAGCACTTGGTCGTCGACGACCGCGGGCGCCAGGAGGTGCGGGCCGCCGTGCACGAGCCGGTGCCCGATCGCCGAAATCGCCTCGGTCGGCACGCGCTCCAGCAGGTCGTCCAGTTCCCGCTGGGCCGCCTCGGAATCCGCGGGGTGCCCGCTCTCGGCCGCGTCGACCACGTGCTCGTCGGTGGTGTCCACCAGATGCGCGCGCAGGCTGGACGAACCCGCGTTGACCGTCAGCACGAGCATCACGACCACCGCCAGCCGGTGATCTCGGGTGCGTCCTCGCCGTGCGCGAAGGCGTGGGCGAGCAGTTCGTCGCGGCGGCGGAGCAACTCCTCGCCGGTCGCCGGATCGCCCCCGGCGTGCGACACCGCCGCCCGCGCCAGGTCGTGGCGGGTCATCCGGTTGCTCGCCAGCAGGTCGAACGGTGTCGTGGTGGTGCCTTCCTCGAGGTAGCCGTGCACGTGGAACCGGTCCGGTGCGGGGCGCCCGTGCAGCACCTCGTGCACCGCGGACGGGTAGCCGTGGAAGGCGAAGACCACCGGGACGTCCGTGCCGAAGCAGGCCTCGAACTCGGGATCGGCCAGCCCGTGCGGATGGCGTTCGGCGGGCGCGAGGGAGAGCAGGTCGACCACGTTCACCACGCGTACCCGCAGCCCGGGCGCGGACTCGGCGAGAAGTTCGGCCGCGGCCAGGGTTTCCGTGGTGGGCACGGTACCCGCGCAGGCGAGCACCACATCCGGGTCCCGGCCATCATCGGTGCTCGCCCAGTGCCACACCCCGGCCCCGGCGCGGAAGTGTTCGCGGGCTTCGGGAAGATCCAGCCACACACCGGTCGCTTGCTTCCCGGCCACCACGACGTTGATCCGATCGGTCGAGGCGAGGCAGTGTTCCAGGGTGACCAGCAGCGTGTTCGCGTCCGCGGGCAGATAAACCCTTGCCACACTGGCCTTCTTGGTCAGCATGTTGTTGAGGAAACCCGGCCCCTGGTGGCTGTACCCGTTGTGCTCCTGCCGCCAGCCTTCGCTGGTGAGCAGGTAGTTGAGGCTCGCCACCGGGGCCCGCCAGGCCACCTCGCCGGACATCTTCAGGAACTTGGCGTACTGGTTCACCATTCCGTCCACAATGGACACGAATGCCTCGTAGCACGGGAACAGGCCGTGGCGCCCGGTGAGCAGGTAGCCCTGCAGCCAGCCCTGGCAGAGGTGCTCGGACAGCACCTCCATCACTCGCCCGTCCGCCCCGAGCTGCTCGGCGTAACCCGGCACCTCCCGGGTGAACGCGCGCGCGGTGGCCGTCAGCAACGGACCGAGCTTGTTGGACTCCAGTTCGTCCGGGCACACCACGCGGAAGTCGCGGCGGTCCTCGGTCGCGCGCATCAGCTCGGCGAGCCAGGTCGCGGCCGTTTCGGTCGGGCTCGCCGCGGCGCCGCCGGGCCGGTCGAGGCCGACGCGGAACTTCTCCAGCGCGGGCAGCGGCAGGTCCCGGCGCAGCAGCCCGCCGTTGGCCTGCGGTACCTTGCCCAGCCGCAGCTCGCCCTCCGGCGGCACGGAAAGCAGGTCGCCGGCCGGAACGCCGTCATCGCCGAACAGCTCTTCCGGGTGGTAGGACCGCAGCCAGTTCTCCAGCAGCGCCAAGTGATCCGGATCGTCCCGGGCGGCGGACAGCGGCACCTGGTGGGCGTGGAAGGTCCCGGCCAGCGGGGTGCCCTCCGGATCGCTTTCCGGGGCGCCCGCGCCCTTCGCGCTGCGCAGCACGAGCATCGGCGGGCGGTCGCCGGCCAGGTCGCCGTGCGCCGCGTCCAGCGCGTCGGCGAGGCACGCGTCGGCGTCGGCGGCCTTGGTCACGTCCACGATCCGGGGTGACCAGCCGCAGCCGGTGAAATAGGCGACGAGTTCGTCGTCGGACATCGTGCCGTACACCGTGGGCGAGGCGATCTTGTACCCGTTCAGGTGCAGGATCGGCAGCACGTTCCCGCCGCCCACCCGGTCGAGGAACTTCTCGCAGTGCCAGGAGGCCGCGGTCGGGCCGGTTTCCGCTTCGCCGTCGCCGACCACGCAGGCGACCAGCAGTCCCGGATCGTCCAGCGCGGCGCCGAACGCGGTGGCCAGCGCGTAACCCAGTTCGCCGCCCTCGTGGATCACGCCGGGCACCTCGGGGGAGAGGTGGCTGGGGAAGCCGCCCGGCCAGGAGAACCGGCCGACCAGTTCGGCCAGCCCGGATCCGTCGAGGCTCAGCGCGGGGTCGTACTCGGCGTGGGTGCCCTCCAGCCACAGGTTCGCGTGGATGGCGGGCGCGCCGTGCCCGGGCCCGGTGACCAGCAGGGTCCGCTGCCCGGTGCGGCGCACCAGCCGATTGAGTCCACTGTAGACAAGGGTGAGCCCCGGACAGGTTCCCCAGTGCCCGAGCGGTCGCGGCTTCAGGTGCTCGGGCCGCAGCGGTTCGCGGAGCAAAGTGTTGTCCCGCAGATAGATCATCGCGACCGCGAGATAGTCGCAGGCGCGGCGATACCGGCGCAGGGTCGCGGTTTCGGTGCCCTCGATCGTTTTCACCGACGTGCCTACCGCTCTTCGAACGGCGGCACCGCGGGATCGTCGTCCGCGGGCGGTTCGGGGTCGCGCCACTCCTCGGCCCGGCTCGGGCGGTTGCCGCGGAGGGTGCCTTCCAGCTCGGCCTTGAGCTCGTCGTCCGTGCGCGGGCCGTGCTGATCGCTTTCTCGGTGCATGCGAACCTCCCTTCGGCGCTCCGACCATTCCGGGCTACCCGGGGCATCCAGGCGGCAAACGCGTTTCGCTCCGAGGTCGGGCGGGTACTCCGAGTGCGTTCAGCGGTATGGCTGGAAGGAGGCACCGTGGACACCCAGGCATATGTGGTCTTCCTGATCATCGGGGTCATCCTGGTGGTGCTCGACGGGCAGATCATCTACCGAAGCGGTCGGCGTTTCCTGGAGAACTCTTACGGCGATCCGGCGGCGAGCGGAGCGATGACCCGGTTGATCACCGTGATGTTCCATTTCGCGGTGCTGGGCATTCTCGGCTTGATCTCGACGATCGACATGGGCGGCCGAACCCCCACCGAGGCGGTGGTCACCAGGCTGGGCGTTGTCCTGATCCTGCTCGCCATCGCGCACGGCATCACCCTCGCCATCCTCGCCAGGCTCCGCGACGAGCAGATGGCCGAGGAGATCACCGCGCGCCGGGCCGACGAGCGGCAACGGGGACCGGCGACCGGAGCGGATCGGGCCGCGCAGGAACCGGTGGTCACCCCGGTGCCCGGGCAGGGCGGGCGGGATCCCCGGGTCGCGCCCGGGATAGAGCAGAACATCCCGCCGCAGCCTTATTCTTCGTGAGCCGGGAGACTTGATGAAAGCCGTTACCTGGCATGGAAAACGCGATGTCCGGGTGGAGACGGTCGACGATCCGCGGCTGGTCGAGCCGAACGACGCGATCATCCGCGTCACCACGTCCGCGATCTGCGGTTCCGATCTGCATCTGTACGAGGTGCTCGGCGCGTTCCTCGAGCCCGGCGACATCCTCGGCCACGAACCGATGGGGATCGTGGAGGAGGTCGGTTCCGAAGCGGGCGACCTGAAACCGGGTGACCGGGTGGTGGTGCCGTTCAACATCTCCTGCGGGCACTGCTACATGTGCGCGCGCGGCCTGCAGACCCAGTGCGAGACCACGCAGGTGCGGGACCGGGGCAAGGGCGCGGCGCTGTTCGGCTACACCAAGCTCTACGGCCAGGTGCCCGGCGGCCAGGCGGAATACCTGCGCGTGCCGCAGGCCCAGTACGGTCCGGTCAAGGTGCCCGAGGGGCCACCGGACGAACGGTTCGTGTACCTGTCCGACGTACTGCCGACGGCCTGGCAGGCGGTCGAATACGCGGAGATCCCCGGCGACGGCAGCGTCGCGGTCTTCGGGCTCGGGCCGATCGGCCAGATGTGCTGCCGGATCGCCGCGCATCGCGGCGCCGGGACGGTGCTCGGCGTGGATCTGGTGTCCGAACGGCTGGCCCTGGCCCGCCGTTACGGCGTCACCACGTTCGATCTGCGGGAGGACCGGGATGTCGTGGCGGCGTTGCGCGAGTCGACCGGCGGCCGGGGCCCCGACGCGGTGATCGACGCGGTCGGCATGGAGGCGCACGGCGCGCCGCTCGGCAAACTGGCGCAGGACCTGGTCAACCTGCTGCCCGGTCCGGTCGCCGCGAAACTCACCGAGAAGGCGGGCGTGGACCGGTTGTCCGCGCTGTACCTGGCGATCGACGCGGTCCGCCGCGGCGGCACGATCTCGCTCAGCGGGGTGTACGGGGGCATGCTCGACCCGATGCCGATGATGGAGCTGTTCGACAAGCAGATCCGGATCCGGATGGGGCAGGCCAACGTCCGCCGGTGGGTCGACGACATCCTGCCGCTGCTCACCGGCTCCGAGGACCCGCTCGGCGTGACGGACCTGGCGACCCACCGGCTGCCCCTCGACGAGGCTCCACGCGGCTACGAGATCTTCCAGCACAAGAGCGACGGCGCGATCAAGGTCCTGCTGCGGCCCTCGGGTTGATCACGGACGCGGCGCGCCCATCGGGTTGGGCACCGGGATCTCGCCGGTGTCGACCAGGTGGCGGCTGAGCGGTGTGGCCAACGCGATCGCTCGCTCCACCCCGGATTCGCCGAGCGCGGCGACCGGCCCGGCCGCGAGCCGGTCGGTGACCTCCTCGAGCCGCTCGCGCAGCGCGCTCCCGCTCCGGGTGAGCCGCGCGGTGTCGTCCAGCAGGCCCCGGGCGACCAGTTCGCGGCGGCTTTCCGCCCAGTCGGCGTCGGTCCAGCCCCGGTTCACCTGCATCAGCTCCCGGGTGGTCGCGCCGGTGGCCACCTGGGTGAGCGTGGCGTCCAGGCCGCGCAGCCCGGCCTGGACCGCGGCGATGACATGGCCGTCGCCGCGGTGCTCGCGCAGGATCGTCGCGGCGAGCCAGATGCGGGCCGTCGCGCCGGACGGACGGGGGACGGCCGACCACGCGGCCGCCAAGGGGCGGCCGTCGAAAGAGCAGCCCGCCACGGCCCGTTCGAGCAGGTCGGCGAGCTGTTCGCGGTTTCCGTTCGCGGGCAGCGCACGGTCCAGCGCGGCCTCGACCGCGTCGATCCGGGCGGCGAGCACCCGCTCGGGCGTGGCGTAGGCCCAGGCGTCGGGCAGCGCCCGGGCGACCTTGGCCGGGCTGAAGCCGAAGAACATCGCGGTGACCGCGGGCGCGCCGATCGGCCCCAGCGGGGCGGCCCGCCCGGCGAAGTAACCCATCCACCATCCGCGCAGCCCGACGGCCTTGGCCGCCTCGACGGGCTCCGGCGCGAAGTACACGACGGCGTGGATCGGTTCGATCGCCGCCCAGAGACGACGCGCCAGCGCGGAATTCGAGTCCATGCGCCCAAGAAAACCTCAGTGTGGAACTCGCCGCCACTCCCGAGTTCTACGTTCGGGTAATCGAATTACACGTTCAGGCACGCGAGTTGAACGTTCGGGCACGCGAGTTGCACGTTCAGGCGCGGCCGGTGAGGGTTTTCCAGGGGACGTGGACGGTGACGCGTTCGCGGAGTTGCTCGTTGAGCAGCCAGAGTTCGCCGGTGGCCGGCCAGTACGACAGGTTCTGGCTGTTCACCGGGGCCCGGCCGAGCCGGGACGTGGACACCCCGCCGACGCCGCCGTGCAGGCACGACGGATGGTCCCCGGGCTGCCCCGCGAATTCCGGGCAGACGCCGGTCAGCACGAAGTAGCCGTCCTTGGCGATCGCGCCCTGCATGCCCCACACCGGGGACACGAACCCCTCGCCGGCGTGCACCTGCTTGTCGGCCTGCTCCTTCGGCCGCCCGGTGGCCGGGTCCAGCGGCCAGCGCACGATCCGGCCCTTCGCCGCGCCGGGCACGTGTTCCGCGGTGAGCAGCGAGCCGTCGCCGGTGTGGTCGAACGCCAGCGTCGCCAGGCAGGGCCGTGCGCCGGTGACGCTGGTGCACGCGCCCCCGCCCGGGTACCAGTACGCGCCGACCTGCGGGAGCGCGTAGTCGTAGTAGGCGGCGTGGTACTTGCCGTCCTTGCCGAGCCCGATCTCGCCGGACGAATCGTCGACCTTCCAGAAGTGGCGGGTGTCGAACACCCGGATCAGGCCGCCGGTGGTCGCCACGAACAGCAGGTCGCCGATCCAGGTCATCCCGTGCCCGTGGCCGGGGACGACCGCGAAGTCGTCGTTCGAGGTGGGTTCGACGAGCAGCGCGTGCCGGTAGCGCATCTTCGCGGGATCGGTGACGTCGGCGAAGGACAGCCGGACCATGGTGTCGCCCGGGGTGTGCCAGGACGCCGACACGACCCGCTTGCCGCCGACCTTCCCGGTCGCGGGATCGGCGTCCCCGGAACCGGTGAGGCCCTGCGGGATCCAGGCGTTCGTCTTGTCGTCATTGCCGTCCTCCCAGCAGAACCCGGCCGGTTTCAACGCGGCGTCGAGGTGCGTGCCGTGGCACAGCGGCCGGGCCGCCCGGTTCGCCGAGGCGAGCACCTCGCCCAGTCCGCGGGGAGCCAGCTGGGCGTGGGATTCCAGCCCGGCGACGCGCTCGCCGTAGTTCTTGAACGTGTCGCCCGCGGTCCACCGGAAGGAGTCCACGGTCGCCGCGTCCAGCCGCGGGAAGGTGGCCGCCGCCGTCGCCGGGGCGGGGGAGAGGAGCGCGCCGAGCACGGCCAGGACGAGGAGAACCGCCTTGTGTCGCATGGTTTCGATTCGAGCAGGAGCGTCTACAAACCGCGTACAAGGGTGATAGTTCTACAGAACCTTGACGTTGATCTTGTCTCGTGTAGACAATGTCGGCTATGACGGCCGCCACACCTCGGGAGGTGTCGTTCGACCGGCACCCGGACCGCTACCGCCACTGGACACTGAGCGTCGACGGCCCGGTGGCCCGGCTCGAACTGGACGTCGACGAGGAAGGCGGCCTGTTCCCCGGCTACCAGCTCAAGCTCAACTCCTACGACCTCGGGGTGGACATCGAGCTGCACGACGCGGTGCAGCGCCTGCGGTTCGAGCACCCGGAGGTGGGCGCGGTCGTGGTGACCAGCGCGAAGGAGAACGTGTTCTGCGCGGGCGCGAACATCCGGATGCTGGCCGCCTCGGCGCCCGAGCAGAAGGTCAACTTCTGCAAGTTCACCAACGAGACCCGCAACGCGATGGAGGACGCCACCGAGCACTCCGGCCAGGTCTACCTCGCCGCGGTCAACGGCTCCTGCGCCGGCGGCGGCTACGAACTCGCGCTCGCCTGCGCGAAGATCATCCTGATCGACGACAACTCCTCGACCGTCGCGCTGCCCGAGGTCCCGCTGCTCGGCGTGCTGCCGGGCACCGGCGGGCTGACCCGCGTGGTGGACAAGCGCCGGGTGCGCCGGGACCGCGCGGACGTGTTCGCCACCCGCAGCGACGGCGTCAAGGGCCGGACCGCGGTCGACTGGCGCCTGGTGGACGAACTCGCGCCCCGCCGGGACTTCGCGGACACCGTGCGCCGCCGCGCCCGCGAACTGGCCGGCGCGAAACCCGCGGCGACGGGGATCGAGCTGACCCCGCTGCGCCGCACCGCGACCGCGGACGGCCTCGCCTACGACCACGTCCGCGCCGAGTTCGACCGGGCGGCGGGCGCGGTCACCATCACCGTGCGCGGGCCCGCCGGGGAGGCGCCCGCCGACGTGGCCGCGGTGCACGAGCAGGGCGCGGGCGGCTGGCTGCTCGCGATGACCCGGGAACTCGACGACGTGATCCTGCGCCTGCGCACCAACGAACCGGAGCTGGGCACCTGGCTGCTCCGCACCGAAGGTTCGGCGGACAGCGTGCTGGCGCACGAGGAGGTCGTGCTCGCCTGTCCCGATGACTGGCTGTGCAACGAGATCGCGCACTTCGCCAAGCGCACCCTGAAACGGCTGGACGTCACCAGCCGAAGCCTCATCGCGCTCGTCGAACCCGGGTCGTGCTTCGCCGGGGTGCTGCTCGAACTGGCCCTGGCCGCCGATCGTCAGTACATTCTGGACGGACCGCCGGTCGGCGACGAGACCAGCGCGCAGCGCGCCGCGATCACGCTGTCCGAAGCCAACTTCGGCCGGTTCCCGATGGGCAACGGGTTGTCCAGGCTGGCTTCCCGGTTCTACGGCGAAACCGAGCACCTGGACTGGCTCGCGCGCGAGCGGAACCGGCCGATCCCGCCGAAGGAGGCCGCCGAACTCGGCCTGGTCACCGACGCGCCGGACGATCTCGACTGGGCGGACGAGATCCGGATCGTCGTGGAGGGCCGCGCGGCGCTCAGCCCGGACGCGCTCACCGGAATGGAGGCGAACCACCGGTTCGTCGGCCCGGAAACCCTGGAAACCAAGATCTTCGGACGGCTGACCGCGTGGCAGAACTGGATTTTCAGCCGTCCCAACGCGTCCGGATCCGAAGGTGCCCTGCGCCGCTACGGCACGGGGCGGAAAGCCGTCTTCGACAGGAAGCGAGTTTAGGCGTGCCCGAGAAGATCGACTACGACGCGAAGATCCCGAACAACGTCGACCTCGCCGAGGACCGGCGCCTGCAGCGCGCGCTGGAGGGCTGGCAGCCGAAGTTCATGAACTGGTGGGGCGAGATGGGGCCCGCGCTGCGGACCCACGGGGTCTACCTGCGCACCGCGGTGAGCGTCGGGCGCGCGGGCTGGGCGCACTTCGACCACGTCAACGTGCCGGACTACCGGTGGGGCATCTTCCTCGCCGAGCGGGAGTCCGACCGGCGGATCGCGTTCGGCGAGCACGCGGGGGAACCCGCCTGGCAGCAGGTGCCGGGGGAGTACCGCGCGGACCTGCAACGGCTTATCGTCATCCAGGGGGACACCGAACCCGCGTCGGTCGAACAGCAGAAACTGCTGGGCCTGACCGCCCCGAGCCTTTACGATCTGCGCAACCTCTTCCAGGTCAACGTGGAGGAGGGGCGGCACCTGTGGGCGATGGTGTACCTGCTGCACGCCTACTTCGGCCGGGAAGGCAGGGAGGAGGCCGAGGGCTTGCTGTACCGCAACTCCGGCAGCCCGGACACCCCGCGGATCCTCGGCGCGTTCAACGAGGAGACCGCGGACTGGCTGGCCTTCTACATGTTCACCTACTTCACCGACCGGGACGGCAAGTACCAGCTCGGCACGCTGAAGGAGAGCGCGTTCGACCCGCTGTCGCGGACGTGCGAGTTCATGTTGAAGGAAGAAGCGCACCACATGTTCGTCGGCACCACCGGGGTGGACCGGGTGGTGCGGCGCAGCGCCGAGCTGATGCGCGAGCACGACACCGCCGACATCGCCGCGCACGGCGGGATCCCGCTGCAGATCATCCAGAAGTACCTCAACTTCCACTACACCGTCTCGCTGGACCTGTTCGGCAGCGAGACCTCGACGAACGCGGCGAACTACTACACGGCCGGGCTGAAGGGGCGGTGGAAGGAGACTCGCCGTAAGGACGACCACCGGCTCACCGAGGACAGCGCGTTCCTGGACCGGCCCCGCGACGACGGCACCTGGACCCGGGACGAGGTCCAGGCGCTGCTGGCGCTCAACCTGGACCTGCGCGGCGAGTACATCGCCGACTGCGAGACCGGGGTCAACCGCTGGAACAAGATCCTCGCCGAGCACGAGATCGGGTTCCGGTTCGCGCTGCCGCATCCCGGCTTCAACCGGAACGTCGGCCTCAACGCGGGCCACCACGTCACGCCGGAGGGCGCCATCGTGGACGCCGAGACCTGGGAACGCGGCCGGAAGAAGTGGCTGCCCACCAGCGAGGATCTCGCCTTCGTCCGCTCGCTCATGCATCCGGTCTACGAACGCGGCAAGATCGCCAGCTGGGTCGCGCCGCCGAGCAACGGGATCAACGGCAAGCCGTTCGATTTCGAATACGTGTACCTCCCCTGACCGAGGCGGAAACCATGGCGACCGCTCCCACCACGTTCAACGCCACCGATTACCTGGTCGACCGGCGGATCCGGGCGGGGGACGGCGAACGCCCGGCGGTCGTCACGCCTGCGCGCACGCTCGCCTACGCGGACCTGGCCGCCGAGGTGCGCCGGGTCGCTGGCGGGTTGCGCGCGCTCGGCGTGCGGCCGGAGGAGCGGGTGCTGATGTGCCTGCCGGACGACGTCGAACTGTTCACCGCGATCCTCGCCACGCTGTACCTCGGCGCGGTCGCGGTCCCGGCGTCGACCATGCTCACCGGGCCCGAACTGGGCACCCTGGTCGCCGATTCGCGGGCCCGCGTGGTGCTCGGTGCCTCGGCGTACGGGGATGCGGTGCGCGCCGCCGTGTCCGCCGCGCCCGAGGTGGACGAACTCCTGTTCACCGACGACTGGCCGCGGCTGACCGGCGCGGGGGAGGTCGGCGAACCGTACCCGACCTGGCCGGACTCGCCCGCCCTCTGGATGTACACCTCCGGCACCACCGGTACGCCGAAGGCCGCCATGCACCGGCACGTCGACGTCCGGCTCGTGGCGGAGAACTACGCGCAGCAGGTGCTGCGCATCGCCCCGGGGGACCGGTGCCTGTCGGTCGCGAAGCTGTTCTTCGCCTACGGGCTGGGCAATTCGATGTTCTTCCCGCTGTCCGTCGGCGCCACCGCGCTGCTGGAACCGGCCCGCCCCACCCCGCGGCTGCTCGCCGAACGCGTGGCCCGCGACCGGGCGACGCTGTTGTTCGGCACCCCCAGCTTCTTCGGCCCGCTGCTCGCCAGTGATGTCCCCGACGATGCGTTCTCCTCGGTGCGCCAAGGGGTTTCCGCGGGCGAGGCGCTGCCGCCGAGGATGTTCCACGGGATGGCGGAAAGGTTCGGCGTCGAGGTGCTCGACGGCATCGGCTCGACCGAGATGCTGCACATTTTCATCTCCAACCGCCCGGGGCAGGTGCATCCCGGCTCCTCGGGCACCCCGGTCCCCGGCTACGACGTCGAAATCCGCGACGAACGCGGCGTGGTGATCGACGCCGAGGGGCGAGCGGGTGAGCTGTACGTGCGGGGTGAGACCGCGGCGACCGGGTACTGGTGCCGGGCGGCCACCTCGCGGCGGGTGTTCCTCGGCGACTGGGTGCGCACCGGCGACACCTACGTCCGCAACGCCGACGGCACGTTCAGCTGTCTGGGCCGGTTCGGCGACATGCTCAAGGCCGGTGGCATCTGGGTCACCCCGAGCGAGGTCGAGGATCGGCTGCTCGACCACCCCGACATCGCCGAGGCCGTGGTGGTCGGGGTGCCCGACTCCGACGACCTGGACAAGCCGGTGGCCTGCGTGGTCCCGGTGCCGGGAAAGCACGTCGATTCCGCTGAGATCATCGCCTGGTGCCGCGCCGGGCTGGCCGCGTTCAAACGGCCCCGGGCGGTCCTCGAACTGACCGAGCTGCCGAAGACCGCCACCGGCAAGATCCGGCGTAATGTCCTGCGCGAGCTGGTTCGTGACGAATTGGACCCGTCGAATTATTTAACCGGCGAAACTGCGCTGAAATAGCGAATTAACCGGACTTCCTTGTGAGCCGCTTCATAGGTATTCCAGCTTGACCTTTGCCGTTCTGGCACCCGTATCCTTCCCCTTGTTCCGGGGCATGCCAGTTCTTTTTCACGAGACAGAATTCAACGCCGATACTGTCGTGATTCGGCAAAGGAAAAGCGTTGTTAAAGGAAGAGTCATCGATTCGCCTGATCGTCGTCGACGTGGACGGCACGCTGATCGGATCCGATCTGGAAATCGCGAGCGTCGACGTCGACGCGCTGAACCGGGCAGGCGATGCCGGGGTGGTGCTCGCGGTCGCCACCGGCAGGCCGCTCGCCTCGGCCCTGCTGCTGGCCGAGGCGGTGCCCGGGCTGCGCTACGTCCTGCCGTCGAACGGCGGTGCGGTGGTGTCGGTCGGCGACCGGAAGGTACTGGACGAAGCCCGCGGGTTCGCACCGGAAACCCTTGCGTGGCTGACCGAACTGGGCGCGGAGCACGACGTGGCCGTCAACCTCTACACCGCGACCGAATGGCACGCGAACCGGTGGGACGACCGGGTCGCGCTGGAGGCCCGGCGGTGCGGGGTGGAGCCGCGCATCGGGCGGTCCTGGACGGGGATCGCCGAACCGATCGTGAAGCTGATGTACATCGGTCCGCCGGAGGCCGTGGCGCGCCTGCGCGCGCGGCTGGAGCCCCGGGCGGATCTCACGCCGTGCTCCACCTACTACGGCGAATACCTCGACGTGGGCCCGGCCGGAGTTTCCAAGGGCACCGCGTGCGACGCGCTGACGCGTCGCCTCGGCCTGCGTGCCGGGCAGGTGCTGGCGGTGGGTGACGGGGAGAACGACATCCCGTTGTTGTCCGGGGCAGGCACCGCGGTCGCCGTGCGGGACGCGCATCCCGGCCTGGTGGATGTCGCGTCCCACCTCACCGTTCGTTGTTCCGAAGGCGCCGTCGCCGCCGCCGTCGACGGCCTGGTCTTCCACGACCCCGACGCTCGCGCGCGGCTCTGGCAGCGCGCGACCTCCTAGGAAAAGGACCTCGCGATGAAATTTCAGAGCAGCGCCCTTCTGGAACGCCCGGAAGGCGGCAGTATCAACGAAATCCGGTTCGGCGAGGACACCGTCGTCAAGAGCTATTCGGGCCCGATCGCCCGTGGCTACCAGAAGCTGCGCGAGGAGTACTACTGGCTGTCGAGCCTGCCCGCCGAGTTGGTGTCCTCGTTCACCAAACCCGTTCTCTACACCGACGCCGCGGATCCGCACGTGGTGGAGCTGCACCTGGTCCGGGAACCCAAAGTGGCGGTGGCGAAAGGGATCCTGCGCGGCCAGCTGTGCGCGACGCAGACCGGGCAGATCGTCCAGCACGCCCTGCGCTTCCTCACCGAGCGGCTGTACCCGCTGCGCGGTGGCCCGGAATCCAGCGGCGCCATCTACCGGCGCTACCACGGCGGCCGGTTGGCGCTCGCGGTCGAGCACCTCCGGAAGCATCCGGTCATCGGCGGCATCATCGAGGCCAAGGAACTGACCGTGAACGGCCTCACCTGCCCGCCCGTCTCGGTTTTCCTGTCCTGGCTGGAAGATCGGCACGAACAGTACTTCGCGCCCAGCCGGATGGTGGCGATGCACGGCGACACCCACCTGGACAACATCCTCACCAGCACCGGCTGGGACACCGCACCCGAGCTGACGTTCATCGATCCGCGCGGTGACCTGGTCGGCCCGCCGCACTACGACTTCGCGAAACTGCTCAAGGCGCTGGAAGGGCACTACGACGTAATCCACTATGGACGGTGCGCGGTCGGCCAGCGGCAGAGCGGTTGCCGTACGGAACTGTACCTGGAGGTCGACCGTTCCTTCGACCGCCACTACGCCCGCGGCCTGGAGGCGGCGCTCGCCGAGGTGCCCGCGTACGCCGACGCCGAAGGCGTGTGCGTCGAGGACTTCATCCGCGCCACCCTGGTCGCCGAATGCGCCCATGTGCTGAGTTTCAGCTTCTACCACGCCTACGCGCCCGAACCGGACGTCGACCGGGTCCGGGCCTATCTGGCGATTTTCGCGCTGATGGCACGGCGGTTGACCACGGGCCAGGACCATCTCCTGGCGGGCGAACCGCTGCTGCGGGACTGAGAGGGGAATCGACCATGCCGGTGGTGAACATCCAGCAGCTGACCCAGAGCGTCGAGGCGAAGCGCAAGGTGGCCGAGGCCGTCACCGATGCCCTCGTCGTGCACTACGGCGTCGATCCGGAGAAGGTGCAGGTCTTCTTCCACGAATCCGATCGGGAGAGCTGGGCCAAGGGCGGGAAGCTGGGGGTCGACCGCGGATGAGGATCGGTCTGCTGGTCGAGACCCAGGAGGGCGTCACGTGGCCGTCCTGGCTGGCGATCGCGCACGCGTGCGAGTCGGCCGGGCTCGAGGGGCTGTTCCTGTCCGATCACTACCTTCCGTTGCGCGGCAAGACGGAGGACGACGACCACGAGGCCCTGGACGCGTGGACACTGATCGCCGCGCTGGCGGCCCGCACCGAGCGGCTGCGGTTCGGCACTCTGGTCACCCCGGTGACGTTCCGCCATCCCGCGGTGCTCACGAAGGCGGTCGCGACGGCCGATCATCTCAGCGGCGGCCGGGTGGAACTCGGCCTGGGCACCGGCTGGTACGCCGACGAGCACCTGGCGCTCGGCCTCCCGTTTCCGTCCACAAAGGACCGGATGGTGCTGCTCGAGGAGCAGTTGTCCCTGCTGCGCCGGTTCTTCGCACCCAAGGCCGACGCGTTCCACGGCCGCCACTACCGCACGGAGCCGGTGGAGCTGCGCCCCACCGCCCGCCCGCCGATACTCGTCGGGGGAGAGGGCGGCCCGAAGACGATCCGCCTGGCCGCCGCCTGGGCCGACGAGTACAACACCATCCGCGCCTCGCCCGCGGAATGTCGCGAACGCGCCCACCGGGTCCGCCGCGCCTGGGCCGACGCCGGACGCGATCCGGCGACCGCTCGCCTGTCCCTGATGACGACCTGCGTCACCGGCCGCGACGAGCGCGAGGTCGCCGACCGCCTGCGGCTCGTCCTGGATCGCTACGGTCGCGCCGATCCCGACGGTTTCCGCGCCAAACTGAGCCGGGAAGCGATCGTCGGCACCACCGAGCAGGTCGCTGAGCAGGTGCACGCCCTGGCCGCCGCGGGGGTCACCCGGGTCGTGCTCCGGCATCTGCTGCCCCGCGACCTCGACATGATCGAACTGATCGGTGCGGGCTCAGAGGTCCGGTAGCGGGTCCGGGGGCGCCAGGTCGCGCGAGGTGAGTTCGGCGTCGGCGGCGTTGATGACCGAGACGTATTCCTCGTCCACCTCGTACTCGATGCCGTTGAGGGTGAACCACGGCGTCAGCTGGGTGTCCACCGGGCCCAGGCGGAGGTTCCGCGGATTCCTGGAGAGCACGGACTTCGGCGTGGTCCTCCGCCAGAAGCCCGTGGACAGGATCGTGATCGCTTGCCGGCTCGCCACGATGATGACGCTGGGAACCGCGCTGCCCACGACCTCGGCGGGAAAGACGTAGTGGATCTCGTCGTCCGGCTCGAGAAAGCCGCGGATGCGCTTGCGGACCGCTGACGACACGGGCATGCCATCAGGCTACCGGAGCATTTGACCCGCGGGGAGCGTGGACTGGTTCGGGTTGACCGGGGTAGGTGCCGCCGGTCGGGGTGGTGATGGCACCGCCGGGGTGTGGTTCGAACCGCCAGCCGGGTTGGTCTTCGAGGTAGTGGTCGCGTTCGCACCAGCCGCCGAGTTCCACACTCAAGCAAGTGAACTCCACACTCAGGCAAGCGAAATACACACTCGGGAAACCGAAATACACACTCGGGACCGTCCCGCGACACCGCGCGGCTTCCCGGCGCCCACCGCGATCGGGAACCCGCCGGGTGCCGCGGCCCGAATGCGCCCTGCGTGGTGCCGAACGTGCAACTCGTGTGCCCGAGTGTGCAATTCGCGGGCCTGAGTGTGCAACTCGCGGCGGTCAGGCCGCGTCTTCGGCGTCGACCAAGGTGGCCCAGTGCCGCTGAGCCGCCGGGCGCCACTCCACATGCCTGCGGTGGAAGAGTTCCGCCGCCTGCACCCCGCTCCAGTTCCCGGGCAGCAGGCGCACCGGCAACCGGGGATCCAGGAACGGAAACCGCCGCCACTCGTGCACCAGCCGCGTCTGCGCGTGCAGCACGGTCGCCCCGGTCGTGGGATTGAGATCGGTGAACTCGTCGATGAAGTCTTCGTACCGGTCTTCCAGCGCGCTGAGATCCCAGGAGCGGGCCACCATCGCCTCGACGTCGCCGATCTGGCCGTAGGACGCGACGAACGACATCGCCTCGCGGTCGAGGTTCAGCTCGGCGACGATCCGGGCCGCCTCCTCCTGCCGTCCGGTGTCCGCGCTGACCCACACACCGGGCGCGGGGGAGCCGAACCCCGCCCAGGTCAGGCGGGTGCGCAAGCTGTGCCGGAGGTCGCGTTTGGCCTCCGGGACCGAAACCAGCAGCATCAGCCACCGGCCGTCCCACTGCCCGCGATCGCGGCCGAATTCGTAGATGCGTTGCGCGCCCTCGGTGAGCAGGTCGCGGCTCGGCCGGGTGAGCGACCACCGCACCCGGCGGCCGACGCGTTCGGACTCCAGCCAGCCCTCGGCGGCGGTGCGGGCCAGCGCCTGGCGCGCGGACTTCTCCTCGACGTCGAACATGCCGAGCACCTCGACCAGGGTCGAGGTCCACACCGGACGGTCGCGGGGCAGGACGAACTCACCGAGCACCGTCATCAGGAGCGACCGGGCGCTGGTGTGGCTGACCTCCCGGCGCCTGCTCATGGTCGGCCGAGCGCCGCCCCCATTGGCCTCCCCCATCCTGCTTCACCGACCTCACTTCGCCCGCGTCGACTTGGCCCCCCGGCTCACTCAGCGTACCTGCGCGGCAACAAGATCGGATCGTTCCGCACCCCCGGCGCGTCATGCGGACCGGTCCGGAGCGACCGCTCGAAGATCGAATTGTGCGGTGCGCAGGAAGAACGCCGTTCCCGGCGGCCTCCGAAACCTTCACGGAATGCGGCGGCGTCCGGCGAAACCGATGTCGGCGCGGTGGTACCACGCCAGGTCCTGGTCGCCCTCCAACCAGCACAGTAGCACCGGAATTCCGTCGAATTCGGCCGGGAAATCGACCAGCAGCGGGGCGAACCCCTTCAGCTCGGCGCCGGTTTGCTGCACGGTGCTCATCAGCTCGTCGAGCCGGGCCTGGGCGGCCTTCAACTCGGGCAGGCCGCCCAGATCGGTCGGCGTTCCGCCGGGAGTCAGCGAGGCGGCCAGTTCCGCAGCGTCCGCGCGCAGGGTGATCAGTTCGTCGAGCACCGGCCGCAACCGGGCCAGCTCGGATCGTGCTTCCGGCACGGTGAACAGTCCCATGCCCAGAGCGTCCCACCACCGCGCGCGGCGCCGGTGGTCAGCCCCGGTTGTTCGCGCGCAAGATTTTGAACGCGCGAACCGTGGCCCAGCCGTGCCATTCGAAGGATCCGGCGGGGGAGAACGAGCCCCAGTCGACGGTCCAGCCGCCCTCCGCGGTCTGCTCGGCGGCGAGCTGGTCCAGTTCGGCCTCGATCCGGTCGGCGGGGAAGAGGTCCCGGAGCGGCCGCCCCGGATCCGGGGCGAAGTCCAGCGGCCGCATCGCCTCGTCCGCGAGCCCGCCCTCGACCGGCAGCGAGCCGGTCGACGGGATGAAGCCGCCGAGCCGCCGCAGTTCGGCGTCCGCACCGGGCACCACGTCGTGGACGGCGTCGAGGAACTGCAACGCGTACCGGAATTCCAGCGCGTGGCCGGGGCCGTCGAGTTCCGCGATGCGCCGCATCGAGTGGTCGGTGGCCCGGGCGAGCCAGTCGTGGCCGGCCACGGCCTCGTCGTGCCGGGCGATCCGGTGCGCGATCGCGGCGAGCATGCTCGTCATGTGCAGCGACGACTCGCCCGGATCCGCGGAGACGAAGAACGGCGCGCAGCCGACCGGATCGGGGATGGGCAAACCGAAGGGCAGGCCGCCGTCGGGCAGCGTGATCGAGCCCAGCCAGTCGCAGAGCAACGCCGTCTCGGGGGCGGTGACCGGGGCGATCTCCTCGAACACCTCGAACGCGTGCAGCGCGCTCACCGGCTGGCTGGTCGCCGACCGGAGATCCGGTTCGAGCCCGGAGCCGTAGCCGCCGTCGGCGTTGCGGTATCCGGCCAGCACGGCGAGTGCGGCCTCGGCCGTGCCCGTGCCGGTGAGCAGTTCGAAGCGGCGCCGGTCCAGCAGCCGCCCGTGGGTCGCCAGGAATGCGGGGATCTTGTCGAAATCGGTCACGCCGTCATCATGCGTGCCCGTCGCCCCGGTTTCTTGAACGGATCGGTCATGTCCCCCGTACGGGAAACACGCCGTACCGGGATCACGGTTTGCGCGCGACTCCGGCGAGGATCCGGGACTGGGAGGGGGCGTCGAACAGGCTGTTGCCGTCCGGATGCCACGCCGGGGCGTACACCAGGCCGGGTTCCAGCAGTTCCCAGTCGCCGAAGAACCGGATGAACTCCTTGGCCGTGCGCAGCTGACCCGGGTTCGTGGTGCGCGCGTAGTAGTCGTAGAGCTTCTCCAGGGCGAGCCGCTCTTCCTCGTCGACCGGGTTCTCGTCGGTCATCGTGGAGAGCACCAGCAGCGAGCCCGGTGCGAGCTGCTCGCGGTAGAACTCCAGCACGCCGTCGGGATCCTGCTCGTCCTTGACGAAGTGCAGCACCGCGGACAGCACCAGCGCCACCGGTTCCCGCGTGTCGATGATCCCGGTGTCTTCCACCCGGGCCCACAGATCGTGCGGGGCCAGCAGGTCGCCCGCCATCGCGTGGTGGCGTTCCGGGTCCGCGGTGTCGGCCAGCAGCCGTTTCGAATGCGCCAGCGCGATCGGTTCGTTGTCGACGTAGAGGACCCGGGTGTCGTGCTCGGGGCGGACCTCGTCGGCGATCTCGTGCACGTTCCCGGCGGTGGGCAGGCCGGAGCCGATGTCGATGAACTGCCGGATGCCCAGCTCGGAGCAGTGGCGCACGGCCCGGCCGAGGAACTGGCGGCAGGTCTTCGCGTAGTCGGCGATCCGGGGGATCAGTTCGATCACCTGGTCGCCGAACGCGCGGTCGATCGCGTAGTTGGTGTCGCCGCCGATGAAGTAGTCGTAGACCCGTGCGGCGGAGGGCCTGTCGAGGCTGTTCTCGATGGCCGCCAGGACCTCCGCGTCGTCTGCCGTCACAAGGCGCTCCCAGGCTGTCAGAAATTCACGTGATCGGATGCTACCGCCAACCCGTCCGGGTCAGCTCATTCGATCACGAGCACCAACTTGCCGAACTGGTCACCCCTGGCCAGTTCGGCCAGCGCCTTCGGCCCGTCGGCCAGCCGGAACGTCTGGTGCACGATCGGGCGCAGCCGGTGCTCGGCGACCAGGGCGAGCATGTCGTGGAACTCGCTCGCGCTGCCCATCGACGTGCCCAGCAGGCTGATCTGCCGGAAGAACAGTTCGCGCAGGGAGAGCGAGACATCGGGCCCGGTGGTCGCGCCGAGGCTCACCAGCCGCCCGCCGGGACGCAGGACCGACAGGCACGCCGTGAAGGTGGCGGTACCGATGCTGTCCACGACCAGGTCGACCGGGCGGGCGAGTTCGGCCCGCCAGTCGGCGTCGCTGAGCACGGCGTGGTCGGCGCCCAGTTCCCGCGCCCGCCGCAGCTTGTCCGCGCTGCGCGAGGTCACGCTGACCGTCGCCCCGGACGCCTTCGCCATGGCCAGGGCGATCGTCGCCACGCCGCTGCCGATGCCCGGCAGCAGCACGTGCTCCCCGGCGCGCAGGCCGCCGCGGGTGAACAGCGCCCGGTAGGCGGTGACCGCGGACAGCGGCAGCGCCGCCGCCTCGGACCAGTCCAGATGCGCGGGCTTCGGCACCGCGTTGCGCGCCGGGACCACGACGTACTCGGCGAACGTGCCGTCGCTGGGCCCGCCCAGGATGTCCGGGACCTCGGGCACCTCGGCCGGGTCCGCCCAGCCGAGGGTCGGATCGATGATCACCTCGTCGCCGGTCGCCAGCGCCACACCGTCCCCGGTCGCCGCGACCACCCCGGCGCCGTCGGCGCCGAGCACCACCGGCGCGTCCCCGGCCGAACGGCCGCCGGCGACGAACAGGTCGCGGTGGTTGAGCCCCGCCGCCCGGAGCCGGATCAGCACCTCGCCGGGGCCGGGTTCGGGGACGGCGGTTTCGGCGAGCCGAACCCCGGCCAGGCCGGGGGAACCGGAGTGGGTCAGCGAGATCATCTTCGTCACCCCGCCGACACTACCTGCCCCAGGACCTTGCGGAACGTGTCTCCGTCCACAGTGGATGGCTTGGCGGCCAGCCAGTCGCCGATCTCCCGGACGAACTGCTCCGGCGTCATCGGCGGCGCGGGCACGTCGATCTCCGGTTCGGTGGTGACCCGGCCCGCGCGCATCGGGTAGATGATCACCGCGCCGCGGATCTCCACCTCCGGCAGCAGGTCCTGGTACGCCGAGATCGCGCCGGGCAGCCGGGTGGCGCCGCCGCGGAACAGGTGGTCGTCCCGCCACAGCGCACCGGTCTCGTCGACGCTGTAGTGCCCGGGCGGCCACAGCTTCGATTCGATCAGGACCAGCCGCCGCCCGGAGAGCACGGCGTGGTCGACGTCGGCGAACACCGAACCCGGCCAGGCGAGGCTGTGGAAGATCCGGGCCCCGGGCAGCCGGGTCAGGTAGCGGGACAGCAGTTCCGCGGTGAGCTGTTCCCCCCACTGGTCGCGGTCGGCGCCCGCGCGCCCGAACACCACGTCCTCGCCGAACTCGTCGAGCAGTTCCCGGTTCGCCCGTTCGGCGGTGAGGTGGCGGCGGACCAGCCAGATCCCGATGGCCACCACGATCGCCGCCATCGCCAGCCAGATGACCAGCACCGGCGTGGCGAACTCGACCGGCAGCAGGAGCAGGATCAGCAGGAGCAGCAGCCCGCCGCAGGCGACCAGCAGGGTGGCGTGTCCCGCACCGTCCCGCGGGGCGTCGCGCTTTCCGGTTCCGGCGTGCTGCCACCACTCGATGGTGTCCGGGTCGATCTCGGCGACGTTCGGGATGAAGCCCGGATCGTCGCCGAAGTCGCGCCGCCGGGGCCGCCCCGGGCGGCGCCGCCGGACCGGGGCGCGGGTGGCCGTGCGGTGCGGCGCCTGGGCGGGCACCTCCGCGGCGGTCCGGGCGCGGTCGTACTCGGCCCGCCGGGCCGGGTCGTTCAGCGTGTCGTAGGCGACCTGGAGCAGCCGGAACGTGCCGGGGGTCCCGCCGGTGTCCGGGTGCAGCGCCTTGGCCAGGGACCGGTACGCCGACTTGATCTCCGTCGCCGACGCGGTCCGGTCCACGCCGAGCAGTTCGTAGTAGTCGACCTCGTGCACGACTCCGCCCATCTTCCGCAGTTGCGCCGCTACGATATGCGGTCGCGGGCGGACGCGCCGCCCCGGGCGGACCTGGTCATTCCACTGTGGACAGTGCGGGTCCCGGGCCTGGGCAAAGGGTCAGTGGAGCGGCAATCGCCCCCGGACGACCTGGTGGGCGACCTGGTCCAGGGTCTTGTTCTCGGCGAAGGCGTGCGCGCGGAGCAGTTCGAGCGCGTCGGCGACCTCGCATCCGACCTGCGCCGACAGCATGCCGACGGCCTGATGCACCAATGGCTGGTGGTCGCCCTCGTCGAACAGTGGAAGCCGGGGGATGCCGTTCTCGTCGAACGCGTCGTTGTCCGGGGAGACGAGCACCGATCGGGTGATCGCGTCCGCGATCGTGGTCAGGCTTTCCGGCCGCGCCGCCCGAGGACCGAACACCGCGAGCGTGCCCAGGCAGATCCGGTCGACGCGCAGCGGGGCGGCGGCCACCGTGTCGATCCCCAGCTGGGCCAGGGCAGGCCCGTAGTGCGGCCAACGCGTGGTGAGTTCGGCGCCGGAGGTGGTGAGGAGTCCCCGGGCGGCGGAGCAGTCGTGTACCGGGCCTTCGCCGAGGATGCTTTCCAGGTCGTGCGCGGCCCTCGCGAGCGAATTGGAGGTGGCCACCAGCACCTCGGTGTGCTCGGGACCGAGCAGGACGACGGCCGCGCTCTCCGCGCCCGAGGTGTTCGCCACGGCCGCCATGAAGCTGGGCGGGTTCGTCTTCGCCTTCGGCGCGGCGTCGAGCCATCTCAGCAGGCGGCGGGCGTGTTGTTCGTGGATGACGCAGCTCGCGCGGTGGCACTGTTCATTCCGGCGGTGCAAGGTTGCCGCACCTTCGTGCAACCGGCGTCTCGACTCGGGGGCCGTGCGGGCCAGACGTTCGTGCCGGAGTGCGAACTCGGCGCTACGGGCTGCCCGCTGGCGCGCGATATGTGCTCGCATCAACGCGATGCGGGCACTTTCGCGATATTCCGCGAGCGCGTTCATCAGCCGAGCATACGCCGGGTGATCGGTTGTCCGTTCGGTCACGGCGGAGTCACCCCGTTGCCGTAGAAAACCGCCCTTGAGGGCACCGGTTTCGGTCCAGGGCAGCGCAAGCGCGCAATTTGCCCCTAGAGTGGACGCGGGCGCGCCAACCTGAGGAAGGTCGCTACTTGGACAACCGCGAGGCATGGTTGGCCGAGACCGTGGTGGAACTGGCAGACCTGCAGTTCGGGAACCAGGACCCAGCGGACTCGTTCGGTCAGCTAGTACGCCGGTACACGGAATTGCTCGCTCCCGCCGAGGTCAGCCTGTTGACGGGAGACGAGCAGGGGGAATTGCGACCCCGGGCGGCGACGACCGAGCAAACGCACGCGCTCGCCTTGCTGCAATTGGGGCACCGGGAAGGTCCGTGCGTGGACGTTTACCGCTCCGGTGGGAAAATCCTCAACCAGCACCTCGACGAGGCGGACGCGCGCTGGCCGGTGTTCACACCCGTGGCCGTCGCCGCGGGTTTCCAGGTCGTGCACGCCCTGCCGCTGCGGCACCGCGCCACCATGATCGGTGTGGTCGGCGTCTTCGGCCGGGACGCGCGGATGCTTCCGGAATCGGAAGCGGGCCTCGCCCAGACGCTCGCCGATCTCGTCGCCATCGGTGTTCTGCAGCAGCGGGCGATTCGGCAGCACACCACGCGATCCGATCAGCTGCAGCAGGCACTGGTCAGCCGGGTGGTGATCGAACAGGCGAAAGGGGCGGTCGCGGCCCGGCTCGGGATCGGCGTGGACCGGGCGTTCAATCTGTTGCGCGAGCACGCCCGGCGGCACGGGCGGCGATTGCACGAGGTCGCGGGGGAGGCGGTGCGCGGCGCGCTGCCGATGACCGCGCTCCTGGCCGGACGGACCGTCATCCCCGGGAACTCTCCTCCATCAGCAGAACCACGCCCTCGCTCTGGCCGTCCAGCGGAGAACAGACGACTGAACACGTGATCGTTCGGCCGATCCGGTTCACCGCATCGAGGGAAAGCGGCCCGGTCCGCCGTTTCGAGGACAGGCATTCTTGCACGACCTCGCGGAGGTCCGCGGTCGGCAGCCCGAAATCCAGGGTGAAGAAAACCTGCTGGCGCACCTCGTCGGAACGCAGCCCCCAGAGGTCCTCGGCGCCGCGGTTCCAGCTGCGCACCCGCGTCTCGGCGTCCAGCACCACCACCCCCGCGGCGACGCTGGACAGCACCCCCTCGAGGAAGGTCCGGGCTTCGTCCAGCTCCCCGGTGCGGATCCGCATCTCCTCGTTCATGGTCTCCAGTTCCTCGTTGCCGGACTGGAGTTCTTCGTTGGTGGTTTCGAGTTCTTCGTTGGTCGACTGGAGTTCTTCGTTGGTGGTCTCCAGTTCCTCGATGCTGGACTGGAGTTCTTCGTTGGTGGTTTCGAGTTCTTCGTTGGTCGACTGGAGTTCCTCGTAGGCGGTCTCCAGGTCCTCGCGGTTGCGCTTCACCTCGTACTGCAGACGGGTGGCCAGCGTGGTGTCGACGAACACCACGGAGGTGCCGACGGCCACGCCGTCCCCGCTCCACAGCGGTTTGATCAGGATGTCGACGTACTGGACCTCATCGGCGCCCATCCGCCGTTCCACCGAGTTGACCCGTACACTTCGGCGTTCGGAATGCGCCTGCTCGATGAGTGATCGCAGCTCGGCCGGGCGGTAGGAGATCTCCAGGTCGCGGAAGGGGCGGCCCACGTCGTGGGAGGTCAGGCCGAACTGGCCCCGGGCCTGCCCGTTGATCAGGACGACCACGCCGTCGAGGTCGATGCCGACCGTGGCGTTCGGCGCACTCTCCAGCACGAGATCGTTGAGCAGGCGTTTCCGGCTTGCCTGCCGCGGATCCCCGCTCGTGGTGCTGTCGAACTTGACCGGGGTCGGCTGCTGCGGCGATCCGGCGGTCCCGGAGCGGCGCCGGAAGATCCGCTGCCGCATGCTGGCCACGTCGAACCGGTCGCCGTCGGAGAGCAGCATCTCGGCCTTGCCGAGGAACAGGTACCCGCCTTCGCGCAGCGCGAAGTGGAACCGGTCCATGATCTGCGACTGCGCCTCGACATTGAAGTACATCAGCGTGTTCCGGCAGACGAGCAGATCGAGCCGGGAGATCGGGGCGTCCCGGGTGATGTCGTGGCGGCCGAAGATCACCCGGCGGCGGAGGTCGGAGTTGAAGAGGAACTGGGCGCCGTTGGGTTCGAAGTACTTGTCGCGGATCTCCGTGGGCAGCAATTCCAGGGATTTCGCGGAATACAGGCCCGCGCGGGCGTCGCGCAACGCCTCTTCGTCGACGTCCGTGCCGTAGATCTTCACCCGCTTGGCGCATTCGGCGACGCCGAGCGCCTCGGCGAAGATGATCGCGAGCGAGTACGCCTCCTCACCGCTGGAGCAGCCCGCACTCCACACCCGGATCTCGTCGTCGGGGTCCCGGCCGTCGAGCACTTCGGGCAGCACTTCGCGCTGGAGGAAGGTCCAGGTCTCGGCGTCCCGGAAGAAGCTGGTGACGTTGATCAGTATCGTGTTGAAGAGGAACCGGAACTCCTCCGCGTTGCTCTCCAGCCGATCCCGGTAGTCGACGTAGGACGAGATGTTCACGTCGTTCATCCGCTTGCGAATGCGCCGGGTGAGTGACGACCGCTTGTACCCGGTGAAGTCGAAGCCCCGCGAATCGCGAATGAAGTTCAGCAGTTCCTCAAGATCATCGTTCGCGGTCTCTTCCGATTCGAGCGCCATCACGTCCTCCCTGCGTCGACCAGACCTTGGAGGACGCTAACGATCTCATCCAGGGGCAGCACGAAGTCGACCACACCCGTTCCGACGGTCGCCTGCGGCATGCCCCTGAACTCGGCGGACTCCGGATCCTGGGCGATGACCGTGCCGCCCCGGGACTTGATCGCGGTCGTGCCCATCGACCCGTCGACGCCGGACCCGGTGAGCACGCAGGCGATGGCCCGGCTCCCGTACGAGGCCGCGACCGACTCGAACAGGAGATCTGCCGAAGGGCGGACGAAGTGCACCAGTTCGGTGCTGGTCAGGGACAACGTCCCGCCCGGGTCGACGAGCAGGTGGCGGTTGGGCGGCGCGACGTAGATCGTGCCCGGCTTGACCTTCTCTTCGGCCTCGGCGAGCTTCACCGCCAGTTGGGTGCGGCGGCCCAGCACTTCGGCGATGACCGTCTCGTGCCGCGGATCGAGATGCTGGACGAGCACCAGGGGAGCGGGAAAATCCTTCGGCAGCCCCCCGAGCAGGCGGCTGAGGGCCGCGATACCGCCCGCGGAGGAAGCGACCGCGACGATCTCGAATCGTTCGGTGGACTCACCGTGCTCGGGAACCATACGAGAAGCCTATTGAACCTGCTGGTCGCCGGGTACACCGATCCGCCGGTCAGGCGCGCCGGCGGGCGACCGCGGCGGCCGGTCCGGCGATCATCTTCTCCAGCAGCCCGGTCAGCGTTTCTCGTTCCGATGTGGACAGTGTGGACGCCCAGGCCTGCTCGCGCTCGTTGTGCGCGGTGAAGGCGCTGGTGATGGCGTCGTGCCCGGCTTCGGTGAGGCTGAGCCGGACCGACCGGCGGTCCTGCTCGGCGGGTGTGCGGTCCACCAGGCCGTCCCGCTCCAGGGTTTTGGTCAGCGCGGAGACCGCGGCGCGGCTCATCCCGGACAGTTCCGCGATCCGCCGGGGTTCGGCCGGTCCGGCCAGCCAGAGCACGAACAGCACCCGGAACCCGGGCCAGGACCAGCCGCGCGGCCGGTGCACCGCGGACTCCACGTCGTAGACCAGCATGCTGGTCAGCCGGTGCAGGGTGAGGACCAGGCGCATCGCGCCGAGGTCGACCTCCGGCAGTTCGCGCGCGGTGCGCTCGACCGCCACGTCGATGAAGGACCAGAAGTCGGGTTGCTCGGGCTGCGCTGTCACCGGGCGATCGTAAATCGAGAAAGCGGGAGCGACCCCTTCCCCCGGCGCGCCCGGTTCTCTACGCTGCGACATAGTCAAAGGTTTTACTAGTTAGCGGGGTGTGCGATGGCGACGAAGCCGTTCGCCTCCTCGGCCGATCTGGCCGAGAAGGAGCAGACGCTCGAGGTGCTCGCCGACGGCGTGTACGCGCTGACCGCCGAGGGTGATCCGAATGTCGGGGCCATCGAGGGCGAGGACTTCCTCGTCTGCTTCGAGGCGCTGGCCACCCCGGTCGCGGCGGCCGACTGGCTCGCGCGCCTGCGCGAGCACACCGACAAACCGATCCGCTACCTGGTGCTCTCGCACTACCACGCGGTCCGCGTGCTCGGCGCGTCCGCGTTCGACGCCGACGTGATCGTGGCCCACGAGAACACCCGGGCGCTGGTGGCCGAGCGCGGGCTGGAGGACTGGAAGAGCGAGTTCGAGCGGATGCCGCGGCTGGCCAAGCAGGCCGATTCGGTACCCGGGCTGACCTGGCCCACGCTGACCTTCTCCGACCGGCTGACCATCGACCTCGGCGGCGACCGGGGTGATCTGGTGCTCCAGTACTGCGGGCGCGGGCACACCGAGGGCGACCTCGTGGCCTGGCTGCCCAAGCACAAGATCCTCTACGCCGGTGACCTGGTCGAGGCCGAGGCCGCGCTGTACACCGGGGACGCCTTCCACCGCGACTGGTCGACGTCCACTTTGGACAAGGTGGCCGCGTTCGAGGCGGAGGCGCTGATCGGCGGCCGGGGCGCGGTGACGCACGGGCGGGCCGCCGTGGACGCCGCGATCGGGCAGACCCGGCACTTCCTCGAGGTGATGATCCGGGAGGTCGGCGCGGTCCGCGAACGCGGCGGCACGCTCAAGGAAGCCTTCGAGAACACGCACGCGGCCCTGGTCGACCGATACGGCCGGTGGCCGATCTTCGAGCACTGCCTGCCGTTCGACGTGTCCCGCCTCTGGGACGAGCTGTCCGGGGTCGAACGCCCGGTCATCTGGACCGCCGACCGGGACCGCGAAGTCTGGAACCAGCTCCAGGACTAGGCGGGTGGCCGTCGTGACCGTGACATTCGCTGCCCCGAGTGTGGAACTCGCGTGCCTGAGTGTGCAATTCGCTGTCCCGAATGTGGAACTCGCCGAGCGGCCACGCGCACCGGCGAGTTGCACGTTCGCGCACGCGAGTTCCACATTCAGGCACGAGCGGTGGGACGGGTGACCATGGGCGGCGAACCGGGACGGGTGGCGGTGGTGGGCAACGGGCCGGTCGGCCAGACCACCGCGTTGCTGCTGGCCCGCTGGGGAGTGCCGGTGCTGGTGCTGGAGGCGGCGCCGCACCGGGATCCGGTGGGGTCCAAGGCGATCTGCCAGCAGCGGGACGTGCTCGACGTGTGGGAGACGATCGGCGTCGGCGCCCGGCTCGCCGCCGAGGGCGTCACCTGGACCACGGCCCGGACGTTCTTCCGCGACGCGGAGCTGTTCTCCTACACGATCGCCGACCCCGGCCGGGCGTTCTTCCCGCCCTTCGTGAACATCTCGCAGGCCCGCACCGAGGAACTCCTCGACGAGCGGATCGCCGCCGAACCCCGGATCGAGGTGCGCTGGGGACATCGGGTCACCGCGCTGGAGCAGGACGCCGGGGGAGTGCGGCTGGTCTGCGCCACCGACCGCGGCGAGGCGGAGTTCGCGGCCCGGTACGCGGTGCTCTGCGCGGGCGCGCGGGCCGAATCCCTGCGTGCCCGGCTCGGCGTCACGTTCGACGGGCAGTCGTTCGACGACCGGTTCCTGATCTGCGACATCCGCGCGGATCTGCCCGGCTGGGCCAGCGAGCGCCGGTTCTACTTCGACCCGGTGTGGAACCCCGGGCGGCAGGTGCTCATCCACCCGTGCCCGGATTCGCGGTTCCGGATCGACTGGCAGGTGCCCGCCGACTACGACCTCGCCGCCGAGGAGGAGTCCGGCGCGCTCGACCGCCGGATCCGCGACATCATCGGCGACTCGGCCTACGAGATCATCTGGAAGTCGGTGTACCGCTTCCAGTCCCGGGTCGCGAGCCGGTTGCGCGTCGGCCGGGTGCTGCTCGCCGGGGACGCGGCGCACCTGATGTCCCCGTTCGGCGCGCGGGGCCTGAACTCCGGCGTGGCCGACGCGGAGAACGCGGCCTGGAAGCTGGCTTTCGCGTGCCACGGCTGGGCGGGGGAAGACCTGCTGGAGAGCTACCACCACGAACGGCACGCGGCCGCGCGGGAGAACCTGGAGATCACCACGGCCACCATGGATTTCCTGGTGCCGCAGGACGAACGGCAGTGGGAACGGCGGCGTTCGGTGCTGGAGCGCGCGGTAACCGACCCGTCGGCGCGCGGCGAGGTCGATTCGGGACGGCTCGCGGAACCGTTCTGGTACGTGGATTCGCCGTTGACCACGCCCGATCCCGGCCGCCCGTTCGCCGGGCGCCCGCCGCGCGGTGCGGCGCCCGCCGCGGGCCCCGGCGTGCTCGTGCCCGATGTTCCCTTCGCGACCGGCCGGTTCCGCGAACTCGCCCGCGATGGCCTGCTCCTGCTGGCGACCCCCGGGACGGACCCGGCCGCGGCGCGGGACGCGCTGGCCGGGTTCGCCGGGCCCGCGCGCCTGCTCGAACTCGGCGCCGACGGCGAACTGTGCACCGCCCTGGGCGCCCGGGACGGGGAACTGTGGATCATCCGGCCCGACGCGCACGTGGCCGCCGTGCTGACCCGGCCCGCCCGGGACCAGGTGGCCGCGGCGCTCGCCCGCGTCCTGGCCATCCCGACACCGAAGGAGGAAACCCGTGACCACACCGTGGGCCGGGCTGGTTGACGACGCGGCGCTGTTCCCACCGGGCAACGCGCCGCTGCCCGAAGCGGTCCCCGCGCATCACGCCCATCACGCGGCCTGGTACGCCGAGCTGGTCGGGCCGTTCGTGTTCCCCGCGACCCGGCTCGGCGAGCTGCCGGGCGTGCGCGACCTCAAGGTGAGCCTGACCGCGCCCGCGGGACCCGACGGGCTGGCCGAAGCCGTGCGCGCGGTGACCGGCGCGGACGGGCTCGAGCTGGCCGCGATCGAGGCGGCGCTGCCCGCCGGCACTTCGCTGAGCGAGCTGACCGGCGTGCTGGCCGCCTGCCTGCCCCCGGGCGCGGCCGGATACGTCGAGGTGCCGCGCGGCGCGAACCGCTCGGCCGTGCTCGACGCGCTCGCCGGAACGCCGTACCGCGCCAAGTTCCGGACCGGCGGGCTCACCGCGGACGCGTTCCCGGACGAGCCGGAACTGGCCGACGCCGTCGCGGGCTGCGTGCGCCGGGACCTGCCGTTCAAATGCACCGCCGGGCTGCACCACGCGATCCGGCACACCGCGCCGGACACCGGATTCGAACACCACGGCTTCCTCAACGTCCTGCTCGCCACCGACGCGGCCCTGGCCGGGGCCGATCCCGCGGACCTGGTCGCGATCCTGGCCGAGCGCGAGAAGGACCGGGTGCGCGATAGTGTCGCCGCGCTGGCCGCGAACCGGCTGGCGGCGGCGCGCCGCCTCTTCCTGTCCATCGGCAGTTGCAGTGTCGCCGAGCCGGTCGACGATCTCGTCGGCCTCGGCCTGCTGACCGCCCCCGAACCGCACGGAGACCGTTGAAGATGACCTGGCTCGACCTGCCCGCCGACACCCCCTTCGGCCTGGCCAACCTGCCCTACGGCGTGTTCGTCCGGGACGACGACCGGCCCCGGGTGGGGGTGCGGATCGGCGACTCGGTGCTGGATCTGGCCGCGGCCCTGGACGATCCGACCTTCGCCCGGTCGTCGCTGAACGAGTTCCTCGCCCAGGGGCGCGCTCGCTGGACCGAGGTGCGCTCGCGCGTGCGCGAACTGCTCACCGACGCCCGGCACCGGGACGCCGTCACGCCGCTGCTGGTGCCGCTCGCCGAGGTCCGGCTGCTGCTGCCGGTCGAGATCGGCGACTACGTGGACTTCTACGCCAGCGAGCAGCACGCGAGCAATGTCGGGCGGATGTTCCGGCCGGGCGCCGAACCGCTCACCCCGAACTGGAAGCACCTGCCGATCGGGTACCACGGCCGGTCGGGCACCGTGGTCGCCTCGGGCACGCCGATCGTGCGCCCGTCCGGGCAGCGCAAGGCCCCGGCCGACCCGGCGCCGACCTTCGGGCCGTCCCGGCGGCTGGACATCGAGGCCGAGGTCGGGTTCGTCGTGGGCACCGGTTCGCGGCTCGGGGAACCGGTGGCGCTCAAGGACTTCCCGGAGCACGTCTTCGGCGTGTGCCTGGTCAACGACTGGTCGGCGCGGGACCTGCAGGCGTGGGAGTACGTGCCGCTGGGCCCGTTCCTGGGCAAGTCGTTCGCGACCTCGGTGTCGCCGTGGATCGTGCCGCTGGACGCGCTCGAGGAGGCCCGGGTCGCCCCGCCCGCGCGGGATCCCGAGCCGTTGCCGTACCTGCGCGACGGCGACGAGCACTGGGGCCTGGACCTGACCCTCGAGGTCCGGCTGAACGGGCACGTCGTGGCGCGCCCGCCCGCGGCGACCCTGTACTGGACCGCGGCGCAGCAGTTGGCGCACATGACCGTGAACGGCGCCTCGCTGCGGCCGGGGGACCTGTACGCCTCGGGCACGGTCAGCGGTCCGGAGCGGGAGCAGTTCGGCTCGCTGCTGGAGCTGTCGTGGGCGGGGGAGACGCCGATCGAACTGCCGGACGGCGGCACCCGGACCTTCCTCGAGGACGGCGACGAGGTCACCATCACCGCGACCGCCCCCGGCCCGGACGGCACCCGGATCGGCTTCGGCGAGGTGACTGGGCGGGTGGACCCGGCCAGGTGAGCAGAGCCGCCGATTGTGGGGGTCGTGAGTGTTTGGACCGGTTCTAACCGGCGTAAACGCTCACGACCCAGCCAGCCAGGTGAGCAGGGTGGAGGCGGTGCGGGCGGGCTGGTCTTCGGCGGTGTAGGTGTAGGAGCCGGGGATGGTGCGGAGGTCGGCGTCCAGGGCGCGGGCGTAGTTCCGCGCGTGGGCGAGGGGGAAGACGCGGTCCTCGGCGGCCCAGGCGAGCAGGACCGGTTTGCCGAACCGGTCGGGGAGGAGTCCGGCCGCCCGCCTGCTGTGGCGTTCCGACACGCTGCCGATGGCCCGGCGACCGTCCGCGCGGATCGCCGGATCCTCCAGCACGGGCCGGACGTATGAGCGCATCACCTGGTCGTCGATCGGGAACTTGGCGAGCCAGCCGTAGGTGTTCCGCCACCGCCAGGTCCGCCGCAGCCGCAGGACCTGGTAGAGCGCGCGATGGGTCGCCGGAGTCGAAGCGGCGGCCTTGAGCAGGCCGAAACCGCCCGGGTTCGGCGGCCAGGAGCACTCCGGCGTCTCGCAGGAGTTCAGCACCAGGTGGCCGATCCGCTCGGGATGTGCGACGGCCGCGAGTTGGCTGTAGGCGCCCCCGGAGTCGTTGCCCAGCAAGGTGACGTCGGTGAGATCGAGCGCCTCGAGGAGTTCGGCGATCATCCGCGCGATACCGGGCGGGGAGAGGTCGGCCCCGGGCATGGGAATGGTGTGGGAGCCCAGCGGCCAGTCCGGGACGACGCAGCGGTAGTGCGCGGACAGCAGCGGCACGAGCTTGCGCCACAGGTTCGCGTTCACCAGGTAACCGTGCGCGAACACGATCGTCGGCCCGGTGCCGACTTCATGCACCGAGAGCGCACCCGAGGACAGTTCGACCCGACGGGCCGGGCCGAGGGCAGGATCGCGCCAGGTCATGGCCCGAACGCTAGCTCAAGAGGGGGGTTCTTGCAATCGTTCTAAGAAGTCTTGATCGCGGCGACGAAGGCCGCCCAACTCTGTGACGAAAGGTTCAGACTGCCGCCACCCCGGTCCTTGGTATCCCGCACCTGGGTCCGCCGAACCCCGAGAGCCACCTCGATACAGTCGCCGTTCTCGCCCGTGTAGCTAGAGGTCCTCCACCGGGGGTGTGCTGTCATCTCGGTTCCTCCATCTGCCCACGGCTTCAGCGGCGAACCTGATCGACTCCTCTGGGCTCAGGCCCGCTTCCACAATCCTAGTCTCCGCTTCCTTGTAGGCAGTGACATCTTCGTTGTCAAAGAGAAACACCCCACTGCGGTGGTGCTCCAGGTGCACAATCGATGGTGCAGCGGCGAAGTTGTACGTGATGAACGGTCCGATGAGTCCGGGGTGCCAGCCCTCCCCGATCGGCACTACGCGCAGGGTGATGTTCTCCCGCCTGGCAGCGAAGACCAGATACTCGAGTTGTTCCGACATGACTTCGGCCCCGCCGATCACCTGCCGCAGCGCCAACTCACTGATGAGAGCGGTGAAACGTACCGGCTGCCGACCGTTCAGGATCTTCTGCCGAGATAGGCGGAGCTGAACCTTTGCTTCGGCTTCCGGAGTGTGCTGACCGATAATCGCGCGGGCATAGTCGCCGGTTTGAAGAAGCCCCGGAATGGCTCCCAGCGACCAGTTGACTATCGAGGTGGCATCGCGTTCGCATTCGATCGCTCCCGCGAGCTGCTGAGTCACTCCTGGGGCGCCCACGGTGAGCCAGTCGGGTATGGATACTGGGCGGGCGAGATCGAAAATCTCCGCTCGTCGCTTGCGGGGTACGCCGAGCGCGAAGAGGTAATTGGCTACCTCTTCGAGGCTCGGCACACGTACAGCCGTTTCCCAGTAGCTGACCACCGACGGCGAGATCTCCATTATCGCGGCGAGTTTCCGGAGACTGATGCCGGTCGATTCGCGGGCTTGGCGAAGGGCTCCGGCGAGCGCGCGCGCCCGCGGTCCGAGAGTGTTCGCTGACATGGAACGAAAATACGGGGAAACGCGCTGTTCGTGGTTCACACGATGGGTGCCCGTGTCAACGGGGTGCGAACGATGAACACTTCGCTTCACAGCCCGGCGATGGTCAGCGTGACCACGCCGGACTTGCTGGTGACGCCCTCCGCGGACAGGCAGTCCAAGGTGTTCAACGTGGGCACGGTCTGGACTTCGATCGCGGTCGCGCCTTGGAACGGGCCGTCGACAATGGTGCCGCGCAAGGTCATCACCGCGGTGCCGCCGACATTGCTCACCATCCGGTCGTAGGAGAAGGTGCTGACCTCGCCGGTGTTCCAGCGAATCGTCTTCCGGTTGCTTTCGGCCGACGACGGGGTGAGGCAGGATGCCTCGCCCACGGAGGCGGACTCCGAAATACCGGAAGAAATGTTCCCGCCCGGCAGGCACGGGCCGTAGTGCTGGCTCCGGCTGGTCGCCACTTCCCGGGGCGTGAGCGACAGGCCGGGCTGGAAGGTGGCGGAAAGTGAACCCACGCATTCGACGAGTTCGGGTTCGGCCGCCGCGGTACCGGCGGCCGGGCCGACGAGTACCGCCGAGGCCGCCACCGCGGCGCCCCCGAACAGTCCCATCAGTTTGCGAGTGCGGCGGTTCGATCCGATCGGATACATCGCTTTCGCCTCTCTGCTCCGGGCCTTGGCGTTCGAGATGTTTCCGCTGGAGGTCAAGGTGCGGCAACGAACGGGCGGATCCTCACCCCTTTTTGGAGCAGTGGATTCATTCGTCCGTGGTCGCCACGAAATGCGCCACCGCGCCGGACAGTTCGAATACCTCAAGATCGAGTCCGGCGGCGGTGAACCAGTCGCGCAGTTCGTCGGCGGTGCCGGACGGACCGAAGATCCCCGCCGCCCGCGCGCCGACCAGCCAGGCGTCCGAGCGGAGGCGTTCGGACCGGACCACGCAGTCGCCGATCAGGCGCCCGCCCGGTTTGAGGCAGCGCGCGATCTCCCGCACGGCCGCGGGCGGATCGGGCAGGCAGTGCAACCCGTTGAAGCACACGGCCAGGTCGAACTCGGCGTCCGGGAACGGCAGCCGTTCGATGTCGGCCTCGACGAACTCGACCATGTCCAGCCCGCGTCCGGCGGCCCGGCGGCGGGAGCGGTCGAGCATGGTCACCGAGATGTCCGCGGCGACATACCGCACCCGCTGACCGGACCGCACCCCGCGCAGCGCGATCCCGCCGCCGCACGGGACGTCCAGCACCGCCGCGCCGTCCGGCAGCGCGCCGATCGCGTTGATACTGGCGTAGATCCGCCCGGCGTCGGTGCCGAACAGCGCGCGCCCCACCGTCATGGCGACCCACTCGTGCTCGATCCCGTAGTCGTAGGCAGCGCCGACGATCGCCTCGAAGGTCCGGTTGCTCCACATCGCACGCACATCGGGCATCGGTGCTCTCCTCTCCGGTTCGACCTGGATCATCGCACCGATCCTGCTCCCGGGGCCGGGCCGAAGAGTTGGTCCAGGGTGGCGGCGCGGTTGGTGCGCACGTGTTCCAGGGCGCAGGCCTTGGCGCGTTCGGTGTCGCCGGACGCGATGGCCTCGTACAACCGGCGGTGCTCGGCCAGCAGATCGCCCCAGTGCTCGTTCTGCCGGGTCAGCCAGCGCAACCGGCCCTCGAGCGGTTGCAGCACCGTGGACAGCAGGCCGTTCCCGGCCAGGGCGATGATCTCGTCGTGGAACCGGCTGTTGGCCTCGGTGATCCGGGCGGCCCGGCCGCTCGCGGTGGCCTTCTCCGCCTGGCCGAGCAGCCGTTGCAGGCGGCGCAGCCCGAGCCGGTCGGCGCGCGCGGCGGCCAGGCCGGACGCGAGCACCTCGAGCGCCTCGCGCACGTCGAACAGTTCCTCGACGTCCACTCGGGACAGTTGCCGGACCACCACCCGCCGCGGCGACTGGACGACCAGGAAACCCTCCGCCTCCAGGCTGCGGATGGCCTCGCGCACCGGCACCCGGGAGACGCCCAGATCCTCCGCGAGATCCCGCTCGACCAGGCGATCGCCGGGTCGCAACCGGCCCTCGAGGATCCGGTCGCGCAGTTCGTCGCGCACCCGCTGGCGGACGGCCGCGAGCGGCTGCCGCGGTGCGTCGGTGTCCACTCCGGTCTGCCCCCTGACACAACACCGTAACTCGTCGTTACCGGAGTTTATCGTGGTGAGCCATTGACGCGGGGCGAGTGGTGCGTCACATTTGGGATACCAAAGTTTGGGATACCAAACGCACCCGGTCCCCTCGGGAGGTACCGTGACCGCCCTGCAGCCAGCGCCACCGCGAGTCGGCGCCGAGCCGGATCCCCGCCTCTACAACGAAGATCTCGCCCCCGCCGCGGAACGCAGGTGGAAGGTCTACGACATCTTCGCGCTGTGGATGTCGGACGTGCACAACCTCGGCAACTACACCTTCGCCGCCGGGCTGTTCGTGCTCGGGCTGTCCGCGTGGCAGGTGTTCACCGCGCTGCTGTTCGGTTTCGTGGTCATCTGCGTCGGCATGAACCTGATGGGCCGGATCGGGCAGCGGACCGGCGTCCCGTTCCCGGTGGTCGCCCGGATCAGCTTCGGCACGTTCGGCGCCAACCTGCCCGCGCTGATCCGCGCGGTGATCGCGATCTTCTGGTACGGCATCCAGACCTACCTGGCGTCGGTGGCCATCACCGTGCTCGTGCTCGCCATCGATCCCGGCCTGAAATCGTGGACCGAACACGGTTTTCTCGGCCTGCACGCGCTGGGCTGGATCTGCTTCGTCGCGCTGTGGGCGGTGCAGGCGCTGATCCTGACCCGGGGCATGGAATCGGTGCGGAAGTTCCAGGACTGGTGCGGTCCGGCGATCTGGGTGGTGATGATCGCGCTCGCGGTGTGGATCCTCGCCGCCGCGGACTGGAACATCTCGCTGACCACCAGCCCGAAATCCTTGTCCACCGGTGAACAGTTCCGGCAGTGGTTCGGCGCGGCCGGGCTGATCCTGTCCATCTACGGCACGCTGATGCTCAACTTCTGCGACTTCTCCCGGTTCACCCCGGACCAGAAAACCGTGCGGCGCGGCAACTTCTGGGGCTTGCCGATCAACTCGACCGCGTTCGCGCTGCTGTCGGTGATCATCACCGCGGGCAGCCTGGAGGTGTTCGGCGAGGCGATCACCGATCCGGCGGATCTGCTCGCGCGGGTGGACAACACCGCGGTCCTGGTGATCGGCGCGATCACGTTCGCGGTCGCCACCATGGGCGTGAACATCGTCGCGAACTTCGTCTCGCCGGCCTACGACCTGGCCAACATCTGGCCGAAACGGATCAGTTTCAAGGTCGGCGGGATGATCAGCGCGGTGGCCGCGCTGTGCGTGCTGCCGTGGAAGCTGTACTCCTCGCCCGCGGTGATCAACTACTTCCTCGGCGGCCTCGGCGCCTTCCTCGGGCCGCTGTTCGGGATCATGATCGTGGACTACTACCTGATCCGGAAGGGCCGGATCGACGTGCGCGGCTTGTTCGTCGCGGGCGGGGAATCTCCTTACCACTACTGGAAAGGCGTCAATCCGGTCGCGCTCGGCGTGTTCCTGCCGACGGCCGCGCTGAGCGCGGTGCTCGCGCTGGTGCCGTTCTTCGCCCCGGCCGCGCCGTACTCGTGGTTCGTCGGCACCGCGGCCTCCGGGCTGCTGTACCTGGCGCTGGCCCGGAAAGCGAAGTGACGTGCGGCTGCTGATCACCAACTGCAACACCACCGAGAGCATGACCAAGGAGATCGAGGCCGGGGCGCGCCTGGCGGCGAGCCCCGGCACCGAGATCGTCGCCCGCACCCCGCGCTGGGGCCCGGAATCCGCGGAGGGCTGGCTGGACAGCTTCCTCAGCGCGGCGGCCGTGCTGGACCTGCTGCGCGAACTGACCGAGGCGGGGGAGCGGTTCGACGCGGTCGTCCTCGCCGGGTTCGGCGAACACGGCCGGGAGGGGGCGCGGGAACTGCTCGGGGTCCCGGTCGTGGACATCACCGAGGCCGCCGCGCATCTGGCCTGCCTGCTGGGCCGCCGGTACGCGGTGGTGACCACTTTGGACAGAACCCGCGGGCTCATCGAGGACAGCCTGCACACCGCCGGGGTCGCGGCGAACTGCGTGGCCGTCCTCGGCGCCGGGCTCGGCGTGCTGGAACTCGGCGACGAGGGCCGCACCGCGTCCGCCCTGCTCACCGCGGGTCGCCGGGCCCGGGACCGCGGGGCCGAGGTCCTGGTACTCGGCTGCGCGGGCATGACCGGCCTGGACCGCCGGATCAGCGCGGAACTCGGCGTGCCCGTGGTGGACGGCGTCGCCGCGGCGGTGCGGCTGGCCGAATCGTGCGTGGCGCTGGGCCTGTCCACCAGCCGCGCCGGGTCCTACGCGGCGCCGCTGCCCAAGGAGCGCCGCTGGCGTCCGGTTTGACGGGGTTCACGTCCGGGTACCCGAACGCCATCCTTGCCACGCCCGGCGGTCGGTGCCGGGCGTGTCCGGCAGGAGGAGGCGTCATGGCCCGTTCGACAACGACACGCGTTCGAGTGGCCGGTCTGCAACCGGTCCAGGTACTCGCCGGGCTGGTCGGTCTGGTGTTCCTGGTAGTAGGTGTGATCGGCTTCGTGCGAACCGGATTCGGTGACTTCACCGGGCACAATCATGCTTCACTCTGGATCTTCTCGGTGAACCCGCTGCACAACCTGGTGCACGTGGTGATCGGCCTGCTCGGCCTGCTGATGGCCACCGGTTCCGGCCTGGCCCGGACGTTCGGGTGGATCCTGCTCGTGGCCTACGGTGCGGTGCTCGTGTGGGGCCTGTTCATCGTCGGCGCGTTCGCGACGAATCCGTTCGAGCGGTTCGGCAACCCGCTGAACCTCGGCATCGCGGACAACTGGCTGCACCTCGGCGCGGCCGTGGTGGGTTTGGTGATCGCCGTGCTGCCCGCACGCAAGGTCGTGCTGACGGACGAAGAAAGCACCGCCCCCGCCGCCGCGGAGACCACGACGGAAACGGAAGAGCAGCCGCGGCACGGCGGTGCGCACCGCCGCGTCTGGCAGCGTCGTACTTCCTAACCGGTCCCGAGGTGGGTGCGGAACCACTCGGCGGCCCGGTCGGCCACCTCCTCGAGTGCGCCCGGCTCCTCGAACAGGTGCGTGGCGCCGGGCACGACGTGCAACTCGCGCGGGCCGCCGAGGCGGGTCAGCGCGTCCTGATTCAGTTCGAGCACCTGCGGATCCCGCGCGCCGACCAGCAAGAGAACGGGACTCGAAACCTTTTCCAGTTCCGGCCCGGCGAGGTCGGGTCGCCCGCCGCGGGAAACGACCGCCTGGACGCGCCCCGGCCGGTCCGCGGCGGCCAGGAGCGCGGCGGCGGCCCCGGTGCTGGCGCCGAACAGGCCCAGTGGCAGGGCGCGCGTCTCGTCCCGCTCGGCCAGCGCGTCCATGGCCGCGAGCAGCCGGGTCGCGAGCAGGCGCACGTCGAACCGCAGTCTCGGGTCGCGGTCCTCGCCGGGGCTGAGGAGGTCGAGCAGCAGCGTGCCCAGCCGGTTGTCCTGCAGGGTCCGGGCCACCGCGCGGTTGCGGGGGCTGTGGCGGGAACTGCCGGATCCGTGCGCGAACGCGACGACACCGGTCGCGTCGGCCGGTACCGTCAGCTCACCCTCGATCTGGGTCGTCCCGCCGGGCACGACGATGGGGACGGTCATCGCGGTCTCACCTCCAGGGCTAATCTGGCGCTGCCGTAGGGGAGTACCCGATAGGCCCCGGGGTACTCGAAATGCGTGACTGGTGCGAGGAGGACCGGAGACCGCAGTGCCCGACCTCAGTGAGTATCGCCGCAAAAGAAACCCGCGCCGCACCCCGGAACCCGTCCCCGCCGAGGAGGACCTGCCGCGCGGCGCGGACGACGTTTTCGTGATCCAGGAACACCACGCGAGCCGGTTGCACTGGGACATCCGGTTCGAACGGGAGGGGGTGCTGGTGTCCTGGGCGGTGCCGAAGGGGCTGCCGCCCGAGCCCGGGAAGCCGCGGCTGGCCGTGCACACCGAGGACCACCCGCTCGAATACGCCACGTTCGAAGGCGAAATCCCCGCCGGGGAATACGGCGGCGGCCGGATGACGATCTGGGACCACGGCCGGTACGAGGCGTTGCACTGGAACGACCACAAGGTCGAGGTGATCCTGCACGGGAACCGCGCGCGGGGGCGCTACCTCTTCGTGAACCGGCATTCGCCGGACCGCCGCCGCGACTGGCTGCTGCAGCGCGTGGACCCGCCGGACGACGAACGTGAAGAACTTCCTGCTTTTGTGGCGCCGATGTGTGCGGTCGAGGGCACGCTGCCCAATCTCGACGAGGAACCGGACTGGGCGTACGAGTTCCGCTGGAACGGGATGCGCGCGCAGGTCCGGGTCGAAGGCGGCCGGGTGACCATCCGGAACTCTTCCGGCGAAGACGTCACCGCGAACTTCCCCGAACTCCGCGGCCTCGGCGAACAGCTCGGCGCCACCGAAGCGCTCCTCGACGGCGAACTCGTCGCGTTCGAACAGGGCCGCCCCAGTCCCGAGGCGTTGGCCCGCCGCGCCCGGACTTCCGCCGCGGCGCAAGCGAAACGGCTCGCCACCCGGATCCCGGTCTGGTACCTGGCCTACGATTTGTTGCACCTGGACGGGCACTCCTGCCTGGAGTTGCCGTACCTGCGGCGGCGCGAACTGCTCACCGGACTCGAGTTGCGGGGTGACCGCTGGCGAATTCCCGAGCACTACACGGGAAACGGCGCGGACGTCCTGGAGGCCGGGCTGGCGAACGGGCTGAGGGGAATCGTCGCCAAACGGCGCGACGCGGCGTACCGGCCCGGCCGGCGCGCGAGCGACTGGGTCGAGATCACCGGCGTGCGGGCGCAGGAGGTGGTGATCGGCGGCTGGCGGCCGGGCAGCGGGGGACGGGCCGGTTCGTTCGGCTCGCTGCTGCTCGGTGTCCCCGAGGGCGACGGGTTGCGGTACGTCGGAACCGTGGGCACCGGGTTCACCGAGGAAACGCTGGCCCGGCTGACCCGGATGCTGCACCGGCTGGAACGCAAACGGTCGCCGTTCCACTCCGTACCGGCGGACCGGAGCCGGGACGCCCGCTGGGTGCGTCCCGACCTGGTCGGCGAGGTGGTGTTCAACGGGTGGACCGCCGCCGGTCGCCTCCGCTCCCCGCGCTGGCGCGGCCTCTGCCCCGAACCGTGACCTGGCTCAGGTCCGCACTTTGTCGGCCAAGTGCGCGACCACGGCTACCGCGGTGGCCACTGTGCCGCACTTGGCCGACAAAGTGCGCGATCTCCGGGGTCAGCGGGTTTGGTTCTGGGCGGCGACTTCGGCGCGGAGGCGCTCCTCGGCTTCGAGGGTTTCGGGGGTGGCGACGGCGGCGAAGTCCTCGGTTTCGAACACCTGCCGGATCTCGATCTCGCCCTCGTCACCGTCCGGGTTCGGCACCCGCTTCACCCACTCGATCGCCTCCTCCTTCGACTTCACGTCGATCAGCCAGTAGCCCGCGACGAGTTCCTTCGCCTCGGTGAACGGACCGTCCACGACCACCGGCTTCCCGCTGGAGAACTTCACCCGCGCGCCCTTCGACGACGGGTGCAGGCCGTCGCCCGCCAGCAGCACACCGGCCTTGACCAGTTCCTCGTTGTACTTGCCCATCTCGGTGAGCAACCGCTCACTCGGCAGGTAACCGGCCTCGGACTTCGGGTCGGACTTCACCAGGAGCATGAATCGCATGATCGGGTTCCTTCCTGCCTCCGGGTTCGCGGATCGAATCCGGCTTCTGCTCAACGCGTCGAACGGGCACCGGGCAGATCGACAGAAAGTTCCAAGATTTTTTCGCGAGCCGTTGATCAGCGGTTTTGCCGGTAAGTCAGGTGGCGCAGGGCGACTTCGGCGGGGCCTCGCCACCCCTTGCGCTCCAGCGCGTACGCCCCGCACACGGTGACCAGCCAAACCCCGATGGCGAACAGCGCCATGGTCGCGCTGGTCAGCTGCGCCCCGAGGCCGAGGCCCCAGGCGGCGAGCACGGGCGCGAAGATCAGCGAATGGGTGAGGTAGCAGGAGAGTGAGCGTTTACCCACCGCCGCCACCGCGAGCACCGCGTGCCCGTGCCGCGGCCGCTGGGCGAGGCGGTGGGCGACGAGGCCGAAGACGGCCACGTAACCGAGCCCGGCGGCGATCCCCGTCCCGTTCTGGAGCAGGCCGAAGACGCCGTCTTCGGAAACCGCGGCGGGCGGCACGTCCAGGACGCCCACCTGCGCGAGGGCGGCGGGGAGCCCGCCCAGCCAGCCGATGGTGAGGCCGACGGCGGCCGTCCACCGCAGCAGCCGCAGGTGCTGGTGCGGCTCTTCGAGGATCCGCCGCCGCGCCGCCCAGAAACCGAGCAGGATCACCGCGTGCGCGGTGAACGACAGCAGCGCCCCGCCGAGCGTGACGAACGACCAGGTGCCCAGCCGGGTGGCGGCCGCGGCGAGCAGATCCGGTTCCCCGGCCGCGTAGCGCACGGTGGTCGGCTCGGCGGCGGGAGTGCCCAGCCGCCCGAGATCGCCACCGAGCAGCGCGCCGATCGCCGGCGCCGTGGTCACCACGATCAACGCCACCGCGACTCCGCTCCACACCAGCAGGGTCCGGTTGGCGCGGCGGAGGAACAGCCAGCCCAGCACGAGCCCGGCGAGCCCGTAGGAACCGATGATGTCCCCGGCCATCAGCAACGCCGCGTGGACGAACCCGAACACGATGAGCCACAGGCTGCGCCGGCGCAGCAGCCCGGCCGCCGCCCGTTCGGACGTACCGGCGGCGGTCTGGCGCAGGAAGAGCTGCATCATGCCGTAGCCGAACAGGAACGCGAACAGCGGATAGACCCGCAGATCCAGCATGGTGATCACGAGGAACTGCACGATCCGGTCGACCATCGACCCTTCGATCGGGTGCCAGCCCGAAGGACCGTAGTCCGCCGCCCACAGGAAGAAGGCGGTGTTGGACATGACGATCAGCAGCAGCATGCCCCCGCGCGCGAGATCGGGGGCCAAGGCTCGTTCGCGGGGCGAGACGGAACCGCGTGCGGCCGCGGGTCTGTGCCCGAGGGTGGGGGAATTCGATCTGGATCCCATACTTCGACGCTAGAAACGCGAGCCGCGCCCGCGCATCGGTCAGCGGAATACCGAACCGCGACAGAAGGCGGGGATGGTTGCCGGAGAAATAGCCGGAAGTGTTGATGTGCAACAACTTCGGTTTGGGATCGACCGTTTCGGTGAATCACTCTCCGGCGCAGAGTACGCCACGAACGTGGTACTGCGCCAGTCCCATTCCCGTGGTAAAGAAAACGCGGTTCGGGTTCACCCCGCGGGAGCGAGCGGGGCCGTCGGCAGCCCGGCGCGTTCGCGCAATCCGGTGAGGAACTCCGCAACGGCTTCGGTCGCGGTGTGCGCCGGTTGCCAGCCGAGTTCGGTCCTCGCCCGCGTGGTGTCCATCAGCGGCAGCCGCAGCACGGCGTCGAGCAGGCCGGGGGAGGCGGGCACCACGTGCGCGTGCCAGGCGGCCGAAAGCGCCTTCCGCACCGGCCACGCCGGTACCCGGACGGTCCGCGCCTCGAGCAATTCGGCGAGGGTGTGCGCGTCGATGACCGGATCGGCCGCCACGTTGAACGCACCGCGCACCGGATTCCGCGCGGCCAGGCGGAACGCCGCGCCCACGTCCCGGGAGTGCACGGCCTGCACGCGCAGCCCGGGCAGATCCGGCACCACCGGGATGAACGACCGGCGCACCAGCGCGGTCGGCAGCAGCGGCCCGGCGAACAGGCGCCGCTGCTGCGACGCCGACTCGCGTTTGAAGACGAACGCGGGACGGAGCCGGACCACCCGGACCTCCGGATGAGCGAGTTCGAAGCCGTCCAGATAGCGTTCCAGGTAGGGCTTTTCCACGGTGTAGGCGGCGGTGGGCCAGCCGTGCGTCGGCCAGTCCTCCCCGACGGCCGAGTCCTTCGGCCCCGGCGAGTACGCGCCGACCGAAGACGAATGCACCGCCGCGGGCACCCCGCACCGCGCGACCGCTTCGTACAGCCGGATGCTGCCGACCACGTTGGTCCGCCAGGTGACAGCCGGATCGCGGGTGGGCTGGAACATCCAAGCCAGGTGGATCACGACGTCCGCGCCGGTCAGCAGGGCGTCCAGCGCTCCCTCCGGGATTTCGGCGAGGTCCGCGCTCGCGTACCGCAGCTTGAGCCGGCTGCACTCCGCCGCCCGGCGGGCGATGCCGAGCACCGAATCCACGCCGGAATCGTCGGCCAGCGCGTCCACCACGCTGGTGCCGAGATTCCCGGTGGCACCGGTGACGACCACCCGGATCCCTTTTCCGCTCATGTCTTCGTCCCCGATTCCAGGAAGGCCAGGGTCGCGCGCAGGCGGAGGTCCTCCAACTCGTCCGCCTGCCGATCGGCCCGGGCGATCAGTTCCGTCACGCGGGCGCGGTCGAGCCGATCGGCGACGACCACGTCCGCGTTCTCGATCAGGTTCCGCAGCGTCCGCCAGCCCAGCGCCTTGCCTTCCACGCCGAGGCGCAGGGCTTCGAGTTCGAGCAGCCGGCTCAGCGGCGAGCGTTGGAACAGCCGCCGGTTCGGTTTGAGCCGCGCGATCTTCTCCAACCACCAGGCGCCGATCACCTTGTACCGCCGGGCATCGACCTCCAGTGCGGCCATGATCTCCAGCAGCGCACGGCGATCTTCGGCGATCTCGTCCGCGATCCGGTTCAGGGTGGCGCCGTCCGCGCCGCGTTCCGCACCGGCGAGGCGGTTGGCCAGTTCGGAACCGGCGACCGCGCCCGCGAGGTGGTCGTTCAGGTAGACGCCGAGCAACTGCTTGTGGTCGTTCGAAGTCATGGATCTCCGTCAGCTGTTTCGATCAGCCGCCAGCAGCGCGACGACCTCGTCGTCCGGGGTCTGGCGGAAGTTCCGGTACCACTGGCCGACCGCGCGGAACCGGTCCGGCTGCGCGGCGCACACCACTTCGTCGGCCTCTTCGCGCAGTTTCCGCACCGCGCTCGGGGCGCCGACCGGGGCGGCGAACAGCGCCCGCCGCGGCTGCCGTTCGCGCACCGCGCGCAACGCGGCCGTCGCGGTGACGCCGGTGGCCAGCCCGTCGTCCACCACGATCACGTCCCGGCCGTGCAGTTCCTCCGGCTCCCGGCCGTGCTGGTAGGCGGCGACCCGCCGCCGGGCTTCGGCTCGTTCGCGTTCGCAGGCCGGCGTCAGCTCGGCCCGGCTCAGATCGAGGGCGTACAGCGCGTTCTCGTCGTAGATCGGCGGCCCGTGCGCGGTGACCGCGCCGATGCCCAGTTCCGGGCGGCCGGGCGCGCCGATCTTCCGGGCCACGACGACGTCGAGCCCGGCGTCGAGTTCGCCGGCGACCACCGCGGCGACCGGTACGCCGCCCCGCGCGATGCCCAGGACGACCGGCTCGTGCCAGTCGCGGTCCCTGAGCAGCGCGGCCAGCGCCTGCCCGCCCGCGCGGCGGTCGGCGTAGGCGCGGTGCGTGGTCGCCGGTTTCACCGGGATACGGTTTCGATGTCGTACTGACGGCCCTGGCAGCGGGTGCACACGAGCACGTTCCCCATCGGCCGGCCGTGCTGGCCGATGACTTCGGCGACGTGCACCGTGCGGTAGCCGCAGCGTTCGCAGGGCACCGGGGGTGCGACGGTGTCGGGCGGGATTTCGAGATGCGGGACGGTCATGGCACTGGTTCCTTCCTCGGTCGGTCGACGAGGCTGGTATCCAGGGTGCCCGCGCTGTGACGTGGCAAACATCCGCCCGCGAAGTGGCACGCGGCCGCTCCCGGCGACCGGGTTCGTCCTCTGTGGACGGAACGCCTCAGGTCGCGAGGTCTTCGGCGAGCAGGTCCATGAGCAGGCCGTCGTGCCAGCCGCGGCCGTCGGCGTCCCGTTCATACCGGCGCATCAGGCCGACCGGGCGGAAGCCGACCGACTCGTAGCACCGGATGGCCGCGTGGTTGTCGGCGGCCGGGTCGATCACCAGGCGGTGGTGCCCGCGCTCGTGCACCAGGTACCGGGCCATCGTCCGCACCGCGTCCCGGCCGATGCCGCGCCCGTGGACGGCGGGGTCGAGGAAGATGTCCACCGACGCGTGGCGGTACATCGGGTCCTCCGCCTCGCCGTACTGGACCATCCCGCGCACCTCGCCGTCGACCAGAACCGCGAAACACACAGTGGACGGATCGTCGAAGGGCCACTCCGGCGAGGCGTCCACCGCGCCCCAGCGCAGTCCGACCTCGGGGGTCCGGAGAATCCGCCGGAGATCCGGCACGTGTTCGGCGATGACCGGGACCAGCACGACGGCGGTCCCGTGCAGTTCGACGTTCAGGGCGGTACCTCGTTCTGCCCGGCGGGGTTGGAGTCAGTCGAGGATACCCAGCCACCTGCGGGACGCATCCCGAATTCCCTTGCCAATCCACAGTGGACGCCCTGGGCGTGTATAACGACCTATACGGCGCGGCCCTGTTGTCGAGCGACCGCGGCGCGGCGGGTCCGGCCCGCTAGTGTTTCCCCTATGACCACAGCGGCCGGTGCGCCCTTCGATCCCGAAGAACGGTTGCGGCGCGTCGCCGCGATCACCGACACCGGGCTCGCCCACCTGGACGTCCGGGAGCTGCTGTCGGAGCTGCTCGATCGGATCCAGGAACTGCTGGCCGTCGACGAGGCCACCGTTCTGCTGCTCGACAACGCCTCCCAGATGCTGGTCGCCACCGCGACCAAGGGGCTGGAGGACGAGATCCGGCAGGGGGTGCGGGTCCCCGTCGGCCGGGGTTTCGCGGGGCGGGTCGCCGCGGAGAAGCGGCCGATCATCCTGGATCGGGTCGACCGCACCACGGTGTTCAACTCCCTGCTGTGGGAACACGGCCTGCGCACGCTGCTCGGCGTTCCGCTGCTGGTCGGCGGGACGGTCATCGGGGTCCTGCACGTCGGGGCGCTCGAACCGCGCCGGTTCACCGAGGAGGAGGTCAAGCTGCTCCAGCTGGCCGGCGACCGGGTCGCGCTGGCCGCGCAGGCCAGCCTCGCCCACGCCGACCGGGTGGCCGCGCGGACGCTGCAGCGCAGCTTGCTGCCCGCACGCCTGCCCGAGGTGCCGGGCCTGGAGTTCGACGCGCGGTACGTGCCTGGTGAGGAAGGCAGCGTCGCCGGGGACTGGTACGACGTGTTCACCCTGCCGTCGGGGCGGGTGGGCGTGGTGATCGGGGACGTGGTCGGGCACGGGTTCCCCGCCGCCGTGGTGATGGGGCGGCTGCGCAGCGCGCTGCGGGCGTACGCGTTGGAGAGCGACGATCCGGCGAAGGTGCTCGGCAAACTGGACCGCAAGGTGCGGCACTTCGAGCACGAGATGATGGCGACCGTGCTCTACGGCGTGCTGGAGCCGTCGCTGGACCGGTTGCACGTGTCCTCGGCCGGGCACCTCGCGCCGGTGGTGTGCGCGCCCGGGCGGCCCGCGGGATTCGCCGAGATGCCCATCGACGCCCCGGTCGGGGTGCGGGCGAAGCGGCGGCGCCGATCGACCGCCCTGGAACTCGCGGAGGGCACCGTGGTCTGCCTCTACACCGATGGCCTGGTGGAACGCCGGACCGCGCCGCTGGACACCGGGCTCGCCAGGCTCTGCGATGTGGCGGCCGCCGACACCCCGAACGTGGTGTGCTCCACGCTGATGACCGCGCTGATCGGGCACGAGTCCCCGGAAGACGACGTCGCCCTCCTCGTCCTGCGCCGCGTCCCGATCGAGTAACCGATTGTCATGAGGGGACCCCTCCTGACAAATTTTGTCCGGAGGGGTCCCCTCATGAAAGCGCGGCTCGGCGGGGATCAGGCGAAGGAACCGGTGAGGCCGCGGGCACGCAGGACCGAACGTTCGAGGGGGCGGAACACCGCGAGGTCGATGCCCACCCCGACGAGCAGGATCAGCAGGATCGCGGCGAGCACGATGGGCATGTCGTTGAACGCCTGGCCCTGGTTGAGATAGGCGCCCAGCCCCATGCCGAGCTGCGGCGACAGCGCGATCAGCTCGGCGGCCATCAGCGACCGCCAGGAGAACGCCCACCCCTGCTTGAGCCCAGCCAGGTAACCGGGCAGGGCGGCGGGCAGCAGGATGTGCCGCGCCGCGGCGAGGCGGCTCGCGCCCATCGCCTGCCCGACCCGCGGCAGGATCGGCGGGATCTGGTCGATCCCGCCGACCAGCCCGTTGGCGATCGACGGCACCGAACCGAGCAGCACCACGAAGTAGATCGCCGCGTCGTTGATGCCGAACCACAGGATCGCCGCGGGCACCCAGGCCACCGAGGGCAGGCTCTGCAACCCGGTGAGCAGCGGGCCGATCGCCGCCCGCACCACCCGCACCTTGGCCACCACCAGGCCGAGCGGAGTGCCGAGCACCACCCCGGCGAGGAAGCCGAGCACCGCGCGGTGCACCGAGGTCCACACGATGTGCACCACCTCGCCGCTGTTGGCCTTGGCCCAGAACTCGTTCCACACCGCGAGCGGCGCGGGCAGCTGGTACTCCGGCCACAGCGCCGCCGCCCACAGCGCCTGCCACACCACGATCCCGAGCACCAGCGCGCCCAGCGGCGGCAGCGCCACCCGCAGCGCGCGCTGCCACGGGCGGGGACCGGTCACGACCGGCGGGGTGTCCAGCGCGTCGAGCCCGGCTTCGACCGCGGCGAGATCGGGCTCGGAAACCGTGTGCTCAGACCGCGGCATGGGTGCTGATCACCTCCCGCAGCCGCGCGGTGATCTCCTCGGTCAGCTCCGGACCGTCCGCGCCCGCGGTCGGCCATTCGCGGACGACCCGGCCGGGCCGGGAGGACAGCAGCACCACGCGCCCGCCGAGCCGGACCGCCTCGCGCACGTCGTGCGTCACGAACAGCACCGCGGTCCCGGTGCCGCGGTGGATGCGCCGCAACTCGCCCTGCAGGACGTCCCGGGTGATCGCGTCCAGCGCGGCGAACGGTTCGTCCATCAACAGCAGCGCGGGCTCGTCACCGCCGCCGACCCGGTGCGTCGCGGCCAGCGCGCGGGCCAGCGCGACCCGTTGCCGCATCCCGCCGGACAGCTCGTGCGGCCGCTTGGCGCCGAGCCCGCCCAGCCGCACCAGCTCGAGCAGCTCGGCCGCCTTGTGCTTGCGCTCCGACCGGCCGAACCCGGCCAGCCGCAACGGAAGTTCGACGTTGCGCGTCGCGTTGAGCCACGGCATGAGCGCGGCGTCCTGGAACATCACCGCGGGCCGGGAGGTGTGCAACGCGATCGTGCCCGCGGTCGGCCGGTCGAGCCCGGCGACCAGATTGAGCAGGGTGCTCTTGCCGCATCCGGAAGCGCCGAGCAGGCACACGAATTCCCCGGGCCGCACCACGAGATCCACCTCCGCCAGGGCGGTCACCGCCTGCGCCCCGCGGCCGAAGACCTTGCGGACTCCGGTCAGCCGCACGGCGGCGTCGGTCGAACTCGTCCGGGCGGGCTGGTCGAGCGTCACACTCATCCTGTTCGCCTTCCTCGGCAGTGGCTATTTCGCGTCGAGACCGGCGGCGTCGAGCGCCGGCTTGCCGCTCGCGGTCAGCAGTTCGTTGATGAGCCGGAAGTCCGCGAACCCCTTGAGCTCCGCCGCGGTCTTGACCACGCCCGCGGTCACCGAGTCCTTCGCCAGTTGCGGAAAGGCGGCGGCGTCGGGGTCCGGGGTGAGTTCGATGCCGCCGAACGCGCGGTCCAGCACCGGCTGGCTGAGCGCCTTCCCGGCCAGTTCCTTGAGGGCGGCGTTGACGACCGTCTTCGCCTCGGCCTGGTTGGCCGCGGCCCAGTCGATCGCCGCCAGCTCACCCTTGAGCAGCGCGCGCACGGTCTGCGGGTGCTGCTGGAGGAACTCGCTCCGCACGATGACGACCGTGGTCGGGAAGCGACCGCCCGGCCACAACGACTTCTCGTCCAGCAGCACGCTCGCCCCGGCATCCTGGACGAGCCGGGACGACCACGGCTCGGGCAGCCAGCCGCCCTGGACCTCGCCCTTCTGGAAGGCGTCGAAGGACTTGGCGTTCTCCATGGCCGAGACGGTCACCTGGCCGGTGAGTCCCTTCTCGGACAACCACTTCTTGAGCGCCACGTCCTGGGTGTTGCCCAGCTGCGGGGTGGCGATCGTCTTGCCCTTGAGCTGTTCCGGGCTGGTGATGTCCGGTTTCACCACCAGTTGCGCGCCGCCGGATACGGCCCCGGCCACCAGCTGGATCGTGCCTTCGGACTTGGTGAACGCGTTGATCGCCGGGCCGGAGCCGATGAACGCCACGTCGAGGGATTTGCCCAGCAGCGCGTTGACCTCGTCCGGGCCCGCGTTGAAGGTCTGCGTGGTGAGCTTCGTCGAGCCCAGCTCGTTCGCGAAGAATCCCTTGCGCGCGCCGAGCAGCGCCGGGGCGTGCGTGACGTTCGGGAAGAAGCCGACCCGGACTTCGGCCGCGGCGCCCTGATCCCGCGCCGCGGCCGCCGGGCCCGGCTCGTTCGCGCGTGAGCAACCGGCGAGGGCGGCAACCAGAGCTAAGGCGACCGAAGTCGTGGCCAGGAGTCGGAACCTGCCTGATCTGTTCACGGGAACTTCGCCTTTCCAGCGTCAGCGTGTTTTGGCTCGGCGGAGCATCGCATTTATTTTCACGGTGTTCCAATATCATCCGGTTCGTGAGAACACTCGCTGGACGACTTGACACTTTTGCTTTTGTTGGCTAGCGAGTCCGGTTCGGACATTCAAGATCGTCACGTCCGGTGGGTAATTGTCGAGGTCTCACACGATCGTGTGGGTCCCATTCTTTGACACCTGTTTGACATGCCATGACACATCCCGAGAGCATTCTGCGCGTAGTGATCAAAGGCCGCGCCGACCGCGCGGCCTTGATCGGAAGTGTTGGTAGCCGGTGGATCCAATCAGAACTTTCCCCCCGCTTTTTTTCGGGCTGAAATAAATTCTGCCCTGGAAGCGGGCGGGGGAGAGCCGTGCCTCATCCGGGGTGCGGATTCATTCAGCGGTTGTTACCTGAACCGGAGTACGAATGATATCGATATCGCCCACGTGGCGAAAAGTGTTGACCGGCTTCGCGGCGACAGTGCTCGCCGTGGGGGCCGTGACCTATACCGGATCCGGCGCCAGCGCGTACGCCGACGTCCAGGTCTTCACCGACTCGAAGACCGCGGCCGACGGCAAGCAGTACTGGGTGCAGAACCACCTGGTGGGCAAGCAGGCGGCTGCTGCTCGTGCCGACGCGGGTGACGGCAAGCGCAAGAAGTGGCTGCTGGTGTGGGCCGGTGACGAGAACATCGCCGACACCCTGGTCAAGGACATCAAGAACCTGCCGGGCACGATCGGCGGTGGGCTGAACAAGGTGCGCAACGCCCTGCCGGGGCCGGACTTCCTCGCGGTCGTCGACGCGACCGAGGGATCGTCCACCTACGGCAAGGTGGTCAACACCGCCACCGTCGGTCCGCTGGTGGAGAACGAGCCGCACCACATGCAGTACGTGTGGCACAAGGGCGACACGATCTACGCCGGGGCGCTGTTCGCGGCGGCGACGTACGCCTTCGACGTCTCCGCCCTGCCGGAGCTGAAGCTCAAGGGCGTCAGCCTCCCCACGCAGACGCTCGGCGGCTCGGTGCCGGACGCCTACTGGGTGCTCAAGGACGGCACCGCCTATGGCACGTACATGGGCGGTCCGGTGGTGCCCGGGCCTTACCGCTACGACAACGGTCAGGTCGCGGTGGGCAACGGCTTCGCCGGCAGCCCGGGATCGGTGATCCGGTTCGACCAGAACGGAAAGGCGCTCTCGCAGACCTCCGCGGCGACGCCGCAGGGCGACAACGAGAAGCTGTGTGCCAACCTGCCGCGGATCGGGCAGCCGACCTGCGCCAACCCGCACGGGATCCAGGCCCGCGAGGACCTGAACACCCTGGTCACCAGCGACTACGCCGAGCCGAGGAACATCATCCTCGACCCGGTGAAGCAGCCTTCGCCGTACCTGCGCCGGCCGACCGTCCGCACCTGGGACATCTCCGACCGCAACGCGCCCAAGCTCAAGTCGGTGTCGTACCTGCCGAATGGGCCGCGTGGCGACGACTACGACCCGTTGTACGCGGAAAGCCGCGCGGTCATGGAGACCACGGTGACCAACCTGCCCGGTCACAAGGGCGCCTTCGCCCAGACCATGCAGGGTGGCGCGGTGTTCTACACACCGGACATCACCGCCAAGGAACCGCACTGGTACGAGGTGTTCGACGACGGCGCCGCCAACAAGGCGATCTACCCGAACAACGACAGCGTCGGGGCGAGCTCCAACGGCGGCTGGATCCAGACGAGCCCGGACGACAAGTACCTGTACCGGGCGATCGTCGGCCGGCAGAAGGGCACCCTCGGCCCGGACGACCCGGGCACCGTGGGCGGTGTGTATGTGCTCGACATCCAGAAACTGGTGGCCGCGGGCACGAACTTCAAGGGAAGGATCGATTCGAAGCAGAAGGCCGAACAGGGAGGCGGGGACGATCTGCCGCACGTCGTGGGCGCGGCGCCGATCAACCCCGGTGTCCCGGGCGCCGGACCGCACTGGGGCGCCTACGACAACTTCGTGCTCGGCCCGGACGGGTTCTACACCGAGACGCAGAGCCCGACCCGGCTCGCGGTGTCGAACTACTTCGTCGCCCGATCCGGACTCGATGGGGACCACAAGGTCAACATCCTGTCGCTGGGCAAGGACGGGAAGGTCGCGGTGGACCAGAACTTCCGCGACGAGTTCACCCATCAGGTCGGGCTCAACTTCAACCGGAAGTCCTGGCCCCACGGGGACTTCGGGAACGCCAAACCGCACTCCGAACTGTTCGTGGTCGCGGACGCGGACGTGAAGTAGTCCCGTGAAGTTCCGCGGGTGCCCGGGCGACCGGGCACCCGCTCCCCAACTTTCCTGGAAGGTTCCATGGACCACGGCACGCATGTCAGCTCGGGGTCGGCCGGGGTCGATCTGGCCGCCCTGCTCATCCGGCTCGTCCTGCTGCTCGGCACCGCCTTCGTCGCGGGCACGGGACTGCTGCGCCCGTTCGTCACCGAGGTGCCGCGCGGATCGCGGCTGCTGATCGGCGCGGTGAGCGCGCTGTCCGCCGCGCTCGCGGTGGTGTCGATCTTCGTGCTGGAGGTCAACGTCGTGGGCGCCGTGCTGCACGCGGTGCTCACCCTGGCGGTGCCGGTCCTGCTGGGCCGCGCTTCGATCGTGCGCTGGCCCGCGCTCGCCCTGGTGCTGCTGGTGGTCATCGAGACCTCGCTCGGCCGGTCCGGGGTCGAATTCGCGGTGGACACGGTGTACGTCGCGGGCGCGGTGGTGTGGTTCGGGATCGCGGTGCTGTCGTTCGGCGCGCGCTGGACCGAGGCGTCGCACCGGCTGCGCGCGCTCGCCTGGGCGCTCGGTGTGCTGCTGGCGCTCGCCGGTCTGCTCGAGCTCGGCCTGTCCGGGGTGGCCTTCGACCGGCGGTTGTACGAGACCGCGTTCGGCTGGGCCCTGCTCGCGACCGTGCTGCTGCCGATCGCGGTGACCGTGGTCGCCGCGCTGACCGCGCGCCGGTCCCGGGCCGAACTCGCCTACCGCTACGGCGTCGCCGGGGTGGCCGTCGGATTCCTCGCGTGGAGCGCGCTGGTGGCCATTCCGCGCCCGCCGGAACTGCCGATCCCCGGCGTCCCGCTGCTGGCCGACGCGGCGATCGCCGGACACGAGTTCCCGGTCCTGGTCAGCCCGCAGCGGCCGGGCCGCAACCTGGTGCACTTCCCGGCTGGTGCGGGAGAAGGGCTTACCGTCGGGGTCGAGGGCGGCCTGTTCGCCCCGGCCATCGCGCGACCCGGCGCGCAGGGCTCCTGGGCGGAGGTGGACCTTCCCCCGGGACGCAGCGATCTGCTGATCGACCGCGGCGGCGCGCGGACCTCGGTCGAGGTCGACGCGGGGGAGGAGGCCGCGGGTCCGGTCACGGCCGCGGGGGCGGACGGGCCGGAATGCGCCTCGGCCGCGCTCGGCGGGCTGATCGCCGGGCGCAAGGATCCGCTGGCGGCCTGCCCGGCCGACGCGCTGGCGGACGAGGACGCCGACGCCCTGCGCAAACTCGTCGGATTCCTCGGTGGCCGCGGGGTCCGCACGATCGTCCTCGCCGAGGACCCGTCCCCGCGCGGAACCGCGGCGGCGGCGGTGGTCCGCGCGGCCGCCGCGCAGCGGGGGATCGGGATCGGCGACGGACCGGATTCCGCGCTCGTCGCGGTCACCGGCTGGGCCGACGGCTACACGGCCATGGCCCGCGCGGCGGAGGCCCAGCGCGAGGCGCCCGCCTACCCGTACGGCCTCTACCTGGCGCCCTGGCTGCTGAACGGCCCGATCGTCAACGCCGTGACCAGTTCGTCCCTGCCGTTGCGGTTCCACCCGCGGGAACAACTCGCGGTGAGTTACACGGTCGCCGCCGCGAACGCGTTCGGCGGCGAGAGCCCCAGCGTCGGCGGCTTCCGGAGCTGGCTCGGCGCCCAGGCGAAGTCGGTGAGCGGCGAGGTGCAGATCTACGCGTCGGCTCAGGTGAACGCCATGCCGATGAACCCGCGCGAACCGCACGCGCCGGGCATGCCGATGATCGGCGACGGCGCCGGGCAGTGGATTCCGAACGGCACCGTGGTGCCGGTGAGCCTTCCGCTCGAACAATGAAACAGAATTCCGCTCGTCCGGTCGAGTGGAAAACTTGAAAACGTAGAAGGAGACAGGAGAAAAGGGTGAAGAGAACTGCTTCGCGAATTCTTGTGACGGCCGCCGCGTCGGCCGCGGTGCTCGGCCTCGCCGGTGGGGTGGCCGCGGCGGATCCGGTCGCTTCCGACGCCCCGATCTGGGTCGTCCCGGGCCTGGATCTGGGGTCGTTGCTCGGTGCGACGGTGAGCCTGCCGACCACCGCGCTGGCCCCGGTCCACGGGTTGCTCACCACGCTCGCGGGCTGAGCGCGCTCCCGGACGAAGCTGCTCCCGTGCCGTCCGGTCGGCACGGGAGCAGCTGCGGTTTTCGGTGATATATCTCAGAAACTGGGGAGGAGCTTGCCCGGCGCGGCGTTGATCGACCGGATCAGCCCCAGCACCGGAATGCCCAGCGGGGCGAACGTGTACACGTCGTTGAGCCGGCTCGTGTCCGGCTCGTCGACGATCACCACGTCGTTCGGCTCGGCTCCCGCGGCGAGCGCGGGCGAGGCCGCGCCGACCAGTGCCAGACCGGCCAGCGTGGTCGCCGCGATTCCGCGGACCAGGGTTTTCTTCATACGCTTCCCGCCTTTCTGGTCAGACATATTCTGAACCATGCGGAAGAATGCCAGAAATGCCCGCGAAAATCGCCTGCTTCCATATTCTGGGAGATCGTCGAACTCAATCGGGCGCCGGGTGTTCCGCGATTATCGCCGGGCTCGGTACCACCTCCGGGTAATCTGGCTGGCATGGACCTGCTGCTGGGCAACGTGCCGTGGATGGCGTGGAACCTGGTGCTGGCCTTGGTGCCCGCCGCGCTGTCCGTTCCGCTGTTCGTCCTCGGCCGCCGTCCGACCCCGTTCTGGTGGCTGGGCCTGGTGACGTTCGTGGCGTTCCTGCCGAACGCGCCCTATGTGCTGAGCGACGTCATCCACTTCATCGACCAGGTGCGCCGCACGCACGACAACCTGCTGGTGGCCTTCGGGCTCATCCCGCAGTACCTGCTGTTCTTCCTGACCGGATTCGGCTGCTACGCCCTGTCCATCATCCGGCTGCAGCGGTGGCTGCGGGCGCGCGGCTGGTCGTGGACCCGCCTGCTCGCGGTGGAGGTGGTCCTGCACGCGCTGTGCGCGGTCGGGATCTTCCTCGGCCGGGTGTTCCGCTTCAACAGCTGGGACCTGATCACCACGCCCGGCGCGATCGCCGACGTGGTGCGGATTCCGCAGCCCACCAGCGTGCTGCTGCTGGTCCTGACGTTCCTCGTGCTGGCCGGGGGCACCGGCGTGCTGCACCTGGTCACCCGATCCCCGCTGGGGCGCGCGGTGCAGCGGAGTATGTTTGGCTGAGCGCGATGAACTTCGATTCGGTGGCCGACGAGGCCTACGCGGTGACGCGGGACGCCTTCGTCTCGGTGCGGGACACGCTCGCGAACGAAGCGCGGGCCAAGGGTGACCGGGCGCTGGCCGACCGGATCCGGAAACTGCGCAAGCCGACACTCGCCGCGTGGCTGGTGAACCAGGTGGCGCGCGAGCATCCGGGCGAGGTCGACCGGCTCGTGTCGCTGGGGGCGGAACTGCGTGCGGCGCACCAGGACCTCGCCGGGGACAAGATCCGTGCGCTGTCGAAGCAGCGGAACGAACTGATCCAGGGCCTGCGCGAGCGCGCGTGGTCGATCGCCCGCAAGGCCGGGCAGGGCGTCGGCGAGGCGATCGCCCGCCAGCTCGACGACACGTTCGAGGCCGCGGTCGCCGACGAGGAGGCGGCGGCCCAGGTGCGGGCGGGCCGGTTGAGTTCGGCGCTGCAGCCCCGGGTCTCCGATCAATGGCTCACCGCGGCGCTCGCCGCGACTCCCCGGCGCAAGGAACCCGCGGCGAAATCCCGCCCGCGCCTTTCGGTCGTGCCGCCGCTCGAGGAGCCGGAACGCGACGACCGCGAACACCGGGCCGCGCTGAAGAAGGCCCGTGCGAAGGCCGCCGACACGGCGAAGGCCCGCGGCGACGCCCTGCGCGCACTCGAACAGGCCGAACAGCGGGCGGAGGAAGCCGCGTCCGCGGTCGCCGACCTGCGGGAACGGCTGGACGAGGCGATCGCCGCCGAACGGCGGGCCCGCAAGGACGTGACCGCCGCCCGGAAAACCCGCGACGCCGCCGACCGGGCCGCCACCACCGCCGAACGCGAACTCGCCAACCTGGAAGCCGACCGGTAACAACCCCGCACCCCGCCGCCAGCGCACGCGCCCCCAATGCGGCGTTCGCAACCTTCAACGCCCCGAAAGCCACATTGGGCCTTTCTCGGTAGGGCTTGTCCAGGGGCGCTCGGAGTGCTCGATGCGGCGTGGGGAACCTCGCCTTCCCGTGCGCGCCGAAGGGGCGCATTTGACCCCCGCCGACTCCCGGAACGGGGGACCCGCTGGCGCGAGTCCCCCGTTC
>NZ_VTHK01000159.1 GCF_009765355.1 Amycolatopsis anabasis | reverse complement strand
TGAACCGCCCCGGGTTCGGTAGAGACTCGTTACTGGGGTCAGGCGACCAGGCTTGTCAGGTCGCCTAGCTCGTACAGGGTCTCAAACTCGGTCGGTGGCCGGTAGCCACAGGCCTCGTGTAGTCGACGATCGTTGTACCACTGCACCCACGCGGCGGTGGCGATCTCGACTTCGTTCTTATTGTGCCATGGTCCTTTCGGTTTGATCAACTCGGTTTTGTAAAGTCCGATCGTGGATTCTGCGAGCGCGTTGTCGAGCGCGTCACCGACGGTGCCGATGGACGCGTCGATTCCCGAGTCGATAAGATGCTGGGTGAACCGGAAAGACGTATACTGGCTTCCGGCATCAGAATGGTGAATCAGTTTGCTCTCGCCGTTCACGTGACGGTAGTCGCGTTGCTGGAGTCCCCTGTCGATGGCGTCGAGGACAAGTTCGGTTTCTTTGGACATGCTGCAGTACCAGCCCACGATTTTGCGGGAGAACGCATCGATGGCGAAAGCGGTGTACACGGTGCCGGCCCAGGTGGCGACGTAGGTGAAGTCCGCCACCCACAGCCGGTTCGGCGCGCCGGCCGTGAACTGGCGTTTCACCAGGTCCGCGGCCCGCTTGCCGCCGGGATCGGACACGGTGGTGCGCACGGTCTTGCCGCGCACGGCGCCGGTGATACCCAACTGCCGCATGAGCCGTTCCACCCGGCCACGCCCCACCGTCACTCCCTCCCGGCGCAGCTGGCGCCAGATTTTCCGCGCACCATAAACGCGGTAGTTTTCGTCATAGACACGTGTTATTTCTCCCCTTAACTCCTCATCCCGGATCTCGCGCTCGGATTTCGGACGGTCGAGAGCGGCATAATAGGTGGACGGAGCGATCTTCACGCCGAATTCGGTCAGCACGGCACAGATCGGCTCGACTCCGAACCGGTCCTTGTGTTCCGTGATGAACGTTACGAGCGTGGCGGTCGAGGGTCGAGCTCCCTCGCGAAGAAAGCAGACGCGGCCTTCAAAATTTCATTAGCCCGGCGCAATTCCGCGTTTTCCCGGCGCAGCCGCTTCAGCTCGGCCGACTCCTCGCTCGACGTGCCCGGCCGCGTCCCGGCATCCACTTCGGCCTGGCGCACCCACTTGCGTAGCGTCTCGCTGGAGACGTTCACCTTCGCCGCCACCGAGCAGATCGCCTCCCACTGCGACGAATACTGCTCTACCTGATCAAACACCAGCGCAACGGCACGTTCCCGCACCTCACGCGAATACCTCGTACCCCGGGCCATGATCCACATCCTCACTCACACGAGGAGCCTCCATCAGACCCGGGGCGGTTCA
>NZ_VTHK01000158.1 GCF_009765355.1 Amycolatopsis anabasis | reverse complement strand
TGTTGGGGTCTCGGGTTGTTGATGTGTGTTTGTTTTCGTCGTTGTCGGCGGTGGTTGGTGATTTTGGTAATGGGGATTATGCGTTTGGTAATCGGTTTTTGGTGGCGTGGGGTCGTGGTGGTGTTGGGGGTGGTGGTCGTCGGGTGGTGGTGTCGTGGCCGTTGTGGGCGAGTGAGGGGATGGGGTTTGGTGATGATGAGGCGACGCGGCTGTATTTGGGGTCGTCTGGTCAGGAGTTGTTGGATGGGGTGCGGGGGTTGGGTGTTTTGGAGGTGTTGTTGGGTCAGGGGCGTGGTCATCATTTGGTGATGGTGGGTGATCGGGTTCGGATTGATCGGTTTTTGGGGGTGGCGGATCGGTCGGATCGGGTCTCGAGTGGCCAGCGCGGTGACATGAGTGGCAAACACGCGGGGGCGGGTTCGGTGTCGCGGGGGGTTCTCGACGGCATCCGGCGGGAACTGAGCGAGTCCGCCAGCGAGGTTATCGACATTCCCCTCGACCGGATCGATATGGTCACCAACCTCGCGGATTTCGGGTTCGATTCGGTGTCGCTGGCGCAGTTCGCCGCCGATTTATCCGACAGGCTGAGCGTGACCGTGACACCGGACGTTTTCTTCGGTTATCCCACGCTGGGCAGACTGGCGGATTTCCTGGTGAACCGTTTCGGCGAGGCGATCACCGAACATCCGGGCCTCGCCGCCGCGGAATCGGCCGAGCCCGCGCCCCACGCTATGGCGGTGCCACGCTCGGGAACCGCGCCTGCCGCGCAGTCCATGCAGGCAGCGCAAGCTGCGTCGAGCGCGCCGGGTTCCGCGGGCGTGTCCGTGGTGGGGATGGCGGGTCGTTTTCCGGGCGCGGGCGGCGTTTCCGGGTTGTGGGAGCTGCTGGTGTCGGGCGGGGTCGCCATTGGTGGCCTGCCCGAGGATCGGGCCGGCCTGTGGTCGGAGGACTCCGGGGTTGATGTTTCTGGGGTCGTGGGTGGGTTTGTGTTGGGGGTGGATGAGTTTGATCCGTTGTTTTTCGAGGTGTCGCCGCGTGAGGCGGTGGGGATGGATCCTCGGCAGCGGTTGGTGTTGCAGGAGTGCTGGCACGGGTTGGAGGATGCGGGGTTGACGGCTGGGCTGTTGTCCGGTCGCCGGGTGGGTGTGTTTGTGGGTGCGGAGGAAGGCGACTACCAGTACTTCGGCGGGGCCGGGGTGACGTCGAACTCGAATGCGATTTTGGCGTCCCGCTTGTCGTATTTTTTGGATTTGTCGGGGCCTGTGGTGTCGGTGAATACGGCGTGTTCGTCGGGATTGGTGGCCTTTCATCAGGCGTCGGCGGCGGTTGCTTCGGGTGATTGTGACGTGGCGGTGGTGGCGGGGGTGAACTTGATGCTGGCGCCGTTC
>NZ_VTHK01000157.1 GCF_009765355.1 Amycolatopsis anabasis | reverse complement strand
GAGTTCGGTCGTAAGGAGATTCGGCTGGCTGAGCATGAGATGCCGGGTTTGATGGCGTTGCGGCGGGAGTATGCGGAGGTGTTTCCGCTGCGGGGTGCGCGGATTTCGGGGTCGTTGCACATGACGGTGCAGACGGCGGTGTTGATCGAGACGTTGGTGGCGTTGGGGGCGCAGGTGCGGTGGGCCTCGTGCAACATCTTCTCCACGCAGGATCATGCGGCGGCGGCGGTGGTGGTGGGTCCGCACGGGACGGCGGAGGCGCCGCGGGGGGTGCCGGTGTTCGCGTGGAAGGGTGAGTCGCTGGAGGAGTACTGGTGGTGCACTGAGCGGATGCTCACCTGGGATGGTGCGGGTCCGAACATGATTTTGGATGATGGTGGGGACGCCACGATGCTGGTGCACAAGGGCACCGAGTATGAGAAGGCGGGGGTGGTGCCGGCGGCGGAGGATGATGATCCGGATGAGTGGAAGGTGTTCCTGGGGCTGTTGCGTGAGTCGTTGGCGGCGGATGCGGGGAAGTGGACTGGTATCGGTGCGGGTGTGCGGGGGGTGACCGAGGAGACCACGACGGGTGTGTTGCGGTTGTACCAGTTGGCGGCGGCGGGTGAGTTGTTGTTCCCGGCGATCAATGTGAACGATTCGGTGACCAAGTCGAAGTTCGACAATCGGTATGGGATCCGGCATTCGCTGGTGGATGGGATCAACCGGGGTACGGATGTGTTGATCGGGGGCAAGGTGGCGGTGGTGTGTGGGTATGGGGATGTGGGTAAGGGTGCGGCGGAGTCGTTGTCGGGTCAGGGTGCGCGGGTGATCGTGACGGAGATTGATCCGATTTGTGCGTTGCAGGCGGTGATGGATGGGTATCAGGTGAAGACGTTGGAGTCGGCGTTGCCGGAGGCCGATATCGTGATCACCACTACGGGGAACAAGGATGTGGTGCTGGTCGAGCATATGGCTCGGATGAAGCATCAGACGATTCTGGGGAATATCGGGCATTTCGACAACGAGTTGGATATGGCGGGGTTGGCGCGGTATCCGGGGGTGCGGCGGGTGAACATCAAGCCGCAGGTGGATGAGTGGGTGTTCCCGGACGGGCATTCGATCCTGGTGTTGTCGGAGGGCCGGTTGCTGAATCTGGGCAACGCGACCGGGCACCCGTCGTTTGTGATGTCGAACAGTTTCTCCAACCAGGTGATCGCGCAGATCGAGTTGTTCACCAAGCACGAGGAGTACGACAAGGAGGTGTTCCGGCTGCCCAAGAAACTGGATGAGAAGGTGGCCCGGATCCACCTGCAGGCCCTCGGCGGCGAGCTGACCAAACTCACCAAGGAACAGGCCGAGTACATCGACGTCGACGTCGAAGGCCCGTTCAAGTCCGACCACTACCGCTACTGA
>NZ_VTHK01000156.1 GCF_009765355.1 Amycolatopsis anabasis | reverse complement strand
CAATGCCGGGTAGTTAGGGCTGGGTGGGGGGTGTCAAGGCTGTGATGGGTGCGGCTCCTGGTAGAAGAGAAATCGACCAAGATCCACTCTTCGCCAGGAGCCGCGGTGCCCGATTCTGCCATGTCCGCTCACGCGCCGGTGTTCGCGGCGGGGCATTTGGGGGTGCTCACCGACTACGTCCCGCCGCGGGCGGTGGATGAGATCCTGGCTGAGACCAAGCGCACGCAGTGCCGGGTGCGGCTGCTGCCGGCGAGGGTCGTGGTGTACTTCGTGCTGGCGTTGGCTCTGTTTCCGGGCCGGGGCTATGGCGGGGTGCTCGACGCGATGACCGCCGGGCTGGACACCACGCCACGGCTGGCCGGGACGGCGGCGTTGCGGCAGGCACGGGCCCGGCTGGGAGTGGCGCCGCTACGGGCATTGTGGGACTGGGCGTGCGGCCCGGTCGCGGTCCGCGCCGATACTCGGGCGTGGTACCGGCGCTGGCGGTTGCTCGCGTGGGACGGCACCACCCTGGACGTGCCCGACACCGACAGCAACAGCGTGCTGTTCAGCCGTGCGGGCGGCAAAGCAGGCCCGTCCGGCTACCGCAAACTCGGGCTGCTGGGCTTGGTGGAATGCGGCACCCGCGCCTTCCTCGGCGCCGTGTTCCAGGGCGGGGGCGGGGAGACCACCCTCGCGCGAGGGCTGCTGGATCGGCTGGGGGCGGGGATGCTGCTGCTGGCCGACCGGAACTTCTACTCCTGGACGTTGTGGCATGCCACCGCCGCAACCGGTGCGGATCTGTTGTGGCGAGCCAAAACCGGCGCGCACCTGCCGATCCATCAGATCCTGCCGGACGGGTCGTATCTGTCCCGGTTCCCGCACCGCAAACACCACCGCACACAGCCCGATCCGCTGCCGGTCCGGGTGATCAACGCGACCATCACCGTGACCGCCGCCGACGGAACCGCCCGCACCGAGGTCTACCGCCTGATCACCACCATCACCGACCACCACCACGCCCCAGCCCGCGAACTCATCCAGCTCTACGCCCGCCGCTGGGTCATCGAAACCACCTTCTACTGCTGGAAAGTCCTGCAACGCGGCGCCGGCCGGGTACTACGCTCCCGCACCCACCAAGGTGTCGAACAAGAGGTCTACGCCTACCTGATCACCTACCAGGCCCTGCGACGGTTCGCGCACGACTGCGCCGAGGGCACCGGGCTCGACATCAGCCGAGTCTCCTTCACCACCGCGCTACACACCATCACCGACACCATCACCAGCCACCGCGGAACCCTCACCAACGACCACCACACCCGCGCGACACAACGCGCCATCCACCGCCCCCTGCCACAACACCGCAGAACACGACAGTGCCCCCGAGCACGGAAACGACCAACCTCACCCTTCCCCTCCAAACGCCCAACAACCCCACCCTCACAAACAGCCACCTACACAAT
>NZ_VTHK01000155.1 GCF_009765355.1 Amycolatopsis anabasis | reverse complement strand
TTCCAGCCGATCCAGGTGGGTGAGCCCTCGCTGGAGCACACCATCGAGATCCTCAAGGGCCTGCGGGACCGCTACGAGGCCCACCACCGCGTCTCCATCACCGACTCCGCCCTGGTCGCGGCCGCCACGCTGGCCGACCGCTACATCAACGACCGGTTCCTGCCGGACAAGGCGATCGATTTGATCGATGAGGCGGGTGCGCGGATGCGGATTCGGCGGATGACGGCGCCGCCGGATTTGCGGGAGTTCGACGAGAAGATCGCGGATGTGCGGCGGGACAAGGAGTCCGCGATCGATGCGCAGGACTTCGAGCGTGCGGCGCGGTTGCGGGATGAGGAGAAGACCCTGCTGGGGCAGAAGTCCGAGCGGGAGAAGCAGTGGAAGGACGGCGACCTGGATGTCGTCGCGGAGGTGGATGACGAGCAGATCGCCGAGGTCCTGGCCAACTGGACGGGTATCCCGGTGTTCAAGCTGACCGAGGAGGAGACCACCCGGCTGCTGCGGATGGAGGATGAGCTGCACAAGCGGATCATCGGCCAGGAGGACGCGGTCAAGGCGGTGTCCCAGGCGATCCGCCGGACCCGTGCCGGGTTGAAGGATCCGAAGCGGCCGTCGGGGTCGTTCATCTTCGCCGGTCCGTCGGGTGTGGGGAAGACGGAGCTGTCGAAGGCGTTGGCGTCGTTCCTGTTCGGTGAGGACGACGCGCTGATCCAGATCGACATGGGTGAGTTCCACGACCGCTACACCGCCTCCCGCCTGTTCGGCGCGCCCCCCGGGTATGTGGGCTATGAGGAGGGTGGTCAGCTGACCGAGAAGGTGCGGCGCAAGCCGTTCTCGGTGGTGCTGTTCGACGAGATCGAGAAGGCGCACCAGGAGATCTACAACACCCTGCTGCAAGTCCTCGAAGACGGGCGGCTCACGGATGGTCAGGGCCGGACGGTCGACTTCAAGAACACGGTGCTGATCTTCACCTCGAACCTGGGGACCCAGGACATCTCCAAGTCGGTGTCTCTCGGCTTCGCTTCGGGCAACGACGAGGGCTCGAAGTACGAGAAGATGAAGCAAAAGGTCAACGAGGAGATGAAGAAGCACTTCCGGCCGGAGTTCCTCAACCGGATCGATGACATCATCGTGTTCCACCAGTTGACCCGTGACCAGATCATCGCGATGGTCGATCTGATGATCACCCGGGTGGAGACCCAGCTCAAGGCCAAGGACATGGCCCTGGAGCTGACCGACAAGGCCAAGGCGCTGCTCGCGCGGCGCGGGTTCGACCCGGTGCTGGGCGCGCGGCCGCTGCGGCGCACCATCCAGCGGGAGATCGAGGACCAGCTCTCGGAGAAGATCCTCTTCGGCGAGGTCCAGCCCGGCCAGATCATCATCGTCGACGTCGACGGCTGGAGCGGCAGCGAAGAGGACAAGGACGACAAGGCCCACTTCACCTTCCGCGGTGAAGCCAAGCCCTCCGCCGTCCCGGACG
>NZ_VTHK01000153.1 GCF_009765355.1 Amycolatopsis anabasis | reverse complement strand
GAACCGCTCGCATCGATCGTGGCCTACCTCGGTGATGACCTGGGGCCGGGCGGCCGGGATTTCGTGCCGACCGCCGAGTTCCTGAGCGCGCTGGAAGTCGACCCGAGGACGTTCGCGCAGCAGATGACCGACTTGGGTTGCCGACCGACCCGAGACCGGGTGACGACCGAGGACGGCGAGACGCGGCAGGTACGCGGGTACCGAACAGCTGAAATCAGGAGCTCTGTGAGTCGCGCGACCAACGGTGACACGGCTGCGGATGAGAGTGATCAGCCATGAGCGCCGCTCGCTCGGAAGATCCGTCGGTTCGCGTTATCCTACCTGCGGGATTGCCTGAGCTGACGCCCGCTGTTTCTCGTACGTTGCTCGCCATTCTGATTGAGCTTACTGAGGTGCCGGTGCTGGACGGGCCGGTCGAGGAGGTGAACGGTGACAGCTGAAATCATCAGTGACCCGTGGGCGACGCTGGACGAGATCTTGGGCCTTGAGATCGCCGATCCGGTGGACGACGGGATTGGAGCGCTCGCGGTCTACGGCCGGTGCTCGACCGAGGACAACCAGGACCCGGAAACGTCGCGGGGATGGCAGTTCGGGAACGCGCGCAAGTTCGTCGATCCGCTTGGCGGCCGGATCGTGGCGGAGTTCTTCGATGTGGGTCAGTCGCGGTCGGTGCCGTGGGAACGGCGGACCGAGGCGGCGCGGTTGCTGGCGGAGCTGAAGAACCCACGGCGCGAGTGGGACGCTGTGGTCGTCGGCGAAGGCACGCGGTGCTGGTTCGGCAACCAGTTCTCCCTCATCGCACCGCGGTTCGCGGCCTACGGGGTCGACCTCTGGGTGCCAGAGCTGGGCGGGAAGTTCGACGCGCGCAACCCGTCGCACAAGATGCTGATGAGCGTGCTCGGCGGGATGAGCGAATCGGAGCGCCAGCACGTTCAGGCACGAGTCCGGGCGGCGATGGACGCTCAGGTCGTGAACGAAGGACGGCATCAGGGCGGCCGGGCGCCGTACGGGTACGTCGTCGTCGATGGCGGCCCGCACCCCAATCCGCGTAAGGCCGCCGAGGGGTTCCGGCTGCGCGTGCTGGCGATCGACGTTGAGGCGGCTGCTGTGGTGCGGCGGATCTTCGCCGAGTACCTGGAGGGCACCGGCGATCGGGCGATTGCGAAGGGACTCAACCTGGACGGGATTCCGTGCCCTTCCTGGCATCGGCCTGAACAGAATCGGCACCGGCTCAAGGACGGTTGGCAGGGCAGCACAGTGCGGTCGATTCTGGAGAATCCGCGCTACACCGGGTACGCCATCTTCGGGCGCTGGACCAAGCAAGAGACGCTGCTGAATCCGGACGACGTGAGCGCCGGGCATGTCGTCCGGTTCCGTCGCGCGGAGCCGGACCGGATCGTGCGCTCGCGGCGGCCAGCTCATCCGGAGATCGTGTCCGTTGAAGTGTTCACGCAAGCTCAGCTCATGCGCCGCTCGCGCGCCGCGGGTGGGATGCGCGG
>NZ_VTHK01000152.1 GCF_009765355.1 Amycolatopsis anabasis | reverse complement strand
GTAACTGTTCAGGTGGGTGCTGGGTTTGGTGGTAGCCAGGGGTTTCCGGTGATGGCGTTGCGGAGTGCGGTGAGGATGTTGATGCCGTTTTTGCGGGTGGTGGAGATGTAGGACCGCACGGTGAGCCAGGTGGTGGCGCCGGTGGTGGTGCGCCAGCCGGCGAGTTTGAGTTGTGTTTTGGTCATGCGGATGTCGCGTTCGGCCTGGTTGTTGGTGAAGGGCACGGTCAGGTCGAGCGCGAACCGGAGAACGTCGTCGCGGTATTTGTGGAGTCGTTCCAGCAGGGCCCGGGTTGTGGATTGGCTGGGTCTGCCGCCCTTGGGATGTCCGGTGTGGTTGCGGGTGTGCAGTTGCAGCCCGGTCGCGAGGTGTGTGTCGAAACGGCTGGTCAAGGGGGTGAGGACGTCGGCGGGGATCTCGTCGAGATCGAGCTCGCGGGCGGTGTGAGCGGCGGTGTTGAGCTCGTCGAGTACGCCGCCCAGGAGGGTGGGCCAGTCCTGGTCGGGGTGGGTTTCCGCGGCGGCCAGCAGCTCGCGTTGGTGGTGGGCGTTGCACAGGGCGTGGGTGACGTCGTAGGTGCGGTAGGGGTGCCACCCGTCGTGCACGGCGACACCGGCGAACCCGGGCAGGATGTTGAGGGCGTTGATGGCGTCGCGGCCGCGTTTGGGGTGCAGCAGGTAGGTGGTCAGTGTGGTGGTGGAGGCCGCATGCAGCCACCACCGGGCACCGCCCGCGCGCAGCGCGGTCTCATCGAAATGCGCCACCGGCGCTCGGCGCACCGCGTCCCGGGTGGCCTCGACGAACGGCTCCAGCGCCGGCGCGACCCGACCCAGCACGGAAGCGACCCAGCCGGTCGACACGCTCGTGCCTGCCACCTCAGCGAGCAGTTCCGCCGCGCGGACGATCGGTACGTGCTGATAAGTCAGCAGATACGCCGCCAGGGCGGTGATGTTCGGCCCATAACAGGCAGGGGCGGTCGCCTCGGCCGGGGCGACCGCGGTGGTGAGCAGGCCGCAACCGCAACGCCGCTGATGCAGCCGATGCTCGGTCACCACCGGGCTGATCTCGGGCAGATCGTGCACCTGGCGACGCACCACACCCACACTGGGCCGATGCCGCAATCCCCTGCCACACCCCGAACACGCTGAAGGAACGTGGTCGATGACAGCGTCGGGATCGTCAGCCAGCTTCAGGCTCGCACCCGCCGAACCAGGCTGTTTTCCTTGCCCACGATCGGTCTTACGGCGCAGCGACCTCGGCGCCGGTTTCGAATACACATCCCGCGACGGCGGCTTCGACGAGTTCTGCGAGTTCGTCTTCAGCTGACGCTCCAGCTCCGCAACCCTCACAGTGAGCCGCTCCACCTCGCCACGCAACATCGCGATCGTCGCGGCCTGCGACACGACCAGAGCAGCAAGCTCGTCATACGACGGACGCCCACCCCCAGCCACATGCCGATCATCGCAGCACGACGACCACCACCCGACAGCGGACCTGACTAGTTAC
>NZ_VTHK01000151.1 GCF_009765355.1 Amycolatopsis anabasis | reverse complement strand
GTCAGCAGCGCGGCCATGTACTCCGCGGGGTAGTTCGCCTTCAGGTACGCGGTCCAGTACGAGACCAGGCCGTACGCGGCCGCGTGGCTCTTGTTGAACGCGTACCCGGCGAACGGGAGGATCGTGTCCCACAGGGCCTTGATGGCCTCGTCGGAGAACCCGTTCTCCTTCATCCCCGCGTGGAAGCCCTCGAACTCCTTCTCCAGGACTTCCTGCTTCTTCTTGCCCATCGCGCGGCGGAGCACGTCCGCGCGGCCCATCGAGTAACCGGCCACCTTCTGGCCGATGTGCATGATCTGCTCCTGGTAGACGATCAGGCCGTGGGTGTCGGCCAGGATCTCCTTCAGGGGCTCCTCTAGCTCGGGGTGGATGGGCTTGACCTTCTGCCGCCCGTTCTTCCGGTCGGCGTAGTCGTTGTGCGCGTTCATGCCCATCGGGCCGGGGCGGTACAGCGCGCCGACCGCGACGATGTCGTCGAACCGGGTGGGCTGCATGCGGCGCAGCAGGTCCCGCATGGCGCCACCATCGAGCTGGAACACGCCGAGCGTGTCGCCGCGGGAGAGCAGCTTGTAGGTCTCCGGATCGTCCGCGGACAGCCGGTCGAGGTCGATGTCGACCCCGCGGTTGGCCTTGACGTTGTCGATCGCGTCGCCGATGACCGTCAGGTTCCGCAGGCCCAGGAAGTCCATCTTCAGCAGGCCGATGGCCTCGCAGGACGGGTAGTCCCAGCCGGTGATGATCGAGCCGTCGTCGCGCTGCCACAGCGGGATCGCGTCCATCAGCGGCTCGCTGGACATGATGACCGCGCAGGCGTGCACGCCCGCGTTGCGGATCAGGCCCTCCAGGCCGCGCGCGGTCTCGAAGATCGTCTTGCACTCTTCGTCGGTCTCGACGAGCGTGCGCACCTCGGCGGCTTCGCCGTACCGCTCGTGCTCGGGGTTCACGATGCCGGACAGCGGGATGTCCTTGGCCATGATCGGCGGCGGGAGGGCCTTGGAGATCTTGTCCGCGATCGCGTAGCCGGGCTGCCCGTAGTGCACGCGGGCGGAGTCCTTGATCGCCGCCTTGGTCTTAATGGTGCCGAAGGTGATCACCTGGGCGACCTTGTCCACCCCGTACTTGTCGGTGGAGTACCGGATCATCTCGCCGCGCCGGCGGTCGTCGAAGTCGATGTCGATATCGGGCATCGACGCGCGCTCGGGGTTGAGGAACCGCTCGAACAGGAGCTTCTGCGGGATCGGGTCCAGGTTCGTGATACCGAGCACGTACGCGACCAGCGAGCCCGCCGCGGAGCCCCGGCCCGGGCCGACCCGGATGCCGACCCGCCGGGCGTAGTTGATCAGGTCGGCGACGATGAGGAAGTAGGCCGGGAAGCCCTTCTGGATGATCACGGCGAGCTCGTGCTCGATCCGCTCCATGTATCCCTCGGGCGCGCCCTCGGGGAAGCGCCACTCCAGGCCCTTCAGCACCTCGTGCCGCAGCCAGGACGCCTGGTCGTGCCCCTCGGGCACCTC
>NZ_VTHK01000150.1 GCF_009765355.1 Amycolatopsis anabasis | reverse complement strand
ACGCACCAGTCCGGTTCTGAGGGGGCCGGGACGCAGCAATGCGTCCCGGCTACCCGACTTATTTCCCCGCTGTTGGCCAATATCTACCTGCACGTCCTGGACAGCGAGCTCACCGCTCGTGGTGTGGGTGAGTTGGTGCGTTATGCCGACGACGGCGTGGTGCTCTGTCGCTCGGTCGAACAGGCCCAGACGGCCCTGGGCGCGGTAGGAGAGATCCTCGCCTCGCTCGGGTTGCAGCTACACCCGGAGAAAACGAAGGTTGTGGATCTCAGGGAAGGCCGGGAGGGGCTGGATTTTCTTGGTTGTCACTTTCGTGCCCGCATGTCGGGTCGGCTGTGGGAGCGGCGGCGCATCGTGCGGTACTACCTGCACCGCTGGCCCTCGCAGCAGGCGATGAAGCGATTGCGCACCAAGATCCGAAGCTGCACCGGCAGCAACCGCGTCGGGGTCAAAGATATCCGCGTGATCATCGCGGAGATCAATCCGATTCTGCGTGGCTGGGGTAACTACTTTCGCACCGGGAACGCCGCCGACAAGTTCCGTCAGATCGACCGGCACGTGACATGGCGCCTCCGTCGCTTGATGATCAAGAAGCGGGGCCGCAACTTGCGGGCCGGTCAAGCCCAGCAATGGACGGAAGAGTGGTTCAACCAACAAGGCCTCCACCGACTTCGCGGCACCATCCGATACCCGAAGGCAGCGTAACCATGCCAAGAAGATCATCGGTAAGCCGTATGCGGGAAAACCGCACGTACGGATTGAAAGGGGGATGGGGAAACGGACCGGCAACGGCACCGCGCCCCTGACTACCAATGGGGCGAACGGGATCATCGGCGACGTGTCTGGTCGTGGTGCGCGGTAACTCGGGTTGTGGGAAGAGTTCCACCGCGCTCGCGGTGCGCTCGCGGTTGGGCCGTACTTGCGCGCTTGTGCAGCAGGACGTGATGCGGCTTACCGTGCTCAAAGAGCGCGACGTTCCCGACGGCGTCAACATCGGCCTGATTTCCACCGTGGCCCGCTACGCGCTCGATCATGGCTATCACGTGATCATCGAAGGGATTTTGCACGCCGAGCGATATGCCGCGATGCTCACCGAACTCGCCGCCGATCACCGCGGCGCCACCGCGTTCTACTACCTCGATGTGTCGTTCTCCGAATCCTTGCGCCGGCACGCGACCCGTCCGCAAGCCGCCGAGTTCGGCGCCGAGGACATGCGCGGCTGGTACCGCCACCGCGACCTGCTCGGCGTGCGCGGGGAGCACCTCATCCCGGAAACCTCCACGTTGCACGAGACGACGGCGCGGATCCTCGGCGACGTGTTCGGCCAGTACGCCCACGACCCGGTGACCAGCACGCCCGGGGCGTAGACGCACGTGCGTTACAGAAGCAGGGTCGGGTGGGTTTCCTCTTCCTGGTGACTCGGTGGGACGGCGAGATCGTTGATGAGGAACCGCACGAGTGCTCGGAGTTGCTGGTATCCGGTCGATCCTTTGCGTGACGACGTCGTCCCATATCCGGCGGAAGC
>NZ_VTHK01000015.1:167040-208797 GCF_009765355.1 Amycolatopsis anabasis | reverse complement strand
GCGCCGCGGTGATCGGCGGCGAGTTCGGTGAGCATCGCGGCATATCGCTCGGCGTGCAAGATCCCTTCGATGATCACGTGATAACCGTGATCGAGGGCGCAGCGGGCCACGGTGGAAATCAGGCCGATGTTGACGCCGTCGGGAACGTCGCGCTCTTTGAGCACGGTAAGCCGCATCACGTCCTGCTGCACAAGCGCGCAAGTACGGCCCAACCGTGAGCGCACCGCGAGCGCAGTGGAGCTCTTCCCGCAACCCGATTTACCGCGCAGAAGAGTCAACTGGCACCGACATCCTGCGGTCTTTCAAACAGATCGACAAGTTGGTCCCATGTGGACTGACTGTTTACCTGGTTCTGGACAACCTTTCCGCCCATTCCACCCCCGCGATCGTGAAGTGGCTGGGCCACCGCCGCCTGCGCCGAGGCCTCTTCATCAGCGTCTCTAACGTGACCACTGCGATCGCGACCCGGGCCGAACGCTGAAACGATGATCCACAGCCCTTTATCCGGAAGGCCACCGCCGAAGTGATCATCGCCAAGATTCAACGCGGGCGGGCCGCCCTCCACCAGATCAAAACACAGACAGGCCCCTAGCCAGCACAGGTACTCTGTATGAGCGGACGACACGACGGATCGGGAAGTACTTGGTGACGGTATGGAACTCGCGAGCGGGCTTGCAACGACGATGAGACCGATGTCCAGCGGGCTCGGCTTTTACGTCACCAAAGAGATCGCAAGCGTCTTGTTGCCCGGCGTGGTTGTTTTGACGGAGTTGACTGTCCTAGCAGCCAAGGTCGCTCAGGTCGACATTGGTTCCCTGTGGAAAAGCCTCGGCAGCATCACGGGCGCTGGCCTGGTCTTACTCGTCATTCTGGGGGTGTCCGGTGCCTACGTGATTGGCTACCTTACTCGCGAACTTGGCTTCATGACCCTATTGATGACTGACAAGCTTCTTGATCGCTTTCCAACGCGGAGGCGCACGGTGTCACCGTCTGACTGGGTCCTTGTTCGCAGGTTTTTCGGCGACCGGTTTACCGACGACCTCGTGACTTTGCACCCGGTCCTACGCCATTTGGATCGCGAGCTGAACGAGAGAGAAAGCCAGCCGGATGTCGCAGTTCCGCCAGTCCAGGGAAGTGGAGTGAGGAAAGGCGACGTTACGCATTCGACGACCGTGTTCACGTACAACAAAAATTGGCTTCGGCAGTACGCACCACTGCTCGGTATCGAACACATGGAAATCGAGGTCAATATCCTTCTGTCAACGCTGAGCCCCGTGGGGCTGCTTGCTGGCAACATCCTGGTGGCCTCCAACGTACCACTATGGCTCAAGATCGCGTTCGTACCGATTACTGGTCTGATTTGCTATGCGATCTTGAAGTCTGCGATTCGCGTGAAGCGCGCAGAGCCGTGGGCTGCTCTGCTGCACCTCGGATTCGACATGGCAATGCGCACGGCCCAGTCCATGTATCCTACGGCGATCACAACTGGCGGCGCCAACAGCTAGGGGCCTGTCTGTGTTTTGATCTGGTGGAGGGCGGCCCGCCCGCGTTGAATCTTGGCGATGATCTCTTCGGTGGTGGCCTCCCGGATAAAGGGCTGTGGATCATCGTTTCAGCGTTCGGCCCGGGTCGCGATCGCAGTGGTCAGGTCAGAGACGATTCCCATAGCTCCACCTACCCGCTAATTCACCGACGGACCACTAGCTCGAATGCCAACCGAGTCCACCATTCATCGGACACTCCTGCCCGCGAGCACGGCGCCCGGCGCCTGCTGTGTCAGTGAATGGCGCGTCGATGCCGCTCCGCGTGGGTGTCGCTCGCGGACCCGAACACGCGTAGCGTGAGGCCGACACGGGGCCTGGACCTTGCCTTCGCACACGGATGGCTGCGGGTCCTGGCTGATCACGCGAACGCGGCGCACACTGCCGGGGCCGGAAGCGGCCGGGAGCAGGAGCGATCATGAGTACTCAAGCCCAGGCCCGGCTCGAGGATTATCACGTGGAAGCGCACCGATTCGCTGTGACGGTGACCCGCAACGGTGCTGGCTGCACGCAGGTAACGGTCGTCGGGGAAATCGATGCGAACTCGCTCGATCTGCTCGATCGCGCGTTTGTTGTATACGCCTGGCGAGCGCGTAAACCCGACCGGAAGGACATCCCGGCGCGGGCCACGCTCGCAAAGCCGCCTGTCGAGGATGACGATCGATTCTCGACAGGCGGCCCACGACGTACGCGGTGGCTCTGTGCTTTCCGGTGACTGGCTGGAAAGCGCGCGGCTACCGGTCAGCAGGTGCAAACCCCGGTGTTGGTGGTGCCGTTGATGCCATTGGCGCCGCCCAGGCCGATGGCACCGTCGGTGAGGACGAGGGTGTCTGTGCCGTCACCGCCGTCGACGGTCCCGGAGTTGCCGACGCCACCGGCGCCGAGGGTGCCGCCGGAGCCGCCGGAACCGCCCGCGCCGGGGGAGCAACCGGTGCCGCCGTTCCCGCCGGTGCCGCCGGTACCGCCCTGGCCGCCGGTCACGGTGAGGTTGTCGTCTCCGAGGCCGCCGCCGACTGTTCCGGAGTTACCGACACCGCCAGCGCCACCGGCGCCGCCGCCACCGCCGGCACCTCCGACTTCGCCGGTGGTGGAGCCGTTGCCGCCCTTGCCTGCAGCCCCGGCGTTTCCGCCGAGCCCGCCGGTGACCTTGAGCGTGTCGTTGCTTCCACCACCGTTGAGGTTCCCGGAGCTACCGACGCCCCCGGCTCCGCCGACGCCGCCGAAGCCGCCGGCGCCGCCGCCGTGACCGCAGCCACCGGCGCCGCCCAGACCACCGATCCCGCCGGCGCCACCGGCGACGGTGAGGGTGTCGAGGCCGTCGTCGCCGGTGATGGTTCCGGAGCTACCGACCCCGATACCGCCGACACCTCCCGCGCCGCCGACGCCACCGACACCACCGGTTCCGGCGCTGGGGCCGCTCACCCCGCCGGCCGCGCCGAGGCCGCTGAGGCCCCCGGCACCACCGGTGACGGTGATGCTGTCGTTCCCGAGCCCGCCGCGCAGAGCACCGAAGCTGCCGATGCCCCCGGCTCCACCAGCACCGCCGACACCACCAGCGCCACCGGCACCCCCGAGGACCCCGGCGCCACCGGCGCCACCGGCACCTCCGACGCCGCCGAGCCCGCCGGTGACGGTGATGGTGTCCGTGCCGTCACCGCCGTCGAGGATCCCGGCACTACCGACCCCGATACCACCCACACCACCGGCCGCACCGGCGCCGCCGGCGAACCCGGCCGGATGGGTGCTGGTGCCGGGGTCACCGGCACCGCCTGCGATGCCCATGGTGCCCGCGGTGCCGGTGACGGTGATCGTGTCGATTCCGGCGAGGGCAAGGACGCTGCCGTTCACCGGGCCACCGGTGATGGTGATGTTGTCGTTACCGGCGGTGCCGGTCAGGGTGAGACCGCCGGGGATACCGGCGGTGCACACAATGTCGTCGCCGGATCCGTTGGGAGTGCGGGTGCACCCGGCCGGATCAGCGTGGGCCACCGCGGGGGCCGCCACCGCGAACCCGGCCACGGTAGCCACACCGATCAGACCCCGATGGATACGACCGGCCGTACTGACACGTGCTGTCGATCTCATGATCAACCCCTATGGTTGGGTCGCTGCCGCGACACGAATGCGCGGCAGCGGAAACGATCGGACTATGCGGATTCTTTTGCAGGACAATTCGGTGCGACGACATGAACAGCAGTTCCGCCGCACCTGATAGACCGTTGAAGGAAAAAAGGGTCTCCTGTGTGGCTCAGGACTTGCCCACGACGCGACTTCCGCGAAGCGCGGGCCATCTGCGCGGCGACACCTGAAGAGGAACCCCCTCGGTGACGTCCGTGTCGCTACTCCGGGCAGGCGTAGTCAGGGATCCCGCCTGTGGATGTCAGAGAGCGCCTCCGGTCAGCGAGGCCAGAACGGCCTTGACGGCATCGCCGATGCCGTAGGCGGTGCCGGTGACAATCCCGACAACCGAGTCGACGAGGCCACCGAGAATGGGGATGCCGGTGCCGGGGCTGGCGGCATTGCCCGCCATGGCGGGCGAGGATGCGGCTTCTGGCAGAATCGCCGCGCCGGCCAGTGACTGACCGGCCAGGATCATGACACCGGCAACCGCGGTCACCAGCAAGAAACGTTGCGCGAGTTTCACCATCACAGATACTCCTTCATCTGAAGACGCACCCAAGGTGAGAAAATGACCTTCCTGGCGCATCTTCGCGAAAAATACGTGTGCGGCCGAGGTCTTGAGCTGCGGAGCCCACCGTAGACCTGAACCAGCGAAACGCACCCGCCATGGCCTCGAAAGCCCCGATCGTGTGATTCCGCAAAATTTACCACTCGGCCGCATGAGTGACAACACTTCCCGAATCGGCCTATAACAGGATCTTTCAAGCGCCCCCGCGGAGCAAGAATTTCCGGTCGCCCACGGGCTCACGGCGACCGGAAACCCTGGACACCGGCTTCGTCTCGACCGCGCCTCCTCATCGACCACGTCAACTCCGTGCGTGGCGACGCTGAGCGGACTGGTGAGCGCTCACGTGCTCTGCGCCAACGTGACGACGACGGCGTTCCCCGCCACCTCCGCGGCCACCGCCTCGGTCGCCGACACGACGGTGAACTGCGCTGCCATCCCGACGATCACGATGCGCGTCGCCCACTCCTCGTCGACCACGACCTGCGCGGGACCACCGGCAGCACCACCGTCGACGTCCTGCAGGTCGGCAACACCGTGGTGATCGGCCACACCACCCAACCCGCCCCGAACGCCACGGTCAACCTCGGCGCGGTCTCACTGATCCTCAACGAACAAATTCCGTTCACCAGCCCCGACAACGGCCCCTCGGCCTGGCCACGGTGAACGTCATCGTGGCCTCGTCCGAAAGCGACATCCACAATTGCCCATAACGAATCCGGCCAAGGCGGCGGCCCGTGATCACGAAAACCTGCGGTCGGTTGATCCAGTCACACATTCCGCATTTGTGCGGAATGTGTGCTATTATCGCGAGAACAAAATCCAGATTGGACTATCTATTTTCAGTTGACCGGTGTAGCGTCCAGGGTGGTTGTACATTGACCGCCGGTGACCGCTCCTGCGGAACGTTTGAGCTTCTTGCTCCTCCACCATCGGTCTCAGTTCCAGGAAAGTCCTCATGCGACACAATCGCACCATGCTCACCCTTGCCGGCGCGACCATCCTGGCCGCCGGCACCGGCGTCCTCCTCCCCATGGCCGCGCAGGCGCAGGCCACAGCCGTTGCCTGCAGCGAAACGGCGCTGGTCACCGCGATCACCGCGGCCAACGCCACCGGCGGCGGGACAGTGACCCTGACCCCGGGCTGCACCTACACCCTCACCGCCAGCCATGGCGACGACGGCGTGCACGGCCCGGCCGGCCTGCCGATCATCACCACACCCATCACCCTCGAGGGCAACGCCAACACCATCACCCGCGCCCCGACGGCGTCCGCGTTCCGCATCGCCCAGGTCGACCCCACCGGCGGCATCACGCTCAAAGCGGTCACCTTCAGCGGTGGACACGCGGCCACCACCGGCCACAACAACGGCGGCGGCATCCTCAACTACGGCGCGGTAACCCTCACCGGCAGCGAACTGTCCGGCAACACCGCCGACGGCCTCGGCGGCGGCATCTACAGCACCGGAACGCCGGCCGCGACCACCTTCACCAGCAGCACGGTCAAGGCCAACACCGCCAACCAGGCCGCCGGTATCGCCAGCGTCAACGGGACACTCACCCTCACCAGCAGTGTGGTCAACACCAACACGGCAACCGTGAATCCCGGCGGGATCTACTACGTCGCGGGCTCGGCCACACTCAACACCTCCACCGTCACCGCCAACATCGCGACCAACTGCACCGGCAGCCCTTCCCCCGTTCCCGGATGCATCGGATAGACACCTCGCTCCACCCCACCATCGCTCATCAGGCTGGGCCGCCCGCATCCGCGGACGGCCCAGTGCCAATTTTTGTGGCTTTCCGGGATGACAACCGGCAACGATGCGCCGGCGAGACCCGGAACACGGCCAGGAACCACCGCTCCTGGCTTGGTGTTCCGGGTGCTGGAGAAACTACGCCTTGGCGCAGGCGACGAGGACGCCGATGGTCGCGGCGGCGGCAGTGGCGTGGGCGGCCGCGCTCGCCGCCGCGGCGGTGGCGGCAGCGGTGGTGAAAGCACCCAAGTTGGCGGCGGCGTCATTGATCGCGGCGGGCGTCCCGGTGAGGACACCCTCGGCGAACGCCTTGGCCGCGGCAGCGGCGGCAGCGGCGTCGGCGACGTTGGCCGCGGCGACGGTGGCCGCGTTCGCGGTGTCCACGGCAGCGGCGATAGCGGTCGCGCAGCTCGCGGGAGGGGCGTTCGCTGCGAAGCTCGTGGTGGACGCGGCGGCGCTGATCGGCGCCATGGTCAACACCGCGAGGGCGCTGACGGCGAGAGATGAGGCCGCGATACGGCGAATGTTCATGAGGGAACTCCTGTCACTATAAAGGCGAGCTCCCGGCAGGCCCGGCGAAACTGCTGAACCACGGGAACAAAGTCGGTGAAAACCGAACCGGCTCATACCATGAAGTGGAGCACCAAACGAATATCAAATACGAAAAGGCACCCGTACGTGTCTACCTTTCGGACCCCACCAGCCCTGGCGAGTTGCCGAACAACCCGGAAACGGGGACACCGTGAAGAGTAGAAGACGATCAATTTCGGGCCCTGTTGCAGTTCTGGGGCCGCGAACAATTCGTTGAGCACCTGGCTCGCACTCCCCTCGACCATGACGCGATGAGTCCGGTTCACCAGCCGCTGGTCACCGTGCTCCGGGAGATCAGCACCGGTCACCTAGCCCTGCTGTGGGCGGTTCCGCCGGGCTCGCGGACATCGCACGGTCCAGATCGCCCTGGAATGCACGTCATCGACGACGCGATCACCGTCGCCCGCGCCGCCGCCACAGCCGACTTCATCGAGTTCGGCGACCTACTGGTCAAAGAAATCGGCAAATCAAACCGCGGTACCCGACGCGACCGTCGTCGCCGAGATGATGTCCGCAAACTGGGGCCGTGACCAAGTGGTACTCGCTGCCCAGGCCGGAGCCGACCGCCTGATCTAACCAACTCGCCTGCGGATCGGCGTCGGTGGCATTGTGCGCCGAGCACGCACGGTGACCAAGCGCGCGCATTGTGGTTTGGCATTGTTTGAGTCGAGGATCCGCCGTTGTGCGCCGGAAGGCGTAAGATCGATGGTGTCGAGAGCATTTCGTATGCGGGTAGTCAAGTCCGCGTCGTCCTCGACGGCAGTCCGGCTGGCGGGTTCAGGCCGGAGGTGGGAGTACCGACATGAGGTCGGTCCCGAGTACATTGATCGCTACCGGTTCCGCGATGGCCGTTGGGCCGTCCCGAGCGCGGGTGCAGTTGAAGCCACAGGTCTCGTCGAATACACGGTTTGTCGATGGCGCCTGGTGGCCTCGATCGCGGAATCTGTCCGCCGAGTTGCCTGCGTTGCTGGCCGCGTTGCGGCCCCGGCTCGGCCGGATCGAGCGGATTACCTACAACCTGAGTATCTGGGATCTGGCCGTGCGCAAGGCCGCGATTGGCGACCACGTGGTGCGGCTGGATGGGTTCTTCTCGCAGGCTCCTGATCTCGTGACCGTGGTCGGGTCGAGTGGCCGGACGCGCCTGACCTTGCTGGTTGTGCCGCCGGAGACGGCGGACGTGGCCGCGCATCGAGTGCTGATGACGGCGTCAAGACCGGACAACGTCGACGGTACCGATGTGCTGCTCACCGCCCATCCCGTCACGGTCGCTGCCGTGGTCGGCGGCGAGTTTGTCGGTGAACCGGATCGGGCCGCCGAGCGCTGGGAGGGTGACGGCGGCCGCGTGTACGAACACGCTTGACCCGTCCCGGCCCCGCGCGTGTGGCCGGTGTGCCTCGCACGCGTCGAGCCTTACCTCTGCGATCTGAAATGGCGATTGCCATGACCACAACCACTGTGACCACCCCAGCACCCCGCTCCTCCGCGGGCCCGAAAGCGTTGCTGTCGGGGCAACATTCCCGGGGCGAACTGGCGACGATCCGGCTGTTCCTTGTCTTCCCGTTCCTCGCGCTGATCACACTCGTGGTCCTGGTGTGGGGATGGGGGCTGAGCTGGCTGGACGTCGGGCTGGCGGCCGGGTTCTACGTGCTGACCACGCTCGGGGTGACCGTCGGCTACCACCGGTATTTCACCCACGGCGCGTTCAAGGCGGCCCGGCCGCTGCGGGTCGCGCTGGCCATCGCCGGCGGACTCGCCGCCCAAGGCCCGGTCATCGGGTGGGTAGCGGATCACCGCCGCCACCACGCCTTCTCCGACCGGGGAGGCGACCCGCACTCGCCGTGGCTGTATGGAACCTCCCCGATCGCGTTGGCCCGCGGGTTCTGGCATGCACACCTGGGGTGGCTGTTCGGCCGGGACAAAACCAACTACGCCCGGTTCGCCCCCGATCTGATCGCCGACCGCGACATCCGGATGGTGGACCGGCTGTTCCCGGTATGGGTCGCGTGCAGCGTGCTGATCCCCGCCGGGATCGGCGGACTGGTCACCCAGTCCTGGTGGGGCGCGATCACCGCGTTCTGCTGGGCCGGGCTGGCCCGGATCTCCCTGCAACACCACGTGACCTGGTCGGTGAACTCAATCTGCCACATGATCGGCACCCGCCCGTTCGCCAGCCGCGACAAATCCGCCAACTTCTGGCCGCTGGCCATCCTGTCGATGGGCGAATCCTGGCACAACTCCCACCACGCCGACCCCACCTGCGCCCGCCACGGCATGCTGCCCGGCCAGATCGACATCTCCGCACGCACCATCTGGATCTTCGAAAAACTCGGCTGGGCCCACGACGTCCGCTGGGTACGCCCGCAACACCTCGCCCGCACGAAGACCTCTCCAACACCAACGATGAACGAAAGCCGCTGATCATGCCCCTACTACACCGAACTCATCCCGCACCCGATCCCGAAACCATCCCCGCACCACCCGACGGCGATCACGCCGCGACCACACCCGAAACGACACCGCCCGCCGAGGCACTGCCGCAGCGGGCGGTCCGAGGCGTGCCCCGGACTCGCGCCGGAGCAGCCTGGGTAGCCCTCGCCGCCGCGGGGCTGCTCACCGTCGCGCTGATCATCTTCCTCGCCCAGAACACCCGCAGCACCGAGATCTCATTCCTGTGGATGACCGCGAGCACACCACTGGCGCTGGCACTGCTGATCGCCGCGGTCGGCGCGACCCTGCTCACCCTGGTCCTCGGCACCACGCGGATCACCCAACTCCGCCGCCTGATCCGGAAACGCCGCCACTGAGCCGCCGTGAAGCGGCCGCAACACCGGTCGCCCCGGCGATCGCCAGCACCATGCCCGCGGTCGCGGCGGCGGCGAAACCGGGACGGACACGGTCGCCGAGATACACCAACCCGACCAGCGAAGACAACGCCGTGTTCGTGGTGAACATGACAGCGGTCGCGGCCGTCGCGGCGCCCTGCTGCAACGCCATCGCGAACACCACCGCCGCGGCAAGTCCATTGAGGACGATTGCCCATGCCGACGGTTCCAGAGCGATCCGCCAGAGCGGGCCGGCAAGATCCAGCGTTCGCGCCGAAACACCAACAACGCTGAATCCGAGCCCGGCGCCGAACGCCATCACCGGAGCCGTCCACGGACGGTTCCGGTGCTTGGCATAGAACGCGAGTGCCGCGACCACCACCGCCATGCCCAGCAAGACCAGCCGCCACCCTATCGCGACGGAGTGTGCCGGACTCGGGTCAGCGGACAGCCCCAGCAGAACCAAACCCGCCGCGCCGACGCCCAACGCGACCCATCCCGCCGCGCCCAGCCGCGTGCCCAGGAAGGCGGAGATCGTGGCCGTCACCCCGACGCTGAACGCGAGCACCGACTGAACCAGAAACAGGGGCAGGCGGTGCAACGCCGCCGCGGCGAACACGAACCCCAGCACATCCACACCGAGACCGAGAAAGTAGATCCACTGCCGCCGCAACCTCACCAGATCGAGCGACGTGCCACCGTAGGCACCAGCCCGCCGGACCCCGGTAGCTTCCAGGATCGACCCACTACCCGACGACAACGCCGCCAGAACAGCGAAAACATACCCGAGGACCACCCCACCAGTGTGGACGGCAGACACCCGCCCCGCATCAGCCCATGCCTGCTTCCGTGGCGACATTGGTGTAGGTCAGCTCGCCGTCGCTGCGTGTCGGCTCACCGTCGACGAGGCGCTCCAGCGCCCTCTGATCTTGTTGTTTGTGGCGGCGCTGACGCAGCAACGCCTCGCGTTGGACATTGCCGAGACCGATCGCTAACGGTAGTACCGCTGCCGCCGTGACGTCGTGGGCCGGATCCTCGAGCTGAGCATCCTCGCCCGCGACCACCAGGTCGTGCTGCTGCTCCCCTCCCGGAGAGTCCGCCGTCCTCTCCGCCGCCGACGCGACCCGCGTCCGCGCCGACCTCCGCCACGCCCTGCTCACCGCCGCCACGTCTCGCGCACTGGACCCCTGACAGATCGTCCACACAGCCGGAAGTGGTGTGAACGCGGCGGATGGTTGGGCGATTTCATGCTGGGTGGCACCAGCCGCGCGCCCAACACAGCAGCTGCCCCACCGACCGATCAGGAGCCGGTGCGCAGCGCGGCGAAGTCGGCGTGAGCCTGCGCGAGGGCGTCGGGGTACGCCCGGACTTTCTCGTGCTCGGCGAGCACGCGGTAAACCTCCGGACAGGCTCGGGGTTTTCCCCTTTGCGTGTGCCGGAGCACGATGCGCGGCACGACGGCTGGGGGCAGTGGCACCGTCGCCGGTATTACCCGGTGATGGTGCCGCTGCCCGTGGATACCGCTGTATCTCTGTGGGTTAGCAGGTGCAGATGCCGCCGTTGTTGATGCCGGCGACGCCGTTGCCGCCGGCGAGGCCGCTGACGCCGTTGGGGGTGGCGATGGTGTCGGCAGCGTCGGTGATGGTTCCGGAGTTCCCGAGCCCACCAGCACCCGCGGCGCCTCCGAGGCCACCAGGACCACCGGGGCCGCTGCAGCCGGTGCCGCCGTTACCGCCACCGGCGCCGTTACCGCCGTTGCCACCCGTGGCGGTGATGCTGTCAATGCCGGTCCCGCCGTTGAGGTTGCCGGAGTTCCCGACGCCACCGGCACCACCAGCACCACCGACGCCACCAGCACCACCGGGCTGCACGGCACTGGAACCGTTGCCGCCCTTGCCACCGACGCCACCATTGCCGCCGAGCCCACCGTTGGCCTTGAGGATGTCGACACCGGCACCGCCGCCGACCGTCCCAGAGTTCCCGATCCCCCCGGCACCACCAGCACCGCCGACGCCACCAGCGCCGCCGCCGTGACCGCAACCACCAACGCCACCCGCCGCACCGGTACCGCCGGCACCGCCGTTGGCGGTGACATTGTCGAGACCGGGATCGCTGAGATCGCCGTTGAAGGCCCCGGAGTTCCCGACACCGCCCGCCGCACCGGCTCCACCGATACCCCCAGCGCCCGCGCCACCGGCGACGGCACCACTGTTGCCGCCCTGGCCGCCGAGCCCGCCGTTGCCGCCCTTGCCGCCGGTGAGGGTGGCGGTGTCGTTGCCGGCGGCCCCGGTGATGGTCCCGGCGTTCGCGGCACCACCGATCCCGCCCACGCCGCCGTTGCCTCCGGCGCCACCGGCGCCGGAGGCCAGTCCGAGCCCGCCTGCCCCGCCGTTGCCGCCGTTACCACCGGCCCCGCCGGTGACGGTGATGGTGTCCGTGCCCGGACCGCCGTCGATGATCCCGGTGCTCCCCACACCGGCCCCGCCGACACTGCCAGCTCCGCCATTGCCACCGGCACTCCCCGCTGGGGTGCCCACGGTGCCGTTGGCGCCCGGTGGCCCGTTGGTGCCCGAGACCCCGGCGGTGCCGGTGACTCGGATCGTGTCATTACCGGCGAGGCCATTCACAGTGCCGTTCACGGCACCGCCGGTGATGGTGATGACGTTGTCCGCGCTGGTGCCGTCGAGGACTTGACCGGCGGGGATCCCGGCGGTGCAGGTGAAATTGTTGCCGCTTTGCGTGCAGCCCGGCGGCAACGCCCACGCCTGGGCGGGAGCCAGGAGAACAAACCCGGCCGCGGTGCCCAAGCCGATCAAGGCCCGACCCGCCCGGCCTGCCGTGCTGATTCGTGCTGTCGATCTCATGACCAACCTTCCACCCGTGAAAAGGAGTCCGGGACTGATGCCACGGACCTGCGGGGGTGGTGTGATGACCGGGTTCTGGGGTCACTGCCCGGTGCCGCCTGCATGAGGGCACCGGATCCAACCAACACCCTCAACGCCACAGCGTTCGCGCCCTCCACCGGGATAACAAGACACACGACCACAAGTCACCCACGCGCGACCAAATTCCCACCGATAGCCGCCACCGCACCGAGAACGTCAGCGGGTCGACCGGGATACCGCGCCGGCGGCAACCGGTGCGGTCCAAAGGGCACGTGACCCGGATGGCGGCATCAGCCGCCCGGCTGACCGCGAACGGATCTGTGGAATTCGCGCGGGCACGCACCGGGCACTGATACCACCTTCTTGTCTCACGCTCCTGTAACTCGCTCACCAGGGCATTCCGGGTGAGCGTGCAAGGGTGTCGGGTCTAGGCCGTAGCGGCGGCCTCGCCGCGTTCGTCGAGCATGCCCGCCACGCTGGAGCCTCCTCGGACAGGCCGGTCAGCGGGGTCGCCGTCGGCCAGGCCCCGGACATGCTCATCGCGTTGCGGATCAAACTCGACGAGTTGGGCCACCGGCCTGCCGAGGTCCACATCAGCCGGGCCGACATTCTCGAACTGCTGGATGTGTTCGCCGAGATCGGCGAGAACGACGGCGACAGCCGGGCTCGTCTGGCCGCTCACAGCGCGGTTACCGCGATTGGCCGTCGACCGGCCGGAATGTTGGTCGGGGAGGGGGAGTTGATCGCGGGCCGCGTACAGTCGGCGGTATCCCGCAATCTGTGTGGGAGAGAGCGAGAATCTCGATGTTCACCATGACCGAGTCCGCCACTGAGGCCATCAACCAGCTCACCGCCGCCCAGGATGTCCAGCGGGAGGGTGGCCTGCGGATGACGCTGGACGGTCTTCCCGAGGACGGTGCCGCGCTCTGCGTTGAGATCGCCGCACACCCGGCACCCGGCGACGACATCATCGATGCCGCGGGCACCCAGGTGTTCCTCGCCCGCGAAACCCGTGTCCGCCTCGCCGACAAGGTCCTCGACGCCCGCAAGGACATCGACGGCCACTTCACGTTCCTGGTGGCCTCCCCGCACTGACACCGTATCCACACCAGGCCGACCCGGGCCCCGGCACGGACGAGGCGCCCGCAAATCGACCGGGGGTACCGGTCTGGCATCGGCTCTGTTCGCCGGCCGGGAAGAGGTCTACCCTGGGAAGGGCATCACCCGATCGTGGTTTCCTTCCCGTCGGGCCCCGTCGTCGTTCAGCGCGGCGGATCATGGTGCAACGGACACTGCTCCGGACCTTGGCGGCGGACGCGCTGAGTCGCAGTCGCGCCAAGAGAGGTTGTGCAGACATTCACGCGGGCTGTGCCACCGATTATGAGTGGCGATCCTGACAGTCAAACCGCTACTGGAGAATCGCCCATCCTCCAGGTTCCGTTCACCACCGCCAGGAAAGTCCGCAATGGACTATCCACATGAGACTGTGTCTTGATCGCCGGAACATTCGCGATCTAGCGGACTGAGGAGTTTCTGTGAGTATGGGAATTATCGCCTGGACCGTGCTCGGCCTGGTCGCCGGAGTCATCACCCAGAAACTGCTGGGCCGCAGGACGAAACACGGCATCATCGTCACAATCCTGATCGGCATCACCGGAGCGTTACTCGGCGGCTGGGCCGCGACGGCGTTCTTCGACGTCGACACCACCGGACGTTTCTTCGACCTCCCCACCTGGATCATCGCCATCATCGGATCCGCCCTCCTGCTCCTGGGCTACCACGCGATCACCGGTAGCAGCCGCAGGCACTGGCCGTTGACCCGCGCCCGCCGATGACAGGCACACCCACCGGGCGACGGCACCGGACTCCGCGCCCCGGATCACCCACAGCAAGGGACACCACCATCATGACGCAGCCAGAACCTTATCCGAACGCAGACCCCGGCCGTCTTGTGCCGACGCCCGCCAGTCGCCCGTCGCTACTCGCCGAGGACCAGGGCCTCGACGACCGGCGATGGAACCGGATCCGCATGATCCAGGTGTCATGCACGGTCATCACCGTGCTGTGCGGACTATTCGCCGCGGTGCTCATCGCGCAGATCATCATGGTCGCGGGCGACGCGAATCCCACCAACGGGGTCGCGGCGTTCGTGCACAACTGGTCAGCAGGGGTATCCCTGGGCTTCGACAACCTATTCACCCCGGCCAGCGCGACGACCCGGGTACTGCTCAACAACGGCCTCGCCGCCCTCGTGTGGCTGGGCATCGGCGCGGTGGCCACCACCCTGATCCGCCGCGTCACGCTCCCTGGCCCACGCCGAACCCGGCACCCCACCAGGTCCAACCTGCATTGACTCCATCATGACCACACCCGACCAGACCACCCCTGCACCACGCTGTCCAGCCGGCGCCAAGCCTCTGGTGTCGGGGCAGCATTCCCGGGCCTCCCGGGCCGAGCTGATGACGATCCGGCGGGCTGTTCCTGATCGCCCCGTTCCTCGCGCTGGTCACCCTGGTGGTGCTGGTGTGGGGGTGGGGGCTGAGCTGGCTCGACCTCGGGCTCCCGAGCGGCTTCTACGTGGTGTCCACCCTCGGGTATCACCGGTACTTCACCCACGGCGCGTTCACCGCGGCCCGGCCGCTGCGCATCGCACTGGCGATCACCGGCGGCCTGGCCTCACAGAGCCCGGTCATCGGGTGGTGACCGACCACCGCCAGCACCACGCCTTCTCCGACCCGACGGCGACCCGCACTCGCCGTGGCTCTACCGCACCACACCGATCGCGCTGGCCCAGGGTTTCTGGCACGCGCACCTGGGCTGGCTGTTCGGCCGGAACAACACCACCATCGCGCGCTTCGTCCCGGACCTGGCCACCGATCCCGACATCCGCACGGTGGACCGGCCACACCGCAACGGTTGGCCCGCATCGCTGTACGGGGTTCGAGCACGTGACGGTGTGCGGGTTCAGCGGCGGAGGGTTTTACGGCGGACGAAACCGATCACGGCGGTGCCGACGAACAACACGATTCCGATGATGGCCAGCCACATCAAGCCCTTGAACGCGAAACCGATGACGGCGGTGATCAGCCACAGAATCAGCAGAACGATGATCAGGATCAGCATTGTGCACCTCCGGCGATCACGGGGATGAAATCCCGCATCTGCGGCGATCGTCGCAGGGACACCGAGCACGCACAACTCGTGCGCCGACGCGTTGGTCCGTGCGGGTTCCCGGAGGTGAGAGCCACGTCTGCGGTGCGGGGAGTTGCCTGCCGTACCCAATGCGGTTGCGGGCACGCTCCGGTCCTGCCCGAGACCGGCCGGGCCGGTTGCTGATCAGGCCACCTCGTGCGACGCTGGTAGTAGTTCGCGGGTTCACCCCGTGACGCGGTGCCGCCCCAGCCCCCGGTGCGCTGTCCGACGCGACCGGAAGCGGTGGTCCTTTCGTGACTTCGTTCGATATTTCGCCCCCCGAATCTGCTGCACAGAACCGTGACTACGCGGACTTGTCCCAGATCATCAGGCGCTCCGGCTTGCTGCGCCGGCGCTACGGGTACTACGCGGGGAAGATCGCGCTCAATGTCCTCGCGTTCGCCGGGGGCTGGGTGGGGTTCGCCTACCTCGGTGACTCGTGGTGGCAACTGTTCCTGGCCGCGTTCTTCGCCGTGATGTTCGCCCAGCTGTCCTTCGTCGGGCACGACGCGGGCCACCGGCAGATCTTCCGTACCCGCCGCGCGAACGACGTGGTGGGGTTCTGCCACGGCGGGATGGTCGGCCTCAGCTACGGCTGGTGGATCGATCAGCACACCCGTCATCACGCCAATCCGAACCACGAGCAGGACGATCCCGACCTCGACATCTCAGTGCTGGCGTTCACCGGCGCCCAGGGCCACGCCAAGCGCGGCTTCCTGCGGTGGATGGCCAAGTACCAGGCGTTCCTGTTCTTCCCGCTGCTCCTGTTGGAAGGATTCAGCCTGCACGTCTCCAGCGTGCGAACCTTGCGGCGTAAAGGAACAAGAGCACGCAACGTGGAGATCTTCTTACTGGCCGGGCATTTCGCCATCTACCTGGCCGCGGTGTTCCTGGTGCTCTCACCACTGACCGCTGTGGTGTTCATCCTGGTACACCAATGCCTCTGGGGCCTCTACATGGGATGCTCCTTCGCCCCCGGCCACAAGGGCATGCCGACCATGACCGGAGGCCGTTCGCCGGACTTCCTGCGCAAGCAAGTCCTCACCTCCCGCAACGTCCGCGGCGGCGTCTGGGTGGACTTCGTCCTCGGTGGACTGAACTACCAGATCGAGCACCACCTGTTCCCCTCCATGCCCCGGCCCCACCTGCGCCGAGCCCAGCCGCTCGTGCACCAGTTCTGCGCCCAGCGGGGCATCGAGTACGCCCAGTGCGGCTGGCTGCGTACCTACGGGTATGTGCTGCAACACCTGCACGCGATCGGCGCACCACTGCGCGCGGGCTCCCACTGAGAGCAGGCCGGGAGCAAAGAACCACAGAACTCCGATCAAGGCGCTGGCCAGCCCGACGCATCGTGAACGGGTCATGAACGCCGTGGGTGGGGGTGTTGCCGCCAAACCTCCCGAGCGTAGCGTCAGGTCCCTACGGGCCTGGACCACGCCTTCGAGACGTATGACCGCTGATCTCAGCAGCCGCTCGACCACCAGGCACTGCCGGGGCCACAGTGGCCGGAAGCAGGAGAGACCATGACCCGTCCGTGTACTCGAACCCAGCCCCCTTTTACCCGCGACAGCCATCCGACGGCAGCACCGCCCTTCGCGGTAACCGTCATCCACGCCAGCGCCGGATACACCCATGTCGTGATCGAGGGCGACATCGACGCCATCTCACTGCCCGCACTCGACTATGAACTCGCTGCTCACCCCAGCGGGGACACACACGCCATGGTCGTGGACCTATCCCGGGTGCCGTTCTGTTCAGCCGGCGGTCTCCTCACCCTCACTGAGCTGCTCGACCGCACCACCGAAGCCGCGGTCGCCCTAGAGCTGGTCGTGGACACCCGCGCCGTCCGCCGAGCCCTGGAATGCCTGCCCGTAGTCGGCCTGTTCCCCATCCAGCACGACCGCGCTTCGGCACTGACCGCCACCAACACCAAAGTCAGGACGCATGCCCGCTGGCCACGGCGACAACTCCGCCCGACATCCAGCCGGTAGGGGCGCCTCAGGCCCGGCCCGGCCTGTCGGCTGGACCCCGCGACCTCGCATGATGCGCCCTCCGTAATCGGACGAGACGACTCCATGACGCCACGGTCGAAGCCCCTGACCCGGGACAGCCGCGGGCAGGCAGGTACGCCGGTTGTCGAAGGATTCTCCACTCGCCAGCGAGTGTTTACCATTTCTTCAGGGGCGGGTGTGTGCTCCCCATCGAGGGCGGGTTCACCGCTGTGGCCAGGAGGAGAGGCGCATGGCCGGCGGTCGGCGCGAACGGCTGCTCGGGCTGCTTGACGCCAGGGGCGGCGATTCGATCTCCCTGCTGCGCCGAGTGTGCGCGCTGTGCCTGGCCGAGGTGTCGGTCTCCGGCGCCGCGGTGAGCGTGCGGGGCGGCACCAGAGCGAACGGCAACCAGGCCTTGGTATGCGGCACCGACCCGCTCAGCGCGCTGCTCGACGACCTGCGCATGACCGTCGGAGAGGGCCCGAGCGTGGAGGCGTTCGACTCGGGCGGCCCGGTGCTGGTGCCCGATCTGGCGGCCGATGGAGCCCGCTGGCCGGGGTTCACTTCCGGCGCGCTGGCTGCCGGGATAGCGGCGGTGTTCTCCTTTCCGTTGCAGGTCGGCGTCGTGCGGGTCGGCGTGCTGGACCTCTACCGCACCACCGCCGGTCCGTTGAGCCGACGCGAGCTGACCGACGCGCTGCTGCTGGCCGAGATCGCCACCCAGGCGCTGCTGGACGATCTGCGTGGTGCGGACCCGATGGACGTCGGGTGGCTATCCGACATCCACGCCGTGGTCCACCAAGCGTCCGGGATCGTCGCCGTGCAACTAAGGCTGAGCATGCAGGAGGCGCTGCTGCGCATCCGTGGCCACGCCTTCGCCCACCACATACCTCTGAATGAGGTGGCCCGCCAGATCGTGGCCCGCGAGCTTCGACTCGAAACCGGGAGGATAGAAACATGACCGCATCATCAGAGGACCCGGCCCGGTCGAGTGCGCTCGAAGACGGTCGAGCTCAGCGGCTGTTCCGGACGTTTGTCGCGTTGGCCGACACCCTGGTCGACGACTTCGACATCCTGGACTTCCTGAGCATGCTCGCCGAACGCTGCGTCGACCTGCTCGAGATCTCCGCTGCCGGAGTCATCCTCATCGACCAAAAAGGCGGGCTGCGCGTCGCGTCCGCCTCCTCCGAGCGAGCAGAACTACTGGAACTGTTCGCCGTGCAGACCCAGGACGGCCCCTGCATCGACTGCGTCCGCGACGGGCAACCGGTCGCCAGCTCGGACCTGACCGCCGAGCACGAACGGTGGCCCGGTTTCACCGCCGCGGCACACGAATGCGGATTCCGAGCGGCACAAGCACTGCCCATGCGACTACGCCGCCAAGTCGTCGGGGTACTCACCCTGCTCAACACCCAACCAGACGGAGTCGACGAGGAAAGCACCCAGCTGGGACAGGCCCTCGCCGACGTCGCGACCGTCGGAATCCTGCAACAACGCGCGATCGAACGCAACGAACTACTCTCCGAACAACTACAGACCGCGCTCAACAGCCGAGTCGTCATCGAACAAGCCAAAGGAGTGCTCTCCGAACACGGCGGAAACCTCGACATGGACGACGCGTTCACCAGACTGCGCGGATACGCCCGCGCCCACAACCAACGCCTGTCCGAACTCGCCCACGCCGTAGCCGAGGGCACCGCCGACCTCGACGCCATCCTCACCCCCACCCCCAGACACGATCATGACACCCACTCGACCGCACCACCTACTCCCACTCCCCCGAGATAGCTCCGCACGTGGAGGCGGCGAGCACCTTACGTTTGACGCGCCGGCGACAGCCGCAAGCTAGAGAAGCTACGCTCACAACTACTCGGAGTAACAGGCGCGTCGAGCTCCTATGCGCCACGCGCTCCACACGCCGAACGCGAAGTCCGGCGGCAAGCCCTACGATGACCCCATGACGCACGAGGACCGGCCCACGCTCCGGGGTACCCCAGACGGGTGGCGACACGCCCGGGTCCGATCACGGATTCTCGTGGAACGGTTCGTGGAACGAAACGGTGTTAACTCGCGGGGATTCCGTTGCCAGAGTGACCCGTCCTGTTGCTATAGTTGCTGGTAGAGGCCCTAGTAGGCGTCGAAACCGCCCCTCCGGAGGCAGGTGTCGCAGGTTCGAATCCTGCCGAGGGCACCCGATTGACCCGGTCATGTCTGCAGACAGCGCAGACCATGATCGGGTCGATGTGTTTTGTGGGGGCCAAGCCCCACACCCCAGCCGGGGGCGAGCCCCGGACCCCGTAGGTAACCCGGGCCCCGTCAGCCGCCTGCCCTGCGGCCAACTACGCGTACGGATACAGCCCAGTACAAACGACCTGCGGCGGCGGCTCGACGACCGCCCCCGATCCACGAACGCCGCCAACCCGCGTCGACGACACCCTCACTGAACCACTGGCACGCCAGCCGGCCCTGCCGCACGCCACCCGCCACTCCTACCTATGCACGATCACCAAACTCATCCAGTCACAGCTGGGACACCCGCGGATCCCCGCGACCACCGGAGCTGCTGGACCACTACTACGCCGAATTCCTCCGCTGCCGCGACCACTGCCAACACCCGCAGCCGACCCACGAATGCCGACCACTGGCCCACGCCACGGTCCGCAAGATCCACTACCTGATCAGCGGCGCCTACCACCGCGCCGTCCGCTGGAACTGGATCGACCGCAGCCCCACCCCAGACGCCGACCCGCCACCCAAACCACACCCGGAATCTCAACCACCCACCCCGGCTGAAGCCGCCCAGACCATGAACGCGGCCTGGACGCACCCCGACCTCGGTCCACTGGTCTGGCTGGCCATGATCACCGGCGCCCGCCGAGGCGAACTCTGCGCCCTGCGCTGGCGCCACTTCGACGCGACCCGCCGAGTCCTGGTGCTCAGAGCCAGCATCGCCCAGACCGGCCCCGAGACCTGGGAGGGAGAAAGACACCAAACTCCACCAACGCCGCCACATCACCCTCGATCCCCACACCATCACCATGCTCACCGCCTACCACCAAGGCCCGGCAACACCGAGCCGTCACGGTCGGCACCACCCTCACCCCGGACAGCTTCGTGTTCTCCCCCCGCGCCGACGGCGCCACCTGGCGCCTCCCCGGATCCCTCACCCAGCAGTACCGCCGCCTAGTCACCCGCCTGGGCCACTCCGAAGGCGGCACCACCCTTGCCTACTACGCCGCCTGGGTCCGCGAAGCCGACCAACACGCCAGCCGCATCCTCATGCGCCGCCTCCCCACACCCCGCTCGCCACCAAACCCGCCACCCGCACCACCCAAACGACCACCCAGCCCCTACCAAACAATCGCCACCGAACTACGCACCGCCATCACCAACGGCACCCTCCCACCCGGCACCGTCCTGCCCACCGTCCAACAACTCGCCACCACTCACCACGTCGCCCCCAGCACCGCCCACCGAGCCATCACCCAACTCGTCCACGAACACCTCATCACCGTCACCCGCGGCCACCGCGCCCACGTCAACGACAACCCCCAGCAGCAGACTAAGGAGGTGTAACTGGCCTCGAGGTCTATCCGGGACAGTTCCAAGATCTATAGTCCTGGCCCCGCAGTGCGGCGCTGGACAACACTCGGAGACGTGCTACCCCATTCGTCGAAGTTCTGGAATACTTTGCACTGCAACGGAATCGTAGGCACCTTCGCGACCATCGACCCAGTTCTCGCACGGACACACGTGGTCGAGGTACGGGTAGGAGATCAACGAGCCTTGCCGCCCGCCGCGCGCAGCTTGTTCGGAGCTCAGCGTACAGCGTGGACGAACACACGTCGTTCAGATAATACGATTGCCGCGTTCTTTCGATCAGAAAGGCGTTCCGCGACCGTTTCGATTGCGAGCACTTCCGGAAGTGCTGTGGAAAACTTGAGTCCGTTCACCGCCGATTTGCTCACGTTGGGACAGCTAAGCGGGGCCGAGCCGGACAATTCGCTAAGAAATTCAATATTCGAAATATTTGGCAGCAGACGTAGAGAATGATCGGTTATACGTTGCCGTGGATCCACAAAGCGAGGGAAGTTGGCCTGCAAGGTGCGGTTGGCGGCGGCGCCTGCCCAGGTCCACCACCTAAACTCACCCGCTGACCGTCGGAACACGGTCGCGTCCTCCGACACATCTTCGGCGTGCTTCTCACGGAGGTCGGCGAGCACGGACGCGGCTCGCCGGGTGAACCGGACCCCTGCAGGCTCGGCACCCAACAGGACCGACCGCTGGCCACGGGTGAGGGCAAAGGACATTCCACTTTCAACGCTACCCCATTTGGCGCGGCCGGGGAGGTCGCTCGGCTCGACGAAACACCGCCTTCGCTTCCAGTCGACGTGTCCGACCTTCCACGCGCGTCCGGCGAGCAGCAGGACGCTCGGCCCGTCGTAGTCATCAGCGAGGAGGACGTCATCCCCAACTCGGCCGATCTCCTCGCGTCCGGCGAGGACCGTGAATTCCGGTGGCGCGGTGAACACGGCGAGCAGGTCGGAGAAGTACCGCCGGCCAAACTTCTTCTCCGCCTCCGGCCCGATAAACGCCATCGCGCCATCCCGCTCGAGGTACCCCTTGGCGAGCAGGTGGTCGAAGATCTCGGCCAGATGTTCGTCGAACAGCGGCAGGTCGCCCCACCACTCCGGCCAGGTGTGCATCCCGATCTTGTTCTCTTGCAGGGCAAGAGCGAGAATCTGTTGTGCGGCGATATGCCGGGGACGCACCGGAGCCACGATCGGCTCCACCCAACCTGCGGCCCACCGCTCGAGCAGACCTGCGGTGCTGAGCACGGCTGCGTCTTCAAGGCAGAGGAAAAGGCAGTTCCGGGTGCTTTCGGGACGACGCCCCGTCCGGCCGAGGCGCTGAAGAAACGACGCCACCGTCCGTGGAGTGTTGATCTGGATCACCCGGTCGAGATCGCCAACGTCAATGCCCAGTTCCAAAGTGGAAGTTGCGACGATCACACAATCGCGGGCTTCCGCGAAAGCCTGCTCCGACCTGTGGCGTTCGTCCGCGGAGAGCGAGGAGTGCGAAAGGAACGTGGTGACCTCGCGGGCACGTAACGCAGCCCCGAGCTCTTCGGCACGGCGTCGGCTGTCGACGAAGACCAGCCGTTTTTCCCCTCGATGCAATGACGCGATGACCGTGGCCGCGTTCTCGATCGAGCCCACGTGGTCCACAGTGAGATCCGGAATCGTCGTTGCACCGACAACGGGCGCCACCACGGATCGTGGCCTAGACCGTTGCGAGCCCTGCAGCCACTCCAACAGCTCAGCCGGGTTGCCTACGGTGGCCGACAACCCGACGCGCTGGAGCGGGCGTCCCGCGATCCGGGAAAGCCGCTCGAGGACCGCTAGCAGGTGCCATCCGCGGTCGTCGCCGGCGAACGCGTGGACCTCGTCGACCACAACCGCTCGAAGGCCGGAGAACATTCGCCGGGAGTCCACCTTGCTCGACACCAGCATCGCCTCGAGGGACTCCGGCGTAGTCAGCAGGATGTCCGGCGGTTCCCGGCGCATGCGCTCCCGTGCTCCCGGGCCGACGTCACCGTGCCACACCTCGGCGGACCGGCCGAGCCATCCCGCATAACTCGCCAACCTGGGCTGGAGGTTGTTCAGCAGGGCTCGCAGGGGACAAACGTACAGCACCGATATGCCCAGCCACGACTGCTCCTCCATTGCGCTGAGCAGTGGAAACACAGCAGCTTCGGTTTTGCCCCCGGCCGTCGGCGCCAGCAGGATCGCGTCGGAGCCCCTCAGCAGCGGATCGATTGCCTCGGCCTGCAGTGGACGCAACTCCGGCCAGCCGAGCGTGTTGACAATGTGGTGCACCAGCGCGGGTAACAGCCGGTCGGCCGCGGAACTCATGGGAGGTCCAGGTCGATGTCGTCCACGTCGGCGATGGCGTTGCGTTCCTCCTCCGAGAGCTCGGAGCTCTTCACGGTCACCGGGTAGTGCACCCTAGGGTCGAATTCTTCGTGTTCGTCGACCCGGTCGAGCACGTCCTGAACGAGCTTCCTGAGGAAGACGCGCGGAGCGACACCGACCCGGCCGCCCATTCCACCGGTCACGGCCCTCGCCAGTTCGTCGATGTAGTCATCGTCCACACGCGCGATGATCCGTTCGCGCTCTTTGGCCTCGCCAGCGTAGAGGTCACGGACGTTCCGACCCAGTTCCCCCAGCCGATCCAAGTCGAACCCGGGCAGCCGGAGCTGGACTGCGCGCGGATTGTCGAACCGGGCGTCTGTGGTGAAGTCGGTCGCGAGCCGCTGGGCCAGCGGCGGGAGACGCTGCACGCCCTGCTGCCCGTCGAAGAATGCCGGAGTGCCAGTGATCACCAGGAACAGCCCGGGGAAGCGACCGGTGTCGATCTCGTCCAGCAACTGCCGGAGAGCGTTGAGGCCTTTCTCCCGCACGTCACCGCGAACGCGCTGCAAGGTTTCGATCTCGTCGAGCACGACCAGCAGGCCGGGGTGGCCGCAATCCTTCAGCACGGTCAGCAGGCCCTGAAGAAAGCCGAGCGCGCCGAAGTGGTCGAGATCACCGCGCACCCCGGCAGCCCGCTTCGCGGACGCCGCTACCGACTTCTGCCCGCCCAGCCAGGCAATCACCGCTTCCGCGGTCGCGGCGTCATCGGCACGCCTCGCGCGGCGGTATCCGCGGAGCGCGGAGGCGAACGCGGGGGTCGTTCTGGCTACGTCACCCAGGCGGCGCTCCATCAGTGTGTCCACCGCTTCGACAACGGCGTCCTCGTCGTCCTCGTCGACTTCGCCAGCGTCGAGGACTTCATCTTCGAGTGTGTAGAACCACGAGTCGATCACCGGTCGCAACGCGCTCGGTTGGTGAGTTGAAGTCGCCAGCCGCTCTGACAGCCGCCGGTACACGGTTTCGAGGCGGTGCAACGGGGTTTCGGTCTCCGAGATCTGAATCTCGCTGGTAGCCAGCCCGGCTCGCTTCGCTCGTTCGGCGAGCCAGCGCGCGAAGAACGTCTTACCCGAGCCGTATTCACCGCGGATCGCGTGGAAAGCCGCGCCACCGCGCTTGATCGCGTCAAGGTCATCGTCGAGCGCCCCGGCGAACCGGCCGAGCCCGACCGCGAACAAGTCGAGCCCGGACTGGGGGACCGTGCCGCGGCGCAGCGCGTCGACGACCTCACGACGGCGTACCGCGCTGGCCTGAGTCACGGCTTCCCCAGCTGGAACTGCGTGCGCAGCAACTCGATGTTGAGTTCCACGGTCCGGCCGCCGTCGATGAGTTCGAACACCGGGTAACTCTCGACGTTGAGCAGACGCTGGACGGTAGCGAGGAACCCGTCGATGTTCCGGGCCGCCTTGCCCGCCGTCGCGGCGATCGCGGCAAGTGACAGTTTGCCGCCTGCTTCGACGAGGCTGTCGATCACCGCGGCGATCACCTCGACGTCGGGAGCCCTGCGGACAAAAGCCTTCTGCGAACCGAAAATCTTCGACTTGACCACTTCCTGGCCGATGCTCCGCGGCGGTGCCGGAGCAGGCTCGGGGGTGTCGGTAAGGAGGTGGTCGAACAGGCCGGGGCCGTCGGGAACCGACTTCGGCTTCTTGCGTGACGGTTTGGGAACCGAGGTGGTCGTCTCGGTCACCGGCTCCGGAGTATCCCGCCACCACGAGGGCGTCGTCTGTTCGGACGCGAGTCCAGCCCAGCCGTCCGGGAGCGCGTCGACCGAGGGCAACAGGACCAGGACGGGGATGCTGACCTCGGCCAGAGCCGCGCCACCGTGATAGCCCGCACGCTTCTGCGTGTATCGGAGATCTTCGCGCCACGGCAGGACGACCTTGCCGTCCCCTTCGAGGACCCGTGGACCACGTAATTCGACTTCGCCATCGGCGGCCGTTCCGGTCCGCCACCGCGCGCCGTAATCACCGGTCGCTAAGGAAGGGCCGGCCGCGCGGCCACGCTCGAGTACATGCCCGTGGTCGGAGGTCAGCACGACCGGACGGCCGTAGCTGCGTGCCTGAGTGAGCAGGGTGTTCAGATATCGGATGTCCTGGAGGCGCCAGGTCGTCCCGTCGCCCTCACGACCGGGGCCGAGTGTATCGTCGATGGTGTTGAGTACGACACCGACGACCTCGTCCCCAGCCAGAGCCGCGACCAGATCGGGGTTGAGGCTCTGGCCTGCGCCACCACCGACCTCGTTCTCGTGGAACAACCGGGCCAGCTTGTGATGCCTCTTCCAGAAGGCGGCGAAGCCTTCCTTTTCCGTCGTCTGGCCACCCGCGACCGGTTTACCGCACAGTAGGGAGGGTCTGCTCACCCTCGTAATCGAAGGAAAAGCCGACACCGCGGACAGCCGGGTGCCTCCCACTGGGGTGGCCTCCAACCAGTTCGGCCGGCGACCCAGCTCGTCGCCTAGTTGTACCGCGGCCGAGGCGCTCATGCCGTCGAGCACGATGACGACGGGGACCGCGTCGCCGGTCAGCGGGGCTGCGACCGTCGCCAGTACGTCTTCGATCAGCAACGCGCCTTCCGAGAGCTGCGCGCGGGCATGCGGTACCCACGAAGCCAATCGGCGCGAGAACTCTTCGTCGGAAGCGGCACGACGGGCGACCGCCTGCTCACAAAGGTCGTGATAGGCCTTTGCGCTCACCGGATCGGTTGCCGCGTCACCGGCCCACAGCACGGCGACGGCGTAGTCGACCCAGCCCCATTCGGTGACCTGCCGCCGGACGCCCGCGGCCACGGACGGGACACCTGGGTCCGGCGCGGCTAGCCATCGTGCCAACCGGACGGCCATGGTCGCGGTGGCCTTCTGGTCGGTCAACAAGTCGGCCAGCCGATGTCTGCGGAGTTCGCCGAGTGCGAGGCTCGCAGCCTTCGGGTCGGGAAGTGCCGTGGCCAACGTACGAAGGCGTGCCCGCCAGGCTGAGGGGAGCAGCGTGCTGCCGGAAAGCGCCTCGCCGAGGCCGGCTTGATGCGCCAGTTCGTCGGCACGTTCGAGGACTGCGAGCACATCGTGGCGTGTCTGAGACTCCTCAGGTCCCGCCGCGGTGATCCACCGGCTCAACGTGCCGTCGACCGCCGACGAGAAGGCTTCGACAGCGTCCGAGCGGATGCCGGGGAACAGCCCCCCGACCGACACTAGCGCCTCGCGTGGCAGGGAGGGATCGGCGAGTGCCGTGCCGACGACGCCCAATGCCAGCGCGTCGCGCCCGCGCCCAGCCGAGACCAAGGTGAGCACGGTCTCCGCGGCGGGGCCGAGGCGCTCGACCAGCCATTCGCTGATGCCGTCACGTTCGACGTTATCCAGCTCGCCCCAACGGACCGGTCCGGTGCCCCGTGACCAGTCGAGCAGCCGGTCGAGGTCAAGTGCCGTGGCGTCGACACCGAGTCGCTGCCCGATTAGCGCGAGCAGGGCGTCGTCGTAGGTCAGCACACCACCCCGGCGCGGCCAGCCGCCCGTGGGCTCGGCGTCGAGCAGCGCCTGGACCAGCCAGCCGGATTGCCACACTCGAGGATCCAGCCGGTTGGCACCGAACCGGAACCTTAGGATCTCGACCGGGTCCACTCGCAACAGGCCGGTGTCGAGCGCGTGTCCCCGCAGATCCCAGTCGAGCTCGGCGGGATCGACCCCGGTGGTCACCACCAGCACGCCGGAGTCGGCTCCAGTGTCCTGGTAATCCAGCCATTCGGCCGCGATGCCCAGCACCGAGGGCTGATCGGTGACTCGCACGGCCCGCTCGCCCTGCTTGCCCTCGACGGGCTTCAGCCGGAACTCGGTGCGTTCCCCCGGCTCGTATCGGCCGTGGACGAGCACCAGGCATTGGCCCGGCTGCTTGTCCAGCGCGGCCCTGTGTTGCGTGAGCAGAGACTCGATTCCTGCCCGCGTGACAAGAGGGACCGGGGCCATCAGGCCTTCCCGTTGACGACACGCCAGGAGATCTCGATCTCCTGGCCCGGGTGTTTCTTAGCGAACTCGCTGACCGACCGTCGCACGTCCTCCATGGTCTCAGCCAGCTTCGCCGGAGGTGCGTCGGCTGTCACCCGGCGTGTCTGCTGGTCTTGCGGCACGGGAGACGGCGGGGGTGCAGGCGGTGTCGGACCGGGAGCGGGCGTGGTGGCATCCTGGATGATCTTCATCGCGATCCGCCGGGATTCCCGCAGCATGGGACCGAGTTGCCGCGTTCTCTCGTCGGCCCGTGCTGTCTCCGCGATATCGGTCATCAGGCGTTCGGTGCGATCCCGGATGCCGTCCGAGCGGTCGAGGTACGGCCGGATCGTTCGCAGCAGCTCGAAATCGGCGCCTTCGAGTGCGCTCAGGACCTCTTGGGCCGAAGAGATCGTCCTGGCCAGCAGTTCGTCGTCGTCCGGGTTTGGCAGGTGCGCCAACGTCCTGACCAGCTTTGTCGAGTCCGTGATGCCGATCAGCTTGGCGAGCAGATCCGCGCCTGCACGAACCGTCACCAACCGTGGTGACGACGGTTCGACCCCGAGCTCAGAAGCGTGCTTGTTCAGGGCTTCGTATAGGCGATGCACCACTTGCTCGTATTCGCCGACCTGCTCGATCACACCGTTGGTCAGCTTGGTGATGTTGCGGGTGAACCGGGCCGCGGGCGCGGACACGCCAAGGATCGCGCCCGCCCGGGCGCGGGCCGCCGCGTACTCCTCTTCGCTGGGCAACTCCTGAGCGCGCAGTGCCCAGCCAGGGCCGATGTTGCCGATGTCCGGGGCCTCCTGCGGGATGGTGTCACGGACCCAAGCGCGGTCGGCGAGCAACGCGTACGCGGCAATGATCAAGTTCGCGACCGGTTTGTCGAGGCCGCTGTACTCGAGTTCGTCGAGCCAGCGACGGATGTCGTCTACCGAATAGTCACCCGCGACCTGCTTCCTCGCCGCGTGCTGCTCGATACGGGTGCGCCATTCGTAGCTCAGCGTCAACGGCCCGTCGTGGACTTCGCCCAGCCCGAGCGGGTGGACGATCTTCCGCATGAGCCCGAGCTGGTTCTTCTCCAGCTCGACCCGGCCGCCCTGTTCGGCCGCCCTGGTGATCCAGTTCAGCGCGGTGCGGAGTTCACCGATGGTGACGGCCTTGCGTTCCTTCTTGGGGTCGAAGTCGGGATGGTTCCGGTATTTCGCGCCGAGGACGCCGTCCGCGAGTTCGAGCACGTTGTACTCGAACGGGGCGCCAACGTGCAGTCGTGGAGTGTGCTGCGGGAACAGGCTGAGCACCCGGCCCGGCTCGCCCTCGGGGTCACGCAGGTTCGAATCGTCACCGCGGGAGAGCCCGTAGAGCTGGGTGAGCACACCGCGCAAGCTCGACGTGAGATTCTCCTTGTGCACTTCGAGCTGGGTGCGCAGCCGGATCCGGTCCTCGGCCGATCGGTTCGCCGCGACCGCTTCGAGCCGGCCCCGTTCCAGCAGGTGGTTGATTTTCAGCAGCCGGCCGAGCTGGTTTTGACGCTGCTCGGACCAGAAGGCCGGCAACCACACCAACGTCAGGTGTTCGTGGCCGTGCTGCTTGAGCTCGGCGACCCGCTCCGCGTCCTGCCGTGGTGAACGATCGGGCTCGTCGAAAGGGTAATCGATCACGAACCGGAGCACGCCGTCGAGACTGGGCCGGAACTGGAAATCCGGCATCGCCTGCGGGTCGCGGACGTTCTCGAACACGAACTCGGCGGTCCGCTTGGTGCCGCGCCAGACGATCTCGCGCTCGCACACGAAGCCGCCGGTGTCCTTGACACCCATCGCGTCCCAGAGTTGGCGGCGCAGCCACTTGCGGCGGTTGGCGGTGTTGTCCTCCTCGTTCGCGTTGTCCAGCAGCGGCTCGATGTCGAGATCGGACAGGTGCAGGCTGAACACCGGGTTCTCGTCGCCTTCGCTGCGCAACTCGCCGAACTCGGTCTTGAGGTCACCCAGCCGGGTGGTCGCCAGGTCTCCCGGCTGGGCGGTCCGCGAGGTGATCGACCCGTAGTTCAGCGCGGCCAGCCGCTGGCCGGTGAGCCTGGTCAGCGCGGACACGTCGGGGGCGAGAGAGGCCAGCAGCAGGGTCTTGATCAGCCGCTCATCGGCGACGAAACGGGGGTCGGTGGTCGAGCCGTACTTGTTCTCCAGGTAGCGGCGGACCCTACTGTGGAAGCGCTGTCCGGCTGCCGCGTCGGCGCGAAGTTTGTCGGTGAAGGCCGCGGTCGTGTCCTCGGCCAGGACGTCCCAGAGATCGCCGAGCGGAATGAGGTCACCCACCTTCATATCCGCCCGCCGCCGGTGCAACATGTCCTGCAGCAGTTTGAGCCCGGTGCGCTCGCGTTGGAGCGCGCCGGACAACGCCACCAGCACGTTCAGCAGCGCAGGCGAGATCGGATAGACGTCGCGGAAATCCGACCAGTCCGAGTGCGTCGCGCCGTTCGCGTCGAGCAGCGCGTCCTTGACGCTGGACTTGGTCGACTCGATGCTCTTGAAGGCCTCGTCGAGCAGGTGGGCTTTCTCCGGGCGCGGCTTGAGCACGCGATCCTTGACGATCGCGGGGAGGTTGCGGTCCTCGAGGTTGATCGTGTCGAACCGCTCGGCGAGGTACTGGACCTGCTGCTCGAGGTTGCTGACCTCGGAGCCCATGATGTCGGAGCCGATGAGGGTGCCGAGGTCGCGCTGCCGGGAGATGAAGGAGATGATCGGCACCGGCCGATCGCTGTCGCCGGACTCGATCAGTTTGACCAGCTTGTTCACCTGGACGTTGACGAAATCACGGCGGGACAGGTACCCCTGCAGCCACAGGATCAGCTCGTCGAGGAACAGCACGATGCCGTCGTAGCCGAGTTGCTGCGCGTGCCTGCTGATGACGGAGAGACCATTCTCCAGCGGAAGGTAGGCGTCCCTGTCGCCCAGTGCCCCGCGGGAGTAGGACGCCATCGGCCCGGACAGCAGCGCGGACACCAGTGCGTCCCGCCGCGGATCTCCGGGCTGCGCGTTGAACGCGTTGTCGAGTTCGAGGGTGCTCCAGGTGCCCGGCGGCCCTTCGAGGGGTTCGAGGTCGGTGGGATCAGAGAGGTCGGCGTCCTCGCCGCCGAGCATCTCCGCGAACTTGGCGTCGCCCACCGCGGCGCGCATATTCCTGGCGTCAGTGAGCATCGCGTCGGCCCGGAACACCGCGGGGACCGACTTACCGGGCAGGGTGTCCTGCACATGCTTGACGTAGCCGCCGAGAATCGCAGCATCCAGGTCGACGGCCCCGATCAGGTGAAACGGCACCATGAGGAACTGGCGGCCCGCCAGCCACTTGTCGTGCTCGGCGATGACTTCCCGCAACTCGGGTTTCTTCCGTGCCTTTTCGTTGCCGTTCAGGACCGCGTGCAGCACGGTCATGAAGTGGCTCTTACCGGAACCGTACGAGCCGTGCAGGTAGGCGGCGTGCGAGTTGCCGTCGCGCACCGCCGTGCGCAGCAGGGCGAGCGCCTGGGTGAAGGCGCCGCGGAGCTGGTCGGTGACGACATAGTTGTCGACCAACTCGTCGGTGGCGGTGAACCCCTTGGTGAGGTCGATCTTGTAGTCGCCCCGGTTGACCTCTTCCGGCATGTGAAGCACATCCCGGAGGTAGACCTCCTCAGCCATCCTCGTCCCCTCCCTCAGTTCGTCTTGTGTCCCCGCCGCGCCGGTTCCGGCCGCCAGTTACGCAACGCCTCGTCGGTCAGCCCGTGCTTGGCCTGCTGCTGTTCGAGAACGGTCCGGAACTCTTCGGCCGGGTTCCCGCCCCACTCGGCGTCGTAGCCAGCGTGCCACTGCTCGACCCACGGCAGCAGCTCGGCCAGCCCGGCGAGCAGCGGCGCGATCTTGTCCGTCTCCCATCCCTCCTGTTCGAGCCGGTCGTTGACCACGTTGACCAGCGCGAGCGCCTGGTCCCTGTGGTCCCAGCCCGCCCAGCCGAGCAGCAGGGTCGGGTCGGCCTCCGGCCCGGCGTCCGGGTACGAGATGAACCGCTCTTTGGGCACGTCGAGCTTGCCGCGGTGGGACCAGTAAGAGGTCCTGCGGAAGTCGGCGGAGGTGTACTTCGGCGGCACCTTGATGTCGAGCCGCTCACCGGTGCGGTCCTCCTCGCGCTGCTGCTCCCAGACGGATTCCCACTGCGCGCGCTTGCGCATACCGGTTTCTTTGTAGCGCATCGCGGCGAGGTAGGGGACGTGCTCGGTGGCGATGACCTGCTCCAGCACGTCGGCCAAGGGCAGGTCCCGCTTGCCAAGATGGTCGGCGGCGTACAGCGCGGCGACGGAGTTGACATCCTCGTCACCACGCAGCAGGTCGGCGAGTTGGCTGACGGTCAATGTGCGCGGGCTGGTCAGGCCATCACGGAGGGCGAACCAGAGGTCTTTGTCCTCGCACCGATCAAGCAGCCAGGTCTCAAGTGCCTTGCGTTCCTTCTTCTCCCATGGCTCTGTGGCCCACCTGCGCTTGCACTCGGGACGCTCGATGAGAGCAATGTCCTTACGATTGGTGATCGTCTCGATCCGCTTCTCGACAACCCGCTTGTAAGCCTCGGGCCAGTGCTGGGGAAGCTCGGTGATGGGCGTCGATCCATGCCGCTCGAACCAGGCGGTTTCAAGTTCTCCGGCCCGCATTTTGCGGGCCATCACGATTTCAAAGGCCCGCTCGCCGCGCTTGAGCTCCGGCACGTCTTGCTCATTTGCCCGCAGTTCTTGCGCCTCGATATCGGTGAGCAACCCGTAGAGCTGGTAAACTTCCCAATCCAGCTCTTCCTGAAGCGAGATCATTTTGCCTCGGAGACGATCATGCTCAGCACGTGCCGTGTCCAGCCGTTCGCGAGTCGGAGTGACCTCTTTGTTGACTGCCGCCGGCTCGGACCATGCCAACTCTCGCGCCAGCGAATCTAATTTGCGTCCAGAATTTAGCGGCAAATTGGGCGGCAGCGGAAACTCCTGGAGCTTCTTTCCAGTGAATTCATACCGGTCAGACCACGCTTCCGCGCTAACTCGCGCCCCATCGCTACCGATTGGATCTCCCCCTTTCGGATAACTAACCTGCTTCAGCCAAAAGCAAGCCGTGGATGAATTGAGCACTCCAAGCAAAGCCAGGTGATCGTCCTCACTTGCACCTGCTGGCAGCTTGATCACCGGCGCCGACCTATTGAACACCTTCCCGCCACGATCCAATACAAAATGATTGTGCGTGGCCACAAACGCAAAAACAATCGATAAAGGTGTGGAGTACGCAGACGCGGTATGCTGCATATAGTCCCACCATTCGAGACCTGCATCCTCCATATCACCCTGGAAGGTCCGGCGCTCAGCAAGAGGTGTCCGCAATGGCCATAGTTCCACTTGAAGCTTGGCTGTGGTAAGTTTGGCATCGTACGGATACCAGATTCGTTCGTCCGGGTTGGCATGCCAGTCCCGGACGATATCGCCAACCATAAGCGGTCGCAGTGCTGACTTTTCGGCTGTCGTCTGTAGCGTGCGCCGAATGGGTCGCATGTAAGCCTCATCGGCCCCAGCGCGAATGGCTCGACCGATCGGTTTCTTAATTTTCTTTTCCAGAGGATTCGAATTTCGCTCGATCACCTCGATGAGGTCACCTACTCCGCCACCGCCCAGTGACCATGGGTGCAAGGCCACGGTCGATCGTTCGAAATCTGAGACAGAGATCCAATCAGTCTCACTGCCCGGCTTGTTTATGTGTTCGGTGATGGCTAGCCAGACGAGACCCTGCGACGGGTCGGTTGGCGCACTGGGCTCGCCGCTGATGCCAAGAACGGCGCGAATGGATTTGGTCGGGGGCGGCAATTGCTTGCGGCCGATCAGGATAACCGTCGGGGTGCCGTGGCCGGGGATATAGGCACCCGAGGTATCGATGATGTGGGTCAGGTCGACCGTCGGGAAAAACTTCTCGATTAGCCTCTTGCCGAACTCGCGTTTCATGAACGAGTTCGCGGTGATCTGGCCGACGTACCCGCCACCCGAGGCGCGCGTCGCGAGGTGGAACAAACGCTCGGCGAACGGGACCGCTAGGGCGTAGGTACCAGAGCACGCCTTCCACCGTTCGCGGTACTTCTTGTTCTCATTGCTGTCCTTCACCGTGATATACGGCGGGTTTCCCACGACGACGTGGTAGGAGGCCGGGGTGAGCAGGTCGCAGGAGTCGATGTAGTCATCCACGTCTTCGGTGCGATACGTGAACTCCTTGTCCGCCTCCGCGCCGAGCATGTCCATCTGCTCGCCTTTGACATCAAGCCCGTGTAGCAGGGAGTCGCCGACGGCGACATTGATCGGGAATTCGCCTGCCGCTTCCAGGGTGGACATTCCGGCTTCCTTGAGGGCGGCCACCAACAAGCGGAAGCGGGCGATCGAGGCGGCGAAGGGGTTCTTGTCGCAGCCGTGGACCGACTCCAGCGCGCGCCGGATCAAAGTCCAGTCGTCGACACCCTGCGAAGTACGGCGCCATTCGGCCAGCAGGCGGTGAAAGAGGCCCAGCAGGAAGTGGCCGGAGCCGCAGGCGGGGTCGATCGTGCGCAGGCCCTCGCGAGTGCGCTCGACGCCGCCGCCGTGGCGGTGGATCTCCACGATGGGGTCGAGGCCGAACGTCTCCAGCGCGGGCTTCAGGGTCAGGTCGAGAATGAACTCCTCGACGAACTCCGGGGTCTGCAGCAGCGCGTACGTCTTCTTAGCGTGGTCCGAGAGGTCCTGGTAGAGGTCACCGAGGAAACGGGTGTTCCACGACTCGTCGGTGAAGTCGTGGACGACCTCGCCGTCCGGGCCGCGGCGGCGCCAGAACGCGAGTAGGGTGCTGGCCGCCTCGAACGACGGGGTCAGTTCCCACAGCGGGTTGTAACGGTGGTCGAACAAGCCCGCGGCCGTCGGGTGTGCGTCCGCCAGGTGGTTGAACGCCGCTTCGAGCCAGTCGCGGTCGTTGAGGTGGGGGTTGGCGCGGAAGAACGCCTCGTGCCGTTCCTGGGCGGTGGCCAGCGCATCACCAGGTCCCGATAGGAACGGCTCGGGAATCAGACCGTTGTCCTCACAGAACCGCACGTAAACACAGCCGAGTAGCCATGCCACCGCAGCCTGGGTGACCCGATCGTCGCGCCAGGTCTCGAAGGTCGCCGAAGTCCGATCCGCGTCGAGAGCCTCCTGGTACTCCTTGCGGAGCCGGTCGTCGAACTCCGGTTCGGCGCTGCGCTCCCGCAGATCGTCTTCCAGTGTTTTCAACTGCTGCCGCAGATCTGCCAGCAGAGCGTCCTTATCGATCCCGTCCGCCACGCGCGTGTGCTCCCTGTACCTCGTGCTTACCGTGGCCTCATCGCCGCGTGGCCACCAAGCGCTACTCAACGTACCAATCCGTTACACAATCAGGAGGGCGGATTGCCGACTAACGCAGGACGTGAATCGGATGCTCAGGCGACCTCACCCTTGTGCAGAAGATCGAGATACTCGCCGCGCAGGATGAGCACCTCGTGGTCGCCTTCCGTCCCGACGATGTGCCCGGCCAGGCTGGGCGTCTCGCTCGCGCTCTCCGCTGGGCACAGCAGCCACAGGCCGTGCGGCACACCCTGCGGGTCGCGTGCGGCGTGTTGCAGTTCGGTCAGGAAGATGCGGCCGCCCGCTTCGAAGTACCGGCCGATCAGTCCGGCGTCGTGCAGGAACAGCACGCTTCGTGGATCCGCCGCAGCCAGCGTAGCCAGTAGCCGGTCCCGCACCCGCTGCCAGCTCACCGACACGTAGGACGCGAGGCCCGGCGGCACGGTGCCGTTGGGCGCGATGCGCGTATCGGCGGCGAGGACACGGTCCCAGCCCTGGTTGCGCTCCTGGGCCAGCGCCCGGAACTCGGTGAGGAACAGCCGCCCGAGGTCGACGGCCACCACGTCGTGCTCCGATGCGACGAGTTCGGCCGCTCCGGGCAGCTTCTTCGCCTTGATCTTGAGTGCGAGAAACCCGCCAAGCCTCCGGCTCTCGTCAAGTCGTGCTGCGATCAGCTCGGCGGAGGTGCGGCCAGTGCTGATGGCGGCACGGTCGATCGAGGTCAGGATGCTCGAAGACGACTGGGCTTGCCGCTGGCTCTTGACATGCCTGGGCGGGCAGAAGCGCATCTTGACCGAATCGAAGGTCAGGCTGCTGCCCGCTTTACGCAGGGCTTCCCCGACATCGATCCGCGAGGGATCTCCAAGCGAGATCTCCGGAAAACGGGCTCTGACCTTGGCAAGGAGAGCATCCAAGGTGATTCCGTCCTCGCCGACCCCAGCCGCAGCCTGGGAGATGCGTAGGCCGCGCTCGAGCGGGAGGTTGCGAGGGTAAAGCTCCAGACGGCGGGAAGCGGCCGAACGTTCGGACATCGACGCGGCGAGGGAAAGCAGCCGGGTGTCGGCCAGCGGTCGCATCCCTTCGGGCTGGGAGACCGCCTGGAGGTCACGGAGGGCTGTCGCCGAACTCGGCAGCGGGTCGCGGGCGGAAATCACGTCGGCCGCCTGCCCCAGCGCGATCGCGTAGTCGCCCAGTTCGTTGGGCGTCGGGTCGTCGGAGCCATTGAGCGACTCGGAGGCGATGAGCACCCGTTCGTTACGGCGCAGAACGGCCAGCGCAGGCTCTGGGGCCTCCGGCTCGTCCTTGCCCGGTGGCATCAGTTCGGTGTCCACCGCGGCCCGGACGACCGCCAAGGCATTGCGTACCGCGACAATCCGGTCACTTTCCGTTGAACCGTGCCGTGCCAGGAACTCCGCCGCGACCTCCGATGCGGTCGCGATCCGGCCGAGGTCGTCGAGGATCTCGATGACCTCACGGCGGATCGTGTCCATCCACTCGAAGGTGCGCCACCTCTTGAGTGACTTGCCATACTTCTGCGACACCGCGGGCTGTGTGAGCCCGACCACGTCGGCGACCAGGCGCTGCACGGGCCAGGAATCGAGCTCGGTGACGGTGCCATCGGACCTGGGAAGTCCCAGTGTCAGGCGTTCGACGTCGGGGCCTTTGTCCTTGCCGTGGGGTTTGGTGAGCAGCCGCTCCAGCAGCAACTCGACCGACTGGTGCCCGACCTCGACCGGGACGGCCAGCTTTTCCGAGGACAACCTGGTCGCGGCGTTGGTGCGGAGTTTCGCGGTCCATTGCCGGTGCCGCCTGGTCAGTTCACGGCGGGTCAGGGCACCCGCCCCGCGGGCACGGGTGATCGTCGAAGCCGGAATGTCCAGGAGCTCGCCGACCGTCGTCGCGCCAAGACCGTCGGCGACCGAAACAGCGCGGGAAGAAAGACCCGCCGCCGCAAGCGGCGTCGTCAAATCGGCGGCTTCTGCGACGCGGTCGAGCACCTCGTTGTCCGAGCGTTCGGCAGCAGACACTGCTACCGTGGCCTGCGTCGTCACCGGCCGCGCCTGGTCGGCCTCGGCGAACACCGAACTCCACAGCTTTTCCATCTCGCGCAACGACGAGAACCGCTGCCCGGTGTCCCGGTGCAAGGCCCGCTTGAAGAATGCGGTGAGCCCGTCCCGCAGCCGGTCGTCGAACAGGTGCCCTTCGATCCGGGGCGTCTCGTCCTGGGTCACGGTCGGCGCGGTGACGCCGTCGCCCCACTGTGGACGTTCGCCGGTGGCCATCTCGTACAGGGTCACCGCCGCGGCATACCGTTCCGCGTGGTCGTCGTAGAGCTGCCGCCGCGTGGTGTGCACGAACGGATCGAGATAACCCCGAGTGCCCACCTGATCTTTCGGAGAGGCTTTGGCCAGGGAGAAGTCGAACAGCTTGAGCTGTCGCGACCGGTTTGCCCGATGATGGATGCCCAGGTTGTCCGGTTTGATGTCGCGGTGGTGGATCTCGGCCGCTTCGAGCTGATACATCGCCTGGAAAAGCTGGTGACCGAAGGTGTCCAGGTCATGGTATGTGAGCCTGCCCTGTTCTCGCAGGTACCGGGCCAGCGAGACCTCACCCGCCAGCTCCAGCTCCAGCGCGGTGTGGCCGCCGATCGTCCGCGGCCCATCGAACAGCCGGACGATCGTGCCACCGGTGAGCTGGTTCAGGGCCTCCGCCTCGTCGTGCAGTTTCGCCGCACGGCTGTCCTCGTCGAGGGCCACCTTGAACACGCGCTCGTCAACGACGGTGCCATCGTCGGTTTCCCTGAGCCGCTCGACCAGCAGAGCGCGCGCGGTCGCGCCGGTGCCGAGGACACGGCGCACGAACCACTCTTCGTCCACCTCCTGACCGGCGATCGCCTCGAGCGGATCCACGAATGAACGCCCGGTGGGCACCGGCTTGGCGTCCGCCTCCGCGTCGTCGAGCCGGTCGAGGAAGGCCGCCGCCGAGTCCAGCCTGAGGACGACGTCCGAGCGGGTCGCGTCGTAGATCAAGTCACCGAGTTCGGAGGGTAAGGTGTCGTCCACTGCAGAGACTTGGAGGCCGCCGTCGGTACCCAGCCGCTCGACGAGCTCGGACCTGCTGGAGGCGGGAGGGCGTCCCGTCAGCACCAGGTAGGACACCGACCCGAGACCGAAGATGTCGAGCTCCACCGGGTCCGGATACTGCTGCTCCGACTCCGGGGCCAGGTAGCGCAGGGCCGTGTCCTCGATGAACGCCCCATCCAGCGATGAGTCCCCGATGGACCGCAGCGAAGTAGTCTCGAAGTCCCTCGCCGCCGTCTGCCAGTCAGTCAACCGGAGCACTGGCCGGGAACCGTCCGGCCTGCAGGAGACGTAGATCGACCGCGGGGACAGCGCACGGTGGTAGAGCAGTCGGTCGTGGGCGTATTTGAGGGCCTCAGCGAGCTGTCGGACCAGACCGAGGCGGGTTTCCGAAGTCAGTGAGTCACTGAACGTCGCAAGGTAGGCATCCAGCCTGAGGTCCGACTCGTGGTGCCGGAACAAGATCGCGGGTCGGCCCTGATGGTCTCCGAACTGCCGGGCCTGGGCAATGCCTCGATGGTCGATGCCTTGCAGTACTTGGTATTCACGCCTGGCGGCCCGGTTGGCCTTTTCGGCGTCGGCCTTGCTGGTACCCTTGCTGATCAAGTAGATCCGGAGTCGGCCCTGCTCCTCGAGTACGCCATCGTCACGCCTGGCCAGCCTGTCTTCCCAGAATGGCCCAGCATCGAGTGCCCGCTGATCGAGCTTCCAGAAGTCCCCGAAGCGCAGATGGGCCGTGGCGGCCTGGATGCCGATAGCCTTCATCAGCTGCGGCAACGTACGGGACGCGAAGTCCGGCCGGATGCGGTCCGCCTCGCGATGCGGCGGACGTGCCAGCAGATCTTCCCAAACGGCGGGCAGGCCGTTATTCGCGTGCCGGGCATAGACGTTCGGGCGTTGGAACTCATCCAACTCGCTGCGGAGGCCGGCGTCGGTGAGGAAGATGATCGGCTGGATCCAGGGGACCCGACCAGCGTGGCCGGCCTTCTGCGCCGCACGCATCAGCTGGCCCCGCAGCTCCTTGGCCTTGAGGTTGGTCAGTTCGAGCGGATTCTGCAAGGTCCGGACTCGACCACTGTGCCGGTCGGTGACGCGCCAGGTCGAACCATGGTTGGTCACCCGACCGGGATGCGCCTTGAGCTCGAGCAAATACAAGCCGGAGGGCACGGCTATGAGTAGGTCGCACTCGTTGATCCGGCCGGACATCGCGGTGAACGAAAACGTGGCCCAAGCGCGATAGGGCTCGGCATCTGGCATCTGCCGCTTGATGAAGTCGAGACCTTCCTGTTCCCACACGAAATCCGACTGCTTGCGCTGGTGCCACCGAGCCGACGAGGAGCCAGGCTTGACGCGCGTTGCCACAGTCCCTCCTCCGGTCATACCTGTCGATTCAAACGGAGTGTAGTCGGACCGTCCGACAACCCGTTGCCGCGACAGACGCAAGCTGCGCAGCCCGGATACGAGTGTTCGGCGACTGCCCTTGACGGACTGTCCCAGCCGCGGGATCGAGGTGTTCCTCCCACCTGCTGCGCCGCAACGACCCGGCATGGAAGCTGCTGCGTGCTGACAACGCGCCGGGGGTTCCTTTGGCAAGGGTCTTCGTCGGCGACAATGTCCGTTCGATCTCCGCCATCGAGCTGGTCAGCAGTCCAGACGACGAGTTGTACGCGCTCAACGAGAGGCTCGGCGACGGCACGTTTCCGAGCAGGCCAAGGCATATCTCGACGACTGGGCTGCACCGGAGAACGGCTGGCTGCGCAAGTACTGCTCGGCCAGCTCGGACGAGGTTTACCTCGATGCGACGCCGGCTACGGGGCAGGCGTTACCTGGGTCGATTCGCTGCGTGAACGCTTCTTCGTCGGCAACCGAGTCGCGGCTGAACACCATCTTCGACCTGCTGCGCCAGATGGCCTACGGAGCAGCGACAGATCCGGACATCCGGCTCGCCGAACTGCACCGGCGCCGCGATCGACGCGGAGATCAACCGGGTCGAGAGCGGTGACTTGGCCGTATTGGATACCTCCGCCCAGCGGGACTGCTACCAGCACTTCACCATAACGGCACGGGAACTGCTCGCCAACTTCCGCGAGGTCGAGGCCAACTTCCGACCATTGGTATGTGCGCACGGTCCCAGTGATCACCGCAGGCAAGTGGGCGCTGCAAGCCGCCCCTCAACGAGTCACCGGATAAGCCCAGCCAGCTTCGTCTCCCGTCAGCGTACCAATGCGACAACTACCCAGAGTAACAAGTGCGTCGAGCTCCTATGTGCCACGCGCTCCACACGCTGAACGCGAAGTCCGCTGGCAAGCTCTACGATGGTGCCCATGACGCACGCGGCACCGGCCCCTCCCGGGGTTACCCCACAACGGTGCCGACACGCCCAGGTGCGATGGCAGATTTTGTGGAACGGTTCGCGGAACGAAACGGTGTTAACTCGCGGGGATTCCGTTGCCAGAGTGATCCGTCCTGTTGCTATAGTTGCCGGTAGAGGTCCTAGTAGGCCTGTAGGGCAGCTGCTATGGTCGATCGGAAAGAGCTGGGCGCGATCACGACCTGCGAAGTGCTGATACCGGGGAGCCCGGAAGCAAGGTACAAGAACGCTCAGGTGTTGCGGGACCGCGCCGTGATCCCCGATGGCGAGGCACTGAAACGCATCGACACCGGGGCCTGACGGGGACCGGCGCACGACGTGTACGCCGAAGAGAACGAGACCGACGTCCGAAAGTGGCTCAAGACCGGTGACGCCCTGGCCTACGGAGCGCAGGCGGTCGAGTCCTACGCCAGCTGCCTGGGCTGGCGCAGATGCAGGCGGCCCAAGCGCTGGAGCTGTACAACCGCGGCCAGACTCGGACCAAGCACGCCCACCAGCAGGCCGAAGCGCAGGCGCAAGCCAATGCGGGTCGCGGCCTGATCACCCGACGATGCGTGCTTGGCATTCAATCGCGTATCGTATCGAGTTCGGGTGCCTCCACAGTGCCGCTGACATAGCTACGTGAAGTCGAGGGTCGCCAGGCGGCCACCGACATCCGGGGCCGGGGTTGCAACCCCACGGTCTCAGGGCGTGTCTTCACCGGACCGGTTCCCAGCGGAGTTTGCCGCCAAGTGGCGTGGTCGAGAGCCGGAACGGATCTTTGTGCCAGTACCAGCCGTTGCGCAGGGCGAGCGTCGCGATGTCGGTGTAGCGGATGCCGTGCTCACGCACCAGCGGATACAGCCGTTTCCAGTCGGTCGGCCCGGCACAGAGGTGGTCTCGAAGCGCCTGCTCGATGCGAGGGTCGATCTGCCGGTTGATCAAGTCGGTGGGATTTTGGATACGCGTGGTGGTGGCGACAACCCCCCACCCGAGGGTGCGGCAGAACTGTCGGGCGGCCTGGAACTTCGCCACGTTCTCGGCGAGGGCGAAGTCGTCCAGCCGAGCTTTGACCTCGATCAGCAGTCGGCGGCCGTCGCGGAGATCCGCGAGCAAGTCCGGGTAGTAGTCATGGCGCTGCCCATAGAGGGTGTAGGAGAGGGTGATGGGCTGCTCCGAGTACGACGCGACCAGATCCTCGGTCGCATCGAGCATTTGGAGGATGTGTAGCTCTGCTTCGGAGTCATAGCCGACTTCGCGCCCCAGTCGGGGAGCCAGCCAATGACCCGGCTTGCTGCGCCCATTCTGGTCACGCGGCGCACGGACCGGAGTGGCCTCTCCTCCCGCGGGACTTAGAGGCCCTAACAGATTGAGTTGTTCTTGAGTCGGGGCCAGCAGATGATGCTGCATCCGATGCTGAGGAAGGCTTCGTGGATGTCATCGCGGCGTTCCCAGCGGATGCGCAGGCGGCGGAACCAGTGCAGGAGTGCGAAGGCTTGCTCGACGACCCATCGGTAGACGCCGAGTCCGGAGCCGTGCTCTGTGCCCCGGC
>NZ_VTHK01000015.1:0-167030 GCF_009765355.1 Amycolatopsis anabasis | reverse complement strand
TTGCGGTATGTGTCGTGGTCGTAGGCGCGGTCGGCGTAGACCCGCTCGGGCCGCCGGCGAGGTCGCCCGCGGCGGCCGCGGATGGGCGGGATGGCCTCGATCAGCGGCATCAACTGGGTCACGTCGTGGCGGTTGCCGCCGGTCAGGGCCACCGCCAGCGGGATACCACCGCCGTCGGTGATCACGTGGTGTTTGGAGCCGGTGCGTGCTCGGTCGACCGGGCTCGCACCGGTTTTGGGCCACCGCTCACCGCCCGGACATGGGAACCATCCACCACCGCCCGCGACCAGTCGATCAGCCCGGCGGCGTTCAGCTTGGCCAGCAGCAGCTCGTGCAGGCGTTGCCACACCCCAGCCTCGGTCCAGTCCCGCAACCGTCGCCAGCAGGTCATGCCCGAGCCGTACCCCATCTCCTGCGGCAGGAACTCCCACGGGATGCCCGTGTACAGCACGAACAGGATGCCGCACAACGCCTTGCGGTCGTCCAGCCGCCTGCGCCCGGGATGGCGGAAACGCCGCTCGACCGTGGGCAACAGCGGCTCGATCAGCTCCCACAGCGCGTCCTCGACTTCCCACGGCCTGCGCTGGGCCACACCAACCTCCCACCAGATGATCAACAACCGGCGAGATCAAACCACAACACCAAGATCATTCTGTTAGGACCTCTTAGGCGATGCCGTCGCCTTGGTCGTTCCCTGCCCGTACCCCGCGCATACCGTCGGTGACGTGATCGTCATCTGCGACGAGGTCCTCTTCGCCGGTGACCTGGTATTCGCGGGCTCGACACCGCTGGCCATCGGTGGCACGGTCCGTGGCTGGCTGGCCGCCCTGGAATGGCTCACTGCAGGCACATATGCCCAGTCCATTCGCCACATGGTGCCGGGCCACGGTCCCGTGCTCGACGACCCCAAGGCCGCGATTACCCACCTGAGACGCTACTTCGATTGGCTGCTCCGGGTCACCGCGGACAGCCAGGAGCCCGCTGAGGACGACTATCGCAGGCTGGTCGATCAGGCCCGGGCAGCTCACCCGGATTGGCTCGCCCCCGAACGGCACGCGGCGAACCTGCGGGCCGCGTACGCCGAACAAGCACAGCGATACCTCGATACCGCCGGCGTGGTGGAGGCGATGCTCGAGATCAACGGCGGAAAAATCGCCGTGGAAACGCCCCCGTTTTCCCAGGACTGATCGTCGCATCGCCTCGCCGCCAGACGACCACGTGCTCAAGGCTCCCCGGCGATGTGCTCGCGATACCAGCCCACCAATTCCGGGAGGTCACCCGGGAATCCCGGTCCCGGCCGGCATCCGGTGATCTGCCAGATCCGCTCTGAGTCGTACACGTGATCGTCGGTGTACATAGCCAGCCGGCGGACGGCAGCGGCGCCCCCGCGGTCAGCCAGTACGTCCCGCGCCCGGGCGATCGGCACTGAACGCCGGGGCGGGTCGAGACCGAAAGCACGGCCGACCAGATCGAATACCGTGGCCACTGGTATCGGGATCGGGTGAGTCGCGTGCAGGATCGCTTGGGACGGCACGGATCTCGCCTGCACCATGGCCAAGCCAGCGAGCAGGCGCCCCAACTCTTCCGCGGCGATCAAGGAAACCTGGGCGCTGGTCTCCGGCCAGCCGTCGAGCAGCCGCCGCAATCGGATCAGGCTGGGCACCACCCAGCGGTCCCCGCGCCCGTAGACCACGTGCGGGCGTACCACGATCCCACCGGCCGCGAGCACATGCTCCTCTGCGGCGGCACGACTGCGGCTGGCCGCCGATTCCGGGCGCAGCTCGAGCTGATCCGGACTGTGGCCGACCTGGGCCCGATGTCCGTACACCGCGGCGGTGCTGACGTAGATGATCCGCCGCACTCCCGCTCGGGTCGCCTCCCGGACGAGCGTCGCCGTGCCCTCGTCGTTCACCGCGGTGCACAGCGCCGTGTCGTCTCCGACGTAACTGGCAGCGTGCACAACGGTGTCCACTCCCGCGCACACCCCCGCGACCGTCTCCGGGACGGTCAGATCGGCCCGGAGCGCCCGCACGCCCGCCGGGCTGTTCCGCGTGCGCACCAGCGCTGACACGTTCGCGTGGTTCTTGTGACCAGCGGTCAGGGCGCGTACCACCGCTGAACCGATGAACCCGCTGCCGCCGGTGACCAGGACGTGAGTTACCACTGCGTCTCCTCGAATTGCTGCGTTTGCGATCCAATTCGACCCGATCGGGCCAGTCAAGATCCACTTCTGCCGACCGACTGCCCGGTATCATTTCCGACGTGATGCCCAAGCTGGAGAACCTGTCGTGACAACCCAGCGGCGAGCACTGGAGGTGCAGCGCGCCGCCGTTGTGGCTGCCGCCGGCGTCTTTGACGCCAAACCGTCGTACGAGGCTGCCTCCATGGCGGACCTGCGCGAGGCGACGGGGCTGTCCCAAGGTGGTCTGACGCACCATTTCGGCAGTAAAGACGGCATCGCGCACGCGGTCGTGGAAGAGCAACATCGACGGTCGATCACCTTGGTGAAGGCCGCCCTGGAAAACCCGGACATGACCGGCCTGGAGGCGGCGATCCGGTTGTCCTTCGAGTTCGCCGACCAGCTCACTCACGATCCGGTGGTGCGGGCCGGGATCAAGCTCACCATCAGTAACAACGATGGGCTTGACCTGGACAAAGACCCGTGGGGGGACTGGACCAGCGCGACCGAACACTTATTGCGTCGCGCTGCGGACACCGGCGAGATCGTCCTCGAGGACATGAACCCGGCGGATCTGGCGCTGCTGTTCGCGGGCTCCTTCATCGGCATTCACCTGCTCTCCGAGCATCGGACGATGCGTGTCGATCTCGCCGACCGGCTCGGTGACTTCTGGACGTTCAATCTGCGCCGCGTGGTTCGCCCCGCTCAACTGCCGCGGTATCTCGAGTACGTGGTGGCCTGTCAGGCGACGGTCGGTACGGAGCAGCCCACACTGACGAAGGCCTGATCGCTCAACCCCCGCCGCGGGACCGACGAAGCGTCATCGTGCCCTCTGCGGCCACTTCACGATCCTGTACCGCCTGAACGTTCAACCTTGCCTCGGTCCTGGACTCGTTATCGATCTCCAACCGAACAAGGCTGGAGCGGGACAACTCAAGAAACCGATCGAACGACACATCGCAGGCACTTGGTTGGGCACCGGGCCAGCCCAGCAGGTCCCGGGCGGCCTGCCGCCACGCCTCCAGCAGCAGCATTCCTGGAACGTGATCCAGTGGGTGATCGAAGAGAACGGGGTGCGCGAACTCCAGCCGCACCGGCCAAACACCAGGTTCATACGCTGCCCCGATCACGACATCCAGCGGGTCGAACCGACCGACGCGACTCGGCTCGAGCGGGGCGGGATTGTCAGCCGGGGGGCCGCCCGGCGGTTGGGTCGATCCCCGCATCCGCGCATACAGAGCAGGCTCCACGCAACTCACCGATCCGGCCCCGTGGGCGATGCGAGAGCCGTCTCGGAAGAACTCCATCTCCATGGCGAACCGAGTGCGTCTCGGCGTGGGGTCATGCGGTATCACGGTCACCCGCACGACCACGTTTGCGGGGGTGGTCTCCGCGGCGAGGCCGGTAGGGATGGTGAACCGCATCCGGCCCATCAGGAACGACCAACCAACGGGAATCGTGTAGGCACGGTGACACAGCAGGATGCCGATCTGGCGCATCGTTTCAGCCAGCATCAAGGGGTCGTGCTCGCCCTCATGGACTCGGTAGAAAGAGTGCGATCTCGGCCACTGGGCAGCGCACTCGAAGACGTTGCCCTCGGGCAGGGCACGCCAGTCGGTCAGCAGCACTTCGCTGACCGCGCGTTTGTGCACCCAATCGCTGGGCAGTGCCTGGCGCCACGACACGGGAATGTCTGGAGCCATGCTCACGGAGTAGCCGGTTGGGTCCTCGTCCTGATTTAGGTGCACGTGAGTATCTTTCGCGGGGGCCGCTGCGCCGCAGCGCCCGCCCCTCTTGTGAGGTCAGCCCGCCGAGAAGCGACTATGGTACGGCCGTACGGGTGATGTCCCTTGCGCACAGTAACAGGCGTTTGCGAACCGGTTTCGTTAGCCCAAATCGCCTACACTGCCCGCCCCGCGCCAGCCATGACCAGCACAAAGGCAGAGCCTGAGACTGGTAGAGACACCGTAGCGGACCCACGCTATTTACGGGCTGCATACCGTCGGCGAGATGACGGCGACCGGTTACCCACTGCCACAGGCGTCAACCTAGTTTGACTAAACCGAGCGGTTGGTCTGTATCTGAGCTACCATGCGAGTAGCTCTCGATCAGAGAGCGCCGCACCAACGTCACGGCGTTGTCCAGACGCCGTCGATCGTGACCCCGCGCCAGGCAACGGAGGACTTGTGGCCAGCACCCTGCGGAACGATCCGCTCCCACCGGAACTGCGTGTTCCGCTGGAGGAACTGGTCAGCGCCAAGCGGGCAGAGGCGAACGCGTTGTGGCACATTGCCGCCACAGCGGCCGAATCCGAGGACGACCTCCTGCATGTTCCACCCGATCGGCAATTGACGATCGCCAACGCCACAGAGTGGCTGGACATGTGCGTCAACCGGCTCCAAGCACCTGACGGCCCGGACGCGACGGCGGCGATGCGCTACCGCGGCATCACGATCCGGATCCTACGAACCGCCGCCGCATACACGCCGCTCACGCTGGAAGCCACCGTGGACACCGCCGAACGCCCGTGGAGTTATCAGTGGCCGCTGCATACTCCACGCAACACCCCTCCGATCCCCCTCGGAGATTTCCTCGCGGCCAAAATCGCCCAAGCCGACGATCAAGCCGGGCAACTGGAAGTTCGCATTCAGTCGTGGGAGGCGGTCCTCAGGCCCCAAGAATCTGTCTTGGCCTGTTGCTCGCCCTCCCAACTGCACAAGATCGCACGGGCACATATCGCGATGTGGGTTCATCCCGGCGTCGTCCGCTCCGCTAGGGCACCGTCTTTCGCCTAAGGAAGGCGACCGCGTCCGTACGTACGCTTAGCGCTTAAGGAAGGATTCAGTCCCAGCTGGCATGGGCGCGATTGACGACCTCCGCCCACCAGGTTCCCGGCACGGCGGCCAAGGTCAGCCCCAAGTGGCACAGGATCCTGCAGATCTCGACACCGACAGGGCGGACCGTCGGGTTCGACTCCGGGTCCGGATTGATAACCAACTGATGCGGTTTTCGCGAGTCGGGCACTGTGGGGAGAAGCGGAGCGATGGCATCCACATCCGAGTCCGCGCCCAGACCGGCCTCCTCAATCCACAGCGCGATCTGGCGCAACGTGCGCGCCGGGGCCGCCAGGCCAGACAGGTCACGATCCAGCTCAGTCGCGAAAAACGAAGTGTCGTGGTGCTGGATCCCCAACCGTGAATCAGCCAGCCACAACCCCCACGCCACCCCCGCCGGCGACCACGCCGACACCGCCGCGCAATTACCACCGAGCAACTGCGCGACCAGCGCTGGAAAGCTCGTCCCGGCAACCGCCTGCACAACCAGATCCCGCCCAGCCAAGTCACCATCCACCCGCGCCAGTTGCCACCCATCGTCGCGACGCGCCCACACCTCCACGTCCGCCACCTCAGAGGCATTAAGCGCTGCAATCGTGGGTAGCGGCGCGGTGGCGCGCGCCACGAGCAGATTCCTCACCCTCGATCCTCCCCTACCCCGGACTCATTGTTTGAGTGCCCTGCCGCGCGTCGCCGACTCCAGGCCAACCGCAATACTCGCGGTGATCCACCACCCAAGATCATCTTCGATGGCGGTAGGGCACCATCGCATCAACTGCCAGTGTTGCAGGTTCGCCAGCTATTGGCGCGCCCCGGCTTAGAGACAATTCCTGCGTGGACAGCACCGCCTACGAACAACATCTCCCCACCACAACGCCAGCGCTGTAACTCCCCAGACAACGCGCAAGCCACATCCCCGGCCCCAGGTCCAGCGCTCAATCCACCGCCCGTGCGTAGTGCGCGTATACCGCGTTTACTTGCCGGATCCAGAAGTCCTCTTTCGCTCGCGCCGATGCACGCGCCTCGAGCGCTCCGAGTTGTGCGGCGAGCTTGTAGAAGCCAGATCCGGCGTCGTTCGCGTCGAGGTATTGCACCAAGCTGGAGAGCATCAAGCCGGTCGTGGGGAAGTCCCTTTCGACGATCAGACCGAGGAGATGACCCATTGCGGCTCGTTCACCTGCATGTCTGAAGTCGAAGCCGGCCAGACCGGTTCGGCGCTCGAGAATGGCATTGAGTTCGGTGTACGTCGTGATCTTCTGGAGCCGAGCCCGTTCGATGAGAAAAGCCCGCCCTGTCTCGACGAGGCAGTTCCAGTCCGCTTCGTCTCTGCCATACACCGCCATCTGCGACTCCTCCCCCTGCTTCTGGTGCAGTGAGCCTACTGGGTTCCGACGAAGGGGCGCTGACGAAGGCTTCGCGTCGAAGATCTGCCTCACTCTCACCGAGGCTGCGCAACCGTGCTTTCGGTGTCGACGATTCCGCGTTCATAGCCCCAGGCAACCGCTGCGGCCCGGCCGTCGGCGCCCAGCACCCCGCGACCTGCTGCAACCGGATGTGGCGCTGGTCGGAGTGCGGTCGTCGTACTACGTCGCCGGCGAACTGGACGCCGCCACCGCCCGGATTTGCGCCGGTCATTGAAAGAGCTCCGAGTCCCGCCCTAGGTCGTCGCGGTCCTCGACTTCGTCGAGATGTCCTTCCATTCCCGCGGCCAGCAGGTGGGCGTCACGCTGGTCATGGCTGCGGACTGCCGAGTGCGCGACGCGGCCGTGCAGCACGTGGCGCAATGCAGCGCCCAGCCGAAGCCGGACACGGCTTGACCCCACCACACCTTGCTCGCGGGCGCGGCGCAGTGCCCTGCATGGACGACAAGAGACCAGGCCCGGCCCCGTGATGGACGGAGCTGGGCCTGCAGGTGAGCGTGAAGCTATTAGGCAGCGGGTGGTTGCTGCGGGCTTTACGGGGAACGAGGGCGGCGGAGGCTTCGGCGGTGCCGCGGGCGAGGTCGGGCGCAGGATGTGGGTGTAGGTGTCGGCGGTGATGGTGATGCTGGAGTGCCCCAGCAGCGCCTGCACTTCTTCAGGGTGCCCCCCGGCCGCGAGGATGATGGTGGCGGAGGTCGTGCAGCCGGATTGGCGGGAGTCCGGCTTCCTTGGCGAGTTCGTAGAAGGCGTCGGTGACCTTGGCCGGGTGTACCGGGGTGCCGTCGGGGTTGGTGACCACCAGCCCGGTCTTCTGCCACGCATCACCTGCGGCGAGGCGCAGCTAGTTCTGGTGCTCCCTCTGTTCGGCCAGCATCTCGGTGGTGGCGTTGTCCAGCGCGACGACCCGTCCGGAGGCTTCGGACTTGGATTCGCCGAACTCGACTTGCCAGCCGACCTGGATCAGCGCGGCGGAGATGGTCATCTCCTGGGCCGCGAGGTCGGTTTCCCACCAGGGCAGGCCGCACCCTTCGCCGCGGCGGAGTCCGCGGTAGGCGATGAGGTGGTAGATCGGGTAGTAAGGGCCGTAGGCGTAGTCGAGGAACTCGCCGACCTGCTCGGGCATCCACACCATCACCCGAGACGGCTTCTCCCCGGTCTCTTCCCAGCGGCGGACCCGGGCCGGGGTCCACAGCAGCGCCTTCGGCCGCTTGCGCGAGGGCAGCTCGACGTAGGAGGCGGGGTTGAACGTGATCAGCGGGGCCGCCTTACGGCCCCGTTTGGCGCGGATGGCGGCGTTGAGTGCGGCGCGCAGGGTGGCGCGGTAGCGCTGCATGGTGGCCGCGCTGATCGTGCGCATGCCCCGGACGCCGACGCGCACTTTCGGGTCGTCGCTGGCGCGGGCTTCGGCAATGCGGTCGTTGCGTTCGGCCATCGCGTCGAACATGCGGGAGATGTGGTCGATGGTGAGTTCGTCGAGGCGGTAGTGGCCGAGGTGTGGGATCAGCCAGAGCCGGATGTGAGAGCGGTAGGAGCGGTCGGTGCCGCCCCGGATCTTCTTGCGGCCGTCGATCCAGCGCTCGAGCCATTCGGCGACAGTGGGCATGGCGTCCGGGTCGGTACCGATGTCCAGGCGCTTGGCGACCTCCTCCGGTGTTGGAAGGGCTCGTGAGCGCGCCGAGCGTTCTCGATGAGATCCCCGATGAGGGTCAGCTCAGCGGGACCACGTTCCTCGCCGATCTGGACAAGTTCGGCGACCCGATCGAGTTCGGCCTGTCCGTGACCGTCGACGACCGGCCGAGCGGAGCCAGCTACCGAGCCGGATCAAGATCAGGCCCCACCCCGGACGACCTGGCGGGTTCTCGGAATGTGCGCCATCGACGCAGCCCGATATTCGGGCAGCTCCCAACTCCTTTCTTCGACGAGGCGGCCGACAATCCCGGCACTGACGTATTTCTCACCCATTTTCCAGGCGGGCAGGTGTCACAGTTTTCGGGTGAATCCTTTTTCCAGGATTAGGTTGTCCAGGCAGGAGAGCAGGTCTTCGCCAAGTTCGCCGAACTCGTCGTCGAAACCACCGAACCAGCGACCGTCCTCGCCGATCAGCAGCATCAGATGGCCGGTGTTGGAGGCCCCGACCGGTACCAGGGCCGTACCAGCCCGAGCCGCGTACTCACCGACCCACGACGGATCACGGTCCTGGCAGATCCGGGCGGCGGAGAACCAGATCTCGTCGGCGAAGCCATCCCGGTCCCAGGGCAGGTCGAGACCCGAGTACTCGCGGAGAAAAGCAACCGCACCCGCGAAGGCCGTATGCCCCTCCGCCTCAAGAGCACGCAGGTCATCCTCTACCTCCACCTCCCGACCAGGCATCCAGCCGCCTCGCCTCAACAGTTCGATCGAAGGTCGCTCGCTCATTTGTCGCCGAACACCCATCTTTCACAGTTTCTGCAGGGAGGCTTGACTATTCCTGTTCTAGTGTAAACCGAGACGATCTCAAGGTTCTCCAGCTTAGCACCGTGTGAAATCGCTCCGGCGCATGCCGCGACCTCTCCACAGTTCCGCACGGACCACGGCTCCAGGCTCTGCTTCGGCAACCGAGCCGCCAGCTCCGGCGGAATGAAGATCTTGGGGTTCCCACTTCCGCCGAACCACACCTGTCCGCTGACCCGGTCCACCGCGGCGGTCGTCACGGTCGGATGCCGGCCGGGAAGCCCCAGCAGCGCCGCCGCTTCCGTCCTCGCGGCTTCCAGCGCATTGGGCACTGTCTTTCCGGCCGCCCCGACCCGGCCAGCCCCCGCACCCGCGCCAACGCCCAGGGCCAGAAGCATCTCGCCGATGCTGGCGATTCCCGCCTGCCGCTCGCAGGTCTCCATGTTGACCACGCAGTAGGTGGCGGCGATGAACTTGGCGCCTTGGACGTCATCCTTGTTCTCACGCAGGTACTCGATCGCCTTCTGGCATCCCGCCCTGCCGAAGCAATTGCGCTTGACCTCGCCGTTGGCACCGGTGTATTTCGGGTCCCACCACGATCCGACATAATCGGCTCCCTGCAGGTCCTGGAGGACCTCCTCCGGACGTGTGGTTTCCGGGGAGTTCTTTCGAACCCATTCTTTTTGTGCCTTGTACTGCTCCCACCAGATCGCCTGACCGACTGCCCAGGCCTTTTCTTCCTCGGTTTCCGGAGCACAGGTCTCGGCCGAGTCCTGGACTCCGAAACCCGAGCAGTTGATCGCGGTGTCGCGCGGCTCGTGGCCGTCAATTTCGACCCGGCTGGCCGGGTTTCCCCCGGCAAAGGCGTAGCGATTGCCGGTCCAGGGGTCGATGGCGAGCCCGAGGTCGTCGAGTGCTCCGTTGAAGGAGTCCCTGTTGAGGAAGGCATTGCGATCGGGGGAATAGTTTCGGAAGCCCATGTCGTAGGTGCCGGTCGCCCCGTCCCAGCGTTTCGCGCTGTACCGGTACGGGTTGTAAGCCTCTTTCGCCGGATTTTGCGGGTCGGGCTTGTCGATCCCGGTAAACGACTCCTTGTCGTTGCTTCCGTAGGCGGTGTAGCCATAGGTCGCCTTCGCGTCCCCCTTGTCGTCCGTCAGCGTCTCGACGTCGGTATGGGGGTTGTAACCGTAGAAGGCGTTCTCGTTCTGATTGTCACCGGTCTTCTTGGTTTGCGAGAGGCGCTCTCCGGATGGGCTGTACTGATAGGACTTCTGAAGTTTTCCGGCGGTTTCTTCGGTGAGGACCTCGTTCGACAGGCCCAGGTATGCGAAGACGGTCTTCTTGTCGCCCTCGGTCTTGGTGGTGGTGCGGTCCATCGGGTCGTAGGTGAAGCGGGTGGTGACGCGTTCGGTCGCGCTGCCTTCCTTGAGCTTTTGATGTTCCGCGACGCGATCGAAGCCGTCGTAGCGGTACTTTTCGACGAGCTTCCCGGCCGAGGTGACCTTGTCGAGCCGACCGTAGGGGTCGTAGGTGCTGATTGTGATGTGCTGGTCGTTCTGCGCGGTGATGAGCCGGTTGCGGTCGTAGGTGTACCGGGTGGTCTTGCCTTCGAGGGTTTGCTCGATGACGTTGTTGTTCGCGTCGTGGACGTAGGTCTCGGTCTCGAGTTCCTTACCTCCGGGATCGGACTTCACAGATTTGCGGAGCCTGTCGCGCGGATCGATCGTGTAGCTGCGGACCTCGTCGATGGCCGCCGTGTGGTTGTCCGCGTTCATCTTTCGTGACGCGTCGCGGATCAACTGACCATTCGCGTCGTAATCGAGGGTGTGCTCCGCGACGACAGTCGTTCCGTCGGCCTTCTTCTCGATGGAATGCCGTAACCGGCTATCGGGGTAATACTGATCGTAGTCGACAGTATTGCCGTTGGCCTTGATCTCCGACTTCTTTTGCGACCGAGGGGTATAGCCGAAGGTGGTGACCTGTGATTTCGCACCCGGCCCGGTGTCTGTGTTCGTAACCTTGGTGAGCAGGTCTCGGACGTCGTACTCGTACACCGCATTCTGCGCGTTATGCGTCCGAGTCTTCGCGTTGCCGTTGGCGTCGTAGGTGTAACCGGTGGTTTTCTTGGTTACATTCTTGAGTTTCTCCTCGATCTTTTCGACTTGGTTCAGCCCGTTGTAACCGATGGTGTACGTGTCGACCGCGGAACCGGGGCTGGTGTCGGTCATCTCCACCAGGTTGTTGTTCGGATCGTAGGCGTATCCGAATGTCTTCTGCTCATCGTCTCTTTCACCGGTGCCGTCGCGGACGAGCTTGACGGCGTCGGCCACAACGGTGCCGTCGGCCTTGTCGCTCAATATGATCTTGCGGATCTGGTCTTCGGTGTACCCGTACTTGCCCAGGCTCACCCACTGGCCGGCCTGCTGAGTCTGGTCGATCACCTTGGTGGCACTGCCGCCGTCGTGTTCGACGGTGTAGGTCGCGTTGGTGGCTTTCGCTGCCGCGGTGTACCGGACGAAGACCTCGTAGGCACCGTTGCGCGGCACATCGATGTTCCACGTGACGGTGTCCGCACCGGTCCCCGGGTTGTGGAGCCGGTAGTCGTAGCCTTCGTGATCAGGCGCCGGACCCGCCACGCCCCAGTTGCCGGTCACTACCGCGGCCGGATCCGAGTTGTCCACCACGGCGACGTCCCGGCCGACCGGGGCTCCGTCGTCAGATCGGGTTTTGGTCTTGCCGTCGGGGTAGTAGGTCCATTTCATCTCCCGGCTGGCCGAGCCGCCAGCCGCGGTGAGGGTTCGACTGGTCTGATTGCCGAACGAGTCGTACGCGAAGGCCGTGGTGATGTTCCACGGGTCGGTGCTGGACCGGACCCAGCCGGTGTCCAAGAAGGTGCTGCGGGTGACGTTGCGGATCGTCTGCCCGGCCGATGGCGGCGCGCTGACTTCGGTCAGGTTGCCGACCTCGTCGTAGGTGTTGAAGGTCTTGTCCGGTGTCTTGACCCGCTCGTCGTCCTTGTCGAACGCCGTCCATTGCTCGACGACCCGGTTCATCTTGTCGTAGACCGCCACGTGCGCGAAGTCGTCCGGATCGTCCGCCGTCTCCATGCCGCGCGGGGTGATGACGCGGGTCTTGTTCCCCACCTCGTCGTATTCGTTCCGGGTCTTGTGATAGACGACCGCGCCCTTGTCGTCCCTTCGCCACGGGGCCCATTGCTCCTCGACCATCGAGCGGGCGTCGTATTTGATCAGCGTGGTGTTGATTGCCGGATCCGCGGCGTTGGCGTTGTTCGCGTCCGGCGCGGTGGATTCGATGACGTTGCCGTCCCGGTCGTACCTGCTGCTGGTCCCGCTTCCGGCGGCGTCGGTGACGGTGGTGACCCGGTGGTTGCGGTCGTAGCCATACTTGCTGGTGAAGTCGTTCAGGTCCGCGGTAGCAACCTTGATCGGGTCCACGACCGTGATGACGTTGCCGACGTTGTCGTACTCGTTGGTCGATCTGTTCTTCAGGGCGTCTACCGTGCCAGTGACCCGGTTGAGCTGGTCGTACTCGTATCTCGTGGTGAAGTCGTTCGGGTCTGCCGGGGTGAGCACGCCTTTTGGATCGGTCCTGCTGGTGAAGTTGCCGACGTCGTCGTACCCGTATCGGGTCGTTTTGGCCGGCCCGTCCGGGGTGTCCGACGGCGCGGTCGTCGTTTCCAGGTGATCCGTGGCGTCGTAGGTAGCCGTGTTGACGACGCTTTCGGCGGCGGTGTGCTTTATGACGTTGTCGTTGGGGTCGTACTCCGGGCCGGGAGTGAAGATGTATTTCCCGTTGTCGGCGTCCAGCGGGGTCTTCGAGGTGAGCGGCCTGGCGAAGACGTCGTAGGTGAACTCGCTGGTCTTGCCCTTGGCGTCCTTGGACTGCAGGACGTTGCCGAGCGCGTCGTACTTGACCGTCTGGGCCCGGTTGTACGGGTCGATGGTCCGCGTCGGGTAGCCGGTCGCGTCGTAGTCGCGGTACTGGGTGGCGTTGTCGTTGGCGTCCGTGGCGGTGATGAGCTGGCCGACGTCGTCATAGGCGTAGGTGCTGGTGTAGTCGCCCTCGGTAGGGGTTGAGGTCCCCATCGGGTCGGTCACCGCGACCAGGTTTCCTGTGCCGTCGTAGGTGAACTGCCACTTCCGGCCCTCGGGGCTGGTCTTCTCGTTGAGGTCTGCGACGTGCCCCTTGAGCCCGGTGTGATAGGCCAGCTTGGTGGGTGGCCCGTTCGCCGCGTTGGCCTCGGCGTCCTTGATCTCGACCGGGAATCCGGTATTTGGGTCGTAGACCCAGGTGAACACCGCCTTGTTGTCCTCCTCCAACCGGCGGACGTTGTTGTCGGTGTCCCAGGTGAGTTCGGTCTTCTCGTTTTTTGCGTTGGTCAGTTTGGTGGGTCTGCCGTAGCCGTCGATCAGGGTGGTGGTGGGGTTGTTGCGGGCGTCGGTGACGGTGGACTCGACGAAGGAGCCCTGGTCGCCGTCCGGGTCGCGGTAGTCGAAGCTGGTGTTCTTCTGCTTGCGGTCGGTGAACTTCTCGACCTTCCATTTGCGGCTTGGGTCGCTGTGGTAGGTCAGCCCCGTGGAGTGGCCGCGCGGATCGGTGACCGCGAGCAGTTTCGGGTTTTTGTCGAGCCAGGTGTTGTCGTAGAAGAACATGAACTTTTTCGACGCCTGGGTTCCTGCGCCGTCGGTCATCTCCTGGAGCAGGCCGCGATCGCTGTAGACGAATTCGACGCGGCGGCCGGTGATGTCGCTGATGGCCTTGAGCTGGTTGGCGATTTTGCCGTTGGCGAGGTTGGTGCCGTGCTGTTTCTTGTCGCCGGTGTAGTAGTCGTATTCCGGGTCGCCGTGGGCGTAGTACTCGAGGTTCAGCGTGCGGCGGCCGGTGGCGTCGGTGATGTACCGCAGGACCCCGGTGTTGCGGTTCGAGATGCTGGATCGCTCATAGGTGAACTGCATCTCGTTGCCGTTCTTGTCGACGGTCGCGGTCTGGTAGCCGTCGGTGTCGAAGAAGAACTGGGTCCGGTCCGGTCTGGTCATGACCCACATGCGGGTCGCGTCATCGCCGCCGTTGCGTTGCAGGTAGGAATGCACACCCGCGGGCTTGTCGTAGTCCCAGTCCGCCGGGTTGCCGCTGTTGTGCTTGTTCAGTTCGAACTGGTGACGGGTGCCATCGCCGTCGGCCAACACCACTTTCTGCGGAAACCCGGGCCCTGCCCAGCCGTAGAACTCCAATGGCGACCCGAGTCGCATGGTGGTCGAGGTGGACAGGGACCAGCCGTAGCCGATGTAGGAGTTGGAGGTGTCCTGGGAGTTGTAGGTCATCCGCAGGAAAGTCGCCGGTCCTCGGCTCGGGTGGGAGAAGGCGTTGTAACTCCACACCGCGTTCCCGGCGAACTGGTTCACCATCGCGGTCGAACCGGCGCCGGTGCCCACGGCGGTGTACTGGTAGAACTTCTCCAAACCGAGTTGGTTGGAGGTCGGGTCCTCGACAGTGATGTTCTGCGCGAGCGGCGGGACCTTGCTGATTTCCGAAAGCCATTTCCCGGTCTTGGTATTGCGGAGGTCCCATTTCAGGATGAACGACTCGCGCTTGTTTCCGAGATCGACCGGAATCGCGGCCTTGACCTTTGCGTCCACTGTGGACACATCATCGACCGGGATATCGGCTGGCAAAAGGGTTTCGGCACGGTTTCCGGGGTTGGTGTAGTCGGTCCCGTCGGGGAGTGCCCAGTGGTAGGACAGTGCCCAGTCGGCTTTCGGCCACGCGGCGCCGGTGGTGTTGGTGATCGTGACGGGAACCGTGTACTCGTCGCCGGGGATCATCCGATCCGGGGTGGTCGGTGCGTAGTAGGTGTTTTCCGCGGTCTGCTCGGTGTAGGTGATGAGCAACCGGGGACGCAGCTCCGGTTCGGCGGCCTCGCTCGACAGGAACAAGGTGCGCTCGGTGGCCTTGGACTCGTCGGCCAGCTTGATCAGAGCGCCTCGATTCGAGGCAGGTTCGTTAACCCATTTCTGCACCAGGGCGTTCGGTTTCCAGGTACGCCAGGTCGGGTCGTTGGTGACCTTGTCGACCGCGCCGGCGATCGCCGGGTCGAAGTCGCCACCCGGAGCGGACCAGGCCGCGGCCGGACCGGCACGGTTCCACGAGGCGGCAGCCTCGTCGAAGTCCCTGGTCAGGCCGTGCAGCTCGTAGGTGCCCGTGCCGATGGCCCCGTCCATGACAGAGGTGAATCCCCACAGGCCGAGCTCGGTGTCCACCACCCGGGCCCCCGCCGGAAGACCGAGGTTGGGGAACTTGACGACGGCGCGGGCGGCGCCGAACGTGGCGCTCGAGTTACCGACCATCAGCCAGGGTTCACCGGTGAGTTGATCGTGCCCACCGTCGGGTTGCTTCGCCGTCAGGGTGGTGTCCGGTGTGTCGCCCTGAACGACTTTGACGACCCGGCCTGCCTTGGGCAGGCGCACCAGCTGCGTCTGTGACGGGATCAGTTGCCCGTCCCTGGTTTTGACCGCGAGTACGTAGTAGAAGGCGCTGCCGAACGGCTGCGGGTCATCGGCCCGGGTCGGGGTCGCGGTGGTGTCGTTGTAGCTGGTCCTGTCCGCCTTGATCGGCGCCACCAAAGTGGCCGCGGACGGCCGGAAGTTCTGGAAAACGCTGCGGTGCACCTGGTACTCGACCAGGTCGTCTCCGGGATCGGTCGAGGGATCGCGGTACTGGCTCCAGCTCAGATCCGCGCCGGTAGCCCGGATCCTGGTCGGCGCGTCCAGCGACACACCCGGACGTCCGTAGGTCAGCAGCAGCTTCGGGGTGTGCGCGCTTTCACCGTTGTAGGCGAACTCCGCCGCGGCATACCGCGGCCCGCCCTTGCCCAACGCTTCGTCGGCTGCCTTCAGCATGAAACCGTGGTTGGGGTGGGTGCCGTTGAGCCAGTCCTGCACGGTGGAGCGCACGCTGAAGCTGTGCCACACATTGGCCTTGTTGGCCTTCTTCAACTGCACACCCAGCTTGGTCAGCCGCACCGCATCGGCCACCACCGCCCGGTTCGCGACATCACCCAGCACGATCTTGTGGCTGGTCCCCGCGTTGAAACCCCATTTACCCAGCGGCTGCCACACCCCGTCGGCGCCCGTGCTCTGGTTGATCAGCACCTTCTGCTCGCCACCGGCGTGGAACACTGTGAACGGCGCGTTCGTCGCCCGATCCGCAGCCGCCACGTTGTGCGCCTCGACCTGGTACTCCCCCGGCTCGGTCAACCGCGGCACCCAGGCGAACGTCTCCCCGGTCCGGGAGTTCCGGTTCACCCGGTACGTGCCACCGATCGCGTGCTGCGCGTCGCCGGTGTTGACCACCGGCCATTCCCCGTTCACCGCGGTCTTTCCGGTGTCGCCGTTGTCGACCTGCTCGGCATTCTGGCCGACTTCTCCGAAGGCGGCGTTGATCGAGTTCCAGGTGGCGGTGTTCTCCGTCCACGGCGCCGTCACGCGTCGCGCCTCGATCGCCACATCGTTGGCACCGGTGGTGTGGTCCTGGTCGTAATAGGTCTGCAGCTGCGCGGAGTCCAGCCGGGTGCCCGCCGGGATGCCCGCCAGGTCGAACTTCAGCAGGCTCCGCGCGACCGAACTCGTCGTGGCGCCGACCGACAGCCGCCAGTTGCCGTCGTAGTTCGTACCCGGCGCATCCGAGTTGATCATGACGTCCTGCGACTGCGTGGGCGTCGGCTGGATCTTGATCGTCGGATCGATCACCACCGGGAACTTCCGGTCCCCGGCACGCAGCCACTCGTCGTCCGCGGTGACGACGATGACGAACCGGTCACCCTCCTGCTTCAGGGTCTGGGTGACCTTGTCGCTGTACGCCTTGCCGTACGGTGATGTCGCGCTATCCCGGCTGTCGTACATGAACGGCTTCGGCATGAAGAACAGCGCGGGCCCCTCCCCACCCTGGCGGTAGAAGGCGATCGAGCCGTCCACCTGCTGCTTCGCCTCCACACCCGCCATCCGCAGCGAGAAGGTGAACGCCGCCGTGGCAGGCGCCTTGTCTAAGACGATCTTTTCCTTCAACGCCTGCGGTGTGACCTCATACGCCACATCCGCATCCCCCGCCGCATCCGGGTAGGAGATCGAGTTGCCGTCCACCTTCGGAGCCAAGCCACGCGCCGGGCCGTCCAGGCCGAGTTCCACCTGCCGCTCACCGAGCTGGAACTTCACCATCCGGTCCGAGCCGGCACCGAAATAGCTTCGGTACAAGCCACGTTCGCTGGCAAAGGCGAATCCGGATCGTGCGTCCACACCAGCGATCCGGGTGTCGATCTCCTGCCAGTTCCCGGCCGCGTCCCGGTAGTGCACCGGGCCGGCCGACACCTCCACCTCCGTCCGGCCGTCGGCCAGCCGGTAGGACTTCGTCGTCGCCGTCCGCCGCTCAACCTGCTCGCCGGCCCGCTTCGCTTCCAGGAGCACACCGCCGGTCGGCGTGGGCTCCTGGCGGGGCAGAGCATTTTCCGGACCCGGAGGAGTCGGCGCGACATTCGGCTGCCGCACCTCGGCTTGCCGGACCGAACCAGCCACTGTGGACGGTGCGGCCGAAGCCATCTGGCCTGGCGAAAGACCGGCCAGAAACAGGATCGCTACCAGGGCAGAAGAAAACAGCGCGCGAAATTTAACCATGACTGGGGCTCCCCCAAACCATCACGGAAAATACGGACGACGAGCCGTGCACCCTCCCCGACGGATCCCCAGGACAAACGACTCTGCGACTGACGGTAGCGTGAAGGTCAGTTCGCACACCATAGGCCGTTTGGCCGGTTTCTCACCAACGCCGAGGCAGACATCCCTCATGGCATCAACTAAATGATCTTCGCGGACCGCCTCGATTACCAGCCAGAAGCCCGTTCGGCCGCGTGGGATGCGACCGAAGAGCGGTATCCGTTCCCGATCAGTTATCGATACTTTCCACTGGGAGAATCAAGAAGCTTCGTCAATACTTCACGAAATGGGGACCGGGGGATGCCTTCAGTTCGAAGAATCACGCTCACCTTTTTGCCTGCCGTCGCCGCCTCGCTACTGATAGCCACCTCGCCCAACGCGAACGCGGAAACCCGCGGCTCACTCGGCCTTCCGGCCTATGCCGACACCGTCGTCGACGAGACCAACCACCGGGTGTTCATCTCCGGCGGCAAGTCCACGAACGCGGTCGTGGTGACCGACTTCTCCGGCAACGTCCGCAAAACCATCAGCGGCCAGTACGGCGCCACCGGCCTGGCCCTGTCCGCCGACAACCGCACCCTCTACGTCGCCCAGGCCTCCGGCGACGCGATCTCCGCCATCGATACCACCACGCTCACCGAAACCGCGCGCTACGCCACCGGCGCCCAAACCTGCCCCACCCACCTCGCTCGCACCGAAGGCACCATCTGGTTCGGCTACGGCTGCGAAGAAAACTGGACCGGCGGCATCGGCAAACTGGACACCGCCACGACACCACCGGCCGTCACTCTCGACCTGCAAGGCGACGCCCAATACCAGCGCGCACCACTGCTCACCGCGCAACCCGACGCCGACGGCCCAGTCGTCGCCGGGCAACCGCAACTCAGCCCCGCCAACATCCGCGTCTACGCCGTGACCGCCGGCAAACTCGAATCCCGAGGCGCGGGCAATGTCGTCGGCAGCGATCTCGCCGATCTGTCCCTGTCGCCCGACGGCGCCACCCTTTACACCGCATCCGGCTCCCGCGACCACGTCGAAGCCTTCGCGACCGCCGATCTCTCCCGAGCCGGCGCCTACCACACCGGCAGCTACCCCAACTCAGTCGCCACCTCCGCCGACGGTAAATACCTCGCCACCGGCGTCCGCAATCCACGCGACGACGCCTACCTCTACAAGACCGGCGGCGCCGTCCCCGAGAACACCCTCAACATCACCGACAGCGGCGTCCTCGCCCCACGCGGACTCACCTGGGCCGACGGCACCAGAAAACTCCTCGCCATAACCACACCGCCCAACGGCACCACCCCCACCCTCCACGTCATCAACCGCCCCTTCGACTGACTGAGGCCGCCCTTTCGTGGTTGCGGGATCACGTCGCAACCACGAAAAGTGGCCGTCCTCAGCCACACCCCCGCAAGTGAGCCTCGGCCACCACGCCCTCGGACGCGACCACGCGGGATTCTCGACACGGCCCGAAGCAGCTCCGCGCCTGGAGATGAATCGACCATCGCGGGTTTGACCATGCGGCCACGCAGGCGCCGACGTGCGCGGCCGCCGCCCACTATCCAGCCGGCTGGCGGCTCCAGCAACTGGTCACCGAACTACGCGCGAACAGTGGCTGCTTCGCCGAGCTCTGGGGTTCAAGATTCATCTCTGCCGCGAGACCTGTAATCCAAAGGAAGGCTCTACGAGGCTCTAGCAGGCAACTAAACCGCTCTTCCTGGGCGCAGGTGCCGCAGGTTCGAATTCTGCTGAGGGCACCCGATCGGCCCGGGTCGATGTGTTTGTGGGTCCGTTGTCGGTCGTCGCTTCAGACTTTATGAGCGGGTTCGAGCGCCGGGTTTTGCGAATCGAGGCCGAAGGCGGTGTGCAGGACCTCGACCCCGCGGGTCACCTCTTGCGCCGGGACGGTGGTCGAGATCCTCAACTGCGAGGTTGAGACCGACGTGGTGGGGATTCCCGCCCGGGTGAGGGACGACAACATTCGAGCGATGCAATCGGGACGGTTGAGCAGGCCCTTGCCCACAATGGACAGCTTTCCGATGCCGTCGTCCACCTCGACTCGCCCGCCGCAGCCGTTGGCGAGCTCAGACAGAACGGCACGGGCGGGCTCGGCGTCGATCCGGCGGACCGCGATGCCGATGGAGAATTCGTTCGTGTCCCGTTCGGAAATGGTGGTCATATCGGCCGGAATCGCTTGCTGTGCCAGCAAACGGAACAAGGTTGGCATCAGTTCACCGTCCCGACGCGCGGTACGCATGACCAGGCGCACCACGTTCGTGTCATGCACGACAGCCATTACGGCAGGCTTCGCCTCGAGCATTTTCTCTCCGTCCTTGATCTGGATGCGCGTGCCCGGCGTGGCTGCGGCGGAGTGTCCGACGTGGATCTCGACCCGGTACATCGCCGCGAGTTCGACGGCGCGGGAATGCATGACCTTGGCCCCGGCGAACGACATCTCCGCCATCACGTCGACGTCCACCACGGGCATCACCCGCGCGGACGCGACAATGCGCGGGTCCGCGGTGTACACGCCGTCGACATCGGTATAGATCTCACAGTGCCCAGCACCGGTTTCGGCCGCGATGGCCACCGCGCTGGTGTCCGAACCACCCCGGCCGAGCGTGATGACGTCGCCCTCCGCGTCCACACCCTGAAAACCCGCCACCACAACGACAACGCCGTCGCGCATCAAGCGGTTCGCACGCTCGGTGTCGACCGCCACGATGATCCCCGCACCGTGCCGCCCGGTCGCCAGGATCCCGTTCTGCGCTCCCGACAAAGCAATCGCCGGAACGCCGATGGCCTGCAGGGCCAGGGCCATCAGCGAAGCGGAAGCGGTCTCCCCGGTGGCCATCAGCTGGTCCAGCTCGCGCCCCGCCGGGGACGGATTCACCTCGGCCGCGAGCCGCAGCAGTTCGTCGGTGGTGTCGCCCTGTGCCGAGACCACCACCGCCACCTTTCCGCCCGCCCGATGGGCCGCCCCGATCCGGCGCGCCGCGGCGCGCACCTGTTCGGTCGTGGCAAGGGAGCTGCCACCGTATTTCTGCACCAGTACCGCTGCCGCCGCTCCGTCATCCCGCACGGTCATCGCCTTTCCTCCCGTACCCACCGCCGGCGGCCACACCGGCCAGGTCCGGTTCCAACCGGAGGCGGGAGAGCAGTGGTCCGGTCATCGCGGTCGTGAACAACGCCATCAGCACCAGGACCGCGAAGAGATCGGGGCCGATGACACCGAGTGAAAGACCGATGTTGAGCACGACCAGTTCGGTGAGGCCACGGCAGTTCATCATCACGCCGACGCTCCACGACGCACGCCTTTCCAGGCCGACGAACCGGCCCGCCACCGCGGTGCCCACGATCTTGGTGACCATGGCGACCACGAGGATCACCAGCCCGGCAAGCCAGACGCCCGCGTTCCCCAGCCCATCCACGGACGTCTTCAGCCCGACCGTGGCGAAGAACAGGGGAAGCATGAGCCACATGGTCAGGCCCTCGAGGCGGTCCGCGAATCGCCGCACCGGTGGCGAAGACCGCGGCATCACGGCGCCGGCGACGAAAGCACCGAAAATCGCGTGCACTCCGATCCGCTCGGTGCCCCATGCCGAAAGCAGGATGACGACGAGCAGCGTCATGGCCACCAGATTTCCCGCCTTTTCGCGGTCCGCGAACCGCCGCAACCAGCCGGCCAGCAGGGGCCGCACGACGAACGCCATCATCAGTCCGAATAGGACGGTCAGCGCCACGGTGCCCGCCACAGCGCCCATCGCGCCGTCGCTCCGCACCTCCGCGATCACGAAGGTGAGCAGACACCAGGCGGTGATGTCACCGATCCCCGCGCAGGCAAGCCCCAGTGCGCCCACCGGCGTGCGGTGCAGTCCCCGCTCCGCGAGGATCCGAGCCAGTACGGGAAAGGCGGTGATGCTCAGGGCCAGACCGCAGAAGAGCACGAACGGAACGACACCGATGTTCGCGGGCCGATAGCGCTCCAGCAGGGTGAGACCGAGAACGGCGCCGGCGAGAAAGGGCAACGCGATGCCCGCATGTCCCAGTACGACCGCGGAACGACCGTCGCGCCGCAGGGTGCCGAGCGGAAGTTCGAGCCCCACCAGGAACATGAAGAAGATGACCCCGAGCTGTGCCAGCACATCCAGTGCGGGCCCGATCTGCGCCGGGAAGACCCACCCCTGCACTTCGGGAAGCACCGCCCCCAGGACCAGCGGACCGAGCAGCAGCCCGGCCACCAACTCGCCGATCACCCTGGGCTGCCCCAATCGGGCGGCGAGAGCGCCAAGCCCGTGCGCCGTCGACACGATGACCGCGACCGCGAGCAGCAGCCGGTACAACGTCGTCTCGGTCGTCGCGCCGGCCGCGGAGCCCGGATCCGGAACGCCCGGGCCCGGAGTGGCGCCACCCCACACCCGCACCGCGAGCACCGCGAGCGCCACGGGGACGATCACCAGGGCGAGGTAACTCCCCATCTCCTTCACCCGTGCCACCCGCGGCCCCGTCTCGACCTTCCGCATCGTGCCGGACGAAGGTTCGGTTTCCTTCATCGGTTGCCTAATCCAGGGTCGACGGGGTCGCCTGGCGGTCGAAGCCGAGGGTGAGCGCGGGCGCGAACTCCCCGTGCCCGTACAGGATCCACCCCAACGCCGCACCGAATACCGGGCCGCCGGAATCCAGTTCGGCTTCGAAGAGTTCCCCGTCCTGGAGCACGGCCAGGCGCCGACCGGCCAGCAGCACCTGGCCGCTCGCGGTCGCCTTCGAACAGATCACCTTCCTGGTGAACGGCGACTCGGGCGAGGTCTCGTGGAAGGCGCGAACCTCGTCGAAGTCCGCCCAGGACCGCGCGGCCGGGGAAACTTCGGTCCGGAACAGCGGCGTCCACGCCCCGCCCGCCTCCTGGCGGCACACCACCCGGTGGTCGCCCTCGATGCCGACCCGGTAGGTGACCCCGAACTGCCGTTGCGGCCCGGGATGGTCGAATCGCAACGGCTCCAGCGCGGAGAACCCGCCGAACCCGACGTCGACCAGCCACCACTCCGATTCCGCCGCCACCATCAGGAGCGGGTGGTCGACCCCCTCGACGAAACCGTCGCGGTGCGCCACCTCGGCCGCGATCAAGGTGACCCGGAAGCCGAGCTCGACGAGCAGTTCGCCGAAGCAACGGTTGAGTTCGAAGCACAACCCACCCCGTCCCCGGTCGACCAGCTTGCCGAAGGCCTTTCCGGTGGTGTCCGGGAGCGGAACGCCCCGCAGCACGTCGAGGTTCTCGAAGGGCACGGCCGCGAGATGCCGCCGCTGCAGCTCCCGCAACGCGCCGGCGCCGGTTCCGGTGACCCCTGAGCATCCGATGTGTCCCAGGTAGGCCGCGGGGTCGACGCCGACCGGGCGCGCCACGTCCCGAGCCTCCTGATCGCCGGTGGCCAGGCTCATCCCGCCTCCTGGCGAAGTCGCGTGTACAAGGGACGCAACTCCTCCTGTCCCAGCGCCATGACCTCCACCAGCGACGGCGGCGGCCCCTGGCCGGGCCGGGGTGACCGCGGGTGGGAGGACAGCGTCGGCAGGCTCATCTGGAACTGCTGGAAGTGCTCGACGAACGGCTTCCGCACCATCTCGTATTCGGCGATCTGGCCGGCGTTGCCCTCGGCGATCGCCCGGTCCAGCACCTCCGCGAGGAGGACCGCGTCCTGCAGCGACATGTTGAGCCCCTGACCGCCAAGCGAGTGCATGCCGTGCGCGCTGTCCCCGAGGAGCACCAGGTTCGCCTGATGCCACACGCGCGGCTGCAGCACGTGGTGGTGGATGTCGACGACCTGCTCCCACCTCGTGATCCCGGCCATCACCTCGGCGAGCGCCGGTACCGCCGCGGTGACCCGGTTCGCGAGTTCGCGGACATCGCCGACGCCCAGCCCGGCGACCTCCTCCGGGGTGGCGAGCCACATCACGACCTGGTCACCGCCCGCGATCGGCATGGTCCACGCGTTCGCCGACGGCTGTCGGTAGACCTTCATCTCCGCCGGCCAGTGCCGCGGGCGCGGCGCGATGAACTGCAGGAGAGGCACGTCGAATTCGAACACCTCCGCGTCGATGCCGGCCATGCCGCGGACCGAGGAGAACTTCCCGTCCGACGCGACGACATATCCCGGCGCGACCTCGAACGCCGCCGAGTCCCGTTCCGCCAGAACGCCGTACCGGCCCCCGCCGTCCTGGGTCAGACCCGTCACGGTCACCCCGGCGCGAACGGTGATGCGCGATTCCCTGCCCACCGCGTCCAGCAGCACCCGGTTGAACGCCGAGAGCGGCACGCTCAACGAGTACGGAAAGGGGCAACCGGGGACGTCCCGGTACGCCCACGCGGAGGTGAGCCCTTCGGGGCCGTATTCGGACACTCCGGTGATCCGCTGGCCCTCGGCGAGCAATTCGCCGAGCACTCCGGCCCGTTCGAGGAGCCGCAGGGTCGGGGGATGGAGCAGCGGGGAAATCGGCGGCGCGGCCCGCAGCTCCTCCCGTTTCTCCAGCACCACGACGTGCTGCCCACGCCAGGCCATGAGCAGGGCCAGCAGCAGTCCGGCGGGGCCGCCACCGATGACGCAGATTTCGGTCCGCAGGGTAGACGAAGGCACAGTGACACTCCGGTCGGGTTTCGGGCGCGCCGATGGGGACGGCGCGACTGTCGTGTAATCGCTCCGGTGGAAGACCAGTGGCTCCGCTTCCGGGTCGCCGTGGCGCACCGCGACGACCCGGCCGAGCAGCAGCCGGTGGTCCCCGGCCGGGTAGGTGTTCTCCAGCTCGCACTCCAAAGCGCAAAGCGCGTCCGAGACGAGCGGTTCACCGCCGGCCCCGCATTCACCGCCGAGCGCACGGACGGCAACCGGGCCGCACGGCCGGCTCGATGCCACGAATCGTTCGGCGATCCACCTCTGCCGAGCATTCAGGAAGTTCACGCCGAAACGGCGCGCTGCCAGCAGCGGTCGGAGCGTTCGCGAGTCGCGGTGCACGCTCACCAGCACCAGCGCCGGATCGAGGGAGACGGAGACCACGGAATTGACCACCATCCCGGTGGCCGTGGCGGTGGGGCCCACGGTCAGCAGCGCGACGCCGGTGGGAACGGCCCGCAACGCGGACCGCAGCGCACCGCCCAGATCGGCGCGTTCGGTCATGGATTGTCCGGTCATCAGTAGTAGATCACTGACCTGGACCAGTCTTCGTCGTCCGCGAAGAGCGTCTTGGGCTTCACGAATTCGTGTTGCTTGGTCAGCACCTCCGGGGACACGAGCGTGCCGGTGGGGACTCCGCGCACCGCACAGTCCACGCCGAGGGACTCCCGCACCCGCGAAGTCAGCTCGGCGCACGCCGCCGCGCGCTGGTCATCCGGCACCTCGATCTCGACCTCCAACATCGCCGGCCTGGCCCGGGCCCGCCAGAACAGCACGCCGCGCTGTTCGGGCAGGCCGAAGACGAGTTGCTCGATCTCGTGCTGCGCGACCCGGACGCCGCCGACGGGATACCCACCGGCCGACCGGCCGAGAACCTCGATGGACGGGAGGTGCCAACCGCACTCGCAGTCGGCCGAGGAGACCCGGACGGTGTCCTCCAGGTTGTAGCGCAGCAACGGCATCGCCGCGCGGTAGAGCGTCGTGATGACCAGTTGACCGGTACCCTCACGAGAACTTCGCCCCGTCGCCGGGTCGTACACCTCGGCCAGGAACCGGTCGGCCCACAGGTGCATCCGCCCGGCCGGGCATTCCCCGGCAAGGCTCCCGGTCTCGGTGGATCCGTAGTCCTGCCGGACGGGACTGCCTCCCCACAACTGCCCGATCCGTGTCCGTCGCGCCTCGGTGAGCGGCTCACCGGCGAGCAGGAATCCGCGCAATGCCGGGAAATCACGTTCGGGACGCAGACCGGCCGCCCGGGCCGCGGCCACCCACAAAAGGCACTCGGTCGGCAGGCACCACGCGACCGTCACCTCGAGATCGCGCAGCACCTTGATCACCCGCGCGTAGGGCATCACCAGGGAACGGTTGTCCGCCGGGACGACGGTCGCGCCCCGGAGCCGGGCGGCCTGATGCGCCTGATGTGCCGTGGTGAGCATCGAATACGGCGTGCGCACCAGCACCGTGTCCGCGGGCAGCAGGCCGATCGCGTTGCGCGAGAAGCGATCGATGACGTCGTACCAGTCGGCCTCGGTGAAGTACGACGGTGTCGGCTCGCCCGATGTGCCGCTGGATTCGTGGTACGTCGCGAGTTCTTCCTTGGGGACGGCCAGCATGCCCCACGGGTGGCTCTCCCGCAGGTCCTCCTTCGTGCTCAGCGCGATGCCGGCCAGCTGCTCGACGGTCCCCGGCAGTTCCCCCGGCCCCAGCCGTCGCCGGTGGAACGGCGAGCGGTGGGCCAAGGCCAGGGCATCGGGCAGGCGCGCGTCCTGGAGCCGGTACAGCTCCTCGACCGAGCCCCATTGGCCTATTTCCGGCAGCTTCGGCAATTCTCCGTTCATGATTCGGTCTCCCCTGCAAATCGGCATGCGTTCAGCCAGGTCACTCGCCGCCAGTGGTCCTCCGAGAGTTCCAACACCCGGTACTTGGCCAGTTCGACGCTGGGGTGTTGAAGCGGGTATTCGGTGCCCAGGAGCACCCGGTCGGGGCCGAGGCGGTCGAGAGCTGCCCGCACCACGCTGGTGTAGCTACCGGAGGTCTCCAGGGCGACGTTGCCCACCGGCGCGATCAGGTCGATTCCATAAAGGTCCAGATCCCCCACTCCCCCATGTCCCAGGACGAAGCCGACCCGGGGAAACCGCTTCGCCAGCCGGACGAGTTCGGCGACCTGAAAGCCAGGGCGTTGAATGCAGTGCAGGTAAACCCCGTGCCCGAACCCGCCGGCTTCTTCGACCAGTCCCGCGGTGCGCTCATCGGCGAGACTCACGCCGTGCACGGAGGGGGCGAGCTTGAGGCCGCGGAACCGGGCCCCGTGCGCGCGATAGTCCTCCCCGTTGCGGTGCGGATTGGCGAAGAAGAACGGGACCAGCCGTCGCTGCGCGCGCTCGCAGCCCGCCAGCACCATTTCGTTGTCCGCGTCGTTCTCCACCTGACCGCCCTCGATGATCTGCCGGGACAGCTGATCGGGGGAGAGCACACCACCGGCGACGACGACGGCACGGTCGATCCCGCAGTCGTCCATGACTTCCAGGAGCCGGTTCACGGCCTCCGCTCCGGGCGGCAGATGCGCATGGGCGTCAAATACCCGTCGGCGGTCCCTCGCCATCGTGCCGCTCACTTCTCCAGGCAGAACTCGTTGATCGGGTATCCGACGTGGCGGTCCTCGCTGGGCAGGTAGCCCAGCACCTTGTCTCCCGGTTTGAGCTCGGTGGAGTTGAGCACCGAACCGCCCGGGCCGAGCACCCGAACGTGCCAGTCGTCCTGCAGGATCAGGTTCACCCGCTGCCCGTTGGGGGCGACCGCGTCGATGGAGATCAGCGGACGCGACTCGATCTTCACCCGGCCGACGTTGACCATCCGGGTCTGTCCCTTGATGTCGACCGCCATCACCTTGCTCCCGGCCGCCAGCTCGCTGAGGTAGTTGGTCCGTTCGTCCTTGGACAACGTGTACGAGTGGATGGCCCCGGCGTTCACCCGGAAGGGCCGAGTCGGCATGTACGGCAACGGGTGTGTCTCACTGACGCAAAGGATCATCCCCTTGGAATGCGAGCCGACCAGGATGCCCTCGTCCTTGCGGAAATACGTGCAGGTGTCCACGCAGGCGCGCTCGCCCATGCCGATGTGGTTCGTTTCGACAACTTCCAGCTCCACCAGGTTGACGTCTGGCGTGCCGCTCCTCGCCGAGGCCTTCAACCGTGCGGCATCCCCGACTGCCCGGGGAGCCATCAACACGCCGTCCGAACCATGTTCCAGAACGCCGAAGATGATCTCCGCCTCCTCGACGTCCTGGGCGACGGTGATCAGGCTCCCGGTCGACCGGGCGGCGGCGGCAATCACGATCTCGAGCGGGATCTTGGTCGGATCGCGAAACAGCAGCAGACTCCACTTGTCGGTACGAGCGGATTCGCAGGCGTCCTCCAGTGTCGGCGCGTCGATGATTTCCACGAACCGGCCGAACTCCATGTCGGGGTGCTTCAGCGCCAACTCCGCCGGAGTGATCCCATGCCTGGCCGGATCCACGATGACGACGGTGGCGTCCCCGAAGTCCTCCGGCAATTCGGTGCTCCGCGGGAAGAGCACCTTCGTGATCGTCGGGGGGAGGTCCGCCAGATCCAGCACGTCGTCCGCGACGATGCCGTCCAGGCGGTTGTGCAAAGCCTCTTGCACAACGGCTTCCTTGCCGTCCCCGACGGAACGGATGTCCAGCCAACTGAGCTTCACGTCATCACTCCAAGAGATCGTTACGAAAAGGTGGGAAATGGTGGCCGTCGAAGGCCGTCAACCCAGGGGCGCGGCGAGTTCGCCGAACCCCGCCGCCTCCAGATCGACGCGGTCGTGGACCAGGTCCGCGACCGAACGCGCCGCCTCGATCGGGTTCGCGGCCTGGAAGACGTTGCGCCCCATGGCCACTCCGGCGACACCGCTGCGGAGCGCTTCCTCGACATACGCCAGGACCGCGGCGAGATCGGGATTGCGCGGCCCGCCGACCACGACCAGCGGCACCGGAGACAATCGGGTGATCTCGGACATCGTCTCCACCGACCCGGTGTACATGGTCTTGACGATGTCGGCGCCCAGGTCCGCGGCGAGTGTGACGGCGTGCGCGATGAGCGCGGGATCGCGCGGGTTCTCGATCTTCGGTCCGCGTGCGTACATCATCGCGAGCAACGGGAGATTCCACCGATCGCACGCATCGGCGACCGCCGCCAGGTCCGCTATCTGTTGCCGCTCCTCGGCTGAACCGATGTTCACGTGCATGCTGACCGCGTCGGCCCCCAGCCGCAGGGTTTCTTCCACGTCGGCGACCAGGTACTTGGCATTCGGGTCGGGGGCGTGCACCGTGCTCGCGCTCATGTGGACGATGAGCGAGGTGGACTCGAACCAGCGCGGGTCCACGTAGCGCAGGACGCCCTTGTGCAGGACGACCGCGTCCACCTGTGCGGACGCCAGCTTCCCGACCAGGCTGTCGACCCGGTTGCCACCCGTGATCGGGCCATCGGTCACGGAGTGGTCCAGCGGCACGACCATCAGCCGCTGCTCGTGATAGCGGTGCAGACGGCGCAGCCTCAGCTCACGCGCGGGTGCGCTGTAGCGTTGCATGGGATCTCCTCTCAGTCGAGCCCGCCGACGCCTGCTTGGTCACGCCTCCACCCGCGCGTCGGCGGCCCGGCGCAGGGTCAGCTTCGGTTCCGTCTCCAGATAGAGCCCCTCCAGGGCGCGGCCGGGCGCATCGGGCAGTTGCTCCATCGACGCGTTGTGGTTGGCGAGCGGGTTGCTGGAAGCCGCTTCCGGGCCGGCGAGGGTCCTCGCCACGGCCTGGTACGCCTCCTCCTTGGCGTCGGCCAGATCCTCGATACCGGTGACGATGTTCAGGAACGCCTCGTGCAGCTTGAGTCCCTGCTTCTCGCGGGTCGTCAACCGCTGCGCCTCGAAGAAATGCTCGTCGCGTCCGCGGTAGCTCTGGTAGAAGACCGAGACCAGGACCAGCAGCCGCTCATAGGATTTCCGATAGGCGGTGCCGTAGAAGCTCAGCGCGTTCTCCTCGTCGACCCCGTCCCGCAGAATCGAGGAGACCGTGGCCGCGGCGAGCAGACCGCTGTAGGTGGCCAGATGCACCCCGGTCGACAGCAACGGGTCCAGGAAGCACGCGGCGTCACCGGCGAGCAGGTAACCGGGGCCCGCGAAGTTCTCGGTCACGTAGGAGTAGTCGGTCTCCGCCTTGACGTCGGACACCAGCTCGGCTCCGTCGACGAGGCCGGCGATCAGCGGGCTTTCCGCGATCTTCTTGTGGTAGATCGCCGCGAGATCGGGGTGCTTGGCCTGTTCCTCGCGGAAATGCCGCTTGCTGGTGACCACGCCGATGCTCATCGTGCCGTCGTGCAGCGGGATACCCCAGAGCCAGCCCTGCGGGACCGAGCACACCGCGATGGCGCCGTCCGGCCCCGGCTCCAGGGGCTGGGTGCCTTTCCAGTAACCCCACACACCGATGTTCTTGAACACGTCGTGGACCCGGCGGCTGCCGAGGTGTTTGGTGGCGAGTACGCCGGCCCGCCCGGAGGCGTCGACCAGGTAGTCGAAGCCGATCACCCCGCTGTCCCCGCGGTCGGTGTTTTCCCACAGTGCCCGCACCGCACGGCCTTCTTCGAAAACGACCTCCCGCACGGCCACCCCTTCGTGCACTTCGACGCCCTGGCTCTTCGCGTGCTCGAGCAACAGGTGGTCGAACTCGGAACGGATGACCTGCCAGCTGTAGGTGGTGTCGTCGAGTTCATTGAACCGGAGGTCCCATTTCTCGGGCCCCCACTCGAAGTAGGCGCCGCCTTTCTTCTGAAATCCATGGGCCTCGATCTTCTCCCGGGCTCCCATGAGGTCGAGGATGGGGAGACAGGAGGGAAGCAGCGACTCGCCGATGTGGTAGCGAGGGAAGTGATCCCGCTCCAGCAACGTGACGGCGAACCCCTCTCGGGCGAGCAGGGTTGCCGTCGTGGACCCCGCGGGGCCCCCGCCGATCACCAGAACCTGGACAGCGTCTCGCATCGTGCATACTCCTCGCGGATCGGGACCAGAGCGCGCGTTCGTCATTGCTCGCTCGTCGAATGGCTTTTGCTGACAACACCTTTGGGCTCCAGCAGAAACTGTGTGAAGTTGTCGTCGTGCGGGATTCCGGGCGCCGTGGCCCAAGGCGGCACGAGGCCCCGCGTGATCTTGCGAACGCCGGTTTCCCGAACCGCGCGCTCCACCAGGTCTTCCCGGCCGGTGAGCAGATTCAGCGTGAGCGAGTCGCTCAGGGGACCGACCCCGTCCTGCTCGCTCCACGGGGCGACCACGACGAAGGGAAAGGGCAGCTCCGTGCCCACCATCGAGTGGCCGGGCCGATCGGCCGACAACACCAGCGGGCGCAACGCGAACGAGCCGTCAGCCAGTTCCACGAGGAAGTCTCCGCCATAGAACTGTCCACTGTGGTCTTTCAGTTCGGCGCGCAACGCGTCGACCTGGCCCCGCAACTGCCTTGCGCCGTCCCGGCTCACCGCTGGTAACACGGCATCCGGATTCGTGACCGGGAGCACCGGTAACCCGCTCAGCCGTTCCGCCAGCCGGTCGGCGACCCCGGCCACCGGCCGCGTGGTCAGCACCGCGGACAGGTTGTTGCAGCGGACACCGCCATCGAAGGCGACGGAGCGAACCAGGTGATCCGTCACCGCGTCGTCGAGGTCCGTGTCGAGCAACGCCTTGGCCCTGCCGGGTCCGCGGACGGCGACCGGCTCCCGGGCGCGCCAAGCCGCGGTGGCCCGCTCGCCGCCGTACACGATGCCCCGATCGGCTTCCTTGAGGAGGAACTCCCCGACCCCGCGGGCACAAGGCAGGAACGCGACCTTGTGCGGGGACAGCCCTGCCGCCAGCAACGCCGCGATCAGTCGACGGGGGGTGAACGGATCGCGGCCGCCCGGGCGAACCAGCACGCCGTAGCCGTGGAAGAGAGCCTGTACCCAGGTCGCGTTGGGTGCGGGATGGTTGCTGGCCAAGACCGCGGCGAAGACTTTGCCCCGCGGTACCCACCTGGTTCGGAATCCCTGACCGAATTCCGTCGCCGGCAGCTCCGCGGCCGTGGTGCTCGGTAGCGCACCGAGCTGAGTGACGACGTCCTCGACCGCGCGGGCCACCGCGGCAGCCGTCAACCCGGTGCTCAGGACCACCCGGCGCGCGTACTGCTCCGGAGCTTCGCCCTCGAGTTCCTCGGTCGCGAACAGTTCGGCCGCACGGATGACGACCTCGCTCTCCGGCGGCAGCCCGTCCGCGTGCCGCCGCACTTCGTTGAGCGCGGTCTGCGCCAGTAACCGAGGGGCGAGTCCGATATCCGCCATCGGCTTCCCGAATACGCTGTTCAGCGCCGACCGGTCGGCGCTGGCCGCGGGACGGCCCCCGAACAGCGGGTCGAGCACCACGACGTCCATCAATAGACACCTTCGATGATCTGCGCGTCTTCGAGTTCGCCGTAGGTCTGAACATCGGCGAGACCGTCCACTTCGCCGCCGGGCGCCGGTTCGACGCGCACCGCGCTGTCCCGCTCCAGAATGTTGGGCAGGAACATCTCTTCGGAGAGCAGGTGCAGTCGGACCCGGCCGCGCTGCCCGTACCCGACCTGACGCCCTTCTTCGTCGACCAGCTCGAGCCGGGTCGTTTCCGGAAAGGGCTCGAACACGCACCGGTGGGTGTCGGTGTCGAGGCGCCGGCGCTGCGGTGCTACTCCCATCAGGCTGTTGCCGTACACACCGGCGACGACCGCATCCGGAAAGAACACCTCGTCGAGCTGCCGGAGGTTCTCCGGGCTGATCGAGGTGCCCGCCCAGAGGATTGCCTTGACCTTCGCCCGCACGAGCTCGTACAACTCGGGCCGGGAGCAGATCGCCTCCAGCAGCGGTGGCGTGGCGTTCAGCACGCTGATGTCCTGGGTCTCCAGCACGGTCCTGCCCTGGTCGAGCAGGTGCTGGAGGTACTCTTCCGCGACTTCGGCACTACCGCGGGCCAAGAGATTCTTGACCCAGCGGGGATCGAAGTCGACGGCGTAGAAAAGGCCACGGCCGATGGCCGCATGCCGGGCCACATCGGTTCCGGCCACATGCGGACCGGTCGGACCGAGGTGCAGCCAATTGCCCGAAGGCGGCACGCCGAGCTCGATGAGCCGAAGCCGCGCCCATTCCAGCATCCGTGCGCGGCAGTCGCCGTCCACAATCCGCTTCGGGGCGCCCGTGGTCCCCCCGGACTCGTAAACTCGGAAGACCTTGCCGGACAGCCCGGCCGGGATCAGCTCCTGCGCCGGTACCGAACGCAGCGCAGCACCGACATCCGGGAACATCGCCAGATCCGCGGCTCCTTGAACGTCCCGGATCGGATCGAATCCCAGTTCGGTCCGCTTGCCCAACCAGAACGGTGATCCGGTGTTCGGGTCGAAGTGCCATGCCACCAACTTCCGCACATGGATGTCAAAATCGGAGACCACGATCCCTCTTCCCACGATCGAACTCTGCTGCCACGAGTTTGCGGGTGGCGGCTATCATCGACCTATCGGCTGAATATTCACCACTGCCGAACCGGCCAATAGCTGAATACTGTTCAACGAGCAGCACTCCAGGATTAAACTACAATTCCTAGGAAAAACGGCAGAGTTCGGAGAATTGGATCAGTTCAACTTGACAGCCACTTGCAGTACTCCGTTACACTCAACCGAGCAGTTACGGCGCCACCTCGGCAATATAGCGCGTACCACCGCTCAGCACGCCGAGGTGCAACCTGGGGGATTCACCGTGAAAGACGTACGATTCCACATACTCGGCCCGCTGGCCATTCATTCAGATGGCAAGGAGATCCACCTCGGCGGGCAGCGAAGAAGCATCCTGCTGACCACGTTGCTCCTGGAAGCGAACCAAGTGCTGAGCCTCGACCGCCTGATCGATGCCATCTGGAACGAAACTCCACCAGCCTCCGCGCAAAGCCAGGTACGGATATGCGTGTCGGATCTACGACGTACATTCGCCGCGGAAAACTGCGAGAATTTCATACAGACGCGCAGTTCGGGCTACCGGATCAACGTACCCGAGAACTCGCTGGATCTGTACCGGTTCGAGGACCTGGTCCGGCGAGGACGTCTCGCCGCGGCGCAGCGGCGGCTCACCGAGGCGGTGGATCTGTTGAAGTCTGCTCTGAATTTGTGGCGCGGCCCCATCGCGGCCGGCCTGAACAGTGAATTGCTGAGGACGTCAGCGATCAAGTTTCAAGCGAACCGGCAGGCCGCGATCGAGGAATACGTGGAACTCAATCTGCGACTGGGCCGCCACCGCGAGATAGTCGGAGAACTCACCGGCTACGTGGCGGACTCGCCTTTTCAGGAGAATCTTTGCGCCCAGCTCATGACCGCCCTGCACCGGTCCGGCCGAAAAGCCGAGGCACTGGAGTTCTTTCGCAAGGTGCGGAAGCGGTTCGCCGACGAACTCGGCATCGAGCCGGGAGAAAAACTGCAGAAACTGGAAGCCGCCCTGCTCGAAAGCGACACGGAATTCCGGCCGGAAGATCCGGACGACCGCGTCGCGGCACTCCTGGGCGGCGGGCAGGCCACCGACGATCGGCTGTCCCGGATCGAAGAGGAACTCGTCCAACTCCGGCAGGACAACCCGGCCCAGTTACGGCTGCGGTAATGCCCCGCGATCATCGCGCGAAGGATGCGGCGTCGATAACGAACCGGTAGCGGACATCCCCGTCGACAACGCGTTTGTACGCCTCGTTGATCTCATCGGCGCCAATTACTTCGATCTCCGCGCCGATACCTCGCGCGGCGCAGAAGTCCAGCATTTCCTGCGTCTCGCGAACACCGCCGACCAGGGAACCCGCCAGACTTCTGCGGGCGCCGATCAGCGAGAACATGCCGAACGAGTTCGGGTGTTCGGGCACCCCGATGTTGACCATGGTCCCGTCCAGCTTGAGCAGACCGAGGTAGGCATCCAGGTCCACGTTGGCGGACACGGTGTTGACGATCAGATCGAAGGATCCCCTGGATTCCGCGAACCTGGCAGGATCACTCGTCACCAGGAAACGGCTCGCCCCCAAGCGCAGCGCGTCTTCCTCTTTTCCCGAACTCCGGCTGAGCACGGTGACCTCGGCGCCCATCGCGCGCGCGACCTTCACCCCCAGATGACCGAGGCCGCCGAGCCCGACCACCGCCGTCGACTTTCCGCGGCCGGCATGCCAATGGTTGAGCGGGGAGAACACGCTGATCCCGGCGCACATCAGCGGTGCGGCTTCGGCGAGCCCGATACCGTCGGGAATGCGCAGCACGAAGTGCTCGTCGACCACGATGTGAGTGCTGTAGCCACCGTAGGTCGGCGCACCCTCGCTCATCGCGTTGTACGTGCTCAGCGGCCCCTGCAGGCAGTACTGCTCCTGGTCCGCCAGGCAGTGCGCGCAGGTTCGGCAGGAGCCCACGAAGCAGCCCACGCCCACCCGGTCTCCGGCCCGGTACCGCCGCACCCGATCCCCGGTTTCGACCACGATCCCCGATATTTCATGCCCCGGCACCATCGGAAAGATCGATTCGCCCCAATCCCCGCGAACCTGGTGGATATCCGTATGGCAGATTCCGCAATATTTGATCTCCAGAAGAACGTCCCGCTCACCCACCGCGCGGCGCGGTATCGTTGTCCTTACGAGCGGCGCGTTCGGAGCCGCGGCAGCGTAGGCCGACACGGCATTCATCCCGGGCCCGATCATTTGATTCCCCCATCACGCGTCCCGAAACAATACGCGAACAAACAGCGGGTTCGTGCTGCTAACCGAAATATCCGAACGAACCCGGAGATTCCGCGCGGCGGTCAGAAGGCGTGATCGAACTGCCGCGAGGTGTCCGCCCGAGCGCCGGCCAGCTGCGAACGGAGCCGCGCCCGCAGCTCGACGAGCACCTCAATGCGTTCTTCCACGACCTTGAGCCGGTTCTCGTAGAGATCGATCACGCCCTGGCACACGGGCGCGCCCGTGAGGTCCTTGGTCAGGCACGGGCCCAGCTGCCGGATGTCCTCCGACGTGAGCCCGGCCTCCAGCAGCATCCGAACGTTGTGGACCTGGGTCACGGCGGCGGGGCCGTACTCGCGGTAGCCGTTGTCCCCGCGCTCCGCGGTGATGAGCCCCTGCTGCTCGTAGTAGCGCAACGCCCGGGTGGTGACGCCGGTGCGCTCAGCGAGCTCTCCGATTCGCATCGTTCCCCCTAAGGTGCAAGACACCACGCTACGCCCTTTCATCCGCCAGATCAGCCCCCACCTCGGCCTGCTTCGGCTTGCTTCGGAAGGACAGCGCGAACACCGCTGTTGACACCAAGCCAAGTATCGCGCTTGCCGTCAGCACGCCCGTGCCGCCGTTGCTGGACAGCGCCACGCCACCGACCGCGCCGGCGATCGCGATCCCGACGTAGAGCGCACTGGTGTTGAGGGCGAGCGCCTCGGTACCCGCGTTGCCCGCCACCTTCGTCAGCCGCACCTGACTGGGTGAATTCAGCGCCCAGCCACCGATGCCCCAGCAGGCGAAGAGGAGGCCGACCAGCACGATCGAGACCTTCCCGTCCCAGACCCAGCCCAGGACGGCGAGCAGCAAGGTAGCCGCGACCTGCCCCACCAGTGCGATCATGAGGGTTCGTTCCGGCCCCAGCCGATCGCTGCCCTTGCCGCCGAGCACGGCGCCCGCGATCCCGGCGATTCCGACCACCGCGATGAGCACGGAAAGCTGAGACGAGTTCGCGTCCGACAGGTCGCGCACGATGGGCGAGATGTAGACGAGCGCCATCAAGCCGCTCGCACCGCCGGCCATCATGGCCACCAACCCCGCGAGCACCGGGACCGTCCGCAACGGCGACAACCGCTGCTTCAGGGTCAACGGCGGGGCCGCGGCCAGCCTCGGCATCGACAGCGCCAGGCCCGCGGCGACCACCAGGGAGAGCCCGACGACGTAAACCATGGTCGACCGCCAGCCGAAGGTCCCACCCAGCCAGGTGCCCACCGGCACGCCGACGACCAAGGCGAAGGTCAAACCGGTGGCCACCGTGCCGATGAAGCGCCCGATGCGCTCCGGCGGCGCCAAGGACGCCGCGGTGGAGAAGGCCGCCGGGGTCATCGCCGACGCGGTAATCGCGGCCAGCACCCGGAAGACCATCAACACGCCGTAGGTGGGGGCGAGCGCGGCTCCGACGTTCAGGGCCGCGAAGACGACCATTCCGGCGATCAGCACCGTTCGCCTGGGCAATCTCGCGGTCAGTACCGCCATCACCGGAGCCGTGATCGCATAGGTCACCGAGAAAACTGTGATCAGCTGACCCGCCGCGGCCGGGGAAACATCAAGATCGTCCGCGATCTCCTTCAGAATTCCGGCGATGACGAAATCGTCCGTGCCGATGGCGAAGGTGAGAAGGAGAAGGCAGAACAGCCATGGCGGTAGCGACTTGCCGGTAGCGGCCGCATTGGCGGATCGATTGTTCATGGAGCGAGGCTAGAACCTTGACGCTAGCGTCAAGGTCAAGCGTTCCCCGGAACGCGGACTGATTCACTGGTCAGAGCATGTCCGGATCGATCGCGCCCGCCATGGCCGCGTAGCCCGCGTCGCTGGGGTGCAGCCCGTCGCCGCTGTCGTAGTCCGGCCGGAGCCGGTCGCGGTCGGCGGGGTCGGCCATTACCGACTCGAAGTCCACCACGGCGTCGTACTCGCCGCTGGTGCGCAGCCAGGTGTTGAACTCCGCGCGGACCTGGTTACCTCGTTCGGTGTAGTAGAAGGCCCCCTTGTACGGGAGCAGGGTCGCGCCGACCGCCTTGATGCCCCGGGCATGAAGGCGCCTGATGATCTCTCGATGAGCGGCGACCAACTGCCGCGCGGTAACCGGCGACGTCGGCTCGATGCAGGGCGGAAACGGGAATTCGCTGTGTCCGATATCGTTGATGCCCACCAGGACGACGACCGTTCGAACTTTCGGTTGCGCGAACACGTCACGCCGAAGGCGCGTGCCCGCTTTCTCCCCGAAGCACGCCGAATCGTCGAGTATCCGGTTGCCCCCGATTCCCGCGTTCAGCACCGGTCGCGGCCGTCCTGCCGCGGCCATCCTCTCGGCCAGTTCGTCCGGATAGCGATTGTTCGCGTCCACGGTCGAGCGGACGCCGTCGGTGATGGAGTCGCCGAAGGCCACTACGGCGGCCCCGGAATTCCCCGGGGTGACGACGTCCACGCCGGTCATCACGTACCAGGACAGAGTCGACCGGTTGAACGCCGTGCCCTCGGTGTCGAAGCGGTGGTCGCCGTCGGCGAGATAGCTGGTCGACGAGGACTCCGAATGGTAGTCGACCGGCCCGGTCGGCTCGGCGAAGTACAACGTCACGGTCAGGTGCCCGGTCGGCGACGTCCGCAACCAGACGGCGTCGCTGAGCAGTTGGCCGCCCGCCGGGACGACCACTTCGTCACGCGCGCCGAAGGTCAGCCGGCGGCTGGATCCCGGCTCGATCGCCGCACCGCTCACCGTGCGGGCAATACTCGCGCCGGACAACTTCAGCGCCTTGGTTCCGTACACATTGGACAACCTGATCCGGGCCTGACGGCCGCCGACGCTGAGCTGGATGGTCTGGCGAACGCTGTTGTGGTCGAAGCCTTCCCGGGACCAGTTGGGGTGAAAGAGCCCTTCCGCTGGGCGTTGCGGTGGCGCCGACCAGCTACCGGTCCAGTTTCCGGTGGCGAACGCCGACGGCGCCGAGGACAATCCGGCGAGCGATATCACCAGCGCGACCAGGACCATCACCGGCCGGGCGCCACGCCCGCGCATCGGCTTTCGCATACTCGAATCCCCCAAGTGTGCCGTCTTTTGGAAACCACTCTCCTATACGTCACCGGGTGGAACCATCCTCGGCGACAATTCAAGGCATTCTCATAGTGTTGAGTGCGCGGACGCGGTATCACTGCCCACCTTGGCTCCGGTGGCCGCCCTCGGTCAGGGCGCCGTTGGCGACCGGGTCGCCGAGTCTCGCGGATCCCGGCATGACGGGTCCCTCTAGCGTATGAGGATTGCACCAAATGGCTGTGATCTGGATCACTTTCAGGTTTGTTGGGCAACGGGGGTGGTCGATGGGGCGCATTAGGGGTGGGCGTTCCATCGGCACGGGAGTGGGTCGGATGTATGTCGCGTTCTTGGGGTGGGTGGTGGTCGCCGGGGTTTTGGTGGCGGGGTGGCGGCTGATCAATAAGCACGTGTGGTGGCGGGTGGCGGCGTTGGGGGTGGTGCTGGGGTTTTCGTTGGTGCACCAGCGGTTGTTCGGCACCGTGGCGGAGGACGCGTTCATTTCGTTCCGCTATTCGGTGAATCTGGCCGAGGGCAACGGGCTGGTGTTCAACGCCGGTGAGCGGGTGGAGGGGTATTCCAATTTCCTGTGGGTGGTGCTCGTCGCGGTGCCACATTGGTTGTTCGGCACGGGCACCGTGGTGGGGGCGGTGGTGTTGGGTGTGCTGTGCACGCTCGGTTGCGTGGTGCTGGCCTACTTCCTCACCAATCGGATCGTGCGGCCGGTCCGGGCGGCCGCGGGGCGGGAACCCGCTCCGGCGCTCGGGGTCGCGGCCGCGCTGCTCACCGGTGCGGCGAGCGGGCTCGCCGCGTATGGTCCGTCCGGTTTGGAGACTCCGCTCTTCCTGTTGCTGGTGCTCGGCTGCTGCTACGCGCTGACCGCGCGGCGGCATCTGGTGGCCGGGGTGCTGGTCGCGCTGGCCACGATGACCCGGCCCGACGGGCTGGTGGTCGTCGCGATCGCGGGGATCTGGCTGCTTTCGCGGGTGCGGCAGGGTGGTCCGGGCTGGCGCGGGGTGGGCGGATTCGTGTTCGGCGCGCTGCTGCTCGCCGTGCCGTGGACGGTGTGGCGACTGGCCTACTACGGGTACCTGATGCCCAACGCGCTCGCGGCGAAGGCGGGTGGCTCGCTCGCCTGGCAACTCGAAGAGGGCTGGGCCTACGTCGCCGGATTCGGCTTGGCGCATCAGGGTTTCGCGCTCCTGGCCGCGGCAGGCCTCGCGGCGATCTGCTACCCGCGGCCCGGCGGATCGCCGGAATCGGCCCACGCGCGATCCGTGGTGTGGCTGCTCTTCATCCTCGCGCTGGGATACCTCGTCTTCATCCTCTTCACCGGCGGCGACTGGATGCCCGCCTGGCGCATGCTCGCCCCGGTGCCGCCGCTGCTCGCCGTTGCTTCGGTCGCGGCCTACGGCGTGGTCACCTCGGCACCGGCCGCCGACCGGCTCCGGTTGCCCGCCCGGCGCATGACGGCCGCCGTCGCGGTCGGCCTGTCCGGGCTGTCGCTGTTCGTCTCCGTGATGAGCCCCGCCATGGCCGACGAAATGCACGACTGGCGGACCAAGATCGCCGGGATGCAGGAAATCGGCTCCTGGCTCGGCGAGCGGTTGCCGCCGGGCAGCGTGCTCAGCACGTACGCCAACGGCGCCCTGTCCTACCGGGCCGGGACCCGGGTCAGCGTGGTCGACGTCCTCGGGCTGACCGACGAGCACATCGCGCGCAAGGGGAAGCGGGACGAGACCGCGGGACCGGTCGGCCACATCGTCACCGACTTCGACTACGTGGTGAACGAACGCCGCCCCACGGTCGCGGTCACCACCGGCAGCGGCTACCTGCCGTCCCAGGAATGCGCGGTGCCGAACGTCTACGCCGACGACTACGGGGTGGCGACCTTCCGCCGGAACGGGACGAGCGGCTGGGTCCCGGTCTACCCGCGCCAGGATCAGTACGCCGCCGTGGTCGCGGCCCTGGACGCCGATCCGCGGTTCACCTTCGTGCCGTGCCCGCCGGCCGGGTCCGGGGGCCATGACCAGGGCCTGGCCCGGAAGTGATCTCCGGTGCGGCGAGAATGAGGCCGTGGACGATCACGAGATGCTGGCGGGACGCTTCGAGGCGCACCGGCCCCACCTGCGGGCGGTGGCCTACCGGATGCTCGGCTCGCTGAGCGAGGCGGACGACGCCGTGCAGGAAGCCTGGCTGCGGCTGAGCCGTTCCGACACCGGTGACGTCGAGAACCTGGCGGGGTGGCTGACCACGGTCGTCGGCCGGGTGTGCCTGGACATGCTGCGTTCGCGCAAGTCCCGGAACGAGGAGTCCCTGGAGATCCGGGTGCCCGATCCGATCCTGAGCCGCGAGGACGGGATCGATCCCGAACACCAGGCCCTGCTCGCCGATTCGGTCGGCCTCGCGCTGCTCGTGGTGCTCGACACCCTGGACCCGGCGGAGCGGCTCGCGTTCGTCCTGCACGACATGTTCGCCGTGCCCTTCGACGAGATCGCCCGCATGGTCGGCCGATCCCCGGCCGCGGCCCGGCAGCTCGCCAGCCGCGCCCGCCGCCGGGTCCAGGGCGCCGCGACTCCCGACACCGATCTGAACCGGCAACGGGAAGTCGTCGACGCCTTCCTCGCCGCCGCGCGGGGCGGCGACTTCGACGCGCTGCTCGCCGTGCTCGACCCGGACGTCGTGCTGCACGCCGACGGCGGAGTGGTGGCCGCGGGCGCGTCGAAGACGGTCCGCGGTGCGCGGGCGGTGGCCGGGCAGGCGCTGCTGTTCCGGCGGTTCGCCCACCTGTCGCGGCCGGTGCTGGTGAACGGCGCCCTGGGCCTGGTCACGGCACCGGACGGGAAACCGATGTCGATCATGGGCATCACGATCGCGCGCGGCAAGATGGTCGAGCTGGACATCCTCGCCGACCCCGAACGCCTGAGCCGGATCGACCTGCCGTCGTAGCCGCCCGGTCAGTCGAGCACCGCACCGCTGGTCAGGTTGACCACGGTCCCGGTGAGGGCGGTGGCGCGGTCCGTGGCGGCCAGCACCGCCGCTTCCGCGACTTCGGCCGCGGTCAGCGGGCGCCCGCGCACGCCGCCCGACCCGACCATCTCCAGCAGCCGGTCCAGGCCGATTCCGAGGCGTTCGGCGGCACGCCCCCACACCTGGCGGGTGTGCGAGCCCAGCGACGCCGACTCCGGAATCCCGTCGAGCCGCAGGCAGACCACCCGGACGCCGTGCGGGCCGAGTTCGGCGGCCAGTTGCCGGGCGAGGCATTCGACCGCCGCGAACCCGATCCCGAAACTGCCGGACAGCGCCGTGGGCATCCGGGCCATCGGCGCCGACAACGGCAGGATCACCCCGGATCCCCGCTCCACCATGTGCCGGGCCGCCGCCTTCGCGGTCAGGAAATGCGTGCGCGCGTAGGTCGTGACGGGGATGAGGTACGCCTCGACCGGCAGTTCGACGAGTGGGATCGCCTGCTCCCCGTTGTCGATCCCGATCGCGTTGAACGAAACGTCGATGCCACCCGCCCGTTCGGCCACCTCGTCGGCATGCCGGTCGACGGCCCGTGCGTCCAGGGCGTCGACCAGCGCGACGTCCGCCGTCCCGCCCGTGTGGCCGATCTCGCCAGCCACCGCTTCGAGCGGTGCGCGCGTCCGTCCGGCGAGGAAGATCCGGGCTCCCTCCAGGGCGAAGGCACGGGCCACCGCGCCGCCGATCACCCCGCCGCCTCCGTAGATCACGGCGTTCTTGTTTTCCAGCAACATCGAACTCCTCCCGGTGACGCGAAGCCGCGTTCTTCCGCGACCTCGCGGGTACGTTTCACCGGGGGTCGGTGCGGCCGGGACGTTCTCGACATCGTCGGCCGCACCGATTCCAGCGCGCCCGCCCGGCGCACGTGCCATCATGCGGGCGTGAAGTACCTGCTGCTGATCTACCAGAATCCCGAGGCGCCCTGGACCGGTTCCGACGAGGACCGGGCGGGCCTGCGCGAGCTGGTCGACCTGAAATGGAAACTCGCCGAATCCGGCGAACTGGTCGACACGCAGGCCCTCCGGCTGCCGGAGGCGACCAAGGTGGTGCGGGTGCGGGACGGGGTCCCCGCGGTCACCGACGGACCGTTCATCGAGGCCAAGGAGCACCTCGCCGGGTACTTCCTGGTCGACTGCGCGAGCCTCGACCGGGCGATCGAGATCGCGGCGAGCACTCCGGTCGCGCGGACCTTCGCGATGGAGGTCCGGCCGGTGCTGGATCAGGCCGAGGTCGAGGCCGAGGCCGCGCCCGAAGGCTAGGACCCTCGCCGCGTCACGGCGGGCCCGGCGACGGGTCGCGGGCCCGCAGGCCGAGTACGGGCTGCCCGCCCCGGCATCCGCGATATCCGCGATCCCACGGCCAGCCGCCGCGATCGTCCGCGTGCACCAGTTGCAGCGCGCGTATGGCGGCCCCGTAGAGAGCGACGGCCGAGTTCAGATGCGCCGAGGGTTCGGCGATTTCGACGATCTCGATGAGCGGGCCGTCGTGCCACGGGATCCGCTCACCCGGTTCGGGAGCCCGCGCGTGCAGCAGGTGGGTGGCGACCGAGTTCAGCAGGATGTACGCCGGGGCGAGCGGCATACCGGTGACCACCAGCTCCGGCCGGTCGTGCTCGGTGAGCCCGATGGTGTACGCCCAGGGCGGATGGCTCCGATCTCGTTCGATACCTTCCACCGCCCAGCCGCAGCGGGCGACGACGTCCAGCAGGTGGGCGAGGTAGTCCTCCCGGGTGCTGCCCGGATGATCGCATTGCCAGCACATCGCTTCCTCCTCGTGGTTGTGGGACTACGGGCAGTATGGGGAGGGGGTCTGACAGAAACCGCGGCTCCGCCGGGGCCGGGCGGGCGCGGCCCCGGCGGCCACCCCGGGCCGCGCGGCAAATACCCGCCGAGCCGAAATTGAGACCCATTCGATTTCGAGTGGTTTTACGCGGTGCCTAAAGGGCAGCCCGGGACTCCCCTAAGGCGGACCATCGGCCCCATTTTTCCAGGGGCGGCGCTGACATGATTTTCGGGCACCGTACAGGCTCATTTCGAAAATTCTCGGAGGTGATCCGCATGGGAGACGTGCGGAAATCGGTGGGACAGCTCGCGGCCAGGATCGCGGACGCGCGCAGCGCGCGGCCGGGCGAGATCGTGTTGCGGTTGACGGGCGAGGGCGGCGGCACCTATCAGCTGTCCACCGGCGGGAAAGAGGTCCAGGTGGCCGAAACCGCCGGGGTGGACGCCCAGCCGCTGATCGAGGTGCTCGGCGACGCGCGGGCCGTCCAGTCCGTTCTCGACGGAAAGGTCGACGCGCGCGAACAGTTCCTCAACGGCGGTATCCGGGTGCGCGGGGATTTGCGGCACCTGAGCGATCTGGCACTCGAACTCGGCCTGTTGAAGCACCCGCTCTGAATAGTGACTTTCCGACCGCATCGCAACCCTAGGGGGTTAATGTCATGGCAGAAACAATCGGTTTGGTGCAACGGCTGACCGTCGTGTCGAACACGCTCACCTGCACCTGGATCGGGCCGACGCCCAACAACACCGCGCTGCTCACCGTCACCAACGACTCCTCCGCCGCGGACACCGCGTTCGCCGCGAACCTCGTGCAGACGCTCGCCGCCGCGGCGACCAACTACCGCGCGGTCGCCGCCATCCACGGCGACAACGACTCGAAGATCACCTCGGTCCGCGTCGACCCGGTGTGAGGAGAGGCGACGCTGAAATGGCAGTCACGACTGGATACGTCCAGCGGCTCACCTCGTTGAGCGGACCGATCACCTGTGCCTGGGTGGGCGCCGATCCGGCGACGAACGAGCTGCTGACCATCAGTTCCCCGGCCAACGAGCCGGAAGTGGATCGCGCCCACAAACACGTCCTGACCGAGTTGCTCGCCCAGGCGCTGACCAGCGGGCGCCTGGTCGAGGTCACGCATCCGGACGATTCGGCGACGATCACCGGGGTGGCGCTGCCGGCCGGGAACACCGCGGCCCAGCCGGTGCAGCTGGACGGCCTGGAGGTCACCCAGGCCGTGCAGGATCTCGCCCATTCGGTGCCGCTGATCGCCGGTAAGCGGACCGTGGTGCGGGCCTACCTGAGCAACTACGGGAACGCGCCGCTGACCGTGTCCGGGCAGCTGTCCGTGCGCACCGGCCCGAACGCCGCGCCGGTGCTGGTGAACTCGGCGAACACGGTGACGCTCGTCCCCGCCGACGCGGGCAACATCACCGTCACGCGCAACGACGCGGCCCGCAGCCTCAACTTCGTCCTGCCCGCGAGCACCACGGTCGCCGGGCAGCTCGCGGTGCGGCTGGCCAAGGTCACCAACACCGCGAACAACGCGGTGCTGCCGGTCGGCAACGAGTCCCGGCCGATCGTCGCCTTCCAGCCCAGTGCCCCGCTGCGGGTGCGGATCGTCCGCATCAGCTACCAGCAGGGCAATCCGCCGGTGAACTTCGCGCCCAGCAACCTGGATTTCAACCTGCTGGTGTCCTGGCTGCGCCGGGCGTATCCGGTGGGGCAGGTGCTGAGCTCGCAGACTTCGGTGGCCGCCACCGCGGCGGTTCCCTTCGGCTGCGGCGACATCAACGCGCAGATCTCCGCGATCCGGGCGGTCGACGTGAACGCGGGCACCGACAAGCGGACCCATTACTACGGGCTGGTCAGCGACGGCGGCTTCTTCATGCGCGGCTGCGCGGCCGGGATCCCGGGGAACCCCGATCCGTCGGTGGTGGCTTCCGGGCCGACCGGGCCGAGCAACTGGGGCTGGGATTTCGACGGTTCGTACGGGGACTGGTACGGCGGGCACGAGCTGGGCCACACCTTCGGCCGCCTGCATCCGGGGTTCTGCGGGGAAACCCAGGACGATCTGAACAACTACCCGTTCCCGGCCGGGCAACTGTCCACAGCGGACAGCGGGTTCGGCGGGTTCGACGTCGGCGACCCGGGCAACGGCCTGCCGCTGGCCGCGCTGCCGGGGACCCAGTGGCACGACGTGATGACCTACTGCAACCGGCAGTGGTTGTCGGTCTACACCTACGAAGGGATCCGGCGGCGCCTGCTCGCCGAGGACGCGTTGCCCGCGGGCGCGGCGCCCGGCATCCCCGCGCCCGCGATGGCGGCGGGGCGGCCGGACGAACGCGATCCGCACCGGGCGGGCGCCGCGGTGCGCGCGGCGGCCGGTGGCACGCCCGCCGAGCCGACCGCGGTGAGCGTGGTGGCGCAGGTGAACCTGACCCGCCAGCTCGGCAAGGTCAGTTTCGTCAATCCGGTGCCGAACCTGGAAACGGCCGAACCGGAACCGGAGAGCCCGGTCGTGCTCCGGATCGCCACCGCGGACGGCCGGACGCTCGCCGAGCATCCGGCGCCGGTCCAGCTCAACTCCGAACTCGGCCCGGACGACGACCGGGTCGGCATCGTGGACACGATCGTCCCGGCCGGACCGGGTGCGGCGGTGATCGAGCTGGTGATCGACGGCGCGGTGGCGGACACCTTCCGGGCCGGCGGGACGCCACCGGCGGCCCGCGCGGTGCGTGCGGTGCCCGCCGGTCCGGACGCGCTCGGGATCGCCGCGGACCTCGCCCGACCGGCGGAAACCGGCCACACGTTCGTCGTCCAGGTGAGCACCGACCGCGGGCGGAACTGGCAGACGGTCGGGGTGGGGTTGCCCGAGCCCACGGTCACCGTGGACCGGAGCCAGTTCCCGCCGGGGCAGGAGATCCAGGTGCGGGTCACCGCGACGAACGGGTTCACCAGTTCGGTCCTGACCAGCGAATCGTTCCGGGCGTAGGTGCCGGGGTTCGGTCATCGCCCCGGCATCGCGTCGCCGCGTCGGGAGGAAGGGACCTTCGCTCCGGTTCAACCGGAGCGAGGGACCTTTACTCCAGTTGAACCGGAGTAAAGGTCCCTTCCTCCCGATTCTCGGCGCGTTCCCCGTCGACGGGAGGTCCGTCGATTTCGGTCAGCCGCGGCGGTCCGCCTCGGCGATCCACGCCGGGAGCGGGATCCGGGTTCGCGAGGGCTCGACGCCGTGCTGGGCGACGTAGTCGGGCATCGCCGAGGCCACCGAGGACAGTGCGCCCGCGCGGAGATCGGTGATCCGCCAGCCCGCGGGTTCCAGGGTGTCGCGCAGGTTCGCCGCGGATACCGGTAGCGGCGCGGGCAGCCCGTCCAGGGTGGTGTCGGCGAAGCTCAGCAGGGTCAGGCGGGCGCCGGGCCTGGTCACGCGGTGCAGGGCCGCCGCGTACCGGGGCCGGTCCTCGTCGTCGAGGCAGTGGTAGAGCGCGCAGTCCAGGACGCTGTCGAAGCGATCGTCGTAGCCGTCGAGGACGGTCGCGTCGGCGACCGCGAACTCGGCTTCCAGGTCGCGTTTCCGCGCGGTTTCCCGGGCCTGTTCGAGGGCAGCCGGGGAGGCGTCGACCCCGGTCACCCGGTGGCCGCGGCTCGCCAGGAAGAGGGTGTTCTCGCCGAGGCCGCAGCCGACGTCGAGGACCGTGCCCGCGAAGCGCCCGGCGGCTTCGAGTTCGACGACCGCGGGTTGCGGTTCGCCGAGATCCCAGGGGACGCCCGGGAATCGTTCGGAAAGTTCGTCGCGGTACAAGGCATCGAAGTCGAGTTCAGACATGGCTCCACGGTCTCGCCCGCACGACTTCTCCGCCAGCCGCTACCGCCAAGCTGGCGATTTCCGGCAGAGAACGTCTCATCGAGGTGGAATCCGTCAGGAGCGTTCGGGGAGCCCTCGCCCCAGCCGGCGAAGGGACCGGTCCCGCTCGGCGGCTTCCCAGATCCGGTTCATGGTGCGGCGCCACCAGTCCAGCGGCAGGCGCTCGCTGTCGGCGGCGAGTTGGCGGAAGACGTAGGAGGCAAACCTCCGCTCGTCGCCGCTGAGCTTGGCGTCCGGTCCGTGCAGGATGGTTTCCAAGCACCGCTCGTAGGCGTCCACGAGCTCTTCGGTCGTCGCGTCGTCGCGGTTGGCGGTGAGCCAGAGGACGAACAGGGAATTCGCCGATGAGCTCGCGATTCCCCGCTTGTCGCGGGAGAAGGCGCTCACCGCGGAATCGAGTCGGCCCGCGAGCGGTTCGAGGGCGTGCATGATCGTGTCGTCGGCCCGGTCGCACAGAAAGTGGTTGTGTGCCCGCAGGTCCCCGAAATCGAAATGACGCCACCCGGCCTCCCCGCGGAGTGACGTGCCGTAGGACCAGCTCGGATCGATCTTGGGTGGTGTGGTTTCCTCCCGCGCGAAGCTGAGCTGGATTTCGGGCTGGTCGTCCTCAGTCCATTCGCGACGCAATTCGAAGGTGTGCACCAGGCGGTTCCAGCCCTGTGCGGGCAACTGCGACCGCCACAGCAGCGCCATCCGGTGCCAGCCTTCGACCGGGTCACGATGGCCGGGGAACAATTCCGCTCCGGAGACCTCGCCGCCGGTGAGCACGATGAGCAGAAGCAGGTTCGCCGCGTAGGCAGCGTGCCGTTGCGGCACCCCGATCCGGCGCGGCCGGTAACCGTCGAACGTCTGGGAGGTACGGGGCCCCAGGGCGTGGTGGAACAGCTCGAGCAGGAGGCCGCGCAGCACGTCCCGCGAGGGCAGCGCGGTGAGGCGGTCGGCGAGGAACGAGATCGCGGTGCCGCGGACGGTCAGCGGGACGAACGACAGCAGGGCGTGCAGGAACTCGTCGTCCGGTGGGGCCGGGCGGCCGCGGGTGGCGGTGAGCGCGGCGGTTTCGGCGAGCACGCCGAGTTCGCGGGCCACCAGGCGGCCGAGCAGGAACTCGCCGAAGGTGGCGTGCAGGAACTCGTACGTCCGCAGCCGGGATTCGTCGTGCGTGGCCTGGGCCTCGTGCACGAAGAAGAAGCGGCCGATCACGATCTGCGCGGCGGTCAGTTCGGTCCGGTCCCGCCGCCCGGACGGGCCACCCAGCAGCAGCGGCAGATCGGCGTCGAGTTCGGCCTCGGTGACCCACTGCCGGTTGCGGTTGAACATCGCGAACGCCACCACCGAAAGCCGGGTGAGTTCCCGTTCGACCTCGCGCCGGAAGTCCACTTCGGACAGTCCGGGGGCGGTTTTGCGCACCTCGCGTTCGGCGAAGCGGGTGAGCAGCCGTTCGTAGAGTTCGGTCCGGCCCAGCGCCGCCTCGCCGCGCTGCAGCGCGTTGCCGTCCGCGTCGTACAGCGCGAGCATCAGCAGGAGCAGGGGCTGCGCGGCGAGTTCCCCGTGCTCGAGCACCGGTTCGACCGGCAGCGGTTTCACCCCGCGCGCCTCGAGTTCGGCGGCGTTCGCCGCGTTCCACACCTGGAGCCACTGGGCGATCTGGGTCTCCCGGAACGGCTCCAGCCGGATGGCGACCATGCCCCAGACCGGTCGCGCCCGATCGGCGACCGCGACCCGGCTGGTCACCACGACCGCCACCGGGCGGCCGAGGTCCGCCTCGCGGCGCTGGAAGTCGGCGACCTTCTCCAGGTAGTCGGACTGGCTGACCCCGGTCGCCTGGAGCAGTTCGTCGAAACCGTCGAGCAGCACCACCGGCAGCGCGCCGCCCGCGGTCCGCGCGAGTTCGGGCCAGGTCAGGCTCTCCCCGGTCGCGGCGCGGATCGCGTGCTCGATCTGGCGCTGCACATCGGTGTCCGCCGGCACGTCCCGCAACGCCACGCGCACCGCGAGGAAGTCACCCGGCGGCAGCCGCGCGGCCAGCACCTGGGTGAGCATCGACTTCCCGGACCCCGGCTGGCCCAGCACCAGCAGCGGCGCCTCGGTCGCCCGCGGCGAGGTCAGCTGCCCGGCGAGAAAGCCCTGCAGATCCTGGCGCACCGGCCGCTCGTGCCACCAGGACTCCTCGGCGAGCAGATCGGCCGATTCCACCGGGGTGATCCGGAAATCCGGGTTCACGTAGGCCTCGCCGAGCCGGGGCAGGCGCAACCCTTCCGGAACGTCCCCGGAGGCGAGGACCGGCCGGTCCAGCGCCGCCCGGTAGGCGGTGGCCAGGGCGCGCCGCCGTTCGTCCGGCGCGCGGCCCGTCGCGAATTCGGTGAGGACGCGTTCCAACCCGGCCAGACCGCGGCTCATCGCCTCGATCCGGGCGCGGGTCGCCTGGTGGTCCACCGAGTTCGCCCAGAACGCGAACTCCGGGAAGTCCGTGCCCAGTCGCCGGAACAGCTCCTCGTACCGCGCGAGCGCGAGGTCGCCGACCGTGGACCGGAGCACCGCGTCGAAGCGCTCGCGGCGGGTTTCGTCCAGGTCGTCCCAGATGGCCAGCCCGCGCACGAACCGGTGCAGGGAACGCGACACCGATTCGAAGAAGGCGCGCAGCTCCGCCAGGGTCGCCTCGTACGGCCGGGCCGGATCGGGCATTGGCACGGTGAAGTGCAGCAGATCGGTGACCAGTGCGGTCAGCCGCGAGGAGGCCCAGGACCGCCCGGTCGCCAGCATGCCCTGCTCGGCCTTGGTGAGTTCCAGCGCCTTGCCGTCGAACGGGAGGTCGGCCGCCTCGAGCGCCTCGAAGAACGCCGTGAGCACGACGACCGCGTGCGCCGCGGCGAGGCGTTCGCTGCGTTCGAACCGGCTCAGCCCGGACAACCGCTCGCTCAGCCCGGAGAGCAGCCCGCCGGACAGCCGCGCCAGCTCCGATTTGGGGCCGAGCAGGCTCAACGCGAATCCGGCGCCCAGCGCGGAACTCGCCAGCAGCGCGCCGCCGGTGAGCTTGTCCAGGGCGGCGACCGCCTTGTTCTCCCGGCCGCCGAGCAGCCGCACGGCGTCCGCGTAGCTCAACCTCTTGGCCATGATCCTCCTCCGCGTACACCCTGCCGGGCGCGGCCCGGACCGCACGAGCGCCAACCGAGTGGTCGGCGACAATCGGTGCCATGTTGTTCGGCATCCTCGGCGCCGTCGAGGCGCGTACCCCCGGCGGCGACCCGATCGCCCTGGGCGGACCGCGTCCGCGTTCCCTGCTCGCGATGCTGCTGCTGGACGCGGGCCGGATGGTGACCGCCGAACGCCTGCTCGACGGGATCTACGGCGACGAACCGGGCTCGGCGAACGCACTGCAGTCCCAGGTGTCCCGCCTGCGCCGCAGCCTCGGGGACGCGAACCTGATCGAACTGCGCCCCGCGGGGTACCGGCTCGCGGCCGACCCGGAGGACGTCGACGCCCACCGGTTCGAACGGCTGGCGCGCGAGGGCCACCGGGCGCTCACCGCCGGGGAACACCGGCGCGCGGCCACCTTGCTGCGCGAGGCCCTGGACCTGTGGCGCGGGCCCGCGCTCGCCGATGTCCTCGACGCGCCCTTCGCCCGGACTCAGGCCGCCCGGCTGGAGGAGCTGCGGATCACCGCGCTGGAGGATCGCTGCGAAGCCGAACTGAAACTCGGTGAGCACGGCCCGCCGGCAGCCGAGCTGCGGGCGCTGGTGGCCGCGCACCCCTTGCGGGAACGGCCGCGCGGGCTGCTCATGCGCGCGCTGCACGGCGCCGGGCGGCAGGCCGAGGCGCTGGCGGTGTTCGAGGACGCCCGCCGGACACTCGCCGACGAACTCGGCGCCGACCCGTCGCCCGAACTCGCGGGAATCCACCTCGCCGTGCTGCGGGCCGACCCCGCGCTCACCGCCCCGGCGGCCCGGCGCGGGGTTCCCGCGCAGCTCACCAGTTTCGTCGGGCGCGACGCCGAACTCGACCGGATCGGCACGCTCCTCGCCGCGGGACGGCTGGTCACGCTCACCGGTCCCGGCGGCGCGGGCAAGACCCGGCTCGCGGTCGAAGCCGCCGGGAACGTGTCCGGCGAGGTCTGCTTCACCGAACTCGCCCCGATCGCGCAGGGCGTCCCGCAAGCCGTGCTGCGCGCCCTCGGCCTGCGCGAAACGGCTCCGGCGCGGGAAACCGACCGGCTCGTCGCGGCGCTGGCCGACCGGAAACTGCTGCTGGTCCTGGACAACTGCGAACACGTCCTGGACGAAACCGCCCGGCTGGCCGCCCGCCTGCTCGCCGCCTGCCCCGCCGTGCGCATCCTCGCCACCAGCCGGGAAGGGCTCGGCATCACCGGCGAAGCCCTGTGCCCGCTGCCCCCGCTCCCGGAATCCCCCGCGGTCCGGTTGTTCGCCGACCGGGCCGCCGCGGTCTCCCCCGGGTTCACCGCGGACGGCGCCCGGCTCGCGACCGTCACCCGGATCTGCGCCGCCCTCGACGGGCTCCCGCTGGCCATCGAACTCGCCGCGGCCCGCCTGCGATCGCTCCCCCTCGAGGACATCGCCGCCCGCCTCGACGACCGGTTCCGCCTGCTCTCCCGCGGCGACCGCGCCGCCGCGCCCCGCCACCAAACCCTGTACGCCGTCGTCGAATGGAGCTGGGACCTGCTCACCCCCGACGAACAACAACTCGCCCGCAGGCTCACCGTCTTCACCGCCGGAACCACCCTCGACGCCGCCGAACACGTCTGCGGCAACGCCGATCCGCTCCCCGCACTCGCCGAGAAGTCCCTCGTCGAACTGACCGGCGGGCGCTACCGCATGCTCGAAACCATCCGCGCCTTCGCCGCGCGAAAACTCACCGAAGCGGGCGAAGCGGACACCTTCCGCCGCGCCCACGCCGAACACTTCCTCGAACTCGCCGAAACCGCCGACCCGCACCTGCGGGGACCGGACCAGCTCGACTGGCTGGCCCGGCTCACCGCCGAACACGGCAACCTCACCGCCGCCCTCCGCTGGGCCGTCACCGCGGACGCCCGGATCGCGCTGCGGCTGATCGCCGCGCTGTCCTGGTTCTGGTGGCTGCGCGGCCTGCGCGGGGAGGCGGCGCCACTGGCCGCCGAACTGCTGCGCACGATCGGCACCACGCCCCCGGACGGGCTGGCCGAGGAGTATGTCCTGTGCGTGGTCACCGCCGCCGGGGCCGGGACCGAACGGGCCGAGTTCGCCGCCCACCTCGAGCAGACGAAGTCGATCATCCTGGCCCGGGACCGGACGATGCGCCGCCCGTACGCGGTGTTCCTGTGGAGCATGACCGCCGGGCCGCTCGGCGCGGACGTCGGCCTCGGCGAGACGCTGTTCGGCCCGGACGGCTGGGCGCAGGCGTTCAAGCGGCTCGGCCAGGGCCTGACCCATCTGTTCGGCGGCGAAATAGCCGAGGCCGAAACGGAATTCCGCGCGGGCGCCGACGGGTTCCGCGCGGCCGGGGACCGCTGGGGCGTCGCCAACGCGCTCGACCACCTGGCCGGGCTCGCCGACTGGCGCGGCGACCGGTCCGGTTTCCGCGCGCTGATGGACGAGGCGCTCACCCTGGTCGAACGGCTGGGCGGGGCCGAGGACACCGCCGAACTGCTGTGCCGCCGGGCGAGCGGGCTCGCGCGCGGCGGCGATTTCCCGGCCGCACGAGCGGATTTCGAGCGCGCGGCGGCGTTCGCGCGCCGGGTCGGCACCCCGGACACCCTGGCCGAGGCCGAGCGCGGGCTCGGCGAGGTCGCCCGCCTCGAAGGCGATCTGCCCGGCGCCGCGCGCCGGTTCGAAGGGGTCCTGCGCGGCGAACCGAGCCCGTCGGTGAACGCCGAGGCGACCCGCGCCCGCGCGTTCCTCGGCCTGGGCCGGGTCGCCGAAGCGCGGGGAGATTCCGCGTCCGCGCGCACGCGGTACCTGCGGGCGCGGGCCCTCGCGGTCGCCAACCGGAACTTCCCGGTCGTGGCCGAGGCGGTGGAGTGCCTCGCGGGGCTCGCCGCGGACGGCGAGGAGGCCGCGCTGCTGTTCGGCGCGGCCGCCGCCCTGCGCGGCACGGCGGTGGCCGGTGACCCGGACCTCGAGCGGAGCACCGGCCGGATCCGGGCCCGCATCGGCGAACCGGCGTACGCCGCGGCCTTCGCCCGCGGCGCGGCGCTGTCCCGCGAGGACGCGCTCGCCCTCACCGACGTTCCGGAACCCGGCCGGTGACCGGGCGGAATCCGGCCGCCTGGGTCAGCAGGACCGCTTCGCCCCGGGCCAGCTTCGGCAACGCGCGTTCCAGCTCGGCGACCCGCTCCGCCGGGAGCACCCCGGTCAATACGCCGGTTTCCGGTTCCACCACCGCTTTCCCGGGGGTGGCGCCGAGTTCGGTGAGTTTCGCCAGCACCGCGGAAACCGTGTCCGAAGGCAGTTCCAGCTCGTACCGGCTGACCGGTTCGTACACCCGGGTCCCGGCCGCGCGCAGCGCCCGTTCCAGCACGATCGGGGTGAGCGCGCGGAAATCCCCGGCGACGCTGACCGGGGCCGCGTACCCGGACCGGATCAGCGTCACCACGCAGTCGGTGACCTCCCAGCCGTGCGGGCCCCGCCGCAGGGTGCGGTGGACCGTTTCCTCGATCGCCGTGCGGAACGCCGCAGGCAGCGAACCCGGTTCGACCTCGAGCCGGTAGCGGATCCCGGAATCCACCGGGCCCGGTTCCACCCGGAGCCCGATCGTGGCCCAGTGGAAGTTCGGGCCCCGTTTGGCTATCTCGTGGACCGATTCGCCGGTGCCCACGGGTTTCTCCAGGTATCGGGTCCGGGTGTCGGCGAAGTCGACGTCGACGCCGAACTCGTCGGCCAGCCGCGAGGACAGCACCTGCAGCTGCACTTCCCCGTACAGCAGCGCGGAAAGCTCGCCGTCGTCCGCCCGCGATTCGATGAGCGGATCCTGCTCGGCGAGGTCGCGCAGCGCGGCGGCGAGTTTCGGCGCGTCCGCCGGATTCCGCGCGCGGACCAGGGTCCGCAGCGTCGGCCGCGCGAACTGCTCCGCGCCCGGTGGTTCGCCGGGATCGCCCAGCCGGTCGCCGATCCGGATCTCGGCGAGCCCGTGCAGCCGCGCGATGTCTCCGGCGACCACCCGGGACGCCCGGACCGTGGCGCCGTTTTCGGGCACCCCGATCGCGGTCACCTTGCCGCGGTACGCGCGCACCTCGCCGGAGCCGGTCCACCGGTACCAGGTGAGCGGCTGCCGGAGGCCCAGCGCGCCGGAGAACAGCCGCGCATACGCGACCTTCTCGCCGGAGGCGGTGCGTTCGATCTTGAACACCGTCCCGGTCGGCCTCCCGCCGGACCCGCTGGTCGCGGGCAGCAGTTCGCGGATCCCGCGCAGCAGCTCGCGCACGCCCGCACCGGTGAGCGCCGAGCCGAAGAAAACCGGATGCACCAGGCACTTCCGCGTCTGCGCGCGCAGTTCGTCCCGGAGTTCCGGATCGTCGAGCCAGGCTCGATCGTCCACAGAGGACTCTCGTGGTACTCCGCCGACGGCGAGCACACCGGGCGTGAGCCGGGCGGCGATGTCGTCCAGCAGCGCGCCGTACCGCGTACCGGGACGATCGGTCTTGTTGACGAACAGCAGTGCCGGGATCCGCAGCCGGAGCAGCGTGCGCATCAGCACGCGCGTCCGCGCCCGCACCCCGTCGATCGCCGAGACGACCAGCACGGCGCCGTCGAGCACCCCCAGCGCGCGTTCCACCTCGGCGATGAAATCGGCGTGGCCCGGAGTGTCGATCAGGTTGACCTTCCGGCCGTCGAGCGGGAAGGAGACCACACCGGAGCGGATGGTGATTCCCCGGCGGCGCTCCAGTTCCATCGAGTCGGTGCGGGTGTCGCCGCCGTCCACACTGCCGAGTTTCGCGATGGCGCCCGTGTCGAACAGCAGGCGCTCGGTCAGGCTGGTCTTCCCCGCGTCAACATGCGCGAGAATCCCGATGTTCAAGATGTCCATTCGTCCCCGGAAGAGTCGTCGAGTGATCCGTGCTGAAGACCGCTGACGACTGGCGCATTCGGGGACTCCTCGTTCGGACGAATGGGGCAACGACATCCCGGTAACCGGGATTCCGGCGCACGGTAGCACCGCGGTACTCCGCCGGTCAGCCGATTTATCCGCGCTCGGAGTATTTCGTCACGTACCGGAGTCCGGCATCATGGAACGTATTCACCCGGTTACGGCCGGGACACGCAGAGGGGCGGGCCAGGTGACCAGTCAGGGATTACACGGAATACGTTCGGAACTGCTCGACCTGAGCCCGGTTACGCTCGGCGAATTGCGGCGGCTTTCCGCGCCCGAACTGACCAGCGCGATCCAGATCGCGCTCGCGGCGGTGGCGGAAGGCAGCTACGACGACGTGCAGGGCCAGCGAAGGATGCCGCTCGCCGCGACCGGGTCGCCGGGTATCGCCGGTTGACCCGGCAGGAGCCGGGAACCGGGCCGCCGAACGGGCTGGACCGGCATACGCTGCCGTCCGAGGTCTTCCACGCGCTCTGCGCCGGCCCGGTGCCGCCCGAGTCGCTGGCGGTGCTGCGCTCGGCCGAGTACAGCAGGCGCAAGCTCCTGCTCCGGACCCTGCTGGACCTGCTCGCCGACGCCCCGGACGCGGCGGGCCCGTTGACCGGCCCCGAAGACGCCTGGCGGGTACTCGCCCTGGCCGACCGGCGTGCGCCGGAGATCGCCGAAGACGTGCTGATGTACCCGACCGTGGGCGTCTGGGCCGCTCGCGTGGTGGCCCGGCTGATCGGCGCGGAAACCAGTCCCACTCCACTGTGGACGGAGATCGGTTACCTGCATTCGCTGGCGGCGGCCGCGGCGATCCGCGCGAACGTCCCGTGCGCGGTGCGCGTGCCCGTCCTCTACGGGGCGATCAACCTGCCGACCCTCGGGCAGCTCCGGGTGCCCACCGATTTCCCGGTGGGGACGGCGGAGCTGGCGCACGGCGCGGACGGGGTGCGGCTGCGGGCCGGTTCCGTCTCGCTCGCATTCCCCTTGTCCGGGGAAACCTTTCTGTTCCGGCCCACCCGGTCGCACACCAGCACCTGGCGGGGCCTCGCGCTGCGGGTACGCGTCGACGACACCGATCCGTACCGGGAATACTCGTCCGCCCTGCCACCGGCCCGGCTGGGCGGCAGCGAGTTCGCGGAATGGGGCAAGCTGCTGGACGAGGCGTGGCGGATCCTCACCGAACGGCATTCCGCCTACGCCGCCGAGATCGCGGCCTGCCTGAACACGCTGGTGCCCACCGATCCGGCGGGCGGGCTCGTCGCGGCCTCCGCGTCCTCGGCGTTCGGCGCCGTTCTCCTTTCCCCCAAGGCATCCGCCCCGCACCTCGCGGAAACCCTGGTGCACGAGATCCAGCACGCCAAGCTCAACGCGTTGCTGGGCCTGGTGGTGCTGGTCAAGGGCGCCCGGGACCCGGTCTGCTACGCCCCCTGGCTGGACGAGCCGCGGCCCTCGACCGGCCTGCTGCACGGGGTCTACGCGTTCACCAGCGTGGTCGAGTTCTACCGGACGCAGCGTGCGCAGGCCGACCAGGCGGAGGCGCGGGCGGCGCAGTTCCTGTTCGCCTACCGCCGCGCGCAGGTGCGCGAAGCCCTCGCGGAACTCGCGCGGGCCCCCGGGCTCACCGAACTGGGCCGCTCGTTCGTCGCCGTGGCCGGTGACCGGATCGCCCGCTGCGCGGCTGACCCCGTCGACGCCGATCTGCTGGACGTGGTGACCGAGGTGACCGCCGACCACCGGGCCGGTTGGCTGCTGCGCCACCGGCGCCCCGACGACCGCGCGATCCACGAGCTGGCCTCGGCGTGGCTGCGCGGCCATCCGGCGCCGCGGCTCCCGGAGTTCGCGGTGACGCCGAACCAGCGCCGCGTGCACCATGCCGCGCGGGCCACCCTGCTGGAGACGAACGCGGTGGCCCCGACCGAGTTCGCGCAACTCGCGAGCCGGGAACACACCCGGCTCCCCCGCGGCGACCTCGCCTACGCCCAGGGCGACCACACCGCGGCGGCCGCCGCCTACACCGAACGCATCGCCGCCGATCCGGCGGACGGCCAGGCCTGGATCGGGCTCGGCCTCTGCCTGCGCGCCCGGGGCGAAGCGGTCCCGGCCCGCGCGCTCCTCGAGCTGCCGGACGTCACCGTCGCCGTGCACGAACGCCTCCGCGGCCTGACCGCCGCCGAGGTCGACCCGATCCCGCTCGCCCGCTGGCTGGGCGAACGGCTCCAGGTCGTGAGCCGACCGGCTGGTTAGCCCCTGTCTTCGATCCCGATGGGTCAAACTGGGGGTCGTGAGTGTTCAGACCGGTTCCAACCGGCCCAAACACTCACGACCCGCCCCACGACGGAGGACCGAAGACGGGCGCTAGAGCTGCATGGTGTCGGTGTCGCAGTCGGCGCGGACCAGGCGTTCGGCGGAAACCGTGGCCGGGTGTTCGGCGCCGAGCACCTCGCGGAAGCTGCTGGTGGTCTTGGTGTGCAGGATCGCCGCCTCGTCGCTGCGGCCGAGCTGGTTGAGATCCAGGGAGCGGTTGAGGGCCACGGCCAGGGTCGACGGGTGCCGGGCGCCCAGCACCCGCTCCGACCGCTCCAGGGTGTCCTCGTCCATCTCGCCCGCCTCGGCGACCTCGCCCACCTCGGCGAGATCGCTGGCCAGGTTCGTCGCGACCACCAGGGTGAACGGGTGGTCGGCGCCGAGGTTCTCGCGCAGCCCTTGGTACACCGACTTGTTGATCTCCTGGGCCGCGTCCACCCGTCCCATCAGCCGCAGCGTCACGGCCAGGTTGGACGCGGCGATCAGGGTGAAGGGGTGCTGCTTGCCCCGGATCTCGCCGAACAGCTCGAAACTGCGCTCGGCCAGATCGCGCGACTTGGTCAGCTCGCCGCCGTGCCGCAGGTCCGCGGCCAGCCCCATCATCGCGGTGACGGTGTCCAGGCTCCCGTCGCCGTACCGCCGCCGGTACCGGTCGAGGCATTCCTCGGCGAGGTTCCGCGCGTCCTCGTGCAGGCCCGCCTTCCGCTTGGCGACGGCGAGGTTGCGGATTCCGCCGATCGTGTTCGGGTGGTCCTCGCCCAGGATCACCCGCTGCCGGTTGAGGGTGTCCTCCTGCAGCCGCGCCGCCTCGACGTACAGCCCGCACTCGCGCCGGTCGAGGGCGACGGCGTTGAGCGTGAGCAGCGTGGTCCGGTGGTTCTCCCCGAGCACGAAAGCGTTGCGCTGCAAGGTGTCCTCGTCGAGCCTGCGCGCCTCGAAGAAGTCGCCGACCAGCCGCAGGCAGCCCGCCAGGTTCGTGGCGTACTCCAGAGTGGCCGGATCGTCGTCGCCGAGGATGACCCGGGCGCGCTCGAAGACGTCCTTCTGGGTCTCCATCTCCCGGTGGAACAGGCCCTGCGACCGGAAGTCCGCGGCCACGGTGTCACCCATGCGCAGCACGGCCTCGTGGTCCTCGCCGAGCCGGTCCCGCAGCAGGTCGAAGGTCCGCTGGTTGAGTTCCTGCGCCTCGTTGATCCGGCCCATCCGCCGCAGCGAGACCCCGCACAGGCGGGCCAGGCCGAGGGTGTTCTCCTCGTTCTCGCCGAAGTTCTCCCGCCAGACCTCGAGCCCGCGCTGCGCGACGTCCCGGGCCCCGGCGAAGTCCCCGGCGTTGAGCAGGTACCGGACCAGGTTGATGATCAGGGTCCGGACCCACGGGTCCCGGCAGTGCAGCGCCAGCGACGTGGTCATGTGCGGGAGCAGTTCGGCGTACCGCGGCCAGTTCGGGGTGGCCTCCGGGTCGCCCGGGTCGCCGTTGACCAGGAGGATGTGCACCGCGTGCCGCATCCGGTCCTGGTCCTCGTCGCTCAACTGGTTCTTCAGCACGGCCTGCACCAGGCGGTGCAACTGGAACGTGTTGGTGCGGTAGTCGATCTTCGCCAGGCTGTACCGGCTGATCTCGCGGACCGCGCGGTTGAGCTTGATCGGGTCGCGGAACGCCTCGTTCAGCGCGTCCGGCACCGGCGCGTCGCGCACCCCGGTGAACAGGCTTCGCGAAATCGGCTCCGGTCCGAAGAAGGCGCACAGCTGCAGCAGTTCCAGCGCGGCCGGATGCTCGGCGCGCAGGCGGGACAGCGGCACGTTCCAGGCCGCCGCCACCGGCAGCCGGTAGTCCGACGGCGCGCCGGTCTCCAGCAGTTCGGTGCGGTTCTGCTCCAGCAGTTGCACGTACTCGTCGGTGGGCATCCCGGTCTGGGCGCGCCAGGACGCGGCCTGTTCGATGGCCAGCGGCAGGTCGCCGAGCACCGAGGCCAGTTGGTCGGCGTCCTCGTCGCTGATCTCCCCGCCGCGGCGGCGCAGCAGTTCCTTGCTCTCCTCGCGGGTGAACAGGTCGACCTCGACCGTGCGCGCGACCCCGGCCCACTGCGAGTTGCGGGAGGTGACCACGATGTGCCCGGACCCGGCCGGGAAGAACTGGCTCACCGCTTCCGGGCGGTCGGCGTTGTCGAAGACCAGGAGCCACCGGCTGAACGGTTCGCCCTTGCGCAACGCCTCGAGGACGGCGGGGACCGCGGTCTCCGCCGAACCGGCCGCGGACACCCCGATCTTCTTCGCCAGCTCCACGAAACTGCTTCGGATCTGCGCGGAATGCTCGGCCGGAATCCACCAGATCACGTCGTACTCACCGGCGTGCTGGTAGATGTATTCGACGACGGTCTGGGATTTGCCCACACCGCCCATCCCGTGCAGCGCCTCCGGAAGCACCGCCGTGGTACCCGGCGTCTGCAGCCGGTCCCGCAATCGTTCCAGCAAATCCTCGCGGCCGACGAAGTCCGGATTGCGCAGCGGAATGGCGCCCCAGATCTGCGGCTGACTCGCGCCACTGCGCCTGACTTCTACCGACAATGGGGAAACAGGCGTGCTCACTTCGTCTCCTCCGGATGAGCCCGGAGCGTGTTCGACACCGGGTGTGGACGGTAGTTCTGTTGCGGTCAACGAAAAATCCTCAGCCGAATCGGGTACGCCTGGCGACGGCCGCCCGGTAGGCTGAACCGATTTCTGTACCGATTCAGAGGCGCCGCTCGCGCCTACTGTAGCGTGGATCACTCCGGCTTTGGGATCGGCCTGAACAATCCGTCGCCGGAGCCGCTGACCACGTTTTGAATAACGACCGCTCAGCGCCCGGAAGACGGCTTCCTGGACGCGCAGATGCGGCAGATTCTCCTCGGACACCTCGGGGAGATCGGTGCTGTCCGGATCGCCGAGGGCGTCCCGGAAGTTGCGCAGCACCGCGGACGCCCGGCCGGAGTGTTCGGAAATGATGCGGGCGACCCGCACGGTGTTGTCCCGGCGCTCCCGCGCCAGCAATTCCTCGCGCACCCCGTCGTGGAATTCGTAGGCCACCGCGGTGGAGTCATCGGCGGCCGCGCGCCGCTCGGTCCGCCGCAGCAGGCCGCCGAGGAGCACTTCGGCCAGGGTGGCCAGGCTCGACCCCGGCAGCAGCACCCGTTGCACCAGTTGCATCATCGGCATGTTCAGCGGCGCCGCGGCCAGCAATCCGGCGAGCTGGAACGCCTGCACCGACGCGATCGTCCGGAACCGCAGCACCCGCCCGCGCGGGGTGTCCGGCTCGGGCAGTTTCTCGTCCAGTTCCGCGGATTCCGCCTCGAGATCGTGATCCGGGCGGACCCGCACCGCGGTCAGCTCCACCCGCCCCATGCGCAGCCCGGTCACCAGCCCCGCCCAGCTCGACAGCCATTCCGGGGCGAGACCGAGCACCGGGACCACCACGCCGTTTCCCGGATCGGCGAGCGGCAACCGGTGCGGGGTCTCCACCCGCAGTTCCGCGTTCGCCACCCCGGGCGCGGCCGCGCTCAGCCGGAGCCGGTGCGGGGACAGCGCGCCCCAGTGCCACAACCGCTGCGGCAGCATGTGCACCAGCGCGACCGGCATGACCTTCGCCCATTTCGCGGTGAGCCGGGTCGCCGCGCCGGCGCGCCAGGCCGGGCCGACCGCGTCGGTCAGCACCAGCACGATCCGCCGCCCGGTGGTGTCCACCAGGTCGCGCCAGTTCCGGGTCATCCCGCTGGGCCCCTCGCACCGCAGCACGAGTTTGTCGTCGTCGGGCTGATCGCAGTCGAGCACGCAGGTGCGCACGTTCCGGAACGCGCCCTGGCGTTCCAGCACCGCGCGGAACTCGCTCACGGTGTGCCGCCAGATCTCCATCGACGCCGAGGTGTCCACCACCAGCACGACCTCGAACCGGTGCCACGGCGCCGGCCGCCACTGGGGAATCCACATCCGGTCCTGCGCGGCGCGGTCCGCGGTGCCCTCCTCGTCGAGCACCTGGCGCCACGGGGAGGGCGAAGTCTTGTTGAACGGCCGCAACGACCGCGCGATCAGCCGCGAGTCCGGCAGGTCCGGCACCGTCGGCCAGGCCAGCGGCGCGGTCTGCTCGGCCATTCCGGCCTCGGCCTCGACCGCCCGTGCCCGCTTCGGGGCGCCGACCGTCCAGTTCTGCCATTTCCGCGCCGCCACCCCGGGTCCGCCGTCCTGGGCGTCCGTGGCGGCCCGGCTCTCGGCGCCGTCGGTTTCCCCGGGTTCCCCCGGCTCCTCCGCCGGATATTCCGGTTCCGCGGTGGTCCCGGCCACCGGTGGCTCCGGCGGAGGTTCCGGCGGCATTGGCGTTTCCCCCGGCGGGCGCAGCGAACGCGCCAGCCACAGCGCGTCCCGCACCTCCCGCCAGTCCAGATCCTCGGTGCCGATCCGCTCCGCAGCCGGGTGAGCGGGCTCGGAGTGTTGCAGCACAAGGGAATCCACCCGTGCCGCGAAAGGGGGCGGCACGGGGTTCCCGTCGGCGGCCGGCCGGCTCATCCCGGCTCCGTGGTGGACAAGGGATGCCAGATGGCCTTGAGCAGATCCTTCCACTCGTCGTCGCTCTGGTAGGCGCCCGAGGTGGCCAGTTCGGTGGCCAGGTGCACGGCGTTGAGCAACTGATCCGACGCCAGGCCGCCGAGTTCCGCGCTGCGCTCCAGGAAGTCCTGGATCAACCGGGCGATGTCGACCTTGTCCGCACCGCCGAACTGGGCCGCCACCATCGCGCCGAGCTGCTCGAAGTCCGGCGGCTCCACCCGGAAGTTGAGGCAGCGCCGGAGGAACGCCGGTGGAAACTCGCGCTCCCCGTTGCTGGTGATGATCACTATGGGGAACGACCGGCACCGGACCACCCCGTCGCGCACCATCGCGCTGCCGTGCCGGTCGTGGGTGAGCACCGAGACCTCGGACTGCCGCTTCGCCAGCCGGACCAGCTCCGGGATGTCGTACTCCCCTTCTTCGAAGACGTTCAGCAGATCGTTCGGCAGATCGATGTCGCTCTTGTCCAGCTCGTCGATCAGCAGGACCCGAGGCGTGTCGTACGGCAACAGCGCGGTCCCGAGCGGGCCCAGGTGCACGTAGTCGCCGATGTCCGGCGCCCCGGGACCCTCCCCGCGGGCGCCGGCGTCCTGCACGCGCCCGATCGCGTCGTACAGGTACAGCCCGTCCTTGAGCGTGCTGCGGCTGGTGATCGGCCACCGCAGCACCGGACCGAGCCCCAGTTCCCGGGCGATCAGGTAGGCCAGGCAGGACTTCCCGGTGCCGGGTCGCCCGGTCACCAGCAGCGGCCGCCGCAGGTACAGCGCCGCGTTGACCATCGCGACCTCACCGCGGTAGGGCCGCCGCCCGTTGTTCCGCATCTTGCCGATCCGGCGATCGCTCTCGCCGCCGTCGTCGGCGGGCCGGTCCGCGGCGCCCTCCCCGCCGAACCGGCGCCAGGGCGGGGCCTCGGGCAGCCGGGGCGTGCCCTCCCCGGAGGGCCATCCGGTGCCGCGGTACACCCGCCAGTCCGCGGGGGTGCTCAGGTCGACCGGTTTCCCGTCACCGTTGCTGTTCATGTGCGGACCACCCCCTCGGGCGGCGCGGGATCCCGCGGCACGACCACCCGCTCCGGGTCGTCCCACAACACGGTCAGGTGGTTGCCGACGTGCGCGGTGTCCGGCCCGCCCTCGAACGCGTTGGCCCGGACGTACCGGACGCGCTCCAGCACGTTGCCGGGCGCCTCCTCGTGCAGCAGCTTGGCCACCGTCTGGGTGAACTCCGCCAACCGGCAGTCCTGGCGGTGCCAGAAGATCACCGGGATTCCCGCCCGCAGCCCGACGAGCACCTGATCGCGCCCGGTGCCGTCACCCGCCGGCGGTTCGCCGAGGACCAGGGAGACCAGCCGGCCTTCCCGGGCGAACACCGAAGTCAGGGTGCGCAGGCCGTCCTCGTCGCGGGCCGGGTGGCAGTAGTTCGACTCGACCGCGATCGTTCCGTCCTCTTCCAGCTGGTGATTGAGCTCCTTCCACCGGCTCCGCCAGGAGCGGTGCCATTTCCCGGCCTTCATCCGTTCCAGGCTGCGGATGGCGACCGGGAACCGGCAGCCGACCGGTTCCGGTACCGATGAATCGGTCTCCCACTGCCACTGGTCCACGTCCAGGTTGAGCAAATCACTCGAAAGAACGAATTCGACGCAGATCTCCGGTTCGTACTGCGCCCAGTTGGCCTCGGTCGCCTCGGCCAGTTCCGCGACCCGGTATTTGATCTCGTCCAGGGGGCCGACGAAATCGGGGCCGTGCTCGGGATACCAGCCCTGCGTCACGTCCAGCTGGGTCCAGTGGGACAGCCGGAAACGATCCCCCGACGGCCCGTCCAGTTGCAGCAGCAGCACCAGGTACGCCTGGGATCGCGGCGGCGGCGCGGGCATCGGCACGTGCACGAACTTCCGGCGCACCGCCTGCAGTTCGTTGACCACGCCGAACCGGGTCGCCTGCCGATCCGCCCACCGGCGCAGTTCCGAGGCCAGGTCCAGCCGGACACGGGTGGCCAGGTACTCCACGAAGACCAGCGGTTTGGGCAGGCCGTCCGGATCCGCGTTCAGCGTCTCCAGCAACAGGAAGACCTCGGGAAACGTGGTCTGCCCGAGCAGGCCGGGCGCCCCCGGGCCGGCCACGAACCGGTAGATGTCGCCGATGTCCGGGACGACCACCCCGCGCAGGAGTTCGAAGAGCAGATCGCGTTCGTCGTCCGGCCACATCTCCAGCGCGGTCATCTGCGTGATGATCGCCCGGACCCGTCGCATCGGCTTCGAACCCTGCTCGATCCGGTCCAGAACCTCGCGCAACGCCGTCAACCCGTTCGGGCGCTGGCGGCACGCCTCCACGATGCCGTAGAGATGCCGTACCGCGATCGGGTGCTCCTCCACCGGCAGATGCGCGCCGAGCATTCCGGAGAGCATCCGGACCACGAAATTCCGATCGCCGACTTCAGCCAGGCAGGACAATTCTCGCAACGCCTCAACCAGCGGCCATAACGCATCGTGGCCGCTGCCGTTCGAGCCGTCCGCGGTCGTCATCCGTGGTTCCCTCCTGGGGGGCCTAGGCATGGTAGCGATCACCACGGCGTCCCGGCGAGGAGTTGCGCTATAGAGTCCGTCAATCGTTGTAACGCCGGTAATTCCGTTCCGGCGGCGGTGGGGATTTCGCTCGGTTCCCCGCGAGATCGTGGGCTGCGCACAATGGTCCACAAACATGGCCGTCACCAGGAACTTCCCGGGTAAACCTGGGAAATCGTCTTGATCAGTCGGCGCACCGGCAACGACTCCTCGCCTTCGATCCGCGTGATCAAACCGACCAGCTCGGCGAGCCCGCCGTCGTAGTCCAAACAGGTGTTGAGCATTTCCATCACATGCATTCGCCGGCCGGGGTGCTCGCGGATCGCACCGGAAACGGCCGGGCGCAACAACCGGATGAGCGCCCGCCGGGACTCGGTCGCGGCGACGCATGGTACGGATTCGAGTGCGTCGACCACCCGGAAATACTCCGAAGCAGGGGGAGAATCCCTCGAACGGCCGATATCGGGGTCGAATTTCGCACGCAGCGCCGGATAGTAGGTGGCGACCACGTCGAGCGGAATCATCCAGCAGACCTTCGCGGCCGGATCGGTGAGCGCCGCGACGAGGATCCCGGCCACCCGGTCCCGCGCGTCGACCGCGCCCGCGCCGGAAAACCCCCGCACGATCGGCGAACCGGTCGGGCCCAGGCCGTCGAGCTGGACCCATTCGCCCCGGGGGCCGCCCCGGCCGAGCACCCGGGATTCCGCCCACACCGCCGCTCCGCCGCCGTGCGGGTAGCCGCGGGCGCGCAGCAGGTCGCCGGGGGCCACGGCGGACGTGCCCAGTGCGGCGGGCCGGGCGCCCGGCGCCGGATCCGCCGCCAGTTCCAGCACGGCGACGTCGCCGCCGTCCTCGGTCACCGGCGCCCAGTACTCGACGGTCGCCGGAACGCGTTTCTCCCCGCTGTCCGGGAAATCGACCGACACCTCGTCGACCGGGCGCGGTCCGCGCGAATCGATGCCGAGCACACCGGCGACGACGTGCGCGCAGGTGAGCACGCGCCGTTCCGCCACGAGCACCCCCGCTCCCCCCACGACATCCCCATCCCGGTCCAGGACGCGTGCCTGCCACCCGCCCGCTCGATCGGTTCGCCCGTTCGCCATGTACGGGCGATCGGGTGACCTCTCTTCCCTGTTACTGGATGGAGAAAGGAAAGCAAAAGGAAAGTTCGGGTTACACCGCCGATACTGGTGCTGTTCCTAGATCGATTTCGCCGGGGATCGGAACTCCGGCTCGTGCTCGACCGGGAAGTTGACCGAGCGCGCGATGAAGCATTTCGCCGACGCCTTCTCGTGGAGTTCCCCGGCCTTCGCCGCCATCGCCGGGTCGGCCAGGGTCACCACCGGCCGCAGCACGACCCGGGTGAACCGGCCGCTGCCCCCGGCCGAGTCCATCGCCATGGTCCCGAGCGGATTGTCGGTGTACGCGGTGACGACGACCCCGGCCAGCGCCGCCAGGTGCAGGTACCACAGCATGTGGCATTCCGACAGCGCGGCGACGAGCAGTTCCTCGGGGTTCCAGCGGGTCGCGTCGCCGCGCAGGGCGGGATCGGACGAGGCCGGGATCGGCGGTTTGCCGTCGGCGCGGATCTCGTGGGCGCGGTCGAAGTCACGGACCCCGGTGGTGCCCGGGCCCCGGTTTCCCCGCCACTCCACGGTGAGCCGGTACTCGTGATTCATTGATCGTCTCCTCAGTCCCCGATGAGTCGCTGGATTTCGGCATAGGAAGGGATGTCCGCCGGAACCGGTGCGCCGTCGCGGAAGGCCGCGGCGGCGGTGACCGCGGCGTGCACGCTCGCCCGGAACAGCAGGGATCCCGTGCTGACCCGCCGCACGCCGAGTTCGGCCAACCGGCCCGCGGTGTGCCGGCCGGGGAGGAAGAGCACGTTGAGCGGCGCGGGAATCTCGGTGACGAACACGCGAATGTCCCGTTCGTCGGCGACTCCGGGCACGAAGATGCCGTCGGCCCCGGCCGCGAGGTAGCGCTCGGCCCGGGTGAGCGTGGTGCCCGGATCGCCCTCGCCGAGCCAGTAGGTGTCGACGCGCGCGTTGACGAACAGGTCCGGGGCCCGGGACCTGACCGCCGCGATCAGTTCGGCCTGGCGCCCCGGATCGGCGAGCGTCCCGCCGGGGCGGCCGTCCTCGAGGTTGATCCCGGCGGCCCCGAGCCCGGCCAGTTCGGCGGCCAGGTCCCCGACCTCGGCCGGATCGGCGCTGAACCCGGCCTCGATGTCCAGCGAGAACAGGCAGCCCAGCCGGGCGAGCCGGTGGGCGAGCGCGACCGTCTCGTCCCGCGCCAGCCCTTCCCCGTCGGGCACGCCGCCCGCCGCGGCGACCCCGAGGCTGGTGGTGGCGATCGCGGGGAAGCCGTGCGCGACGAGTGCCGCCGCCGAGACGAAGTCCCAGGCGTTGGGCAGCAGCAACGGTTTCTCGCCGTGGTGCAGGGCGCGGAACTCCTCGGCATTACTCATCGGGCACACACCAGCAGGGCGGCGGGCATCCGCAGATTCGGCGAAGGCTCGTACTCGATCTCCGCCTCGACCAGTTCGCACGCGCCCACGACATCGAGGATGCCGCAAGCGAGCGCGATGGCGTGGCCGCGGCCGGGGCACCGGTGCGATCCGGCGCCGAACGCCAGCCCGCCCGCGGCCAGCTCGACCGTCACCACGGTCCCGCCCGCCTCCCGGCGGGTGCGCCGCACCGGCGGATCGCGCCGCAACGTCTCGGCCACGACCTCGTCGACGGGAATCCCAGGGGCACGCAGCAGGGCGAGCGCCGCGTTGCCGACCAGCCCGGCGGTCGCGTCGCAGGCCTGCACGAGCAGCCCGGCCAGCGCGGCGGCCCGCTCGTCGGCGACCCCGCCCGCGGCTTCGACCAGCCGCCCGACCGCCCGGTCCGCGCCGATTCCGGTTTCGGCACCGGGGTGGTACGCCCGCGCGACCTCGGCCACCATCGCGCCGGTGACCCCGGTCATGCCCAGGGCCTCGGCGAGGACCTCGACGGGCACGGTCCGGGCGACCTCGGCCATCAGGTCGATCGGCCTTCCCCCAGCAGAACCCACCACGGCGGTGGCGCGGGCGAAGGCCTGGGCGCGGAGCGGCGCGGCATCGGCGACCCGGGCCAGCGCGGCGGTGGCCAGGGAGCGCCGCCGCGCATGGCCGGTCCCGTTGGAGAAGCGGGCGACGTTCGCGCGCAGCCAGGCGATGCCACCGGGTTCGGCGGCCGCGGGTACGGCGGGTACGAGATGAGCCGGGTCTTCGAGGAGGACGCGGGGGTCGGTGCGGTGCATGCGGCCACGGTAGGGGCGGGTCGTTTCGGTGGCCGCCGAAACGTCGGCGGGCAGAATGGACCGGTGACCACCCGCAGCGTCGAGCTCGCCCGCCTCGCCGGGCTGCTCGCCGACCCCACCCGCGCCGAGTTCTGCCTCGCGCTGCTCGACGGCCGCGCGTGGACCGCGGGGGAACTGGCCGCGCACGCGGGCGTCGCGCCGTCGACCGCGACCGAGCACCTGCACCGGCTCACCGAGGGCGGCCTGCTGGTCCAGCGGAAGCAGGGCCGCCACCGGTACGTCCAGCTCGCCGGGCCGCGGGTCGCCGAACTGCTCGAAGACCTCATCAGCCACCTCGGCCCGGTGCGGGAGAAACCGCGGTCCCTGCGCTCGGCCACCGCCGGGGCCGCGCTGGCCCGGGGGCGGACCTGCTACGACCACCTCGCCGGTCGCCTCGGGGTGGCGATCACCGACGCGATGACCCGGGCCGGGCTGCTCAACCAGGCCGACGGGTTCGCGCTCACCGGCGCGGGCCTGGACTGGCTGACCGGGCCGCTGGGCATCGAGCCCGGGAGCCTGCGTTCCGGCCGCCGGCCGCTGGCCCGCGCGTGCCTCGACTGGACCGAGCGGCGCTCGCACCTCGCCGGAACGTCCGGGGCGCGGCTCTGCGCGCGGCTGAAGGACAACGGCTGGGTGGTCCGCGTCGGCAGCGGGCGGGCGGTCCGGCTCACCCGGGAAGGCGAGTCGGCGTTACGCGATCTGCTCGATCTTGATTCCGCGGAACTGAATTGATCCGATCAATCAACGAATCCTGTTGACAATTCACACATCCCATTCACCAAAGCAATTTGTAACGAAGACATAAACTGTTAAAACGTTGCTCCTCCCGGCGTGCGAGTTGCTCCGTTCAGTGGGCCTTCGAAAGCGAAGCTCGACTTACCGTGTTGACACCTGCGAGCAGCTTCGAATTATTCCGGAAAGGAGCCCCCATGCTCACCGCGATCGCCGCGGCCGGCCTGGCCCTGTCCACCCTGACCGCACCGGCGGCGAGTTCCTGGCCGGCCGATCCGCCCCCGGACAAGATCGTCATCGATGTCGTCACCGTGAACGGTTCGGGCTGCCGGCCCGGCACGGCCGCGGTCGCCGTCTCCTCCGACAACACCTCCTTCACCGTGACCTACAGCGAGTTCCTGGCCCAGGTCGGTGTCGGCGCCAAACCGACCGACTTCCGGAAGAACTGCCAGCTGAACCTGCGCACGCACGTTCCCCAGGGGTTCACCTACGCGATCGCCCAGGCCGACTACCGCGGCTTCGCCAGCCTGCAGAAGGGCGCCACCGCCCTGGAACGAGCGAACTACTACTTCTCGGGAATGTCCCCGACCGCCTATATCTCGCACCCCTTGAAGGGCCCGTTCGCCGACGACTGGCAGAACACCGACAAGACCGACATCGCCCAGGTGATCTGGAAGCCTTGCGGCGAGGAACGCAATTTCAACATCAACACCGAGCTGCGCGTGGACGCGGGCACCTCGGACCCGAAGAAGACGACGAGTTTCATCACCATGGACTCGACCGACGGGAACATCAGGACCACGTACCACTTCGCGTGGAAGAAGTGCCCCAAGTAACCGATTGACGGGGGTCGTGAGTGTTCCGTCCGGTGCTGACCGGTCCGAACACTCACGACCCCGTTGTTTCAGCCCACCTTTTCCAGACCTGGTTCCGCGAAGGTCAGTTCCGGCGGCGGGACCCGGAAGAACCGGGTGAGCCAGGCCAGGTAGGCCACGCCGAGCGCCAGCCAGACCAGGCCCAGCACCAGCGCGGCGCCGTCCAGGTTGGCCAGCAGCCACACGTTCACCAGCGCGCCGATCGCCGGGCAGACCACAGTGGACAGAACCGGGCCGCGATGCCGGACGTACCGGGCGATCACGCTCAGGTTGACGAAGGTGAAGGCGGTGAACGCGCCGAAGTTGATGAACGACGTCGACGTGGACACGTCCAGCCCGAGCGCGATCAGGCCCACCCCGCCGGTCAGCGCGATCGCCACCGCCGGGGTGCGGAACCTCGGCTGCAGCACCCCGAACACCCGGCGCGGCAGCACCCCGTCCCGGCCCATCGCGTACAGCAGCCGGGACGCGCCCGCCTGCGCGGCCAGCCCGGCGGCGAACTGGGCGATCACCAGCCCCGCGAGCACGATCGCGGCGAAGAGGTTCCCGCCCAGGGCGACCGCGATCTCGAATCCGGCCGAGGACTCGTCGGTGAACGCGGCGCCGGGATGCACGAGCTGGACGGCGTAGGCCAGCACCACGAAGATCCCGCCGCCGATGAGCGCGCTGAGCACGATCGCGCGCGGGATCGTGCGGGCGGGATCGTGCGTCTCCTCGGTGAGCGTGGTGACCGCGTCGAACCCGAGGAACGAGTACGCGGCCAGCGCGGCGCCCGCGGAGATCGTGGCCACCGACGAACCCTGGTGGACGAACGGCGTCGCGCTGACCAGCGTTCCGCCGCCCGCGAGCACCTGGCGCACCGAGAGCGCGATGAAGAAGCCGACCACCAGGATCTGCCCGGCCATCAACAGGAAGTTGGCCTTCGCGGCCACCCGGATGCCCAGCACGTTCAGGACCGTGGTCAGCACGATGTACCCGATCAGCCAGGTCCAGCGCGGGACCCCGGGGAACTGCGCCGAGAGGTACGCCGTGCCGATCAGCCAGATGACCATCGGCAGGAAGAAGTAGTCCAGCAGCACGGCCCAGCCGACCAGGAAACCGAGCCGCGAATCGAGCGCGCGCCGGACGTAGGTGTAGGCCGATCCGGCGACCGGGTACGCCGCGGCCATCTTCCCGTAGCTGGCCGCGGTGAACAGCACGGCGACCAGCGCGAGGAGGTACGCCGTGGGCACGGTCCCGTCCGTCGCGCCGGCGACCACCCCGAACGTGCCGAGCACGATCAGCGGGGTCATCAGCCCGACGCCGAACAGCACCACCCCGCCGAGCCGCAACTGCCGGACCAGGCCGGGCTGGTCGCTCACCGGTCACCACCTCCCTGCGGATGCCACCGTGCCGGGTCGATTCTTCCTTGGTACAGCGGAAGTTCCACCGGCGAGTCGGCATCGGTGAACTGGTCCCACATCCGGTTCACCCCGGCGGTCCCCTCGGCGCGCACCCGGGAAACCTCGGCCAGGTCGAGCACATCGGTCAGCACGGCCGGTTCGTCCCCGGCGGTCTCGGCGCGGACCCGGCCCTCCGGATCGACGATCAGGCTCTGCCCGGTGCCGACCGGACCGGCGGTGTTCACGCTGACCACGAAGACCTGGTTGATGATCGCGTTCGCGCGGGCGAGCACCAGTTCCTGTTCGCGGTCCGGAGAGGTGGTGTGCACCGGGTTGATCACGACCTCGGCGCCGAGCCACGCGACGTGCCGGGTCAGCTCGGGGAACCACGAGTCGTAGCAGATCGCGAAGCCGACCCGCCCGGCCTCGGGCAGTTCGAAAACCACGAACCGGTCGCCCGGGGTGTACCGCTCGTACGGGCGCCACGGGAAGATCTTGCGGTAGGAGGCCACCAGCTCGCCCTCCGGGGAGAACGCGAGCGCGGTGTTGAAAACCTCGCCGCCCGCGCCGCGTTCGCACACGGTGCCCGGCACCAGCCAGACCTTCAGGTCACCGGCCAGCTCCGCGAGTCTGCGCGTTCGCGGGCCGGGGATGGGCTCGGCCGCGTCCCGGAGCCGTTCCCACTGCTCGGCGGGGGTGCCGCTGACCCCGCACAGATGCAGTTCCGGGTAGACGATCAGGCGCGTTTCCCCCTGCTGGGCCAGCAGGTTCGCCACTTCGGCGGGAAAGAGGTCCAGCGCCTGACCGGCGGGCAAGGCGGCCTGCTGGACGAGCGCGACGGGCAGTGGGCGCGGCATCGGTTACCTCCTGGCGACAGGTGAACAGAAAATAGTTCACTTTGATCACTTATACAAGAGTGCTCAAAATGACCTGTTTACGGACAGGGGTCGTAGAGTGGGCACCATGGCTGGTGTCGCCGAACTCGCAGCCGGCCTCAGCGCTCCCGCGCTGACCGGCATTCGAAGACTGTCCGCTTTGGACACCGTGCGCGCGCGGATCGCGATGGCCGTCGAGCTGGGCCTGCTCGTGCCCGGCGAACGGCTGCCGCCGAACGCGGACATCGCGCGGGCGCTCGACGTCGGTGAGATCACCGTGCGCCGGGCCCTGGTCTCGCTGTGCGAGGACGGGGTCCTGATGCGCAAGCGGGGGCGCGGCGGCGGCACCATGGTCGCCTCCGAACCGGCCCGCGGCAGGGTGCGCGAGATGGCCGCCTACCAGGAGGCGACGCAGGAGGTGCACGAGCTGATCGACCATCGGCTCGCGCTGGAATGCGGGCTCATCCACCTGGCCGCGGTCCGCGGCGAACCGGACCGGCTGGACGGGCTGCGCGATCTGGTGCGGCGGATGGACACCGCCACGAGCTGGGCCGAGTTCCACGAACTGGACGCGGAATTCCACCTCGCCGCGGCGGCCACGAGCGAACTCGCCTCGGCGCTGAAGCCGTACGCCGCCGTCCTGCGCGAGCTGTACCGCTACTTCTTGCCCTATCCGGTGGAATACCTGCACGAATCCAACACCGAACACGCCCAGCTGGTGGACGCGCTGGCCGCGCGCGATCCGGCCGCCGCGGTACGGATCGCCAGTGCCCACGTGGAAACCCTGCACGAAAGCATGTTCGTCGGGCTGGTGGGCAAGGGTTGACTCGGTGAGCACGGAAGAAACCGCGGCCCGCGAACATCGCACCGTTTCGCGGGTCACCACGATCCTGGAGGCCGTGGCCGCCGAACCCGGCGGGGTGCGGCTCGGCGTGCTCGCCGGGGCGCTGGACGCCCCGAAATCCTCGGTGCACGGGCTGGTCAAGGGGTTGGTGGCCACCGGATACCTGCGCGAACACGACGGCGGCTACCTGATCGGGCCCGCGTTGGCGGCGCTGCTGTCCACCGGGCGGCCCTCCCTGGTCGACGCGGCGCGCCCGGCGCTGGAGGAACTGCACGAGCGGTTCGACGAGACCGTGATGCTCGCGGCCCTGGTCGGCAGTTCCGTGGTGTACCTGGACACGATCGAATCGACCCGGCTGATCCGGTACTCGGCGCCGCGGCGCCGGCGGCGCCCGGTGTACCCCACCTCGTCCGGGAAGAGCCTGCTCGCGAATCTGGGCGAACGCCGGATCGACGCCTATTTGCGGGAACATTTTCCCGATCCCATTCGGGCCGCCGAAGTGGCCGCGGAATTGGCGCGAGTGCGGGCGGACGGAGTGGCGTTCAATCGCGGTGAGACCGCGCCGGATGTGTCCGCGGCGGCGAGTGTGGTGCGCGAGCACGGGCGGGTCGCGGCCAGTATCGCGGTGGCCGGTCCGAGCACCCGGATGGCCGCGAAACTCGACGTGATCGCGGTGGCGGTGCGCGAGGCCGCGGCCGGGGTGTCCCGCGCGCTGTGATCACGCGAATACGCGTTATTCATTCTGGTAAACGGGAAAATGGCAACTGGTAACGGGCGCCGACTTTCGTCGGGTACCAGGATTCGGTCATAACTCGCACCCTTCTTCACCAAGGCCGGCGAAAAGCGTCGGCAGGTGGGAGGAGATATCGGATGAGGACACGTTCTCTCGTCGCCGGTGTGCTGGCGGGTGCGGCCGCCGTGCTCGGCATGATCGCCCCTGCGTCGGCCGCGCAGCCGGGTGCCGGTGCGCAGCCGTTGATCGTGGGCGGTGAGGACGCGACGGAAACCTACAGCTTCATGGGCTCCATGCAGACCACCGACGGCGACCACAACTGCGGTGCGTCGCTGATCAACTCCGAGTGGCTGGTCACCGCCGCGCACTGCGTGACCGACCCGTCCACCAACAAGCCGCACGACCCGAGCCAGTGGCAGTACCGGATCGGCACCACCGACCGCACCCAGGGCGGCGAGGTGGCCAAGGTGGACAAGTTCATCGCGCACGAGAAGTGGGACTGGAACGGGCCCGGCCAGTACGACATCGCGGTGGCGCACCTGGCCGCGCCGGTCAAGGCGGCGCCGATCGAGATCGGCAAGTCGCCGGCGCCGGGCGCCGACGTGCGGGAGATCGGCTGGGGCCTGACCTGCCCGAACCGCGGCTGCGGGGACGCCCCGGTCAAGCTGCAGCAGCTCGACACCAAGATCGCCGAGGACGCGAAGTGCGGTTCGCAGTACGACGCGGAGAGCGAACTGTGCATGGACAACAAGGGCGGCAAGGCCAGCGCCTGCTACGGCGACTCGGGCGGCCCGGCGGTGGTCAAGGACGGCGACAAGTGGACGCTCGTCGGCGCGACCAGCCGGGGCCAGACCGCGAGCTGCCCGGAGAAGGAAGGCATCTACACCGACGTTACGGCCTACACCGACTGGATCTCGCAGCAAACCGGTAAGCAGGCCGGTACGGCACAGCGCGGCTAGCTGGTTCCGTATCGGTCGCAGGCGGTGGATGCCCTCCCACACCCGGGCATCCACCGCCTGTCCCATTTCTGTCGGTGTGCCGGGTTACCGTCCCGGCATGGCTTATGACTTCCAGGTCGTCATCGACTCCGCGGACCCGCACACCCTCGCCGACTGGTGGGCCGAGGCGCTCGGCTGGGCGGTGGAGCCCACCGACGAGGCGTTCATCCGCCGGATGGTCGCCGAGGGCCACGCCGCCGAGGACGACACCACGACCCACCACGGCAAGCTCGTCTGGGCGGTGGGCGCGGCGATCCGCCATCCGGAGTCCGGGCGGCGGATCCTGTTCATGCGCGTGCCGGAGCCGAAGACGGTGAAGAACCGGGTCCACCTGGACGTGTCCGTCGGCGCGGACAACCAGGAGGCCGAGCTGACCCGCCTGACCGGCCTGGGCGCGAAGTTCTCGCACCGGGGCAGTCAGGGCCCGTACACCTGGATCACGCTCACCGACCCCGAGGGCAACGAACTCTGCCTGACCTAGCCGGGCGGAGTCGTGAGTGTTTGGACCGGTTCCAACCGGCCGGAACACTCACGACCCCCACTTCGGCTTGCTCGCCTAGAGGTCGGCTCGCAGCCGGTCGAGGCTCGCGGGGATCGCGGTGGCGAGCAGGTCCAGCTCGGGCTCGCCCGCGATCAGGGGCGGGGAGAGCGCGATGCCCTTCGCCAGCGGGCGGACCAGCACGCCCTCCGCGCGCAGGGCGCGCTGCCACCGCTGCGGTGCGCCGGGGTTCGCCTCGAGCACGTCCGGCGCCAGGTCGACGCCCGCGACGAACCCGAGCCCGGACCGAACGTCCCCGACGAGAGCGTGGTCGGAGAGCCCGGAAAGCGCGTCGGCCAGCGGTTTCTCCAGTTCCCGCCCGCGCGGGATGAGGCCCTCGCGTTCGTAGATGTCCAGCGCGGCGAGGCCCGCGGCGCACGCGGCCGGGTGTCCCGCGTAGGTCGGGCCGTGCCGCAGCACCGGCGCGCCCGGCTCCCCGGTGAAGAACGGTTCGGCGACGTGCGGCGCCACGATCGTCGCGCCGAGCGGCACGGTTCCGCCGGTGATGCCCTTCGCCACGGTGATCAGATCCGGTTCGACCTGCCACCGGTCGACCCCGAACCAGGTGCCCAGCCGCCCGAATCCGGTGATGACGCAGTCGGCGACGAACAGCACGCCGTGGCGGCGGCAGATCTGGGCGACCGCGTCGACGTACCCGTCCGGCGGCAGCAGCACCCCACCGGCCCCGATCACCGGCTCGCAGAAGAAGGCCGCGACCCGGTCCGCGCCGAGCCGCTGGATCTCGGCCTCCAGCGCGGCCGCGTCGTCGTGCGGAACGTGCGAGAAGCCACCGGGCAACGGCCCGATCCCGGTGCCGTTGGCCGCGATCCCGCCGACCGCGGTGCCGAACCCGTGCGTGCCGTGGTAACCCTGCGTCCGCCCGATGACGTGCGTCTTCTCCGGCTCGCCGCGTTGCACGAAGTACGCGCGGGCGATCTTCACCGCGGTGTCGATCGCGTCGCCGCCACCGGACACGAAGAAGACCTTGGAGTCCCGGACCGGCGCGAGCGCGGCGACCCGCTCGGCGAGTGCGAGCGCGGGTTCGTTGGCGTAGTAGCCGAAGATGCCGTACGCGTCCAGGGTGCGCAGCTGGCGCCCGACGGCCTCCGCGATCTCCGCCCGGCCGTGGCCGAAGTTGGCGTACCAGAGCGACGCCGTCGCGTCGAAGTACCGCTCGCCCGCGGTGTCCCAGACGTAGGACCCTTCGCCGCGCGTGAGCACGAACCGGTCCCCGTCGACCGCACCCATGTCCGCGAACGGATGCCACAACGGGTTCGTCGATTGTGCCGTCGTCATCGGTGTTCCTCCTCGGCTTCGGGCGATCATGGTCTATCGTCGCGCACGAGGGCGCCGATCATGAACACTCCATCGTGCACAGAATCGGCGCGAGGATTGGCCAATCCGGCCCTACCGACGAACGGGAGATCCCGTGCGGGAAATCGTCATCTTCAGCGGTTCGGCGCACCAGGAACTGGCGGAGGAGATCTGCGGCCACCTCGACGTGCCGCTCTCCCCGACCCGGGTGACGCGTTTCGCCAACGACTGCCTCGAGGTGCAGTTGCAGGCCAACTGCCGCGAGCGGGACGTGTTCCTGATCCAGCCGCTGGTGCCGCCGGTGCAGGAGAACCTGGTCGAACTGCTGCTCATGCTGGACGCCGCGCGGGGCGCGTCGGCCGCGCGCACCACCGTGGTGATGCCGCATTTCGCCTACGCGCGGTCGGACAAGAAGGACGCGCCGCGGATCTCCATCGGCGGGCGGCTGGTCGCCGATCTGCTGGTCACCGCGGGCGCGGACCGGGTGCTCACGATGACCCTGCACGCGCCGCAGGTGCACGGTTTCTTCAGCGTGCCGGTGGATCACCTGCACGCGCTGAGCGAACTCGCCGAGCACTTCCGCGGCCGCGACCTGAGCGACACGGTCGTGGTGTCGCCGGATCTGGGCAACGCGAAGGCCGCGTCCGCGTTCGCGCGTCGCCTGGGCGTGCCGGTGGCCGCGGGCGCGAAGCAGCGGTTCGCCGACGACAAGGTGGCGATCAGTTCGATCATCGGCGACGTCGAGGGCCGGGACGTGATCGTGCTCGACGACGAGATCGCCCGGGGCAGCACGATCATCGAACTGCTGGACCGGCTCCGGGAACAGAACGTGAAGTCGATCCGGGTCGCCTGCACGCACGGCCTGTTCGCCGCCGGAGCCCTGGACCGCATCGGCGGCCAGGCGGACGTGCTGGAGATCGTGTGCACGAACACCGTGCCGATCCCCGCCGAGAAGCGCTCGCCGAAACTCGAGGTGCTGTCCGTGGCCTCCGCCCTGGCCGAAGCCATGAGCCGCATCCACAACGGGGAATCCGTGAGTTCGCTGTTCCACGACTGAGCCCGCGAGTCGACTCGGAGTAGCTCCCCCAATGTGGCTTTCGGGGCGTTGAGGGTTACGAACGCCGCATTGGGTACACGGCTTGCCGGGGACCCGGCACTTTGGGAGAAGAGTGCCCTCGTTGCATGCGCAAGCACCCGCACTTCGCCGACGAAGTGCGCCCCCACCCGGTACCGAAGTCCCCCAATGTGGCATTGGGGGCGTTGAAGGTACCCAACGCCGCATTGGGGACATCCGAACACCACCGCAGAAGCCCTGCCGAGAAAACCGCACTCGGGCACGCGAGTTCCCCGTTCCGGTCGCCCGAGTCCCGCATTTCGGTCGCGCGAGTTCCCCGTTCAGGTAGCCGCGAGCGTCGCCGCAACGGCGGCGGGATCCCAGTAGTAGGGCCGGAACTCGGTCACCAGGCCGTCCCGGACCGTGTTCAGCTGCAGCAGTGTCGTGTCGATCGCCCGGCCGGTCGCGCGGGCGGTGAAGCACACCCGGAGGAACACCGCGATCCGGTCACCCTCGGCCACCTGCCGCTGGTCCAGGAAGTCGATGGACGCCCACGCGTCGCTCATCGCACCCAGGAACCGCTCGATGCCCGCGTGCCCGCGCCAGATCCCGCCATAGGGCAGACCCGGCTGGGAATACAGCACCACCTCCGGATCCAGGCAGGCCGCGATACCGCCGAAGTCCGCCCTGCCGGGCCCGCCCGCGGCCACGTAGTCCCGTTCGGCCGCATAGAAGCGGTCCAGCACCGCCATCGCGTCACTCGCCAGCGTCATGTGCCCAGCCAACCCGATTCCCGCCAGAAGAACCGGCGCTTTTCGGACCTGTACTTCGGTCCGGGGAGCCGAAAGTGGCAGCACTTTCGGGTTTCTGTACGGAATACCGGAAATTCCGGTTCTGTCGGGGGTGGATGAAACAATGGGCCACCCTTGCACAGAGAGGTTTCTGCGTTGTCCGGAAAGAGCAACACCAATCGGAACAAGCGCCGCCTGGGACGCAAACTCCGCGAGATGCGGGAACGCGCCGACATGACCTTGAACGAAGCCGCGGCCAGACTCGACAAGACCCGCACCAGCATGCACCGGATCGAAACCGGCGAGACCCTGGCCGACGTGCACCTGATCCGCACCATGATGGACATCTACGACGAGCGCGACGACAGCCTACTCGACCTTTCCCGCGCGGCCAGGAAACGGGGCTGGTGGTACCCCTACCTCGGCCCCACCACCGAACCCAGCTATGTCGAAGACGAGGCAGCGGCCAGCCGCGTGTTGTCCTTCGCGGTGACCACCATTCCCGGACTGCTGCAGACCGAGGACTACACCCGCGCGCTCTTCGCCGGTTTACACAATTCCTTGCGGGAATCGCGAGTCGAGGACCTGGTGACCGTGCGACGGATTCGCCAGGAACGCTTGTCCGACGAGGAAAACCCGCTGCACGTGCACGCGGTGATCGACGAGTTGGCGCTGCTCCGGCAGGTGGGCGGGCGCGAGGTGATGCGCGACCAGTTACGGCACCTGATCGAGATGGCCAACCTGCCGACGGTGACACTCCAGGTGCTTCCGTCACGCCTCGGCGCGCACAGCTCCATGGAAGGCGCGTTCACCGTGCTGAGCTTCCCCGAACCCGACGAACCCGATGTGCAGTACGTGAGCTACCGAGGCGGCAGAGCGCGCATTGATAAACCCGATCGGGTGAGAGAGACTAGATTGGTCTTCGATCACCTGAGCGCGATCGCCTTGGCTCCGGAGGAGTCGGCCCGGCCGCTCGAGGAGGTGATCGCCGAACGGTACGACGCCTGAAGGGAACGGCAATGCCAGCAGCCGCCGATCTGACCACTGCGGTATGGCGCAAGAGCAGCCGGTCCAGCGCCATCTCAGATCAAGACGAATGCGTCGAGGTGGCGTTCGTCGAGCCTGCCGTCGCGGTGCGGGATTCCAAGCGGCCCGAGGGTGGCGCGCTCGTCCTCCCGGCCGCCGCGTGGCGGCACTTCGTCCGCGCGCTGGCCTAGTACGACTTGGGCAACCCCAGCACGTGCTGGGAGACGTAGTTCAGCACCATCTCCTGGCTCACCGGGGCGATCCGCATCAGCCGCGCCTCCCGGAAATAGCGTTCCACGTGGTATTCCTTCGAATACCCCATCCCGCCGAGCGTCTGCAGCGCACGATCGGTGGCCTGGAAGGCCGCGTCGGCGCACAGGTACTTCGCCGTGTTCGCCTCCGCACCGCAGGACATCCCGTTGTCGTACCGCCACGCCGCCTGCCGGGCCGCCAGCCGCGCCGCGTCCAGCCGCATCCACGCGTCCGCCAGCGGGAACGCGATGCCCTGGTTCTTCCCGATCGGCCGACCGAACACCTCGCGCTGCCGCGCGTACTCCGCCGCCCGCTCCAGCGCGACCCGCCCGATCCCCAGCGCCTCGTGGGCGAGCAGGATGCGCTCCGGGTTCAGCCCGTCCAGCAGGTACCGGAACCCCGCGCCCTCCTCGCCGATCCGCGCCGTCGCGGGCACCCGCAGCCCGTCCAGGAACACCTCGTTGGACGCCACCGCGTTGCGCCCCATCTTCGGGATCGGGCGAATGTCCACAGCGGACGGATCGAGATCGGCCAGGAACAGGGTCATCCCGTCGGTGGGCTTGGCGACCTCGTCGCGCGGGGTGGTCCGGGTCAGCAGCACGATCTTCTGCGCGTCCCCGGCCTTGGTGATCCACACCTTCCGCCCGTCGATCACGTAGTCGTCGCCGTCGCGCCGGGCGAACGTGGTCACCCGCGTGGTGTCGGTCCCCGCGTTCGGCTCGGTGACGCCGAAGCACACGTGCAGGCTGCCGTCCACCACTCCGGGCAGCACTTCCGCGCGCAGCCGGGGCGTGCCGTGCTTGACGATCGTGTTGATGCCGAAGATCGTCAGGTGCATCGTCGAGCAGCCGTTCATCGCCGCCCCGGACGCGGCGACCTCCTCCAGCAGGATCGCCGCCTCGGCGACGCCGAGCCCGCCCCCGCCGTACTCCTCCGGGATCGCGATGCCCAGCCATCCGGCGTCGGCGAACGCCCGGTAGAAATCCCAGGGAAACTCGTGCTTCTCGTCCTTTTCGGACCAGTAGTCGTCGCCGAACTTCCCGGCGAGTTCGGCGACCGCCGCCTGGATCGCCCGCTGGTCCTCGGTGAGCCGGAAATCCATCAGTCCTCCCCGAATTCGGCGATTTCCGCCGCGCTGTAGCCGATCTCGGCGAGCACCTCGGCGGTGTGCTGCCCCAGCATCGGCGGCGGCGCGGACGGCCGGGCCGGGGTTTCCGAGGCCTTCACCGGGAACCCGGTGCCGTAGTAGGTGCCCACCCCCGGATGCGGCAGTTGCACGATCTGCTCGCGCTCGGCGGCCCACGGATCGGCGTACACCTCGTCGATCGTGCTGATCGGACCGGCGGGAATGCTGGCCGCGTCGAACGTCTTCAGCCAGTCCGCGACGGTCCTGGTGACCAGGACCTCGGAGAGCAGCCGGTTCAGCTCCTCCCGGTGCGCCGCGCGATCGGCGTTGCGGGCGAACCGCGGATCCTCGGCGATGTCCAGTCCGAGCACCGCGCAGAACACCCGCCAGAGCTTCTCGCTGCCGACCGCGATGATCAGCCAGCCGTCGGAGGCCGGATACGCCTGGTACGGCACGATGCTCGGATGCGCCGAGCCCATCCGCCGGGGCCGCTCGGCGTCGTAGAACGTGGCGCCCGCCGCGTACACGTGCCACGCGAGTTGCGCGTCGAGCAGCGACACGTCCAGGTACTGCCCGCGGCCGGTGGTGTGCCGCGCCTGCAACGCCATCAGCACCGCGATGATCGCCCAGGTGCCCGCGTTGAGGTCCGCGACCGGCAGGCCGACCTTCGCGGGCGCGCCGTCCGGCTCCCCGGTCAGCCCCATCACGCCGCCCATGCCCTGCGCCACCAGGTCGTATCCCGGCCGGTCGCGGTACGGGCCGGTCTGCCCGAACCCGGTGATCGAGACGTGGATCAGCCGCGGGTTCAACTCGGCGAGCGAGTCGTACCCGAGCCCCCACTTCTCCAGGGTGCCCGGCCGGAAGTTCTCCACCAGCACGTCGGCGCGGGCCACCAGGCGGCGGACCGCCTCGCGCCCGCGCTCGCTCTTCAGGTCGAGCACGATCCCGCGCTTGTTCCGGTTGGCGGCGAGGAAGTACACCGCCTCCCCGGCCTCGCCCACGAACGGCGGCCCCCACAGCCGGGTGTCGTCGCCGTGCCCCGGCGGTTCCACCTTGATGACGTCCGCACCCATCTCGCCGAGGTACTGCGTGCAGTACGGCCCGGCCAGGATCCGGGAGAGGTCGAGCACCCGCAGGCCGTCCAGCGGTCGCACCGGCCGATCACCTCCTGTTCGTATATACGAACGCAAGTTCGTGACTCAGAACGAGGCTAGCAGGAGGTGATCGGCCCGCGGCGTGCTCAGGGTGCGGGTATCGGGAAACTCACCGGGCTGCGGCGCCCGGTCCGGTCGATCGCCCGGACGCCGAAGAACACGTTGTCCTTGGACAGCGGCACCGAGTACGCGGTGACGTCACCGACCGGAATCCGGTGGGTCCAGTCCGCGGCCGTGGTGGGCCGCCACACCACCTCGTACCCGGCGAGATCGGCCTCGGCGCCGCGCTCCCAGACCAGCTCGGTGGCGTTGGTCAGCGCGCTCGTGCGGATCCTGACCCCCTTCGGCGTGCCCGGCGCGTTCGCGAGCGACCACAGCACGGCGGCGTTGACCCGGGTGACCCCGGCCAGGTAAGGGAAATCGCAGAACTCGATCAGGTCGCCGTACTGGATTCCGTTCTCCACCCGGACGTCCTGGTGCTGGTGCGCGTAGTTCTCGTGCGGTTCGGTGAACCGGGCCGCCGGGAAACCCTGTTGCAGGAACGGAATGTGGTCGCCGCCGCGCAGGTAGCGGTCCCGCCGGTAGACGACCCGCACGGTCATCCCGGTCACGCCGTTCGAAGCCACGTCCACGGCGAACCGGGCCAGCTGCCGGGAAGGCGAATCGTTCTCCCCGCCCACCGACTGCCGGGTCGCGGCCTGCTCCGGGGTTTCCGAGGTCGGCACGCCTTCGGCGAACAGCCGCACCACGCCCGGCTCGCGGGTGCCGTCGTCCGCGGTCGGGCTGCCGACGATGTCGTTGGTGAACATCGCCTGCACGTCGCTGCCCGCGCCCTTGAGTTCCTTGGCGAGGTGCGCGGCGCCGTAGAGCCCCTGCTCCTCCCCGGCGACCGCGACGAACAGGATCGTCGCCTCGGGGGCGCGGGTGGCCATGATCCGCGCCATCTCCAGCACCGCGGCCACCCCGGACGCGTCGTCGTCGGCGCCGGGCGCGTCGCTCGTGGCGTTCATCGGATCGCCGCACCGCGAGTCGTAGTGCCCGGAGACGACGTAGATCCGGCCGGGCGAACCGGTTCCGCGCAGGGTGGCGAGGACGTTGGTGATCCGCGTCGGCTCCGGGACGCGGGGCGACGGGGGCTGGATGAACGACTGCTGCCGCACGGTCATCCGCCCGCCGGAAGCCGCCGCGTAGCGCTGCATCTCGGCGAACAGCCAGTCCCGGGCGGCGCCGATGCCGCGCACCGGGTCGGTCTGGCTGGACAGCGTGTGCCGGGTCCCGAAGGACACCAGCTTGCGCACGGTCGCCTCGAGGCGGCGCGGGTCGACCTCGGCGAGGATGCGGCGCAGTTCCTTGTCCGGGGTTTGCTTGCGGATCCGCTCACCCGGCCCGTCGGGCCAGTCGCGGCCGCCGGTGAGTTCCGCGGGCTCGGCGGTGGCCGCCGGGGTGACGGCGGTGGCCGCCCCGAGGGCGGCGGAGGCGGTGAGGAAGGTTCGTCTGGTCGTGCCGGTTTTGCCAGGATTTTCGGACATTCTTCGGGTTGTACGCCGGTCCCCCGGCCACGTCCAGAGACGTCCGTAGGGTCGCGGGGTTCCTCCTCCCCATGTGTCATGAGGGGACCCCTCCAGACAAATTTTGTCCGGAGGGGTCCCCTCATGACAGTCGCCGAGGAGGGGTCAGGGGTGGGCGTGGACGACGGCCCAGGCGGCGGCCGCGTCCTGCACGCCCACGCCGGTGCTGTTGTAGAAGAGGATGTCCCGCGACCGCACCCGGGCGGTGGCCTTGCCGAGCAGCACCTCGCCCAGCTGCACCAGATCCGGCTCCCGCAGCAGCCCGGCGGACAAGGCGTCGATCACCGGGCCCGCGTGGGTGACCGCGGTTTCCGCGTGGTCCACGGCGATCGCGTTCGCCCGGGCCAGCACGCTCCGGTCGACCTCGCGGCGGTGCGCTTCGAACGAACCGACGGAGAGCACCGTGCAGCCCGGCGCGAGATCCTCGGCGCCCAGCACCGGCTCGGTGCTCGTCGTGCACAGCGCGATCAGATCGGCGCCGCGCACCGCGTCCGCGACACCGGCGACGGGTTCGACCTCGAACCCGAGTTCCTCGGTCAGCGCCGCCGCCGCGGCCACTCGCCGCGATTCGCTCCGCCCGCAGATCCGGACGCGACGGGGTTTGCGCACCGCGGCCAGCGTCCGCACGTGCGCGACGCCCTGCGCCCCGCAGCCGATCACGGCCAGGTCGTCGGCATCCGGATTGGCCAGGACGTCCGCCGCGACCGCGCTCGCCGCCGAGGTCCGGATCGTGGTGATCGCGCCGCCGTCGAGCACGGCCACCGGCACCCCGGTTTCCGGGTCCAGCACGATGATCAGGCCGTTGATGCTCGCCAGCCCGCGCCCCGCGTTGCCCGGGTTGAAGCTGATGAACTTGCACACCGGACCGGTGTCCGCGGACACCCGCGCGGTGTAGGTGAGCGTCCGCGAACCGTCCTCGGCGGGCATCATGGTCTTCTCCGGCATCCGCGCGGATCCGCTGCCCAGCGCGGCGAACGCGCGCCGCTGCGATTCGATCGCCCGGGGCACGTCGAGCACGGCCTGGATGTCGGCGGCGCTGTAGAAGCGCGGCGAGTTCATGGGCCCGCCCTCCGTTCGTAGGCCGCGAGCAGCTGCTTTTCGGCGGCTCGCAGGTACGCCTCCAGCGCGCGTTCGGCGAGATCGAACCGGCCCCGGTCGAGGTGGCTCACGATCCGCTGGTGGCGTTTGATGTAGGGCTCGAAGAACGCCCGCGTGTGCTCGGCGAGCACGAAGAACAGCCGGGTCTCGGCGAGCACCTGGCGCGCGGTCGCGCTGATCCGCTCGCTTCCGGCCAGATCGGCGACGGCCTGGTGGAAGTGCATGCTCGCGGTGCCGACCGCCCGCCACTGTTCGGCCTCGGCCGCGCTCCGGCCGTCCGCGACCGCGAGCGCCAGCGCGGAGGTGTCCACGTGTTCGCGCTCGGCGGCCTGCCGGATCGCCGCGCCTTCGATCATCCGGCGGGCCTGGTAGAGATCCCGGATGTCGGCCGCGGTCAGCTCGCGGACGAACACCCCGCGGTTGAGTTCGTGCACGGCGAGCCGCTCGTGCGCGAGCAGCTGGAACGCCTCGCGCAACGTGTTGCGCGAGACCCCGAGTGCGGCGCCGATCGCGGGTTCGGAAAGCCTGGTGCCGGGCGGGAAAACGCCCTCGGTGATCTGGCGGCGCAGGATCGTGGCCACCCGCTCCGCGGTGCCGCTGCGGGCCAGCAGGTGTTTTTCTCCGCGCAGCGGTTCGGCGAAGTCCATTGTGGACACTGCGTCGCCCATCGCGGTTACCGGACCCCGAGTTCGAAATCGAGGCTGTACCGGTCACCCGGCATCGCGCCCGCGGCCTTCGCCCCGTCGATCGGCAGCGCGACGCCGTTGACGAACCGGGATTCGTCGCTCGCCAGGAACACCACGGCCTTGGCGACCTCCCACGCCTCGCCGACCCGCGCGGCCGGGGTGCTGGCCACGAGCCGGTGCTGCTTCGCCTCGAACTCGTCCGGCGAGGCGAGCGTGGCGCGCAGCATGTCGGTGTCGATCGCGCCCGGATTCACCGTGTTGGCGCGGATTCCCTGTGCCGCGTGCGCCACGGCGATCGATTTCGTCAGGCCGACCAGCGCGTGCTTGGTCGCGTTGTACACCGGATCGCCGGGACGCCCCATCACGCCGCCGTTGGACGACGTGGTGATGATGCTGCCCGACCGGCGTTCGAGCATGTGCGGCAGCACCGCCCGGGTGCCGAGGAAGGCCGCGCGCACGTTCAGGGCGAAGATGTTGTCGAAGTCCTCGAGCGTGGTCTCCACCAGGGGCTTGCCGAGGTGGATCCCGACATTGTTGAACAATACGTCGATCCGACGAGTCTCCCGGAGGACTGTCTCCACGAAGGATCCGACCTGGTCCTCGTCGGTCGCGTCCACAATGGTGTGCGAGTAGTTCGCGGCGTCCAGCCGTTTCGCGGGCTCGCGGATGTCGCTCGCGTACACCGTCGCGCCCTCGGCGAGGAATTCCTCCACGGTGGCCAGGCCGATCCCCCGGGCACCCCCGAACACCACCGCCACCTTGCCGGCCAGCCTCGCCATGCCTACCCCTTCGCTCGAAGTCGCGCGGTCTCTTCATAGTCAACCCGGTAGTCACCGGGCAACCGGACCAGGGCGTCCGGGTGGCCCAGGTAACGCACTTCGACGCCGTAGTGCGCCCGGGCGGCGGCGCGGGTGACGTATCCGGCCACGACGTCGGCGAGCACCGCTGCCGGGTCCCGGGTGAACGGATCGCCGTAGCCACCGCCGCCGGGCAGCACCACGTCGACCTCGTCCCCGTGCCCCAGGGTGACCCGCCGCTTGGCGGGCAGATCGGGTCCACCGGCCAGGCCGAAGCGTCCGGGCGCCCCGGCTCCGCCCCCGTCCGCCCCGGCCGCCGGATGCCAGGTGCGGTCCACGTTTCCGTTGACGCTCCAGGCGAATTCGCTCCGCGCGGCCATGCGGGTGGACTGGCCGAGCCCGCCCCGGTAGCGCCCGGCGCCGCCGGAGTCCGCGCGCAGCACCCGCTCGCGCTGCACGAGCGGCGCCATCGTCTCGATCACTTCCGCCGGGGTCGAGCGCAGCCCGCTGGGGAAGCCGATGGTGTTCAGGCCGTCCTTGGCCGACCGCGCGCCCATGCCCCCGGTCTGGAACACGTTGAGCATGAACTCGCCGCCGGGCGCGCCACCCCGCCAGATGATCATCCACAGCGCGTCGGCGCTGTGCGCCGGACCGGTTCCGCGCAGCGTGCCGATCAGCAGGGACGGCAGGAAGTGCCCGATGAGGTGCCGGGACGCCACCGGGGCGGGCGGGCGGCAGTTCAGCACCGAGCCGGGCGGGGCGGTCACGTGCACCGGCCGGAACGAGCCCGCGTTGTGCGGAACCCCGGGCGCGATCGCCGCCTTGACCGCGAAGGAGGCGTAGGCCCGGGTGTAGTTGAGCACCACGTTGATGCCGTGGCGGCTCTGCGGCGACGATCCCGCGAAGTCGATGTGCAACTCGTCGCCCGCGACGGTCACGGTCGCGTTGAGCACGACCTCTTCGTCCGCGAATCCGTCGGTGCGCAGCTCGCCGGCGCGGACGCCGTCGGGCAGTGCGCGGATCGCGTCCCGCAGCGCGCGTTCCGACCGGTCCATGATCTCCGCGGCGATCGGGTCGATCGAGTCGAGGCCGAACTCGTCCAGCAGCCGCAGCAGGCTCGCCGCGCCGACCTCGTTCCCGGCCACCTGCGCGTAGAGGTCGCCGATGGTCTCCTCGGGGGTGCGCACGTTCGCCCGGATCAGGCGTTCCAGCTCGGTGTCCACCTCGCCCGCGCGGACCCATTTCATGATCGGCAGGCGCAGGCCCTCCTCGTAGACCTCGCTCGCCTCGGCGGAGACCATCCGGCCGCCGATGTCCGGGGCGTGGCAGCAGGACGCGAACCAGGCGACCAGCGCGCCCCGCAGGAAGACCGGGGTGGCCACGGTGATGTCGTTGATCTGGCCCGCGGTCTGCCAGGGATCGTTGGTGAGCAGCACGTCCCCGGGTTCGAGCCGCTCCGGCGGGTACTCGGCGACGAAGTGGCGCATCCCGGTGGCCATCGCGTTGATGTGGCCGGGGGTGCCGCCGATCGACTGCCCGATCATCTCGCCCCGGGAGTCGAACACCGCGCACGCCAGGTCCAGCGATTCCCGGACCACCGACGAGAACGCGGTGTTGACCAGGGCGTTCTGCTGTTCGGTCAGGATCGAGTGCAGCCGGTTGGCGATGACGCCCACCAGGATCGGATCCACCGCGCCGGGCGCCTCCCCGGGAGGAAGCACGTCGGCGCTCACCAGGTCACCACCAGGCTCGCGTCCGCCCGCACCGCGCACCGCGCTCCCGGCGGAACGACCACAGTGGACTCCCGCTCCTCGACGATCGCCGGGCCGTCGATCCGGTCTCCCGGGCGCAGCCGGTACCGGTCGTACACCGCCGTATCGACAAATCTACCTTCGAAGTAGGCGGGCCGGGCGCCCTTGCGCGCGTCCCCGTCCGCCCGGTCCGCGCGGAGTCTCAGGGTCACCTCGGGCGCGGGTCCGCTGGAGACGACCCGCCAGTTGAGCACCTCGACCCCGACCGCCGGGCCCGGCCGCCGGTACCGCTCGCGATAGGCGCCGGTGAACGCGTCCACCAGCGAATCCGGCCAGCGCGCCCCGGCCGCGGCGGGCACCGGCACCCGGACCTCGTGCCCCTGCCCGGCATACCGCATCTCGGCGATCCTGGTGTGCGTGATGCCGCCAGCGTCCACTCCGGACTTCTCCAGCAGGGCCGCGCCCTCGCCCTCCATCTCGGCGAACAGCGCGTCGACCCGCTCCCACGGCAGTTCGCGCAGGCTCGCCCGGGACGAACGCACGAAGTCGAAGGCCAGCGGAGCGGTGAGGAACCCGACCGCGCTCATCACCCCGGCCGCGGGCGGCGCGACGACCTCCCGGGCGCCGAGCGCGCGGGCGACCCCGGCGCCGTGCGCCGGGCCCGCGCCGCCGAAGGTGAACAGCGGCAGCCGGGCCGGGTCCTTGCCGCGTTCGGTGGCGTGCACCCGCGCCGCGTTCGCCATGTCCTCGTTGACGCTCGCGTGGATGCCGTACGCGGCCCGTTCGAGTTCGACCCCGAGCGGTGCGGCGATCCGGCGGGCGATCACCTCGCGGGCGGCTTCGAGGTCCAGTTTCATGGCGCCGCCGAGGAAGTAGCCGGGATCGAGGTAGCCGAGCACCAGATCGGCGTCGGTGACCGTCGGCTCGGTGCCGCCGCGGCCGTAGCAGACCGGGCCGGGTTCCGAGCCCGCGGAATCCGGCCCGACGGTGAGCAGCCCGAGCGGATCGATCCGCGCGATCGAACCGCCGCCGACCCCGATCTCGATCATGTCGGTGACCGGGATCTTCACCGGCAGCCCGGATCCGGGCAGCAGCCGGTACACCCGGTCGACCTCGAACTCGTGCGTCACCAGCGGGGCGCCGCCGGAGATGACGCACAGCTTCGCGGTCGTGCCGCCCATGTCGAAGGCCAGCAGCTCGGTTTCCCCGGCCGCGGCGCCGAACGCGGACGCGGCCAGCGCCCCGCCCGCCGGACCGGATTCCAGGATGCGGATCGGGTACCGCGCGGCGGTGTCCACCGTGGCGATGCCGCCGTGGGACAGCATGATGTGCGGCGCGGGACGCACGCCGCCCCGGTGCACGCGGCGTTCCAGATCGCGCAGGTAGCGCTCGGCGAGGTCCTGCACGTAGACGTTCGCGACCGTGGTCGAGGCCCGTTCGAACTCGCGGATCTCCGGCACGACGTCCGCGGACAGCGCGACCCGCAGGCCCGGCGCGACCCGGGCGAGCACTTCGGCGGCGCGGCGTTCGTGCGCGGGATTGGTGAAGGCGTGCAGGAAGCAGATCGCGACGGCGGTGATGCCGCGCTCGGCCAGTTCCGCGCCGAGCCGGGCGACGAAGTCCTCGTCGAGCGGTTCGGCCACCGTGCCGTCGGCCAGGATCCGCTCCGGGACGTCGAACCGGAGATGCCGCGGCACCAGCGGTTCCGGCAGTTCGAGGTCCAGATCGTAGAGCTCGTAACGGTGTTCGCGGCGCATCTCCAGGACGTCGGAGAACCCGGCGGTGGCCAGCAGCGCGGTGGCCGAACCCTTGCGTTCGATCAGCGCGTTGGTCACCAGCGTGGTGCCGTGCACGAGCTGGGTGACCTCCTCGGCGGCCAGGTCCGCGGCGCGCAGGGTCTCGGTGAGCACCGCCTCGACCGCGCTCGCCGGTTCGGTGTGCGTGGTGAGCACCTTGCCCACGGCCACCACCCCGGTGTCGTCCAGCACGCAGAGATCGGTGAACGTCCCGCCGATGTCCACGCCGATTCGCAACGGTTTCATCGTTCCCCCTTCCGATACCACCGCGGTGAGGTGTTGACCGGCGGGCGCAGCGCCGCGCCGACCACCAGCACCGCGGGTTCCCCAGTGCGCACGAACTCGTCGAGCTTGCCGCGGAACTCCGCCCCGAATCCCTCGACCCGGTGCGCGCGGATGCCGAAACTCCTTGCCAGGGCTGCGAAATCCGGGGTGGTCAGGTTGACACCCCGGTGCGGCAGACCGGCCTGGTCCTGGTCGAAGCGCAGCATCCCGTAGCCGCCGTCGTCGACGATGATCACGGTGAGCGGCAGGCGTTCCTGCGCGAGCGTGGCCAGATCCCCGCAGCCGTAGAGGAAACCGCCGTCACCGCTCACGCAGACGGCCGGCGCGGCGGTCGCGGCGCCGAGCGCGGCGGGGAAGCCGAAGCCGAGCGTGCCCCAGCCCATCGGGTAGGCGAACGTGCGCGGCGCGCGGACGCGGTGGAACCCGCCCGCCCAGTACCCGGCGACGCACATGTCGTTGACCAGCACGGTGTTCTCCGGCAGCGCCGCCAGCGCGGCGAGGAGATCGGCGGCCCCGGGTTCCTCGTCGCGGACGCGCCGCCGGACCCGCTCGTCCAGGAGCTTGAGGCGGGCGGTCAGCTCGGCGAGCCCGGCGCGCGGGGTGAGCCCCTCGGCGAGCCGCTCCGCGGTTTCCCGGGCGTCGCCGAGCAGGAGCCGATCGGGCGGGTAGTTCTTCGCCGCGTCCCGCGCGTCGAGGTTGATCGCGATCAGGGCGGGCGGCGGGGGCATCAGCCAGTTCTGGGTCATCAGGCCGTCGAAGTCGGTGCCGATGCCGAGGACGACGTCGGCTTCGTCCCAGAGCGCGCCGATTTCCGGTGCGTGGACGGGATTCGGCGCGAGGCAGGGGTGTTCCGGGGGCAGCAGGCCGCGGGCGGCGAAGGTGGTGACGACCGGGGCGGCGAGCCGGGTCGCGAGTTCGCCGATCGCCGCGCCCGCGCCTGCGCGCAGGGCGCCGCCGCCCGCCCAGATCAGGGGCCGTGCGGCGTTCGCGAGGACTTCCCGCGCGCGGCCGAGTTCCTCCTCGGTGGGCGAGGGCGGCGGGGCGGGCGGTTCCCGGTCCGGGCCGGGAACCGCCTCCTGGCGCAGGAAGTCGGCGGGAACGCCCAGGTAGACCGGTCCGCTCTGCGGCCGGAGCGCCTCGGCCGCCGCGTGCCGGACCAGGGGCGCCAGCTCCGCCGGACTGTCCACTGTGTACGAAGACTTGGTGATCGGTGCGAAGAGCGCGCGCTGGTCGCTCGTCTCGTGCAGCACGCCGCGGACCACGCCGGGGCGGCGGAGCGCGGCGGGGATGTCGGTGGCGAGGACCAGGACCGGCGAGGCCGAGGCGTGCGCCTCGCCGACCGCGGCGAGGGTGTTCGCGGCGCCCGGGCCGGTGGTCACGACGGCGACGCCGAGCCTCCCGGTCGCGCGGGCGTAGCCGTCCGCGGCGTAGGCGGCGGTCTGTTCGTGGCGCACGCCGACGAGCCGGATCGGGGTGTCGGCGAAGGCCTCCCAGATCGGGAGGTTGTGCACGCCGGGAAGGCCGAAGGCGGTGTCGACGCCGAGTGCGGTGAGGGTGTCGGCGAGGTGGCGGGCTCCGGATGAGGGCACGACCTCCAGGCTATGGATCGTTCAACGATCCGACAAGACCGCCAAATGGGGCAATGGCCGGACCAGAATTGCGACAGACGTGTACAGAATCCGGAATATCAATTCGTTATCGCGGTCGCCGAATTAATCGCAGGAGCCTTCGCAGATCGCGTGTTCGTAGGTCCGGAGCGTGTCGATGAACAGCCGCCGCTGCTCGGGCGTCAACGGCGCCAAGGCGGTCCGCCACGCCCGCGCGCCGTGCGCGAGCCAGCCGTCGACGGCTTCCCGGTGCTCGTCGGCGATGCTCACGATCGTCCGGCGGCGGTCGCCGGGATCCTCGCGCCGCTCGAGCACGCCCTGGCGGCTGAGGTCGCCGACCATCAGGCTCACCGTCGCGGGGGCGACCTCGAGGCGGGCGGCGAGTTCGTTGACGTTCATCGGACCGTCGAACAGCAGGTACGACAGCAGGGAGAGGTGCCGGGGAGCCAGCGAGAAGGACCGGAGCTGTTCGGGGACGGGCAACCGCTTGGCCCGGCCGACCAGGCGCGGCATCAGCAGGAGCATCGTCCGCACCCCCTCGTCGACCGTCGGCCCGCCACCTTCGGTTGACATGCCTGCGCCTCCAAAGTAGCTTTGCTTTCAAAGCAAATGGCTCCGGGTAATCGAGGTTACCCGACGGAGAAGGGGGCCTGAGTGGCCGCGGACTGGAACCAGCAGATCATCGAGGAATTCCGGGCCAACGGGGGCAAGGTCGGCGGTCCGTTCGAGGGCGCCACCCTGCTCCTGCTGACCACGACCGGGGCCAAGAGCGGCGAGCGCCGCGTCAGCCCGGTCGCCTACCTGCGCGACGGCGACCGGCTCGTGATCATCGCGTCCTACGCGGGGAGCCCGAAGAACCCGGCCTGGTACCACAACCTCAAGGCGAATCCCGAGGTCACCGTGGAGATCGGCACCGAGACCCACCAGGCGGTCGCGACCGAGGTGACCGGTGCGGAGCGCGACCGCCTCTACGCCGCCATGGTGGAGGTCATGCCCGGGTTCGCCGAGTACCAGGAGAAGACCACCCGCGTCATCCCGGTCATCACGCTGAAGCTCACCGACTGATTCCGGGGCGGGTCAGGGCGGGTAGAGGCGTTCGGCGTAGGCGGGGCCGTAGTAGGCCTCCAGCTCGGCGAGGGGTTCCTCGGGGCGTTCGAAGGTTTTCGCGATGAGGGCGCGGGCCGGGGCCGCGTCCGGCCGCCAGTTCTCCGGTTTCCACAGCGCGGACCGCAGGAACGCCTTGGCGCAGTGGTAGAAGACCTGTTCGACGTTCACCACGATCGCCACCTTCGGCCGGTGGCCGCGCACCACCATCCGGTCGAAGAACGGCGCGTCGCGCACCAGCCGCGCGCGGCCGTTGATGCGCAGCGTGTCGCCGCGCCCGGCCACCAGGTAGAGCAGGCCCACCCGCGGATTCGCCAGGATGTTCCGGAAACCGTCGGCCCGCTTGTTGCCGGGCCGGTCCGGGATCGCGATCGTGGTGTCGTCGAGCACCGCGGTGAACCCGGGCGGGTCGCCCTTGGGCGACACGTCGCACGAGCCGTCCGCACCGGCCGTCGCGATCAGGCAGAACGACGATTCCGCGAGCCACCGCCGGTCCAGTTCGTGCAGCGTTTTCCGCTCCTTGGCCACGGCGCGCGGCAACGGCGTGCCGATCAGCTCGGCCAGCTCGGCTTCCGAGGTGATTTCCCGCATGCGGCGCCCCCAGATTCAGACGATGTTGTGTTCGGGTTCCGAACTCCTGGTTCCACTGAACCGCCGGACGTCGAGTTCGGCAACGTCGATCTCCGGTTCGCGGCCGAGGTACAGGTCGCGCATGATCGCGCCGACCGCCGGGCCCATCTGGAAGCCGTGCCCGGAAAACCCTGTGGCGTAAAGGAAACGCGAAACGTCGGCGGACTCGCCGAGCACCTGGTTGTGGTCCGGGGTGATTTCGTACAACCCGGCCCAGGCGGTCCGGATGCCCGCGTCGAGGACGGCGGGCGCCCGGCGCTGCGCGAGTTCGGCGAGCCGGGGCAGCCAGTCGCCGGCCCGGTAGCGCTCGTCGAATCCCGGTTCGATCCGCGGATCGGAGAACGACATCGCCAGGCCGTCGCCTTCGCGGTGGAAGTAGAAGGTCGACGGCATCTCGATGGTCAGCGGGATCGACGCGGGCAGCCCGGCGATCGGTCCGGTGAACACGACCTGGCGGCGGTACGGCTCGACCGGCAGGCCGACCCCCGCGAGTTCGCCGATCCGCCGCGACCACGCGCCCGCGGCGCACAGCACGGCGCCGGTGCGCACGTTCCCCGCGCTGGTGCGCACGCCGGTGATCGTGTCGCCGTCCCGGGTGACGCCTTCGACCTCGACCCGCTGGCACAGGGTCGCGCCGTGCCGCCGGGCGGCCCGCGCGTAGCCCTGCACGGCCGAGTCCGGGGTGGCCTTCGCGTCGTCCGGCGACCACAGCGCGGCGACCAGCCCGGCGGTGTCGATCAGCGGCGACACCCGTCGCGCCTCGGCGGGTTCGACCAGCCTGCTGCGCACCCCGTAGGAGTTCTGCAGCGCGACCCCGCGTTCGAAGGCGGGCAGATCGGCCGGATCGGTGATCAGGTACAGGTATCCGTCCCGCCGGAAGTCGATCTCCTGGCCGAACCGGCTCGCGAAGCCCTCGAACTCGGCCAGCCCGCGCAATCCGAGTTCGATGTTGACCCGGCTGGTGAAGGAGGACCGGATGCCCCCGGCCGCCTTCGCGGTCGATCCGGCGCCGAACGCGCCCCGCTCCAGGAGCAGCACGTCGACGCCCGCCTCGGCGAGGTGGAAGGCGCAGCTGACGCCGATGATCCCGCCGCCGACGATCACGATGTCGGCGTGGCCGGGGAGGGTCACCACTGCGGGGGCACCGCTTCGGCGTCCGGCGGCGGGCCGGGCGGGGTTCCGTCGCCGAACGGCCGGCCGCCGAGCGCTTCGCGCCCGTGCGGGGTCGCCCACCGCGAGAGATCGGGGCCGTTCGGGACGATCCGCGTCGGGTTGACCTGCTCGTGCACCTGGTAGTAGTGCCGTTTGATGTGGTCGAAATCGACCGTGTCGCCGAAACCGGGCGTCTGGAAAAGGTCCCGCGCATACGCCCAGAGCACCGGCATTTCCGCGAGCTTTTCCCGGTTGCACTTGAAATGCCCGTGGTAGACCGGGTCGAAGCGGACGAGCGTGGTGAACAGGCGGATATCGGCTTCGGTGATCGTGTCGCCGACGAGGTAGCGCTGGTTCGCCAACCGGGCGGACAGTTCGTCGAGTTTCGCGAACAGGCGGGCGTAGGCGTCGTCGTAGGCGGACTGCTTGGACGCGAATCCGGCTTCGTAGACGGCGGCGTTCACGTCGGCGTGCACGCCCCGGTTCACCTCGTCGATCTCGTCGCGCAGCCGCTCCGGGTACAGGTCGGGCGCCCCGGCGCGCTGGTGCGCGGTCCATTCGGTGGCGAAGTCGAGGGTGATCCGCGGGTAGTCGTTGGTGACGAGCTTGCCGCTGGGCACGTCCACCACCGCGGGGACGCTGATGCCGCCGGTGTAGTCCGGATCGGCGGCGTGGTAGGCCTCGGCCAGGTAGCGGATGCCGAGCACGGGATCGCGGCCGTCCGGGTCGAGGGTGAACCGCCAGCTCTTCTCGTCCTGGATCGGGTCGGCGATCGCCAGCGGGATCGCCGACTCCAGGCCGAGCAGGCGGCGCGTGATCACCCCGCGGCTCGCCCACGGGCAGGCCCTGCTGATCACCAGCCGGTAGCGGCCGGGCTCGACCGGCCAGCCGTCGCGGCCGTCGGCGGTGATGCGGGCGGCGAAATGATTGGGAGCCCGGACGAACTCGCCCGTCTCGGGGTCGGTCGGGATCGTCATGCCACCCACCCTAGAGCCTTATTTACCGGGCGGCATTATGCGTACACTCGGCGCTCTCGGCGCGTTCGCGGAAGGAGAGGTGGTCGGAAATGCCGTTGATGCCAGTGACCGACTCGATGTTCCTCCTCGTGGAGTCCCGTGAGCATCCGATGCACGTGGGCGGGCTGCAGCTGTTCGAGAAACCCGAGGGCGCGGGGCCGGACTATCTGAGCGATCTCCGGCGGGAACTGATCCAGGGCGAGAACATCCGCGATCTCTTCCGGCGCCGGCCGACCCCGCCGGTGAACACGATGGGTCACCTCGCCTGGTCGACCGATCAGAATCTGGAACTGGACTACCACTTCCGGCATTCGGCGTTGCCGCAGCCGGGCCGGATCCGCGAACTGCTGGAGCTGGCCTCGCGCTGGCACAGCACCCTGCTCGACCGGCACCGTCCACTGTGGGAGATCCATCTGGTGGAGGGCCTGCGGGACGACCGGTTCGCGATGTACAGCAAGATCCACCACGCCCTGCTGGACGGGGTGTCGGCGTTGAAACACATGCAGGGCACGCTCAGTGACGATCCGGCGGACCGGGACTGCCCGCCGCCGTGGGGATCGCGCCACCCGCGGAACGGCAAGCGGAACGGCCGGGCGCCGCTCAGCGTCTTCGGGACCGCGCGCCGGACGTTCGGCCAGCTCGCCGGGATCGCCCCGGCCGCGTTCCGGGTCGCGAACGAGGCGTTCCGGGAACACACGCTCACCCTGCCGATGCAGGCGCCGAAGACCATGCTGAACGTGCCGATCGGCGGCGCGCGCCGGTTCGCCGCGCAGTCGTGGCCGCTGGACCGGGTCCGCGCGATCGCCACGAACGCCGGGGTGTCGCGCAACGACGTGGTGCTCGCGATGTGCTCCGGCGCGCTGCGCGACTACCTGATCGAGCAGCGCGCCCTGCCCGACGAGCCCCTGGTCGCGATGGTGCCGGTGTCCATGCGCAACCGCGCGGACGCGGCGGAGGCGGCCGGGAACAACATCGGCGCGGTGCTGTGCAACCTGGGCACGCACAAACCGGATCCGGGCGAACGGCTCGCGGTGATCCACCGGTCGATGCGCGACGCCAAGCGGATCTTCAAGGAGCTGACCCCGTTGCAGGCGTTGCTGCTGTCCGGGATCAACGTGGCCCAGCTCGGCATCTCGCCGATCCCCGGGGTGGTGGCGAACACCCGCCCGCCGTTCAACATCGTCATCTCGAACGTGCCGGGCCCGCGCAAGCAGTTGTACTGGAACGGCGCGAAACTCGACGGGATCTACCCGGCGTCGGTCCTGCTCGACGGCCAGGCCCTCAACATCACCCTCACCAACAACGCCGGCAACCTGGACTTCGGCGTCACCGGCTGCCGCCGCAGCGTCCCGCACCTGCAACGCATCCTCACCCACCTGGACACCGCCCTGGCCGAACTCGAATTCGCCACCCGGTAACGGACCCCGGAAAGTGCCGCCACTTTCGGCATCCCCGCACCGAAGGCCACATTTGACACCCGCCAACTCCCGAAACGGGGAACTCGGGCTACCGAAACGGGGAACACACCCGACCAAAACGGGGAACTCGCGACAACCCAACCCCGCCCACGCCCCCGCCCCCGCCCCCGCCCCCGCCCCCGAAACTGTCAGCCCCCCGAACTACCGTTGATTCCGGGGGCTCCCAGCAACGCGAAGGACCCATTCGGGACATGGTGCCCCGAAACTGTCGGTCCTCCGCGTTACTGTTGATTCAAGGGGTTCCCCCTAGCGGTGTGAAGGGCGCGTTCGGGGCATCGGTGGGTGTCGCGGGTGGTCGGCGGGGCGGTCCCGGGGTGGTCCAGGGGCGGGGCCGTCCGGGTGGCCCAGGGGTGGGCGGGTGGGGTCAGTTGCCGTCGGCTGGATGGGTCAGTTGCCGTCGGCGGTGTGGATGGCGCTCGGGGTGACCACCCAGAGTTGGCCGTCGGGGCCCGCGACCTCGTCCCGGGTGCGGCCGAGCTGGGTGTAGATCTTGCCGCCGCTGCCGTTGGTGTCCAGTTTGTACGTTCCGCCCTTGAGTGCGGCCATGTACAGCTTGCCCTGGTAGAACGCGATTCCGCTCGGGGTCGCCGAGGACGTCGGCCACTGCTTGACCGGATTGGTCATCCCCGCGACATCGCAGTTGCCCTCGCATTTGGGCCAGCCGTAGTTCTTCCCCGCGTCGATCTTGTTCAGCTCGTCGTAGGTGCTCTCCCCGATCTCGGAGCTGTAGAGCTGGTCGCCGACCCAGGTCAGCCCCTGCACATTGCGGTGGCCGTAGGAGTAGACGGCGTTGCCGAACGGGTTGCCGGGCGCGGGCTTGCCGTCGGCGGTGATCCGCAGGATCTTGCCGCCGAGCGAATTCTTGTTCTGCGCGTTGGCGCTGTTCTTCGCGTCGCCGGTGCCCGCGTAGAGGTACCCGTCCGGGCCGAACTTGATCCGCCCGCCCTGGTGGTACTGGGCGCCCCGCGGGATCCCGGTGAGGATCGGCTGGGGCGTCTCGCCCAGCTTCAGCTTCGCGATCCGGTTGTCGGAGCCGCTGGTGTAGTAGATGAAGACGGTCTGGTCCTGGGCGTACTTCGGGGACACGGCGAGCCCGAGCAGCCCGGCCTCCTTGGTCACGCTGACCCCGGGGACCGTCTGGACGTCGGAAACCTTGCCCGCCTTGTCGATCTTGCGAATCTTCTTGGAATCCTTCTCGGTGAACAGGGCCGTTCCGTCGGGGAGGAAATCGACCGCCCAGGCTTCCTTGAGCCCACCGGCGACCTGTTTGATCGCCATCGCGGTGACATCGGACGGGACCTGTTCACTCGCCGTGGCCGTACCGGTGGCGACCACCACGGCCAGCGCGGACGCGGCGGCGAGGACGAGGCTGCGACGTGGGGACATCTCTGTGGGCCTCCTTCGAGCTGACGGGGAGCTTCAGGCGGCGGAGGCGGGGATACACCCACCCGGACGCATACAAGCACGGAAGGTAGCGGACAGGGCACCACCAATCGGGTGCCAGAAAGCGCATACATCAGATGTATGTGAGATACAATAGGTAACCCTCTTTACAAAGGGGTTCGGCCAGCAAGGCGACGTACGGTGGATAACCCCGTTTCATACCTGTCAGCTATGGCGTCCGATGGGGCAAGGCTCCTACTGTCGTCATGCCCCCATGGGCTCGCAGGTAGACGGTCCAGCGCTCGACCGTCATTGATCCGAGGAGTGCACTATGGAAAACACTACCCAGTGCGAGGTCTGGACCACACCGGACTTCGTCGAGTACGAAACACCGATGGAAGTGACCGCGTACGCGGCTCGCATGGAGTGAATCCTGCGACCGGCGGGGATCGGGCACCCCGATCCCCGCCGCCACCAGTGGAGGCAGCGCATGAACCCGCCCGTCCGCCCCCTGAACGAAACCGAGTTCGTCGCCGCGTTGCGCGGACTCTCCCACCGGTACTGGGGAACCCATCCGTTCCACCACCGCCTCCACGACGGCAGCCTCAGCGAGCACGAACTGAAGATGTGGGCCGCCAACCGCTGGTACTACCAGCGCATGCTGCCGCAGAAGGACGCCGCGATCATCGCCAACTGCCCGGTGCCCGAGGTGCGCCGGGCCTGGATCGACCGGATCCACTACCACGACGGCCGCGACGGGGACGAGGGCGGAACCCGGCGCTGGCTGCGGCTGTGCGAGGCGGTGGGGCTCGACCCCGATGAGGTCCTCGACGAACGGCATGTCGCGCCCGGGGTCCGGTTCGCGGTCGACGCGTATGTCACCTTCGCCCGCACCAGACCCTGGGTGGAGGCGGTCGCCTCCGGGCTGACCGAGATGTTCGCCGGGCACCTGATGCGCCGCCGGGTCAGCGACATGCTCGCCCGCTATCCGTGGATCCGCGCCGAGGACCTGGCCTACTTCACCAACCGGATCGACGCGGTCTCCGGCGAAGGAAAGTCCACAGTGGACATCGTCGTGCGGTACTCGGTGACGCGGGAGCAACAGGACGCCGCGGTGGCGGCGCTGTCGTTCAAATGCGACGTGCTGTGGTCGATGCTGGACGCGATCGAACGGGCGGCGAGCAAACAATGACCGCCCCCGGCACGGACGCGAAACCCCGGCTGTGCCACGGTGTGCGGCTGACCTACGACCACGTCCGGGAAACGCACGTCCTGCTGTTCCCGGAAGGTGTGCTGGTGCCCAACGCGACGGCCGCGGCCGTCCTGGAACTGTGCGACGGCGAGGCGACCGTCGAGCGGATCACGGCCGCGCTCGGCGCCCGCTACACCGGGGTGCGCGGGCAGGACGTGCTCGACGTGCTGGCCCGCCTCGCCGACCGACGGGTGGTGGAATGGACGTGACAACCCAACCTCCGCTGGGCTTGCTGGCCGAGCTGACCCATCGCTGCCCGTTGCACTGCCCGTACTGCTCGAACCCGGTCGAACTCGCCGCGCGCGACGTCGAACTCGGCACCGCGGAATGGCGTTCCGTATTCGACCAGGCCCGCGAACTCGGGGTGCTGCAAGTACATCTGTCCGGCGGCGAGCCCCTGGCCCGGCCGGACCTGCCCGAACTCGTCGACCACACGACGCGGCTGGGCTGCTACGTCAACCTGGTCACCAGCGGGCTCGGCCTGACCGCGCCGCGACTGGCCGATCTCGTCGACCGCGGCCTCGCGCACGTGCAACTCTCGGTCCAGGCCGCGGATTCCGCGCGCGCGAACCTGATCGCCGGGACGCGGGCCCACGACCACAAGCTCGCCGCGGCCCGGGTGATCAAGGAATCCGGATTGCCGCTGAGCGTGAACGTGGTGCTGCACCGGGCGAACCACGACCAGCTGGCCGAGATCATCGCGCTGGCCGAACGCCTGGGCGCCGACCGGCTCGAACTGGCCAACACCCAGTACTACGGCTGGGCGCTGCGCAACCGCGCGGCGCTGATGCCGACCCGCGAGCAACTCGCCGCGGCCGAACCGATCGTCCGCGCCGAGACCGCGCGGCTGCGCGGGCGGATGGAGATCATCTACGTGGTCGCCGACTACTACGAGCCCTACCCGAAACCGTGCATGTACGGCTGGGGCGCGCGGCAGCTGACCGTCGCGCCGGACGGGACCGTGCTCCCCTGCCCGGCGGCGAGCGCGATCGACACGCTGACCCTGGACACCGTGCGGCGGCGGCCGCTTGCCGAGATCTGGTACGAGTCCGATTCCTTCAACGCGTTCCGGGGCGAGGACTGGATGCCCGCGCCGTGCCGCACCTGCGACCGCCGGACCGTCGACTTCGGCGGCTGCCGGTGCCAGGCGTTCCTGCTCACCGGGGACGCCGCGGCGACCGATCCGATCTGCTCGCTGTCCCCGCACCGCGCACTGGTGGACGCCGTCCTCGCCGAACCGGCCGGTTCGCCGGAATTCGTCATGCGCGGCGCGCGATGAGGGCGGTACTGCTCGGCACGGCGGCCGGCGGCGGCTTCCCGCAGTGGAACTGCGCCTGCGCCCGGTGTGTCTCCGGCGCCCCGCCGCGTGCCCAGGACTGCCTGGCCGTCAGCGCGGACGGCCAGGCCTGGTACCTGGTCAACGCCGCACCCGACCTCCGCGCGCAGATCCTGGCCACGCCCGAACTCGCCGCGGGCCCGGGCCCGCGGGACACCCCGATCCGCGGCGCCCTGCTCACCGACGCCGAGCTGGACCACACGCTCGGCCTGCTCCTGCTGCGCGGCGCCGCCGGGCTACGGGTGTGGGCCCCGAAAGCCGTCCTGCACGCGGTGCGCGACGAGTTCCCCCTGCGCGAGATCGTCGACGCGTACGGCGCCTGGGACTGGCTGCCCGTGGAGTCCGAAGTGGACATTGGCGATCTCCGCGTCAGCGTGCTGCCGGTCAGCGACAAGCATCCCAAGTACGCCGCCACGTCCACAGTGGACGGACCGTGGGTGGTCGCGTACCGGATCGAAGACCCGGCGACCGGTGGTGTGCTCGTCTACGCGCCCTGCCTGGCGGACTGGCCACCCGGTTTCGACGAGTTCGCGTCGGGCGCGAGTTACGCGCTGATCGACGGAACCTTCTACGCCGCGGCGGAAATGTCCGGCGCGACCCGGTCGGGAGTGGCCGACGGCGTCCAGCACGCCATGGGTCACCTCCCGATCGCCGGTGACCACGGCAGCCTGGCCCGCATCCGGCGCGCACTGCCCGGCCACCGCGGAGTCCGCTGGGCCTACACCCACCTCAACAACACCAATCCCCTGGTGGATCCCGCCACCCCGGAACACGCCGAGGTGCTCACCTTCAATATCGACCTCCCTCCTGATGGCACCCGCCTCGACCTCTGACCCGTGATCGGGCGGGGCCGATTCCCCGCACCACCACGAGTGAATCGGGTTGCCGCGAGCACCGCAAGGAGTCGGCGTCGTGAAGGACTCCTTCGGGTCGCCAGGCGTCCCGAAGGAGTCCTTCACGACACCCGCTACGCGACGCCTTCCGGGCTCGCGCCGTCAACCTGGACGCCCTGCGCGGTGATCCGCTCGATCTCGGTGACGTCCTCGGCGGAGAGGTCCAGTTCGGCGGCCGCCAGGCTGTCCTCGATGTTCTTCGGCTTGCGCGCGCCGACGATCGCCACGTGCACCCCCGGTTTCGCCAGCGTCCACGCGATCGCCAGCTGGCTGACCGTCGCGTTCCTGGCCGCGGCGAAAGATTTCAGCTCGTCCACGACCGCCACGTTGCGCCGCAGGCTCTCGCCCTGGAACGCGGTCGCCTTGGACCGCCAGTCACTCGGCTCGAACGTGCTCTCCGGCGTGAGCGCGCCGGTCAGCAGCCCGCTGCCGAGCGGGCTGTACACCAGCACCCCGATGTTGTGTTCCCGCGCATACGGCAGCGGGTCGTCTTCGATGGCCCGGCGGAACAGGTGGTACGGCGGTTGCAGCGTCTCCACCGGCCGGGTCCGGTCGAAGTCGGCGAGCTGCGCGGCGTTGTAGTTCGACACGCCCACGTGCCGGATCTTGCCTTCGTCGACGAGCTCCTGCAGCGCGTTCGCGGTCTCCTCGGCCGGGGTGTCCACGTCGGGCCAGTGCACCTGGTAGAGGTCGATGTGGTCCAGCTCGAGGTAGCGCAGGCTCTCCTCGACGCCCTTGCGCAGGTAGGCGCGGCCCGCGTCGCGCGGCCGCTCCCCGCCGGGGTCGATCCCGCCCTTGGTGGCGATCACCAGGCTGTCCCGGTCGCGCTTGAGCTCGTCCCGCAACGCCTTGCCCAGCAACGCCTCGGACTTGCCGAAGCCGTAGGCCTGCGCGGTGTCGAAGAAGTTCACGCCGAGTTCGCGCGCGTGCCGGATGGCGCCGATCGCCGTTTCCTCGTCGAACGAGCCCCAGTCGCCACCGAGCTGCCAGGTCCCGAAGGCGATCCTCGATACGTCCAGTCCGCTCTTGCCCAAAGTCGTCCTACGCATGGTTCCAGCAGATCACATGTGCTGGATCGATGCATCGTGGAGTAACTCCAGCTGCCGGGTCAGCGCGAACCGGCGGGGCGGTCGGTGGGCCACGGGCGGATCTCCTCGACCAGTTTGGCCACCGCGAGCACCAGATCGTCCGAGTGCCGGGGACCGACGATCTGCAGGCCGACCGGCAGCCCGCTCGCCGTGACCCCGGCCGGAACGCTGATCGCCGGCTGTTGCGTCATGTTGAACGGGTAGGTGAACGGGGTCCACTCCGGCCAGCCCTTCAGCCCGCTGTCCACCGGCACCTCGTGCCCGGCCTCGAACGGCGGGATCGGGACGGTCGGGGTGAGCAGCACGTCGTGGCGGGTGTGGAACTCGCCCATCTGGATGCCCAGCGCGGCGCGTTCGGCGTTCGCCGCGAGGTACTCGCCCGCGGAGTAGGTCCGCCCTTCCGCCCACACCCGGCGCAGGCCCGGATCGACCTGCTCGGCGGCTTCGGCCGGGAAGGTGTCCAGCCACTTCGCCGCGCCGGTCGACCAGAGCACGTCGAAGGCTTCCTTCGGGGCCGCGAAACCGGGGTCGGTCTCCTCGATGTGCAGCCCGGCCTCGCCGAGCGCGGCGACCACCGACGCGACGATCCCGGCGACCTCCGGATCGACGTGCACGTAGCCGAGCGTCGGCGAGTACGCGGCGTTGAGGCCGCGCACATCCCGGCGCACCGCTTCCCGGAACGGGCTCAGGTTCGGCGGGAGGGCGCTCGGATCCCGGTAGTCGGGCAGCGCCAGCACATCCAGCATCAGGGCCACGTCGTCCACCGACCGCGCCATCGGCCCCGCGTGCGAGAGCGGGCCGAACGGGCTGGCCGGGAACAGCGGGATCCGGCCGTGCGTCGGTTTGAACCCGACGATCCCGCAGAACGACGCGGGGATCCGGACCGAACCGCCGCCGTCCGTGCCCACGGAGAGCTCGCCCATCCCGGCGGCCACCGCGGCCGCGCTGCCGCCGCTGGACCCGCCCGCCGTCTTCGACGGATCCCACGGGTTCCGGGTGATCCCGGTCAGCGGGCTGTCGGTCACGCCCTTCCAGGCGAGTTCCGGGGTGGTGGTCTTGCCGAGGAACACCAGGCCGTTCTCCCGCAGGCGCGCGGTCACCGGGCTGTCGACGTCCCACGGCTGCTCCGGATCGATCGCCCGGGAACCCCGCAGGGTGGGCCAGCCCTGGGTGAGGAACATGTCCTTGATCGAGGTCGGCACCCCGTCCAGCCAGCCGATCGGATTGCCCTCACGCCACCGGATCTCCGACGCGCGGGCCTGTTCGAGCGCCACCTCGGGGTCGACCAGGCAGTAGGCGTTGCATTCGCCGTCGCGGTCCTCGATCGCCTGCAGCGCGGCCCGGGTCGCTTCCACCGGGGACAACTCGCCGGTGGAATACGCCGCGACGAGCTCGCTCGCCGTCAGCAGGGTGCCCGTGTTCACGGCCATGTTCCTCCTCACCGTGCCGAGGGCACGTAACCCAGGCGCTTGTCCACGACATTACGCAGTGGCCGACCGGCCAGCCACCGGTCGAAGTTGTCCCGGAACACCTCGACCAGCGTGGTGCGCCAGCCGATGAAGTCGCCGGACATGTGCGGCGACACGAGCACGTTATCCATAGTCCAGAGTGGACTGTCGACGGGCAGCGGTTCGGTCTCGAACACGTCCAGCGCAGCCCCGGCGATCCGCCCGGCGCGCAGGGCCTCGACCAGGTCGCCGGTGACGACGAGCTCGCCCCGCCCCACGTTGACGAACCGGGCGGACGGTTTCATCGCGGCGAACGCCCGGGCGTCGAACAGGCCCTTGGTCTGTTCGGTCAGCGGTGCCACGGCCACCACGTAGTCGGCGCCGGGCAGGTGTTCGGCGAGGTCGCCGGAAGCGTGCACGGTGCCGAAGTCCGGGTCGCCCTCGCGGGCCCGCCTTCCGGCACCGGAGACCCGCATTCCGGCGGCCCGCAGCATCCGCGCGATCGCCCGGCCGATCGGCCCGGTGCCGACCACCAGCGCGTGCCGATCCGCGATCCGCTCGGTTTCCCGGTGGTGCCAACAAGAATCCTCTTGCAGGGCCCACGATCGGGCGAAATCCTTGGCGAAGGTCAGGATCACCCCGAGCACGTACTCGGCGATCGAATCGTCGAAGACGCCCCGGGAGTTGGTCAGCACGACGTCGCTGTCCCGCAGTCCGTCGAACAGCACCGGGTCCACCCCCGCGCTCGCGATGTGCAGCCAGCGCAAGCGATCCGCCGCGAGCCAGGCGCCGGGCACGGCGGTGGAAAGGAAGTCGTAGACAAAAAGGACATCGGCTCCGGCCAGCGCCGCTTCCAGGCCGCCCGCGCGGGTGTAACGAACCACCGCGGCGCGTTCGATGGGGTGCATGTCCGGGGGGTGCTGATCACCGCACAGCACCGCCACCACCGGACCTTCCGGAGCGAATTCCTCGGTGCCAGCCACGTTGACACGGTATGAGTCGGTCGTATGATTGTCAACAATCCGAGGACTCACCCCGGAGGCACTCCTCAAGAACGTCACGGGAGCTGACCTTGGATTTGGACCTGCTCGACTTCGACGGGCCGCTCGCGCAACGGGGAATCGGCGTGATCGCGCCGTTCGACCTCGCCCTGGAGCGGGAACTCTGGCGCTGGGTGCCGATGGAGGTCTCCCTGCACCTGGCGCGCACCCCGTACGAACCGGTGCCGGTCAGCATGGAGATGGCGCAGCTGGTCAGCAACAGCCAGCACCTGGCGGCCGCGACCCGGGACGTGCTGCACGTCGAACCGGAGGTCGTCGCCTACCTGTGCACCTCGGGCAGTTTCGTCAACGGCATCGACTACGAACGTTCGCTGTGCAAGGCGATCTGCGACGCGGGTGCGCCGGACGCGGTGACCACGTCGGGCGCGCTGGCCGAGGTGCTGCACCAGCTCGACGTGCGCCGCGCCTCGGTGATCACCCCGTACGACGCGGACCTGACCGGGAAGCTGCACGACTTCCTGGGCGAACTGGGGGTCCGGACGGTGGCCAGCGAGCACCTCGGGCTCGGCGGCGGCATCTGGAAGGTCAGCTACCGGACGATCGCCGAGCGGATCCTGGCCGGTGACCATCCCGACGCCGACGTGATCTTCGTGAGCTGCACGAACCTGCCGACCTACGACCTGATCGAACCGCTGGAGAAGAAGCTGGGCAAACCGGTGCTGACCGCCAACCAGCTCACCATGTGGGCCTGCCTCAAGCGGATGGACCTGCCGATCGTCGGCCCCGGGGAGTGGTTGCGCGAGGTGCACTAGGTGACTTGACAGTAGTCTTCTACTAGGATTGTTGACAATCTTCTTCCACTCGGAGGTGCGCGCATGCCGACGATCGGGTTCATCTACCCCGACCACGCCGCCGAGGACGACTACCCGCTGGCGGAACGGCTGCTCGGCCCGGACGTGCGGCTGCCGGTGGAGCACATCTACGGCACGGATCTGCACGCGGTGCCCGAACTGCTCGACCTGGGCAGCGAGAAACGGCTCGCCGAGGGCGCGGCGCTGCTGGCGAAGCACCAGCCGGACGCGGTGGTGTGGGCGTGCACGAGTGGGAGTTTCGTGTACCGCTGGGGCGGCGCCGAGGACCAGGCGGCGAAGCTGGCGATCGACGCGGGTGTCCCGGCGACCAGCACGTCGTTCGCCTTCGTGCGGGCGGCCGAAGCGCTCGGGCTGCGCCGGGTGGCGGTCGCGGCGAGCTATCCGGACGACGTCGCGAAGCTGTTTGTCGAGTTCCTCGGCGCCGGCGGCGTCGACGTGGTGGCGATGTCGAGCGAGGACATCGACACCGCCGCCGAGGTGGGGCAACTCCCCCCGGAAGCGGTCGTCGAACTGGCGCTGCGGCATGATTCCCGGGAGGCCGAGGCGCTGCTGATCCCGGACACGGCGATGCGCACGCTCGGCGTGGTGAACACGATCGAGGAGCGGCTGGGCAAGCCGGTGCTCACCGCCAACCAGGTGACGATCTGGGCGGGCCTGCGGCTCGCCGGAGACACCCGGACGTCGGCGGAGCTGGGTGCCCTGTTCCGCAGAGGGGATGCGTGAGCCGTGCCGTTGGCCGATATCGAACCGGTGAGCCGGGAGTCGACCGCGGGGATCATCGCGCGTCAGCTGCGTGACGCGATCATGAACGGCTCCCTGCCGCCGGGGGCGCAGCTCGGGGAGACCGAGCTGGCCGCCCAGTTCCAGGTGTCCCGGGGGCCGCTGCGGGAGGCCATGCAGCGGCTGGTGTCCGAGGGGCTGCTGCGCAGCGAACGGCATCGCGGGCTGTTCGTGATCAACCTCGAGCCGGGGGACGTGTACGACATCTATTCGGCGCGGTCGGCGATCGAGCGGGCGGCGGCGATCCGGATCCTGCGGGGCGATCGGGAACGGGTCGCCGAGCAGTTGGACGAGACCGTCCGGGCGATGGCGGCCGCGGCGGAGTCGGGCGATCCGACCGCGCTGTCCGAAGCGGATCTTCGATTTCACGAGGTGCTGATCAACGCCTCCGGCAGCCGGCGGCTGGTGCGGATGGCGCGGACACTGCTCATCGAGACGCGGATGTGCCTGTCCGCGCTGCAGGCGACGTACCAGGCCATCGAGGAGCGGGTGGTCGAGCACAACCGGATCATCGAGGCGATCCGGGCGGGCGACGAGGACTTGACCGTGTCGCTGCTCGAGGCGCATATGGAGGACGCGGTGCAGCGGCTCGTGCCGGGAGCGAGCCTGCATTCCGGCGCGGCGCCGGGTGTCCCGGCCGACGGCCTGGACATTGTGTCCGATGTGGATGGTCAGGGAAACCTGGTGGTGGCCAAGAAGCGGTCCGCCGCGCGGAAAACCCGCAAGCCCCGGAAACGCTGAGGCGGTCTTCCGGTGTGCCCGGTCCGGCGTGGGCCCGGATGGCGAACTCGCTTGCCCGAATGTAGAACTCGCTTACCTGAGTGTTGAATTCGCTTACCTGAACGTGGAACTCGCTTGCCCGAGTGTTGAACTCGGGTGCCCGAACGTAGAACTCGGCGGACGAAATGGGGAACACGGGCTACCGAAACGGGGGACTCGCGCGACCGGAACGGGGAACTCGCGGCAGCCGGGGCGCGAGCCCGAAATTGTCGGTCGCTGAGGCTACTCTTAAAGCAAGGGGTTCCCCCGGGGGCGTGAATGGTCCGTTCATGGCGTTTGGTGGTGGAATGGGGTGGCTCGCGGAATTGTCGGTGCCCGGGCGTACGCTTAAAACAAGGGGTTCCCCCGAGAGTGCGAACGGGACATTCACGCGGGGCGGCGGGGCGGCGGGGTGACGCGCCGGGGTGGCAAGGCGGGGGGAGAGAGATGAGGTGCTCGGGGCAGGGGTTTCGGGGGCGGTGTGCTTGGGGTCAGGGTGCTTCGGGGCATCGTGTTTAGGGGCAGGGTGCTTCGGGGGATTGTGCTTGGGGACAGGGCACTTCGGGGCATTGTGCTTGGGGACAGGGTGCTTCGGGTCGGAGTGTTTGGGGTTAGGTGAGGAGGGGGCCGAGGAGGGTGGCGGCGGAGGCGCTGCCGAGGGCGATGGTCCAGCCTGCCGGGCCCAGCGGGGTGCAGCCGAAGAACTGGCTCACCCCCGGCGTCTGGATCACCGCGGCCAGCAGCGCCGCCGAGCCCAGGCCGGTCGCCAGGATCGACGGGCTCCGGCCGCCGGTCAGCAGGGTTTGCCCGAGCTGGGTGCCGACCAGCGCCGCCAGCGCCACGGTTCCGGCCCGGCGCCGCCGCCCGGTCAGCCGGGCGATCGTCCACGCGGTCGTCGCGCCCACCGTGGTGATTCCCGCGCGCAGCCCGATATCCCGGTGCAACGGCCTGCCCAGCGAACTCTCCGGCCCCTCACCCAGCAGGTCCTCCGCCGCCGCCGAATCCGGGCGGCGCAACGCGATCGCCAGCGACGGGGCCAGATCGGTCAGCAGGTTCACCAGCAGCAACTGCCGCGCGGTCAGCGGCGACCGGCCGGTCAGCACCGAACCCAGGACGCTGAACGCGATCTCCCCGAGGTTCCCGCCCAGCAGGATCCCGAGCGCCTCGCGCACCGAAGCCCACATCGCGCGTCCCTCCACCAGCGCCGCGATGATCGTCTCCAGCCGGTCGTCGGTCACCACCAGATCCGCCGCGGCCCGGGCGGCGGGCGTGCCGCGCTCGCCCAGCGCGATCCCGACGTCGGCGAGCCGGATCGCGGGCGCGTCGTTCGCCCCGTCACCGGTCATCGCCACGGTCCGGCCGAGCCGCTGGTACGCCTTGATGATCCGCACCTTCTGCGCCGGGCTGCACCGGGCCACCACATCCGCCTTCAGCAACCGCTCACCGAGCGCCTCGTCGTCCAGTTCGTCCAATTCGGACCCGGTGACCACGTGCAGCTCGCCGTTGTCCGGGCTGACCTCGCCCGCGATCGCCTCCCCGGTGGCCGGATGGTCCCCGGTGATCATCACGATGTGCACGCCCGCCGCGCGCAGCCGGGCCGCCGCGGGCGCCGCGCTCCCCCGCACCGGATCCGCGATCGCCACGAACCCCAGGAAAGTCAGCTCCTGAACGTCCTCTTCGGACACTTCGGCGGTCGCCAGCTTCCGCTCGGCGACCACGAGCACCCGCTGCCCCGCCTCGGCCAGCCGCTCGGCCCGGCCCGCGAGCCGCCGCCGGGCCCGCGCGTCCAGCGACACCTCCCGGCCGCCGGAAAAACGCTTGGCGCACCGGGGAAGCATCGACTCGGGCGCGCCCTTCACGCTGAGCAGCAACCGCCGCCCCGATCGGCCGACCGCCGCGTGGTATCCCCGCGACGGTTCGAACGGCACGGAATCGACGAGCTCCCAGCTTCGCGTGCCGACCCCCGCCCGGTGGCCCGCCTCCAGCACCGCCCGGTCGGTCGCGTGCGGCAGATCCTCGGGATCGTCCGCGGGCGGGGTGGCCCGCACCGCCGCCGCCAGCACCGCACTCGTCCGCTCGTCCAGGCCGTCGATCCGGCGCCGCGTCCGGCCGTCGTCGACCTCGCTGACCCGCAACCAGCCCTCGGTCAGCGTTCCGGTCTTGTCGAAACACAGCACGTCCACCCGGCCGAGCGCCTCGATGCTGCGCGGATTCCGCACCAGCGCGCCGTGCTCGGCCAGCCGCCGCGCGGACGCCAGCTGCGCCGCGTTCACCAGGAACGGCAACCCTTCCGGCACCGACGCCACGGCCAGGTTGACCGCGGCCGACAGGCTTTCGGTCAGCGGCACCCCGCGCAACAGCCCCGCCCCGGCGACCGCCGCCGCCGAACCGATCGCCAGCGGCAGGCTCTTCTCGGTCAGCTCGGCCAGCCGCGTCTCCACCCCGGTCGTCGGCGCGCCCTCCCGCGCCATCGCCATCCCGCGGCCCGCCTCGGTGTCGTCGCCGACGGCCACCACGATCCCCACGGCCCGCCCGGCCGCGATCGTGGTGCCCTCGTAGAGCATCGACGAACGCCCGGCGACCTCGGCGGCCACGACCGGCGCCGCGTCCTTGGCCACCGGCAGCGATTCCCCGGTGAGGGACGATTCGTCGGCCTCCAGCCCGTCCGCCTCCAGCAACCGGCAGTCCGCGGGCACCACGTCCCCCGCCGCGAGTTCGACGACGTCACCGGGCACCAGTTCGTCCGCGCTGCGGTCGGTGACCTCCCCGTCCCGCCGGACGTGCGCGATCACCGCGGACCGGCTCAGCAGCTCGGCGAGTTCCCGTTCGGTGCGCACCTGCTGCAGGCTGCCGATCAGCGCGGACAACCCGGCCACCCCGGCGACCAGCGCGGCGTCGACCGGCGAGCCCACCGCGGCGGACAGCGCGGCGCCCCCGGCGAGCACCGGGGTCAGCGGATTCGCCAGTTCGGCGAGGAAAGCACTGCCCAGGCTGGTGCCGCCGCCGTGGTCCCCGGTCCGGCCGCGGCCCCGCCGCCGGGCCGCCGCGCCGCTCAGCCCGTTCCCGCTGGTGTCCAGCCGGTCCAGCACCGCGTCCGCGGGCATCAGGTGCCACGGCACGATGTCCGGTTTCTCCACGACTTCGGGGGTGCGCAGCCGCCGCGCGTGCCGGTGACCGTTGATCATTCCGAGCGTCGCGCCCGCGTTCGCCGCGCGCAGGCTCCGCGCGGCCTGGCCACGCCGCCGCCGCACCGCGCTGACCACCCCCACCCCGGTCGCCGCCTGCGCGAGCCGGATGTCCTCGCGGCCCAGCGCGCGGGCGGCGGCCACCGCCTCGACGAGCAGCGCGGCCGAGGTCAGGTCCTCGCCGACGAGCACGTGCGCGCCCCACGGCGGCGCGTCCCCGTCCCGGTGGGCGCCCACCCCGCAGTCGGCGGCGCCGAGCGCGCGACGGTTCCCGGACACCAGCAGCACCCCGTGCCCGTCGGCCTGCAACTCCCGCACCGAGGCCACCAACCGGTCCCCGCCCGGTACGGCCCGATCGGCGCCCCGCGCCCTGGAGGCGTCCGGGCCGTTGGCGCTCACCACCTCCAGCCCGGCCCGCCGGGCCGCGGTGACCAGGACCGCCACCCCGGGCGACGGCTCCTTGCCCAGCGCGAGCACGGCTTCCAGGTGCTCGCCCCGCGCCAGGCCGAGCACGAGCACCGCGCCCCGCTTCGCCAGCCGGGCCCGCTCCCGGGCCCCGTGGCGGCCGTGCAGGTCCAGCTCGTCCAGCGGGCCCAGGCACCAGCCCTCGGCCCGCCGGACCGCCGACGGGTTCCGGGAATCGAAGAGCCGCCAGGTGTGTTCGGCCACCGCGCGCGGATCGCTCCCGGCCAGCGGTACGAGGTCGTGCGGCACCAGCCGCCCGGTGTCCAGCGCGTGCTCGTCGAGCACCAGCACATCCAGCACGTCCAGGTGGCGCAGCACCGCGCGGTCCATCACCAGCGCGCCCCGCCGGGCCAGCACGCGGCCGAGATGCGCGCCGAACGCGCCCCGGCCCGCCTCCACCGCCTTGGGCAACGCCGCGAACACCAGCGCCGCCGACCGCCTCGGCCCGCCCAGCGGCAGGACACCCGCGCCCGCGGCGAGGCCCAGGTTCATCACCCTGCGCTCGTACCGTTCGGCCGCGGTCTCGGGCACCGGCACCGGGCGTTCGCACACCACCGGTTCCGCCGCCGCGTGCTCCGGCTTCGCGATCAGGCCCGCCTCGGCCGCGCACCAGGCTCGTTCGTGCGCCCGGGCCTCGCGCCACTGCTCGACCCGCTGCGCGGTGTCCAGCAGCGTGCTCTCGCTCCGGGAGGCCAGCCCGTGCGCGAACGCGCCCGTGATCGAGGTCGCCGAATCGGCGCGCTCATGGCCACCAGCCCGCCGCGCGGCCAGCTCGCGCAACCGGGGGTGGTGATCGACGACCGAGGGCAGCGCGGCCAGTTCGGCCGGCAGCGGCGCCCAGGGCAGCAGCTTGGTGAGCAGGGAAAGTCCCAGTCCGGCCAGGTCCCCGGCGAGCGTCGGCGCCAGCCGGGTGCCCCGCGCCCCGTCCGCGGGGTGGTGCAGTTCGTCCTCGGCGGCGCGCTCCTCGGGATCGGCGGGCTCGGCCTCCGCCCGCTCGACCACCCGGATCAGCTCCGCCCGGCGCGGCGGCCGGTCCCCGACCGCCACGATCACCCGCGACGACGGCGCGTTCACCCGGGCCCACAGCACCCCGGGACGCGCTTCCAGGGCCCGTTCGATCCGGGCGGCCACCTTCCGGCCACCCGGACCGTGCACACCGTGCGCCTCGATGTGCAGGCGGCCGGGACAGGACCACACGTTGCGCCGGGCCCGGGACACCGGCGCCAGCACCACCCGGCCCACCGTCTGGGCCGTGCCGATCGCGGCGCCCAGTGCGAACAACGGCCCCGGTATTCTCATCCCCACTCCGTTCGCGAACGACGACACGTTCGCGTTCAGGAGTGCCCAATTCCCGGCCGGTTATGCCTCGCCTAGGCAAAAGCCCTGGCCACGGCCAGGCTGTCCTCGTACACGTGGTACCGGCTGATCAGTCCGTTCTGGACGGTCAGGTGCAGGGCGAACATCATGGTGAACCGCTTCCCGGTCGACCGGAAGGTCCGCGCGGTCTCGCCGAGGACCACCGCGTCCGGGCCGTCGACGAGAACGCGTTCGACGGACACCGCGTCCTCGCCGGGCACGAAGGCGGCGGCCAGCGCGCGGTGGAACTCGGCGATGTCCGCCCGGGTCGACCAGTCCCGGATCCACGGGATCGCCGCGGCCTCCCCGGCGGGCCAGTTCACCTTCCAGTCGACCCGCTCCGCGTGCAGCGCCGCGATCCCGTCCGGATCACCCGCGCCCATCCGGCGGAACAACTCCTCGATCGTGTCTCGCGTGTTCATGGGCCCCACCCTGCCGAGCCGCGCGCGCCACGTCGATTACCCGGGAGGTCATGCCACGGCTTCCGCGACGGCGTCGCCGAGTTCCGCGGTGGTCGACTTCCCGCCCAGGTCCGGGGTCGCCACCGCGCCCTCGGCGAGCACCTCCTCCACCGCCGCGCGCACCGCCCGCGCCGCGCCCGCCTCGCCCAGGTGCTCGAGCATCATCGCCCCGGCGAGCACCTGGGCCACCGGGTTCGCGATGCCCTGACCCGCGATGTCCGGGGCGCTGCCGTGCACCGCCTCGAACATCGACGGGTACTCGCCCGGCGGGTTGATGTTGCCCGAGGGCGCCATGCCCAGCCCGCCGGTGACCGCCGCGGCCAGATCGGACAGGATGTCGCCGAACAGGTTCGACGCGACCACCACGTCCAGCCGGTCCGGCTGCTGCACCATCCGCGCCGCGAGGGCGTCCACATGGCACTGTTCACTGTGGACATCGGGGTACTCGGCGGCGACCTCGGCGAAGATCTCGTCCCAGAACGGCATCGAGTGGATGAGCCCGTTCGACTTGGTCGCCGAGCACACCCGCCCGGTCCGGGTCTTCGCCAGTTCGAAGGCGTACCGGACGATCCGCTCGACGCCGACCCGGGTGAACACCGACTCCTGCAGCACGAACTCGTCCGGCCGCCCGGAATTGTGGCGCCCGCCGATCGCGGAGTACTCGCCCTCGGAGTTCTCCCGGACGATCACCATCTCCAGGTCCTCGGCCGACCGCCCGGCCAGCGCGCTCGTGGTGCCCGGCAGCAGCCGCACCGGCCGCAGGTTCACGTACTGCGCGAACGCGCGGCGGACCGGGATCAGCAGGCCCCACAGCGAAACGTGGTCCGGCACCCCGGGAAACCCGACCGCGCCGAGGAAGATCCCGTCGAACGCCGACAACCGCTCGACGCCGTCGTCCGGCATCATCTTGCCGGTCTCGGCATACCGCTCGCAGCTCCAGTCGAACTCCGTCCACCGCAGGCCGAAACCGTGCAGCGCGGCGGCGCGGTCGAGCACCTTGCGCGCCTCGACGGTGACGTCGACGCCGATCCCGTCGCCGGGAACGCTCGCGATCCGGTATTCCGTCACAGGCTCACCGCGATGTACTTGGTCTCCAGGAACTCGTCGATGCCGACGGTGCCGCCCTCGCGGCCGAGCCCGGACTGCTTGATCCCGCCGAACGGCGCCGCCGGATTGGACACGATCCCCTGGTTCAGCCCGATCATGCCCGCCTCCAGCCGCTCCGACACCCGCAGCGCCCGCTTGAGATCGCTGGTGTAGAGGTAGCTGACCAGGCCGTACTCGGTGTCGTTGGCCGCCGCCACCGCCTCTTCTTCGGTGTCGAACACCGAGATCGGCGCGACCGGGCCGAAGATCTCCTCGGACGCCAGCTTCGCCTCCGGCGGGACGTCGGTGAGCACGGTCGCCTGGTAGAAGTTCCCCGGTCCGTCCACAGTGGACCCGCCGGTGAGCACCTTCGCGCCGCGGTCGGCGGCGTCGGCGACCAGGCTGCTCACCTTCTCCACCGCGGCCCGGTCGATCAGCGGGCCGACGATCACCCCGTCCTCGGTGCCGCGGCCCATCGGCAGCGCCTCCATGCGCTCGGTCAGCCGCCGGGCGAACTCGTCGGCGATCCCGCGCTGCACGTAGAACCGGTTCGCTGCCGTGCACGCCTCGCCGATGTTGCGCATCTTCGCCTGCATCGCGCCGTCGATCGCGGCGTCCAGATCGGCGTCGTCGAACACCAGGAACGGCGCGTTGCCACCGAGTTCCATCGACGTGCGCAGCACCTTGTCCGCGCACTGCTCGAGCAGCTTGCGCCCGACCGCGGTGGACCCGGTGAACGACAGCTTGCGCGCGCGGCCGTCGCGGATCATGGGTTCCATCACCGAGCCGGAGGAACTCGTGGTCACCACGTTGAGCACGCCCTCGGGCAGCCCCGCCTCGGCCAGGATCCCGGCCAGGGCGAGCATGGACAGCGGGGTCTGCGCGGCGGGCTTGATCACCGACGTGCACCCGGCCGCGACCGCGGGGCCGATCTTGCGGGTGCCCATGGCCATCGGGAAGTTCCACGGCGTGATCAGGATGGCCGGGCCGACCGGCTGCTTGGTGACCAGGAACCGGCCGACGCCGTTCGGGGCCACCGCGTAACCGCCGTCGATGCGGACGGCCTCCTCGGCGAACCAGCGGAAGAACTCGGCGGCGTAGGTGATCTCGCCCCGCGCCTCGGCCACCGGCTTGCCCATTTCCAGGGTCATCAGCAGCGCGAGGTCGTCGGCGCGGGCGAGGAGCAGATCGTAGGCGCGGCGCAGGATCTCCCCGCGTTCGCGCGGCGGGTGGTTCGCCCAGTCGGCCTGCGCGGCGACGGCGGCGTCGAGTGCCGCCTTCCCGTCCTCCGGCGACGCGTCCGCCACCTCGCAGAGCGTCGCGCCGGTGGACGGATCGAGCACCGGGAAGGTCTTCCCTCCGGTCGCGGGGACCCATTTGCCCCCGATGAACAGCTCCTTGCCGACCGCTTCGACCACGGCGGTTTCCCTGTCAGCACTCATGCCCGGCGCTCCTCGTCAAGTCACCTGTTTGCGCGGCTCCAGCGGCCATGCTATGCATATTGTTGACAATCTACAAGGCCGCACGCCCCACCCTAGTGCGTTAGGAGCAACGCTGCCATGGCTCAGCTCTCTCCGCTGCTCAAGCAGGCAACCCCGGTCGTCGTCGACCACGGCGAGGGGACCTATCTGTTCGACTCGAACGGTCGCCGGTTCCTCGATTTCACCGCCGGAATCGGGGTCACCAGCACCGGGCACTGCCATCCCCGGGTCGTCGCGGCCGCGCGGGAACAGATCGGCAAGCTGATCCACGGCCAGTACACGACCGTCATGCACCAGCCGTTGCTGCGCCTGACCGAACGGCTCGGCGACGTGCTCCCGCCCGGGCTGGACTCGCTGTTCTTCAGCAACTCCGGCAGCGAGGCGGCCGAGGCCGCGCTGCGCCTGGCCCGGCAGTCCAGCGGGCGGCCGAACATCATCGTGTTCCAGGGCGGTTTCCACGGCCGCACGGTCGCCGCCGCGTCGATGACCACCTCCGGCACCCGGTTCAGCGCGGGCTTCTCGCCGCTGATGGGCGGGGTGCACGTGGCGCCGTTCCCGTACGCCTACCACTACGGCTGGGACGAGCCGACCGCGACGAAGTTCGCGCTGCGCGAGCTGGACTACCTGTTCGCCACGGTGAGCGCGCCGAACGAGACGGCCGCGTTCTTCGTCGAACCGGTGCTCGGCGAGGGCGGCTACGTCCCGGCCAACACCGAATTCCTCGCCGGGCTGCGCGAACGCGCCGACGAGCACGGGATCCTGCTGGTGCTGGACGAGATCCAGACCGGGTTCGGGCGCACCGGGAAGTTCTGGGGCCACGACCACTTCGCCGTGCGCCCGGACGTGGTGCTCATCGCCAAGGGACTGGCGAGCGGGTTCCCGCTGTCCGGCATCGCCGCGTCGCGGGAACTGATGGCCAAGGCGTGGCCCGGTTCGCAGGGCGGCACCTACGGCGGCAACGCGGTGTCCTGCGCGGCGGCCGTGGCGACCCTGGACGTGATCCAGGAGGAAGGCCTGGTGGCCAACGCCGCCGAACGCGGCGAGCAGTTGCTGAACGGGGCCCGGCTGGTCGGCGACAAGACCCCGGCGATCGGCGACGTGCGCGGGCTCGGCCTGCTGGTCGGCTCGGAGTTCACCACGGCCGACGGGAAACCGGACACCGCCACCGCGCAGGCCGCGCAGGCCGCGGCCGCCGAACGCGGCCTGCTGCTGCTCACCTGCGGCGCGTTCATGAACGTGGTGCGCATGATCCCGCCGCTCGTGGTGACCGCGGAGCAGGTCGACGAGGCCCTCGCGATCTGGTCCGACGTCGTCGCCTCCGTGACCAAGTGACCCGCTAGGAGAACCGTGGCCCGCTACATCACCATCACCCTGGACAAGCGCGGGGTGTCCTGCCGCGCCCGGCTGCTCGAGGCCGAAGCGCCGCGCACGTGCCAGGCCGTCTGGGACGCGTTGCCGCAGAGCGGTTCCGCCTACCACGCCAAGTACGCGCGCAACGAGGTCTACACCCTGGTGCCGCCGTTCGCCGAGCCGAAGCCCGGCCGGGAGAACCCCACCGTCACCCCGATTCCCGGGGACGTCGTGTACTTCGGCTTCGAGGCGTGGGAGATCGGGAATCCCGCGTACGGCTACGAGGAAGGCAGCGAGGCGCACGCCGACCAGGGCGCGACCGACCTCGCGATCTTCTACGGCCGCAACAACCTGCTGATCAACGGCGACGCGGGCTGGGTGCCCGGCAACGTGTTCGCCACGATCGAGGAGGGCCTCGCCGAAATGGCGGCGGCCGCGCAGGACCTGTGGCTGCGCGGCGTCGAAGGCGAAACCCTTTCTTTCGCCCGCGCCGAATGACCCCGGTGCCCGGGGTCCCGAAAGTGTCGCCACTTTCGGGGCCCCCGGGGCGCCATACGTGAATCTTCTTCATAGCCGGACCCCCGCGAGACGTACTACGCTGCCGGACAACAGGCATGCGCGGGCACGAAAGGGCGGGTGGCATCGTCATGGGCGACGAGGTCCCGAGCGGCACAGCGACGCGGTTCGCCGAGGTCGTCGGCAAGCAGCACCTGCTGACCGGGGACGAGATCTCCGCGGACTACGCCAGCGACGAGGCGCTGACCGAGTCCCCGCGGAAACCGCGCTACCTGGCCAAACCCGGTACCGCGGAAGAGGTCGCCGCCCTGCTCGCCGCCGCGGCCGAGCACCGCGTCCCGGTCACCGCGCGCGGTTCGGGCAGCGGGCTCTCCGGCGCCGCGAACCCGCGCGAGGACGGGCTGCTGGTCTCCTTCGAACGGATGAACGCGGTGCTCGAGGTGGACACCGAAAACCACGTGGCAGTCGTGCAGCCCGGCGTGACACTGTCCGAACTGGACGAGAAGACCGCCGCCGCGGGCCTGGCCTACACGGTGTACCCGGGCGAGCTGAGCGCGAGCGTCGGCGGCAACGTGGGCACCAACGCCGGGGGCATGCGCGCGGTGAAGTACGGCGTCACCCGGCACAACGTGCTCGGGTTGCAGGCCGCGCTGCCGTCCGGGGAGCTGATCCGCACCGGCGGGAAGATCGCGAAGATCTCCACCGGATACGACCTCACCCAGCTGATCATCGGTTCGGAGGGCACCCTCGCACTGGCCACCGAGGTCATCGTGAAGCTCTACCCCCGCCCCGCGCACGGCGCGACCGTGCTCGCCCCGTTCAACGATCTCGACCAGGTGATGCGGGCCGTTCCGAAGATCCTCTCCAGCGGGCTGGCGCCGAGCATCCTGGAGTACATCGACACGCTGACCATGGCGGCGATCTCCTACAACGAGAAGCTCACCCTCGGCATCCCGGACGCCATCCGCGACACCGCGCAGGCGTACCTGGTGGTGGGCCTGGAAAACCGCGACCACGACCGGCTCGACGGCGACGTCGAACGCCTCGGCGAACTGCTCGGGGAACTCGGCGCCGTGGACGTCTACGTCCTGGAAGGACCTTCGGCGCGCTCGCTCATCGAAGCGCGGGAGAAGGCGTTCTGGACGGCCAAGGCCGCCGGCGCCGACGACGTCATCGACGTGGTCGTGCCGCGCGCCGCGATGCCCGAATTCCTCGCGAAAACCCGGGAACTGGCGGCCGCCGCGGAGTCCGGCGCGCTCGGTTGCGGGCACGCCGGCGACGGCAACGTGCACCTCGCCATCTTCTGCAAGGACCCGGCGAAGCGCCGGAAGCTGCTGCACGACATCTTCGCCGCCGGCATCGCCGCGGGCGGCGCGATCTCCGGCGAGCACGGCATCGGACAGTCCAAAAAGGACCACTTCCTCGAGCTGGAGGATCCGGTGAAGGTCGAGCTGCTGCGCCGGATCAAACAGGCCTTCGATCCGCACGGGATCCTCAATCCCGGTGTCCTCTTCGACTAGGAGCACTATGAACGGCGCGCAGTCCCTGATCCGCACGCTCGTCGACGCGGGCGTCGACGTGTGCTTCGCCAACCCGGGCACCTCGGAGATGCACTTCGTGGCCGCCCTGGACACCGTGCCCGAGATGCGCGGGGTGCTCGGCCTGTTCGAGGGCGTGGTCACCGGCGCGGCGGACGGTTACGCGCGCATCGCGGACAAACCCGCCGCGACCCTGCTGCACCTCGGCCCCGGCCTCGGCAACGGCCTGGCGAACCTGCACAACGCCCGCCGCGCGGGCACCCCGATCGTGAACGTGATCGGCGACCACGCGACGTACCACAAGCGGTACGACGCGCCGCTGGAATCCGATATCGAGGCGCTCGCGGGCTGGCTGAACGGCTGGGTCCGGCATTCGAAGAGCACCGCCGACGTCGGCGCGGACGCGGCCGCCGCGGTCGCCGCCGCGCAGGACGCGCCCGGCCGGGTCGCCACGCTGGTCCTGCCCGCGGACGTGTCCTGGGGCGACGGCGGCCAGACCTGCGCGCCGGTCCCGCCGCGGACCGCGAAACCGGTGGGCGAGACCACGGTCAAGGCGATCGCCGAGATCCTGCGCACCGGTGAGCCCGTCGCGTTGCTGATCGGCGGTCGGGCGTGCCGTGAGGCCGGGCTGCGCGCGACGAGCCGGATCGCGGCCGCGACCGGCGCCAAACCGTTCGTCGAAACCTTCCCCGCGCGGCTGGAACGCGGCGCCGGGCTGCCGGACATCGAGCGCCTCGGCTACCTCGCCGAGCAGGTCAGCTACCAGCTCACCGGCATCAAGCACGTGATCGTGGCCGGCACCCGGGCGCCGGTGTCCTTCTTCGCCTACCCCGGCAAACCCAGCGATCTGGTGCCCGAGGGTGCGCAGGTGCACGTCCTCGCCGAGGCCGATCAGGACGTGGCGGGCGCCCTGGCGGACCTCGCCGCGCTGGTCGCCCCGGACACCGAGCCCCAGCTCGCCGAGGCCGCCCGGCCGGCGTTGCCGAGCGGTCCGCTGACCCCGCAGAACTGGGTCGACGTGATCGGCGCGCTGCTGCCCGAGCGCGCGATCATCGCCGACGAGTCCAACACGTCCGGCCTGCTGCTGCCCGCCGCCACCGCGGGCGCGCCCCGGCACGACGTGCTGACGCTGACCGGCGGCGCGATCGGCTACGGCCTCCCGGTCGCCACCGGCGCGGCCGTCGCCGCCCCGGACCGGCCGGTGATCGGCCTGCAGGCCGACGGCAGCGCGCTGTACACGATCTCGGCGCTGTGGACCCAGGCCCGGGAGAACCTCGACGTCACCACGGTTCTGCTCAACAACCGCGCCTACGCGATCCTGCGGATGGAATTGCAGCGCGTCGGCGCCGAGGGCTCCGGTCCGAAGGCGAACGAACTGCTCGATCTGTCCGGCCCGGACCTGGATTTCGTGCGGATCTCCGAGGGGCTCGGCGTTCCCGCGACCCGGGCGACGACCGCCGAGGAACTGGCCGAGCAGTTCTCCCGCGCCCTGGCCGAACCCGGCCCGCACCTGATCGACGCGCACGTCCCGCCGCTGCTCTAACCAGGCGATCATCCTCCGAAAGATTGTCAGTTTTCCACCGATTACTGTCACAGTCGGTACCCTCGTCAGTTACGAGGATGCGGGAGGAGGCTGGGCGATGCCGCATGCCCCGGGCGAGAACAGACAGGTGGATCTGGACCGATCGGTCGCGGAACTGGCCGATCTCTTCGCGGACTGCTTCTCCTTCGAGAGCGTGCGCGAGGTCGTCGACGAATGCCGTGACCTGCTGGCGAAAACCGGGCACCACCGCGACGACCTCGAGCAAGTGACGGTCCGGTTCGCGCGCGACCAGCTCGCGTCGATCGCCAAGAACCGCGGATTCCTGTCCACCGAGCGGCCGGAGGTCCTGTTCGTCTGCGTGCACAACGCCGGGCGCTCGCAGATGGCCGCCTGCCTGCTCGACCACCAGGCCCGGGGTCAGGTGGTCGTGCGGTCGGCGGGTTCGGAGCCCCGCGGTTCGGTGCACCGCGCGGTGGTCGCCGCGATGGCCGAGGTCGGCCTCGACCTGAGCACCGCGTTTCCGCGCCCGCTCACCGACGCCGCGGTGCGCGCGGCCGACGTCGTCGTCACCATGGGCTGCGGCGACGCGTGCCCGGTGTACCCGGGAACCCTTTACTACAACTGGGAACTCGACGATCCCGCGGACCAGCCGCTGGACCGGGTCTGCACGATCCGCGACGAGATCGCCCGCCGCGTCGAGGGCCTGGCCGCCCTGCTCATTCCGGCGCAACGCACCCCGGACTGACTCACCGCGCCTACGACAGGCGGCGCAAGCGCGCCCGCTGGCCGTGGCCGGACGGCAGGTTCGCGGACGCCACCGCGCGCAACGCCTCGCGCCCGGCGGGACCGGCCAGCCGGTAGAGCTTTTCGAACGCGTCGATGTCCGCGTCGGACACCCAGCCGCTCAGCAACCGCGTGCCCAGCCGCGCCATTTCCGCGGGGAGGATGGCCTGGATGACTTCGTCGCGCTGAACGTCCACGAACTCCCGGATCTCCGAATCACCGGTCAGGCCCGCCGCACCGCGATCGAACGCGGGCCCGCCGATCGTGGCGCGGCGCGGATCGTCCTCGTCGAGGGAGAACGGGAACGAGCGGTCGGTGCCGGCCAGCTCGGGGATGTGCGGGATGAGCGCGACCGCGGTCCGGTTCTGGTTCAACGGTTCTCCGGTGGCCGATCGCGCGCTGTAGAACTGCACGAGGTCCGTTTGCGACTTGGGGCTCAACCCGCCGAAGTCCACGGGTCCGCTCCGCTCCAGCGTCGCCCGGATCGTCGCGATGAGATCGTCGCGCTGCGGGATTCCCGCCAGGCGGGTCGCGGTGAACGCGCCGAGGGCGTTCGAGGTCAGGTCCTCGGGCGCGTACCGCGAGGTGGCCTCGGCCTTCTCCTCGTGTTCGACGCCGCGACGGGTCGCGCCCCGGGCCGCCATATCGGCGGAACCGGTGTTGGTGAACCAGGAGATGTACATGAGTTGCAGGAAATGCCGCATGTCGATCAGCCCGGCCCGCCGGGTGAACAGGTACCGCAGGCTCAGCATGGAGCCGACTGGCGGCTCGGCCGAACGGATGGCCTTCGGCAGCGCGGCCATGGCCGTCTGCCCGCCCGCCAGGCGGACCAGGGTGTCCATGTTGACCCGGGAACCGTCGCTGCTGGCGGCGACGATCGCCGCGATGACCGCCATCATGGCGCCCAGGTTGGGGGCGATCTGCGGCTTTTCCGCGGCGGTGAAGAACTGGAGTCTGGGACCGAACCGCTGCTGCTGCGCGACGTGGGTGAGTTCGTGGGCGAGCAGCCGCCGACCGGCGGTGGTCGACAGGCCGGGTGCGCCCGCCGAGAAGTAGATGTTGCGGCCCGCGGTGACGGCGGTCGCGCCCAGCGCCGCGGTGAGGTCGTCCGCCCGCCGGTCGCGGTGCAGGCGGACGCCGTCGAGCGCCGAATCGGGGCGTTGGGCCTCGGTCACGTCCTGCTCCACCCGCGCGGCAGCTCGCTCAGCCTCTTCCTCCGAGGTGCCCTCGATCTGGTGGCGCACCCGCACCCGGCTGAAGTCCTGACCGAATCTCGGCGTTTCGGCACGGCTTCGCGGGGCCTGCTCGACAGTCCTGGAATCGCGGCCGGACACGACGCCTCTCGGCCGACGTACCGGCTCGGCGTTGCTGCGCTCCACGATTGTCTTTCCTACCCGGGCCGCGTCACCGTCGCGTCACCGCGACAGCGATGTGGTGACCAGCCAGCCGGGGTGGTCGGTGGTGCCCTTCATGTCGAACTTGGTTCCGCTCACGAAACCCAGGCTCGTCGTGGCGAACACGTGCTGCAGGTCGCCGTCGCCCTTGCGGTAGAACCCGGTGCGGTTGCAGTCCTGCACGTTCGGGCTGCCCCGGTACTTCAGGTTCATGTCGCCGGACACGACCGTGGGCGCCTGCTTCGCGTAGTCGGCGGCATGGCCCATGAGTTCCTCGCACTGGGCGAGCGCGGTCGTGCCGTCCTTGGCCGACAGGTGCGTGGTGCACGCGGTCACCTTCCCGCCGGACAGGCACGCCCACACCCGCTTCTCGTTCCCGCTGTCCTGCGCGGAATACCGCCCACTGGCGCCCGTCGTCCCGGCGAGCGCCTCCGCGACCAGGATGGCGTTCCCGTAGTCCTGCCCGTTCTCGCACTTCACCGGCGAGCCGTCGCTCCGCTGCGCCGCGACGAACCGGGTCTTCGCCGCGCCCATCGCCTGCCGCAGCGGTTCCACGTCACCCGAACACGCCTCGTTGACCGACAGGACCTGCGGTTTGGCCTCCCCGATGACCTCCTTGGCCCGGGCCATCACCCGGTCCCCGGTGAAGCACCCCGCCAGCCCGCTGTGACAGATGTTCAGCTGCAACACCTTCACCTGCGTCGCCGCCGCGGCCGACGCGGGCATCAGCGCGGCCACCACCCCGAGCACGACCACCACCGCGATGCGTTTCATGCCCCGAGGATGTCATGAGGGGACCGGATCCGCAGGGGGCTCGAGGAGGGCCGCGACATCACACCGAGCGACCGGGTCGAGCGTCGCGCGGCACGCCTGGTCCAGCAGTTCACCGGGAGAGGTATCGAGCGCCGCGCAGAGCGCGACCAACCGCCGGACCGTGATCGGCGTTTCGCCGTTCAACATCCGGCACAGGCCGGAAGGCAGCAGGCCGTCATCGATCAGGCCGCACAACTTCCGGAGGCTCACCGCCCGCTCGCGGCGCCGCCACCGCAGCGCCGCCGCGAGTGCGGCTTCCAGGTCGGCCAGTTGTTCACCAGTCGGTCGCGTCATGATTCTCCCGCGGCAGGCGCTCGGCGACGCGTTTCAGGTGGGCGGTCATCTGCCGGTACAGCAGATGGGTATGCGGGGATTCGGACTCGGCCGCGAACCACACGTCATCGAGCCATGCGGTGAGCCAGTTCCTCGCCTCCCCGAGGAGCGTTCCGGCGAGCGACCTCCGGCGAACCCGACCGAGCGCCGCGACCACGGCCGCCCGCGCGTCCACAACCTCGCGGATCACGGAATCGCCACCATCCGGCGCCCCGGGATCGAGCGGGGGAAGGCGCACCAGAGCCGCCCTGGCTTCGCCGACAGCCACGGCCCGCCGTTCCCGCCTGCGGCGAAAGAACCCGATCACGCCGACACCCGGAACAACCCCGGCACCAACCGCGGACGCGGGCCGAGAACGACCGGCGAATCGTCCGGCACCGGTTCCTTTCGCGGTCCCGGTAACAGGAAAAGGCAATCCTCACACGGCATCCCGATCGGCTTGCCCAGCCGCTCGACCTCACCCTGCTGGAATCGCTGACCACACAAGGCGATCAACACCGCGGTCTCGGGCGACTGGGTCAGCACGATCCCATCCGGAATCTGTACGAAGTGGACAGTCCGCCGAGCCGCGCCGACGACCTCGACACGGAAACGGACCATAAGCAGAAGATCGAACACGCGACGAACGTAGAAAACGCGACATGGAAATCAGTAGGACAGAGCGTCCGACTACCCGATGGACGGTAGTACGCGGCGTACCAGTCGCCAGGGCGAACTCAGTGATATGCGCCGGGTTAACTCGTTCGCGCGGCACCTATTCGAGTGGCAAGCTCGCGCAGACGCGTCGACTTGCGCTTCTCCCGGGTGAGCAACTCGCTGGTCACTTGCCGGGGAAGTGTTTGATACTTCACCACATCCGGCGCCGACGCCTCCGCGGACAGCAATGCGTCGATCGATTTCTGGTCTTCCCCCAAACGCAGATAGGTGAGCGCGAGGCTGCTCATAAAGGCAGTGCGCGAGGCTGGAGGCAAGTACGCGTCTCGCGGAATCTTCCTGGCAGCACGCAGAGCTGAATCAAGCTCATCCAGCGCGTTGAACAGCCCAGCCGCCAGCATGGAAACCTTCGTGGGGCCGAACGTCGTCTCGTGTTCCTTGTGCTCGTAGCCGACTCGATCGGCTACCTTTTGAGTTTCCGCCAAAAGCTCTGCCACAGTCCCCTTGTCGAGCTTCCGCGCCGCGGCCATCGCCGCGGTTATCGTCAGCAGGCCATAGGCCGAAAGCTCGGCGTTCGAAGCGGCATTGTCTGCCCGCACCCGGTTCGCGGCAGTCAAGGCGACATTGATGCAGTCGTCATAACGACCTTGGCCGATCATCTGGTCGGCCATGGACATGTGCGTCGCCAAGTAGAGGAGTTCGTCGTCGCTGTTCTTCGCGGTGGCGAGCGCTTCGCGGGTCGCCAGGAAGGAGGCATCCCGCTGACCCATGATCACAAGGGCTTCCCCGGTGAGGTTGTAGGCACGTGACAGCACGTGAGCCGCGCGCGCCTTCTCGCCGATGTTCGCCTCTCGATAGGTGGCGCGAAGCTGCGCGAGAGCATTCGGGATCAGCGAAGGAAGCAGCTCGTAACGACCCGCCCAACGCGCGCCCCACAAGTAGGAAACCGTGCGTTCCGCTTCATCCAGTGAAATCGGCTCGACCGCATCGCTCACGTTTTCCACCAAGTCGTCCACGGACGTGAGCACCCGGCGAATGGCGAGCACCCCGGAATTAGGGTCGCTACTCGGCGGCCGCACCGGCTTCGCGAACAACTGGGTGATATCCACGTCCAGTGCGGTGGCGATCTTCTGCAGATTGGCGACGCTGGCGGTATGCCGCTGGCCCTGTTCCAGCTTCCGCACCAGCTCGACACTCACCCCGGCCGCCGTCGCCAACTCCTGCTGCGAAAGCCACCCATTGCGCAACTCGCGAATACGCTCGCCGATCGTGGTCACCATGCACCCCATCCGCCGTCTTACCCCATGGTAGGTGCGTTCGCATGCCCACACCTCAGTGATCCGACGACCACCCGGACGGCTCAGCCGCTTCTCACCGAGCGCAACTGCCTGTCATGAGGGGACCCCTCCAGACAAATTTTGTCTGGAGGGGTCCCCTCATGACACCAAGCGGGGGTGGGTTACTCGTAGATCTCGCCCTTTTCGGCCTTCTCGACCAGGGACTGCGGCGGGGTGAAGTGGTCACCGTAGCGCTCGGCGAGTTCGCGGGCGCGGGCGACGAAACCCTTCAGGCCGCCTTCGTACTGGTTGATGTACTGGATCACGCCGCCGGTCCAGGCGGGGAACCCGATGCCGAAGATCGACCCGATGTTCGCGTCCTGCACCGAGGTGAGCACGCCCTCGTCGAAGCACTTCACGGTTTCCAGCGCCTCGGCGAAGAGCATGCGCTCCTTGAGGTCCTCGAACGGGACGTCCCCCGAACCCGAGTTGAACGCCTCGCGCAGGCCGGGCCACAGGCCGGTCCGCTTGCCGTTCTCGTCGTAGTCGTAGAACCCGGCGCCGGTCGAGCGGCCCTTGCGGTCGTAGGAGTCGAGCATCTTGTCGATGACCGCCTCGGACGGGTGCGCCTTCCAGGTGCCCCCGGCCGCCTCGATCGCGGCGCGGGTCTCCTGGCGGATCTTGCGCGGCAGGGTCAGCGTCAGCTCGTCCATCAGCTGCAGCGGCGGCGCCGGGTACCCGGCCTGCGAACCGGCCTGCTCGATGCTGGCCGGTTCGACGCCCTCGCCCAGCGCGGCGACCGCCTCGTTGATGAACGTGCCGATCACCCGCGAGGTGAAGAAGCCGCGGCTGTCGTTGACCACGATCGGGGTCTTCTTGATCTGCAGGGTGTAGTCGAAGACCTTGGCCAGCGTGGCGTCCGAGGTCTTCTCGCCGCGGATGATCTCCACCAGCGGCATCTTGTCCACCGGCGAGAAGAAGTGGATGCCGATGAAGTCCTCCTGCCGCTGCACGCCCTCGGCCAGGCCGGTGATGGGCAGCGTGGAGGTGTTCGAGCCGAGCACCGCGTCCGGGTTGACGACGCCTTCGATCTCACCGAAGACCTTGTGCTTGAGGTCCTGGCTCTCGAACACCGCCTCGATCACGAAGTCCACGCCCGCGAAGTCCTTCGGATCCGCGGTCGGCTTGATCTTGGCCAGCAGGGCGTCGGACTTCTCCTTAGTGGTCTTGCCCCGGGAGAGCGCCTTCTCCTCCAGCTTGACCGCGTAGCCCTTGCCCTTCTCGGCGGCTTCCTGGGACACGTCCTTGAGCACGACGTCGATCCCGGCCTTCGCGGACACGTAGGCGATCGCCGCGCCCATCATCCCGGCGCCGATCACGCCCACCTTGGTGGCGGTGAACTTCTCGTACCCGTCCGGGCGCGAACCGCCCGAGTTGATGTGCTGCAGGTCGAAGAAGAACGCCTTGGTCATGTTCTTCGCCACCTGACCGGTCGCCAGGTGCACGAAGTACCGGGTCTCGATCTGGATCGCGGTGTCGAAGTCGACCTGCGAGCCCTCGACCGCCGCCGCCAGGATCGCGCGCGGCGCGGGCATCGGGGCGCCCTTGAGCTGCTTGCGCAGGTTGGCCGGGAACGCGGGCAGGTTCGCCGCGAACGCCGGGTTCGACGGGGTGCCGCCGGGGATCTTGTACTTCTCCTGGTCCCAGGGCTGCACGCCGCCCTCGGGGTTGGCCTTGATCCATTCCTTGGCCTTCGGCAGCAGCTCGTCGACCGAGCCGACGACCTCGTGCACCAGGCCGAGTTCCAGCGCCTTCGCCGGGCGGTGCCGCTGGCCCTGGACGAGCACGTTCATCACGGCGCTCTGGATGCCCAGCAGCCGCACGGTCCGGACCACGCCACCGCCACCGGGCAGCAGGCCCAGGGTGACCTCGGGCAGGCCGAGCACGGCGCCCTGTACGTCCGCGACGATCCGGTGGTGCGTGGCCAGGGTGATCTCCAGGCCGCCGCCGAGCGCGGCGCCGTTGATCGCGGACACGACCGGCTTGCCCAGCGTCTCCAGGCGGCGCAGCTGGGCCTTCATCGCGTTGGTGCTCTCGGTCAGCTCGGCGGCGTGCTCCGGCTTGGCCTGGATCAGCTCGTTCAGGTTGCCGCCCGCGAAGAACGTCTTCTTCGCGCTGGTGATCACCACACCGGTGATCGAGTCCTTTTCGGACTCCAGCCGGTCCACGATCACGCCGAGGGACTCGCGGAAGTCGGCGTTCATCGTGTTCGCGGACTGCTCGGGATCGTCCAGGGTCAGCACGACGATGCCGTCGGCGTCCTGCTCCCAGCGGATGGTTTTCGCTTCAGCCATGGTGGTTTCTTCCTCGCCTCAGACGCGCTCGATGATGGTGGCGAGGCCCATGCCGCCGCCGATGCACAGGGTGACCAGCGCGCGCCGAGCCTGGCGGCGCTCCAGTTCGTCGACCATGGTCCCGAGGATCATCGCGCCGGTCGCGCCGAGCGGGTGGCCCATGGCGATCGCGCCGCCGTTGACGTTCACCTTCTCCTCGGGGATCTTCAGGTCCTTGATCCACTTCAGGACGACCGAGGCGAACGCCTCGTTCAGCTCGAACAGGTCGATGTCGTCGATGGTCAGCCCGGCGATGTCGAGAACCTTCTTGGTGGCCGGGGTGGGACCGGTCAGCATGATCGTCGCGTCCGAACCGGTGACCGCGGTCGCCACCACCCGCGCCCGCGGGGTCAGCCCGAGGTCCTTGCCGACCTGCTCGTTGCCGACCAGCACGATCCCGGCGCCGTCCACGATGCCCGAGGAGTTGCCGCCGGTGTGCACGTGATTGATCTTCTCGACCTGGTGGAACTTCTGCAGCGCGACGGCGTCGAAACCGCCGAAGTCGCCGATCCCGGCGAACGCGGGCTTGAGCTTCCCGAGCGTCTCCACGGTCGAACCAGGACGGCGGTGCTCGTCGTGGTCCAGGATCGTCACGCCGTTGATGTCCTTGACCGGGACCACGGACTTGGCGAAGTAGCCACCCGCCCACGCGGCCTCGGCCTTGTCCTGCGAGCTGACCGCGAACCGGTCGACGTCCTCGCGCGAGAATCCCTCGATCGTGGCGATCAGGTCCGCGCCGATGCCCTGCGGGGCGATGTAGAGGTCATAGGCGGTGGCCGGGTCGGCGAACATCGCGCCGCCGTCGGAACCCATCGGCACCCGCGACATCGACTCGACACCACCGGCGATCAGCAGCTTGTCCCAGCCCGCGCGCACCTTCTGCGCGGCCTGGTTCACCGCCTCCAGCCCGGAGGCGCAGAACCGGTTGATCTGCGTGCCCGCCACGGTGTCCGGCAGCCCGGCGGCCAGCGCGGCGGTCCGGCTGATCACCGAGCCCTGGTCGCCGACCGGGGAGACCACGCCGAGGATGATGTCGTCGATCAGCGCCGGGTCCAGCCCCGGGTGCCGGGCCTTCAGCTCGTTGATCAGACCCACCACGAGGTCGAGCGGTTTGGTCCCGTGCAGGGAACCCTTCTTCCCCTTGCCCCGAGGCGTGCGGATCGCCTCGTAGATGAACGCCTCTGTACTCACAAGGTCTCCTCGCGCAGGTCTGCTCGTGCTAATTGCCACTAACATATGCCGGTCGAACCCCATACTGTCAATGGGTTGTCATCGATTCAACTCCAGCTAGAGTGGCTTCACCTATGGAGCACTCCACCGAGCGTCCCCGCCGCCCGCGCGACCGCAAGAGCCAGCTGGCCACGGTCGCCGCGGAGCTGTTCCGCGCCCGCGGCTTCCATGGTGTCGGCATCAACGACATCGCCGCCGCGGCCGGGGTGACCGGGCCCGCGCTGTACCGGCACTTCGCCGACAAGCGGGCGATCCTGGCCTACGTGCTGCTCTCCGGGATCGCGGACATGGAGTCGGCGACCGCCGAGGCACTGTCCACCCTCGACTCGTCCGGGCCGGACCGGATCGACGCGCTGCTCGGCTCGCTCGCCGCGCAGGCGGTGGAGCGGCGCGAGGTCGCGGCGCTGTGGCGCTGGGAGGGCAAGCACCTCGCGCCGGAGGACCAACGGGAGATCCGGCGGCGCTCCGGCGCGGTCCTGCAGGCGTGGACGAAAGCGCTGCTGACCAGGCGGCCCGACCTCGATCCCGCGGACGCCGAACTGCTGTGCTGGGCCGGGCTGAGCGTGTACGGCAGCGTCTCGGTGCACCACACCACGGTCGCCAAGCGGCGGTTCGGCGCGCTCCTGGTCGAGATCGCGCAGCGGGTGCTGCACGTCACGCTGCCCGCCCCGCCCGGCGAACCCGAACCCGCACCACCCCAGACCGGCCTGGGCACGCCGTCCCGGCGGGAACAGCTCCTGGAGGCCGCGACCGAACTGTTCCGGCGGCGCGGTTTCCACGCGGTGAGCATGGAGGAGATCGGCGCGGCCACCGGGATCGCCGGGCCGAGCGTGTACCGGCACTTCCCGAGCAAGGCCGGGCTGATGATCGCGATCTGCCAGCGCGCGGCCGACCGGCTCGCGCTCGGCGCCGAGTACGCGCTGCGCAGGAGCTCCCCACCGGACGAAAACGAGGCGCTGCGGCGGCTGACCGAGTCGTACGTGCACACCCTGACCGTGTCCGGTGAGCTGGCGGTCGCCTTCTCCGGCGACCTGAACGGCATTCCCGAGCGGGACCACGCGGAACTGGTCCGGGTGCAGCGCGACTACGTGGCCCAGTGGGTGCGGCTGCTGTCCGCGGTGCACCCCGCGCTGAACGCCCGCGAAGCCAAGATCACCGTGCACGCGGCGCTGACCATCGCGAACGACCTGGCCCGCACCCGCCGGTTCGCCGCCCGCCCGAACCTGCGCGCCGAACTGGTGGCTCTCATGGGCGCGGCACTCGATATCAATTCGAGGTAATCGACCGGTACGCGACCCGGCCTGTGCTGCGCTTGTCGGATTCGAACGAATCCGGTTCGGCGGTTGGTGCGCGATGGCACAAGAACGACACCCGGTGAGCGGGGCCACTGGCGAATCGGATTGACACGGGTTAACCTACTCGTGAGTAGGTAAGCGAGGCCGTTCCACGGCTGATGGGAGAGGCGACGTGGGTACGCCGCAGAAGAAACGAGACGCCATGGGCATTGGCCTGGCTGCGCTCACCAAGATCGCCGGGAGCAAGGTGGTCAACCGGTCCGGCCTGCGCAAACCGGTCGAGAACCTGGTGTCCACGGCGGTGAAGAACGGGTTCCGGGCCGCGGGCGCGGCGAGCCGGTCGTTCAAGTCGGCGCAGCGGCTGGGCAAGCCGGCCCGGCTGGCGCCGACCCCGGACAAGGGCCTGTTCGATCTGACGCCGTCCGAAGAGCAGCAGATGATCGTGGAGACGGTCGGCGAGTTCGCCGCCGAGCAGCTGCGGCCCGCCGCGGCCGACGCGGACGCGAAGCTGCAGCCGCCCGAGGGCCTGCTGAGCCGGGCCGCCGAACTGGGCGTCACCCAGATCGGCATTCCCGAGGAGCTGGGCGGGGTCGGCACCGAACGGTCCGTGGTGACCGGCGCGCTGGTGGCCGAGGCGCTCGCGCACGGCGACCTGGGGCTCGCGGTGGCCGTGCTCGCGCCGTCCGCGGTGAGCACGTCGCTGGTGCTGTGGGGGAACGAGCAGCAGCAGGCGGACTACCTGCCCGCGTTCACCGGCGAGGACGTGCCCGCCGCCGCGCTCGCCCTGCTGGAACGGGCGCCGCTGTTCGACCCGTTCAAGCCGAAGACGAAGGCCAAGCGCACCCCCAAGGGCTACCAGCTCGACGGCGTGAAGTCGCTGGTGCCGCGGGCCGCGCAGGCCGAGTTGTTCGTGGTCTCCGCGGATCTGGAGGGCCGGGGCCCGGCGCTGTTCATCGTCGAATCGTCGAACCCGGGCGTGACGATCGAATCCGAGCCCGCGATGGGGCTGCGCGGCGCGGCGACCGGGAAGCTGCACCTGGAGAAGGTGTCGCTGCCGTCGAACGCGCTGCTCGGCGGCGGCAAGGCCGAGGTGTTCGCGGAAACCGTGCGGCTGTCCCGCCTGGGCTGGGCGGCGCTGGCCGCCGGCACCGCGAAGGCCGTGCTGGACTACGTGATCCCGTATGTCAACGAGCGGCAGGCGTTCGGCGAGCCGATCAGCCACCGGCAGGCCGTGGCGTTCTCGGTCGCCGACATCGGGATCGAACTGGAGGGCCTGCGCCTGGTGACGCTGCGCGCCGCGGCCCGGGCCGAGCAGGGCAAGTCGTATGCGCGCGAGGTCGCGCTGGCTCGCAAGCTCGCCACCGACAAGGGCATGCAGATCGGCAACGCGGGCGTCCAGCTGCTCGGCGGGCACGGCTTCATCAAGGAGCACCCGGTCGAGCGCTGGTACCGCGACCTGCGCGCCATCGGCGTGATGGAAGGCGCCGTCCTCCTCTGAGTTTCTTTGCTTGCTGCGAAAGGCAAACCCCATGATCAACCTGGAAGTTCCCAAGAAGGCCGGCGCCCTGGTCAACCAGGCGTACCAGGCCGCGGCCGAGGTTTTCCGGCCGATTTCCCGGAAGTACGACCGGGCCGAGCACACGTACCCGACCGAACTGGACATGTTCGCCGCCCTGCTGGACGGCCTGAACTCCTCCGGCGAGGGCGGCGGGGGCGCCGCGGGCGTCCGGCGGGACGACAACGGCGACAAGAAGGGCAACCGCAACGGCGCCAACCTGAACACCGTCCTCGGCACGATCGAGCTGTGCTGGGGCGATGTCGGGCTGCTGCTGTCCATGCCGCGCCAGGGCCTGGGCAACGCGGCGATCGCCTCGGTCGCCAGCGACGAGCAGTTGAAGCGGTTCGGCAAGACCTGGGCGGCGATGGCGATCACCGAACCGGGCTGCGGCTCGGACTCGGCCGCGATCACCACGACCGCCAGGCTGGACGGCGACCACTACGTCCTCAACGGCGAGAAGATCTTCGTGACCTCCGGTGAGCGCGCCGATTCGGTCGTCGTGTGGGCGACCCTGGACAAGAGCGTCGGCCGGGCCGCGATCAAATCGTTCGTGGTGGAGAAGGGCACCCCGGGCTTCGAGGTCATCCGCGTCGAGCACAAACTCGGCATCCGCGCCTCGGACACCGCGGTGCTCCGGTTCGAGAACTGCCGGGTGCCCAAGGAGAATCTGCTCGGCACCCCGGAGATCGACACCAAAAAGGGTTTCGCGGGGGTCATGCAGACCTTCGACAACACCCGCCCGCTGGTGGCCGCCATGGCGATCGGCGTGGCCCGGGCCGCCCTGGAGGAAACCGCCCGGGTCCTCGCCGAGGCCGGGATCACCGTCGACTACGACCGCCCGGCGAACACCCAGCACGCCGCCGCCGCGACCTACCTTCAGCTCGAGGCCGACTACGAGGCCGCGTACCTGCTGACCCTGGAATCCGCGTGGATGGCCGACAACCGCCAGCCCAACTCGCTGCAAGCCTCCATGGCCAAGGCGAAAGCGGGCCGCTCGGTCGTCGACATCACGCTCCGCTGCGTGGAACTCGCCGGCACCCTGGGCTACACCGAAGAATCCCTCCTGGAAAAGTGGAGCCGCGACGCGAAGATCCTGGACATCTTCGAAGGCACCCAGCAAATCCAGCAGTTGATCGTCGCCCGCCGCCTGCTCGGCAAGTCCTCCGCCGAACTGCGCTAGCCCGCGTCGCGCCAAGCCCGGCCGTCATCGCCCCTCCGGGCGGTGTGGCCGGGCTTGTTGACTGCTGTCACCTGTCGAATAGGCTCGGTCCACATCGGTCTGCAGATGGGGTAAAGACGATCACCGACTTCGACGAATGGCGGCGGACTCTCCAACGGATCACCTCCTCCGAGGCGGCTTCGCGCGCGTGGCGTGAGCGGCGCTACGAATTCGCGCACCAACTCGGACGTTCTCTGGTGGTCGGCCATGACGGGCCGAACATGACCGGTCAGGTCGTATACGGTGTCTGGCTTCGCTGGGGACTGCTGTACGTCGGTCAGACCGCCAATGCCGAACGCCGATTGCGGGACCTGCCCGTTGGCGAAAGCCATCACCTCGCAAACACCTTTCCGCCCGAAATCTGGCATCGGGTCGTGGTCGTTGCCTGGCCGCGACTGCCAGAGGCGGCTCACCTGCCATCGACCATCGATCCGAACGCGGCCGGGTTGGCGCTGGAGTACCGGTTGCAGGCCTGGCTCCGTCCACTCGTGAACGCATCGCGGCGGACCACCGAGGGAGGATGGCGCGATGTGAACTGGCAGAAGAGCCGATCCACCGGAGCGCGTGCGGCCGGACAGATCGACGGGTTGTTCGCGGCCGTGCAACGGGCTTGGCAGAAGGCGGCGACCAGCGGCCCCAATGCAACGGAAAGGTCGGGAATCTGGCGAGTCGTATCGCCGAGCGACCTGCTCGACCAAGATCAGCAGCTGCCAACCGATCGGCCGTAGTGTTCCACGTTCCGAATAATCCATTCACGGCATTTGAAAATATCAAACCGGCCAACACCGTTCCACGGTTGCAATTGACCAGGTTCATGGAGCGATTTTGCTGCACAATTGGTGGCATCCGTTGCTCCGACCGGCCATCCCCGCGCGAAGAAGTGAGGCTCATGATCGCTGTGGTGCGCAACCGGAAGCCGCCGGCCCAGGCGGTCACCGGGATGTGGATGCTGGTCGTCGGTGGCGCCTATTTCGTCGCCGCTGAGCTGGGACTTCAGCTCGCGCTGGTGCGCGGGCAGGTGACGCCGCTGTGGCCGCCGACCGGGATCGCGCTGGCCTGCCTGGTGTTGCTCGGCATCCGGGTGTGGCCGGGGATCGCGGTCGCGGCATTTCTGGTCAACTTGGCCGCCGGATCGTCGGCGCTCGCCTCCGCCGGGATTTCGGTGGGCAATACACTCGCGCCGGTTTGCGCTTATCTGTTACTCAAACGGGTGAAATTTCGGCCCGAACTCGATCGGTTGCGGGACGCGCTCGCACTCGTCTTCCTGGGTGCGTTCGGTGGAATGCTGATCAGCGCGGCGATCGGCACCGGGGTGCTCGTGCTCTCCGGTGGAATTCCGGCGGGGCATTTCATGTCGGTCTGGTCGGTGTGGTGGACCGGCGACGCGATGGGCGTGCTCACCGTGGCGCCGCTGCTGCTCGTCGCCCGGTCGACCCGCTGGCCGAGGGGCGCGCGTGCGATGCGCTGGAGTGAAGGGGCGGCGTTGATCGCGGGCACCTTCGCGGTCGCGCTGATCGCCACGACCGGGCCGGTCGACCTGAGTTTCCTGGTGTTCCCGTTCCTGATCTGGGCCGCCCTGCGGTTCCAGCACATTGGCGCGCTGCCCTGCGCGCTGGTCGCGTCGACCGTGACGATCCTCGCCGCCGCGCACGGGACCGGGCCGTTCGCCGACCTCGGGCTCACCACGAAGATGATCACGCTGCAGGCGTTCAACGGCTCGGTCGCGCTGACCGCGTTGCTGCTCGCCGCGGTCATGAGCGAACGGAACCAGGCCCGGCTCGAGGTCGAACGCGCCTGCGACGAACTGTCGGGGCTGGTGAGCCAGCTCGCGCCGGGCTGGGCGCTGGACGGCCTGGTGATCGGCGCGCACCGGAACCGGAGCCGAGCGGGCTAACCCGCGAGCTGGGCGCGTTCGGCCGCGCCGACCGGGCAATCCCAGCCATCGGCGACGCAGGCCGCCCGGTCGCACAGGCGGCAGAGCCGTTCCGAGCTCCGGACCTCCTCGTAGGCGCCGGTGAGGAGTTTGCCGAGCAGGCGGTCCAGGGTTTCCCGCTCGGACTCGTCCAGCTTCGCGACCAGCCCGGCGAGGCGGCCGCCGCGCGCGGACAGGATCCGGTATGCGGTGTTCAGGCCGCCCTCGGTGGCGCGCACGGCGACCTCCTTACCGGCTCCGCGTTGCCGTTCGACCAGGTCACGCGCCTCGAGCGAATCCACCATCCGCGCCGCGGCGGGCTGGCTCAACCCGATCCGCCGCCCGAGTTCGGTGACGCTGAGCCCCGGCGACGCCCGCAACACGATCAGCGCGGCCGCCCCGCTCGCACTGATCCCGCTCGCCCCGGTCACCCCGGCGAGCAGAAGATCACTCACCGCCAACGCCGCCGCCCCCAGCACGTTCCCCACCCGCTCATCATGCATCACTCATGCATACGCCACCACCACGGCGGGAGCAAGGGACCTTTACTCCAGTTGAACCGTAGTAAATCTCCCTCGCTGCGGTTGAACCGTAGTAAAGCTCCCTTCCTGCCGCCGGTGACGGCGTGGAGGTGGGGGCTGCGCGTCCGCGAGTCCCGCGTTCCGGTCGTGCGAGTTGCCCGTTCCGGTCCACCGAGTTCCCCGTTCCGGTAGGCGAACTCCACATTCGGGCACGCGAACTACACGCTCAGGCACCCGAACTACACACTCAGGCACGCGAACTACACACTCGGGCACGCGAGTATCGCGTTCGGGCACGCGGCAGCCGGGCGCTCGGGGTCAGCCGGCGGCGATCTGTTCGGCCAGGAAGTCGTCGACGTACTTCCACGTCGTGTGGCGGGCCTTGCGGCCGGTGAGGACGCCGAGGTGCCCGCCGGGGGCGGTCTTGAAGGCCACCGAGGGGGCGTTGTCCAGCAGGCCGACCAGGCGTTCGACGGCGGGGCGCGGGGCGATCGTGTCGTTCTCGCCCGCGATGACCAGGGTCGGCACCTTCACCCCGGCCAGCGAGATGATCCGCCCGTTCAGGTCCACGGTGCCCTCGGCCAGGTCGTTCGCGCGGAAGAACCGGTGGTAGAGCTGCCCGAACGTCCGCCCCGGGTAGGCGATCATGTTGTCCATGAAGTGGTCGACCGCCTCGATCTGGGCGAGGTAGTCTCGGTCGTCCAGGTTTTTCAGGATCGCGAGCGGTTTGGTGATCTCCTTGTTGATCCCGGTCACCCGGAACGCCCGGCTGACCAAATAGGACGGTGCCCCGCCGAGCAGCCGGTAGAACGGGGTCAGCACGTGCCCGCCGGTGAGGTCGATCAGCGGCCGGAACGGGGCGACCAGGGGGATCGCGGTGAAGTCGAACGGCGCGGCGATCGTCGCGATCGATTCGATCGGCAGTTCCGGCTGGTCGGCGGTGGTCAGCAGGGAGAAGATCCCGCCGAGGCACCAGGCCACCAGGTGCACGCCCTGCCCGCCGGCGTCCTCGCTGACCTTGCGGATCGCCCGCGGCAGCACCTCGTCGATCCAGTGCTCGACGCCCAGCCGCCGGTCCGAGAACGCCACGTTGCCGTAGTCGACCAGGTACGTCCGCCGCCCGCCGTCCACCAGGTGCTCGGCGAGGCTGCAGCCGCGGCGCAGGTCGAAGCACAACGCGGGCGCGGCCAGCGGCGGCACAAGCAGGATCGGCGGCCCGGACGCCCCGCCGTCCGGCGCGGTGAGCCGGTATACCGACCGGTTGGGTCCCTGGTCGATGAGCACCCGCGGCACCGGCCGCAGATCGGCCACGCCCCCGCGCAGCTTTCCGACCACGTTCGATGCCGCGGCGGCCAGCCGAGCGGGGGGTGATGCCATTTCTCGCCTCCAGGTGACAAAAATCCGGTAATGGCATCTTGCCCGGCGACGACCCCCGACTCAACAAGCGACTCCAGCAAGCGCCCGGCAAGCAAGTCCACTTCGGACGGTCCGGCGGCGTGGATTACGCCATCAGGGCTACGAATCCCGCTCGCCCTCTACCGTAGGTGCGCTGTGGGCGGCCCGGGCCTCGTAGTCCGCGCGTGCGGAAGAATGGGCCGCTGAAGCCAGAATCTGGTCTCCACCCAGGGAACGCACGATCCATTCGCCGACCCGGCGCGGCAGCAGCCGTGTGATCCTGCCCATGGCGTCCAACGATTTGGGAACATAGACGTCGAAACGCGGGCGCAGGAGCGCGCCGACGATCGCGTTCGCCACCTCCTCCGGCAGCACCGATTTGATCATTTTCGCCTCGCCCAGCCCGCTGGCGAGTTCGGTCCGCACGATCGCGGGCATGACGCAGGACACCTCGACGCCGGTGCCGTGCAGTTCCAGGTGCACCGCCTCGGACAGCCCGACCACGCCGTGCTTGGTCGCGCAGTAGGTCGCCCCGCCCGGAAAACCCGCCTTGCCGGCCATGGACGCCACGTTGACGATGTGCCCGGTTCCCCGCGGCCGCATCCGCCGGACCGCCTCGCGCGTGCCGTGGATGACCGCGTGCAGGTTGATCGCGAGCTGGCGGCGGGTGGACGCGTCGTCCTCCTCGTCCAGCGGCGCGAGCGGCATGATCCCGGCGTTGTTGATCAGCACGTCGATCGGCCCGAGGCGCCGTTCGACCTCGTCCAGGAACTCGGTGAACCCCTGGGTGTCGGTGACGTCGAGCGGCAGCGCCACGGTGTCCACGCCCAGCTCGCCCGCGGTCTTGTCCGCCCGGACCTGGTCGAGGTCGCCGATCGCCACCCGGGCCCCGTGCCCGACCAGCGCCTGCGCGGTCTTCGCCCCGATCCCCTGCGCACCCCCGGTCACCACGACCACCTTGCCCCGCAGCGAACGCACTCGCCCCATGACGCTGGCTCCTTCCGTCGGCGCTGACCCGAAACCGCACCCTGTTGGCACGTCGCCAACGGGTGCGCTCATGGTCCCCCGAAACGGGCCCCCGCGCCAGCCCGGTCAGCGGACGCGCTGCTCGAAGACCTGGCCGATCCAGCCGTTGACCTCGAACTGGACGGTCGGCGTGAAGCCCTGACCGACGTAGTAGCGGACGAGATCCCCGCCGCCCCCGGCCCAGCAGTCCACGCGCAGCAGCGAGATCCCGCGGCGGCGGGTCTCCTCGCGAGCGTGCTCGATCAGCGCGCCGCCGACCCCGCGGCCGGTGTGCTCGCGCGCGGTGATCAGCAGGTCGATGTAGAGCTCCCGCTCGGCGACCGGCGGGATGTGCGCGGGCGGCGTCTCGACGAGGCAGGTCGCGCCCGCGGGTTCGCCGCCGATCTCGGCGATGGCCAGCCCGCCACTGGTGGCCATGCCGTGCACCCGCTTCTCGCGCTTGGGGTTCCCGCTGAACGGCTCGGTGCCCCACTGCCCCGGGCGACCCCGCTCGACCAGCCACGCGACGGCGCCGTCGAACATCTTCATCAGGGTGGGGAAGTCCTGCTCGCCGCCGGGGCGGATCGCGATCTCACTCATAATGTGGTGAGAATACGGGGACCTTCCTCGGTGATCACGATCGTGTGTTCGGCGTGCGCGGCCCGGCTCCCGTCGGCGGTGTGCACGGTCCAACCGTCCTCGCCATGCCGGTAGTCGTCCGATCCGCCGAGGACGAACATCGGCTCGATGGCGAACGCCATGCCCGGGCGCAACCGCAGGCCCCGGCCCGGCCTGGCCTCGTTCGGCACGTGCGGATCCTCGTGCATCGCGCGCCCGATGCCGTGCCCGCCGTGGCCGTCGACCAGGCCGTAGCCCGCGCCGCGCCCGACCAAGCTGATCGCGTGCCCGACATCGCCGAGCCGGTTGCCCGCCCGGGCCGCTTCGATCCCGGCGGCGAGGCCGCGTTCGGTGGTCTCGATGAGCCGCAGATCGGCCGGATCCGCCTCGCCGACGACGAAACTGACCGCCGGGTACGGCGGCGGCGCCCAGCGCGGGTGGTAGCCGAGGAACGACGACTTCGCCCCCGCGGTTCGATCGTGCTCCACTCCGGCACAACCGGGATGGTTATACCGGTATTTCTATCACAGAAGTGCGCGGAGGCTACAACCCCAGCTCGCGGGCGATGAGCATGCGCTGGACCTCGCTGGTGCCCTCGCCGATCTCCAGGATCTTCGCGTCGCGGTAGAACCGGCCGACCGGGAACTCGTTCATGAAGCCGTACCCGCCGAAGATCTGGGTCGCGTCGCGGGAGTTGTCCATCGCCGCGTTGGAGGAGACCAGTTTCGCGATCGCGGCCTCCTTCTTGAACGGTTCGCCGCGCAGCATCTTCGCCGCGGCCGCGTAGTAGGCCAGCCGGGCGGTGTGCGCACGCATCTCCATGTCCGCGATCTTGAACTGGATCGCCTGGTACTCCCCGATCTTGTGGCCGAACGCCTCGCGCTCACCGGCGTAGCGCACGCATTCGTCCACACAGCCCTGCGCGAGCCCGACGCTCAGCGCGGCGATGGCGACCCGCCCTTCGTCCAGAATGGACAGGAACTGGGCGTAGCCCCGGCCGCGCTCGCCGACCAGGTTCGCCGCGGGCACGCGGCAGTCCGCGAAGGACAGTTCATGCGTGTCCGAGGCGTTCCAGCCCACCTTGGAGTACTTGGGCGCCACCGAAAAGCCCGGTGTCCCGGACGGCACGATGATCGCCGAGATCTCCTTGCGCCCGCCCGCGCGCTCGCCGGTCACCGCGGTGACCGTGACCAGCCGGGTGATGTCGGTGCCGGAGTTGGTGATGAACGACTTGCTGCCGTTGATCACCCACTCGTCGCCGTCGAGCTTCGCCGTGGTCCGGGTCGCCCCGGCGTCGGAGCCACCGCCGGGCTCGGTCAGCCCGAACGCGCCGAGCGCCTCGCCCGCGCACAGGGCGGGCAGCCACTCCCGCTTCTGCTCCTCGCTGCCGAACCGGTAGAGCGGCATCGCGCCCAGCGAAACCCCGGCTTCCAGGGTGATCGCGACCGAGGAGTCGACCCGCGCGAGTTCCTCCAGCGCCAGGCACAGCGCGAAGTAGTCGCCGCCCATCCCGCCGTACTCCTCGGGGAACGGCAGTCCGAACAGCCCCATCCGCCCCATCTTCGCGACGAGTTCGTACGGGAACTCCTCCCGCTCGTAGAACCCGCCGATGACCGGGGCCACCTCGGACTGCGCGAAATCGTGGACGGTCTTGCGGAGCGCTTCGTACTCGTCGTCGAGCCGGAAGTCAATCATCAGTTCTCCTCGTGCGGGGTCACCACGGCAAGGGGTTCGTCCAGCGCGACCTGTTGGCCCGCTTGGACGTGCAGTTCACTGACCACGCCGTCGACCGGCGCGGTGATCGTGTGTTCCATCTTCATCGCCTCGACGACCAGCAGCGGCGCGCCCGCGCTCACCCGATCGCCCCGGGCGACCTTGACCACCAGGACACTGCCCGGCATCGGGCTGGTCACCGGGCCCGCTTCGGCCGTTTCCCCTTGGCTGAGCTGGAGATTCGGCCGTTCACCGACCGCGACGCAGGCGCCGTCGCGGGCCAGCCACAGCAGCCCGTCCGGCCCGAGCGCACGGCGGTACCGGCGCAGCCCGGACTCGTCGCGGATCTCGAGCAGCCCGGATTCCTCGCGGCGCGCCGAAATCCGGACCGGCTCGCCGTCGTCGACGGTCACCACCGCGTCGCCCGGCGGCCCTTCGACGCGCACCACCGCCTCGGCTTCCCCCGCCCGGAGCCGGAACACCACGCCGCCGGGCGCGCCGAGGCGCCAGCCGGTCGGCACCTCCCACGGGTCCACAATGGACGTACGCGGTTCGAGTTCGAGCAACCGGTCCAGCGCGGCCACCGAGTAGAACTCCTCGTCTCCCGGGGAAACCAACGTGGCGAGCCTGCGCTCGACCAGCTCGGTGTCCAGCCGCCCGGCCCGGACCTCCTCGTCGGCCAGCAATCCGCGCAGGAACGCCACGTTGGTGGTCACGCCGAGCACCGCGGTCTCGGCCAGCGCCAGGTCCAGCCGGTGCAGCGCCGCCGCCCGGTCCGGCCCCCAGGCGATCACCTTGGCCAGCATCGGATCGTAGTTCGACCCGACCACGGTGCCCTCGGTCAGCCAGGAGTCGACGCGCACGCCCTCACCCGCGGGTTCGTGCAGGGCGAGCACGGTGCCGCCGGTCGGGATGAACCCGCGCGCCGGATCCTCGGCGTAGAGCCGGGCCTCGACGGCATGCCCGTCCAGCCGGACGTCTTCCTGGGCCACCGAAAGCCGTTCCCCGGCCGCGATCCGGAGCTGCCATTCGACCAGGTCCAGCCCGGTCACCAGTTCGGTCACCGGGTGTTCGACCTGCAGGCGGGTGTTCATCTCCATGAAGAAGAACTCGTCCGGCGCGGTCGACGACACGATGAACTCGACGGTCCCCGCGCCCACGTACCCGACCGACCGCGCGGCTTCCACGGCCGCGGCGCCCATCCGCTGCCGCGTCTGCTCGTCCAGCAGCACCGACGGCGCCTCTTCGACGATCTTCTGGTGCCGCCGCTGCAGGCTGCACTCGCGCTCGCCGAGGTGGATCACGTTGCCGCGGGAGTCGGCGAGCACCTGGATCTCGATGTGCCGGGGCGTGGTGACGAACCGTTCCAGCAGCAGAGTGTCGTCGCCGAACGCGCCGTTCGCCTCGCGCCGAGCCGATTCCTCGGCCGCCGCCAGCTCGCCGGGCGAGGTGACCAGCCGCATGCCCTTGCCGCCGCCACCGGCGGACGGCTTGAGCAGCAACGGATACCCGACCTCGTCCGCGGCGGCCGCGAAGCCACCGGCCGGAATGTCCACATCGGACTTGCCGGGCACGACCGGAACGCCCGCCGCGGAAACCGTGGCCTTGGCGCGGATCTTGTCGCCCATCGCGTCGATCGCGCGCACCGGCGGGCCGATGAACGCCAGCCCGGCCGCCGCGCAGGCGCGGGCGAACTCCACGTTCTCGGAGAGGAACCCGTACCCGGGGTGCACGGCCTGCGCGCCGGTGTCCTTGGCCGCCTTGATGATCGCCGGGATGGACAGGTAGCTGCGCGCCGCCTCGGCCGGGCCGATCCGGACCGCGAGATGCGCCGCGCGCACGTGCGCGGCATCCGCGTCCGCGTCGCTGTACACCGCGACCGAGCGGATGCCCATCGCGTGCAGCGTCCGGATCACCCGGACCGCGATCTCGCCGCGGTTCGCGACCAGCACTGTGTCGAACACGTTCATCACATCCGGAAAACGCCGTAGCCGACAGGTTCCAGCGGCGCGTTGGCCGCGACGGACAGTGCGAGCCCGACCACGGTGCGCGTGTCCGCCGGATCGATCACGCCGTCGTCCCACAGCCGCGCGGTCGAGTAGTAGGGGCTGCCCTGGTGCTCGTACTGCTCGCGGATCGGCGCCTTGAACGCTTCTTCGTCCTCAGCGGACCATTCGCCGCCGCGGGATTCGATGGCGTCCCGGCGAACCGTGGACAGCACCGACGCCGCCTGCTCGCCGCCCATCACCGAGATCCGGGCGTTGGGCCACATCCACAGGAACCGGGGCGAGTAGGCCCGCCCGCACATCGAGTAGTTCCCGGCGCCGAACGACCCGCCGACGATCACCGTCAGCTTCGGCACCCGCGCGCAGGCCACCGCGGTGACCATCTTCGCGCCGTGCTTGGCGATTCCCCCGGCCTCGTACGCCTTGCCGACCATGAACCCGGTGATGTTCTGCAGGAACAGCAGCGGGATGGACCGCTTGTCGCACAGCTCGATGAAGTGCGCGCCCTTCATCGCCGATTCGGCGAAGAGCACGCCGTTGTTCGCGACGATCCCGACCGGATGCCCGTGGATCCGCGCGAACCCGGTGACCAGGGTGGCGCCGTACTCCTTCTTGAACTCGGCGAACCGGCTGCCGTCGACGATCCGGGCGATCACCTCGCGCACGTCGTACGGGGTGCGCGAATCGGTCGGCACCACGCCGTAGAGCTGCCCGGGATCGACCGCGGGTTCCTCGGCGGGCAGCACCTCCCACGGCCGCGGGGCGCGCGGGCCGAGCGTCTCGACGATCGACCGCACGATCCGCAGGGCGTGCGCGTCGTCGGTGGCCAGGTGGTCGGTCACGCCGGACTGCCGGGCGTGCACGTCCCCGCCACCGAGCTCCTCGGCGGTGACCACCTCGCCGGTCGCGGCCTTCACCAGCGGCGGGCCGCCCAGGAAGATGGTGCCCTGGTTGCGGACGATCACGGCCTCGTCGCTCATCGCCGGGACGTACGCGCCGCCCGCGGTGCACGAGCCGAGCACGGCGGCGATCTGCGGGATGCCCCGGGCGGACATCGTGGCCTGGTTGTAGAAGATGCGGCCGAAGTGCTCGCGGTCCGGGAACACCTCGTCCTGGCGCGGCAGGAACGCGCCGCCGGAGTCGACCAGGTAGACGCAGGGCAGGTTGTTGTGCAGCGCGACTTCCTGCGCGCGCAGGTGCTTCTTGACCGTCATCGGGTAGTAGGTGCCGCCCTTGACGGTCGCGTCGTTCGCGACGATCACGCATTCGCGCCCGGACACCCGGCCGATGCCGGTGATGATCCCGGCGGCGGGCGCCTCGTCGTCGTAGAGCCCGGTCGCGGCGAGCGCGGACAGTTCCAGGAACGGCGAACCGGGGTCGAGCAGCGCGTCGACCCGGTCGCGCGGGAGCAGCTTGCCGCGTTCCACATGGCGGACGCGCGCCTTCTCCGGGCCGCCCAGCCGCGCCGTGGCGAGCCGCTTGCGCAGATCCTCGACCAGCTCGGCATGCGCGGTCACATTACGCGAATACTCTTCACTCCGCGGGTCCGCGGAGCTTCCCAGCACGGGCGTATCCATGGCTCCTCGAAGTCAACCACCGGACAATATGAAGTCAGGTTAGCAGCCGTTAACCCCACGCGGGATGTTAGCGACCGCTAACCTGACTATCCAGCGGGCGGAGCCCCTATCCGGTGACGGCGGTCAGGCCGGGCAGGTAGCCGAGCTTCTGCCCGTTCTGGTTGGGGTGGTAGGACTCGTCGACCGGCCAGCTGAGGCTGCGCAGCCACCAGTCGCTCGAGCAGATCTCGTGCCCGGTGAACGGCCCCCGGACGTCGACGAACTTGAACCCGGCCGCGCTCGCCCGGCCCGAGGTGACCTGGGCCAGCGTGTCGGCGCCGCCGTTGATCGCGCTGCGCTTGGTGTCGCTCAGCCCGGCGTTGCAGGAGCCGCCGATCTTGTAGAAGCGCGGGTACCCCAGCACGACGACCTTCGCGTTCGGCGACTTCTGCCTGATCTTGGCGTAGACCCCGTCGAGCAGGCCCGGCAACGTGCCGGTCGCGTAGCTCTTGGCCTGGTTGACCCGATCGATGCAGGACTGGTCGGACCCCAGTGTGCAGTCGGTCATCACGTCGGCGAATCCGGCGTCGTTGCCGCCGACCGACACGGTGACCAGCGTGGTGGCCGAACTCAGCGAGTTGGCCTGGTTGAGCACGTCGCCGGTCCGGGCGCCGGAGCAGGCGACGAAGGTGAACCGCGTTCCGGAATGCGCGTTCGCCCACAACTGCGGGTAGGCGTTGGCGCTGCGCTTGCAGTTTCCGGAGTCGCCGTAGGAACCGGCCCCCACTCCCGAGGAGTAGGAGTCACCGAGGGCGACGTAGTTGGCGGCCGCCGCGGCGGCCGGGACGGTCAGGCCGAGCGTCGCCAGCAGGGCGATCGCACCGGCGGTGACTGTCCGTAGAAAAGGAAGTGAGAGTTTCCGAGCAGGGACGGACATGAGTCACTCCTTCGTGACGTATCAACGCGAAATATCACTACCACGTGTGTTGCTCACGAAGAAGTCTTGTCGCCAATGGTGACCGGACCGGTGCAACCAGGAGACCGTGAGGTTAGCGCTCGCTAACATCACCGCTTAGGATGAAACGATGCCGCCCCCTCAGACTCCCCTCGTGAACGGCGAAAAAGCCAGCCGCCGAGAGCAGATCCTGGCCGCGGCGGCCGAGCTGTTCGCGCGCCACGGCTTCCACGGTGTCGGCATCGACGACATCGGCGCGGCGGTCGGGATCTCCGGCCCGGCGCTGTACCGGCACTTCCGGAGCAAGGACGCGATGCTCGGCGAGATGCTGGGCTCGATCAGCAAGTACCTGCTCGACGGCGGCACCGCGCGGGAGGAGGCCGAGGACGACCCGCAGCGCGTGCTGGCCGAACTGGTGCGCTTCCACGTCGACTTCGCCCTCCAGCACCCCGCCCTGATCACCGTGCAGGAGCGCAACCTGGCGAACCTCACCGACGCCGACCGCAAGCAGGTCCGCGCCCTGCAACGGCGGTACGTCGAGGTCTGGGTGCGGGCGATCCGCGACGCGGTGCCCGGGGTCGACGAGAAACGCGCCCGCTCGTCGGCGCACGCGGTGTTCGGGCTGATCAACTCCACGCCGCACAGCCGGCATCTGGGTGATCTCGAACTGGCGGAGCTGCTCGAAACTCTGGCACTCGGGGCGCTGCGCGCCGCGGCGCCAAGCGAGTCCCCCAAATCGCGCCGGGCTGGTGTTTGATAGGCACGTGCAGTCCGACAGGAGCGGTGAGGAGCGCCGGCGGCTCGTCGAGAAGGCGCAACGCGCGCTTGTGGCGATGCAGCTCGGCGAGGACGAGGAAGCCCTGGAGCAGGTGGCGCCGACCGGGGTCGACGAGCCGGACCGGTCGGCCGAGACGCGGGAACTGATGATGCTGCTGTTCGGCGAGTGCAGCGCGATGGTGTCCACGCTCGGCGACGGCGGAAGCGCGCCGGTCAAGGTCCAGGTCTTCGACGAGGCGGGCGAAGAGGTCTCGATCGACCAGGCCGACCCACCCGTGCGCACGGCCGTCCGCACGCTGCTCGCGGAGGTGCACGGCAACACCGAGGCGGCGCAGGAACAGGTGGAGATCGCCCTGGCGAACGCCGCCCCGGACGAAGTGGACAGCCTCGTCCTCCAGGCCCTGCGCTGGACGATCCGCCTGTCCACCGAATGCCTGGAACGCGACCTCCCGGTCACCGCCTGGATCTCCGACGCCCTCACCGACTGACCCGAAGTGTCATGAGGGGACCCCTCCTGACGAATTTTGTCAGGAGGGGTCCCCTCATGAAACGGGGATGGGGAGGTCACCCGATCAGAGACTTGACGAGGGCGGCGATCTGGTCGGTTTCGATGAGGAACGAGTCGTGGCCGTAGGGGGAGGAGATCACCGCGGCTTCGGCGGCGCCCGGGATCCCGGCGGCCAGCTCGCGTGACTGGTAGAGCGGGTAGAGGCGGTCGCTGTCCACTCCGGCGACGACCGTGCGGGCGCGAACCCCCGAGAGCGCGGCGCCGATACCGCCCCGGTCCCGGCCCACGTCGTGCGTGTTCATCGAGCGGGTGAGCAGGAGGTAGCTGTTCGCGTCGAAGCGGTGCACGAGTTTGCGCGCGTGGTGGTCCAAATAGGACTCGACGGAGAAACGGCCGCCGTGTAAGGGTTCTTCGCCGGATTGGGGAACGCGGCCGAAGCGGCGGGTGAGTTCCGGTTCGCTGCGGTAGGTGACGTGCGCGATCCGGCGGGCGATGCCGAGGCCGTGATGCGGCCCGTCGCCCGGCGCGGCGTGGTAGTAGTCGCCGCCGCGCCAGTTCGGGTCGCCGGTGATCGCGTGCAGCTGGGGCGAGGCCCAGGCGATCTGTTCCGCCGAGGCGGCGGCGGGCGCGGCCAGCAGCAGGAGCGCCTCGACCCGGCCCGGATGCGTCACCGCCCATTCCAGGGCCCGCATACCGCCCATGGAACCGCCCAGCACGGCGGCCCAGCGATCGATGCCCAGGGCGTCGGCGAGCACCGCCTCGGCGGCCACCTGGTCGCGGACGGTCAGCGCGGGAAACCTGCTGCCCCAGGGCTTTCCGTCCGGATCGGGGCTCGCCGGGCCGGTCGAGCCCTGGCAGCCGCCGAGCACGTTCGGGACGACGACGAAGAGTTCGCTCGTGTCCAGCGCGCGGCCCGGGCCGATCAGTCCGTCCCACCAGCCGGGGCTCGGGTGGCCGGGTCCGGCCTCGCCCGCGGCGTGGCTGTCGCCGGTCAGGGCGTGCTCGACCAGCACCGCGTTGGAACGGTCCGGGTTCAGCGTGCCCCAGGTCTCGTAGGCGAGTTCGAATCCCGGCAGCGCGCCGCCTGCCTCCAGCCGCAACGGCCAGGCGCTGCGCACCCATTTGCGCCGCCCCGGCGGATCTCCCGCCCGCCACGCTCCGGTGACGGGCGGAAGATCGTCCACTATGGACTCCGAAGTCACAGAGCTGCCTTGGCCGCCCGGAATCCGGCGTCGAGATCGGCCTTGAGATCCTCGATGCCCTCCAGCCCGACCGCGAGCCGCACCAGGCCCGGGGTGACCCCGCTGGCGAGCTGCTCCTCCGGCTGGAGCTGGCTGTGCGTGGTGCTCGCCGGGTGCACGATCAGGCTGCGCACGTCGCCGATGTTCACCAGCTGGCTGTGCAACTCGGTGCCGTCGACGAACTTCCGGCCCGCCTCGACCCCGCCGCGCAGGTCGAACGACAGCACCGCGCCCGCGCCACCGGGCAGGTACTTCCGCGCCGCCGCGTGGTACGGGCTGGACGGCAGGCTCGCGTAGTAGACCTTCTCCACCTCGTCCCGGGTCTCCAGCCACTCGGCGAGTTGCCGAGCGTTCGACACGTGCCGCTCGATGCGCAGCGACAGCGTTTCGATCCCCTGCAGGATAAGGAAACTGTTCAGCGGCGAGATGGCCGCCCCGGTGTCGCGCAGCAGTTGCACGCGCGCCTTCGCCGCGTAGGCGCCCGGCCCGAGCGCCTCCCAGTACTTCAGGCCGTGGTAGCTCGGGTCGGGTTCGCTGAAGCCGGGGAACCGTTCCGGGTGCTCGCCGAAGTCGAAGGTGCCGCCGTCGACCAGCACGCCGGCGATCGTGGTGCCGTGGCCGCCGAGGTACTTGGTGGCCGAGTGGATCACCACGTCGGCGCCGTGCTCGATCGGCCGCAGCAGGTACGGCGTCGGCACCGTGTTGTCCACCACGAGCGGCACGCCGACCTCGTGCGCGACCCCGGCGACGCCCGCGATGTCGAACACGTTGCTGCCCGGGTTGGCCAGGGTCTCCCCGAAGAACAGCTTGGTGTTCGGCCGCGCCGCGGCGCGCCACTGGTTCAGGTCGTCCTGGTCCTCGACGAAGGTGACCTCGATGCCGAGTTTCGGCAGCGTGTAGTGGAACAGGTTGTAGGTGCCGCCGTAGAGCTTCGGGCTGGACACGAAGTGGTCGCCGGAGTTGGCGAGGTTGAGGACCGCCGCGTTGGTGGCGGCCGTGCCCGAGGCGAACGCGAGCGCGGCCACGCCGCCCTCCAGCGCGGCCACCCGCTGCTCCAGGACCTCCTGCGTCGGGTTGTTGATCCGGGTGTAGATGTTGCCCGGCTCGGCGAGGCTGAACAGATCGGCGCCGTGCTGGCTGTCCCGGAAGACGTACGAGGTGGTCTGGTAGATCGGGGTCGCCCGGGCGCCCGTCGCGGTGTCCGGGGCCGCGCCCGCGTGGATCTGCTTGGTCTCGAACGACCATGCGCTCGTGTCGGGTCCATCCGCGGTCATCGGGATTCTCCTTGTGGTTCAACGTGATGAGGAATGCGGGCGCGCGTGTCCAGCCAGGCTGCGGCCGACGCTAGCGACCGTGCGGGCCCCGCCCAACGGCTCCCAACCCGTGAGAGCCGCGCGGACACCGCCGGGAGGCCTCTCTGCCAGATTCCACTTGCCTGCCGAATATCTCTGTTGCTAAGATACTTTGTAGTTCGAACATCGCAGACAGGGAGAGATTATGGCCGAGGAACGCGTCGAGGTGCTGGTCGCAGGGGCGGGGCTGGGTGGGCTGTCCGCCTCGATGTTCCTGGCCCAGCACGGCGTGGACGTGCTGACCGTGGAGCGGCACCCGGGCACCGCCATCCATCCGAGAGCGACCGGGCAGAGCTGGCGGACCATGGAACTGTTCCGCTGGGCGGGAATCGACCAGCGCGTGCTGAACGCCAGCGGCCGCGCTTCGCTGGGGCTGCGGGTCACCGTCGCGTCCAGCCTCAACGGCCGGATCTTCCACCAGATCGTGGAGGACGGCGACGAACTCGCGGTCGCTCCGGTCGTCGGCGTCCAGGCCGGGATGGCGGGCCAGGACGTCGCGGAGCCGATCATGCTGGAGCGCGCCCGGGAGCTGGGCGCACGGGTCCGGTTCTCCACCGAACTGGTTTCCTTCGAGCAGGACGCCGAGGGCGTGCACGCGGTGCTCCGGCAGCGCGACACCGGCGAGGAAACCGCCGTGCACGCGCGGTACCTGGTGGCCGCGGACGGCGGGCGCAGCCCGATCCGCGAGCGGCTGGGCATCGCGACCGAGGGCGTCGGCACCATCGGCAACCAGATCGGTGTCGTCTTCGACGCCGACCTGGGCGACCGGCTCCGGCCGAACGTCACCGAGCTGTACTACCTGCAGAACGAGCACTTCACCGGCGCCCTGGTGAACACCGACATCCCGGGGCGGTTCGTGTTCGCGCCGGACTACCACCCGGAGCGCGGCGAAACCCTGGCGGACTACCCGCCCGAGCGGCTGACGGAACTGATCCGCATCGCGACCGATCTGCCCGAGCTGGCACCGGACATCGTCTGGACCGGCGCCTGGGAGATGGCCGCGCGGATCGCCACCGACTTCCGCGCGGGCCGGGTGTTCCTGGTCGGCGACGCGGCGAAGGTGACCCCGCCGACCGGCGGCATGGGCGGGAACACCGCGGTCGGCGACGGGCACGACATCGCGTGGAAACTCGCGGCCGTGCTGCGCGGCGCGGCGGGCCCGGGGCTGCTGGACACCTACCAGGCGGAGCGGAAGCCGTATGCCGAGAAGGTGGTGAACACCTCGCTGCACTACGCGAAACACCGCATGGTGCCCGACCTGGACACCAGCGAACTGCCGCCGCCCAGCGACCCGTTCGGGCTGCTGCTCGGTTTCCGCTACCGGTCGGCGGCGGTGCTCCCGGCCGACGACGACCCCGAGCCGACCGAGGACCCGATGAAGCCCAGCGGCCGCGCGGGTTTCCGGGCGCCGCACGTGCCGATCACGGTCGACGGCGAGGCGAAGTCCACAGTGGACTTGCTCGGCCGCGGCTGGGTGCTGTTCGGCGGGTCCGGCGGCGAGGCCTGGCGCGAGGCGGCGGCGAAAGCGGCCGCGGAAAGCGGTGTGCCGATCGCGTGCCACCTGGCGGGCGTGGACTTCGGCGACCCGGAGGACCACTTCGCGCGGCGGTACGGGATCGGCCCCGAGGGCGCGACGCTGATCCGCCCGGACGGGATCGTGGCGTGGCGCAGCGTCGAGGCGAGCGCGGACCCCACCGGCACCCTGTGGGACGTGCTGGCCCGGGTGCTCGACCGGTAACGCGTCCGGCTGTCATGAGGGGACCCCTCCTGACGAATTTCGTCCTGAGGGGTCCCCTCATGACAACGGTCGGGAGTCACGCCTCGCGTTGCTGGAGGGCGAACCGGTTGCCCTCGGAGTCGGTGAACATCGACGACCAGCCCCAGGGTTGTTCGGCGGGTTCGGCCGGGAAGTCCACGCCCTTCGCGGACAGTTCCCGGTAGGTCTGCTGGACATCGTCGGTGTAGAAGAAGAAGTTCGAGGTCGGCAGGTCGCCGCGAACCGGGAACTGGTCCTCCTCGTCCTCGCTGAGGATCAGTGCGGTCCCGCCGTCGGCCGAGGTCACCTCCACCCACCGTTTGCCCGTGTCGCCGTAGGGAACGTCGGTGGTGACGGTGAAACCGACGGTCTCCGTCCAGAACTTCTTGGCTCGTTCCTGATCCTTGACCCCCACCACGACCTTGCTGACCCCGCGAATCGGCATGGCCCGCTCCTTACTCCATCCGGCCGGTATATCCACATCGGATACAACTATGCCGGAGTGTATGCTTCGGCCCATGGCGGACGGCAACCCACCCCCGCTTACGCCCGCGGCCTTCCAGGTGGTGCTCGCCCTCGCGGGCGGCAAAGCACACGGCTACGGCATCATGGGCTTCGTCAACGAGCTGACCGGCGGCTCGGTCCAGCTCGGCCCGGGCACCCTCTACCGCACGCTCGCGCGGCTGGCCGCCGACGGTCTGGTGGAGGAAATCACCGGCATGCGCGAGAACGAGCCGCACGACGCGCGGCGCCGCTATTACCGGTTGACCGATCTCGGCTGGCGCGCCGCGGTCCGGGAAACCGAGCTGCTCCAACGCCTGCTCGACGCCGCGGCCGACGCCGGATTGTCTTCCCGGCGAGCGGATTCCGCATGAGCGGGAAGCGCAGCCGGACGCTCGGGATCGTGCCACATTTGTTCGTCCAGGATGTAACAACCGCGCTTTCCTTCTACAAAAACGCATTCGGTGCGGTCGAACTGTTCCGCAACGTGCTTCCGGATGGCACCATTCTGTTTCTGGAGCTCGCAGTAGGGGACGCGCGGCTCCTGATCAGTGAGGAGATTCCGCAACTGGACGCGTTGGCACCGACCACCCTCGGCGGCAGCCCGATGCTGCTCGTACTGGAGACCGCGGATCCCGACGACCTCGCTCGCCGGGCGGTTTTCGCGGGCGCCACGATCGAAGCGCCGGTCGAGGAGATGTTCTTCGGCGAACGCTACGGCCGCGTGGTCGACCCGTTCGGCCACCGCTGGGCGCTCACCACGAAACGCGAGCAGCTGACCCCCGACGACATCGACGCCCGCACCCCGCCCGAGGTCTGATGGTTTCGGTACGCAGCGTCGTCGACCGGGTGGGGCCGACCCTCCTGCAGGCTTTGCAGCTGCCGGAGCACTGCCCGGCGGCCGCGGACGTGGTCATCGCCGAACCCGGGGCGCCGAGTCATCTGGCCGCGGGCGATCTCGTGCTCGCGGTCGCCACCGCGGACCTCGACGAGGCCGTCGCCCTGGTGCGCGGCAGCGCGGAGCACGGCGCCGCCGCGGTGCTGTTCAAACCGCCGCTGGCCGGGAAACCCGCGGTCCGCCGCGCGGCGAAGGCCGCCGACATCGCCCTGATCGAGGTGAGCGCGGCCGCCTCCTGGGCGCAGCTGGTGTGGCTGCTGCGCACCGTGCTGGACGCGATCGCCGACGAATCCGAATCCCTGGAGAACGGCGCGGATCCCGGCGCCAGCGATCTGTTCCGGCTGGCCGACGCGGTGGCCTCGGTCGTCGACGCGCCGGTGACCATCGAGGACACCAATTCGCGCGTGCTCGCCTATTCGGCGCGCCAGGACCTCACCGATTCCGCGCGCGTGTCCACCATCATGGGGCGCCGCATCCCGGACGACGTGCTCGCCCGGTTCCGCTCACGCGGCGTCTTCCGCGAGCTTTCCCGTGGGCGGCAGACGATTTTCGTGCCCGCGCAGCGGGACGGCACGCTGCCGCGGCTGATCGTGCCGATTCGGATGGGCGGCGAACTGCTCGGCTCGATGTGGGCCGTGGTCGCCGGTCCGGTGTCCGACGAACGAGCCGCGGCGTTCGCCGACGCGGCGCCGGTGGTCGCGCTGCACCTGTTGCGGCGGCGCGCCCACGCCGACGCGCAGCGGCGGGCATCGGCGGAACTGCTGCGGGCGGTGCTGGAGGGGAAGGCCAGCCCGCGCAAGGCCATGGCCGAACTCCAGCTGACCGAGGAACCGCATCGCGTGGTCGTGGTCGACACCGAGGCCGAGGGGTTGCGGTTGTCCTTGCTGGAACGGGTTTCCCAGGGCGTGGGGCGGCGTCCGGTGGCCACCGAACTCGGCGGGCGGCTCTACGCGGTGGTGCCGGACGGCGAAGGCAGCGGCACCTGGGGCGAACTGCGCGCGGCGCTGTCCGAGGTCCCGGCGAACGGGAGCCGGGGCGCCGAATCGCTGCGCGTCGCCGCCGGGGGCGCGGGTGAGATCGCCGAACTGGCCCGTTCGCGGGCACAGGCCGAGGAAACGCTCGGGGTGCTGCGCGCGGGACTGGTCGAGGGCCCGGTGGTGAGCTTCGACGAGGTGTGGACCGCGCTGACCCTGCACCGGACGGCCACCGCCGCGTCCGCGGCGAAGATCACCGATCTCGGCCCGCTCGAGAAATTGCGCGCCCACGACGAGGCGCACGACACCGGGTACGCGGAAACGCTTTACGAATGGCTGCGGCACCCGGCGAATCCGCGGGCCGCAGCGAAGGCCCTGCGGATCCACCCCAACACCCTGCGGTACCGGATGCGCCGCCTGCTCGAACTGGTCCCGCTGGATCTCGAGGATCCGGATGTGCGGCTCGCCCTGCTGTCCCAGCTGATCGCCGCGCGCTGGGCGTGAGCGAACCGACCACAATGGACTAACCGGCGGTCCCGACGGTCGTCACGGGACGAGCAGGGTCTTGCCGACCGCGGCCCGCGTTTCGATGGCGGCGTGCGCGTCCGCCGCGCGGTCCAGCGGGAACCGTTGCCCGATCAGCGGTTTCAACCGCCCGGTCGCGGCCCCGGCCAGCGCGCTCTCGGCGAACTCGCGCAGTTCCTCCGGTGACCCCAGCGGCCCGTTCAGCAGGGTGACCTTCCGCTCCCGGGCGAGTTCGTCGGCGATGTCCGCCCACGCGCCGCTGGCCAGCCCGTAGCTGAGCATCCGCCCGCCGGGCGCGATCAGTTCGAACGCGGCCGCGCCGATCTCGCCGCCGACCCCGTCGAACACCACGTCGACCTCGCCGACCCGGTCCGTCCAGCCCGCTTCCCGGTAGTCGACGACCTGGTCGGCGCCGTGCTCGCGGGCGACGTCGAGTTTGCGCCCGCCGCCCGCCGCGCCGACCACCCAGGCGCCCTCGGCCTTGGCGAGCTGGACGAGCAGGCCGCCGACCCCGCCCGCGGCGGCCTCGACCAGCACCCGGTCCCCCGGTTTCAGCGCCGCCTTCCGGATCAGCCCGGTGGCCGTGCGCCCGTCGGCCAACAGCGCGACCGCTTCGTCGAGTTCGACCCCGTCGGGCACGCCGAACACCCCGGCCGCGTCCACCACGACCCGCTCCGCGTAGGCGCCCGATCCGCCGGTCGCGGTCACCACGCGGCGGCCGAGCAGTCCCCGGTCGACCCCGTCCCCGACCGCGCTGATCGCCCCGCCGACGCCGTTGCCCGGGATCATCGGCAGTTCGGGCCGGTACGGCCCCTGGCCGGTGGCGCGGAACTGGGTTTCCACGAACGTGATGTTGACGAACGCCACCTCGACGAGCACCTGCCCCGGCCCGGGGACCGGATCCGGCGCCTCCCCCGGTCTCAGCACCTCGGGACCACCGAACTCCGCCAGCCACACCGCGCGCATACCCAGGACCCTCCCTTCACCATTTCGCCCCACCAGCCTGCTGGCTCTACCTAACTTGAGGTCAACAAGTTGTCCCGCGATGACGATCACTCCGGGGTAAGATTGTCTTCTCGGCACGATGACACCGCCGTCCGGGTGGTTCACGGTGGGCAGCAACACGCCGTCCACAGACACAGGCAACGCAGGAGGCAGCCGTGCGGATCGCCGTCCCCCGGGAAATCAAGAAGCACGAATACCGGGTCGCCCTGACCCCGGCCGGCGTGCACGAACTGGTCGGCCGCGGGCACGACGTGTTCATCGAGACCGACGCGGGCCTCGGCTCCGCGATCACCGACGAGGAGTACCTGGCCGCCGGCGCCAAGATCCTGGCCACGGCCGAGGAGACCTGGGCCGAGGGCGAGCTGGTGCTCAAGGTCAAGGAGCCGATCGCGGCGGAGTACGGGCGGCTGCGCTCGGACCAGGTGCTGTTCACCTACCTGCACCTGGCCGCGGACCGCGCGCTGACCGACGCGCTGCTCCAGGCGGGCACCACCGCGATCGCCTACGAAACCGTGCAGACCCCGAACCGCGCGCTGCCGCTGCTCGCCCCGATGTCGGAGGTGGCCGGCCGGCTGGCGCCGCAGGTGGGCGCGTACGCGCTGATGAAGCCGAGCGGCGGCCGGGGCGTGCTGCCCGGCGGGATCCCCGGGGTGCACCCGGCGCGGGTCGTGGTGATCGGCGGCGGGGTGGCCGGGCTGAACGCGGCGCGGGTCGCGCTGGGGCTGGGTTCGGACGTGGAGATCCTGGACACCAACGTCGACCGGCTGCGCCAGATCGACAACGACTTCGGCGGGCGGATCCGGACGGTCACCTCGAACGCGTTCTCGGTCGAGCAGGCCGTGCTGGAGGCGGACCTGGTGATCGGCGCGGTGCTGGTGCCGGGCGCGAAGGCGCCGAAGCTGGTGTCCAACGACCTGGTGTCCCGGATGAAGCCGGGCAGCGTGCTGGTGGACATCGCGATCGACCAGGGCGGCTGCTTCGCCGACTCGCGGCCGACCACGCACGACGAGCCGACCTACCAGGTGCACAACTCGGTTTTCTACTGCGTGGCGAACATGCCGGGCGCGGTGCCGCGGACGTCGACCTACGGGCTGACCAACGTGACCCTGCCCTACGCGGTGCAACTCGCCGACCACGGCTGGCACGCCGCCCTGAACGCCGACCCGAGCCTGGCCAAGGGCCTCAACACGCACGCGGGCTCGCTCACCAACGAACCGGTCGCCGTCGCCCACGAGCTGCCGCACACCCCCCTGGCCACCGCGCTCGCCTGAGCCACACCACGCAGGAGCGAGGGACCTTTACTCCGGTTTATCGGTAGTAAAGGTCCCTCGCTCACGTCTCCCGGCAGCAAACCTCCCTTCCTGCCGCCACACGGCCCAGCCACCCCCGCACGCCTGAACGTGCAACTCGCGCACCTGAACGTGCAACTCGCGTGCGCGAACGTGCAACTCGCCGACCGGCACGCAGAACTCAGGCGACCAAAACGGGCACTCGCACACCCAGAACGAGAACCCGACGCTGGTCCAAACCACCGCGCCAGCCCACGCCTACCTACTCAGCGAACCGGCGCTGGTCCACCCCAAACGCGCCCAGCCCACCCAACGCAAGGAGCTCGTAACGTGGGGGTGTGGGGGGTCGCCCCCCCACAGGGAAACGGGACACCGGGAAGGGAGCCGAAGGCCTCCCGAACAAGGCAAGGGCGGCCCGCTCAACCAGCCTGGGGGTCACTGGGAGCGGGCCGCCGAGTACTAGCTTAGGTGGTCGCGCGCGAGTTCGCTGCATCGCCCCCTCAACTCGAGCGAATTTGTTCAACCGGCGACTCTCCGCGATCGCCTGATCTCCCCCGGTTCGGCCGCCCAGACCTGCGCTTTTGCCGGTCGGCACGGCGTGAGCCACTTCGAGCACCGGCGACGGATCGTGACGAAAATCGCTACCCGCGGGTTGGGCACTTCAGCGTGTCCGGACTGACCCGGTAAGGCAGGATGTCCGCCAGCCAGATCCCCCGGCGGGGATCGCCGACCAAGAAGGGGGCAGGCATGCAGCACGACGGCAGCGGCCGCATCTCCGTACAGAACCTGAGCAAGCGGTTCGGTGCGGTCGCCGCGGTGCAGAACCTGAGCTTCACCGTGGAGCCGGGCACGGTCACCGGTTTTCTCGGGCCGAACGGCGCGGGTAAGACGACGACCCTCCGGATGCTGCTCGGACTGGTGACACCGACCGCGGGCACGGCGACGATCAACGGCCGCCCGCACGACCAGCTGGGCAATCCGGCCCGGGTCGTCGGCTCGGTGCTGGAGAACGAGGGCTTCCACCCGAAGCGGACCGCGCGCAACCACCTGCTGGTGTACGCCGCGGCGATCGGGGTGCCGGATCAGCGCGCGGATCAGGTGCTGTCCCTGGTCGGCCTGTCGTCGGCGGCCAACCGGCGCGCGGGCGACTTCTCGCTGGGCATGCGGCAACGGCTGGCGCTGGCCACCGCGCTGCTCGGCGATCCGCAGGTGCTGGTGCTGGACGAACCGGCGAACGGGCTGGACCCGGAGGGCATCGTGTGGCTGCGCAACTTCCTGCGCGCCTACGCGAACGAGGGCCGGACCGTGCTGGTGTCGAGTCACCTGCTGGCCGAGGTCGAGCAGACCATCGACCAGGTCGTGATCATCAGCGCCGGGATCACCCGGTACTACGGTTCGCTGGATCAGCTCCGCGCGAGCCAGCAGTCCCGCGTCCTGGTGCAGCCGGCGGACGCGAGCGCACTGGTGAAGGCGCTGCAGGAGGGCGGGTTCTCCCAGGTGGAGCCGACGCCGGACGGGCGGGTCGCGGTGATCGGGGCGACGACCCAGCAGATCGGTGACCTGACCGCGAAGTCCGGGATCGCCGTCTACGGCATGCAGGAGGAACGCGCCGACCTCGAGCGCCTGTTCTTCCAGCTCACACAGGGCCAGTACGCCGCGGCACCGCAGTACCAGCAACAGCAGCAGTACCAGCAGCCGCCGCAGCAGGGCGGCTGGGGCGGTCCGCCGCAGCAGGGCTACCAGCAGCCGCCGCAGTACCAGCAACAGCAGCCGTATCAACAGCCGCCGCAACAGCCGTATCAACAAGGTCCGCAGGCCCACCAGCAGGGGCCGCAGGGTGGCGACTGGGGAGGTCAGCGCTGATGATGGGCAACCTGATCAAGGCGGAGTTCCGCAAGACCCTCACCACGAAGAGCTGGTGGGGGCTGATGATCCCGGCGGTCCTGTTCGCCTTCCTGTTCGCGTTGATCTGGGGTTTCCTGACCAACGACATCGCGGACTTCCTGGGCAGCCGGGACACCCGGGAGATCACCGAGGCGCTGGGGATCCAGGCCGGGGAGCTGCCGGTGGGCCTGCTCGCGCTGGGGCACGGCGTGAACATCGGCACGATGTTCCCGGTCATCTTCGGGGTGTTCGCCCTCGCCGGCGAGTACAGCAAGAAGACGATCACGACGACGTTCCTCACCGCCCCGAACCGCGTCTCCGCGCTGACCGCGAAGATGATCACCTACATCGGCTGGGGCCTGATCTACGGCATCGTGATCATCGCGGCGTCCAGCCTGGCCACCGCGATCACCGTGGACAGCCAGCGCCTGCCCACCGCGAGCCAGTGGCTCGGCGTGCTCGGCGCGGGCCTCCTGGCGACCGTGCTGTCGACCCTGTTCGGGATCGGCGTCGGCGCGGTGTGGAACAGCGTGGTGGGCAGTGTGGTCACGCTCACCATCTGGATGCTGATCGTGGAGAACGTGCTGGTGTTCGTCTCCTTCGGCTGGCTCCGGATCGAATGGCTCGGCGGCGTCCTGCCGAACGGCACGGTGAACGGGATCGTCGGCGCGATCGGCGCGGAGGCGTTCGGCGCGGCGGGGGTCAAGGTGCCCGGCCTGGACAAGGAGACCACCTGGTTCCTGCAGTACTTCGCGGGCGCTCCGGGCGCGTTCTCCTGGTGGGCCTCGGCGCTGATCTTCTTCGCCTGGACCATGATCTTCTTCGTCGGCGGCTGGGCCGCGAACCAGAAGCGCGACATCACGTGAGCGCTCCCGGCCGGGTTGTGTCGCGGTGCCTGTCGGTGCCGCGACATAACCTGGTCGAGTGACGACTGCCCCACCACGACCCCGCACCCGCGCGCCGGAAGAGGCCAGCCCCGCCGGGGGCCCGGGCTGGATCCGGCGGCTCGCCGCCGCCTGCTGGCGGCACCGCGCGCTGGTCGTGCTGTCGTTGTGCGCCGCGATGTTCGGCGTCGGCCTGCAGGCGGCGGGCCCGCTGCTGGTGAAGGTCGCGGTCGACGACGCCGTGGCCGGGCACACCACCCGCCTGGTCTGGCTCGCCGCGGCCCTGCTCGGGCTGCAGCTGCTGACCTTCGGCACCGCGTTCATCCGCCGCTACGTCGGCGGGCGGCTCGCCCTGGACGTCCAGCACGACCTGCGGCAGGCGGTGTTCGGCGCGGTGTCGCGGCTCGACGGCGGCAAGCAGGATTCCCTGCGCACCGGGCAGATCGTCTCGCGCGCCATCTCCGATCTGCAGCTGGTCACCGCGATCCTGATGCAGGTCCCGCTGTCCGCGGGCTCGGTGATCTTCGCGCTGCTCGCCCTCGGCGCCATGCTCTGGTTGTCCCCCGCGTTGACCCTGATCGCACTGGTGATCACCCCGGCCGTGGCGTTCGTGGTCGCGCGCAGCCGGAAACGGCTGTTCCCGGCGACCTGGTCGGCACAGCAGCGCGCGGCCGATCTGGCCCAGCACGTGGAGGAGACGGTCACCGGCGTCCGCGTGGTGAAGGGCTTCGGCCAGGAGTCGCGCGAGGTGGCCCGGCTGGAGAAGACGGCCCGGACCCTGTTCGCGGAACGGCTGCGCGCGGCGAAGCTGTCCGCGGTGCCCAGCGCGACCACCGCGGCCCTGCCCGCCGCGGGCCAGGTGGCGGTGCTCGGGGTGGGCGGGATCCTCGCGCTGCGAGGCGAGGTCAGCCTCGGCACGTTCCTCGCCTTCGCGACCTACGTGACCAGCCTGATCGGTCCCGCGCGGATGCTCTCCGGCCTGGTCGTGCAGGCCCAGCTGACCCGCGCGGGCGCGGACCGGGTGTACGAGCTGATCGACGCGCAGCCGGAGGTGCGGGACGCACCGGACGCGCGGCCGCTGCCGGACGGGCCGCTGGAAGTCCGGCTGGACGACGTGCGCTTCGGCTACACCCGCGCCGAACCGGTGCTCGACGGGCTTTCGCTGCACGCGCGCCCGGGCGAGACGCTCGCGCTCGTCGGCACCGCGGGCTCCGGGAAGTCCACGATCTCCTTGCTGCTGCCCAGGTTCTACGACGTGCACTCGGGATCGGTCCGGGTCGGCCCGCTCGATGTCCGGGACGTGAAGCTGACCGAGCTGCGGCGGGCGATCGGCGTGGTGTTCGAGGAGGCGTTCCTGTTCTCCTCGTCGGTGCGCGACAACATCGCCTACGGGCGGCCGGACGCGAGTGACGAGGAGGTCGTCGCCGCGGCGAAGGCCGCCGAGGCGGACGACTTCATCCGCGCGCTCCCGGACGGCTACGACACGGTCGTCGGCGAACGCGGGCTGACCCTGTCCGGCGGGCAGCGCCAGCGGCTCGGGCTGGCCCGCGCGCTGATCACCGATCCGCGGGTCCTGATCCTCGACGACGCCACGTCGGCGGTGGACACGGTCACCGAGGCGGCCATCCACGAGACGCTGCGCTCGGTCACCGCGGAACGCACCACGCTGCTCATCGCGCACCGGCGTTCCTCGCTCGCGCTCGCCGACCGGATCGCGGTCCTCGACGAGGGCCGGGTGGTCGACGTGGGCACGGCCGAGGAGCTGGAAGCGCGGTGCGAGTTGTTCCGCGATCTGGTCGCCGGGCCCGGCGAGGGCGTCGAGAACGTGCACCACCGCGACTGCCGGATCCGCGACGAAACCGGGACGACCCCGGAACTGTGGCCGTCGGCCGAGGCGGCCGACGAGGTCGCCGAGCTGGCCGGGTCGGCGCGGGAGCGCACGCGGCCCGCCGGGGAGGCCGGCGGGGCCGGTGGTTCGCGCGGCCAGGCCGCGCTCAGCGTGCCGCCGACCGAGGAACTCCTGGCAGGGGTGCGGAAGCTCCCGCCCGCCACGGACACGCCCGCGCTGAACGGCACGGACGTGACCGCGCCGGATCCCGGTTTCCGGCTGCGCGGCATGCTGCGCCCGGTGCGCGGACTGCTCGTGCTGGTGGTGGCGCTGGTCGCGCTGGACGCGCTCGCTTCGATCGCGTTGCCCGCGCTGTACCAGCAGGGGGTCGACCACGGCGTGCGCGCGGGCGTCGAACCGGTGGTGTGGCTGGCCGCCGGGGTCGGCGCGCTGGTGATCGCGCTGGACTGGCTGGTCGTCGCGGCGCAGACCCGGCTCACCGCGCGGACCGGCGAAACGGTCCTCTATTCGCTGCGGGTGCGCAGCTACGCGCATCTGCAGCGGCTCGGGCTCGACTACTACGAGCGGGAACTGTCCGGCAAGATCATGACCCGGATGACCACCGACGTCGACGCGCTGTCCACGTTCCTGCAGACCGGGCTGGCCAACGCGGTGGTCAGCGTGCTCACCCTGGCCGGGATCACCGCCGCGCTGGTGCTCACCGACGGTTCGCTCGCGCTGTACGCGTTGTCCGTGGTGCCGGTGCTGATCGTGGCCACGGTGATCTTCCGGCGGCTCGCGTCCGCCGCGTACACCGAGGCGCGGGAACGGGTGAGCCTGGTGAACGCGGATATGCAGGAGAACGTCTCCGGGCTGCGGGTCGCGCAGGCGTACACCCGGGAGGAACGCTCGGCCCAGGCGTTCGCGTCCCGCAGCGACGACTACCGCCGGTCCCGGTTGCGCGCCCAGCGCTACGTGGCCACCTACTTTCCTTTCGTGACCCTGCTTTCCGGGGTCGCGGAGGCGATCGTGCTGGTCGCCGGCGCGAACCGGGTCGCGGACGGGACGCTGTCCCCCGGCGTGCTGCTGGCGTTCCTGCTCTACCTGGGCCTGTTCTTCTCGCCGATCCAGCAGCTGTCCTCGGTGTTCGACGGCTACCAGCAGGCGCGGGTCGGGCTGCGCCGGATCGGTGACCTGCTGCGCACCCCGACTTCGGTGCCCGCGGCCGAGCGACCGGTCGCGGTTCCGGACCAGCTGCGCGGCGAGGTGAACTTCTCGTCCGTCGACTTCGCCTACTCCGGCACGGATTCCCTGGCACTGCGGGACATCTCCCTGAGTGTCCCTTCCGGACAGACGGTCGCGCTGGTCGGCGCGACCGGCGCGGGAAAGTCCACAGTGGTCAAACTGGTCGCCCGGTTCTACGATCCGACCGGCGGCGCGGTGCGGATCGACGGCGTCGACGTGCGCGAGTACGACCTGCCCGGCCTGCGCGCGCGGATGGGCGTGGTGCCGCAGGAGGCGCACCTGTTCTCCGGCACGGTGGCCGACAACGTGCGCTACGGCCGTCCGGCGGCGACCGACGCGGAGGTCGAAGCCGCCGTGCGCTCGGTCGGCGCGCTCGACGGCGTGGCCGCCCTGCCCGCCGGATTCCACCAGCCCGTGGGCGAACGCGGCCGCTCGCTGTCCGCCGGGCAGCGGCAACTGGTCGCCCTGGCCCGCGCCGAACTCGTCGACCCGGACGTCCTGCTCCTCGACGAAGCCACCGCCGCGCTCGACCCGTCCACCGAAGCGGCCGTGCTCCGGGCCACCGAACAACTTTCCCGCCGCCGCACCACGTTCGTCGTCGCGCACCGCCTGGCCACCGCCGCCAAAGCGGACCAGGTCATCGTCCTCGACCAGGGCCGCGTGGTCGAACACGGCACCCACGCCGAACTCCTCGCCGCGGACGGGCACTACGCGAAACTGTGGCGACTCGGCAGTGGCGAGGCCGAGACCAGCCAACCGTGAACAAGTTTCCCCGACGGCAGATCCGGGCCCGCTACACCGAAACGACCATCCGGGTCTACCAGGCCTACTCGCCCGCGATCGCCGAACCCGCCCTGCGCGCGGGCACCTTCGTGCCGCCGTTCAAACGGGAACGGATGACCTGGATCAAACCTTCGTTCTTGTAGATGGCCTACCGCTGCGGCTGGGCCGCGAAGCCCGGCCAGGAACGCGTGCTCGCGATCGACATCACCCGGGGCGGTTTCGCCTGGGCCCTCGAACATTCCGCCCTCAGCCACTTCGACCCCGAAATCCACGCGGACGAGACGTCCTGGTCCGCCCAGGTCGAGCATTCCCCCGTACGCATCCAGTGGGACCCGGAACGCGACCTGCACCACCGCCCCCTGGACCACCGATCGATCCAGATCGGCCTGCGCGGCGAGGCCGTCGACGCCTACGTCGAGAAGTGGATCGTCACCCTGACCGACATCACCGCAACGATGCGCGAGATCGCCACCCACCTGCAAACCGGCAACCTGGACGCGGCCGCGGCCCTGCTGCCGGAAGAACGGCCCTACCCCGTGCCGGAGGAACTGGCCGAGGCGGTGGGGACGACCCCGGTCCGCTGAGTCCGGCCACGGCCAAGGGCGCGCGCTACGCGTCGTAGTCCTCCACGAATTCGATCATGTCGGGATCGTCCGACTTCCGGCCCGCCGTCACCAGCCGCTGGACCAACTCCTCCCGTCCGAGATCTTCCAGCAGTTCGGCCGCACGGCGGAAATCCCAGTAGTCGGCCTCCGGGTCGTCGATCACCCGGCCGACGAAGCCCGGCAACTCCTCGTCCAGCACCTCCACCGGCAGTCCCCGGATGACCTGGCGAACCCAGGCGAGTTCGCCGGGGCCCCCGCGGGCCAGTTCGAGCAGTTCCGGCACCGCCGGGCGCTTCGCCTCGTCCCAGACGTCCGCCAGCACCAGCAGGGCGGTGTCCCGCGACTGGGGTTTCCGCAGCGTTTCGGCCAGGATCTCCCCGATCGGAAGCACGGAAAGCCGGGCAAGGGCTTGCCGATACTGGCGCACCGCCGCGACCGTCGCGTCCCATGCTTCGGACGAATCCGCGTCCACTCCTGCTCACCTTCTCTTCTTGGGAATGTTCCCGGCGTGCTGGGTCTCGATCTCGGCCAGCTTCGCATTGAACTCGTCGCGCGTCATCGGCCGGGTCGCGTAGATGGTGTGGTGCGTCGCCGCTCGCGGTGACCCCTGCACGACATCCCGGCCGTCCGCGACCACGGCGAGGCCTTCCGGGAGCTGGGTTCCGGCCGGAATCCGGTAGTGGTGCCCGGTCAAGGGCGCGTTGCTGATGTCGGAGAACGACGAGGCACCGGCGGGCATGTCCTCGTTCGGGATGGTGCGGCCGGTACCGGGGATGATCGTGCCGTCCTCGGTCATGTTGAAGTCCTTTTCCCGCGCCGGGCGTGGGCCTGGGCTCGGCCCGTCCGGGCTGCCCCCGAACATGTGCAGATCGGTTGGGGTGGTCGTCTGGTGACCGTCATCGTGCCCGCCGCCGGGCGCTGGCGTGAGGCCGAACTGGTCGGTCCACCCGGTCGGGTTCTGCACATAGGCATGCGGGTTGAGCGCGGGCCGCAGTCCGAGCGGGTCGTTGGACACGTACCGCCCGGTCGTCGCGTCGTAGTACCGGTGGTAGTTGTAGTTCATCCCGGTTTCGGGATCGAAGTAGTGCCCGGGGAACCGCAACGGCATGAGCGCGCTCTCGGCACCTTCGTCGCGGCTTCGGCCCCACAGCGTGGTGTTCGCCCGCCACGCCACCTCACCGGCCGGATCGATCAGTTCTTTGGGCGTGCCGATCACATCGGTGACGATCGAATAGAACGCCTCATCGATCGCCGATTGCGGGGTGTCCCGCCCGATGCGCCGGCAGGTCTGGGTGAGTGGTCGCGTGTTCGACGGTTCCCAGTCCCAGGTGATGTTCCGGCCAGACGACTCGATCTGCTCCGCGAGAACACCACCGTCCCAAACGAAATCGACCCGCTCCTCGACCGATCCGTCCTGGGCGGAGAGGCGCTGCTTCGAAGTACGGCGTCCGAGTGCGTCGTAGGTGTACCGCCAGCGGGTGCCGTTCGGGGTGACCACGCCGACCAACCGATCGTCGGCGTTCCACTCGTAATGCCAGGTGTCGGGCTTCGCGGACAAGCGCTTCCGCGAACGCACCACGACCCGGCCCTGCGCGTCGTGACCGTACCGGACCGAACCGGCACTCCGGATCAACGTGCCGCTGTACTCCCGGACGCCCTGGAGGTCGGGCTCGCCTTCGCCCCAGAGACCGGCGGTGATGTTCCCGGATTTGTCGTAGCTGTACCGTTCTCGCGTCCGAGTCCCGTCCACAGCGGTCACGCGGCCGACCGGATCGGTTTCGAACCGTTCCTCGCCACCCAGCAGGTCGCTGAGGACGGCCAGGTTGTCGTCCGGACGGTACCGGTAGGTGCGCCGGTTGACGACCCGCGCCTGCCGGGCACCGGAACCCGCGACGGTCGACAAGGTCTGCGCCGTGAGCCGGTGGTTGACGTCCCAAGACTGCGCCAGGATCGCCCCGGTGTCCAGGAGCCGCTCGACCTCGCGTCCCGCCTCGTCGAAGCGGAAGTGCATCTGCCTGCCCGCGGTCCGCAGGGTGACCGGTCGGGAGGCGGCGTTGTACTCCCACAGGCTTTCCACCCCGGTGGCCGTAATCCGGCGGATACGGCGGCCAAGCCGGTCATAAGTGGAACGCACGGTCCGGCCGTTGACCGTCTCCGCGAGCACCCGGCCGAGCGGATCGCGCTCGAACACGACCTCGGCGTCGTCGTTGACCGCACGCAGGATGCGACCCACCCGGTCGTATTCGAACCGCGTAGACGCGCCTTCCGGGGTGCGGCGTTCGAGCAGGCTGCCCAACACGTCCCGGTGGAACGTCGTCCGGGCGCCGGTACCGTCGACGCGCTCGAGCAGTTGACCGGCCGCGTCCCGGACGTAGGAGAGGGTGCGGCCGTTGAAATCGGTCTCCCGCACCAGGTTTCCGTTGGCGTCGTACTCGTACCGCCAGACCAGGCCTTGCGGGTTGGTCACCGAAATCGGGCGCAGTTCCGAGTCGTAGGCGAATTCGGTCCGCGCACCATCGGCGTTCGTGCGAGCGGAAACGAGATCGAAATGGGTCCGCTCGAGGCGAGTCACGCCACCGGCCGGATCGACGTGCTCGATCTCGTTGCCTTCGCCGTCATAGCGCCAGCTCTCCGTCGAACCGTCGGGACGGGTGCGGGACAACAGCTTGCCTTCCACCGTCCACTGCAGCCTGGTGACACCGCCGACGGGATCGGTGATCGCGCTGACCCGCCCGAACTGGTCTCGGTCATACCGCGTCGTGGCACCGAGCGGATCGACGACCGAAACCGTCAGCCCGGCATCATTGGCCTCGATCCGGTACACGTTGCCGAGCGGGTCAACAACGGAGCTGCGACGCCCCCGTTCGTCATAGGTCGTCGTGGTGGTCGCGCCGGCGGGATCGGTTGTGCTGACGAGGTTCCCGCGCTCGTCGTACCCGTACCGCCAGACCGCGCCGTCCGGATCGATCACCACGACCGGCTGGCCCGCCTCGTCGTACTCGGTGAGCGTCTGGGCCCCATCCGGGCGCGTGATCGCGACGGGGAGCCCGGACTCGTTGTAGAGGAATCTGGTGGTGCGGCCAACGGCGTCGGTCTGCGCGACCAGCCGGTCGTAGCGATCCCACTCGAATCTCGTCTCGCCACCCATCGGGTCGCGTTCGAGCACGATCTGGTTGTGCTCGTTGAAGTAGTGCTTCGTGACGTGACCGAGGGAGTCGGTCTCCGTCGTGACGCGCGCGTCGAGGTCGTACTCGACCGTACCCGCCAACGCGTTCCCCGAACCGTCGGCGCGGACGCAGCGCCCGTCCGGGTCGTAGTGGTATCCGTACCATTCGCCGTTGCGGTCTTCCCAGCGGACCACACGGCCCGCCGCATCATAGGTAAACCGCATCGCCGCGCCCGAGGAGTTGACGACCGCGGCGAGTCGCCGTGCCTCGTCGTACTCGTACCGGACGAGCACGATGTCGGCGCCGTCGGGGTTTCGCAGGCTCACACTCGTGATCCGGCCCGACGCGCTGGCGGTGTCCAGGTGGTACCCCCCGGAATGCCGGATCGCGGACACAAGCCCGTCATCCGTGTGCTCGAGGGTGATGTGGTTTCCGTTGGCGTCCCGGATTTCCCGCAGGGGAACGAACTGCCCTGCCGAACCGGGTCCGAAGTGGAGCGTGCGACCGCGATCCGGTTGCCGGATGAGATACGAACCGTCCGCCAGCCGGCCCAGCGGCCACCTCGCCCCCTCTGCGGGGAGGACCTCCGGGCCGCCGGTCTGCGGGCTGGGATAAACGAGAATGACGCCGTCGGCGCCCGCGAAGCAGACACCTTGCTCGTCGATCTCCAGCCGTTGGTCAAGGGTCGAAGACCAGGAGGGGCCGAACGACCTGCCCGCGCGGTAAGAGGACACGTGGGTTCGTTGCAACAGCAGCGGAAGCGCGGCGTCCAGCCGCACGTCCGTCTGGAGCATGTACATCTCGCCGGTGGCGAGGTCGATGGGTTCCCGCCCCTCGCACCGCTGCTTCGGTTCCTGCGCGCGGTCCCGCGGATTCTCCGCATCCTTGCGCAGAGAGCCGTCGGTTCCCTTGCCACTCGACGTGCCGTCAGGACTCTTCGACGTGCCAGGCGTGTCGGCGCTGCCGGGGCTGGTGCCGTCCGGGCTTTTCGTGCCGTCCGGTTTCGTGTCTGGGGTGTCGGTCTTCGTGCCGGACGGGGTGGTCGATCCGTCCGGTGAGTGGGTTCCGGAGGGGGTGGTGTCGCCCTTGGGGGCGTTGACGTCGGGGCCGTCGATCTTCTTGCCCGCCTTGGCCGCC
>NZ_VTHK01000149.1 GCF_009765355.1 Amycolatopsis anabasis | reverse complement strand
ACGGGACCGGCAGAGGAAGGGGGTGGAGGGTAGGTGTCTGGAACCGGAGGGCGTGCCTTCGCGACCGAGTCGGCGGAAGCGGGGTTCGCGCGCCGCGCCGTGATCCTGGTAGGGATCCTTTTTCTTTTGGTCGGTGCGTTGGGTTTCGTCCCCGCGGTGAACACTCAATTCGAAGGGTTACGGTTCGCCGGGCACCATTCCGAAACGGTGCTGCTGGGCGGTGTTCAGCTGAACACCGCCGATGATTGGCTCCACCTCGGCCTCGGAGTCGGGATGCTGGTGCTCGGGTGGCTCGGGCGTCCGCCGCGACGCTGAATGTTCGTCGCCGTTGACGGTATCCAGCCTGGCTTGCCCCTGTTGCGGGCGAATCGCCGGCCAGGGAATGCACCTGACCGGCGATTCGGTTACGGGCGTGGTGGTAGGTCGGAAAGACCGGTCAGGTGAGGTCCTTTTTGATCTGTTTGGCTTTGCCTTTGGCGGTGCCTTTGAGGTCCTGGCCGGTGGCGTAGGTGCCGTAGAGGGCGGGGTCGGGTTTGGGTGCGGTGCCGGGGCCGCCGAGGGGTTCGGGGTCCTGGAGGTACTCGATGCGGTCGTCGCCGGTGCTCCAGCCGCCGCGGGCGCCGTCGGGTCCGTCGGACAGGTGCCAGATGGTGTTGTTGTGGGTTTGGTCCTCCTCCTCGAACAGGGAGTTGGGGGCGATCGGCGTGGCTTCGATCCCGTCGGCTTCGAGTTCTTCGATCGCCCGCAGCCACTGCTTCTGATGCACGGTGTCCCGGGCCAGGTTGAACTTCAGCATTTCCTTCACGCCCGGGTCGTCGGTCATGTTGTAGAGCCGGGCGGTCTGCAGGCGGCCCTGGGCCTCGGCGGCGGCGTTGGCCCGGAAGTCGGCCAGCAGGTTGCCGCTGGCCACGATGTAGCCACCGTTCCAGGGCACGCCCTGGGAGTTGTTCGGCAGCGCCCCGCCCCCGGCGATGATCGCCTGCTGCGGGTCCATCCCGCCGAGCACGGCGGCCATCACCGGATCCTTGACCGCCTCCGCGGTAGCGGTGGCGGGCGCCCCTTCGAGCAGCCGCGCGACCATGGTGGCCAGCATTTCCACGTGACCGATCTCCTCGGTCGCGGTGTCCATGATCAGGTCCTTGTACTTGCCCTCGATCCGGCAGTTCCAGCCCTGGAACAGGTACTGCATGGTCACCGTCATCTCACCGTACGCGCCGCCGATCAACTCCTGCAGCTTGCGGGCATACGCGGCGTCCGGCTTCTCCGGCTTCGCTTCGCACTGCAGCAACTTGGTGTGTCGGAACACTCTGGTCAGCCTCCAGGCACTCGATCACCCCCGACCGGTCGGTCGCGGGCCCCTCGGTCTTCCCCTGGAGGGGCGAGCTATGCACGGACCGAAAAAGATTCATCCGGAAACGTCCGTCCTCGGACGTTGGGTGAACCAGGAAGGAGGAGTTGGTCGCCCTGGCTTCCCGCGTCCGCGCCAGGGCATGCGGCGGTGACCTTTGGCGTGCCGTGATGGTGTGCGGGACT
>NZ_VTHK01000148.1 GCF_009765355.1 Amycolatopsis anabasis | reverse complement strand
CTGGTGTTTTAACGTTGTGAGGGTTTGGTGAGCAGGGCCGCCGCGTGGCGGTGGCCCTGTTTTTGTTGTGGGGTTTAGGTTTTCGCTGCTGGGCGGATGATGCGGTGTCGTGTCGCGGGGGTGGATGTGCGTCCTGGGGGTCGGCCTGGGCCGGGTTGTGAGGGTTTGGGCGGGTTCGCCGGGGTGCCCAGTTGGGGGTGAAGCCTGCGAAATCCGCGTTTGACGCGCAGGGGGCTGGGCGTCCCGCCTCGTTCCCAGGGCAGCCGCTGGTCGGTGACCAGTTCGCGGCCCAGGTCCAGGTGGACGTAGGCCACGGCCACGAGCTGACTCCAGCGCAGGGCCTGCTCGGGGCCGTGCACCCGCGGGCGGGTCCAGGCCAGGTACTGCTTGAGGAACCGGAAGAGATGCTCGATGTCGTAACGACGCAGGTAGGCCCGCCATACCCGGTCCAGGTCGAAGGAGCCCTCCGGCCCGGTCCAGAACAGCCACATCGGCGGATACGCCGGGTCGGCCGAGCACACCCAGACCACACTGCCCCGGGTCACCGGGCGGGCATGCCCGAGCTGGTAGCCGGGTTCTCGCAGCGCCGGGGATTCGGAAGGACGCGGGTGCATCTCGTGCCACACCGACACACTCACCGCCGCGTGGCCGTCGCGTGCGGGCACCGCGAGATACTGGTCGGGATCATGCCAGGTGCCCGGATCGGACAGTTTCATCCTCGGCCCGTGCACCCGCGGCCGCCCGATCGTGCCCGGTTCCCGCGGCGGCGGGTCGGCCAGCATCACCGCGTCCTTACGCAGCCGGACCACGATCTGCACCTGCTCGCCGGTGAACCGGCCACCCAGATACACCGGGCTGTAGTCCCCATCGGCACACACGATCGGAACCTGCCCACCAGCACCCGCACCGGACACGCCGTCGGCGCGCAGGTGCTGAAGCAACGCCTCGATCTGCCCGATGGCGACCACATTGTGGTTCTCACCCGCCGGGACACGCTCCACCGACACCGGCGACGCCCAGGACGAACCGCTCGTCCCGGTCGCAGCCAGCCACTGAAACCACCAGCCCGGGGTCACCACCCCGCCACCACCGCCAACGTCCTTGCCCGCGTCGTAATTCAACGTCCGCTCCGGGCTCGTCGGCGCATCCGGGCGAGGCCACTGCGAGCAATCCAGCGCGAACACCGGCCCCGCGGAGCGAGCCACCACCTCCGCCAGCACCCCCACCAGCACCGCGGCGTCGATCCGGCCCTTGTCCAGCGCGGCATACACACTGCCATGCCCACGCCGCAACACCGGCTCCAAACTCAGATACGGCAACGACTCCAACCGGCCCGGATGACACAACAACGCGTCCACCATCTCGAACAACACATCCGGCCACACCACAAACGCCGAATACACCGCCCGCCGGAAACGCCGCAACCGACGCAGTTGGTGAGCAAGGTCCCCATGAGGCACACTGACCGACACGGCCACCGCTTTCGTGATCAGATTCTGTGGAAGGAACCAGATCATCAAGCGGTGGCCACCCCCATGTCAAAACCACCAACCCCCCACGTTAAAACACCAGACCGG
>NZ_VTHK01000147.1 GCF_009765355.1 Amycolatopsis anabasis | reverse complement strand
GTCGGTGACGCCGTCGTAGCGTTCCTGCCGATGGACGCCGACGGCGCCGCCGCCGACTATGTGGTCGCGCCCGCGGACGCCCTGGCCACCGCGCCGCGGACCGTCGACCTGGCGGATGCCGCCGCGTTGCCGGTCGGCGGGCTGACCGCCTGGCAAGCCCTGTTCGAACTCGCCGGGCTGCGCGCGGGGCAGACGGTCCTGATCAACGGCGCGGGCGGTGCGGTCGGTGGGTACGCCGTGCAGCTCGCCCATCAGGCGGGTGCGCACGTCACCGCGACCGCGAGCCAGCGCCACGCGGACCGGCTCCGCACCGACGGTGCCGACCGGATCATCGGCTACCTCGATCACACGGCCACCCCGCTGACGGCCGCAGGGCAGCCGTTCGACGTGGTCGTCAACCTCGTCACGACCAGCCCCCAGGAAACCGCGACGCTGGCCGACCTCGTGCGCGACGGTGGCGCCCTGGTCAGCACCACCACCCCGCCGCCGGAGAACCCCGGGCGCGGCGTCCGCACCGCGCGCGTGTTCGCGGCCAGCAAGGCCGACCAGCTCGCCGAGCTGGTCACCCGCGTCGACCGTGGCGAGCTGCGGATCGAGGTTGCCGCCCGCCGCCCGCTCGCCGAACTCCCCACCGTGCACGACGAGGCCGCGACCGGGCGCCTGGCAGGCAAAACCGTCTTGACCCCGGCCTGATTCCCTTACCAGGAAAGGAAAACCAGACGACCGCGTCCGACCCGATCGGCCTGGGCGGCAAGCGCCCAACCGCATCGCCATGGCGTCCATGACGCACAGCCGCGCCCATGGCCCCGGTGTGATCCGACCGAACTCAATACCACCTACGACTCGCAGCCGCGCCTCTGTCCCGGGCAAGACACGGTCCCTTCCCAGGGCAGGTCGTAGGTGTCAAGGAAACAACAGGACCAAACCGGGGACAGAAATCTACTTCTGTCACGAACGAGGTGTTTGTTGCTGTCAGGCTCCGGCCGTGAGGGGCTTAGCCTCTACCGGTGACGTCCACGGCGGGTGTCCCCGATCGTGGTCGGGATCGCCGGAGCACGGTCACCCGTGCTGTGCACCCGGACGGGCTCATGAGGCGTAGTGTGGGTGGTGTCGAGAGCATTTCGTACGCGGGCGGTCAAGCCCGCGTCGTCCTCGGCAGCCAGACCGGCTGATGTTCCTCGGCCGGGGACGGGAGTACCGACATGCCGTCGGGCCCGCACGCACCTATCGCCACCCCCTTGGCCACGATGGTCACCGAGCAGCCTCGGCACAACCTGCGTTTGCGGTTGAAGCCGAAGGCGCCCACCTCGGGGTATGTCGATGGTGCGTGGTGGCCCCGGTCGCGGGACCTGTCGATCGAACTGCCGACCTTGCTAGCGGTTCTTGCCGTTCGGCTGGATCGCGTCGAACGGGTCACCTACAACCTGACCGCCTGGAATCCCGCTTCGCGTCGGCTCGCCGTCGACGGTGGCGGGGTCCGTCTCGATGGGTTCCGGTCGCAGCACTCCGACACGGTCACGGTGATCGGAGCGGGCGGTCGGCGACGGCTGACCTTGCTGGTCGTGGCTCCGGACACCGGGTCGGCCGTCGCGCGGCGCGTGCTGGTGGCCGCGGCGCGCCGGGACAACGCGGACAGTGTCGAGGCGCTTCTCGCGGCCACCGGCGTCGCGGACACGATGGACGCGGCCACCCAGCGCTGGGAGGTCGATGGCGGCCGCGTAAACGATCGTGTCCCGGCGAGTTCGCCGTGACCGTGACCGAATCGGCTGCCAGGACGGTCCGCGATACCGCTCCGCCTGTTCCCGGTACGCAGTCGAACTTCGACGGTGCGAGTAACGCGGTCTGCGCGGCGTGTCCGCACCCGTGGAGTGGCCACGACCTGATTGCCGCCCGCTACTGCGCCGCGACCGTAGCCGGCGGACACAGCCGGGGTTGTGTCTGCACAGGTCACGACTCCCAGTGACCGTCACGGTCCGGCATGTGTCTTTTCGTGATCGGCACGTCAAGCGCTCGGCGACGAAGCCGGAGAAGTCCGCTGAGCCGTTCGGGTCAGCGCCGA
>NZ_VTHK01000146.1 GCF_009765355.1 Amycolatopsis anabasis | reverse complement strand
GGGGGGACGCTACGACTTCCGCACTGTTGACCACGCCGTCAAGGCGCCCGAACCGCTCGCGAGCGGTCACCACGAATTCGGCGAACGCCAACGCGGTCGCACGCCCGACGCCCGATCCGCCGCCGGAGACTCAAGATACTGTCATCCTTGCCCAAGACAAAGATCTGCAACCCGTCCGGACTCTCGCCGCCACTTCGGCGTGCTGTGCCGGTCAACGATCGGTCGGCTGCGATGTCCATCGCAATTCGCCATAGCAAGTGTTGCCTAGTGCAATAATCAAGGGTGCTGGAGGAGCCATCGCCGAGCCGAGGGAGCCGACATGCATCACCACGTCGTCCCGGTCCACCGTCACCTGTGGATCGGGCCGTCGACCGAAGGGCGCCTGACGCCCAGCCTGCCCAGCTCGCTGGTCTTCCTGCTCGCCGTGTGGCTGGGCTTCGCGCCGTTCGTGCTGCACTACCAATGGCCACCGCTGAGCGGCTCCGGCGACCTCAACGACGTGCTCATCGCGCTCGTCGCAGGCAGCCTGGCGATGACCCGCCTGGTCGCGCCCCGCGACCTGCCCTGGCTGAGCCTGGTCAACGCGGCGCTGGGCGGCTGGTTGATCGCCGCGCCGTTCGTGCTGGACTACCTTCCGGCAGCGCACGCGGATCGAGCGATCGTCAACGACGCGGCCGTCGGGACCGCGATGCTGATCCTGGGCACCGCCAGCGCGGCGATGACCTACCGCCAGCGCAGGACCGAACCGCGCCTGGTTCAGCACCCCGCGACCGTCGACTCCGCGGATCTCGCCCGGCGATAACCGCGGTCAGACCCAGAGACCGTCCGGCCGACCGGCCAGGGAAGGCTCGTCCCCGGCTTCGGTGAACGCCGACAGCGCCCGGACCAGCCCCCGGCGCGCGGTGGGCGGCATGCGGCCGACGATCCGGGTGATCTCGGCCCGCCGCCGATTGGTCACCTTGCGCACCACCCCGGCCCCCGTACCCGTCAGGGTGACGACCAGTTCACGCCGGGAGGCCGGGTTGGCTTCCCGGCTGACCATGCCCGACACGATCAGCCGGTCGAGCATGCGCGTCGCGGTGGACGGATTGACATCCAGATACTCGGCCAGCGCGGTCAGCTTGAGCGGGCCGCGGGTGCCCAGCACGACCAGCATGCGGAACTGCGGAATGGTGATCGTGTCGTCGACCGCGGCGATCGACCGCGCGGACACCGCCACCAGGAGCCGAGACGCGGTCAGCACGGCATCGGTCACCGCGTCGACGTCGTCGGGCGCCACCTGGCCGGCGCGTTGAGCTTGGGACACGAGACCAGTTGTACCCCATCTCACGCATCAGCCAAATGTTGCATACCGCATGAACATCGTGGACTGACAGCAGGTGCCGCCCCCCTTCCGGCTCCCGCCCGGGCAGCCAGCGCTGCCCCAACACCCCAACTGCTCGACCAGCGGCTCCAACTCCCGCCCAGTCTCGGTCAAGCCCATATCGCGACTCGCCCGACCGTACGACCAGGCCCGCACCCGCCAACCGCCGCAACCGACCGGACAACAGGAACCACGACGCGCCCGGCAGCGCCCGCGCGAAGTCGCCCCGTCCGACCTCCCCATACAGGAGCTCGCGGATGATCAGCAACGTCCAGGGCTCACCCAGCACCTCGGCAGCCCTGGCCACCAGGCAATGCTGCGCATACCGCCCCATCACCGGACCCGGCTCAGAACCAGCCGAGCACAACCCCAGCACCCCACGCGGGCACCGGCACCGCACACGCCAGCCACAACGACAGCGGCCGCCACCGCATGATCGACCGGAACCCGCCCACCCCGAGCAACCCGAACAGCAGCGACGAGGTCAGCGGCCGACGCGCGTGCTGCAGCCGGTCCCACGGAATGCCCAACTCCGGCACAACCAGTTCGGTCGCGTTCACTGCCAGCTGGAAGGAGAACCACAACCCGGCCAGCAGCGCCCCGAGACCGCACGCCCACCGGAACCCGCGGACGGCCACGGACTCGGACCGACCTGAGACATCGACATTGCCCGCCGGAGCTGTCTCGACCGAAACGGACATCATTCTGCGCACCCCGCAAGGTTTGCATAGGACAAAG
>NZ_VTHK01000145.1 GCF_009765355.1 Amycolatopsis anabasis | reverse complement strand
GGTTGCCGGCGACGCTGGTGTTCGACTACCCGAACTCCCAGGCCATCACCGACCACATCATGGGCGAACTGGCCCCGGCGGAGCCGGAAACCAACGGCCACGACCCCAGCGACGATCAGATCCGCCGAGCCCTCCAGGCGATTCCGATCGACCGGCTGCGGGACGCGGGCCTGATGGACAGCCTGCTCGAACTCGCCGGTCTCCGGACACCCCAGGAGAACGGGAACGGGCACGACTCGATCGACGCGATGGACACCGACGCCCTGATCGATCTCGCGATGGGCGGCGGGGACCTCAACGACGGGGGAGCGGGAGACTGACATGGCCAATCCCGACGAGAAACTGGTCACCGCGCTGCGCAACTCGCTCAAGGAGGCCGAGCGGCTGCGCACGCAGAACCGGAAGCTGTCCGCGGCACTGCGGGAGCCGATCGCGATCGTGGGCATGGCCTGCCGGTACCCCGGCGGCGTCACCTCGCCCGAGGACCTGTGGCGGCTGGTGGATTCCGGCGCGGACGCGATTTCCGGGTTCCCGGCCGATCGCGGCTGGGACCTGTCGTCGCTGCGGGCGCCGGAGTCCGCGGGCACCCCGTACACGACCGGTGGCGGGTTCCTGCGCGACGCGGCGGACTTCGACCCCGGGTTCTTCGGGATCTCCCCGCGCGAGGCCCTCTCGATGGACCCGCAGCAGCGGTTGATGCTGGAGATGTCGTGGGAAGCCCTGGAACGAGCCGGGATCGACCCCGGTTCGCTGCGGGGAAGCCAGACCGGCGTGTTCGCCGGGGTCATGTACCACGACTACGCCGGAAGCGACGGCAACGGCAGCGTCGTGTCCGGCCGGGTCGCCTACAAGCTCGGCCTGGAAGGCCCCGCGGTCACCGTGGACACCGCGTGCTCCTCCTCGCTGACCGCGTTGCACCTCGCCGTGCAGGCCCTGCGGCAGGGGGAATGTTCGCTGGCGCTCACCGGCGGGGTCACCGTGATGGCCACCCCCGGTGTGTTCGCCGAATTCGGGCGGCAGGGCGGCCTCGCGCCGGACGGGCGGTGCAAGGCGTTCGCCGCGGCCGCGGACGGCACCGGTTTCGCCGAGGGCGCCGGACTCCTCGCCGTGGAGCGGCTGTCCGACGCCCAGCGCCTCGGGCATCCCGTGCTCGCGGTGATCCGCGGGTCGGCGGTCAACCAGGACGGTGCTTCGAACGGTTTGACGGCGCCGAATGGTCCTTCGCAGCGCCGGGTGATCCGGGCGGCGTTGTCCAGTGCGGGTCTGTCACCGTCCGATGTGGACGTTGTGGAGGCGCACGGCACCGGCACCAAGCTGGGCGATCCGATCGAGGCGCAGGCCCTGTTGGCGACCTACGGCCAGGATCGGGAGAACCCGTTGTGGCTGGGGTCGATCAAGTCGAACATCGGGCACACCCAGGCGGCGGCGGGGGTGGCCGGGGTGATCAAGATGGTCGAGGCGATGCGGCACGGCGTGCTGCCGAAGACCCTGCACGTGGATCAGCCGTCCACCCAGGTGGAGTGGTCGGCCGGTGCGGTCGAACTGCTGACCGAGGCCCGGCCGTGGGCCACGGACGAGGATCGGCCGCGCCGCGCCGCGGTGTCGTCGTTCGGGATCAGCGGTACGAACGCGCATGTCGTGGTGGAGCAGGCTCCGGAGCCGGTGGCGGAGGTCGAGGCCGGGCAGGCGCCGCCCGTGCTGCCCTGGGTGCTGTCCGCCCGCACCGAACAAGCGCTGCGGGCGCAGGCCGACCGGCTGCTGTCCCGAGTGGACGGTGACACCTCGCCGCTGGATGTCGCGTTCTCGCTGGCGACCACCCGGGCCTCCTTCGAACACCGCGCGGTGATCACCGGCGCCGACCGGGAAGCCCTGCGCGGCGGGCTGGCCGCCCTCACCCAAGGCGAATCGGCGGCCGGGCTCACCCGGGGAGTGGCCGCCGAAGGGCTGGTCGGTTTCCTGTTCTCCGGTCAGGGCGCCCAGCGGCTCGGTATGGGGCGCGGGTTGCACGAGGCGTTCCCGGTGTTCGCGGAGGCGTTCGACGCGGTGTGCGCCGAGTTGGACGAGCGGCTCTCGCGACCGCTGCGGACGGTTCTGTGGGGCGAGGACGAAGACTTGCTCAACGCCACGGAATTCGCCCAGGCGGGGTTGTTCGCGGTCGAGGTGGCGTTGTTCCGGTTGTTCGAGTCGTTCGGGGT
>NZ_VTHK01000144.1 GCF_009765355.1 Amycolatopsis anabasis | reverse complement strand
CGCCGCGGGGGGAACGGCTCCCGGTGCGGGAAACGAAGCTCCGCGAAACCGGTGGTGGTCGGGCTGGGCGAATCTCCGGTACGACGTACCGGCTTCGCTGGTCGTTTTTCTGGTGGCTGTTCCGCTCTCCCTGGGTATCGCGCTGGCCTCCGGTGCGCCGATCGTGGCCGGTCTGATCGCCGCTGTGGTCGGGGGTGTGGTCGCCGGCGCGCTGGGTGGGGCGCCGCTGCAGGTCAGCGGGCCGGCGGCCGGGCTGACCGTGATCATGGCGGAGACCATCGACGAATTCGGCTGGGCCACCACCTGCGCCATCACGGTGGCCGCCGGCGCGCTGCAGGTCCTGCTCGGGGTGAGCCGGATCGCCCGGGCCGCGCTGGCCGTCTCGCCGGCCATCGTGCACGGCATGCTGGCCGGTATCGGGGTGACCATCGTGTTCGCCCAGCTGCATATCGTGCTGGGTGGTGCCGCGCAGAGCTCGCCGATCGCCAACCTCCTGGAATTGCCCGCCCAGATCGCCCGGCATCACGACCAGGCCGCGCTGATCGGCCTGCTCACCATCGCGATCCTGCTCGTCTGGGGTCGGTTGCCCGCCCCGGTTCGGAAGATCCCCGGTCCGCTCGCCGCGGTCATCGCGGTCACCGTGCTGGCCACCGCCACCGGAATGTCGCTGCCCCGGGTGGACGTTCCGGCGGACCTGCTCGACATCCGGTTCGTGCCGTCTTTCGGCGGCGGTGACTGGTTCGGCTTCGGCGTGGCCGTGGTGACCATCGCCCTGGTGGCTAGCGTGGAAAGCCTGCTGTGCGCGGTCGCCACGGACAGGCTGCACAACGGCCCGCGGGCCAATCTCAACCGCGAGCTGGTCGGCCAGGGCGCGGCGAACATGGTGTCCGGCGCGGTCGGTGGTCTGCCGGTCACCGGTGTGATCGTGCGCAGCTCGGCCAATATCGCCGCCGGTGCCCGGACGCGTCTGTCCGCGATCCTGCACGGTGTGTGGATCCTGCTGTTCGTGGTGCTGCTGGCCGGTCTGTTGCGGAACATTCCGCTGGCCGCGCTGGCCGGGCTGCTCGTGTACGTCGGCGCCCGGCTGGTGAACATCGCGCATATCAAACAGGTGCTCCGGCACGGCGATCTGCCGGTCTACCTGATCACCCTGGGCGGTGTGGTCGGGCTCGATCTGCTGACCGGGGTGCTGATCGGGATCGCCGCCGCCGCGTTGCTGATGCTGCGGCGCCTGCTGTGGTCCGGGATCCACGCGGAGCAAGACGGTGACGGCTGGCGGGTCGTGGTCGAGGGGGCGCTGTCTTCGCTGTCCATACCCCGGCTCTCCGTGGTGCTCGGGGCATTCCGCGGGGAGCCACGGTCACGCTGGAACTGGTGGTCGACTATCTCGACCATGCCGCGTTCGACGCGCTGTCGGCCTGGCAACACACCCACGAACACGCCGGGGGCACGGTCATCGTGGACGAGATCGGCCATCCGTGGTTCGGACGCGGCAAGGCCGGTGAGCCCACCGTGCACCGCGGCCGGGCGCTGCGGGTGGTGCCGCGCTGGTTCGCCCCGTGGTCGGACTGGCAACAGGCCCAGGACAACTCCGGTGACCCGGAGATGCTGCCCGCGCAGCGGTCCGGCCCGCCGGCGCTCAGCTCGATGCGGCGCGGCGCGGTCGAGTTCCAGCGCCGGACCGCGCCTCTGCTCAAGCCCACGCTGAGCCGGCTCGCCGACACCCAATCCCCGCAGACGCTGTTCATCACCTGCGGCGACGCCCGGATCGTGCCGAACATCATCACCACCAGCGGCCCCGGCGATCTGTTCACCGTGCGCAATATCGGCAACCTGGTGCCCGATCACCAGACCGCGGCCGAGGACGCGTCCGTCGGTGCCGCGGTCGAGTTCGCCGTCGGCGTGCTCAAGGTGCGCGAGGTGGTGGTGTGCGGCCACTCCTCGTGCGGTGCGATGAAAGCCCTGCTCGACGGCGCCCCGCACGACGCGCCGGCACTGCGCTCCTGGCTGCGGCATGCCGAAGCCAGCCGGGCGCGGGCCGCTGCGCGGCCGCCGGTCCGCATCGAGGGACGGCCGCTGCCCAGTGAGGTCGACCAGCTCGCCCTGCACAATGTCCTCGAGCAGCTGGACAGGCTGCGCGCGTACCCGACCGTCGCCCGGGCCGAGTCCCGCGGCGAGCTGGACCTGGTCGGGATGTACTTCGACGTGGGCGACGCGCAGGTGCACCTGTACGACGCGCGGACCGGCCTCTTCCGGCGCCTCGGCCGGTGAGTAACGACGGTGCCAGGCAGGCATCCGGCGACGAGCAC
>NZ_VTHK01000143.1 GCF_009765355.1 Amycolatopsis anabasis | reverse complement strand
GTGCCCGCGGTTCCGTCGATGGTGATCAGCTGGCCGGTGGTGATTTCGTGGGTGGCGTTGCGGACGCAGATGACGGCCGGGATGCCGTATTCCCGGGCGACCGTGGGGCCGTGCGCGACCGGTGAGCCGGTTTCGGTGACCAGGCCGGCCGTGGTCAGGAACAGCGGGGTCCATCCGGGGTCGGTGGTCGGCGCCACGAGGATCTCGCCCGGCTCGATGTGCGCGCCGACCGGATCGCGGATCACACGCGCCCTCCCGGTCGCCCGGCCTGCCGCCCCGGCCATCCCGGTCAGCACCCCTTCTTCGGTCGGGGCCGCCGTGGCGAGCGCCTCCACATCGGTCCCGTCCGACAGCAAGGCGCCCGGAACGGTGGGCCGCCGTAGCTCCCGCTGGTGGTCCGCGCGCCGGGTGGCGATCAGGTCCCGGTGGTCGGCCCCGTCCTGTACGGCCTCGCGGGCTTCCTCGAGGGTGAGGAACATGATGTCGTCGGCGCTTTCGAGCAGGCCGCGCGCGACCAGGTCGTCGCCGATCAGCAGGAGTTGCCGACGGGACGCGTGGAGCGCGGGCAGCCAGGCGAACTTCCCGATCTCGCGCAGTCCGGTGAGCTTGCGCGACCGGCGCATGAGGAACGTCGCGAGGCGGCCGCGGACCGGCCGCGTGCGGCGCGCCCGCCGGGACAGCGTCTCGATCATCGCTTCGGCCTTCCGGGCGGCCTGGGCGAAGCGCCGGTCGGGTGCCTGCTCGGGGTCGTCGACGCGGAGGTAGTTGGCGATCGTGGCGAACAGCGGCGCCGGGTCCTCCTCCCAGCGGGGCAGGCCGACGTCGATCTCGGCCGCCGCGCGCATGCCGTACCGCTCCAGGAACCCGGCCATCCCGATATCGGGCAGTTGCCCGGCGCGGTACCGCGCGGCCAGTTCGTCGGGCAGGGTGGTGAGGAATACCTCGCGGTGGGCTCGCGCGTGCACCGCGAGGTTCCACAACGCGAGATCCATCTCGGTGGTGACGTTGTGGGGCATTCCGCCCAGGACGATGTCCAGTTCCTCGTCCGAGGCGATGCCCTTGAGCAGCCCGGAGGGCGCCACCCCGAGGAAGATCCCGGCCATCAAGGGCCACATCAGCCCCAGCATGCCGTGGCTCATGAACGCCCGATGCGAGTCCTCGATGACCCACCTCAGCCGCTCCGCCGCGGTCGCCGAGTCCCGGGGCGGTACGGTCCGGCACCGGATCTCCTCCACCGCGCGGTAGGCGCGGGCGCGGGCCGCGTCCGGGCGGGCCAGGCTCCACACGAGCCCGGCGATCATGCTCGGCGCCAGCCGTGCGGTGGCCCGGAGGAGGTTGCGCAGCCGGAACGGAAAGCCGCGCCGCGGGGCGAAGCGCGGATCGGCCATGATGCGCTCGACGGCGCCCTGCACCCGTGGCCCGTACACCTGCAGGGACGTCGGCAGCCGCTTGCGCAGGGCCTTGTTGCGGACGAAGTCGGTCAGGTCGAAGTAGAGCCGCCCGCCGATGGGGACCAGGCGGGGCAGCGGATCCCGCGGATCGCCCCGGACGCCGTGCGCCTGGAACCACATCGCCGATCCGGCCTTGAGCAAGGACGTCCCCATCGGTGTGCACGGGCGGAGCATCCCTTGAATGTGGCCGAATTCGAGGTACAGCCGGGTCTCGCCGGTGTCCGGTGGCAGCGGGAACAGGGTGGTGATCGGCCGGGACTGCAGCAGCCACAGCACGCCGTCGGAGTCGATCGCCCATTCGATGTCCTGCGGCGCGCCGAAATGCCGTTGCAGCCGCAGACCGGCGTCCCGGAGTTGTTCGAGCTGTTGCGCGCCAAGACATCCCTCGGCTCGCCGCGGTACGGCCGACTGGTGGTCGAGGACGTAGTGGTCGGGAATAACGGTGCCCTCGACGATCGCCGTCCCCAGCCCCCGGGCCGCGTCGACGACCATCTCCGTGCGGCATCCGGTGATCGGGTTGGCGGTGAACAGGACACCCGCCACCGCGGGGTCGATCATCCGCTGGATCACCACCGCCATGGCGGCATCGTCGATACCGACGGTGGCGCGGTAGGCCACGGCCCGGTCGGTGTGCAAGGAGTCCCAGCACTTGCGGACGGCCTCGACGAGCTGGCCGACGCCTTCGATGTTGAGGTAGGTGTCCTGCTGACCGGCGAAGCTGGCATCGGGCAGATCCTCAGCGGTGGCGCTGGAGCGCACCGCCACCCGGCCCGCGCCGAGCCGCTGATAGGCGTCGATCAACTCTTTCTCAGGCAACTGGCGCGCCTGATAGGACTCGACGGTCAGGCAGAACCCGTCCGGGACACACTCGCCCGCCTTGATCATCTCGCCGAGCCCGGCGGCCTTCCCACCCACCCGATCGATCATCGAAGAGCCAACAGCAGACAGACGAATCAATGCCATCCCCTCATCCTCCTC
>NZ_VTHK01000142.1 GCF_009765355.1 Amycolatopsis anabasis | reverse complement strand
GGCCGATGTCGTTGAGTTCCAACGTTTCCGGGTTGTCCACACTGGACAGTGTTTGTTCGTCGAAGCGTGCGGTGAGTTCCTCGACGAGTGCTTGGACGGTGCGCGTGCCGTGTTTGACCAGCACCCGTGTTCCGGGGTGTAGGGGTTTGCTGGAGAGCCAGCACAGGGCTGCGGTGAGTTCGTCGGTGGGGGTGGGCGCGCGATCGGCCGCGGCGATCAGATCCCCGCGGGTGATGTCGAGGTCGTCGGTGAGTATCACGGTTATTGATTTGCCCGCGCCTGCTTCGGCCAGGGGGCCGTCGGGGGTGTCGATTCGTTCCACGGTGGTGTGCAGCCCTTGGGGTAGTACCAGGACTTTGTCGCCGGGGCGTACGGTTCCGGCGGCGATTTGTCCGGCGTAGCCGCGGTAGTCGGGGTGTTGGGGGGTGCGGGGGCGGATGACGTATTGCACGGGGAACCGGAACGCGGCGTCGTGGGGGTCGGGGGCGACGGGCACGGTTTCGAGGTGTTCGAGCAGGGTGGGGCCGCTGTACCAGGGGGTGTTGGGGGAGTGGTGGGCGATGTTGTCGCCGTGGAGTGCGGAGACGGGGATGGTGAGTACCGCCCCCTCGGGGTAGCCCAGTGAGGTGGCGTGGGCGGTGAATTCTTTGGCGATGAGGGCGAAGGCTTCTTCGTCGTGGCCGACCAGGTCGATTTTGTTGACCGCGAGGACCAGTCGGGGTACGCCGAGCAGGGCGAGCACGGCGGCGTGACGGCGGGTTTGTTCGACGACGCCTTTGCGGGCGTCGACGAGGAGGATGGCGAGTTGGGCGGTGGAGGCGCCGGTGACGGTGTTGCGGGTGTATTGGACGTGTCCGGGGGTGTCGGCGAGGACGAAGCTGCGGTGGGGGGTGGCGAAGTAGCGGTAGGCCACGTCGATGGTGATGCCTTGTTCGCGTTCCGAGCGCAGTCCGTCGACCAGCAGGGAGAGGTCGGGGGTGGTGTGGCCGCGGTCGATGCTGGCGCGGGTGACGGCGTCGAGTTGGTCGGCGAGTACGGATTTGGTGTCGTAGAGCAGGCGGCCGACGAGGGTGGATTTGCCGTCGTCGACGCTGCCGGCGGTGGCCAGTCTGAGCAGGCTCGTCATCAGAAGTAGCCCTCTCGCTTGCGGTCTTCCATGGCGGCCTCCGACAGGCGGTCGTCGGCTCGGGTGGCGCCGCGTTCGGTCAGGCGGCTGGCTTGGACTTCGGCGATCACTTGTTCGACGGTGGTGGCGGTGGATTCGACCGCGCCGGTGCAGGAGCCGTCGCCGACGGTGCGGTAGCGCACGCTCAGTTCGCGTACGGTTTCGCCGTCGCGGGGTCCGCCCCAGGGGCCTTCGGTGAGCAGCATGCCGTCGCGCAGGTAGACGGGGCGTCGGTGGGCGTAGTAGATCGAGGGCAGTTCGAGGTGTTCGCGGGCGATGTAGTTCCACACGTCGGCTTCGGTCCAGTTGGAGAGGGGGAAGACGCGGACGTGTTCGCCGGGGCGGTGGCGCCCGTTGTAGAGGTTCCACAGTTCGGGGCGTTGGCGGCGGGGTTCCCATTGGCCGAAGGCGTTGCGCAGGCTGAAGATTCGTTCTTTGGCGCGGGCGCGTTCTTCGTCGCGGCGGCCGCCGCCGAACACCGCGTCGAACTTGTGGGCGGTGATCGTGTCCAGCAGGGGCTGGGTTTGCAGGGGGTTGCGGGTGCCGTCGGGGCGTTCGGTCAGGCGGCCGTCGTCGATCCAGTCCTGCACTGTGGCCACGATCAGCCGCAGCCCGTACTTCTTCACGACGTGGTCGCGGAAGGTGATGACTTCGGTGAAGTTGTGGCCGGTGTCCACGTGCAGCAGCGGGAAGGGTACCGGGGCGGGCCAGAACGCTTTGATCGCCAGGTGCAGCAGCAGGGTCGAGTCCTTGCCGCCGGAGAACAGGATCACCGGGCGGTCGAACTCGCCGGCTACTTCGCGGAAGATGTGCACGCCTTCGGATTCGAGCGCGGACAGGTTGTCCCGCGCCGCGTCGGTCGCGGGTTCGAGCGTGGTCATAGGTGCCTTTCTGTCAGCCGTGCAGGCCGCATTCGGTCTTCGACTGCCCGGCCCACCGGCCGCTGCGCGGATCCGCCCCGGGCGCCACCTTCGCGGTGCAGGGGGCGCAGCCGATCGACAGATACCCCTCCGACACCAGCGGGTTCTGCAAAATGCCGTGTTCGGTGAGGTAGGTGTTGAACTCGTCGTCGGTCCACGCCGCGATCGGGTTGACCTTGACCAGGCCGTTGCGGTCGTCCCAGCCCACGATCGGGGTGTTCGCCCGCGTCGGCGCGTCCACCCGCCGCACCCCGGTCACCCAGCAGGAATACCGCGACAACGTCTTGCGCAGCGGGATGACCTTGCGCAGATGGCAGCACTGGTTCGGATCCCGGTCGTGCAGTTTCGGCCCGTACTCCGCATCCTGGTCGGCCACACTCTGGACGGCCTGCGCGTTGACGATCCGCACCCCCGGATACACCGTCCGCACCGCGTCCCGGGTGCCGATGGTCTCCGCGAAATGGTAACCCGTCTCCAGGAACAGAACATCCACATCAGACTTGACCTTCACAGCCAAATCGATCAACACCGCATCCTGCATATT
>NZ_VTHK01000141.1 GCF_009765355.1 Amycolatopsis anabasis | reverse complement strand
TCTCCCGCATCGCGACCCGGGGCGGCCGCATGCCGCCCCGCATCACTGGCGAGGGAGTATCCGCAACCCGCCAGCGGTCGCGTCAGACTCGGAAGAACATGGCCATCACCCTAGCCAGCCGCGCCGGCACCATGTCAATCGAATATCGGACCACCCGCTCCCATCGGCACCAGAGCGGGTTGCGGTGCCGGCGATGATTTCTGATCCCGCGCTGGCCCTCCACCGGAGCAGTTGCTCGTGGACATGGTCAGCCAGGTCCAGCGGATCCGCGTGCTGTGGGAATGCGTCTGGCCCGTCGCGCTCGGTCCGCCGTGAGATCACTCGCTGCGTCGGGCAGGAAACCCTCGCGGCGCATCGTGCGCCACCTGTTCGCCGCGCTCGACGCACTCCGGGCCCGAACTCGGCGGCGGTGAGGGCCTGCACGATTCGCGAGCACAAGCGGCCCGCACCGGTTGAGATCATCCACCGTGGTCGAGTTTGGGGGTCGCTTCCCAGGGTTGACAGTTGTCGCCGAGTTCGGATACTTGGTTCCGAGCGATCGGAGGCAAGTAGTTGGCTGAGAGTAAACGACGCACCGTGTCCAACCCGTTGGGGCTGGCCGTGCTGGGGCTGCTGATCGAGTCCCCGATGCATCCCCATGCCATGGCCGCCACCCTGCGGGAACGCGGTATGGACCGGGTGTTCAAGGTGACCACCGGCTCGCTCTACGACGTGGTCCGCGCCCTGGAGCGGGCCGAGTGGATCGAGGCGCGCGAGACCGTCCGGGTCGGTGCCCGTCCGGAGCGGACGATCTACCAGCAGACCCCGCTGGGGCATGCGGAGTTCGTGCGCTGGGTGGATGAGCTGATCCGCATTCCGGTCGCCGAGTATCCGAAGTTTCTCGCCGCGGTCAGCTACCTGGGCGCGCTCGGCCCGGAGGGCGCGGTGGTCGCGTTGCGGGAGCGGGCCGACCGGCTACGCGTGCAACTCGACGAGATGCGGGAAGGGCACCGCGCGGCGCTGGGCGAGGTGCCGCGGTTGTTCGTGGTGGAGGCCGAGTACGCGGTGCGGATGTGCGAAGCCGAACTCGGCTGGATCGAGGAGACCGTCGACGACATCGAGCAGGGCTGCCTGGCCTGGCCGGAACCCGAATCCGACCAGACCGGGGCCGCGGGGGAGGTCCGATGACGGTCGTCGTGGCCGGGGCGGGGCCGGCCGGGTTGATGCTGTCCGCCGAACTCGCACTCGCCGGGGTCGAGGTGCTGGTCGTGGACCAGTTGCCGCGACGGTCGCCGATCTGCCGGGGCTTCACCCTCAACGCGCGCAGCCTCGAGCTGCTGGACCGGCGCGGCATCGCCGACCGCTTCCTCGAAGCGGGTCCTACGGTGCCCTACAGCATGTTCGCCGATCCGGCCCGGCCGCTGGATCTGACCGCGATGGACACCGATCACCCGTACGTGCTCGGCATCGCGCAGACCCTGGTCGAAGAACTGCTCGAACAGTGGCTGGCCGAACTGGGCGTGCCCGTGCGCTGGGGACACGAGGTCGTCGGATGCGACCAGGACGACACCGGGGTCGGCGTGACCCTGCGGGTCGATGGCGCCCACCGGCGGATCCGGGCCGACTACCTTGTCGGCTGCGACGGCAGCCGCAGCATCGTCCGCAAACTCGCCGGGATCGGCTTTCCCGGCACCGACGCCACCACGTTCAGCCTGCTCGCGGACGTGGAACTCGCCGACCCCGCCGACCTGCCCTTCGGTGTGACCGAAGGCGAACACGGCACGGTGTTCGTGATCCCCCGGCCCGGTTACGTGCGGATCGTGCTCGACGAACCGGAACCACCCGGTGACCGTGACCAGCCAGTCCAGCTCGCCCACTTCCAGAACGTCCTCGACCAGGCACTCGGCCGCCGGGTCGCGCTTCGCGAACCACGCTGGCTCACCAGGTTCTCCGACGCGGCGCGGCAGGCGGACCGGTACGTCGCGGGCCGGATCATGCTGACCGGGGATGCCGCGCACATCCACCCACCGGCGGGAGCGGTGGGCGTGAACGTGGCGCTCGCGGACGCGGTCAACCTCGGCTGGAAACTCGCGGCGACCACGCTCGGGCACGCCCCGGACGGCCTGCTGGACAGCTACCACGAGGAACGCCACCCGGCCGGGGCGCGCGTGCTGCGGACGACGCGCGTGCAGACGGTGCTCGGGCGGCGGGAAACGGCGCTCGATCCGGTGCGCGACCTGTTCAGCGAACTGACCGCGCTCGCACCGGTCGGCAAGTACCTCGCCGAACTGATCACCGGGGTGAGCACCCGGTACGACCCGAAAATCCCCGGTGAACACCCGTGGCTGGGCAGGCTGGCCCCGAACCTGAAGCTGATCACCGACGGCGAGCACACCAGCATCGCCAAGCTGCTGCGGACCGCCCGTCCGGTGCTGCTCGAACTCGGCGACCGCACCCTGCCGACCGGGCCCGAGAGCAGGGTGACCGCGCACCGCGCCCGCTGTCCCGAGCACCCCGACCTCGAAGGGCTGCTGATCCGCCCCGACGGGCACACCGCCTGGATCTCCACCCAAACCGATCCACAACCAACCGACACCCTCACCACCGCCCTGACCACCTGGTTCGGCGATGGGACACACGGATAGCAGGCCGGGCTTCCCACCCCATCACCGATTCACGCAAAACCGGGCCAGAGCCTGGGACGTGCTACTGACTAGACGACCTATTCCAAGGGGTGCGAGGTCGAAGACGTAGGCGAGGGTGTCCATGA
>NZ_VTHK01000140.1 GCF_009765355.1 Amycolatopsis anabasis | reverse complement strand
CCGGCCACTCCTGAGTACTGGGTCGAACACGTGCGGCAGGCCGTCCGGTTCGCCGACGGCGTGCGCACCCTGCATGCCGAGGGGGTGACCCGGTTCGTCGAACTCGGCCCGGACGGGGTGCTCACCGGTATGGCCCAGGAATCCCTCGCGGACCTCGCCGAGGACGGCGTGCTGGTGCCGGTCGCGCGGAGCGGCCGGGACGAGGTCGCCACGCTGCTCGGCGCGCTCGGCCGTCTGCATGCCGGGGGCGGTCGCGTGGACTGGCGGGCGTTCTTCGCCCCGCACGGTCCGCGGGCGGTCGAACTGCCGACCTACGCGTTCCAGCGCGAGTCGTACTGGCTCAACGCCGAGAGCGGCGGAGACGTCCGGACGGTCGGCCTGGGCGCGGTGGAGCACCCGCTGCTCGGCGCGGCGGTGCCGTTGCCCGGCACGGACGGTGTGGTGCTCACCGGCAGGGTGTCCCGGGAGAGCCAGCCGTGGCTCGCGGATCACGCGGTGCTGGGCAGCGTCCTGGTTCCGGGCACCGGTTTCGTGGAACTCGCCCTGCGGGCCGGGGAGCAGGTCGGCTGCGCCGCCCTCGAGGAGCTGACCCTGGAGGCGCCGCTGGTGCTGCCCGATCGCGGCGGTGTCCAGTTGCAGGTCGTGGTCGACGCGGAAACCTCCGGGCACCGGCCGGTCACCGTCTACTCGCGCCGGGAAGACACCGAGCAGTCCTGGACCCGGCACGCGACCGGATTCCTGGTTCCGGCAGGCGATTCCCCGGCCTTCGACCTGACCGCCTGGCCACCCGCGGGTGCGGAATCGGTCGACGTCGCCGACGCCTACGACGCCTTCGCCGAACGCGGCTACGGCTACGGCCCGGTGTTCCGGGGCATGCGTGCGGTGTGGCGGCGTGGTGCGGAGTTGTTCGCCGAGGTGGTGTTGCCGGAGCGGGCGCGTGGTGACGCCGAGCGGTTCGGGTTGCACCCGGCATTGCTGGACGCGGCCATGCATCCGACCCTCGGCCTCCCCGGTGAGACGGGCGACGCGTCCGGTGGCACGGTGATCCCGTTCGCGTGGAACGGGGTGTCGCTGTTCGCGGTGGGCGCCACCGCGGTGCGGGTCCGGATCACCGGATCGGCGGACGGCGGCCTGCACCTGGCGGTCGCGGACCAGTCCGGGCAGCCGGTCCTGTCGGTGGATTCGATGGTGGGCCGTCCGGTGTCGCCGGAGCAGTTGCGGGCCGGTGGGCAGGGCGACCCGCTCTACGGCATCGACTGGAAACCGGTCGCGTGCGGCGAGCCCGCCCAGCTGTCCTTCGCGGAATGGGACGAGGTGCCCGAGCCGGTGCCGGACGTGGTCGTGTTCGCGAGCCCCGAGCCCTCGGGCGAGGTTCCGGCCGGGATGCGGTCGGTCGCGCACCGGGTGCTGGAGGTCGTGCAGCGGTGGCTGGCCGACGAGCGGTTCGCCGAGTCCCGGCTGGCCGTGGTCACCCGCGGCGCGGTCGCCGTCGACACCGACGCCGGAGTGGATCTCGCGCAGGCGCCGGTGTGGGGTCTGGTGCGGGCGGCGCAGGCGGAGAACCCGGGCCGGTTCGTCCTGGTCGATCTGGACGAGGATCGCGACGCCGAGCGCATCCTGCCCGCCGCGATCGCCACCGGCGAACCGGAGATCGCGATCCGGTCGGGTGCGACCTTCGTCCCGAGGCTGGTGCGGCTGCCGTCCGAGCAGCGGGACCCGGTGTTCGGTGGCGAGGGTTCGGTGCTGGTGACCGGTGGTACGGGTGGTCTGGGTGCGTTGGTGGCGCGGCATTTGGTGGCGGTGCACGGTGTGCGGCGGTTGGTGTTGACCAGTCGCCGGGGTTTGGACGCGCCGGGTGCGGGCGAGTTGGTGGCCGATCTGGCCGAACTCGGTGCCTCGGCGGAAGTCGTCGCGTGCGACGTGGCGGACCGGGAGGCCGCGGCCAAGCTGGTCGCCGGGATACCGGACCTGCGCGGCGTGGTCCACGCGGCGGCGGTCGGTGACAACGGGTTGGTGGGCGCGCAGTCGCCGGAGCGGGTGGACGCGGTGTTGGCGCCGAAGGCGGATGCCGCGTGGTATCTGCACGAGCTGACGCGGGATCTCGAGTTGTCGGCGTTCGTGTTGTTCTCGTCGGCTGGTGGGTTGGTGCTGGCGGCGGGGCAGGCGAACTACGCGGCGGCGAACGTCTTCCTGGACGCCCTGGCCGCCCATCGCCGGAGCGAGGGGCTCCCCGCGACGGCGATGGCCTTCGGATTGTGGGACGTCGAGGCCGGACTGGGCCGGTTGCTCGGGGACACCGATCGGCAGCGGATGCGTGCGCAGGGTTTGCCGCCGTTGCCGGTGGAGTCGGCGCTGGCGTTGTTCGACGCGGGCTTGGCCGCCGATCGGCCGGTGGTCGTGCCGGTGCGGGTCGACGCCACGGCGTTGCGCGGCAGGGAAGAGATCCCGGCGCTGCTGCGCGGTCTGGCCCCCGCGGCCCGGCGCGCGGCGTCGGGCGCGAACGCCGAGGCGACGCTGGAACAGCGGCTCGCCGGGTTGAACCCCGAGGAACGGCGCCGCAGCGTGCTCACCCTGGTGCGGTCGCGGGTGGCGGGTGTGCTGGGGCATGCGTCGGCGGAGTCGATCGAGCCGGATCGGGCGTTCCAGGAGCTGGGTTTCGATTCGCTGGCGGCGATGGAGTTGCGGAACCAGTTGAACGCGGTGACGGGGTTGCGGTTGCCGGCGACGCTGGTGTTCGACTACCCGAACTCCCAGGCCATCACCGACCACATC
>NZ_VTHK01000014.1:195546-212012 GCF_009765355.1 Amycolatopsis anabasis | reverse complement strand
CGCCACCGTCAACCCCACTGACCAGCACCAACAGGATGAAAACTCCCCATTGGGGGAAGTTCGGCTACGGGTGGGCACCGGGTGGGAGGGAGGGGAGATCGGCGGGGGTGCCGTGGGTGAGGAGGTCGAGGAGGGTGGTGGTGTCCAGGTGCTCGGCGACGGCGTCGGCGAGGGTGTCGAGCATGGTTTCGCGCAGGGCGGCGAAGCCGGGGGCGCCCGGGGCCGGGGACCAGTCGATCCCGGCCTGCGCGGCGACCTCGGTGAGCCAGGCCCGACGGAAACCGTCGTTCTCGAAGGCGCCGTGCCAGGTGGTCCCCCAGACCACCCCGCACCGCCAGCCGTCCAGAAACGGCTCCACGTCAGGGATCGAGCCGTCGAGGGTGACGACTCCGTGGTGGATCTCGTAGGCCGAGACGGGGTGCCCGCGCCACCGGCCCGCCGGGCGGCCGAGCACCTTCTCGGCGGCGAAGTCCACAGTAGACGGCAACAGCGCCAGGCCGTCGACCCGTCCGGCGCCGGATTCGACGGTGTCCACAATGGACTGGGCGAGCATCTGGTGGCCGCCGCAGATGCCGAGGAGCGGGCGACCGGCGGCGGAGCGGGCGTGCAGGGCGGCGTCGAGGCCGCGTTCGCGGAGCCAGCGCAGATCGTCCACTGTGGCCCGTGACCCCGGGAGTACCACCAGGTCGGCGGCGGACACCACGTCCGGATCGGCGGTCAGCGTGACGTGCACGCCGGGTTCGGCGGCGAGCGCGTCCACGTCGGTCGCGTTGGAGGCCCGGGGAAACCGCACCACCGCGACCCGCAACGCGCGGCCCGGCCGCGCGGGGTTGCGCGCCCACCCGGCGGCGGCGAGCGCGTCCTCGGAGTCGATCCACACGCCGTCCAGCCACGGGAGAACGCCGAGCACCGGGCGGCCGGTCAGCTCGGCGATCCGGTCCAGGCCCGGCCGCAGCAACGCCACGTCCCCGCGGAACTTGTTCACGATCCAGCCCGCCACCAACGCCTGGTCGTCGGCGTCGAGCAGGGCCAGCGTGCCGAACATCGACGCCAGCACGCCGCCCCGGTCGATGTCCCCGACCACCACGACCGGCAGGTCGAACCGCCGCGCCAGCCCCAGATTCACGTAGTCGCCCGCGCGCAGGTTGATCTCCGCCGGGCTGCCCGCGCCCTCGCACACCACGACGTCGAACCGTTCCCGCAGCATCGCGTACGCGTCGAAGGCGATCCGCGCGAGTTCCGTGCGCCCGGTCGCGTACTCCCCCGCTTCCAGCACGCCGAACGGTTTGCCCAGCGCGACCACGTGACTGCGCTTGTCGCTGCCCGGTTTGAGCAGCACCGGGTTCATCGCCGCCTCCGGCTCGACCCCTGCGGCGCGGGCCTGCAGCCACTGCGCGCGGCCGATCTCCGCCCCGTCGGCGCAAACCATGGAGTTGTTCGACATGTTCTGCGCCTTGAACGGCGCGACCCGGACGCCCTGCCGGGCCAGCCACCGGCAGATGCCCGCGGTGACCAGGCTCTTCCCGGCGTCCGAGGTGGTCCCGGCGACCAGCAGGCCCCTCACCGTGCGACCCACATCGCGGCCGCGAGCGCGGCCAGGCCGACCGCGCGGGACAGTTTCACCGCGCGCCGCAGATCCGCGGGGCCGGGCCCGGGGCCGTCGCCGAGCGTGCCGCGGTCCTCGATCCGGCCCTGGTAGTGGTTGGTCCCGCCGAGCCGGACGCCCAGCGCCCCGGCGAACGCGGATTCGACCTGCCCGGCGTTCGGGCTCGGGTGCCGGGAGCCGTCCCGCCGCCAGATCCGCCACGCCCGGCCGGGGCGACCGCCCGCCACCGGGGCGCACGCCACCGCCGCGAGCGCACCCGCCCGGGCCGGGAGCAGGTTCGCCACGTCGTCCGCCCGCGCGGAAGCCCAGCCGAACCGCTCGTAGCGCGGTGTCCGGTGCCCGACCATGGCGTCGAGCGTGTTCAACGCCCGGTAGCCGAGCAGGCCGGGAAGCCCGGCCACCGCGCCCCAGAACAGCGGGGCGACCACCGCGTCGGAGGTGTTCTCGGCGATCGATTCGGTCGCGGCCCGGGACAGCGCCCCGGTGCCGAGGTCGGTGGCGTCCCGGCCGCACAGGTTCCCCAGCCGTTCCCGCGCGGCGGGCAGATCGCCCTCGTCGAGCAGCGCGGCCATCGCGACGCCCTCGGCGGCCAGCCTGCGTCCACCGAGGACGGTCCAGGTGGCCAGCGCGGTCGCGGCGAACCGGGCGAACGGCCGCCGCCGGGTCGCGAGCTGCGCGGCGACGCCGAGACCGGTCACCGTGCCCGCGCAGATCGCCGTGTACCCGAGGCCGCGGGTCCGCGAGTCGGCCCACATCCGCCGCTCGAGCGCTCCCGCCGCCCGGCCGAACAGCGCGACCGGATGGCCGCGGCGGGGGTCGCCGAAGAGCGCGTCCGCGGCGTAACCGGTGGCCAGGCCCGCCGCGGTCGCCGATGTCGTGTACACCACGCGGGGCACGGTAGCGCTTGGGCGAGAATGCGGGGTATGACCAAGCTGACCCAGCGGCTCGCCGCCGGCCTGGAGGCCACCGCGCGGCGGCTGCGCCGGCTCGCGCGCGAGGACCAGAAGGTGCTGATCCTCGGTGGTGTCCGGTCGGGCAAGTCGCGGCACGCGGAACGGTTCATGGCGCGCCACCCCGAGGTCGTCTACGTGGCCCCGGGCCTCCCCGCCGGGGAGGACGACCCCGAATGGGCCGCCCGGGTCGCGGCCCACCAGGCACGCAGACCGGCGAACTGGCGCACCCTGGAGACCACCGACCTCGCGGGGGCCCTGCGCGACGCGTCGAGACCGCTACTCATCGACTGCCTCGGCACCTGGGTGAGCCGGGTGCTCGACGACATCGGGGCGTGGCAGCAGGCCGACGGCTGGGAGGCGCGGCTCGACGAGCGGCTGGAGGACTTCCTCGCCGCGTGGGCCGAGGCGCATGTGCCGGTGACCGCGGTGAGCAACGAGGTCGGCTCCGGTGTGGTGCCCGCGACCTGGTCCGGGCGGCTGTTCCGTGATGTGCTGGGCGCGCTCAACACCCGGGTCGCCGCCCAGTCGGATCGCACGCTGCTGGTCGTGGCCGGTCGGGTGCTGGAACTCGACGGAGAGGGCCGGACGTGACCGAATTCGAGATTCCCGTACCGGACGAACAGGCGCGGGCGGCCGCGGTGGAGCGGCTGGACGGGCTGGTCAAACCGCTCGGCGCGCTCGGGCGGCTGGAGGAACTGGCCGCGTGGCTGAGCGCGGCGCACGGCGTGGTTCCCCCGCGCCCGCTGGACGAGGTCCGCGTGGTGATCTTCGCCGGGGACCACGGCGTCGCCGAGGCGGCTGCCGTTTCGGCGTACCCGCGCGAGATCACCGCGGCCATGGTGCGGGTGTTCCTGTCCGGCACCAGCGGGGTCAGCGTGCTCGCCCGCCAGGTCGGCGCGCGGGTGCGGGTGCTGGACATCGCGGTCGACGACGCGATGGAGGGCGTGCCCGCCGAAGTCGGCGCGCACAAGATCCGGCGGGGCTCCGGGGCCATCCACCTGACCGACGCGCTCGAACCGGGCGAGGCGCGGCGGGCGTTCGACGCGGGCCGGGCCGCCGCGGACGCGGAGGCCGATGCCGGTGCCGATCTGCTGATCCCCGGCGACATGGGCATCGGCAACACCACGGTGGCCAGCGCCCTGGTCGCCGCGGCGCTCGGACTGCCCGCCGAGGACGTCGTCGGCACCGGAACCGGGGTGGACGAGGAGGGCCGGGCCCGCAAGATCGAGATCGTCCGGGCGGCGGTGGCCCGGGCAGGCGATCGGGTGAACGACCCGTTCGACCTGCTGACCGCACTGGGCAGCGCCTGCGCCGCGGCGACCGCGGGGTTCCTGGTGCAGGGCGCGGCGCGCGGGGTGCCGGTGCTGCTGGACGGCGTCTTCTCCGGCGCGGCGGCCGTGGTCGCCCGCGAGATCGCCCCGGATGCCGTGCACTGGTGGCTGGCCGGGCACCGGTCCACCGAACCGTCCCAGGCGTTCGCGTTGAAATCCCTTGGCCTGCAACCGATCCTGGACCTCGCCCTGCGTCTGGGCGAGGGCAGCGGCGCGGTGCAGGCGGTGCCCACGCTGCGGGCCGCCCGCGCGATCCTGGCCGAAATGGGCTCCCTGTCGGACCTCGAGCTGTCTTGATCGATTCGTTGCGCATGGCGATCGGCACGCTCACCGCGCTGCCGGTGCCCGCGCCGCACACCATCGACCGCCGGGTGGCCGGGCGCGCGATGCTGCTCGCCCCGATCGCCGCGCTCCCCTTGGCGGCGTTGGCGACCTTCATTGTCCTCTGTGGACAAATGATCGGCCTGCCCGCGCTCGCCACGGCCGGGCTCGCCGTGGGCGCGGTGGGCCTGGCCAGCCGCGGCCTGCATCTGGACGGGCTGTCCGACACCGCGGACGGCCTCGGCGCCTCGTACGACCGGTCGCGTGCCCTGGAGATCATGCGGCGCGGCGATTCCGGCCCGACCGGTGTGGCGACCCTGGTGCTCGTGCTGATTGTCCAATGTGGAGCCCTCGCCGGGGCGATCTCGGCCGGGCACGGAAGCACCGCGGCGGCCGTCGCGGTGCTCGCGGGCCGCGCGACGCTTTCGCTGTGCTGCGCCCGCGGTATCCCGTCGGCCCGCCCGGAAGGGCTCGGCGCGACGGTCGCCGGAACCGTCGCGATTCCGTTGGCTGTACTGGCTTTCCTGGCGCTCACCGCACTCGCCGCGGTGGCTCCCGGGCTCGCGTGGTGGCGCGCCCCGCTGGCGGTCATCGCGGCCCACCTGGCCGCCGCGGTGCTCCTGCTCCGCTGCGTGCGGCGGCTGGGCGGCATCACCGGCGACGTCCTCGGCGCCTGCGTCGAAATCGCCACCACCGCCGCCCTGCTCGCCCTCGCGCCGTAAACCTCGGTAAGCAACACCTCCCCCCAAACCGCGCGTCTGGACAGGTGAAAGATCAACGCCTACGGGGGAGGAAAACGCCATGTCCAAACGACTCTTCGCGCTGGTGCCTACCGCGCTCGTGCAGTTCGGCCAAACCCGCGGCGAAGAACAAGCGCGAGGGAAGCCATACCGGGCAGTACCTGAAGAACGCGGACAAGGCCGAAGGTTCCAGCCGCAGCCTCGATCCGGGCAACGGCTGGCCCTGCACACCGAAACCCGGCCGGTCGTGAGTGTTCGGGCCGGTTCCAACCGGCCCGAACACTCACGACCCGGAGTTCAGGAGCTGGCGAAGGAGAGCCCTCTCGCGGCCAGTTCCTCCTCGAGGATCCGGATCGCCTTGGGGCCCACGCCGTGGATCTTCAGCAGCTCCGCCGCGGTCACGCTGGTCAACTGCTCGTACCGCGTGTAGCCGTTGAGCGCCAGCTCGCGAGGAGCGACCTTGCCCATTCGCGACGGGAACTCGGTCGGCTCCGCGGCATCTTGCGTGGACATCGCAACCTTTCTGGTCAGACTCCGTCGGGTTCGGAGGCCAGGCCGAGGTACATCACGTTCGGATGCGCCGGATTGAAGGCGATCGACGAGATCTCGTCGTACGCGTTGTGGGTCTTGGTGACCTGACCGGTCGCCGCGGTCCACTTGTAGAGATCGGTGCCGTAGCCGCCGTAGTTCATGCCGAACACGAAGTAGAGCACGCCCGGGTCGACCGGGCTCGGTGCGAGCAGCGGGCCGTTGGGCAGGGTGACATCCGGGTTCTGGTCGACGATCGGCGCGAACGTGCGCCCGCCGTCGGTGGAGCGGTAGAGGTGGCGGCCGTCCGAGGGGTCGTGCGCGTCGGCCTGGTCGATGTCCAGGCCCATCGCGTAGACCACGTTGCGGTTCGCCGGGGACACGGCCGCGGTGAACACGTTCACGCCGAGCCGCCCGGCCGGGGTGAGGTCCAGGCCGCTGGACTGGGTCCAGGTGACGCCGCCGTCGAAGGTCACGTAGGCGCCGTTGCTCCCGGTCCCGACCACCACGTGGTTCAGGTCAGCCGGGTCGAAAGCCGCCCGGTACAGCGAATATTCGCCGCCGATCGGCACGCCGCGCTTGGTCCAGGTGCGGCCCGCGTCGGTGCTCACGTAGGTCTGCCCGGCGGTGTCGACGAACCGCACCACGGATCCGTTGCGCCTGTCGACGCCGAAGCCCGCCATCCGCCCGGCGATCCCGGCCGGGATCGGCCGCGGGGTGATCGTGGTGCCGGTGACCAGGTAGAGGTTCTCGCCCGAACCGGCGGGCCAGAGGTAGGTCCGCCCGCCCGGCGCGGCAACGGTTTCCAGTACCCAGCCGTCCTTCAGGGCGCCGATCGTCGTCCAGTGGCAGCCCGCGTCGGTCGAGCGCAGGACGGTGGGTTCCACCGGCCCGCCACCGGGTTTGCTGTACTCCTGCACCGCGACGAGCGTGTTCGGCGTGTCGAGCGCCGACAGGCCGAAGGCGTAGGTGGTCGGCGTCATCGCGGTGCTCGTGGGCTTGAGCGTCGCGCCCTCGTCGTTGGTGTAGGTGAGCGAACCTGGACTGTCGACCGTGGCGCAGGTCGGTTCGGTCCAGCGTCCGGCCTCGGCGTCCGCCGAGGGGGCGACCGCCACCAGTGCGGTTACCGCGGCGACAAGCCCCATCCCGAGTCTTCGCAAGATGTTTCCCTTCGAATCAACGGTGATTCGACGGACCCCCAAGATCCTGGCAACATCAAGTTTGTCAGAAAACGCGCAGGAACGCCTGCCACGCCGAGTCCGGGAAGCTGAGCTGACCGGCGGCCGGTGCCTTGGAGTCCCGCACGGCGACGGTGGCATCGGCAACGAAGGCGACCTCGACGCAGGCCCCGTTGTGGCCGTCGCCGGTGCTGTAACTGCTCTTGCGCCACTCCACGGTAGGCCTCTTCCCTGCTCAGGTTTCGGCAATCACCTCGCGGATCAGCGCTGCCGAGTCGTGCTTGCCAGCCAGCCGGGCGAGGTGGTCGAAGGCCAGTCTAGCAACGCTGACCTCGGCTTCCTTCTCCGTCTGGAGCGAGCCGAACCCGTGTTCCAGGTAGGCGATATCGGGATCCTCGGGATCCGGGTAGCTGAGGATGATGAAGCTTCCGTTCCGTCCTGAGTGCGCGCCTTCCGCGATGGGAAGCACTTGAACTTTCACCGTGGACAGCTCCGCCACTTCGAGCACGTGCTCGAGCTGTCGGCGATGCGCCGCGGGCCGAAGGATCGGCCTGCGCAGCACCGTCTCATCGATGATCGCGTGCACTTGCAGCACGGGCTCCTCGGTCAGCCGCAACTGCCTGCGCAACCGCACGGCTAGCTCGTTCTCGAGTTTTTTGCCGCGAATCGGTTTGCGCGCCCCGGCGAAATTGGCTCGCATGTACTCCTCGGTCTGCAACAAGCCGGGGATGTAGCCGAGCTGATGCTCACGCTCCTTGCAAGCCTCGGCTTCCAGGCTGACGAATCCTCGGTCGTCGATACCGTAGGCGTGCCACCAGCCCTTCTCCTTGGCGCGTTCGTAGAGCGCCACATAGGGCGGGTAGTTGTTGGGGATGATGCCGTACAGGTCCAGCATCGCCAGGTACTCGTGGAAGTTGGGCAGCTGGCCGTGTTCCAGGCGGCTCAGCTTCGAGTTGGAGGAGCGCATGCGCTTCGCGACTTCCTCCTGCGTCATGCGGTTCCGCTCGCGCAGATCTCGCAATGTACGGCCGAGCTTGCGCATCGGATGGTTCGGCTTCCTCGGCGCACCCATCGTGCATCACCCCTCGAAATCGGATGCGCACGGATAGTAAGTCGAGATCAGGTGAGTCGAGATTCCCGACTCGCCCGCAAGGCCGCCAGGAACCCCCGGATGGTCGGCTGGTCGCGGACGGCGATGCGCAGCCAGTCCGGGTCCAGGCCGGGGAACGTGTCGCCCCGGCGCACGGCGTAACCCAGCTCGCGTAACCGCGAGCGGACCGTTGCCCCATTGGCAACACGCACCAGCACGAACGGTCCCCTCGGGTCGCCCGTCACCTCGATGCCCTGGTCGCGGAGACCGGCGACCAGGAAGTCCCGGTCGGCTTCGGCGGCGACGGCGAGTTTGTCCGCCTCCTCGAGTGCGGCCGGGCGCGAGCACGCGACCAGGGCGACCGCGGCCGGGGTGGACACCGACCACGGCGGTTGCACGGCACGCAGGCGGTCGACGGTCTCCGGCGAGGCGAGCACATAGCCCGCGCGCAGGCCCGCGATGCCCCAGGTCTTGGTCAGGCTGCGCAGCACGACCAGCCCCGGTACCGCTTGTGCGGCAAGGGATTCCGGTTCGCCGGGAACGGCGTCCAGGAACGCCTCGTCGACGACCACCAGGCGGCCCGGCCGGAGCAGGGCGCGCAGGGACTCGGCCGGGTGCAGGACCGAGGTCGGGTTGGTGGGGTTGCCGACGAAGACCAGGTCCGCTTCCTCGGGCACGGCGGCCGGATCGAGGAGGAAACCGTCGTCCGGGGACAGCAGCACGCGACGCACTTCGTGCCCGGCGGCCCGCAAGGCGGCTTCGGGCTCGGTGAACTGCGGGTGCACGACTACTGGTTGCCGGGGGTGCAACGCACCAGCCAAAAGGGTGAACGCCTCGGCGGCTCCGGCGGTCACCAGGACTTCGTCCGTGCTCCGCCCGTGCCGGGTGGCGACGGCTTCGGTGGCGGCGCGGACGTCCGGGTACGCGGCGAGGTCGGCCAGGCAGTCGGCGAGTTCCTGGCGCAGCCAGTCCGGCGGGGCGGGCAGGCGCACGTTGACCGCGAGGTCCACCAGGCCGTCGCCGACCTCGCGATCGCCGTGGTGGTGCAGGTCGTAGTCAGTCACCGCTGGCCACCAAGGTACCCGCGTGCACGTGCACGGCGTCGGCAAAGCGTTGCGCCAGCGCGGGATGGCCTGCCCAGTGCACGTGCAGGTAGGACGCGTGCACGTTCGCCGTGGTGAAGCCCTCCGGTTCGCCGTTCCATTCCCAGGCGGGCGTTCCCCCGTGCCGGGGCCGGACTTCCGTGCGGTGGAACTCGTGCCCGGTCACCTCCTGCCCGGCTTCCGCGAGCACGTTCGCCGAAAGTGCGCGCGCTTTCCGGTAGCCGAGGGCGCCGCGGGGGCGCATGCGGGCGGTGGCGTCGAGGACCCCGGCCATCGGGAGGTCGTCGAGTTCGCGGCACAGGTACAGCATGCCCGCGCATTCCGCGACGATCGGCATCCCGCGCCCGGCCGCGGCGGCGACCGCCGCGCGCAGCGGTCCGTTCGCGGACAGTTCGTCGGCGTGCACCTCGGGAAAACCGCCGCCGAAGTACAGACCCGCGCAGCCCTCGGGCAATGCCTTGTCGCGCAAGGGATCCACGTCCACGACGTCGACCCCGGCGGCGGCCAGCAGCTCGACGGTCTCGGTGTAGCGGAAGGTGAACGCCTCCCCGGCCGCGGCGGCGACCACGGCTCGCGGACCGGACCACTCGGCCTCGGGCGACCAGGCGGGCCCGGCGAGCGGCGGCGCGTTCCGGGCGACGCGCACCACGGCGTCGAGGTCCACGCCCTCGGCGATCCAGGAAGCCAGCCTGGGCAGCATCCGGTGCGACTCGGCGGCCCGCTCCCCCGCCGGAACCAGCCCGAGGTGGCGGCTGGGCGCGTGGATATCGTCGCTGCGGCGCAACGCCCCGAGCACGGGAATCCCGGTGCGGTGCAGGGCCGCGCGGATCTCGTCCTCGTGGCGCTGCGAGCCGAGTTTGTTCAGGATCACCCCGGCCAGCCGGATCTCCGGGTCGTAGTGCCGGAACCCCAGCACCAGGGCGGCCACGCTGCGGCTGGCCGCGCTCGCGTCCACCACGAGCACCACGGGCGCGTCCAGCAGCCGGGCGACGTGCGCGGTGGACGCGAAGCCCTCGGTGCCGAGCTGCCCGTCGTAGAGGCCCATCACGCCTTCGATCACCGCCAGCTCCGCGGCCCGGGAACCGTGGCGCAGCAAGGGAACCAGCCGGTCCTCGCCCTGCAGGAACGGGTCCAGGTTGCGGGCGGGCAGGCCGGTGGCGAGCGCGTGGTAGCTCGGGTCGATGAAATCCGGGCCCACCTTGTGCCCGGACACCGCGAGTCCGCGTGCGCGCAGCGCGGCCATCAGCCCGGCGGCGACCGTGGTCTTGCCGTGCCCGGACGCGGGCGCGGCGATCACGATCCGGGCTACCACTCGATGCCCCGCTGGCCCTTTTGCCCCGCGTCCATCGGATGCTTGATCTTGGTCATCTCGACCACCAGATCGGCGGCGTCGATCAGCGCCCGCGGCGCGTTGCGGCCGGTGATCACCACGTGCTGGCGGCCGGGGCGATTCGTCAGCGTTTCGACGACCTCGTCGACGTCGAGCCAGCCCCAGTGCAGCAGGTAGGCGAACTCGTCGAGGACGTAGAAGTCGTGGCGTTCCTCGGCGAGGCGGCGTTTGATCTCCGCCCAGCCCTCGCGGCCCTTCTCGGCGTGGTCCTCTTCGCTGCCCGGTTTGCGCGCCCAGCTCCAGCCCTCGCCCATCTTGTGCCATTCGACCGGACCGCCCTGGCCGGTCCGTTCGTGCACCTCGCCGAGGGCCTGGAACGCGGACTGCTCCCCCACCCGCCACTTCGCGGACTTCACGAACTGGAACACGCCGATCTTCCAGCCCTGGTTCCACGCGCGCAGGGCCATCCCGAAGGCGGCGGTCGACTTGCCCTTCATCACGCCGGTGTGCACGACGAGCAGCGGGCGGTTGCGGCGTTGGCGGGTGGTGAGGCCGTCGTCCGGGATGACCTCCGGTTTTCCCTTCGGCATCAGGCCGCCTTCCCGGTCCGGGCGCGGACCTCGTTCGCCAGCGCGTCGGCGGCGACCTCGCCGAGCGGAACGTGTTCGCCGCCGAGCCGGGCGGCCAGTTCGGCGGCGAGGCCGAGCCGCATGCGGCCGCTCTCGCAGTCCATCACCACGCTCGCCGCGCCGGTGCCCGCGAGCAGACCGGCGGCCGCCTGCGCGCGGGCGACCGCGTCGGCGCCGCTGGTGGCGCGGCCGTCGGTGACCACGACCAGCAGCGGGCGTCGGCGCGGATCCCTGATGGACTCGACGCGCAGCACGTGCGCGGCCTTGAGCAGTCCTTCGGCGAGCGGGGTGCGGCCGCCGGTCGGCAACGCCTCCAGCCGGGACGCCGCGGCCTCCACGCTGATCGTCGGCGGCAGCGCGAGATCGGCCTCGGCGTTGCGGAAGGTGACCAGGCCGACCTTGTCCCGGCGCTGGTAGGCATCCAGCAGCAGGGACAGCACGGCGGCCTTCACCTCGCGCATCCGCGCCCGCGCGCCCATCGAGCCCGACGCGTCCACGCAGAACAGCACGAGGTTGCCCTCCCGGCCCTCGCGCAGCGCGAACCGGAGATCGCGCGGGCGCAGTTCCAGCCCGGCGCCCGCGCGGCCGCGGGCGCGCTGGTGCGGCGCGGCCGCGCGGACGGTCGCCAGCAGATGCGGCCGCCCGTCGCGCGCGCTCGAGGGCCGCACGCCGATCGTCCGCCCGTTGTCGGTGATCGCCCGCGACCGCCTGCCGTGCGCGCCCTCGCCGGTACCGGAAACCGTGAACAGCTTCGCCCGGTACGGCGCCCCGGCGCCCACGGTCCGCTGCTCGCCCGAACCGCCGGGTTCGCCGCCGGTTTCCGGTTGCGGCGCGTTGCCTTCCGGCGCCGGGCCCTGCTCCGGCGGCTCGGCGCCGGAACCCGGCCCCGGGCCGTCGTCCTCCGGACCACGATCGGGTTCGGCAGGCGGCTGGGCATCCTCGAGCACCTGGTCGAGCTGATCGGAGTCGATTCCGGGCGCGTCGAAGGGATTCCGGCGACGGCGATGCGGCAGCGCGAGGCGGGCGGCGACCCGGATGTCCTCGGTCGTCACCTCGTCCCGCCCGGACCAGGCGGCGTGCGCGACGGCCGTGCGCGCGGTGACGATGTCCGCGCGCATCCCGTCCACCTCGAAGGAGGCGCACACCCCCGCGATCTGGCGCAGGGCGTCGTCGGTCAGCGCGACCGAGGGCAGCAACCGTTGTGCCGCCTGGATTTCCGCGGCCAGGGCGGCATCGGACTCGGCGTAGCCCGCGGCGAAGGAGTCCGGATCGGACTCGTACGCGAGCCTCCTGCGGACGACCTCGACCCGTTGCTCCGGATCGCGGCTCGAGGCGACCTCGACGGTCAGCCCGAACCGGTCGAGCAGCTGCGGCCGCAGTTCCCCCTCCTCCGGGTTCATGGTGCCGATCAGCACGAACCGGGCGGCATGCGAAACCGAGACACCTTCGCGTTCCACCGTGGCGCGCCCCATCGCGGCGGCGTCCAGCAGCGTGTCGACCAGGTGGTCGTGCAGCAGGTTGACCTCGTCGACGTACAGCAGTCCGCGGTGCGCGGCGGCGAGCAGACCGGGCTGGTAGTCGGTGACGCCCTCACCCAGCGCGCGTTCCAGGTTCAGCGAGCCGACCACGCGGTCCTCGGCGGCGCCCACCGGCAGCTCGACCAGTCGCGCGGGCCGCCCGTGCGACTTCGCCCCGGCCGGGTGCGGACCGTCCGGGCAGGCCGGATCCGGACTCGCCGGATCGCAGGAGAACCGGCAGCCGTCGACCACCTCCACCCCCGGCAGGAGCCCGGCCAGCGCGCGGACCATGGTCGACTTCGCGGTGCCCTTCTCGCCGCGAACGAGCACCCCGCCGATCGCGGGCGAGATGGCCGACAGTACGAGCGCCAGACGTAGATCCTGCATGCCGACGACGGCGGTGAACGGGTACGGCCGCATTCAGACTCCTTTGCCACGAGTGGGTGTCCTCGCCCACTGGACTTGGCCCGTGCCGCGGCCGGGCCCGGCGAAGGCCCGCGGCACGCAACGACCGCCCAAAGCTCTGGCTCCCGGCCTGGCCGGCCGGTCACAGTGGCGGGACCGCCCTGGATTCGTGGCTTCGGCCACCCACCAGGTTCCTCGGCGATCGTCGCGCCGAATCATCGCATACGCATGGCTCAATCCCTTCCCGTCGAAAGCGTGATGTCAGCGGAGGTTCGGCAACACCTCGGCGGCTACCTGCTCCAGTACTCCCTCGTCACCGGCGAATATCCCCTCCTTTCGGGGCCAGGGGGCGACCACGTCTGTGAAGCCGAGCTCACCCGCTCGGCCCAGGAACTCGCGGTAACACTCGACACTGGACAGTGAGTACTCCGGAGCCGCGTCGGTCTGCAGGTACCGGCGGACTTCGGCGCCCTCGCGCCCCTCCTCGGCGAGTGCGGCGTCGAAGCGTGCGCCCGCTTCGGCGACCGCCGCCCACCAGGCCTCGAGATCTTCCGCAGGAGCCCCGGTGGTGATCCAGCCCTGGCCGAACCGCGCGGCGACCCGCATCGCCCTCGGACCGTTCGCCGCGAGCACGAACGGCAGCCGCGGCTTCCGCACGCAACCCGGCTCGTTGCGCGCGTCCACCGCCTCGTAATGCTCGCCCCGCCAGTCGACCGGCTGCCGGGTGAGCAACGCGTCGAGCAGTTCCACGAACTCCGCGTACCGCCGCCCGCGCCCGGTGACGACGCCGTGGCGGCCGAACACCGTGGCGTCGTAACCGCCGCCGCCCGCCCCGATCCCGGCGATGATCCGGCCGCCGCTCACGTCGTCCAGCGCGGTGAGCTCGCGGGCGAACGGGAGCGGATGCCGGAAGTTCGGGGTGGCGACCAGCGGCCCGAGTTCGATGCGGGTGGTCGCCAGCGCGGCTGCGGTGAGGGTGGGCACCGCGCCGAACCAGGGACCGTCCACAAGGGACCGCCAGCCCAGGTGGTCGAACGTCCAGGCGTGGTCGAACCCGTAGGCCTCGGCCGCGCGCCACTTCGGCGCCGCCTCGGCCCACCGGTACTCGGGGAAAATCGTGATTCCTGTTCGCACCCCATCAAGCTAGCGCCCACCCCCGACAAAAACCGGAAACCGTGATACGGCAACGAAAGTGCGTGCGGTTTCGGCGGGACGGGGGCACTTCGGCGGCGAAGGGGTGCCGCACGAAACGGGGAACTCGCACGACCGAAACGGGGGACTCGCGCGACGGGAACGGGGGACTCGCGGGCGGCTGCCGGGGTGCGGGGCATGATCGGGGGTATGACGGGTGTGCTGGTGCTGGGTGGGACGGCGGAGGCTCGGGCGTTGGCGGCGGCGCTGATCGAGCGCGGGATCCGGGTGGTGTCCTCGCTCGCGGGCCGGGTCGCCAACCCGCGGCTGCCGGTCGGCGAGGTCCGGATCGGCGGCTTCGGCGGACCCGAGGGCCTGGCCCGGTGGCTGACCGAGAACCACGCGAAGGTCGTGGTGGACGCCACGCATCCGTTCGCCGAGCGGATCGGCACCTCCGCGGTGACCGGCGCGCGGCTCGCCGGAATCCCGTTGCTGCGGCTGCAACGCCCGGGCTGGCAGGCGGGACCCGGCGACGACTGGCACTGGGTCGGCTCCCTCGACGAGGCCGCGGACACCGTGGAACGCCTCGGCGAACGCGTCTTCCTGACCAGCGGGCGGCAGGGCCTGTCGGCGTTCGCCCGGCTCACCGAGCCCTGGTTCCTGGCCCGCTGCGTCGACCCGCCGGAACCGCCGCTGCCGCCGAAGATCGAGATCCTGCTCGACCGCGGCCCGTACCACGTCGAAGGCGAATCCGCCCTGCTGCGCGAGCACCGCATCGACGTCCTGGTCACCAAGGACAGCGGCGGCACGATGACCTCGGCGAAACTCACCGCGGCCCGCGAACTCGGCGTGCCGGTGATCGTGGTGCGCAGGCCGTACCGTCCCGAGGCGCCTACGGTGAGCGCGGTGTCCGACGCGGTGGACTGGGTCCTGGAGGCGGTGTGCTCGACGAACTGACGAGCTTCTACCAGGTGCTCGAGCGCCGCCGGGACGTGCGCGCGGAGTTCACCGGCGAGCCGATCCCGCCGGAGGTGCTGGAACGCGTCCTCACCGCGGCCCATTCGGCGCCGAGCGTGGGCCTCACCCAGCCATGGGATTTCGTCCTGATAACCAACACGGACACCCGGGCCGCCTTTCGCGAGCACGTGCTCACCGAGCGTGAGATCTTCGCCGATTCGCTGCCCGCCGACCGCGAGGACACGTTCGCGAAGATCAAGATCGAGGGCATCCTGGACTCCAGCCTGGGGATCGTGGTGACCTACGACCCGCGCCGCGGCGCCCCGGACGTGCTCGGGCGGCACGCGATCGCCGACGCCGGGCTGTACTCGGTCTGCCTGGCGATCCAGAACCTGTGGCTCGCGGCGACCGCGGAGGGCCTGGGCGTCGGCTGGGTCAGCTTCTACCGGGAGCCCTACCTGCGCGAACTGCTCGGCATCCCGGACGGCATCCGGCCGGTCGCCTGGCTGTGCGTCGGGCCGGTGAGCCGACTGCACGAGGCGCCGGATCTGGAGCGCCACGGCTGGCGGCAGCGGCGGCCGCTGCACGCGGCGATACATCGCGAGCGATTCGGTCCTCCCGGCGAGAACCGGACACCATAGCGCGGCGGCCCGCGAAAGAACCGGCCCCGCGCGGGCGTGTCCGGGGCGCGCGCTAGCGTCTTGACAATGTGGATCGCCACCAAGCCACCCTCGACTACCACCCGTGATGAGGTGACAGAGACCGAGCAGGACCTCCCGGAAAGCGGAGACGCGAGAACCGGCGCGCCGCTGTGGAGACCACTGGCCATAGTGCTCGGCCTCATCGCCGCCGGGTGTGCGTGCGCGTTCCCCTTTCTGCCCGTCGTCCAGGACACCGCCCAGATCGCGTGGCCCGCGGGCAACGACACGCGCGCGGTGAACGCACCGCTGACCGGCTACTGGGCGCAGGACATGCAGGTCAACGTGCCGTGCGCGACCGTCCAGTCGCTCGACGCGCGCACCCCCTCGCCCGCGCTGCTGTTCTCCACCATCCCCGCCGAACGGTCGGAGAACGGCGCCGGGATGCAGCTGCGCGTCGACAACGGCCTGCTCACCGCGTCCAACCGCGGCCAGCAGGTGGTCCGGCAGCCGCTGCCGCCGACCGGCTGTGACATCCAGGTGAGCTCGGACGCGAACCGGACCGCGATCAGCGTCGGCGGCACCCCGGTCTACGACGCGGGCGGGGACGCCCGGCCCCGGGTCGTGGGCATCTACACCGACATCACCTCCGCCAAGGACCCGATCGACGGCCTCGGCGTGACGATCACCCCGGACACCCGTTACCAGTCCTCGCCGACCGGCTGGAAGGTCGGCGTCGGCGTGTTCGGCATCCTCGCGGCGATCGGCTGCCTGATCGCGGTGAACCGGCTCGACCGCCGGGTGGCGCGGCGGGCGCCGCGGTGGGCGCCGGTCGGCTGGTGGCGGCTGACCCTGCGCGATCTCACCGTGTTCGGCGCGCTCGGCGCGTGGGTCTTCATCGGGCCGGTGACCTCGGACGACGGGTACATCCTGACCATGGCCCGGGTCACCGAGAACACCGGTTTCCTGGCCAACTACCACCGCTGGTTCGGGGTCGCCGAGGCGCCCT
>NZ_VTHK01000014.1:0-195536 GCF_009765355.1 Amycolatopsis anabasis | reverse complement strand
GCTCGGGGTGATCAGCTGGCTGCTGATCAGCCGCGAAGTGATGCCCCGGCTGGGCAGCCAGGTCCGCGCGAGCAAGCCCGCGGGCTGGGCCGCCGCGGCGGTGTTCCTGGTCTGGTGGATGCCGTACAACAACGGCGTCCGGCCGGAACCGGTCGCCGCGGTCGGCTCGCTGCTGGCGATCTGCGCGGTCGAACGAGCCCTGGTCACCCGGCGGCTGCTGCCGCTGAACCTCGGCCTGCTGGCCGCCGCGTTCACCCTCGCCGCGACCCCGACCGGGCTGATCGCGGTGGCCCCGTTCCTGGTCGCCGCGCGACCGCTGTTCCACCTGCTGCGCGCCCGCGCCCGCGAAGGCTGGCTGTCGGTGCTGCTGCCGATCCTCGGTTCGGGCCTGCTGGTGCTCGTGGTGATCTTCGCGGACCAGACGTTCGCGACCGTGCAGGAGGCGACCCGGCTGCGCAGCCAGGTCGGCCCGAGCCTGTCCTGGTTCGAGGAACTGTCCCGGTACGAACTCCTGTTCAACAACACCGCGGACGGTTCGGCCGCGCGCCGGTTCCCGGTGCTGCTGCTGATCCTGTGCACCGGGGCCTGCCTGGTGGTGCTGCTGCGGCGGGGCCGGATTCCCGGTGCGGCGCTGGGCCCGAGCCGCCGGTTGATCGGCACGGTCGCGTTGTTCTTCCTGCTGCTCGCGCTGACCCCGACCAAGTGGACGCACCACTTCGGCGCGTTCGCGGCGGTCGGCGCCGCGATGGCCGCGTTGACCGCGCTGGCGACGAGTTCGACGGTGTTGCGGTCCAACCGCAACCGGGCCGCGTTCGTCGCCGGGCTGCTCGTGGTCGCCGCCCTGGCCGCGACCGGCCCGAACGCCTACTGGTTCGTGTCGAACCTCGGCGTGCCGTGGTACGACAAGGCACCCTCGATCGGGGGTTTCTCGCTGGCGACACTGCTGCTGGTGGCGGCGGGGATCGCGGCGATCTACGCGTTCATCGAGAACGTGCGCGCCCAGCGACCCGGACCGCCGGGGCCGCAGGAAGGCCGGAGCCGGGCGCTGAAACTCGGCTCGCTGTCCCTGGTCGTGGTGTGCGGCCTGGTGGCCGCGTTCGAGTTCGCGAGCATGGCCAAGGCGATCCAGAAGCAGCGCACCAGTTACAGCCTGGGCGCGGCGAACGTCGAGCACCTGTTCGGCAAGAGCTGCAACCTGTCCGACCACGTGATGGTGGAGACCGATCCGGTGGACAGCGTGTTGCAGCCCGCCCCGGGCACCGCGGGCGCCACCGTGCTGGAGGACAAGCCGCCGACCCCGCCCCAGCAGAACCCGCAGCTGCCGGACCCGGACGAGGGCACCGGGAAGACCGAGACCGGGTTCCACACGACGTCCACAAAGGACGAGGATCCGCTGGAGAAGCCGCCGCACGGGTTCACCCCGTCGACCGTGCCGATGTGGAGCAGCTACCAGCACGACCCGAACCAGCCCACCGGGCGGCTGCGCACCGACTGGTACGCCCTGCCCGATGAGCGCGCGGGCAAGCAGATCGTCGTCGCCATGGACTCGCCGCACGGCAAGGCCACCAGCGTCGAGGTCGAATTCGGCGCGAAAACCGGCGAGGGGATCAAGATCGCCCGCAAGTACACGGTGCTCGGGAACGGCGCGGGCAGCGGCAGCTGGGGCGACGTCCGCCTGGAACTGGGCGACCTGCCGCCCGAGGTGAATCTCGCGCGCGTGGTGGCCAAGGACGACGATCTGACCGAGGACGGCTGGGTCGCGGTCACCGCGCCCCGCGTTCCGTCGTTCACCACGCTCACCGAACGCGTCGGCAACGCCCCGGTCTACATGGACTGGCCCTCGTCGTTCGTCTACCCGTGCATGAACCCGGTGACCTCGCACGACGGCATCTCCGCGCTGCCCGCCTACCGCATCACCGCGGGCCCGCTGGCCAACGAGGGCGACTGGGCCAACAGCGCCGGCGGCGGGCCGAACGGGTGGCTGGAAGAAGTCGCCGACGAACCCGAGGTGCCGAGCTTCCTCAAGAACAACCCCGCCCAGCCGTGGGGCCAGCTCAAGCAGATCGAGCCGTACACCGAGGGAGCGCCGCCGCAGATCATCCGCGGGCAGAAGACCGTGCCCGGCTGGTGGTCGCCCGGCCCGGGACCGCGGCAGCCGAACGGGGCCACCGCGACCCACTGACCCGGCGAGTAGGGGCCGACGGCAGCGCGTCGTCGGCCCCTCTTGTTCTCGAGGTCTGCATCGATATGTAGTAGGTGTGCTACATTTCGCGGCAGACATGAGATGGGGAGGTGAAGGTCTGTGACTACCGTCAAGGAGCGTGCCGACCAGACCACGCGCGCGGAACCCGGTGCGGAAACCGTGCTCGACGTGCGTGACCTGCGGATGCGGTACGGCTCCCACGACGTCCTCACCGGGGTGGACTTCACGGCCCGGCGGGGCGAGGTGGTCGCGCTGCTCGGCCCGAACGGGGCGGGGAAGACGACGACGATCGAGATCCTGGAAGGCTTCCGGATGCGCTCGGCGGGCCAGGTCGAGGTGCTCGGGACAGACCCGGCGCACGGCGACGAGAACTGGCGGGCGCGACTGGGGGTCGTGCTGCAGTCCTGGCGGGACCACGGCAAGTGGCGGGTGCGCGAGCTGCTCGCCCACCTGGGGCTCTACTACGCGAGCTACTCGACCGCGCAGATCCGGCGGCCGTGGGACGCCGACGAGCTGGTGGCCGCGGTCGGGCTGACCCAGCACGCGCACAAGAAGGTCCGGCAGCTCTCCGGCGGGCAGCGGCGGCGGCTGGACGTGGCGATCGGCATCGTCGGCCGCCCGGAGCTGCTGTTCCTGGACGAGCCGACCGCCGGCTTCGACCCCGAGGCGCGGCGCGAGTCCCACGACCTCGTGCACCGGCTCGCCGACACCGGGGACACCACGATCCTGCTCACCACGCACGATCTGGACGAGGCGGAGAAGCTCGCCGACCGCATCCTGATCCTGGCCGGGGGACGGATCATCGCCGACGGTTCGGCCGACGAGCTGTCCCGCCGGATGTCCACCGAGGCCGAGATCCGCTGGACCCGGGACGGCCAGCGGTTCGTGCACACCACGACCGAGGCGACCCGGTACGTCCACGACCTGTTCAAGCAGTACGGCGAATCGATCGCCGACCTGGAGGTGCACCGGGCGTCGCTGGAGGACACGTACATGGCCCTGGTGCGGCAGTCCGAATCCGGCGACACCTACGCCGCGGTGCGCGACTTCGAAGGAGCGAGCCGATGACCCCGAACTCCACCAGCGCCGCGATTCGCGCCGGGTTGGTCCGCGGCCGGATCGAGTTCCGGCAGGCCATGACCAATGCCGACGACCTGCTGGGGCTGGCGCTGCCCACGGCGATCTTCCTGGTCGTGATGATCTTCCTGCGGGACGCCAAGGTGCCGGGCACCGAGCTGTCCATCGGCACGATGAGCATGGCGGGCGTGCTCGGCGCGGGCGTCGTGTTCAACGGCCTGTTCGGCATCGCGCAGATCCTCACCATCGAGCGCGAGGACGGAACCCTGCTGCGGGCGAAGGCCGTGCCCGACGGGATGCTGGGCTACCTCATCGGGAAGATCGTCTCGATTTCCGGCCAGACGCTGGTGGGCCTGATCCTGACCCTGGTGCCCAGCCTGTTCCTGTTCGACGGGATGGAGACCGGCCCGGGCACCTGGCTGACCCTGGCCTGGGTGCTCGCGCTGGGGCTGATCGCCTCGCTGCCGCTGGGCGCGATCATCGGATCGCTGTTCTCCAACCCGCGCAACATGGGCGTGATCATGATGCCGATCATGGGGATCACCGCGACCTCGGGCATCTTCTACCCGCTGTCGCACTTCCCGGAGTGGCTGCAGTGGGTCGGGCAGGTGTTCCCGATCTACTGGATGGGCCTCGGCATGCGCTCGGCCCTGCTGCCCGATTCCCTGGCGGCCGTGGAGATCGGCGAATCCTGGCGGCACCTGGAAACCCTGGGTGTGCTGGGTCTCTGGGCCGCGGCCGGGCTGATCATCGCGCCGATCGTGTTGCGTAGGATGGCCCGCCGCGAGTCCGGGTCGAGCGTGGCGGCGCGCCGCGAGAAGGCGATGCAGCGGATTGGTTAGGTCATGAGCGAGGTCATCTACAACCGGATCGCCATGCTGCGCGCCGAGCGCGGGATCTCGCGCCGCCAGCTCGCCGAGGCGCTCGGCGTGCACTACCAGACGATCGGTTACCTGGAGCGGGGCGAGTACAGCCCCAGCCTCTACCTCGCGCTGCGGATCGCGGAGTACTTCGAGGTGGCGGTGGAGGTCATCTTCTCCACCGCCCCGTTCCCCCGAATCGGCGATCAGACCGCGTAGGCGGAATACGTCACCTTGACGCGCGCGAACGGCTCCCGGAGAGTGTTCAGCGACCCGAACGCGTGGGCGAGCGGAGGAACCCGGTGCGAATCCGGGGCGGTCCCGCCACTGTGACCGGAGCGATCCGGGAGCCAGGAACTCCGGCCCGCGCGCACTGCTACCCGGGGCGAGGACACCCCTGGACAGGAGCCCGTCAGTGATTCTCTTGCTGTCCACTTCGGACACCGATCTGCTCAGCGCGCGTGCGAGTGAAGGCGACTACCGGCTGGCCAATCCGGCCCGGCTGGATCTCGCCAAGCTTCCGGAACTGCTGGCGGGGGCGCCGATCGTCGTCGTGCGCATCCTCGGCTCCGAACGCGCCTGGCCGGAGGGGCTGGACGCGGTCCGGGCGAGCGGGGCGCACGTGATCGTGCTGGGCGGGGAGCAGGCGCCGAACGCCGAGCTGATGAAGCTGTCCAGCGTGCCCGCCGGGATCGCCACCGAGGCGCACGCCTACCTCGCCCAGGGCGGCCCGGACAACCTCACCCAGCTGTACCGGTTCCTGTCCGACACGCTGCTGCTCACCGGCGACGGCTTCGAACCGCCCGTCGAGCAGCCACCGTGGGGCGTGCTGGACCGGCCCGGGCGCCGCACCGACGGGCCGGTCGTCGCGATCCTCTACTACCGCGCGCACCACCTGGCCGGGAACACCCAGTTCATCGATTCCTTGTCCAAAGCGATCGAAGACGCGGGCGGGCAGGCGCTGCCGATCTTCTGCGCCTCCCTGCGCAACCGCGAACCGGAGATGATGGCCGAGCTGCGGCTGGCCGACGCGTTGCTGGTGACCGTGCTCGCGGCGGGCGGCACCCGGCCGTCCGAGGCGGGCGCGGGCGGCGACGACGAAGCCTGGGACGTGGCCGAACTGGCCGCCCTGGACATCCCGACCCTGCAGGCGCTCTGCCTGACCAGCGACCGGGAGACCTGGGAGGGCAACGACGAGGGGCTGTCCCCGATGGACGCCGGGAACCAGATGGCGGTGCCCGAATTCGACGGTCGGCTGATCACGGTTCCCTTCTCGTTCAAGGAGATCGACGACGACGGCCTGCCGCGCTACCAGCCCGACGCCGAACGCGCCGCCCGGGTCGCCGGGATCGCGCTCGCGCACGCCCGGCTGCGGCACACCCCGCCTCCCGAGCGCCGGATCGCGCTGATGCTCTCCGCCTACCCGACCAAGCACTCCCGGGTCGGCAACGCGGTCGGCCTGGACACCCCGGCGTCCGCGGTGAAACTGCTGCGGCTCATGCGGGATCGGGGCTACGACCTCGGGGCGGAGCCGTTCCCCGGCGTGGAGCCCACCGGAACCGACCAGCCCGACGGGGACGCGCTGATCCACGCGCTGATCGCGGCGGGCGGGCAGGATCCGGAATGGCTCACCGAGGAACAGCTCGCGGGGAACCCGATCCGCGTCCCGGCGGCCCGGTACCGGGAGTGGTTCGACGCGCTGCCCGCCGCGCTGCGCGAGGAGATGGAAGAGCACTGGGGTCCCGCGCCCGGCGAGCTGTACGTCGACAACGGCGACATCGTGCTCGCCTCGCTGCAGGCGGGCAACGTGGTGCTGATGATCCAGCCGCCGCGCGGGTTCGGGGAGAATCCGGTGGCGATCTACCACAACCCGGACCTGCCGCCGAGCCACCACTACCTCGCCGCGTACCGGTGGCTGGAGGAGGAGTTCGGCGCGCACGCCGTGGTGCACCTGGGCAAGCACGGCTCGCTGGAATGGCTGCCCGGCAAGACCGCGGGCCTGTCCCCCGCCTGCGCCCCGGACGCGGTGCTGGGCAACCTGCCACTGATCTACCCGTTCCTGATCAACGATCCCGGCGAGGGCGCGCAGGCGAAACGGCGCGCGCACGCCACGATCGTCGACCACCTCATCCCGCCGATGGCGCGGGCGGAGAGCTACGGCGACCTGGCGCGGCTGGAGCAGTTGCTCGACGAGCACGCGAACATCGCGGCGATGGACCCGGCGAAGCTCCCGGCGATCCGGGCGCAGATCTGGACGCTGATCCAGGCCGCGAAGCTGGACCACGACCTCGGCGTCGCCGAACGCCCGCACGACGCGGAGTTCGACGACTTCCTGCTGCACATCGACGGCTGGCTGTGCGAGGTCAAGGACGCGCAGATCCGGGACGGGCTGCACATCCTCGGCGAGGCGCCGACCGGCGAGGCGCGGGTGAACCTGGTGCTCGCGATGCTGCGGGCCCAGCAGATGTGGGGCGGCACCGCGGGTGCGGTACCCGGGCTGCGTTCCGCGCTGGGGCTCAAGGAAGACGCGGCAACGTCCGAAGTGGACTCCGTCGAATCGACCGCGCGGGCGCTGGTCGAGGCGATGGAGTCGCGGGCGTGGGCACCGGATGCGGTGCCGGGCGTGTGCACCGAGATCCTCGGCGCCCCGCACGAATCCGTGGCACGGGTGCTGGAGTTCGCGGCGACCGAGATCGTGCCGCGGCTGGCCGGTACCGACGCCGAACTCGACGCGGTGCTGCACGCGCTGGACGGCGGCTACATCGCCGCGGGTCCGAGCGGTTCCCCGTTGCGCGGCTTGGTGAACGTGCTGCCCACCGGCCGCAACTTCTACACCGTCGACCCGAAGGCAATCCCCAGCCGCCTCGCTTGGGAGACCGGTCAGGCGCTCGCGGATTCGCTGCTGCGCCGCTACCGCGAGGACACCGGCGACTGGCCGCGTTCGGTCGGGCTGTCGGTGTGGGGCACGTCCGCGATGCGCACCTCCGGCGACGACGCGGCCGAGGTGCTCGCGCTGCTCGGGGTGCAGCCGGTGTGGGACGAGGCGTCCCGGCGCATCACCGGTATCGAACCGATCCCGCCGGCCGAACTCGGGCGCCCGCGGATCGACGTGACCATCCGGATCAGCGGGTTCTTCCGCGACGCGTTCCCGCACGTGGTGAACCTGCTGGACGACGCGGTGCGGCTGGTCGCCGGGCTGGACGAGCCGGAAGCGGAGAACTTCGTGCGGGCCCACGCGCGGGCCGATCTGGCCGCGCACGGCGACGAACGCCGTGCCACCACGCGGATCTTCGGTTCGAAGCCGGGGGCGTACGGCGCGGGGCTGCTGCCGTTGATGGACTCCGGGAACTGGCGCGACGACGCGGACCTGGCCGAGGTGTACGCGGTGTGGGGCGGGTACGCCTACGGCCGCGACCTGGACGGACGGCCCGCGCGCGAGGACATGGAGAGTTCGTACCGGCGGATCGTGGTCGCGGCGAAGAACACCGACACCCGGGAACACGACATCGCCGATTCGGACGACTACTTCCAGTACCACGGCGGGATGGTCGCCACGGTCCGCGCGCTCACCGGGCAGGCCCCGGCGGCGTATGTCGGCGACAGCACGTCCCCGGACGCGGTGCGCACGCGCACGCTCGGCGAGGAGACCGCGCGGGTTTTCCGGGCCCGGGTGGTGAACCCGCGGTGGCTTTCGGCGATGCGCAAGCACGGGTACAAGGGCGCGTTCGAACTCGCCGCGACGGTGGACTACCTGTTCGGCTTCGACGCGACCGCCGGGGTGGTCGACGACTGGATGTACCAGAAGCTGTCCGAGTCGTACGTGCTGGACGCGGAGAACCAGGAGTTCCTGACCAAGGCCAATCCGTGGGCGCTGCGCGGGATCATCGAACGGCTCACCGAGGCCGCCGACCGCGGCCTGTGGGCCGAACCCGACCCGGACACCCTCGCCCAGCTCCGCGAGGTCTACCTCCGCCTCGAAGGCGACCTGGAAGGCGAGTAGCAGCACGTCCGCCAAGGTGACCGAGTCTTGGGGGTCGTGAGTGTTCCGGCCGGTTCTAACCGGCCCAAACACTCACGACCCCAGCACTCGGTTTCCTTACGGATCACGGCACGAGGAGGTACTTGTTCCCCCGTCCCGCCGCCATGTCCTCCAGACTGTCCACAAGGGACTCCAGGGGACGTTCCCCGGAGATCAGGGCGGAACCGTCGAGGGCGCCGGATTCCAGTAGCCGCAACGCGGTCTGGACGTGCCGGGGCGTGTGGTGGAAGACGCCCTTGAGGGTGTACTCGCCGTAGTGCATGGCGACCGGGTCGAGCCGGACCTCGCTGCCCGGCTTCGGCCCGCCGAACAGCACCGCGGTGCCGCCCGGCCGGAGGCTGGCCACCGCCTGCTCCCACACCGGCGCCAGCCCGGCCGCCTCGATCGCCACGTCGGCCCCGCGCCCGGACTCGGTTTCGGCCCGGATCGCCTCGATCCGTTCCGCCGCGCCGAGTCCGGAGATGTCCACTGTGGAGTGCGCGCCGAACTCCGCCGCCGCGGCCAGCCGCACCGGCGAGGCGTCCACCGCGACCACCCGCGCCCCGCGCGATCCGGCCAGCCGCACGAACATCAACCCGATCGGGCCCGCGCCGTGGACGACCACGGTGTCGCCCAGCTCGATGCCGCTCTCCGCCATCCCGTGCACCACGCACGCGAGCGGCTCCAGCGGCGCGGCCGAGGCGAACGACACGTGCCCGGGCAGCCGGTAGGTGTTCCGGGCGACGATGGCGGCCGGGATGGTGACCTGCTCGGCGAACGCGCCGTTGAGGAACTCCAGGTTCTCGCACAGGCTTTCCCGGCCCCGCGTGCACGCCCAGCAGGAGGCGCAGGGCGCGGTGTTCGCGGCGACCACGCGCATCCCCGGCGCCCACCCGGTGACCCCGGGCCCGACCGCGCCGACCACGCCCGCGAACTCGTGTCCGAACCGCGCGGGCAACTCCGGGAACAGTTTGGGGTGGCCGCGCCGGTACGACTTGAGGTCGGTGCCGCAGGTGACCGCGGCCCGCACCTCGACGGTCAGTTCCCCGGGGCCGGGTGGCGCCTCGGGCACCTCCTCGATCGCCAGCTCACCCGGGCCCCGGAAGATCGCCGCCCTCATCGCGGCACCCCGGGCAGCGCCGCCTCGGCCAGCACCCGCGCCGCGTCGGCGCCACCGGCCAGCACCAGGCGCAACGCGCGCAACAAGGTGAAATCCGCGAGTTCCACCAGTTCGCAGCCGAGCAGTTCGGCGGTCAGGTCCTCGGCCAGCTCCGACGCCGGTACCCCCTCGACCGTCTGCCCGGCCGCCCGCATCGCGGCCAGGGCCTCGGCCGGGTGCTCGCCCGCGCCGATCCGCGCGCCGTAGACCTTGTTCCGCCCGGACAGCCCGGTCACCTCCAGATCGCCCACGCCCGGCAGCCCGGTCACGGTGGCCGGAGAGCCGCCGAGCACGGTGGCCAGCGTCGACATCTCCCGCACCGCCCGCGCGAAGAGCGCGGCCTTGAGGTTGTGCCAGGGCTGTTCGTCCCGCTCGGTGAGGCCGTCGCTGATGCCGAGCGCGATCGCGTACACGTTCTTCATCGCCGCGGCCACCTCCAGGCCGTCCACATCGGACAGCAGCTCGACGCGGTAGGCCGCACCGCCGAGCACCGCCGCGGCCCGCAGCAGCGCGCCCTCGTCCCGGGACGCGAACGCGGCCGCGGTCGGCCGCCCCGCCGCGACCTCGTTGGCCTTGCCCGGCCCGCCGGCGACCACCAGCGGGTTCAGCACGGGCAGGATCCCGGACAGCAGTTCCGGCAGCAGCCGCACACCGCCGTCGGCGCACCGCCCGAACCCCTTGGTGGTGAGCAGCACCGGCACCCCGGGCGGCAGGTGGCCGGCCACCAGCCGGGCGACCCCGAGCACGCCGTCCGAGGACACCGCGAGCACCACCAGCGTGGCGCCGTCCAGGGCGGCGGCCAGTTCGCCGGACCGGTAGATCCGCGTCCGGCGGTCCAGCCGCACCCCCAGCCGGGGATGCGGATCACCGCGGGTGACGGCGGCCAGGAGGTCGTCGTCCAGCCAGGTCCCCCACAACCGCACCTCGTGCCCGCGTTCGGCGGCGGGTGTGGTCAGCGCGGCGCCCATCGCCCCCGCGCCGAGAATCGTGATCGTTTCCCCGGTCAACCCGCCTCCCGCAGCTCGTGCAGCGCCGCAAACGTTTGCGCGAGCTGCTCGTACAACCCTTGGTAGATCTCGAACAACGGCTCATAGGGCGCGGCATTCAGGCCCGGTTCGACGGTGTGCGCGAACCGGGCCATCGCCGCGGCCGACGCCCGCACGGCGTCGTGCCCGGAACCCCCGTGCAAGCCGAGCGCGGCGGCCCCCTGCACCGCCGCGCCGAGTGCCGTGGTCTCGGTGTCCGCGCACACGGTCACCGCGGCCCCGGTCACGTCCGCGATCATCTGCGTCCACAGTGGACTCGTCGAACCGCCGCCCATGGCGAAGTAGCGCCGGATCGGCGTGCCCCGTTCGGCGTGCACGCCCTCGGCCTGCACGCGCAGTTCGAACGCCACGGCCTCCAGCAGCGAGCGGTACAGGTGTTCCGGTCCGTGCACACCGCGCCAGCCGATCACCGCGCCGCTGGCGAACGGATCCCAGTGCGGGGTCTGCGCGCAGTTCCAGTACGGCAGGGTGAGCAGGCCGTCCGCGCCCGGTGGCAGCTCCGCGACGGCCGCCTGCAACTCCGGGTCCGGCACCCCGCTCGGGTTCCCGCCGAACCGCCGCACGAACCAGCGCACCAGGTAGGTGCCCGAGGACAGCAGCGTTTCCAGTGTGTACGCCCCGGCCAGCGGGCTCGCCAGGGTGCGGAACGCCTTCGCGTGGCGGTATTCGTCCGCGTGCGTGCCGGACACGATCGCGGTGCCCAGGTTCAGGTAGGCGGCGTCGGCGTCGAGCACGTTCGCCCCGAGCCCGGCGGCCTGGCCGTCGCCCACCGAAGCCACGACCGGCACTGGGTTCAGGCCGAGTTCGGCGGCGAGGCCGTCGGTCAGGGTGCCGACGACCGCACCGGGAGCCACCAGCTCCGGCAGCTGGTCCTCGCGCAGTCCGGTCAGCGCCAGCACTTCCGGCGCGTAGCGGAAGGTGCGCATGTCCAGCAGCCCCAACGGGTCCGCGCTGCCCCAGCTGGTCACCCAGCGCCCGGTCAGCTCGTGCAGCAGGTATGCCGCCACATCCACCACACGCGCCGCGGAGTCCAGAGTGGATGGTTCGTGTTCGCGCAGCCACAGCAGCTTGTACAGCGCCGGGGTGACGTCCGGCGGTTTGCCGGTCAGCTCGTGCACCCAGTCCGCGCCGTACGCGACGACCTGGTCGCCCGCGCGGGAATCCAGCCAGAGCACCGCCGGACGCAACGGCGTCCTGTCGGCCCGCAGGCAGGCGAAGGACTCCCGCTGGTGCGAGACCGCGATCGCGGCCACCCGGGACTTCTCGACCGTGGCGAGCGCACCCCGCAACGCGTCGAGGGTGCCGGTCCACCACGCGGCGGGATCCTGCTCGTGCCGGCCCGGATGCGGCATGGACAGCTCGAGGTCCGCCCGGCCCTGCGCGACGCACTCCCCCGCCGCGTCGAAGACCACGGCCTTCACGCCGGTGGTGGAGCAGTCCACTCCCACGATGCAGGGACCCGTCATAGATCACACGTTAGCCGTTAGATCTAACAAGTCAATCGTGGTTTTCCGCGAGCTTGGTGTTACATTGCGTGAGTGACCGAGACCGAAAGACCGGGCGGCTCGCCGCGGGAACGGCGGGACCGGATCCGGGACCGCGTGCTGGAACTGGGTTCCGTCCGCATCGACGACCTCGCCGCCGAACTCGCGGTGAGCCCGATGACCATCCACCGCGACCTGGACCGGCTGGCCGAACAGGGCTGGCTGCGCAAGGTCCGGGGCGCGGCGACCGCCGAGCAGTCGGCGCTGTTCGAGTCGAACGTGCGCTACCGGATGGCCGAGCAGGAAGCCGCGAAGGCCCGCCTCGCCGACGCCGCGACCCGGCAGCTCGAGCGCGGGCAGGCGATCGTGCTGGACGACAGCACGACCTGCCTGCACCTGGCCGAACGGCTGCCAGAGTTCGCGCCGATGACCGTGATCACCAACTTCCTCGCGGTGGTGAACCGGCTGGCCGGGGAATCCGGAATCGAGTTGATCTCACTCGGCGGCACCTACTTTCCGCCGTACGACGCGTTCCTCGGGATGAGCACCGCGGACGCCGCCCGGCCGCTGCGCGCGGACGTGCTGTTCATGTCCACCTCGGCCATCACCGAGGGCTACTGCTACCACCAGTCGGAGGAGGAGATCCTGGTCAAACGCGCGCTGATGGGCGCCGCCGGGCGCCGGATCCTGCTCGCCGACCACACCAAGTTCCGCAAGCGCGCGCTGTACCGGCTCGCCGCGCTGACCGAATTCGACCTGGTGATCGTGGACCAGGACACCCCCGAAGCCGAACTCCAGGCGATCGGCGACCTGGGAGTGCCCGTGGAAATCGCTCAGTCGTGAGTGTTTGGGCCGGTTCTAACCGGTCCAAACACTCATGACCCGTTCGTTCAGGCGTCGTAGTCGACGGTGAGTTTCTCGGTCACCGGCAACGACTGGCAGGTGAGCACGAATCCGGCGTCCACTTCGGACTGTTCGAGCGCGAAGTTGCGGCGCATGGCTACTTCCCCGTCGACGACCTTGGCGCGGCAGGTGCCGCACACCCCGCCCTTGCAGGCGAACGGCAGGTCCGGCCGGAACCGCTGCGCGCCGTCGAGGACCGGGGTCTCCCGGGGCAGGGACAGCGTGGTCGCGCGGCCGTCCAGCACGATGGTCACCTCGCTGGCCGCTCCGGCGAAACCCGGTTCCTCGTGGCGCACCGGCTCCGGCGGCAGCTCGTCCACGTAGAACAGCTCCTGGTGCACGCGGTGCCGCGGCACGCCGAGGTCCTCCAGGACGTCCTGCGCGTCGGTGACCATGCCGAACGGTCCGCACAGCCACCAGTGCGCCACCTCCTCGACCGGCAGCAGCACCTCGCAGATGCGGTGCAGCTTCGCCGCGTCGAGGCGGCCGGTGAACAGCTCCGCCTCGCGCGGTTCCCGCGACAGCACGTGCACCAGTTCCAACCGGGCCGGGTAGCGGTCCTTCAGATCGGCCAGCTCGTCGGCGAACATCACGGTGTCCGTGCGCCGGTTGCCGTACAGCAGGGTCACCGCGGTGTCCGGGTTCCGCAGCAGCGAAGCCGCGATCGACAGCACCGGCGTGATCCCGGAACCGGCGGCGATCAGCACGTGGTGCGCGGCGGTGTCCAGGTCAGGGGTGAAGTTCCCGGTCGGCGGCCGCACCTCGATCTCGTCCCCGGGCCGCACCTGGTGCACCAGCCACTGCGAGAACAGGCCGTCCGGAACCTCGCGCACGCCGATCCGCAGCCGCTCCCCCACCGCCGCGCAGATCGAATACGACCGGCGCTCGTCGCGGCCGTCGACCACCCGGCGCAGGGTCAGCGACTGGCCGGGCCGGAACGCGAACTCCTCGGCGAGTTCCGCGGGCACGTCGAAGGTCACCGCGACCGCGTCCGCGCACAGCCGCGCGACCTCCGCGACCGTCAGGGGGTGGAAACCCGTCCGGCGCCTGGTAATCGTCGCGGTCACTCAGATCTCCTTGACGTGTTCGAACGGTTCGGCGCAGGCCCGGCACCGGCGCAGCGATTTGCACGCGGTGCCGCTGAACTCCGACAGCAGTTCGGTGTCCGGCGCCCCGCAGCGGGGGCACGCCACCCGGCGGACCGGCGCGCCCAGGGTGAGCGGGATCGGCCCGGAGGTTCGTTTCGGCGCGGTGCCCGGCGGCGCGATTCCCGCCTCGGCGAGCTTGCGCCGCCCGGATTCGGAGATCCAGTCGGTGCTCCAGGCGGGCTGGAGCACGGTCCGCACCTCGACCTCGTGGTACCCGGCCGCGGTGAGCGCGTGCACCAGGTCGTCGCGCATGGTGTCCATCGCCGGGCAGCCGGTGTAGGTCGGCGTGATCGACACGACCACGCGTCCGTCTGCTTCGGACACCTCGCGGAGCACGCCGAGATCGGCGAGCGTGACCATCGGCAGCTCGGGATCGGTCACCGTCTCCGCGACGGCCTGCGCGCTCACCACGTCGCCCCCGGATGGGCCCGGGCGACGCTCTGCAGTTCGGCGAGCAGGTACCCGAGGTGCTCGGTGTGCACGCCGTCGCGGCCCATCCGGCCGGAAACCCCGGCGAGCGGGCCCGCCTCGGGCCGGTCGACCGTCGCGGCGGCGAACACCTGCTCGAGCACGTCGTCGAACTCGGCCCGCACCGCCGACGGATCGACCCCGGCCCCCGCCTCGGCCAGCCGCAGCTCGATCTCGTGCGGGGCGAACAGCTCGCCGACATACGGCCACACCGCCGCGAACCCGTCGAGCAGGCGTTCGCGGGAGAACTCGGTGCCGTCGCCGAGGCGGACCGCCCACTGCGCGGCGTAGTCGCGGTGGTAGGTGACCTCCTTGACGCCCTTCGCCGCGATGGCCGCCAGCACCGGATCGGCCGAATCCACCAGCCGCCGCAGCAGGGCGAGCCGCCAGGTGGCGAACACCAGCAGCCGGGCGATCAGCGCGCCGAAGTCCGCGTCGACGAGTTCGGCCAGCCGGACGTGCCGGAACTCGTGCTCGTCGCGCAGGAACGCGTACGAGTCCTCGTCCCGTTCGCCGCCGTCGGCCTTCCCGGCGCGGGCGAGCAGCAGGCGGGCCTGGCCGAGCAGGTCCAGCCCGATGTTCGCCAGCGCGACCTCGTCCTCCAGTTCCGGCGCCTTCGTGCACCACTCCTGCAGCCGGTGCGACATGATCAACGCGTCGTCGCCGAGCATCAGGCAGTAGGCGGCCAGATCCGCACCGTCCACATGAGACGGCACGATGGTGTCCACACCGGACAACGGATCGTCGAACCCGGTGCCGAACGCCCAGCGGGAGTCGTTCTCCTCGGTGATCGCCTCGTAGGCGTTGTCGAAAGACATCAGATATGCGGAACGTTCTCGGGGATTTCGTAGAAGGTCGGGTGCCGGTACACCTTGTCCCCGCTCGGCTCGAAGAAGGAATCCTTCTCGTCCGGGCTGGACGCGGTGATGTCGGCGGCCTTGACCACCCAGATGCTCACACCCTCGTTACGCCGGGTGTAGAGATCGCGGGCGTTGCGCAGCGCCATCTCGTCGTCCGCCGCGTGCAGCGAACCGACGTGCACGTGGTTGAGCCCGCGTTTGCCCCGCACGAACACTTCATACAACGGCCAAGTCATGCCGCCTCCTTCGCCGCCCGTTTCGCGGCGTGCGCCGACGCCGCCTCGCGCACCCACGCGCCGTCCTCGTGCGCCTTGCGCCGCCGCGCGACGCGCTGCGCGTTGCACGGGCCGTTGCCCTTGAGCACGTTCTTGAACTCGTCCCAGTCGATCTCGCCGAAGTCGTAGTGCCCGCGCTCGGCGTTCCACTTCAACTCCGGATCCGGGAAGGTCACGCCCAGGGCCTCGGCCTGCGAGACGGACATGTCGACAAAGCGCTGGCGCAGCTCGTCGTTGGTGTGCCGCTTGATCTTCCACGCCATCGACTGCGCGGTGTTCGGCGAATCCGCGTCCGGCGGGCCGAACATCATCAGCGACGGCCACCACCAGCGGTTCACCGCCTCCTGCACCATCTCCCGCTGCGCCCGCGTGCCGCGCATCATGGTCATCAGCAGTTCGTAGCCCTGCCGCTGGTGGAAGGACTCCTCCTTGCAGATCCGGATCATCGCCCGCGCATACGGCCCGTACGAACTGCGGCACAGCGGCACCTGGTTGCAGATCGCGGCGCCGTCGACCAGCCAGCCGATCACACCGACGTCGGCGAAGGTCAGCGTCGGGTAGTTGAAGATCGAGGAATACTTCTGCCGCCCGGTGATCAGCCGCTCGGTCAGGTCACCGCGCTCCGCGCCCAGTGTTTCCGCGGCCGAGTACAAGTACAGCCCGTGCCCGGCCTCGTCCTGCACCTTCGCGAGCAGGATCGCCTTGCGCCGCAAGGAAGGCGCGCGGGTGATCCAGTTGCCCTCCGGCTGCATGCCGATGATCTCCGAATGCGCGTGCTGCGCGATCTGCCGGATCATGGTCTTGCGGTACCCGTCGGGCACCCAGTCGCGGGGCTCGATCCGCTGGTCGCGCTCCAGCGTGCGCTCGAAGTGCCGCTCGAGATCCTCAGTCATGACTTCTCCTTGGCCACCAGGGTGAGCACGTCGTACTTGGCGACCGATTCGCCCTCGGCGTTGGTGACGTCGGCGTCCCAGCGCACCTCGCCGTAGTCCTTGTCCACGCGCGGAGTGATCTGCTTCGCGGTCAGCGTCACGGTCAGCGCGTCACCCGGTTTGACCGGGGTGAGGAACCGCAGGTTCTCCAGGCCGTAGTTGGCCAGCACCGGCCCGGGTTCGGGCGCCACGAACAACCCGGCGGCGAACGACACCACCAGGTACCCGTGCGCGACGATCCCGCCGAAGAGTTCGTTCGCCGCGGCGGCCTCGGGATCGGTGTGCGCGTAGAACTTGTCGCCGGTGAACTCGGCGAAGTGGTCGATGTCCTCCTGCGTGACCGTGCGCGGCCCGGCGACCACCGTGTCGCCGATCTTCAGCTCGGCCAGCGACTTGCGGAACGGGTGCGTGCCCTCGGTCCGCGGCGCTCCGGGCACCCAGCGCCCGGTGACCGCGCTGAGCACCTTCGGGCTGGCCTGCACCGCGGTGCGCTGCATGTGGTGCAGCACGCCCCGGATCCCGCCCATCTCCTCGCCGCCGCCGGCCCGGCCGGGACCGCCGTGCACCAGCCCCGGCATGGGCGAACCGTGGCCGGTGGACTCCTTGGCGTCGTCGGTGTCGAGCACCAGCAGGCGGCCGTGCCACGGCGCGACGCCGAGCACGACCTCGCGGGCGAACTCGGCGTCCCCGGTGACGATCGAACCGGCCAGGCTGCCCTGCCCGCGCGCGGCGAGTTCGACGACCTGCTCGGTGGAGTTGTAGGGCAGCAGCGTGGCCACCGGGCCGAACGCCTCGACCTCGTGCGGTTCGGCGCGTTCGGGGTCCTCGGCGCGCAACAGGACCGGGGAGATGAAGGCGCCGCGTTCGGCGTCGGCGTCGACCACGTCCACCCGGTCCGGGTCGCCGTACACCGCGCTCGCGGTGTCCAGCAGCGCCTTCAGCGAGCGGCGGACCTCCTCGCGCTGCTCCAGGCTGGCCAGCGCGCCCATCCGGACGCCTTCGCTGGACGGGTTGCCGACCACGACCTTCGCCAGCCGCTCGCTCGCCGCCTGGGCCACGTCGTCGAGCAGTTCGGCGGGCACGAACGCGCGCCGGATCGCGGTGCACTTCTGCCCGGCCTTCACGGTCATCTCGGTGACCAGCTGCTTGACGTAGAGGTCGAACTCGGGCGTGCCGGGTTTGGCGTCCGGGCCGAGGATCGAGAGGTTGAGCGAATCGGCCTCGGCGTTGAACCGGACCGCGTTGCGCACGATCGCCGGATGCGCGCGGAGTTTCCGCGCGGTGGACGCGGAACCGGTGAACGACACCAGGTCCTGTTCGGTGACGTGGTCGAGCAGGTCGCCGACGCTCCCGGCGACGAACTGCAGCGTGCCCTCGGGCAGCAGGCCGGAGCCGATGATCAGCTCGACCAGCTTCTCGGTCAGGTACGCGGTCTGGCTGGCCGGTTTGACCAGGCTCGGCACCCCGGCGAGGAACGCGGGCGCGAACTTCTCCAGCGGGCCCCAGACCGGGAAGTTGAACGCGTTGATCTGCACCGCGACGCCCCGCAGCGGGGTCGCGATGTGCTGCGCGACGAACGTGCCGCCCCGGCTGAGCGGTTCGACGGCGCCCTCGACGTAGACCGTGTCATTGGGCAGTTCGCGCCGCCCCTTGCTGCCGTAGGCGAACAGCACGCCGATCCCGCCGTCGACGTCGAACTTGGCGTCGCCCAGGGTCGCCCCGGTCCTCGCGGACAGCGCGTACAGCTCGTCCCGGTGCTCGCGCAGGTGGGAGGCGAGCGCCTTGAGCAGGGGGGCCCGCTGGTGGAAGGTCAGATCGTGCAGCGCGGGCCCGCCGACGTTGCGGCCGTAGTCCAGCGCGGCGGCCATGTCGATCCCGGCGGAGGAGATGCGGGCGACCTCCTCGCCCGTGACCGCGTCGTGCAGCGGCGCCCCCTCATCGGTCGCCGTCTGCCACTTGCCGGATACGTAACTGCGCAGCAACGCCATCGGAGCTGACCTCTCCAGTTCGCCGGATCAGGAATTACCAACCGTTCGTTCAGTAAGTCATCGTAGCGGTCCGCGCCCGACCCCGAAAGTGCGCGGCGGTCACCAGCGCAGCGGCAGGTGGGTGACCCCGTTGATGAAGTTCGAGGTCAGGCGCTTGACCTCGCCGTCCAGCTCCACCCGGGGCAACCGGGTGAGGAACTGCTGGAAGAAGATCCGCATCTGCAACCGCCCGAAATGCGCGCCGAGGCAGAGGTGCGGCCCCTGCCCGAAGGCGAGGTGGTCGTTGGGCTCGCGGGCGAGGTCGAACCGGAACGGGTCGGCGAACGCCCGCTCGTCGTAGTGCGCGGACGCGAAGTAGACGACCACCTTGTCCCCCGCGCGGATGGCCTGCCCACCGAGTTCGGTGTCCCGGGCCGCGGTGCGGCGGAAGGTGAGCACCGGCGGATGCCAGCGCAGCATCTCCTCGACCGCGCTGGGCAGCAGCTCCGGTTCGGCGCGCAGCCGGGCGTACTGATCGGGGTGTTCGACCAGCGCGAGCACGCCGCCGGGCAGCGCGCTGCGCACGGTGTCGTTGCCCGCGATCACCACCAGGAAGAAGAACATCTCCAGCTCGGCGTCGTCCAGCGCGCGCCCGTCGACCGAGGCCTGGACCAGCGCGGTCATCAGGTCGTCGCCCGGATTCCGGCGCTTCTCGGCGGCCAGTTCCTGGGCGTAGGCGAACATGTCGCGCAGCATCGCGGGCGAACGCGGGTTGACCGGCCGGCCCTCGGCGTCCCGGACGACTTCGGCGTGCTCGGGGTCCTGGTAGCCGATCACCCGGTTCGTCCAGTTGAGCAGCAGCCCGCGGTCGGCGGCGGGCACACCGAGCAGATCGGCGAGGTTGAGCAGCGGGAAGTCGTCGGTGACCTCGACCGGGAGGTCGCAGTGTCCCCGTTCGGCCACCGCGGCGAGCAGCGAATGCGCCCGTTCGGCGATCTGCTCGCTGGACCGTTCCAGTCTGCGCCGGGTGAACACCGCGGCGACCAGCTTGCGCAGCCGGTTGTGCTCCGGCGCGTCCATGTTCAGGATCATCCGGCGGATGAACGCGAGATCATCCGGTTCGGGGTCGCGGATCTGGGTGGCGCCCAGCCAGGACGAGTAGATCTCCGGGGTGCGCAGCACGTGCTTGACGTCGGCGTGCCGGGTCACCGCCCAGTAACCGGGTCCGCCCGGCCAGTCGGCCACCTCGTGCTCGTCCTGCCAGCACACCGGCGCGGTGTCCCGCAGCACGCGGAACTCGTCGTGCGGCAGGCCGTGCGCGAAAACCCGCGGATCGAAAACGTCCGGTACCCCCATAGCTCACTCCCAGTCGTGGAAACCGCGTCCCGTCTTGCGGCCGAGTTCGCCGCGCGCCACCTTGTCCCGCAGCAGCCGCGGCGGGGTGAACCGCTCCCCCAGCGTCGACGCCAAGTATTCGGCGATCGCCAGCCGGACGTCGAGACCGACCAGATCGGTGGAACGCAAGGGCCCCATCGGGTGGCGGTAGCCCAGTTCCATCGCCCGATCGATGGATTCGGCGTCGGCGACGCCCTCCTCCAGCATCCGGATCGCCTCCAGCCCGAGCAGCACGCCGAGCCGGCTGGTCGCGAAACCCGGCGAATCGCGGACCACGACGTCGGTCTTGTCCAGGGCCCGCACCCAGGACACCACCCGCTCGCACGTCCGCGTCGCGGTCTGCGGTCCGACGACGATCTCGACGAGCTGCGACGGGGGCACCGGGTTGAAGAAGTGCATGCCGAGGAAGCGGGCGGGCTCGGCCAGGGCGGCGGCCAGTTCGGCGATGGACAGCGAACTGGTGTTGCTCGCGAGCACGGTCTCCGGGCCGGTGGCGCGCTCGGCGGCGACCAGCACCTCGATCTTGAGATCCGCCCGTTCGGGCACCGCCTCGACCACCAGTCCGGTGTCGGCGGGCAGTTCCCCGACCGAGGTGATCACCCGGATCCGGGCGAGCAGGTCCGTGCGCGCCACGGTGAGCTTCCCGCGTTCGGCGGCCCGGTGAATGCTGGCCTCGATCCGTTCCCGGGCGGCCTTCGCCGCCGTTTCGTCGTTCTCCACCACCGCCACCGCCGAACCGGCCGCGGCGAAGACCTGCGCGATCCCGGCGCCCATCCGGCCGCCACCGATCACGCCCACGGTCGCCGGGGTCGCGCTGCTGTCCGCCATGACTCTCCTCTTGACACCGACTCGGTCACTGCATTTACTGGCCGACACATAACCGTCCATTCGGTCAGTTGGCAAGGCGGTGGAGCTTTGACACGCAATGCCGCGTTCGCCATGTTCGAGGCGGACGAGGCCTCCCGCGCGCTCGGCATCGAACTGCTCGACGCGGAGCGGGGGCGGGCCGTGGCCACGATGCGGGTGACCCCGGCGATGGTCAACGGCCACGACATCGCGCACGGCGGGTACGTGTTCCTGCTCGCCGACACCACGTTCGCCTGCGCCTGCAACAGCCACGGCCCGGTGACCGTGGCCGCCGGCGCGGAGATCTCCTTCGTGCGGACGGCGAAACTGGATGACCAGCTGGTGGCCACCGCGGAGGAACGCACCCGCTACGGCCGCAGCGGGATCTACGACGTCACCGTGCACCGCGAGGATCCGGAGGGCCGCACGGTGATCGCCGAGTTCCGCGGCCGGAGCCGGATCATCGACCGAGACGGGATGAACACGTGACCGACCTCGATGCCGCCGAGAAGCTGAGCGTGGACGAGCTGCGCGCCCGGCAACTGGAACGTCTGCAGTGGACACTCCGGCACGCGTACGAGAACGTTCCGTGCTACACGAAGAAGTTCGACGATGCCGGGGTGCGGCCGGAGGACTGCCGGAGCCTGGCGGACCTGGCCGAGTTCCCGTTCACCACCAAGGCGGATCTGCGGGACAACTACCCGTTCGGGATGTTCGCGGTCCCCGAATCGGAGGTGCGCCGGATCCACGCGTCCAGCGGCACCACCGGGCAGCCGACCGTGGTCGGGTACACCGCGGACGATCTGGACACCTGGGCGACGGTGATGGCGCGCTCGATCCGCGCCGCGGGCGGGCGGCCCGGGCACAAGGTGCACGTCGCTTACGGCTACGGGCTGTTCACCGGTGGGCTCGGCGCGCACTACGGCGCCGAGAAACTGGGCTGTACGGTCATTCCCGCGTCCGGCGGGATGACCTCGCGGCAGGTGCGGATCATCACCGACTTCCGGCCCGAGATCATCATGGTGACGCCGTCGTACCTGCTGACCTTGCTCGACGAGTTCGAACGGCAGGGCATCGATCCGCGCACGAGTTCGCTGCGGGTGGGCATCTTCGGCGCGGAACCGTGGACCGAGCAGATGCGCGCGGAGATCGAGGAGCGCGCCGGCCTCGACGCGGTGGACATCTACGGGCTGTCCGAGGTGATCGGGCCCGGGGTCGCGCAGGAATGCGCGGAGACCAAGGACGGGCTGCACATCTGGGAGGACCACTTCTACCCCGAGGTGATCGACCCGGTCGAGGGGAACGTGCTCGATCCGGGCGAGCACGGGGAACTGGTGTTCACCTCGCTCACCAAACAGGCGATGCCGATCATCCGCTACCGCACGCGCGACCTCACCCGGCTGCTGCCCGGCACCGCGCGGCCCGCGTTCCGGCGCATGGAGAAGGTGACCGGCCGCAGCGACGACATGATCATCCTGCGCGGGGTCAACGTCTTCCCGACCCAGATCGAGGAGGTCGTGCTGCGGATCGAAGGGCTGTCCCCGCATTTCCAGCTCGTGCGCACGCGGCGGGAGCGGATGGACCACCTCGCCGTGCACGTGGAGGCGCGGCACGACACGACCGCCGAGCGGCGGGTGGACGCGGCCGCCGAACTCGTCCGGGGTGTCAAGGAGGCGGTCGGGGTGACCGTCGAAGCGGCCGTGGTCGATCCGGACACCCTGGAACGCTCGATGGGCAAGATGCGGCGCGTGCTCGACCGCCGCGAAGCGGGAACGCCATGACCGCCGAGGCGAAACCCGCCCGCCGGGGCCGGCCCGGCTACGACCTGGAGTCGCTGCTGCAGGTCGCGGTGAAGCTGTTCAACGAACGCGGGTACGACGGCACGAGCATGGAGGACCTGTCCCGCAAACTGGGCATCACGAAATCCGCGATCTACCACCACGTGCCGAGCAAGGAGGAACTCCTGCGGCTGGCGGTGAACCGCGCGCTGGACGGGCTGTTCGACGTGGCCGCCGAGGTCGAGGCGGCCGACGGGCGGGCCATCGACCGGCTGGAACTGCTGGTGCGCGGCAGTATCGCGGTGCTGACCGAACGGCTGCCGTTCGTGACGCTGCTGCTGCGGGTGCGGGGCAACACCAAGGTGGAACGCGCCGCGCTCGCCCGGCGGCGGGAGTTCGACCGGATCGTGACCGAACTGGTCAAACAGGCCGAGGCCGAGGGGGACGTGCGGCCGGACGTGGATCCGGCGGTCACCAGCCGACTGCTGTTCGGCCTGGTCAACTCGCTGATCGAGTGGTACCGGCCGCGGCGCGGGTCGTCCGGGGAGATCGCCGACGCCGTGTGCAAGATCGCGTTCGAGGGGTTGCGGCAGTCCCGGGACTAGGTCATTCCGCTTCGGCCTGCCAGAGCAGGGCTCGGTGCAGGTGCTGGATGAGGCGCTCGTCGTCGTTCTCGGTGGGTTCGGAGCCGATCGGCAGCCAGGTTTCGGCGACCTTGCGGTCGTGGTCGTAGCTGATGAGCAGGACGCCGGGATAGCAGAGGGTCTCCCGGTTCCCGCCGGGCACCTCGACGTCGATCTCCCGGCATCGCAGCAGGATCTGGACCCACCGACCCGGACAGCCGGAGGGTTTCCCACCAGTGCTTTCCATCTCCGCCTACCCCGGGTGTACGGACCCTCGCCCCTCCCGTCGTCCGGCGCACCACCTTAGTTACCGGCAGGTTGTCCCGGTTCGATAACGCAGGTGCGCCGCAGCAGTTGACGAGTCGTCAACCTATCGCCGCCAATTCACCCATCAGGGTGTCGAACAGACGTTCGAAACGGGATACAGTGAATCGCATGGAGGGCACGCGCATCGGCGGATTCCCGGCGGCCGCACCACCTCGGTAGCCGGGCGCCGCCGCACACGACATCACCGGCGGTTTCACCACGATGATTGGAGGGCAAGCATGAACCGTGAACGGTTCGCATTCGGCAGACCCGGCTGACCGGGCGCGGTGGCACGCCACTTCGCCGTCACGCAGCCCGCGGCCGCACGGGCCACCGGGCGCGCATCGGGTCGCCTGGATCAGGGTCGACACTGTTGACAGCTAGTCAACAATGGGTAAGGGTGGAGGCTCCACGGCAGGCGGCACGAGGAGCACCATGGCCCCGAATCTCAGCACCGAGCAGCGAGACTTCGTCGCGGCGATCCGCGAGTTCACGCGGCGGGAGTGCGGCACCAAGGAGCAGCGGGACAAGCTGACCGACGGCGGCCGCGAGCCGCACAGTCCCGAGCTGTACCAGAAGATGGCCGACCTCGGCTGGCTCGGGATCGCGATTCCGGAGGAGTACGGCGGCTCGGGGCTCGGCATGGTCGATCTCTGCCTGTTCCTGGACGAGATCGGCCGGGCCCAGGCGCCGGTCGCCTCGTTCGCGCCGACCATGGTGGCGGCGGCCGCGTACGAGAAGTTCGGGACAGACGATCAGAAGCGCACGGTGCTCGGCGGGGTGGCGCGCGGGAAGATCGAGTCGATCTCGATGTCCGAACCGGGGGCCGGATCGGACGTGGCGGCGCTGACCTGCCGGGCCGAGCGGACGGCCGGGGGCTACCTGATCAACGGGCAGAAGACGTGGTGTTCCGGGGCGCACCTGGCCGAGCACATCCTGCTCGTCGCGCGCACGTCGACCGGCGGGTCGAAACACGACGGGCTGACCGAGTTCATGGTGCCCGCCTCGGCGGAGGGGCTGGTCATCCGGGGCATCGAGACCATGGGCGGCAAGGAGGTGAACGACCTCTACTTCACCGACTGCTTCGTGCCGGACAGTGCGGTGGTGGGCGTCGTGGACCAGGCCTGGACGCAGCTCATGGCCGGGCTGAACCTGGAGCGGATGATGCTCGCCTCGCTCATGCTGGGCACCGCGCGGCGGGCGTTCGAGGACACCGTCGAGTACGTGAAGCAACGGGAGCAGTTCGGGCGGCCGATCGGGAGTTTCCAGGCGCTGCGGCACCGGATCGCGGATCTGGCGACCGAGATCGAATGCGCGAGCCTGCTCGTGTACGACGTCGCGGAGAAGATCGACGCGGCGCCGCAGGTTCCGCTGCCCCGAGAGGCGTCGATGGCCAAGCTCAAGGCGACCGAGGTGGCCAAACACGCCGCACTGGAGGGCATGCAGATGCTCGGCGGATACGGGTACGCGACCGAGTACGGCATGGAGCGGCTGCTGCGGTCCACGGTGGTGTCCACTGTGTACGGTGGGACAAGCGAGATTCAGCGGGACATCATCGGCAAGACCTACGGGCTGTGAAGGGGAACGGGTCAATGCTGCGCACCAGGTTCACCGAACTGTTCGGGGTCGAGCACCCGATCGCACAGGGCGGTATGCAATGGGTGGGGCGGGCCGAGCTCGTCGCCGCGGTGGCCAACGCCGGGGCGCTCGGGTTCCTCACGGCGCTCACCCAGCCGACGCCGGAGGATCTCGTCGCCGAGATCGGGCGGTGCCGGGAACTGACCGACAAGCCGTTCGGGGTCAACCTGACCATCCTGCCGTCGATCAATCCGCCGCCCTACGACGAATACCGGCGCGCGATCATCGAGTCCGGGGTGAAGATCGTGGAGACCGCGGGCTTCAACCCGGCCGAGCACCTGCCCGACTTCCGGGCGGCCGGAATCAAGGTGGTGCACAAGTGCACCAGCGTGCGGCACGCGGTCAAGGCGGAATCCATCGGCGTGGACGCGGTGAGCATCGACGGGTTCGAATGCGCCGGGCATCCCGGGGAGGACGACATTCCGGGACTGGTGCTTATCCCCGCCGCGGCGAACCGGATCAGCATCCCGATGCTCGCCTCCGGCGGGTTCGCCGACGCCCGCGGACTGGTTGCCGCGCTCGCGCTCGGCGCCGACGGGGTCAACATGGGCACCCGGTTCCTGTGCACCCGGGAATCGCCGGTGCACCAGCGGGTCAAGGAGCAGTTGGTGGCCAACAGCGAGCGGGACACCGAACTGATCTTCCGCCCGCTGCGGAACACGGCGAGGGTGGCGAGCAACGAAATCAGCCGGAAGGTGGTGGAAATTCTCGACAATGGCGGGCAGTTTCCGGAGGTGCGCGATCTCGTCGCCGGGGCGCGGGGGCGCAAGGTGTTCGACGAGGGGGACCTCGACGCCGGGATCTGGAGCGCGGGGATGGTGCAGGGACTGATCACCGACATTCCGAGCGTCGCGGAACTTGTTCACCGCACGGTCAAGGAAGCATCGGAGATCATCAAACAGCGGCTGATCGGATTGACTACCTAGCCGATCGCCGGGAGGCTGGCGAAATGAGCGTGGAAACGTCGGCGAAACGGCGCAGGCTGGAACCGGAGGCGCGGCGCGCCGAGATTCTCGCCGCGGCCCGGAAGCTGTTCGACGCGGGCAACTACGCGTCGGTGTCGACCTCGGACATCGCGAAGGCGGCCGGGGTCGCCCGCCCGCTGATCAACCATTACTTCGGGAGCAAACGCGACCTCTACCTGGAGGTCGTGCGCCAGATGATGGTGGTGCCGGCGCCGGTCACCGAACACCTGCCGAAAACGACGGTCGAGCAACGGATCGCGATCAGTGTGGACCGCTGGCTGGACGTGGTGGAACGCAACAAGCGGGCGTGGCTCGCCGCGATCGGGCCGGAAGCGATCGGGCGGGACGAGGACATCGAGCAGATCATGCTCGAATCGGACGAAATCGCCGCCGATCGGGTTCTCGAGGCCGCGATGATGACCGACGTCACCGAGGGACGCGAAGAACTGCGCGCGATGATCCGGGCCTACGGCAGCATGCTCAAAGCGGCCTCGCGGGAATGGCTGGTGCGCGAGACCCTGACCCGCGCCGACCTGCACATCATGCTCACCGACTCGATCCTGCACCTGCTGCGGGTAACTTTTCCGGCAGTGCTCGAGTCGAAACACGCCTGACAGAGACTTGCGAACTGGACTGACCTGCGGTGAGCCCAAGAACGCGCGCTCGGCGAAGCCCGCGAGCGTGGCGGCGGGGCGTCGGACAGCGTGCAGGCGAGACGACCGACCAAGTCAGAGCCCCGGCGACACGCTCGTGTCCGCGCGTTTCCCGACAACACCGCCCGGGCGGCGCCGCGCGTAGGCGGCCGGGGTCATGCCCTTCCACCGCTTGAACGCGAAGATGAAACTGGAGGCCTCCGCGTACCCGAGGCGAATGGCGACGTCCTCGACCGACAACGCACCGGTGGCGAGCATCTCCTCGGCCAGTGCCTGGCGGACCTCGTCCACCAGGGCCCGGTAACTGGTTCCGGCCTCTTCCAGGCGGCGGCGCAGGGTGCGCGGGCTCATGTTCAGTTCCCGCGCCACCGCGTCCATTCCGGTGTCCGCGCCGCCGACGCGGACCAGGCGTTCCCGCACCTCGTGCGAAATGCCGGACCGCGACCGGCGGCGTGCCACCAGTTCCCGGCACTGCGCCTCGCAGATCGCCACCGTGTGCTCGTTGGCCTGCGGCAGCGGGCGGTCCAGGTACCGGGCGTCGATCGTGGACACGTTCGCCGGGCGGGAAAACCGCGGCCGCACCCCGAACGCCGCCAGGTAGGCATCCACAGTGGACGGCTCCGGGTGGCGGAACTCCACGGAACCCAGGCAAACCGAGGGGAGCAGATCGCGCATCATCGTGCAGATCGCGGCCAGATCGCGAAGCACCAGGAAGCGGGCCACGTCGGCGGGCACCCGTTCGTCGTCCAGCACCATCGACACCCGGTCGCCGTCCACCGACACGTGCGGGATGCAGAACGTGAAACTCAGGTCCAGGTAGCGCAGCGCGAACCGCATCGCGTCGCGCAGCGTCGGGCTGCTGACACACGCGAACCCGAAGATGCCGAACGTCGTCACGTGGTACCGGCGGCCCAGCTCGAGCCCGTTGACCTCGGAATGTCCCAGTGCGGCGGCCAGGTTGCGCACCACGGCCAGTTCCTGCCGGGCGTCGACCTGCAACCGCGGGTCCAGCAGGTCGTCGGCGGTCAACGCGACCCCGGCCAGCACGTCGCCGGCCTGGTGCTCCTCCGCGAACCGGGTCATCAGCAGGATGCTCGCCGTGCTGCGCGGGAAGTCCCAGTCCCGGACGGCGGGGTCGGCGAGCTCGGCCATGGCCGGAATTATCGATCGACATCCCCGCCGGGCGCCAGGGGGATTGGCCGGAAATCTCGATTCGCTGGCCTTCTCTGCACTTCACTCGGGGTCGGGCACGCCGTAACGTCGAGCCATGGGTACAGCGCAGTCACTCTCCGTTGTCATCGTGGGCACCGGGTTCGGCGGCCTCGGCACCGCGATCGAGCTCAAACGCGCGGGCTTCCACGACTTCACCATCCTGGAGAAGGCGACCGAGGTCGGCGGCGTGTGGCGGGAGAACACCTACCCCGGCGCGGGCTGCGACATCCCGTCCCCGCTGTACTCCTTCTCCTACGAGCCGAACCCGCACTGGCCCAAGCGGTACTCGCTGCAGGCCGACATCCACGCCTACATGAAGCGGGTCGTCGCCAAATACGGCCTCGAACCGCACATCCGCTTCGGCACCGAGGTCACCTCCGCCACCTTCGACGAGGACCGCGCCCGCTGGCGGGTCGAGACCGGCACCGGGGAGACCTTCGACGCGAACGTGTTCGTCCCGGCTGTCGGCCAGCTCTCCTGGCCGGTCTGGCCGGACATCCCGGGGCAGGCGAGTTTCACCGGCCGCAGCTTCCACTCCGCGCTGTGGGACCACGACTGCGACCTGACCGGCAAACGGGTCGCGGTGATCGGCACCGGGGCGAGCGCGATCCAGTTCGTGCCGGAGATCCAGCCGCGGGTCGGGCGCCTCACCGTGTTCCAGCGGTCCGCGCCCTACATCATGGCGAAGAACGACACGAAGTACCGGCGCTGGCAGCACTGGCTGTTCCGGCACCTGCCCGCGACCCAGCTCGCCGGCAGGCTGCGGATCTGGCTGCTCGCCGAGTACGCCACCTACGCCATGACCAAGCACCGCACCCTGGCCAGGGGCTTCGAACTGCGCACCGCGCAGCTGCGCCGGCGGCACATCAAGGATCCCGAGCTGCGCCGCAAGCTGAAACCGGACTACGCGATGGGCTGCAAGCGGATCCTGTTCACCAACGACTACCTGCCCGCGCTCGCCCAGCCGAACGTGCAAGTGGAAACGAACCGGATCACCGAGATCACCCCGAACGGCGTGCGGACCGCGGACGGCGCCGAACACGGGGCGGACGTGATCATCTACGGCACCGGGTTCGCCGCGACCGACTTCCTCGGCCCGCTCAAGGTGCACGGCCTCGGCGGCCGGAGCCTCGACGACGCCTGGGCCGGGGGCGCCCGGGCGTACCTGGGCATGACGGTTCCCGGGTTCCCCAACCTGTTCTGCGTGTACGGCCCGAACACCAACCTCGGCGCCGGATCGATCATCTACATGATCGAGCGCCAGGCGCGCTACATCCGCCAGGCCGTCGAGCACCTCACCGTGCCCGACGCGTCCTATGTGGACGTCCGGCCCGAGGTGGAACGGCGCTACGACGGGGAAGTCCAGCGCAGGCTGGCGAAAAGCGTGTGGAGCAGGTGCACCAGCTGGTACCGGCAGCCGGACGGGCGGGTCACCACCAACTGGCCCGGCCTGGTCTCCGAGTACCACCTCCGGACCCGGCGGTTCGACCCGGCCGAATACCGCACGGTGAACGCGGCGAAGGCGAAGGCGGGTGCGCGATGACGGACTTCGACTACGACGTGCTGGTGATCGGCTCGGGCTTCGGCGGCAGCGTCACCGCGTTGCGGCTGACCGAGAAGGGTTACCGGGTCGGCGTGCTGGAGACCGGCCGCCGGTTCGCCGACGACGAATTCGCGAAGACCTCCTGGCGGCTGCGCAGGTACCTGTGGGCGCCCAAACTCGGCTGCTTCGGCATCCAGCGGCTGACCCTGCTCAAGAACACGTTCGTGATGAGCGGTTCCGGTGTCGGCGGCGGCTCGCTGGTCTACGCCAACACGCTCTACGAACCGCCGGACACCTTCTACGCCGATCCGCAGTGGGCGCACATCACCGACTGGAAGGGCGAGTTGGCGCCGCACTACGACCAGGCCAAGCGGATGCTCGGCGTCACCCTCAACCCGGCCACCACCCCGGCCGACAAGGTGCTGCGCGAGGTCGCCGAGGATCTGGGCATCGGGCACACCTACCGCCCGACCCCGGTCGGCGTGTACTTCGGCGAGCCGGGGAGCAAACCGGGCCGGGACGTGCCGGACCCGTTCTTCGGCGGCGCGGGCCCGGCGCGCCAGGCGTGCACGCACTGCGGGGAATGCATGACCGGGTGCCGGGTGGGCGCCAAGAACACGCTGGTGAAGAACTACCTCTGCCTCGCGGAAAAGGCGGGCGCGCGGGTGCATCCGCTGACCACCGCGGTCGACGTGCGCCCGCTGCCGGGCGGCGGGTACCGGGTGCACACCGAACGCACCGGCCGCTGGCTGCGCAAGGGAAAACGAGCGTTCACCGCCGAGCAGGTGGTGTTCTCGGCGGCCTCGCTGGGCACCCAGCGGTTGCTGCACCGCCTGCGCGACACCGGGGCGCTGCCGGGCATCTCGCCGCGGCTGGGGCGGCTCGCGCGCACCAACTCCGAGGCCGTGCTCGCCGCGCGTTCACTGCGCGCGGATTCCGATTTCACCCGGGGCGTGGCGATCACCTCGTCCATCCATCCGGACGCGGTCACCCATGTCGAACCGGTGCGCTACGGCAAGGGCAGCAACTTCATGGGCCTGCTCACCACGGTCCTGGTCGACGCCGAACCGGGCAAGCGGCGCTGGGTGCTCGGCCTGCGCGAACTGCTCCGGCAGTGGCGGCACCTGCTCCGGCTGCACAACCCGCGCCGCTGGTCGGAGCGGATGATCGGCCTGCTGGTGATGCAGACGCTGGACAACTCGGTCACCACGTACACCAAACGCGGGCTGTTCGGGCGCCGCACGATGACCACCCGGCAGGGCGACGGCGCGCCGAACCCGGAATGGATCCCCGCCGGGAACCAGATCGCCCGGCGCGTGGCGGAGAAGATCGGCGGCCTGCCGCAGGGGTCGTGGACCGAGTTCTTCAACATCCCGATCACCGGCCACTTCATCGGCGGCTGCGCGATCGGCGACTCGCCCGAGACCGGTGTGGTCGATCCGTACCAGCGCCTCTACGGTCACCCCGGCCTGCACGTGGTGGATGGATCGGCCATCTCGGCAAACCTGGGCGTGAACCCGTCCCTCACCATCACCGCCCAGGCCGAACGGGCGATGTCCCTGTGGCCGAACCGCGGGGAACCCGACGAGCGCCCCGAACTCGGCGCCCCGTACCGGCGGCTCGCCCCGATCCCCCCGAAACACCCCGCCGTCCCGGCCACCGCCCCCGCCGCCCTCCGCCGGTAGCTCGCGAGTCCCCGTCCGGTCACCGAACTACACACTCAGGCACGCGAACCACACACTCGCGCACGCGAACCACACACTCGGAACCAAAGCATCCCGCGCGCCCGCCCGGCATCGCCGTTCAGGCAGGCGCGCGACCATGGCGGCATCCGGATGTCAACCGGCTCACCGGCCATCCCCACCGGAAACCGCCGAAAAAATAGCAAGGGACCTTTACTCCAGTTGAACCGTAGTAAAGGTCCCACGCTACGGATTGGCTGGAGTGAAGGTCCCTTGCTGCCGCCGCGGGAGCGGACGTCAGGGGAGGGTTTTCAGGTGGGCGCTGACCGGGTTGGCGAAGCCGTAACCGCTGGAGGCGTCCCAGTTGATCGACCAGGTCATCGCGCCGCGGATCGCCGGGTAGGTCGCCGACGGTTTGAATCCGGCGCAGCGGGTGCCCCGGGCCAGGCAGTCCAGGGCCGCGGTCACGTTGCCCGGTGGCTGGTAGCCGCCGCCCGCGCCGGACGGGGACGCGGGCAGGCCCAGGCCGACCTGGTCGGGACGCAACCCGCCCTGCAACTGGATGCAGGCCAGCGCGGTGAGGAAGTCGATCGAGCCCTGGCCGTAGACCTTCTGGTCGCAGCCGAGCATGGTGCCCGAGTTGTAGTATTGCATGTTGACGATCGTCAGGATGTCCTTGATCGCCAGCGCGAGCTGGAAGTAGCCGCCCTGAGTGGACTGCATGTCGACGGTCTGCGGGGCCATGGTGATCACCGTGCCGCCTCCGGCGTGGATCCGGCGCAGCGCCGAGCCCATGTGCGTGGGGTTGATCCCGTTCTCCAGATCGACGTCGACGCCGTCGAAGCCGTACTTCTTGATCAGCTCGGTCATGGTCCGGGCGAAGTTGTCCGCGGCGGCCGCGTCGCCGACGTAGATGGTGCCCTTCTCGCCGCCGACCGAGAGGACCACCTTCTGCCCGCGGCTCTGCAGCGTCTTGACATCGGCCTTGAACTGCTCGTCGGTGTAGCCGCCGAGCTTCGAGGACAGCCCCGGGTCCAGGGTGAAGTTCACCGCGCCCCAGGTGCCCGGCACCGCGTCGGCGAAGGCGACCGCCACGATGTTGTAACTGGTCGGCACGTCGGCCAGCCGGAGCGCCTTCGCGCCGTTGTAGAAGTTCTGCCAGTACCCGGTGAGCACGTGCTTGGGCAGCGCGCCACTCGGCGGAGGCGTCGTGGTGGTGGTCGGCGGCGTGGTCGACGAAGGCGGGGTGGTGCTCGTCGGCGGCTCACCCGGGCCGTCCAGGCTCACGTCGTCGGCGAAGTACGCGGGCTGGCCGAACCAGCCGTGCAGGTAGATCGTCACGCTGCTCGCCGACGCGCCCGTCTTGAAGTTCAGCGACAGCCGCGTCCACGCGCCCCCGGCCGGGGTCCAGGTGTTGGTGTCCGTGGTCCCGGTGCCGGTCACCCCGAGGTAGGTGTAGGCGCCCTGCACCCACGCGGTCAGCTGGTAGTCGCTGTTCGGGCGCACCGGAACGGCCTGCGCGCAGCGGCCGTTCTCCTGACCGGAGGGCACGCCGGTGAGCGCGTAGGAACCGGAGTGGACCGGGCTGGTCACCACTCCCCCGCCGGAGGAACACGACCAGCCGGTGAGGTTCCCGGCTTCGAAGTCCGAATTCGTGACCAGGTTCGCCGCGGCGGCGGGGCCCGCGAGGGCGAGGACGAGCCCGGTGGCGACGGCCACCAGGGCGGCGGACAGGGCGGCTAACCAGCGTTTTGTCTTGTGCAGCACAGGGCTCTCCGCTCACATCTGCAGGGGTGATGTGGAACACACAGCATCTGGTCTAGACCACTTCCTGTCAAGGAGCGGGCTTGGGGATGCCCTACGAAAGTCGGGAATCCCCGGCAGGCAGAATGCGAGGTCGGACTCACACGAGAGGGCGGATCAGGAGTGACAGCGGCCGTGCAGTCGGTTCAACAGAAGATCGCCGAGGAGCTCGGCGTAGGCGAAGGTCAGGTCAAGGCGGCCGTCGACCTGCTCGACGGCGGCGCGACCGTGCCGTTCATCGCGCGCTACCGCAAGGAAGCCACCGGGATGCTCGACGACGCGCAGCTGCGCACGCTCGAGGACCGGCTGCGCTACCTGCGTGAACTCGACGAGCGCCGCACCGCGGTGCTCGAGTCGATCCGCAATCAGGGCAAACTCGACGAGGCGCTGGAAGCGCAGATCATGGCCGCCGACACCAAGTCGCGGCTGGAAGACATCTACCTGCCCTACAAGCCCAAGCGGCGCACCAAGGCGCAGGTCGCGCGCGAAGCCGGGCTCGAACCGCTCGCCGACGGCCTGCTGAACGACCCGAACACCGATCCGCAGGCGGCGGCCGCGGTCTTCGTGGACGCCGACAAGGGCGTGGCCGACGCGGCGGCGGCGCTGGACGGGGCGCGGGCGATCCTGGTCGAACGCTTCGCCGAGGACGCCGACCTGATCGGCGAGCTGCGCGAGAAGATGTGGTCCCAGGGCCGCCTCGCCTCCAAGGTGCGCGACGGGAAGGCCGAAGAGGGCGCCAAGTTCGCCGACTACTTCGAGTTCTCCGAGCCGTTCACCAAGATGCCCTCGCACCGGATCCTCGCCATGTTCCGCGGCGAGAAGGAGGAGGTCCTCGACCTCACCGTCGAACCGGAGGAGCCCAGCGAAGAGCCCAAACCAGGGCCCACGGACTACGAGCGCAAGATCGCCCAGCGGTTCGGCATCTCCGACGAGGGCCGCCCGGGCGACAAGTGGCTGAACGACACGGTCCGCTGGGCCTGGCGCACCAAGATCCTGCTGCACCTGGGCATCGACCTGCGGCTGCGGCTGCGCCAGGCGGCCGAGGACGAGGCGATCCGGGTGTTCGCCGCGAACCTGCGCGACCTGCTGCTCGCCGCGCCCGCCGGGACCCGCGCCACGATGGGCCTCGACCCCGGGTTCCGCACCGGCGTGAAGGTCGCCGTGGTCGACGCGACCGGCAAGGTCGTCGCCACCCACACCATCTACCCGCACCAGCCGCAGAACCGGTGGGACGAGTCGATCGCCGCGCTGGCCAAACTGGCCGCCGCGCACCAGGTGGACCTGATCGCCATCGGCAACGGCACCGCCTCGCGGGAGACCGACAAGCTCGCCATCGAGCTGATCAAGAAGCACCCCGAGCTGAAGCTGACCAAGGCCGTGGTCTCCGAGGCGGGCGCCTCGGTCTACTCGGCGTCGGCTTTCGCCTCGCAGGAACTGCCGGAGCTGGACGTGTCGCTGCGCGGCGCGGTGTCCATCGCCCGGCGCCTGCAGGATCCGCTCGCCGAACTGGTCAAGATCGATCCGAAGTCGATCGGGGTCGGGCAGTACCAGCACGACCTGTCCGAGGTGGCGCTGTCCCGTTCGCTGGACGCCGTGGTCGAGGACTGCGTGAACGCGGTCGGCGTGGACGTCAACACCGCCTCCGCGCCGCTGCTGACCCGGGTTTCCGGCATCACCACCGGGCTGGCCGAGAACATCGTCGGCCACCGCGACGCGAACGGCCCGTTCCGGTCCCGCAGCGCGCTCAAGGAGGTGCCGCGGCTGGGCCCGAAGGCGTTCGAGCAGTGCGCGGGCTTCCTGCGCATCCCCGGCGGCGACGACCCGCTCGACTCCTCCAGCGTGCACCCCGAGGCCTATCCGGTGGTGCGGCGGATCCTGTCGAAGACCGGCAAGGACCTCAAGGAGCTGATCGGCAACACCCGCGTGCTGCAGGGACTGCGGCCGGGCGAGTTCGTCGACGAGACCTTCGGCCTGCCGACGGTCACCGACATCCTGGCCGAGCTGGACAAACCGGGCCGCGACCCGCGGCCGGCGTTCAAGACCGCGACCTTCGCCGAAGGCGTGGACAAGATCTCCGACCTCAAGCCCGGGATGCGGCTGGAGGGCGTGGTCACCAACGTGGCCGCGTTCGGCGCGTTCGTGGACGTGGGCGTGCACCAGGACGGCCTGGTGCACGTGTCGGCGATGTCCAAGAACTTCGTCAAGGATCCGCGGGACGTGGTGAAACCCGGCGACATCGTGCAGGTCAAGGTGCTGGACGTGGACGTGCCGCGCAAGCGGATCTCGCTCACCCTGCGCCTGGACGACGAACCGGGCGCCGGTAAGCCGTCCGGCGGCGGGAACCGGCAGGGCCAGCGCCAGGGGCAGGGGCAAGGTCAGCAGCGCAAGGGCGGCGGCCAGCGGCAGAACCGCGGCGGTTCCGGCGGTGGCGGCGCCCTGGCCGACGCGCTGCGGCGCGCCGGTTACGGCAAGAACTAGGGTTTGCGGCCGACGGCGGCCAGCATCACCGCGCGTTCGGGGCGGTCCCCGACGTCGTCCGGGTGGGCTGGCCGCCATTCCGGGGTGAACACGACACCGGGTTCGACGATGTCGAATCCGGCCATCAGCTCGCGAATCTCCGCACGTCCCCGCAGGTAGAGCGGGTTGCTGGTGTTCTTGTACAGCTCGACCGTGCGGAACAGGTCCGGCCCCTGCTGTTCGCCGGTGTCGGTGGACAGCGCGAGGAAACTCCCGGGCGCCATCGCGTCCCGGTACCGGGCGATCATCCCGGCGGGATCGCGTTCGTCCGGGATGAAGTGGATCATCGCGGCGAGGAGCACCAGCACCGGCTGGTCGAAGTCGAGCAGCCGCCGCGTGGTCGGGTGTTCGAGGATGCTCTCCGGCGTCTCCCCGTCGGCCATCACCATCTCGGCGCGGTCGTTGCCCTCCAGCACGATCTGGCTGTGCGCCACCGCGATCGGCTCGTTGTCCACGTACACCACGCGGGATTCGGGCGCGAGCGCCTGGGCGACCTCGTGCACGTGCCCCTCGGTGGGCATGCCCGAACCGATGTCGAGGAACTGCCGGACGCCCTGTTCCACCGCGAACCGCACGGCCCGGCGCAGCCACAACCGGTTGGCCAGGCACAGTTCGCGCGCGTCCGGCAACTCCTCGATGACCTTGTCCCCGAACGCGCGGTCCATGGCGTAGTTGAGCTTCCCGCCGAGCAGGTAGTCGTACACGCGCGCCGGATTGGGTTTGTCCAGCTCAAGGTCCCTGCCCTCGGCCGGTGGCACGTCTTCCGGGAACCCCGACATCCCCAGTCCTCCTGTGCTCTACTCACAGTGTCTGGACCAATCCTAGGGGTAGACCGGCGACGTGGGCGCAATGGCCCAATTCACTGCGCCGAACGGACTGATCGCGGAACTAACCGCGCACCGCACCGACCTGTGGGGCGTGACCACCGCTCAACAACCGTTCCCCTTGTACGGCGAGGAATTCAAACGGGAACCGCATTGCCCCTACGCGCGGCTGCGCGAACGGGCGCCGTTGCACCGCGTCGAATTCCCCAGCGGCGTGGTGGGCTGGATCGTGACCGGATATCACGCGGCCACCGAATTGCTGACCGATCCGGAAATGAGCAAGGACCACCGCAACGGCACGGAGGAATGGCGCGCGACCGCCTCCCGGATGCCCGAGCCCTACCAATCCCGGATGCAGGTGCACCTGATGCACCGCGACGCCCCGGACCACACCCGGATGCGGCGGATGCTGGCGGACACGCTGTCCCCGCGGAACGTCGAACGCCTGCGGCCGCGCGCCACCGAGATCGCCGGGGAACTGGCCGACCGGATCGGCGGGGAACCGGTGGATCTGCTGGCCTCCTTCGCCTTCCCGTACGCCTTCACCGTGCTCTGCGAACTGATCGGCGTGCCCGGGGCTTACCGCGACCGGTTCGACCGCCGCTGGTGCGAGGCGGTGAACACGGTCGGGCCGCGCCATCCCCGGCGAGCGGAGTATGTGGGAATCCTGGCCGAACTGGACGCCTACATCGCCGAACTCCTCGCGTTCAAACGGCGCGCACCGGGCGACGACCTGATCAGCGCGCTGATCGCCCGGCAGGACGCCGGGGACCTGAGCGCCGGGGAACTCTCGTCGATGGTGTTCCAACTGCTCATCCCCGGCAGCGGCCCGGTGATGACGTTCCTCGGCAACGCGGTGCTCACCCTGCTGCGCCACCCGGAACAGCTCGCCGAACTGCGCGCCGATCCCGGCCTGCTGCCCGGCGCGGTCGACGAGTTGCTGCGGTTCGAGAGCCCGTTCGAACTGACCACCTGGCGACTGACCAAACAGGACAGACGGATGTTCGGCGGGGACGTGCCCGCCGGTAATCCGGTGATGGCCTCGCTCGCCGCCGCCAACCGCGATCCGGCCCGGTTCGACGAGCCCGGCACGCTGAACCTGCGCCGCAGCCCCAATCCGCACCTCGCGTTCGGGCACGGCAGCCACTACTGCCCCGGCGCGGCGCTGGCCCGGATGGAGGGGCAGGTCGCCCTGCGCGTGCTGCTGACCCGCTTCCCCGGTCTCCGGCTCGCGGTGCCCGAGGAGGAGCTGACCTGGACGCAGGCGGTCCTGGTCCGCGGGCTGACCTCGTTGCCGGTGCGGACGTGCTAGCCGAGGAGATTCTGGGCCTGCTGCTCCCCCAGCGGCGATCCGTGCCCGGGGAAAGCGGCGGCTCCTTCGACCACCAGCGCGCGGTCCTGGCGAAGGCGATCGCCGCGCGGGAACCGATCGTGTTCACCCTGCCCGCGTTCCCGTGCAAATCGCCCAACCCGGACAAGGTGCTCGGTCACCTGCCCGACCTCGGCGAGCGGCTCTCGCTGCGGTTCCTGGACGGCCTCTGCGCGCGGATCGAACGAGTGTACCCGCCGGGCGCGCGGATGCTGATCTGCTCGGACGGGCACGTGTTCGCCGATCTGATCCGGGTGCCCGACGACCACGTCGAAGAGTACGCGGGCGCGCTGCGCAAGCTGATCGCCGACGAGGGCCTGCACCGCATCGACACGTTCGACCTCACCGAGGCGTACGGCTCCCTGTCCGGTGCGGACATCCGGACGGCCCTCGTCGAGGAATTCGGCCAGTCGCTGGAAAGCCTGCGCGCGGAGGTGCACGCCGACGCCGACACCCTGCGGCACTACCGGGGCACCACGCGGTTCCTGCTGGAGGACGGCAGCGGCCCGGATTACCGGGGCACCCGGTCGGCGTTGCTGCGGGATTCCCGGCGCCGCGCCTACGGTGTGCTGCAACGCAGCCGGGCCTGGGGCGAGCTGATCGCGCGGGAGTTCCCGCACGCCCTGCGGCTGTCCATCCACCCGCAACGGGCCGGCACCGGGAAACTCGGCATCGTGCTGCTGGACGAGGCGGACGGCTGGAAGACGCCGTGGCATTCGGTCGTGCTCCAGCGCGGTGACCGGTTCTCCCTGCACCACCGGGCGGAAGCGGCGAAACTGGGCGAACTCGTCCTGGCCGGCGGGCGGCCGAGTCATTACGTGGCCAGGGAATAGCCCCCGGACATCGGGTCGAAATCGAACCCCGGACCGCTGAAGGCTTCGCGCAGCGCGCCGGAGAGCACCAGGTTCTCCGGCGCCGCGGCGAGGACCGCACCGGACGGGGTGACCAGCCAGATCCGGTCCGCGCTGCGTAGCGCCAGTTCGATGTCGTGGGTGGACAGCAGCGCGGCGATCCCGGCTTCCCGGCACAGCCCGCCGAGCATCGCGGTCAGCTCGGCGCGGCGCGGGGCGTCCAGGAACGCGGTCGGCTCGTCGAGCAGGATCACCGACGGCTGCTGCGCGAGCGCCCGGGCCACCATGAGCCGCTGCCGCTCCCCGTCGCTGAGCTCGTCCAGCGGCCGGTGCGCGAGTTCGGCCGAACCGGTGCGGCGCAACGCTTCGGTGACCACCTGATCGTCGGATTCGGTGAGCCGCCCGGCCCAGCCGGTGTAAGGCGCGCGGCCCATCGCCACCAGGTCCCGGCCGCGGATCGTGCCGAGCCCGATCCGGCTGGTCAGCACCACGGCCAGCGCCCGCGCCCGCCGCCTGCGCGACATCCGCGACAGCGGGGTGCCGAGCAGCTCGACCGCGCCGGAGACCGGGGACTGCAATCCGGCCAGGGTGCGCAGCAACGTGGACTTGCCGACCCCGTTCACGCCCAGTAAGCACACCAGCTCCCCGGGGCGGAGGGAAAGCTCAAGTCCACTGAGGACGGTCTTGGTTCCGCCGCGGACGTGGTAGCCGACCGAAAGGTCCCTTGTGGACAGTGCGGTCTCCGGCATCACACCTCCAGCCCGCGGCCGGACCGGCCCATCCGGATCAGCACCCAGGCGACCACCGGCGCGCCGAGGATCGCGAGCGAGGTGTTGATCGGCAGGGTGAGTTCCGCGCCGGGCAGCTGGCCGATGATCCCGGCGAGCAACGCGATCGCCGCGCCGAGCAACGCCGACGCCGGGACGAGCAGCCGGTGGTCGCCTGCGCGCAGCAGGCCGCGCGCGAGATGCGGCGCGGCGATGCCGAGGAACAGGATCGGCCCGGAATACGCGGTGACCGCACCGGCAAGCAACGCCGCGCCGAGCATCATCAGCCAGCGGAACCGGCGCACCGGCACCCCGAGCGATTCCGCGTAGGTTTCGCCCAGCAGGTACAGGTTCAGCTGTTTCACCCCGGTGAAGACCACGGCCAGCCCCAGCCCGACCGCGAGCGCCAGCACCGGCATCGACCGCCACGTGGTCCGCTCGAAACTCCCGACCACCCAGGTGGTGTAGGTCTTCACCGCCTCCGCGTCGCCGAGGTACACCAGCAGGTTGACCCCGGCCTGCACGAACGCGTTGAGCACCACGCCGAGGATGATCACGATCACCCCGCTGCGGATCATCGCGGCCACCGCGAGCATGAACGCCATGGCCGCGGTGGCGCCCAGCGCGGCCGCGGCGACCAGGCCGAGGTTCGCGCCCAGCCCGGCCCCGGCCAGCGCACCGGCGAGCGCGCCGCTGCCGCCGAGCACGATGAGCCCCACGCCGAGGCTCGCCCCGGCGTGGATGCCGAGCATGTTCGGCTCGGCCAGCGCGTTGCGGAACAGGGTCTGCATGACCAGCCCGGAAACGCCGAGCCCGGCACCGGCCAGCAACGCGGTCAGGGCCCGCGGCGCGCGGAGTTCGGTGACCAGGTAGGCCCAGGACGGTTGCGCGGTCGGCTGCCCGGTCAGCGCGCGCACCACGTCCAGCGGCGGGATGTCCACCGCGCCGAGGCTGATGCCCAGCACCAGCAGCAGCACGACCAGCAAACCCAGCGCGGGCAGGAGGATCGGCGGGCGCACCGTCACGGCTGGATCTGGCGGAAGAACGCGGGCTGGTGGCCGGGCAGCAGCTCCGGATGCGTCAGCCCCACCACGTCGGCGAGCAGCAGGTCCGGGTTGAGCAGGCCCCAGGACGAGTACTCCTTCGGCTGCGCCCGCGCGTACGCCCGCCCGGCGGCCAGCGCGGGGATCCGGCTCGTCGCCGGAACCTGCTCGACGAGCTGCTGCGCGGTCAGCCCGTTCTTCACGAAGTTCATCTGGAACCAGAAATCGGCCCCGCCCGCGGCCTCGACCACCCGCTCCATCGGCACCTGCTGCATCGACCGGCCGGGCAGGTCCAGCACGTTCCGGGTGCCCGCGTCCCGCACCAGCGCCGCGTCGAAGTAGTCGCGCTGCCGGGCGGTGAACTCGGCGCCGTGGTCGTTGCTCCCGATCAGCACGCCCGGTTTCGCGGACTGGCCGGTGGCCTTGGCCGACAACGCGTCGTAGCGCGCGAGCACCCCGTCCGCGTAGTCGTTCGCCTGCTTTTCCTGGCCGGTGAACAGGGACAGCAGCTTGATCTGTTCGGCGGCGCCGCGCGGGGACTCGTTGAACGCGGTGTAGGACAGCACCGGGATCCCGGCCTGTTTCAGCTGGTCCGCTTTGGCCTGATCGGTCGCGGCGGCGAAGAACACGTCCGGATGCAGTTCGATCAGGCGTTCGGTGTTCAGCTGCGCGCCGTGCCCGATCGGCTGCGCTCGCTTGTCGGTCAGCCGCTGCGCGACCTTCGGCATGGTGCGCGCGACCGTCGCGTCGAGGGACTGCTCGTCGTAGGCCACGAGCTTGTCCGGGGCGAGCACCTCGAAGGCCGCGGGGATCGCCGGTTCGCCGACCGCCGCCGCCTTGATCGGCACGCGCACCGCCGACGCGCCGGCGAGGTCACCGGTCAGTTCCGGTTGCGGCGTACCGCATTGGTAGAGCACGAACTTCTGCTCCGCGGGCGCGGCGCCGCCCATCGATCCCATCCCGGCCATCGCCGAGGGCGCCGAGTTCACCCGCAGCACCTTGTAGTTCTTGCGGTACTCGACCTGCCACAACGCCGACTGCCGCGCGGCCACCTTGTCCGGGAAGTAATCCGCGTTCGCGTCGAACGAGGTCGCGCAGCCCGCCTCGCCCGCTCCCTGCTGGCCGCCGGAAGCGCCCGAGCACGCGGTCAGCGCGGCCGCGGTGACCGCGGCCAGGGCGAGGGGAACGATCCGGTGCATCTGGGCATCCTCCGCGGTCGCGAACCCGGCCGATCGGCCGTCGACCAGTGGTCGGTTCGCACCGGTGGCGAGTTCCCGGTGTGCCCTATGCCTCAGAGGGCGCCGTTGTCCGCTTCCCAGGTGGCGTCGAGCAGATCGGCCCGCGCGCGGGCGATCCGGGACCGGATGGTGCCCACCGGGCAGCCGCACACATCGGCCGCCTCCTGATAGGACAGACCGAGGACCTGGGTGAGCACCAGCACCTCGCGCCGCTCGTCGTCCAATCCGGCGAGCAGCATGCGCAGTTCGACGAGATCCTCGAACCCGGCCGCGGGACCGCGCGAGCGTTCCGCCGCCTGCTCCCAGTCGGCGTCGGCGGAGATCCGGGGCCGCGCGGAGGCCGACCGGATGCTGTCCACGACCACCCGCCGCGCGATCGACAGCAGCCAGGTGCGGGCGGACGACCGCCCGGCGAACCGGCGCAGGCTGCCGAACGCCCGCAAGTAGGTCTCCTGGGTGAGGTCGTCGGCCGAGGCCACGTCCGCCAGGTGCGCGACGAACCGCCACACGTCGGCCTGGGTGGCCCGCACCCAGTCCTCGAGCGCCCGCCGATCACCCCGGCCGGCGGCGATGGCCAGGGCGGTCACCCGCTCGTCGTCGCTGCCGTGGGATCTGGACATGACCCCAGAGTATTACACGTCGTAGTAGTGGCTGATCGGCCCAGGGAACCGGGTGCTGGGTCGTGAGTGTTTTGGGACGGTTCTAACCGGTCTATCCACTCACGACCGTCCCCTAGGCCCGCGGGCGGGAACTCGGGGGCTATAACGGCCGACCATTGGAACGTGAGATGTGACGTCTGCCGAGAAGCGCTGTCCGCCCGGCTCGACGGCGAGGCCGAACCCGTGCCCGCCGAGGCCGTCGATCGCCACCTCGGCACGTGTGCGGCCTGCCGTTCCTGGTTCGCCCGCGCCGAGCGGCTGAATCGGACGATGCTGGTGCGCGCCGCGCCGCCGGTGCCCGATCTCACCGAGGCCATCCTGGACCGGACGCCCGCCCCGAGCGGCGAGCGCTGGGGGTTCCGGATCGCGCTGGCGGTGGTCGCGGTGGCTCAGCTCACCCTCGCCTTCGCCCAGCTGTTCGGCCGGGCCGACGGCCTGCACGGGCAGCACGGGGGCGGATTCATGGTCGGTCACCTCAGCCACGAGAGCATCGCGTGGAACCTCGCGGTCGGGGTCGGCCTGCTCTTCGCGGCGCTGCGCCCCGGTTCGGCGACCGGGCAGCTCCCGCTGCTCGCCGGGTTCGTGCTGATGCTCACCGCGCTGTCCACCGCGGACGTGCTCGGGCAGGAGGTCACGTTCGAACGGATCTTCTCCCACCTCCCCGCGGTGCTCGGGGTGCTCCTGCTGTTCGTCGTCCGGCGGCAGTTCCGGAACCGGCACGATCCGCGCCCGCAGCGGTACGGCGCTACCGGGCGGGACGAGCGGGCGGAAACTTCCACACCGGACGCCCCGGCCGCGGTGGACCGTCCACATCGGCCACATCGGTTCTGGCGCCCCGCAAGCCGGCGCAGGGCCGCCTGAATCCGGTGTAACGACATCGCCCCGTGCCGCGAATCACGGTCGACCCTTCTGCGAAAAGAGGTTCGGTCATGGCGAGGAGTTCCTTCCTGCGGCGCGGGGCAACCCTCGCCGGTGTCCTTCTGGTGACCGGACTCGCCGTCGCGGCACCGGCGCGGGCGGACACCCCCGAGGTCGCGCTGAGCGTCGCCCCGGCCACGGTGAACACCGGCGAAACCGTGACCGTGACCGAGACCATCACCAACCTCACCGGCGGCTCGATCCTCAACCCGACCGCCCGGCTGCTCAGCAAGCCGAGCGTGCTCACCTCCTACGCGTCGCTGGTGAGCTGCGGCGGCGCGGGCGTGGCCAGCTGCGCGACCCTCGACGGGCCGGACGGGCCGATCGGCTACCAGGCGATCCTGGCCGAGGCGATGTCCAACCTCGAATCCCGGACGGTCACCTTCACCCTGCGGATCAACCCGGACGCCGGTGAACGCACCGAAATCCTGCAGGGGCAGCTGTGGGGCCGGAACTACGGCACCTTCCCGGTGGACGGGCCCGCGCTGACCGTGCATGCGCGGGCGGACGCGGCCGTCGGCCTGACCGCCGCGCCGAAGTTCGGCCTTCTGGTGTCCCGGCTGGACTTCACCGCGAAGATCACCAACAACGGGCCCGGAACCCTGCGCGACGCCGTGTTCACCACGAACCTGCCCGCCGGGCTGACCGCCACCTCGAACACTCCGGCCTGCGTGCCGGGCGCCGGGAAGGTCGTGTGCTCGGTCGCCGGACTGGCCAATGGCGCGAACACCGCACTCGGTTTCTCGGTCCGGCTGAACCTGCTTTCGCTCGGCGTGCCCTACACGTTCACCACGACCCGCACCGCGTCGGCGAGCGTCGACCCCGATCCGGCGAACGACAGCGCGAGCACCTCGTGCACGGTGGTCACACCGCTGCTGGTGAACTGCGGCTAGGAGTTTCCAGCAGACCCAGGCGGTAGGCCAGCGCGACCGCGTGCGTGCGGTTGTGCGCGCACAACTTGCTCAGCACCGACCGCACGTGGCAGCGGATGGTGTCCGGGCTGAGGAACAGCTGCCGCGCGATGTCGTCGTTGGTGAGCCCCTCGGCCGCGAGCGCGAGCACGGTCGATTCCCGTTGGCTGAGCGGGCGCCGATGCGATTCGGCGCCGGAGAACGCGTCCCGGGACGCCGGGCGCTGCGCGGCGCTGAAGTAGGTCTGCGCGATCGCCACCCGCAGTTCCGCCGCACTCGCGTGCGCGGGCAGCAAACCGCGGATTCCCCGCGCCCGCACCGCCCGCAGGACTTGCGCGGAAACCGTGCCGGGCAACAACATCAGCACCGGCAGTTGCGGATAGCGGTCCGCGATTTCGGTGGCGAACCGGACCGCCGACGCGGGTTCGATGCGGGCGATCACCATGGCCGGATCGGTGGCCGCGATCCGTTCGAACGTTTTCTCCTCATTCGCGGTGAGCACGGTCGTGGTCAGCTCCGGCACCGCGAGATTCACATTGGCGAGCACGCCGAGCCCGGAAATCGGATACGGATCGAACACCACCAGCGTGGCCATCTGCCCCGTGCCCCCTTCTCCCGACGACATCCCCCTGCGCTGGAACAACGAGCGTCCCACGAGCTGGTCTTGTGACAAGGAAGACAACCCATCGAACCGCCTCGCTCAGAAGGGTGAGCGGGACCTCAGAAAAGAGACAAGACGACAGAAGCAACCGGAAAGCTGTCAAGAGATCGTCGGCGGATCGCCGGAAAACCGCAACACAACTCTCAGAGTTCTCTCATCGAGCGTCGGCAGCCTCGGGGCCATGGTCCAAACAACCGAACCCCGGCGGGTGGCCCGGCGGCGCGCGCCGATCGTCCTGGCGGCGCTGGCGGTGCTCGTCGCCGCACTGCTGGCCGGGCACCGGCTGGTGCCCCAGGCCCGCGGGGTGGGCACCGTGCTGGACAGCTTCCTGCCCTGGTTCGGGCTCCTGATCCTCCCGATCGCCGCGGGCGCGCTGATCGCGCGTTCCCGGATCGCGCTGGCCACGACGCTGGTCCCGGCACTCGTCTGGTCGGCGCTGTTCGTCCCGGACCTGGCCTGGGGTTCCGGCGGGGACGGGGACCTGCGCGTGGTCAGCCAGAACCTGGGCGCCGGTAACCGCGAGGTGCCGAGCGCCGCGAACGCGCTCGCCGGTACCGGCGCGGACCTGATCGGGGTGCAGGAGCTGACCGGAACCAGCCGCGAGCTGGTCGCCGAGGCCCTGCAGCCGTCGCATCCGTACGCCGAACGGGCCGGGACCGTCGGGCTGTGGAGCCGCTACCCGCTCGCCGGAGCCGAACCGGTGGATCTGGGCATGCCCTGGCCGCGGGCGATGCGGGCCCGGGTGCGGGCGCCGCAGGGCGACCTCACGGTGTACGTCGTGCATCTCGCGTCGATTCGGCTCGGCGCCGCCGAGCGGCGGGACCGCAGCCTCGCCCGGCTCGCCGAGGTGCTGCGCGCGGACACCGCCGACCGGGTGGTCGTGCTCGGCGACCTGAACACGGCCTCCACCGACCGCGAGTTCGACTCGCTCACCGGCATCCTGCACGAGGCCAAGAGCGGTTTCGGGTTCACCTGGCCGGCCGGATTCCCGCTCACCCGGCCCGATCACATCCTCTACCGCGGGCTGGCCTTCGGCGACGGGTCCGTGCTGGCCGCGAACGGGAGCGATCACCGCGCGATCCAGGCCGTGCTGCGCGGCACTACCGGGAGTAGCTCGAAGTGACACACGTTAGGAGTACCCCGTCAGGGCTGACTTCGCGGTTACCGATGGCGATGACGCGACTACGCGGTGGATGATCGGGTATGGCCTGGGTGGATTTGCTCGCGGACCGGTCCGCGCGTCGCTGGTTGTCCGCGATCGAGCTGCGGCTCGCCTCCGGCTGGACCGCGCTCGCGCAGCAGGAACCGCTGCGTCACGAGTTCGAACGGCACCTGCGCGCGGTCGCCGACGAGGTGCGGTGTGAGCAGGAACTCGTCCGGCGCCCGGAGCCGGTTTCCAACCTGGTCCTGCTGGCGAGCCATGCCCACGACGTCCGCCGCGCCGCCGCCGAGAGCGGCTGGCGACCGCCCGCCACGACCGCCGACTGGACCATCGGCGAGTGGACCGGACTCCGGTTGCTGGCCTGCTACCGCCTGGCCACTACGCTGCCGCGCGGCCCGCGCCCGCCACTCACCGCGACGGCGGTACCCGTCCGGGAATCCGCCGCCCAGTAGTTAGTTTGAATAAACAATTTCACGGCGTCACCGAAAAAGTTCCCGTCACCCTCCTGTGAAGTGAGTCTCCCCCATTCAGGGGGCTTGCCGATTCTTTACGCAGTGGCAATCTGGACGCCCGTACCAAAGTGGCCGACGGCTCGTTGAAGACGACATCGCCGAAGGACATTCGGAGACGCCCCGCTGCCAGATTTCAGGGAGCACTGAAATGACGCCAGAACACCGTCCCCCGGCGCCGCCAGGCCTGACCAGGAACCGGCCACCCCGGCCGACCGGCCTGCGGCAGCAGAAGAAGCAACGCACCCGCACCGCCCTGTGGTGCTCGGCGATGAGGCTGTTCGCCGAGCGCGGCATGGCGCACACCACCGTGGCCGACATCGCGGAGGCCGCGGGCGTGTCGGAACGCACCTTCTTCCGGTACTACCCGTCCAAGGAGAGCCTGATCACCGGCACCTGGCGGACGCTCTGCGAGAACCTCGCCATGCTGGTCGCCGCGCGGCCGCGGGAGGAGTCGCTGCTGCGCTCGGTCAGCGTGTGCCTGCCCGGCACCTACGTGCGGTCGTTCGACTCGCCCGACATCGACGGCGAGATCCGCAACGGCATGCGCAACATGATGCGCGTGGTCTCGGCCAGCCCGGAGATGAGCTACCAGATCAACCGGCACTCGTTCGAAATGAAGCACCGGTTCGCCGAGCTGCTCTGCAGCCGCTGGGGCGCGGACGTGTCGTCCGACCCGCGGCCGCTCGCGCTGGCGAACGCGGCCCAGTCCCTCGCGCGCGAATCCCTGTACTGGTGGGTTCGCGACACCTCCAAGTCGATCACCGAGATCGCCCGGGAGATGTGCGACGCGACGCTGTCCGCCGGCGCACCCCTGCAACCCCAACCGCTCGGAGGCTGACCTAGACCCGCTGCAGCCCGGGACGCCCCGCCTGGACCACGAAGGTGGCATCAGCGCCGATCGTCACCTTCGCCGGATCCCGCTCCAACGCGTTGGACACCGTGACGAAGTCGGCCTTCAGCTGGGCAGGCGTCGCGGTGACCCGCACGTAGCCGCGTTCCCCCTGGCAGTACTTGACGTGCGGATTGCGGGAGTACCAGGTGGAGCTGGGCGGGGACGCCCCGGCGCTGGTGCTGGTCACCGACGTGGTGACCAATTCCGAGCCGACGATCGGATCGCTGTGGTCCCAGTAGTCCTGGCGCAGATCGGCGGCCCAGTGCCGGTGCACGTCCCCGGTCAGCACGATCGGATTGGGCACCTTGCGGTCGACCCAGCCCCGGGTGATCCGATCCCGCGATCCCTGGTAGCCGTCCCAGGAATCGTTGTTCTCGCACGTGGTCTTCGAACCGTCGCCGTCGCGCTGCGCGAAGAACACCTGCTGGCCGAGGAAGTCCCAGGTGGCCGGGTGCGTCTCGAACGCCTTGAGCAGCCACTGCTCCTGCATGCTGCCGGTGATCGTGCGCTTCGGATCGCGCATGGTGGTGCAGTTGTTGTCGGTCGCCTGCGCGCTGCGGTACTGCCGCGTGTCCATCATGTGGAAGCGCGCGAGGTTGCCCCATAGGAACTGCCGGTACAGCTGGATGGTCGCGCCGCTGGGCTTCGCGGTCGACCGGATCGGCATGTGCTCGTAGAACGCCTGGAACGCGGCGGCCTTGCGCGCGGCCGGGGCCGGGCTGGTGGTGGCGTTCCAGTTGTTCATCACCTCGTGGTCGTCGAAGACCGCGAGCCACGGCGCGACCGCGTGCGCGGCCTGCAGGTCGCGGTCGGTCTTGTGCTGACCGTGCCGGGCGCGGTAGAGCGCGAGCGTGGTGGTGTCCTGCGGCACCGCGAGCCCGCGCACCTTCAGCTCCGGCCCGCGCCCGGACGGTTTCTCGTAGATGTAGTCGCCGAGGAACAGCACCAGATCGGGGTGGTCGGCGGTGATCCCGCGGTGCGCGTGGTACCAGCCCTCCTCCCAGTGCTGGCAAGAGGTGAAGCAGTACTTGAGCTGGTTGACCGCGGCGCCGATGGCCGGTGCGGTGCGCGTGCGGCCCACCGGGGACAGGAAACCCGCCGACCGGAAGCGGTAGAAGTACTCGCGGCCGGGTTCGAGGCCGGTCGGTTCGACGTGCACGCTGTGCGCCTGCGCCCGGGTGGTGGCCACCGTGCCCCGCTGGACGATCGAGGTGAACTGGGCATCGGCGGCCAGTTCCCAGTCCACGTCGTAGGTGGCGTCGGGCATGCCGCCGAAGCCGTCCGGGTTCAGCGGCGCCGGGGCCAGGCGGGTCCACAGCACCACGCCGTCGGGCAGCGGATCGCCCGAGGCGACGCCGAGCTGGAACGGATCACCGATCGCCGGAGCCGCGGCGGAAGTCCGCGCGCTGGCCCAGGACGGGAGCGACGACGGCAGCGCGACCGCGCCGGTGGCCGCCGCGGCGAGCCCGCCGAGCAGCACCAGACGCCTGTTGACCTGGGCCATTTCCGCAGAACCTCCGAATCAGGCGGCGTAGTCGGTGAGACCGGGGCTGCAGGACTCGAGCACGGGATTGGTCGCCGAGTAGTTCGCGACGCAGACCTTGTAGAAGACCCAGCCGCCCTTGCCGACGTTCGCCGGGCGGTCGGTGTGCGTGCCGTTGCCGCCGGAATTCCAGGCGTAGAGCGGGCCCGCGCCCCCGGCGAGCCAGTACGCGACCACGGCCGACTTGCCGTCGGCGGCGCGGTCGTAGACCAGGAAGTGCGCGTCCGACGAGCGGAACTGGCCTTCCGCCGCGCAGGTCCCGGCGGAGCACGCGGCGCTGCCGGTGCCCACCCCGCAGTCCGGGGCGACGCGCTGGTCGGAGCCGGTCCGCACGTAGGCGTCGGAAATGTAGCCGCCGAGCGCGGGGACGTAATCCCAGATCGTCGTGGTGCCCAGTGGCCCTTGCACCGAAGATCCCGTCGTTTGACAGTCAATGACGACTTTGGTGCCATTCGCGACCGTGCGCACCGCGGTCGCGCTGGTGCTGGGTGCGCGACGCACATTCAGCGGATCGCCGGCGGTCTGCACGGTCCCCTCGGCGGCGCTCGCCACACCCATGCCGACCAGCAGAAACCCGGTCGCGGCAAGCAGCACCACCGCCGCTTGCGAGCACAATCTGCGGATCAGTGAGCGCGCCATACGTTCAGCGTCACCCACTCGTGTACACGATCCATACAAATGGCGTACCGAGCGTTTACCGTCTGGACATACCAACGGCGCTAGCAATCAGTACGCATCGGACCTACCATCCGGTTTCATCAGGGCTCCTCACCACTGGGGTGGTAATGGTGACTGCGATTTCTTTTCGCGTTTTGGGGCCGCTTGAGGTCGAGGTGGCCGGACGGTCATTGCCTCTCGGCGGGCCCAAACCGCGCGTGCTGCTGGCCGCGCTCCTGCTCCAGGCGGGCGTGACGGTCTCCACCGACCAGCTCGTCGACGTGCTGTGGCCCACCACCGCACCGCGTTCCGCGGCGGCGAACATCCGGACCTATGTGCATTCCCTGCGCCGGCGCCTGGCAGAAGTCGACGAGGAACTGACCGATCGAATCCAGAGCCGGTCCTCGGGTTACATCCTCACCGCGGCGCCGGACGAACTCGACATGACCGCGTTCACCGAGTTGGCGGCACGCGCCCAGCGCGCGCTGGCCGCCGGGGAACCGAAGTGCGCGCTGGAACTGCTCGACCGCGCCGAGGCGCTGTGGCGCGGCGAGATCCTCGAGGACCTCCCGCACAGCTACAGCTGGACCTCGACGTGCGCGCGGCTGTCCGAACTGCGGCTGTCCGTGCGGGAACTCCGGCTGCGCGTGCGGATCGAACTCGGCGAGTACCACGACGCGATCGTCGAACTGCGCGGCCTGCTCGCCGATCACCCGCTGCGCGAGGAACTCTGGTCGCAGCTGATCGTCGCGCTCGACGCGAGCGGCCGGAAGGCCGAGGCGCTGCAGGCCTACGCCCAGGTGGAGCGCATCCTGCGGGACGAACTGAACGCGCAACCCGGCGCCCAGCTCCGCAAACTCCGCGCCCAGCTGGGCGGGCCGGGCAAACCGGCCGCCCAGCCCGCCGCCCCGTTCCCGGTCTGCCAGCTCCCGCTGGACCTGCCCGATTTCACCGGCCGCGACGATCTCGTGGACGAACTGGTCGCACTGCTGCGGGCACGCCGCGAACGCGGTGTCCCGGCGGTCACCGTGCTGTCCGGCGCGCCGGGGGTGGGCAAATCGACCATCGCGGTCCGGGTCGCTCACGCGGTGCGCGCCGAATTCCCGGACGGCCAGCTGCACCTGGATCTCGGCGGCACCTCGGCCAGCCCGCGCACCCCGATGGACGTGCTGCCCGAACTGCTGCACGCGCTCGGCGTCCCGGACGCCGCCATGCCGCGCACCCAGGCGGAACGATCCGCGCTGCTGCGGTCGCGGCTCGCCCGAAGACGGTTGTGCGTGGTCCTGGACGACGCGGCGAACGCGGCCCAGGTGCGCCCGCTGCTGCCGGGCAGCGGCGGCTGCGCGGTCCTGGTCACCAGCCGCGCCCGGATGCCCGATCTGGAGGGCGCGCGGCCGGTCGACGTCGACGTGCTGCCCGAGGGCGAGGCCGAGCGGTTGCTCGCGGGCATCGTCGGCCCGGAGCGGATGCTCGCCGAACCCGACAGCGCCGCGGCGATCCTGCGTTCGTGCGGGTACCTGCCGCTGGCGATCCGGGTGGCCGGGGCCAAACTGAGCCACCGCCCCGCGTGGACGCTGCGCATGCTGGCCGACCGGCTGCGCGGCGAGCACCGGCGGCTGGACGAACTGCGGGTCGGCGACCTCGCGGTGCGCGCCAGCGTGGCCCTGAGCTACGACCAGCTTCCGGACGAAGCGGCCCGGGCGTTCCGCGCGCTCGGCACGCTGGGCCCGATGCAGTTCCCGGGCTGGGCGGTGGCCGCGCTGCTCGACCGGACCGAGGCCGACGACGTGCTGGACCTGCTGGTGGACGCGCACCTGGTGGAGCTGGTCAGTTCGGACGCGACCGGCCAGCCGCGGTACCGGCTGCACGATCTGCTGCGCTGCTTCGCCGCCGAACAGGCCGAGCGCACCCCCGAGGGCGATCGCCGGGAGGCGGTGCGCCGCCTGCTCGAGGGCTACCTCTCGCTCGCCACGGACGCGGCCGAACGCATTCCGATCCACTTCTTCGGGCAGATCTCGGTCGGCCCGGCCGACGGCGCCTGGCGGCCCGCGGGCGCGGACGGCCTGCTCGCCGATCCGACGGCGTGGTTCGAAGCCGAGCGGCGCACCGCGGTCGCCGCGATCGCGCTCGCCGCGCAGTTCCGGCTGGACGAGCTGGCCTGGCGGCTGGCCATCGCGTGCACCCCGTACTTCGATCTGCGCGGCCACCACGACGACTGGCAGCACACGCACGCGATCGCGCTGGCCGCCGTGCGCCGCACCGGCGAGCTGCGCGGCCAGGCGATCGTGCTGCGCAACCTCGGGCAGATCCACGTGTACCAGGACACCTACCAGGAGGCGCTGGCCGCGTTCGACGAATCGCACCGGCTGTTCGGGCAGGCCGGGGACCAGCGGGGCGCCGCGATCGCGCTGGCCGGGGTGAGCACCGCGCTGCGCTTCCAGGGCCGGTTCAAACGCGCGCTGGACCGCTGCCAGGCGGCCCTGGAACTGTTCCGCGCGGCCGGGGACCGGCACGGCGAGGCGGTCGCGCGAATCGGCGTGGGCGCGGCCTGGCTCGGGCTGGGCTGCTACGCCGCGGCCGGGCGGTGGTTCTCCGACGCGTACGAGCTGTCCGCGGCCATCGGCGACCGGCATCGCGAAGCCCACGCGCTGAAGCGGCTGGCCATGCTGCACCAGCGCAAGGGCAACCTCGGCCAGGCGCGGGAACACCTGGACCGGGCGATCGCGATCTTCGACGAACTCGGCGACGACCACTGCGTCGGGTACGCCCACCAGAGCCTGGGCGAGCTGTGCCTGTGCAGCGGGGATCTCGCGCACGCCCAGTTGCTGCTGGTCAATTCGCTCCGCGTGCACCGGCGCAACGGCGACCGGCGGTCCGAGGCGGAGGTCGCCGAACTGCTCGGCGAACTGCACCAGATCCTGAACCAGCCCGAACGCTCCCGCGCCTACTACGAACGCGCCCTGATGATCTGGCGGGAACTGCCCGCCCAGCCGCAGGAATCGGCGGTCGCCGCCCGCCTGCGGCAACTGGCGCCGGGCGCGAAACCCGCCCGCCCGAAACGCAAACGCCCGCATATCGCGACCACCGCCTGACCGTTCACTTTCCCATTCCGGACTGTCATTTCCCGGGGACGAGAACAGCGCGTTTTGTATCGATCGTGTACATCGTGCTCGCACAATCCGCCAGGTATCGGCACGCCCGGTTACCGACCCACTCGAATGGCGGAAGGAATCCCCCGGCATGTCCCGGACCCGCAGAAGATCCGCAGCCCTGCTGTCCCTGGCCCTGCTCGCCCTCCCCGGAATCCCGGGAATCGCGCACGCCACGCCGAACCCGAGTTCCTGGCAGGCGGATCTATCCACAGTAGACAATGATGACGTGAACGTCCGCTCCGAAGGCGGCGCGCTCACCCTGGCCGAACATCACCCGGCCACACTGGGAACCGGCACCGAAGGATATCTCCTGCTCCCCGAACGAACACTGGACCGCCCGGTCAACCGGATCAGCGCGGAGATCACCGCGAACACCCCGGACGGCGCCGCCGTCGAGGTGGACGTGCGCGGCCGGACCGGGGGCGACGACTGGACCGAATGGCTGCCCGCCGGGGCGGATCCCGCCCTGCTCCCCCAGCCGGTCACGTCCGTCCAAACGCGCCTGACCCTGCACGCGGCCGCGGCCTTCCCCCGCCTGGACCAGGTCCGCTTCACCGCCGACGAGATCCCGGCCGCGCGGACCGCGCTCGCCGCCGCACCCCGCACCTATCGGGTCTTCGGCACCCGCGAGGGCCTGGTCGGCGGCACCACGGCCAACGGCCACGTGATCACCGCCCGGGACCACTTCGTCTCCTTCCCGTCGGGCAAGTCGCTGTCCCCCAAGGGCACCGGCACCTACACCGCCCGGGTGTGCCGGACCGACAACAGCCGCTGCGAGTACGCCCCGGTCTGGGAGAAGGGGCCGTGGAACATCAAGGACGACTACTGGAACCCGTCGGCCGAACGCCAGATGTGGAAGGACCTGCCGCAGGGCAAACCGGAGGCGCAGGCCGCCTACCAGGACGGGTATCACGGCGGCCGGGACGACTCCGGGCGCAAGGTGGGAAACCCGGCCGGGATCGACATCGCGGACGGCACGTTCTGGGACGGCCTCAAGCTCACCGACAACGCCTGGGTGAACGTCACCTACCTGTGGACCGGCTCCGGCCCGACCGGGGTGGTCACCACCGCGGGCGACCCGCTGAACGTGCGCGCGAGCGCCAGCACGAGCGCGGCGATCAAGGGCTTCGCCGCGAACTACGCGCAGGTCATCGTCGAGTGCTACGTGGAGGGTGACTCGGTCACCGGCCCCCTGGGCACCAGCAGGATCTGGGACCGGATCGGCCCGGGGCACTACATCTCCGACACGTATCTGAAGACCGGGTCGAACAGCCCGGTGGCCCCGAAGTGCACATGAGAAGGGAGAAATCGTTGTCTACACAGGAAATCGGCGCGTTCGCCGCGGCGAACAGCGAAGCGTCCTGGTTCTGCTGCGGTCCGGCCTGGGGCCGGTGCAGTTCCGCGGGCGGCGGCGCGTGCGGCAACTGCCGGTCCGGCAGCTACCACTGCGCCTGGCCGAACGCCTCGCAGGGCTGTTTCGACATCACCCGCCCGGACCGGTGCGGCGACACCCTCGCGCGGCGCGGCTGCGGGCACACGTTCTACGTGCAGCACCTGTGCGGCACCAAGGAAATCGCGGTGAAGATCGCCGACTGCGGCCCGGACACCGACCGCCGGTGCGGCGAGAAGAAGTGCTGCGGCGGCAAGTGCGCCACCAACCGGCTGATGGATCTGACCCCGGCCGCGTTCAGCGCGATCGGCAGCCTGGACGCCGGCCTCATCCCGATCACCTTTCGCAGCTAGGAGGCAGCCGAATGTCTACTGTGGATCGAAGACGATTCCTGACGAAGGCGGTGCTGGGGACCGCCGCCGGGGTGGTGGGGGCGACCGCGCTCGGTTCGGTCTCCCCGGAGGTCGCGCTCGCCGAGCAGCACGCCGACGTCGGCCTCGGCGCCGAGATGTACGACCCGAACTTCGTGGAGGGCCGGGTCACCGCGATCAAGGGCAATATGCTGTGGGTGACCAGTTCAGACCGGTCGTTCCACCGCATCCACGTGACCAGCGGGACCAGCGTGTGGAAACTGCGGCACACCACCTTCGGTGACGCGGCGGTGGGCGACGGGCTCTACGCGCGCGGGGTGCGCCTGGAGGACGGCACGCTGGCCGCCGATTCGGTGTGGCTGAACATCGTGAACCTGCGCAGCACGATCGTCGGGATGTCCGCGGGCGCCCTGCACCTGGACACCGGCCACGAACGCGTCGTCGGCCACGTCGTGCCGGGCACCTCGGCGGCGGTGTACAACGGCACGCCCGCGGTCCGGGACATGTCGATGGTCCGCGTCGGCACGCACGCCCAGGTGATCGGCGCGTGGCGACCGGAGACCAACGAGGTCGACATCTCGACCCTGTACACGTCGGTCGCTTAGCGCCGGTCCTCGATCCCGGTTGCAGGGGCGGGTCGTGAGTGTTTGGACCGGTTCCAACCGGCCTGCCCACTCACGACCCCGGCAGGAGGAGAGCTTTGAACACACGCAGCGGTCCGCCTGCACGGATCCGTAGGCGCGCTGAAGAAAACACGGCTTAGGGGAAAGCATGATCGACTGGGTTTTCGCCGTGCAGTTCGTGTTCGTCGCCGGGGCCCTGGCCGCGGCGGGCGCGTTCAAGCTGTTCGCGCGCGATTCCGCGGTCGCGGCTCGCCGGTCCGCGCTCACCCGGCTGGTGGGCGCGGACCGCGTCGTCGCGGCCTTCCGGCTGGTCGGCGGGGCGGAGCTGGCCCTCGCCGCGGCCCTGCTGCTCCCGCCGCTCGCCCCCGGGTCCGCGGTGGCCGCCCTCGCGTGGAGCCTGGGCATGCTCGGCTACCTGGGGTACGCGCGCCGCACCGCGCCGGACTCCTCGTGCGGCTGCCTGAGCGCGAAGGAAGCCCCGATCACCGGGCGGTCCTTCGCCCGCGCCGGGTTGCTCGCGGTGGCCGGTGCGGTGGCGGCGTTCGGCAGCCCGTGGACCGGGCTCGCCGGGGAGCCGGTCGCGGCGGCCGTGCTGCTGCTCGCCGAGGCCGCGGTGTTCGGGACGCTGTCCGCCGAACTGGATCACCACTGGCTGCTGCCGTTGCGCCGGTTGCGCACCCGGGTGCGGCACCCGTTGCGCGGCACCGCCGACGATGACGTGCCGGTGCAGGCCAGCCTGCAGCAGCTCTACCGGAGCGCGGCCTACCGCTCGATGCACGACCGGCTCCGCTCCACCCTGCTCGAGCACTGGGACGAGGGCGAGTGGCGGATGCTCACGTTCGCGGCGCGCCAGGAGGGGCGGCAGGCGACCGCGGTGTTCGCGGTGCCGCGGCTGAGTTTCGAGCCGGAGCGGGTGCGGGGCGCACTTGTGAACGAACCGGAACCGGTCTTCTAGGACTGAGAGCACAAACCCCGACGAACGCGGTGATCCATTCGGGTGACATTGACGGCGCTCTGTAGTGCTCACCGCTCGGAGTCCGGTTGAATCACACCGTGATTAATCGTGGAGGGCGGTTAATCGCGAAGGCGGGGAGCGGTCGTCGACCATGCCGCACCGGGCCGTGGTCGCTGTCGCGGCGGGGGCGACAGCGGCAGTCCTGGCATGGGTTTCGAGGTTCCACTCCCCGCCTCCGTTTACCGGATGACCATGCACAGGTGCACCTGCACTGAGCATCTGGCGTTTGCCATTGTTCGATTAATCGCCGAAACGCTCAGGAAGATGCACGCTCGAACGGCAGATGCAGCCGCAGGCCTGCCGTGGGCCCGTCCGCGGACGCCGCCAGCGTAGCGATCTCGGTTTCGCTCAACGCACGGGCATAGAGCCGGTAGTCGTCGACCGAACCCTGCAGCCGGTTCTGCCCGTCCAGCCGCTGGCCGACGTGGATGGTGAACGGCCGACCCGGGCTGACCGAGCCGCTCAGTCCGGTGCCCGAACCGGCGAGCTTCCCGTCCAGGTAGAGCCCGACCGTGCCGCCGGAACGCCGCAGCGCGAAGTGGTGCCACGCCCGGTCGTCCAGCGCGGTGGCGGAGTCGGCGGTGACCGCGCCGGTCGGCCCGTTCTCCACGTGCGCCCGGATCCGCTTGCTCCCCGGTTCGGCCCGCAGCCACACCTGCGAGAAGCCCTCACCCTGGTGGTAGGCCCAGAGCAACGCCTGCCCGGTCTTCACCGCGCCGTAGTTGAACCACCCGGACCAGGTGAAGTCAGCCGCCCCGGTGGCCAGGGTCTCGGCGAACGGGAGTTGCACGAAATCGTCCTTGCCGTCGAGCGCGACCGCCTGGCCGAACCGGCCCGCGGCGAGGGTCGCGCCGCCGCGCAACCAGGCGTGGTTGCCGCTCGGCGAGGAATCCGGGGTCACCGGGAGGCCCGCGGTGTTCCCGTCGGGCAGGCCCAGCGCCGCCTCGGTCAGCACCGACCAGCGGATGGTCGCGTTGGCGTCGTACTCCGGTCCGGATTCGTACAGGATCCCGGCCGAGGCCGGGCCGAGCTGCGCCATGTCGGTGTACGCCGCGTCCTCGCCCCAGACCAGGGTGCCCTGTTCGGCGTTCTGCCAGTTGCCGCCCTCGTCGAACGACGAACGGACCACCAGCCGCTTGCGGCGGTCGCATGTGGACGGTCCGGCGAACAGGATGCGGTTGTACTTCGAACCCTGGTCGGTGGCGCGCAGGCGCACGGTCGAGCCCTGCACCGGCGGGGTGACCAGATCGGGTTCGAAGGCGAACTTCCGCGAGAACGTCTCGCCGCCGTCGGAACTGATCGCGAAGGCCCGGTTGTCGTGGCCCTGGTGGACGCATTTGTCGCCGGTGCTGTTCGCGTCGTTGCGGGCGGCGGCGTACACCCGGCCGTCGGTGAGTTCGACGACGCTGATCTCCTGCGGGTTGAGGGTCGGCGTGGTGCTCACGTCGGTGGCGCCGCGGCGCCAGGTCTCGCCCTGGTCGTCGCTGTAGATCAGCGAACCCGCGCCCTCGCCCTGGCCGAAGCTCATCCCGGCGACGAGCCGCCCGGCGTGTGCGCCGCGGGTGAGCACGATGCCGTGGGACGGGCCGGTGGCCAGCCAACCCGGCGCGGACGGGAAGCCGAGTTCCCTGGTGATCTCGCGGGGTGTGGTCCAGGTCTTGCCGTTGTCGTCGCTGTGCTGGACGCGCGGGATGCGGCCGCACGCGGGCGCCTTGACGCATTGGTAGGTGGACAGCAGCACGATCCGGCCGGTCCCCGGAACCAGGATCGGGGTCGGATTGCCCTTGGTGTCGCCGAATCCCTTGATGACGACCTGGATCGGCCCCCAGTGCTTGCCGCCGTCGGTGGACCGCTTGTAGATCAGGTCGATGTCCCCGGCGTCGGCGCAGAACTTCGCCCCGCCCCGGCGGCCTTCGGCGAACGCGAGCAGGTCGCCGTTGTTCGCCTTGATCACCGCGGGGATGCGGAAGCAGTCGTAGCCTTCGGAGTTCTTCTGGTACACCACCGCGTTCGCGATGGCGGTGGCCTGCGCGGCCTGGGCGCTCACCGGGATTCCGGCGAAGGCGACCGCGGAACAGAGCAGCACGAGCAAGCGGCTGCGCAACGATCTGGACATGCCCGCAGCGTCCCGCGCCGCCGTACACGGCCGGTACATTTTACTTGCCGTACACCGAAAATGCGCCCAATGTTCCCTTGAACGCGCCGCGTCAGTGTTCTTCTCGCACCCGGCCGTCCTGGACCCGGATCCGGCGGGTGGTGTGCACCGCGTCGAGCATGCGCCGGTCGTGCGTGACGAGCAGCAGCGTGCCGGGATAGCTCGCGAGCGCGGATTCGAGTTGTTCGATCGCGGGCAGGTCGAGGTGGTTGGTGGGCTCGTCGAGCACGAGCAGGTTCACCCCGCGCGCCTGCAGCAGCGCGAGCGCGGCGCGGGTGCGCTCCCCCGGGGACAGCGTGTCGGCGGGCCGCAGGACGTGCGCGGCCTTGAGCCCGAACTTCGCGAGCAGTGTGCGCACCTCGGCCGGGGTCTGCTCGGGCACCTGCGCGCCGAACGCGTCCACCAGCGGCTGCTCGCCGAAGAACAGCCCGCGTGCCTGGTCGACCTCGCCGACCCGGACCCCGGGCCCGAGCGCGGCCCGCCCCTCGTCCAGCGGGGTCCGGCCCAGCAGGGCCGCGAGCAGCGTCGACTTCCCGGCCCCGTTCGCCCCGGTGATGGCCACCCGGTCCGCCCAGTCGATCTGCAGGTCGACCGGGCCCAGGGTGAAGGAACCGCGGCGCACCACCGCCGAGGACAGCGTCGCGACCACCGCGCCGGCGCGCGGGGCCGCGGCGATCTCCATCCGCAGTTCCCATTCCTTGCGCGGTTCCTCGACCACGTCGAGCCGCTCGATCAGCCGTTCCGTCTGCCGCGCCTTGGCGGCCTGCTTCTCGGTGGCCTCGCTGCGGAACTTCCGGCCGACCTTGTCGTTGTCGGTCGCCTTCCGCCGGGCGTTCTTCACGCCCTTCTCCATCCACGCCCGCTGGGTCCGCGCCCGCGCCTCGAGCGCCGCGCGGGTGTCGGCGTACTCCTCGTACTCCTCGCGCGCGTGCCGCCGCGCGATCTCCCGCTCCTCCAGGTACGACTGGTAACCACCGCCGTAGGTCCGGACCTGCTGCTGCGCGAGATCGAGTTCCACGACCCGGTTCACCGTCCGCGCCAGGAACTCGCGGTCGTGGCTGACCAGCACGGTCCCCGCCCGCAGCCCGGTGACGAATCGCTCGAGCCGTTCCAGGCCGTCCAGGTCGAGGTCGTTGGTCGGCTCGTCGAGCAGGAAGACGTCGTACCGGGACAGCAGCAGCGACGCCAGCCCGGCCCGCGCCGCCTGGCCCCCGGACAGCGCGGTCATCGGCCGGTCCAGGTCGACCGTGAGCCCGACCTCGGTGACCACGTCCTTGGTCCGGTCCTCCAGATCGGCGCCGCCCAGGGCGAGCCACCGCTCCAGCGCCGTGGCGTAGTGGTCGTCGGCCCCCGCGTGCCCTTCGGTCAGGGCCTCGGTCGCGGCGTCGAGTTCCCGCTGCGCCCCGGTGACCCCGGTCCGCCGCGCGAGGAACGCCCGGACGGTCTCCCCGGGCCGCCGCTCGGGTTCCTGCGGCAGATGTCCCACGGTCGCCGCCGGCGGGGTGAGCCGCACGCTGCCCCGTTCCGCCGCGGCGATTCCGGCGAGCGTGCGCAGCAGCGTCGACTTCCCGGCGCCGTTGACGCCGACCAGCCCGACCACGTCCCCGGGCGCGACCACGAGATCCAGCCCGGAGAACAGCATGCGATCGCCGTGCCCGGCGGCGAGACCCTTCGCGACAAGTGTTGCGCTCATCAGATTTCCGATGCTATGCGGTAACGCGGTTCGCCCCGCCTTCGACTCCCGGAGATACGAGCGAACATGGGGGACGACATGCTCATCGGGGGAAGAATCGACGTATCCGGACACCGAACCCGGTACCTCACCGCCGGAACGGACGGGCCACCGGTCCTGGTCCTGCACGCGTGGGGACTGACCCCGCACGCGTACGCCCCGGTGCTGGAAAGCCTCGCCGCCCACGGTCACCGGGTCTGCGCGCCCGCGCTGCCCGGTTTCGGCGGCACCGCGGACCTGCCACCGGAGGACCGCACCTTCGCCGGGTACGCGCGCTGGCTCGCGGAATTCGCCCGCGCCACCGGGATTCCCACGCCGTGCACGCTGATCGGGCATTCGTTCGGCGGTGGCGTGGCCATCCAGGCCGCGCACGCCGCGCCCGGGCGGGTCGCCCGGCTGATCCTGATCAACTCGATCGGGGGCGACGCCTGGACCCCGGGCCGGGGCCTCCGCGAACGGCCGGTCTGGGACTGGGCGTGGCGCCTGCAGGCCGATCTCCTGCCGATCGCCCGGCTCACCCGCGCCCTCCCGCCGATCCTGTGCGGCGCGGTGCCGAACCTCCTGCGCAATCCGGGCGCGCTCTGGCGGGTCGGCCACCTCGCGCGCACCGCCGACCTGTCCGCCGCGCTCGCGGGCCTGGCCGGGCTGCCGGTGGTCACCGTCGCCGGTGACCGCGACGACGTCATCCCGCCCGCCACGCTGGCCTCGCTGCGCGCCGTGCTCGGCGATCCGCCGCATTTCACCGTTCCGGGTGCTTGGTGACCCGGCAGGGTTCCGGCGCCTGCTTCCCGAACTGTTCCCCGTCGCCGCGCCGGGGGAGCTGGACCGGGCGAGCTGATGCGAGAATCACCCGCGTGGGTACCGAACGCGACCGCGACCCCGAGGGCCGGGCACGCAACGCGCGCCCCCGGGACGGCCTGGGCCGCCCGCTCCCCTACGGCGCCGAGGGGGTCGAACGGCAGCCCGAAGGCATCGAACGCACCCCGGAGGACACCCTCGCCGAGGCGCAGGACCTGCTCGACTCCGGGAAGCCCTTCCACGCGCACGAGGTGTTCGAGGACGCCTGGAAATCCGGTCCGGAAGCGGAACGGGAACTGTGGCGGGGCCTCGCCCAGCTCGCGGTCGGCCTGACCCACGCGGCGCGCGGCAACCCGACCGGCGGCGCGTCGCTGCTGCGCCGGGGAGCCGGGAACATCGAGTCCTATCGCGCCGAGAAACCGTACAAAATAGACATTTCTGGCCTGATTTCCTGGGCGGGCGCACTGTCCGCCGAACTCGAATCGGACCGCGGCGCGCCGACCGTCGACCCCGCCATCCGGGCGCCCCGGCTGCGTCCCGACGGATGATCTTCCTCGCGTCCGTGTCGACAACCGAGTATCGGCGGACCAGGATGAAAGGATGCCCGACAGCGAATCCGAGGTCGTTTCCGAGGCCCACGCCACGCGGGTAGCCCGCCTCCGCGAGCAGCTGGCCGCCCTGCCGCCGCGCGCCCCGGTACGGCTGGCGAAACGCACGTCCAACCTGTTCCGCGGCCGCAGCGAGACGGCCACCCCGGGCCTGGACGTCTCCGGGTTCACGAACGTGCTCGAGGTGGATCCGAAGACGCTGACCGCCGAGGTCGAGGGCATGGTGACCTACGAGCGGCTCGTCGCGGCCACCCTTCCGCACGGCTTGATGCCGCTGGTCGTGCCGCAGCTCAAGACCATCACCCTGGGCGGCGCGGTCACCGGGCTCGGCATCGAGTCGTCCTCGTTCCGCAACGGGATGCCGCACGAATCCGTGCTGGAGATGGAGTTGCTCACCGGGAACGGCGAGATCGTGCTCGCCCGGCCGGACAACGAGCACCGCGATCTCTTCCTGGGTTTCCCCAACTCCTACGGCACGCTCGGCTACGCGTTGCGGTTGCGGATCGAACTGGAACCGGTGCGCCCGTACGTCCGGCTCCGGCACCTCCGCTACCAGGACCCGGCCGAGTACTTCACCGCGCTGGAACAGGCCTGCCGCGCCCGGACCTTCGAGGGCGAACCGGTGGACTTCGCGGACGGAACCGTATTCGGGCCCGGGGAGGCGTACCTGACCCTGGGCACGTTCACCGACCGGGTGCCGGGCACCAGCGACTACACGTGGCTGGAGATCTACTACAAGTCCATCCGGGAACGGGTGACCGACCACCTCACCGTGCGCGACTACCTGTGGCGCTGGGACACCGACTGGTTCTGGTGCTCGCGGGCGCTGGGCGCGCAGAACCGGTTCGTGCGCCTGCTCGCGGGCCGCCGGTATCTCCGTTCGGACGTGTACTGGAAGGTGGTCGCCTTCGAACGGCGGCACCGCATCACCAGCCGCCTCAACCGGCGGCTCGGCAAACCCGCCCGGGAACCGGTGGTCCAGGACATCGAGGTGCCGGTGGGCAAAGCGGCCGAGTTCCTCGAGTTCTTCCAGCGCGAGATCGGGATCTCTCCGGTGTGGGTGTGCCCGATCCAGCAGCGCAGCACCGAGCGGGAATGGCCGCTGTACACGCTGAAACCGGACACCCTGTACGTCAACTTCGGCTTCTGGTCCTCGGTCGCGCTCGGACCGGGCGAGCCCGCCGGTACCTACAACCGGATGATCGAGGCCAAAGTGGACGAACTGGGCGGCCGGAAATCGCTGTATTCGGAGAGTTTCTACGACGAGGATGACTTCTGGCGACTCTACAACGGACCCGCCTACCGAGCGCTCAAGGACCGCTACGACCCGGACCACCGGCTGCTCGACCTCTACGACAAATGTGTGCGCGGGCGGTGACGCCCCGGATCAACCAGGGAGGGGATCATATGAGTTCCGCACGTTCCAAACTCGCCGATGCCTTCAGGCACGTCCTCGGCGTCGATTCGCCGGTCGCGATCACCACCTACGACGGCGGCACGGCCGGGCCGGCGGACGCGCCGACGCGCCTCGAGGTCACCTCGCCGACGGCGTTGAGCTACCTGATGTCGGCGCCGGGCCAGCTCGGCCTCGCCCGCGCGTACGTCACCGGGCATCTCAAGGTCTTCGGGGACGTGTACACCGTGCTGCGCACGCTCGGCCCACGCCTGCACGAGCTGCGCTGGGTCGACCGGCTCCGGCTGATGCGCGCGCTGGCCCCGCACCTGCTGGACCGGGTGCCCGCGCCGGCCGAGGAGCTGCCCGGCCGGTTCCGCCGCACGGTGAACGGGCTGCGGCACTCCAAGGCCCGCGACAAAGCCGCGATCTCGCGGCACTACGACGTCTCGAACCGGTTCTACGAGCTGGTGCTCGGCCCGTCGATGGCCTACACCTGCGCGTGCTACCCGACCGCGGACGCGACGCTGGAAGAGGCGCAGGCGCACAAGTTCGACCTGGTCTGCCGGAAGCTCGACCTGCGCCCGGGCATGCGGCTGCTCGACGTGGGCTGCGGCTGGGGCGGCATGGTCGAGCACGCCGCCGAGCACTACGGCGTGCGCGCGCTCGGCGTCACCCTGTCCCGGGAACAGGCGCTGTGGGCGCAGAAGGACATCGTCGCCAAGGGACTCGCCGACCGGGCGGAGGTCCGGCACCTGGACTACCGCGACGTCACCGAAACCGGGTTCGACGCGGTTTCCTCGATCGGGCTCACCGAGCACATCGGCGCCCGCAACCTCCCCGGCTACTTCCGGTTCCTGGCTTCGAAACTGCGCCCGGAGGGGCGCCTCCTCAACCACAGCATCACGAACCCGACCACGTTCGAGAAGCACCGGTCGGAGGCGTTCATCGACCGGTACGTGTTCCCGGACGGCGAACTGGAGGGCGTCGGCGAGATCATCGCGGCCATGCAGGACAACGGGTTCGAGGTCCGGCACGAGGAGAACCTGCGCGAGCACTACGCGTCCACGCTGGCCGCCTGGTGCGCGAACCTGGACGAGAACTGGGACGAGGCCGTCCACGAGGCCGGGGAAGGCCGGGCGCGAGTGTGGGCGCTGTACATGGCGGCGTCCCGGCTGTCGTTCGAGCAGCGCAACATCGAGCTGCACCAGGTGCTCGGCGTCAAGGTCGACGATTCGGGCCGGGCGGGCATGCCGCTGCGCCCGGACTGGGGCGTCTAGGCCTGCCTCAGTTCGCCGAGCACCGCGTTCAACCGGCGCAGGGCTTCGCCGTCGGCGGCGGTCACCTTGTCCGCCGCGGCGGCGAGGCCCTGTCCCGCGGACGCCACCTCGTCGACGAGCTGGTTCGTCCGCTGCTGCCAGGACTGCGCGCAGCCGGTCAGCGCGCCCGCGGTGGTGAAACCGCGGCAGCCGTTCGCCGCGGTTTCGCTGCTGTCGAACAGGCGGCCGAGGGTGCCCTTGGCCTGCGCGGCCAGGTCCTTCAGCTGACCACCGGCCTGGTGCACGCCGTCCGGTTTCATGTGGATGTTCGGTGCCATGGTTCCTCCTACTTCTTCGCCCAGTCGGGATCGAGGTGCACCACGACCGGTCGCGCGTTGCCGTGGTGGACGTGCTGGAACGGGATCCGCCCGTTGAGGCTGGCGTCGCGCATCGGCCCGTGCTGGGTGTAGTGCACGTCGCCGTCCGGGGTGACCGAGGTGACCACGGCGGCGTGGTAGACCTCGCCGCGCTTGTGGTCCGGGCTGTCGCCGGACTGTTCCCAGTAGATGAGGTCGCCGGGCCGTGCACCGGCCAGCCCGACCTCCTTGCCGCCGTGTTTGAGCATGAAGTCCCGCTGCGCGTTCGCGCCGTGCCACGAGTCCGACTGGGTGCGCTGGTCGAGCGGCCCGAAACCGGTCCGCTCGCCCTGCCCCCAGTGGTCGTCGTCGAAGATGCCCCACCGCGCTTGCCGTTCGCCCAGACCACCGCCGTAGTGCAGGGAGTTGGACACGAAGTTGGCGCAGTCGTTGCCGCCGTGCAGCCGCGGGCCGTTCCAGTTCTCCCGCGCCCAGCGGATCATCTCGACCCGGTTGTAGCCGGGCCCGGCGAGTTCCTTCTTCAACTCCGGTGGCAGCCCCTGCATGTCGTACAGCTCGACCGGGACGGCCTTCTTCAACTCGGCCTGCTGCGCCGGAGTCATCGAGTTCCACCACGCCGCCTGGGTTCGCGGATCCGCATCCATCGGCAGCCCGGCCCGGATCAGTTCCAGCTGGTTCTGGGACGCCTCGGTGAGCAGGGTGTCCCGCACCTTCAGCGGATCGGTGGCCCCCACCGCGGCCTTGACCTTGTTCAGCTCGGCGGCAGCCTTCTGGTCCAGCCGGTTGGCGTCGTTGAGCGCGTCCGTGATCTGGGCGGCGGCCTGGCGGGCGTAGGCCGCCTTCGCCGGGTCGCTGCGCTCGGCCGGATCGGTGATCCGCCCGTCCTCGTGCACGGTGAGGCCGTGCCCGCGCGCGAAGGCGACCGCGGATTTCAGGTTCTGCTGGATGATCTCCAGCCCTTCCGCGAACCCGTCCAGGGTGGTCGCGGCGGCGCGGACGACGATCGCGGCGGCCTCGAACTCCTTGCCCAGTTTCTCCATTCCGGCCTTGGCCCGCTGCCCCATGGCGTCGCTCCAGTGCTCCGCCAGCTTCGCGGTGCCCCGCTGGTAGATGTGCTCCGCGGAGCGCTCGGCCTCCTGCGCCACCTTGATCCAATCGTCCGCGGCCGCCGACCACAGCGCGGGTTTGGCGTTCTGCAATTCCGAAAAGCTGACCATGCCACTCCGACGAACGGCCCGGCCGGACGCGTTGCGGGGTGGGACGGGCCTTGCGCAGCCGGAACACACCACCTGCACGGCGGAACAAAACGCCTGGTGAGCGACGCGGGTACAAACGCGTCCCGCCGATCTTGTCGGTGATCATCATTGCCGGGCCTGGCCGGGCCGCCGAACGATGGCGGCATGACGTTCCTGGATTCCCTTGCCGCCAAAGCGATCCGCCGCGAAACGCCGACTCGGGCCGAGGAGCTGGCCGTGCTGTCCGCCGAACACGAACTGCTCGACGTGGTGGCCGCCGGGGCGCGGGTCCGGCGGCACTACTTCGGTCGCCGGGTCAAGCTGAACACGATCATCAACCTGAAGAGCGGCCTGTGCCCGGAGGACTGCTTCTACTGCTCGCAGCGGCTCGGGTCGGAAGCCGACGTGCTGAAGTACTCCTGGATCAGCGAGCGCGAAGCGGCCGAAACCGCGGACCGCGCGATGCGCGCCGGGGCGAAACGCGTCTGCCTGGTCGCGAGCGGCCGCGGGCCGAGCGACCGGGACGTCGAACGCGTCGCCGGCACGATCGACGCGATCAGGGACCGCCAGCCCGACGCCGAGATCTGCGTCTGCCTCGGACTGCTCAAGGACGGGCAGGCCGATCGCCTGCGCGCGGCGGGTGCGCACGCCTACAGCCACAACCTCAACACCAGCGAGGAGAACTACGCCGACATCTGCACCACGCACACCTTCGCCGACCGCGTGGACACCGTCCAGCGCGCCGCCCGAGGCGGGCTGTCGCCGTGTTCCGGCGCGATCTTCGGGATGGGCGAGAGCGATGACGACATCATCGATCTCGCCGTCCGCCTGCGGGAGCTGGATCCGGATTCGGTACCGGTCAACTTCCTCATCCCGTTCGAAGGCACCCCGCTGGGCCAGAACTGGGAACTCACCCCGGAGCGGTGCCTGCGCATCCTGGCGCTGTTCCGGTTCTTCTTCCCGGACGTGGAGGTCCGGCTGGCCGGTGGCCGCGAGATCCACCTGCGCGGTATGCAATCGCTGGCCCTGCATCTGGCCAACGCGATCTTCCTCGGCGACTACCTGACCAGCGAAGGACAGTCCGGTGTGGACGATCGGCGGCTGATCGCGGACGCGGGGTTCGTCATCGAGGGCCTGGCGGAGCAGACCCTGCCCGACGCGCGCCACGACCTGGTGGCGCTGCGCCGCCGGGGTGCGGGCACCGACCGCCCGGCCAACGCCTGACGGGCAGCAACGGCGGCGCCCCGGTTGGTAGCGTCACACCCCGGTGGCGCCGTCGATGCGCTCGCGGATGAGGTCGGCGTGGCCGTCGTGCCGGGCGTACTCGCCGATCATGTGCACGTAAATCCACCGCAGGCTCACCTGGGCGCCGCGGAAGGCACCGCAGTCGTCCAGGGCCCGCGTGGTGGCGTTGGCCCGGGCGTGGTCGATTTCCGCCCGCCAGGTGGCGAGCGCCTGCTCCGCGGTCACGTCCTCGGTCAGCTCGAACCCGCCGTCGTGCCCGTCCGGGCCCGCCGCGGAGGGGTAGATCGGCCCGACGTCCTCACCGGCGAGGACCCGCCGGAACCAGTTCCGCTCCACCTCGGACAGGTGCTGGACGAGCCCGAGCAGGGTGAGCGGCGACGGCTCGGCCGAGGTTTCCCGCAACCGCGGGTCGTCGAGCCCGGCGACCTTCCAGGCCAGGGTTTCCCGGTAGAAGTCGAGCCAGCCCTCCAGCGTGGCTCGTTCGTCGGCGTTCATCGGCGGCACGGGGCGAGGTGTGGACACGTCCGACATCATCCAGGATCCATTGACAAAGGGAGTTTGTACGTAAAAACTATCCTTCGTGAAGAACCAGCTCAAACTCCAAGCCCACCTCCCGGCCCCGCCCGCCACCACCTACCGGGCCCTCACCACGGCCACCGAGGTGCGAGCCTGGCTGGCCGAACACGCCGACATCGACCTTCCCCGCGACCGCTTCGAGTTCTGGGGCCGCCACACCCCGCAGGGCGCCCGCGGCCACCACCGCCTCCGTCACGCCGAACCGGGCACCCGCCTCGCCTTCACCTGGACCCTCGACGACCAGCCGACGACCGTCGAAATCGACCTCGCCCCCGGTCCCCGGGGCACCACCCTCACGCTCACCCAGTCGCCGCTGCCCACCCTCGAAGAACTGATGGCCCCGGCCGGTCGCCGCGACGGGCTGCACACCATGCACACGTTCTGGCCGATGGCACTCGCCAACCTCAACGCCCACCTGCGCGGCCGCGCCCCGCTCCCCCGCTGCGACTTCAGCGGCTCCCGCGCCCCGGAGATCCGCATCGAACTGACCATCGACGCACCGCCGCACGACGTCTTCGGCTCGCTCGTCGACCCGCACCGGATCAAGCAGTGGTTCGGCTGGGAACCGGAGATCGAGCCGCGCCTCGGCGGCCGGATGACCTTCGGCGCGGACGGCAAGATCTTCGAGTTCGAACCCGGCCGGACCCTGGCCTACGGCGACTCCGAAGGCACCGTCGTCCGCTGGGAACTCCGGGATTCGGCGGGAAAGACCCACCTCACCTTCGTCCAGAGCGGCTTCGCCCCGGACGAACTCGACAACGCCGCCCAGCACGAAGCGGGCTGGCTGGGCGGTCTCGCCAACCTGGTCGAACTGCACGAAACCGGCCCCGGCTGGCAGCCACCCAGCACCGAGCTTCCCGAGGACGAGGAGTGACTACAGCAGGGTGAACTCGTCGAGCCGCCAGTCGTCGCCCGCCCGCACCAGGGTGAGCTGCATCCGGCTGCGGTCGATCCGCGGTTCCTTGAGGTTGGTGTTCCGGACCGTCTGGTCGACGAACGCGATCACCACGGCACGGTCCACAGTGGACTCTGCGACGGCGGCCTTCAGCACCGTCCCCTGCGTACTGGCCTGCGCCTGCCGCAGCACGGGCACCAGTTTCCCGGAGGTGTCCCGATACTCCGCGCCGAACTTGTCCGTCGCGTGCGCCACGACGGCGTTGACGCTCGCCTGCGGGTCCTTGGCGTCGAAGGTCGAGATCATGGTGGCCAGTTCGGTGCCGGACCGCAGCGCCGCGGCGCGGGCGTCCTCGGCGGCGGACAGCCGTTCGATGCGCAGCCAGCCGAACACCGCGCCACCGGCCACCAGCAGCACCAGCACGACGACCGCCAGCACCTTGGGCCGCAACCACTTCCGCCACAACGAGCGCTTCGACTCGTCGACCGGTTCCGCGGCCGGTTCGGTCCGCGGCCGGGGCGAGGGCTTCAACTTGGTCTCGGTCGCAACCATCACTGAGCTCCTTGCAACATCAGGGCGTACCACGACCGCGGCCCGAGCACGCTGGCCTGGCCGCCGTCGGAACCCAACTGGATCTGCTGCCCGTCCGGCGCGGTCAGCCGGTTGGTGGCCGGATCGTAGGTCGTCACCGCCACCGGTTCCTCCTTCGGGCGCGGCGCGTTCGCCGCGCCCCGTTGCTGGAGGCCGGGCTGGTCGCCACGGCATCCGAATTGCGTATTCGGTTGCCGTGGCGCGGTGTCGGTGACCGTGCGCCGCGGATTGTCGTAGTAGCAGACCGCGCCCTGCGCGCCGACCAGGTAGAAGTCACCGACTCCGTGGTGGACGGTGTCGGCGATCCGGCCGAAGAACTCCGGCGCCGCGATGAGCAGCTGGTTGAGCGCCGGGGTCCGCAGCGCCACGATCCGGGTGGCGCCCACCGCGTTCGCCAGCATCGCCGACACCGCGGGCGCGCTGCTCGCGAGCATCGGCAGCACCTGCTCGGCCAGTGCGGGCGCGCGGTCGAGCAGCGTGTTCACCGCGGGTGTCTGCTCCTGGACACCCGCGGTCAACCGCCGCAGCGACGCCGCGATCTCCGGCAGGCCGCCACCGCTACCAGTACTGTCCAAAACGGACTTGCCGCCGTTGATCAGGTTCACGATGGTCGGCTGGTTGCGCCGCATCAGTTCGACCAGGGCGTCCGCGCTGTGCATGATCCGCCGTAGGTCCCCGGTGGTGCCGGAAAGTCCGGCGGAAAGTTCGTTCGCGAGCGTCACGAGATCCTGGGTGTGCACCGAATCGGCCACCCGCATGAAGTGCACGAGCAGGGTTTCCAGCGGCAGCGGGCGGCTGGTGGCCTCGCTCCCGATCCGGCTCCCGTCGGCCAGGAACGGCGGATTCGCATTGTCCGGCCGCAGGTCCAGTTTCTGGATGGCGATCGGGCTTTCCTGGCTGACCACGGCCCGGCTGGACGCGGGGATGTCGGTGCCCCGCTCCAGCGCCAGCACCGCGGTCACCCCCGCCGAACCGGGGTCGATCCGGATCGACTCGACCTTGCCCACCGACACCCCGCGGTAGGTGACCTCCGAGGTCGGGGTCAGCCCGCCGGTGTCGGCCAGGCCGACGCTGACCCGGTAGACGCCGCCGAGCGGTTTCGCGCCGAGCACCCGCACCCCGACATAGCTGGTGCACGCGATCGCGATCACCACGAACAGCACGAGCTGCACGATCGTGGCGTTCGCGACGCGCCGGGCGCCCCTGCTCATCGCGTCCCCCTCGCCAGGAAGTCGTTCAGGTCCCGCGGTGGTGGCGGCGTGCCGCCGAGCAGCGCGCCCGGCAGGCCCAGCAGCGACAGCAGGGTGTTCGGGACGTCCACGGTGCCGTCCATGTCCAGGTAGTCCCCCGGGATCGCCCGCGCGAACAGCTTGCTCATCGGCTCGACCTTGGCGAGCGTGTCGCCGAGCGTCCGGTCGAAGCTGCCGAGTTCGTCGAGCACCGGGCGCAGCTTGCGGACCTCGGTGACCAGTTTGTCCTGCGTCTTCCCGAGCACCTCGGTGGTGGTGCGGCTCAGCGTGGTGACCCGCCCGAGGAGTTGTTCGAAACTCCCCCGCTGGTCCAGCAGCACCTGGATCGCCGGGGTGAGCCTGGTCAGTCCGGCTTCGATGGTCGACCGCTCGTTGTTGACGGTGGTGGTGAGCGAGTTCAGGGCGTCGAGGGTCCGGGTCAGCTCGCCCCGGCGCGCGTCGATCGAGCCGAGCAGCCCGTTCAGCTCGCCGAACATGTCCCGGACCGTCTGCTCCCGCCCGGCGAGCGCGGTGTTCGTCTCGGCCACGATCGTCTTGACCTGGTCCAGCCCGGCCCCGTTCAGCATGGTGCCGGTCGCGGCCAGCAGGTCCTCCACGTTCGGCCCGGTGGCCGTGTCCCGCACCCCGATCGTGGCGCCTTCGGCCAGGTAACCGCTGGGAGTTCCGGGCGGTACTTCGAGGTTGACGAACTCCTCGCCGAGCGCCGACGTCACCCGCAGCTCGGCCTTCGTGCCGATCGGCAGGCGCACGTCCCTGGTCATCCGGACCGTCACGAGCGCCTGGAAGTCCTTGGCCGCCAGGTCGCTCACCCGCCCGACCACCGACTGGCCGAGTTTGACCTGGCCGCCGATCGGCAGGTTCGCCGCGTTCGCGAAGACCAGCGTGATCGGGTACGAGTCGCCGTCCGGGTTCCGGCCGATCGGCAGGTTCTGGAAACTCACCCCGCATCCACTGAGGACGGTGACCAGCACGGCGAGCGCGGCGATCCTGAACCGGGCGCTCATCGGGCCGCACCCCCGAGCAACCCGGCGATGTTCGGCGGGAACGGGATCGGATTGGTGATCCCCGCGCCGGTGCAGAACGGGATCGGCAACCGGTCGCACAGCGCCTTGCCCGCGGGGAACTGGGCGAAGTTCGTGGAGATGTTCAGCCGGATGCGGATCCGGTCGTCCGGGCTGATCGCGCGGGTCCAGTTCTCGAAGCCCAGCGGCGCGGTGTCCAGCAGTTCGGTGAGCGCCTGCTGGCGGCTCAGGATGCTGCCGCTCAACTGGCTCAGCTTGGTGAGATCCTCGGTCAGCGGTTTGCCGTGCCGCTGGATCAGCTCGGACAGGTCCCCGAGCACACCGGAAAGCTGCCCGATCGTGTTCGTGATCGCGCCGCGCTGCTGGTCGAACAGCTGCGTCGCCTGACTCACCGAACCGGTCAATGAGTCTACTGTGGACTTGTTGTCCACGAGGAGCTGCACGAGCTGGTTCAGCTTGTCCAGCAGCCCGGTGACGTCGTCGGACTTCCCGGCCAGCAGTTCCGAAGCCTGCGCGACACCGCGCACGGCGTCCCGGAACGGCTGCCCGTTGCCGTCGATCAGGTTCGCGCCGACCGACAGCGCCTGGCCGAGACCGCCCCCGGAGTTCAGCCTCTCCGGGCCGAGCGCGGTCAGCAGCGAATCCAGCGAGCGCACCAGATCGTCCCATTTGATCGGGGAATGCGTGCGCTCGACCGGGATGACCGCGCCTTCGCCGAGCGCGTCCCCGGATTCGTAGGCGGGGGAAAGCTCCACGTACTTCTCGCTGACCACCGCCGGGGTCAGCACCCACGCCCGCGCGGTGGCCGGGATCCGGGTGTCCGCGGGCAGGGACATGGTGATCCGGACCGTGCCGCCGCGCGGTTCGATCGATTTCACCGTGCCGACCGGAACCCCGAGGATGTTCACCGAGTTGCCCGGGAAGATCCCGTCGGCGTGCGCGAAGTCCGCGGAAACGGTGAGCGTGGGCTTGTCCCGGAAGTACCACAGCCCGCCCGCGACCAGCAGCACGGCGACCACCGCCGCCGCCCCGATCCGGTACCACTTCCCCATCACTTGCACCCGCTGACGAGTCCGGCGAGGCACAGGACGTTGTCCGGGATGACCGCCGAGGGGGCGGCCACGTCGACCCAGTTCCCGTTGCCGCTCACGTTCGCCAGGTAGCGCGAGAAGGGGCCGAGTTTCTCGATCGTCGCGGCCAGGTTCCGCTCGTTGGCCGAGAGCGTGCCGGAGATGGAATGCAGTTCGTCCAGCACCGAGTTCAGCTCGTTCTTGTGCTCGGCCAAGAAGGTCGTGGCCACGTCGGTGAGCTTGCCGACGTCGGAGATCAGCGCGGTCACCGCGTCCTTGCGCTCGACGAGGGTGCGCAGCACCAGATCCGCGTTGCCCAGCAGGGAGACGAAGGTGTCCTTCTGCTCCAGCAGCGACTGGGTCAGCGCCTGCGCCCCGGCCAGCACCTGGTTGATCTGGTCGTCGTTCTGGTTCACCATGCGGGTGACCGCGCTGACCCCGGCCAGCGCCTCGCCGAGCTGGCCCGGCTCCTTCGGCGCGATCTCGGTGAACGTCTTCAGCAACTGCCGCAGCCGGGGCAGGTCGAGTTGCTCGGTGGTCTGCCGCGCCTGCCGCCCCAGATCGTCCAAAATGTAGGGAACCGTGGTGCGGTCGACCGGGATCGTGTCCCCGCCGCGCATCCGGCCCCCGCCGGACGGCTCGACGTTGAGGTACCGGCGGCCCAGGATCGTCATCAGCTTGACCGAGGCCCGGGTCGAGGTGCCGAGCGTGGTGTCCCGGTCCAGCCGGAACGCGACGTCGACCTTGTTGCCGGCGAGCGCGACCCCGGTGACCCGGCCCGCGGGGATTCCGGCGACATACACCGGATCGTCCGGTTTCAGCCCGCTCGCGTTGGCCAGCTGGGCGTGGAAGTCCGCGGTCTTCGCGGCGAACAACGCGGCCGGCCCGAGCACGGCCGCGGCCAGGATCGCGAGGATCACCACCGCGCCGACGAGCCCGGCCCGCACCGGATTTCCCTTGGGCAGCCACATCATTTCCGGCACACCTCCGAATGCGGCCCACCGGACAGGTCGAGATTGCCCAGACCCGTGTCCAGCTTGAGGTTGCAGAGGTACACGTTGACCCAGGAGCCGTAGTCCGCCGCGCGGGTCAGGTTGTCCAGCAGGCCCGGCGCGAGGTTCAGCGCCTGGTTGAACTGCTCGGTGTTGCCGGCCAGCGCCTTGCCCGCGCGGTCCACCGATTCGACCGTCGGCGTCAGCTCCGGCTGGATGCGGTCGACCAGCCCGGACAGCGACCGGGCCAGCGCCGAACCCGCGTCCAGCGCGTCGACGATCTGCCCCCGGTCCTCGGCCAGCCCGGCGGCGAGCTGGTTCAGCCCGTCGAGCAGTTGCCGGAAGTCCTGCCGTTTCGCCAGCGTGAAGTCGACCATCGAGTTGAGGTTGCGCAGCACGCCGGAGATGACCTGGTCGCGCGAGGCGAGGTCCTTGGTCACCGCGATCGTGCGGGTGAGCAGGCTCTGCACGGTCGGCCCCTGGCCCTGGAAGATCCCGATCAACTCGCCCGCGAGCTGGTTCAGCTCCTGCGGGTCCAGCACCGCGAACAGCGGTTTGAAACCGTTCAGCAGGTTCGTCAGGTCCAGCGCGGGCACGGTCCGGTCGACCGGGACGACCGCACCCGGCGGCAGGGTCTCCGTCGCTTGTGGACCGCTGGGGCCGGGCAGGACGTTGAGGTTGCGCGCGCCGAGCATGTCCGCGTACCGGATGGCGAGCCGCGCGTCGGCGGGCACCCGCTGCGCGGTGTCCACGTCGAAGGTCACCTTCGCCTGCCCCTCGGTGAGGACGACCTCGTCGACCCGGCCGACCCGGACCCCGCCCATGCGCACGTCCGACCCGGCGGTCAGCCCGATGGCGTCGGTGAACACCGCGGAGTACCGGTTCGCGGGGCCGTCGAGCGGTTTGGCCAGGGTGTTCACCACCATCACCAGGCAGAGCACGGAAATCACCAGGAACACCGCGAGTTTGATCGAGGTGCGCACCAGGGCGGGCCTCATCCGCCGGTCACCACCTTCGCGCCGCGCAGCAACGGGCCCAGCAGCAGGCTGAGCAGATCCGGCGGCCCGGTCATCACCTCGGAGATCGTCTTCTTCTCCTGCTCGCCACCGACCGGACCGACCGCTCCTTGCGGAACGGGCGCGGGTGCGGCGGGCGGCGGGGCCGCCGGTCGCTGGGGCGCCGCCGCGCCGCAGTTCGGCCCGGCGAGGCTGCCGTAGCGCGGGCAGTCCTTCGCGGTATACGGATACGGGCTGTCGAAGGTGAGCGGCGCCTTCAGGGTCAGCCAGGGCCCGTTGGACAGTTCCCCGCGAACGGCGTCGAGCGCGGTGCCGAGGCTGGTCACCGTGTCCCGCAACGCCCCGGACCGGTCGTTCATCGTGGTCAGGATCGGGTCCAGGTTGCCCACCAGCTGGATGGTCCGATCCGCGTTGTCCCGCAACAGGTTCTCCACGGTCCCCGCGCCCTGGGTCCCGGCCGCGAGCAGCCGCCGGAGATCCTCCTTGCGCTGGACCAGGGTGTCCGAAAGGGACACCGCGTTGTCCAGCGCCCGGAACAGGTCCGGTGCGCTCGCGGCCAGCTGCCGGGCCAGGTCGGAGGCCTGGGACAGATCGGCGAAGAGCGTGTCGGTGAGCGGGCCGGCGTCCCGGGCGAGCTGCCCCGCGCGGTCGATCATCCCGCCGAGTTCGGCGCCCCGGCCCCGCAGCACGTCGGCGACCGCACCCAGCGCGCCGGACAGTTTCGCCGGTTGCACCGCGGTGACCAGGTCGTACAACCGGCGGCCGACGGTGTACAGCTGAGCGGTGGCCGCGGTGTCGTCGTGCGCGACCCGGGCGCCCGCGTGCAACGGCTCGGCGGCCGGCCCGCTCGCGTTCAGATCCACGTAGGTGTCGCCGAACAGGGTCCGCGGCAGCAGGCGGGCTTTCACCGAACCGGGGATGAGACCGAGCTGAGCCGGGGAAATCCGCAACGTCAGCGTCGATTCCTCGACATCGCCCCGCACCTCGGTCACCGTGCCGACGACCACCCCGCGGAACTGGACCGCGGACTGCGGTTTCAGCTGCCCCGCCGAGGCCGGGACGACCACGGTCACCTCGGGATCGGAGTCGAACGCTCCTCCGCTGTAGGCCACCGCGGTCACCGCGGCGCCGACCAGCAGGAACACCGCGAACAGGCCGCCCGCGGCGTACCGCAAGCGTTTGCGGGAGTCGACCGGCATCATTGCGGCCCCATTCCCGGCAAGGTCTGGTGCAGGCCCCAGAAGAGCATGGTGAGCAGCACGTCGGCGGACATGATCAGCACGATGCTGGTGCGCAGCGCGCGACCCGCCGCCCGGCCCACGCCCTCCGGCCCGCCGGAGGCGAAGTAGCCGTGGTAGCAGTGCACGAGCGTGACGATCCCGGCGAACAGCAACGCCTTGAGCAGGGAGTACACCACGTCCTGCGGCGGCAGGAAGAGGTTGAAGTAGTAGTCGTAGGTGCCCTGGGACTGCCCGTTGAGGTTGACGATCGTGACCCCGGTGGCCACGTAGGACGCGAACAGGCCGACCAGGTAGAGCGGGATGACGGCGACGAACGCGGCGATCATGCGGGTGGTGACCAGGAACGGGATCGACGGCACGCTCATCGATTCCAGCGCGTCCACCTCGTCGGAGATCCGCATCGCGCCGAGCTGCGCGGTGAAACCGGTGCCCACCTTCGCGGCCAGCGCCACGCTCGCCACCGCGGGCGCGATCTCCCGGGTGTTGGCGACCGCCGACATCACCCCCGCCATCGGGGAAAGCCCGACGAGGTTGAGCCCGCGGAAGCCCTCCAGCCCGACCTGGGTGCCGGAGACGAACGACATCGCGAAGATCACGCCGACCGTGCCACCCCCGGCCAGCAGCGCACCGGAGCCGAAGCTGATCTCCGCGATCAACCGGATCACGTGGCGCCAGTAGCGTTTGCACGTGCGCGGGGCGGCCGCGATCGCGCGGGCGTAGAAGACGAACTGCCCGCCGAGCGCGGCCAGGCCGTCCACCCCGGCACGCGTGGCCCGCCGGGCGGGCGCGGGGACCACCAGCATCAGTACTCCCCCCGCGCCGGGACGAAGAGCGGGAACAGCTGGCTGATCGCGGTGTTCACGACGAACACCAGGATGAACGCCAGCACCACCGATTCGTTGACCGCGTTGCCCACCCCCTGCGGCCCGCCCTTCGCGGTCAGCCCCTTGTAGCTGGCGACGATCGCCGAGCACAGCCCGAACGCGGCGGCCTTCAGCTCGGAGGAGAGGAAGTCGTTCACCGAGGCGAACTGGGTGAGCGTGCCGAGGAAGCCACCGGTCGTCCCTTCCATCACGTAGACGTGGAACAGCAGGCTCGCGCCGATGCCGACCACCATCACCACGCCGTTGAGCAGCATGGTGATCAGCACCGCGGCGACCACGCGGGGCACGACCAGCCGGGCGACCGTGGACACGCCCATCACCTCGAGCGCGTCGGTCTCCTCGCGGATCTTGCGCGAGCCGAGGTCCGCGGTGATGGCCGAGCCGCCGACCCCGGAGATCATCAGCGCGCACACCATCGGCCCGGCCTGCCCGATGATCAGGAACGCCACCACGGCGCCGCCGTAGGCCTCGGCGCCGATCTGCGCGGCGAGCGAGCCGACGTTGAGCGCCACGGCCACCCCGAACGGGATCATCACCAGCACCGACGGCACGGTCGTCACGGTGGCCAGGAACCACATCTGGCGCAGGCATTCCGACCAGGAGAACCGGCCGGTGAACACCGTCCGCAGCGCGGACCGGACCGTGTACCAGGCGAAGGCGACCAGCTCGCCGGACTCCGCGAGGGCGCGGCCCACAGCGCCCCGTTCGACTCCAGCCGTCTGCATCGACGCCTCCTGGTTAACGGTCATTCGCGTTGTGACTGTAACAACACAACGACCGCTAACCAATAAGGTTGCGATTTGTTAGGCGCGGTTCGCCTACCGTGTGCCACGCAGGATGGTGTCGACCAGGGTGGTCACCCGCTCCGGCCCGGTGGGGGCCGATGCGCGCAGGCGCACCAGGTCGGTGACCGCGTTGAGCGCGGCGTGCACCCGGAACCGGACCTCGGCCGCGGGCTCCCCGGGGCGGACCGAGCCGACCAGCCGCACCCAGGTGTCGACGTGCTGGTGCTGCGCGGCCCGCAGCGCGTGCCGGTCGTCGGCGGGCAGGTTCTCGTTCTCCGACACGTAGACCGCGGCCAGGTCGGCCTGGTCGAAGGTCAGCCGCACGTAGGACTCGATCAGCCGGTTCAGCGCGTCCTCGGCATCGACGGCCGCGGCCAGGACGTCGTTGGTCGCCACGTTGAGCCGTTCGGCGGCGCGGTAGTAGACGGCGGCGAGCAGGCTCGCCTTGCCCGGGAAGTGGCGGTACACGCTCGACGCGTTGATCCCGGCGGCCGCGCCGATGTCCTCGATGCCCACCTCGTGGTAGCCGTGCCGGTTGAACAGGCGCACGGCCTCGCCGAGCAGCCGTTCGCGGCGGGGCAGCAGCGCGCCGTGGCCCGGGGCGGGCTCGTCGGCGGCCTTCCCCGCGGCGGGCAGTTCGGCGACCCCGAGCACGTCGTCGGCGATCGCGAGCAGGATCGCCTCCGCCTTCGCCCGGGACAGTTTGACCCGATGCGTCGACGGGCTGGCCAGCACGCTCAGCGCCGTCAGCACGAGATACCGGGCGTCCGATTTGGACAGTGCGGGCCGGCTCCGGAGCAACAGATCGCGCAGCCGGCGGATCAGCTTCTCGATCCGCCCGGCGAAGACCAATCGACCCGCTTCGGGCAGGTGCCTGCCCTCCCACTGGTACAACCGGCCGACCGTCCGGCGGTCGAGGGCCACCGCGGCCGCCGCGCGCAACGCGCCGTCGAGCCCCCCGGTTTCCGCGCCGGTCTCGATGACCGATTCGACCAACGCGCACAGTTCCTCGGCGGCGCACACCAGGATTTCCTGCTTGTTGCGGAAATGCCGGTAGATGGCGGGGCCGGTGATGCCGACGACCTCGGCGATGTCGTCCACCCCGACGTTGTGGAATCCCCGCGCGCAGAACAGCTCGGCGGCGGTCTCCGCGATCTGGGCCTTGCGGTTCCTCGGCCGGCGGACCGGAGCCTGGCTGCTGGACGTCACAATCGCGGAGTCTAGCCGACCGGGTGAGGCGTCGATCGCGTCGGCCGGTGTCAACTTCGTTCGAACCAAGCGGAATTCGTGTCCGGAAGTAAGCGACGGTTCGCTCGATCAGGCTTCGGCGGCGCCCTCGAGACCGAGCCGGGCGCGCAGGAAGCTGATCTCGTCGCGAGCCTGCGCGAGTTCGTCCTCCAGGGCCAGGATGCGCTGGGAGGCGGTCAGGCTGTACCCCTCGTCGAACAGCGCGCGCAGGCGGCCCGCGATGGTGAGCTGTCTCCGGGTGTATCGCCGGTGGCCACCCGCCGAACGATGCGGCGACACCGCGCCGGCGGAATCGAGGCTGCGCAGGAAGGCCTGTTGCACGTCGAGCAATTCGGCGGCCTGGCCGGTGGTGTAGGCGGGATAGTCCTCGTCGTCGAGCTTGTGCAGTCCTGCCACGGGACACTCCACTGAATCGCTACCGTTGATCCATGTTAACTACATCGGCTCATTGACTCAATCTGCACCGCACGATAGAAGTTTTGGTGCGTCCAGGTAGAGGAATACAGGTGAGCTCCGATGAGCGCGCAGCAGTCCCCGGATGTGGCCGCCGAACTTCACCGGGCCCATCGGTCTTTGCAGGATGCCCACGATCGGCTGCGGGTGGCCGATCTGGATGTCGAGGCCCTGCACGCCGCACTCGCCGACACGCTCCGCGTGACCACCACCCTGTCCGCCATCACCGACGAACTCGCCGACCAGGCGCCCGCGGTGCTCGACGAACCCGCGCGGCACGAGGTTCTCGGCGATCTGCTCGCCGATCTGAAAGCCCTGCGCGGCTGCCTCACCACCGGCGTGGCACTGGTCGAACCGGCCCTGGACGATCTCGCGCGGCTGAGCACACCGGACGGCGACGAGCCGGACCCCGCCCAACCGCCACCCGAGACCGGCGACAGCGCCGAGGACGACTTCGCGCGGCGCTGGCGGGAATGGGCCTCGTTCCCGTTCGACGCCGACCGGCATCGCCACGACTGAAGTTCAGTTCGGCTCCCCGGCGGCGTTGAGGTGCCGCGCCTTGCAGAGGGCGCAGAACGGCAGCCCGGCGAGGTAGCGCTTGTCCGCGGGGATGCACAGTTCACCGCAGTCGGCGAGGTAGCCGACGGGCCAGCCGTCGTGGTCGGTCTCGGCCGGCGTGGACTGCGGTACGAAATGCTTGGCGCGCTGTGGTACTCCGATCTGACTCGCCATCCAACGACCGACTCCCGGTGCCGAGGACCTCCGTATCACGCCGGGCAGAATGGAACACGAATCCGCGAAAATGTTGTCTGCGTGGCAAACACTCGAATGGGCTACACCGGCAGTCCGGCGCGATATGCCATTCCGCGCAACTCGCGTCCGACCGAATCCCGCCTGGATCTCGCGAGCAATTCCGCGATGATCGAGCGCATGAACGGATGCCGGTGAATCCGGGCCGGGGAAATTTGTTCCGCGCGACGCAACATCAGCACGGCGTCGTTCTGGTGGCGGGGCAGATGCGCCAGCGCCCGGCCATATTCCCGCCAGTAGGCCGCGCGCCGGGTCGGGGACGGCAGGGCGTGCGGGTTCACCGTGGTCGCGATCCGCGCCGCCTCGGCGTTCTCCCCCATCTCCAGGGCGACCGACATCCGCCAGACGCCGACGTTGCTCGGGCCGAACCCGAACCACAGCGCGTTCCCCTCGCCGGTCCGGTCGGCCAGCGCGGCGGCCTGGTCGAGGGCGGCGGTCCGGCCGCCCTGATCGCCGCTGGCCGCGGCGACCAGGGACGAGGTCAGCGCGAGCATGCCGGAGACCTGCTGGTCCTCGCTGGTCGCGGTGCCGACTTCGGGGGACGCCAGGGCCTTGGCGGCGAGTTCGAAGGCGCCCGCGCCGAGCAGGCCGAACGCCGTGCCGAACGCGCTCACCGCCTGCGAGATCGGATCGTCCTCGAGCCGCTCGGCGGCTTCCCGGGCCAGCGTGGCGGCCTGCCAGCCGAGATCGAGCGAGGCGCCCACGTCCATCAACCAGGCTTGGGTGCCCTGCACGTGCGTGAGGGTGAGCAGGCGCAACACCGCGCGCTCGTCCTGCCCGGCGTCCAGCGTGGTGTGCAGATCGCGGATGAGGGACGGCAACGCCTCCCCGACCACGGGATACCGGCAGTCGCGCTGCGCGTCGAGCACGTCGGCGACCCGGGCGGTCAGCATTTCGACCGGCACCACCTGGCCCCCGGGTTCGTTCATGCTCACCGACAGCAGGGCGAGGCGGACGTCGTTGAGCGAGCGGTCCTCGTCGAGTTCGCCGGGCACCCGGGACGCCTCGCCGGTGAGCTCGCTCGGCGCCACTTCCAGCGCGTTCGCCAGCGCGACGATCAGCGAACGGCGGTCCAGCGCGCGCTCGCCCGATTCGAGCCGCGACAGATAGGAAGGCGAGATTCCGGCCAAACCCGCGACCACGGCGAGCGATTTGCCGCGAGCATGCCGGATCTGACGCAGCGTGCGTCCCATCCCCGATGGCATAACTCCAGAGTAGCGAAACCACGACCGAGTGAACATGATCGACTTCAGTCGGGTGAGCATATGCGGAATTTCTTTCCGCAGACGATCGCTGCTCGGTGTTATTTCCGAACCGCGTACTGCGCCGGGGCGAACTCGTCCCGGGGTATTGCTTTCGCGCGGGTCCGGAGGTAAAGCGGCCCGTTGATCCGCAGGGTCCGGGGCAGAATCGGGGTGAGCGCGCGGGACACCGCGGCGAGGGCGCGCAACTGGCGGTCCTGCCCCGCGGTCCAGCGCAGGCCGAAGCGCGCCCGCAGTACCGGCGGGAGGAGGCCGACGGTGCACAGCGTGAGCACGTGCGCGGCCGGAGCCCGGACCACGCGCCAGAGCGGCTCGGTCCACGCGGGCAGTTTCGGCGGGCGCGCCGGTGCGGCGATGCTGCGCAGCACGACGTCCACGGTCTCGGTGTGCTCGAGCCGGGTCTCGACCACCTCGTCGACGTACGCGAGCAGCCCGGCCCAGTCCGGTGGCAGGTCCCCCTCGCGGATGCCGAGCAGGCGTCCCAGCCCGAGCCATTCCTGGTAGAGGCGCTCGAGGTCGTCGGGCCGGATGCCACGACCGAACCGCTCGTGCACCATGACCAGGGCGTAGACCAGGGTCGCCTGCACCCACGCGTAGGCGCCCGGTTCGAGCGCGTGGTACCGGCTGCCGTCGGGGTTGACCCCCTTGATCCGCTTGTGCATCTCGCGCAGTTTGCGGGTCACCTCGACCGCGTCGTCCCCGCTGTAGACGGTCAGCATCACGTAGTCGAGCGTGCGGAAGAGCCGCTGCCAGGGTTCCTGCCGGAAGTTCGAGTGATCGCGCACGCCGGAACCGATCGTCGGATGCGCCACCTGCAACAGGAGCGTGCACCCGGCGACCAGGAAACCCCGGACATCGCTCGCGTACTGCCAGGAGGCCGAGTCCCGGCCGAGCGTCAGGGCGAATGCCTCGCGATCCGTCATGCGCACCGAACCCATGGTGCCCTCCTTTGGACAACGTCCGTAGTCCACTTTCACGATAGACTATGGACAACGGCCGATGTCAAGATTGGGAGCCATGCGCACGAACCCCACCCGCAGCTGGCGCGGCGTCAGCGCCGAGGACCGCCGGGCCGAGCGGCGGAAGCTCCTGGTCGAGGCCGGGCTGGACGTGATCGGGACCCAGGGCTGGGCGGCCGCCACCGTGCGCACGGTCTGCCGCCGGGCCGGGCTCACCGAGCGCTACTTCTACGAGAGCTTCGCCGACCGCGAGGCGCTCCTGCTCGCCGTCTACGACCAGGTCCTGGTCGAAGCGATCGGGGTTTGCCTCGAGGCGGTCGCCCAGGCGCCACGCGACTTCGGCCGGACCGTGCGCGCGGTGATCACCGCCGGGGTCGAACTGCTCACCGGCGATCCGCGCAAGGGACGCGTGCTGGCGCTGGAGGCGATGACCAACGAGACGCTGCAGCGCCGGCGCCAGGAGGCACTGCAGGCGCAGGCCGCGCTGATCTCCGAACTCGCCCACGACTTCCTCGGCGACCGGGCGCCCGATCCGGTCGACGTCGGGCTCACCGCACCGGCCATGGTCGGCGCGCTGGCCGAGATCGGCGGCGCCTACCTGGACGGCCGGTTGGACGTGTCGCGGGAGCGCCTGATCGAGCACCTGTCCGGGCTGGTCATCGCGGCCGCCTCGGTCTCCTCGGCCCCGCGCTGAATCCCGGGGCCGAACCCCGGATGGAGCAACGCGGCTTGACCGGTTCGCGGCGGGTTTGTCAAGAAGAGATTTGTTAAGAAGGTTTCCTAACAAGAGCACGCAGCCTCCCCTACCGCCGCCCCGGTTCCCGAGGAGCACGACGTGAACTCATCCCTGTCCCGGCTGTTCCCCGCCCTCGGCGTGGCGCTGCTCGCGCTGCTGCCGCTCTCCAGCGCCGGTGCGAGTCCACAGTGGACAACAGCACCGGGGACCTACGTGGTGGCCGCCGCGGGCGACATCGCCGACCGGTGCACCGCGAGCGACGCGAAATGCGTCCATCCCAAAACCGCGGCCCTGGTCGGCGCGATGAACCCGGCGGCCGTGGTGACCATGGGCGACAACCAGTACGACGACGCCCACCTCGCCGACTTCCAGAAGTACTTCGACAAGACCTGGGGCAGGTTCAAACCGATCATGCATCCGGTCCCCGGCAACCACGAGATGTACGACAACACCCCGTTGGAGGGGTACAAGAAGTACTTCGGCAAGATCGCCACCCCGCAGGGGAAGACCTACTACAGCTGGGATCTGGGCAACTGGCACTTCATCGCGCTGGATTCCAACGACTTCGTCGCCGACAGCCTCACCGCCGCCGAACCCGCGCAGCTGACCTGGCTCAAACAGGACCTCGCCCGCAACACCAAGGGCTGCGTGGCGGCGTACTACCACCATCCGCGGTTCAGCTCCGGCGACCACGGGGACAACAAGGGCGCCGCGCCGATCTGGTCCGCTTTGGTCAACGCCAAGGCCGATCTCGTGCTCAACGGGCACGATCACCACTACGAGCGGTTCGTGCCGCAGGACGTCAAGGGCAAACCGAACGCATACGGCCCGGTGCAGATCATCGGCGGGATGGGCGGGATGACGCTCTACCCGGTGCACGCCGAACATCCGGCCACCGCGAAACTCCTGTCCGGCACCTTCGGCGTCCTCCGGCTCGAACTGACCGACACCACGTTCACCTCCAGGCTCGTCGGGCTCGACGGGAAGGTCCTGGACAGCAGCCCGACCTACACCTGCCACTGATGTACATCGCGACGAGCCGCGCGTCGGACGCCGCGACCGGGGTCGCCGACCGCCGGGGTTCCCTGCGCCGCACGGTCGGCGGCAACGTCCTCGCACTGGGCCTGGTCAGCCTGGTCACCGACATCTCCTCGGAGATGGTGACCGCGGTGCTGCCGATGTACCTGGTGCTCGGCCTCGGCCTGAGCCCGTTCCAGTTCGGCGTGCTGGACGGGTTGTATTCCGGGGTCACCGCGTTCGTGCGCCTGCTCGGCGGGCACCTCGGGGACCGGTGGCGGCGGCTCAAGGCGGTGGCGGGCTTCGGTTACGCGCTGTCCGCGGTGTGCAAACTGGGCCTGCTGGCCGCGGGTTCGGCGACCGCGGCGATCGGTGCGGTGCTGGCGGCCGACCGCACCGGCAAGGGCCTGCGCACGGCGCCGCGGGACGCGCTGATCTCGTTGAGCAGCACCCCGGAAACGCTCGGGCGGTCGTTCGGCGTGCACCGCGCGATGGACACCGTCGGCGCGTTCCTCGGCCCGCTCGCGGCGATGGGCGTGCTGTGGGTGAGCCTCGGCAGCTACGACTCGGTGTTCTTCACCAGTTTCTGCGTTGCGACGCTCGGGGTGCTGCTGCTCGTCCTGCTCGTGCGGGACCGGCGGCCTTCCGGCGGCGGGCGGAGTTCGGTACGGGCGGCCGTCGGGCTGCTGCGCCTCGCGCCGTTCCGGCGGGTGTGCTGCTGGGCGGCGCTGCTCGGGCTGGTGACGATCAGCGATTCGTTCGTCTATCTGTTGCTGCAGAAGCGATGGGACCTCGGCGCGGTGTACTTCCCGCTGCTGCCGCTGGGCACCGCGGGGGTCTACCTGCTGCTGGCGGTGCCGCTCGGGCAGCTCGCGGACCGGATCGGCCGCTGGACGGTGTTCCTCGGCGGGCACGTCGCCCTCGTCGGCACGTTGCTCCTGCTGCTCGGCCCGGTCGACGGCCTGCTGCTCGCGGTGCTCGCACTCGCGCTGCACGGCGTGTTCTACGCGGCCACCGACGGCGTGCTGATGGCCGCGGCGGGGCCGCTGCTCCCGGCCGAGCTGCGAGCGAGCGGGATGGCGCTGGTGCAGACCGGGCAGGCGAGCACGCGCATGCTGTCGTCGGTGCTGTTCGGCGCGGCGTGGACGGCGTGGGACCTGCACGCGGCCGTGCTGGTCACCGCGGGCGCGCTGGCGGCGGTGGTGCTCGCGGCGGCCGTCGCCCGGCCACTGCGGTCCGGAGCGGGCGCATGAGGCGCCGGGTGCTCATGCTGATCGCGGCCGTGCTCGTCCTGGGCGGAGCGGCCGTCGGCTACGCGGTGCACGCGCGGCAGCGGACCGGCGGGGAGAACGTGGTCCCGGTGGTGTCCGGGCAGGCGATCTCGACCCTGGCACCCGGGCAATTGCTGTTCCGGAACACGGCGGCCGGGCCCGATTTCGGCCGGATCGCCAGCGTGCCGCTGGATCGGCCGGACGCGCCCAGGCAGACCACGGATCTGAAGTGCGACCGGTTCGCGGCGGCGGCCGGCACGGCGCTGTGCCTCGCCGCCCGGCCCGGCGCGCTGCCCCCGATGACCGATATTTCGGTGCTGGATTCCGGACTTCGCGTCCTGCGCCGGTTCGAACTGCCGGGCACGCCGAGCCGGGCCCGGCTCTCGCCGGACGGCCGCCGGGCCGCGTGGACGCTGTTCGTCACCGGGGATTCCTACGCCGCCAGCGGATTCTCCACGCGAGCCGGGGTGTTGGACCTGGACTCCGGGGAACTGGTGAAGAGCATCGAAGAGTTGCCGGTGCGGCTGAACGGCGAACGGTACTTCGCCGCGGACGTCAATTTCTGGGGCATCACCTTCGCCGCGGACGGCAACCGGTTCTACGCGACGCTGGGCAGCAAGGGCCGGACGTATCTCGTGGAGGGCGACTACGAGCGTTTCCGGGGCCGGGTCGTGCGCGAGAACGTGGAATGTCCCTCGCTGTCCCCGGATGGCGGGCGGGTGGCGTTCAAGAAGCGGGAGGGCTCCGGGTGGCGGCTGGCCGTGCTGGACCTGGCCGGCGGGCGGGAAACCCTGCTCGCCGAGACGCGCGGCGTGGACGACCAGGCCGCCTGGCTGGACGGGCGGACGGTGTCCTACGCGCTGCCCGGGGCGGGTGGCGGCAGCGATGTGTGGGCGGTTCCGGCGGACGGATCGGGCTCGCCGAAACTGCTGGTGACCGGCGGATCCTCCCCCGTGGCGGTGGGCGGGTGAGGCCGCTTCGGTCCCCGTGCCGAGGGGACTTTGTGCCCTACCGCAGGTTACCCGCGATAGGCGACAGTTCCGTTCATGTCCGTGGTGGAAGCGTTTACCTGGGGGCGGATATGACGCCGTCTGTCGAGCTGGAGAGCTTGGATCCGGCGAATAGCCGGGCCCTCCTGCGGTCCGCGCCAGTGGGGCGGCTGGTGTTCACCGAACGCGCGCTTCCCGCGATCCGGCCGGTGAATTTTACCATATATCACGGAAGCGTGCTCATCCGACTCACCGAGAATTCGGAACTTCAGCGGCTCGACGGAACAATTGTGGCCTTCGAGGCGGACGAAATCGACCGTGTCACCCAGATCGGGTGGAGTGTGGTGGTTCTGGGGCGGGCGGAACTGGTGACCGATCTCCGGGAACTGGTACTGCTGGGCGAATCGGCCGCATGGCGAGGAACCGGCGACCGGTGCCTGCGCGTGCAGATCGATCAGATCACGGGATATCGCCTCACCTTGCTGACCCCGATCGACCAAGCCGGCTGATCCCGCCCCAATTCACCCGTCGGTGTTATCGAACTTATGTTCGAATCAGGGTAGTGTCGCTCTCATGAACACCACCTGGACCCTCTCCAACACCGCATTCACCGCACGACCGCTGGAGTGCGACGACTACCGCGACACCGCCGCCTTCCTGCTCGAAGCACTCCACATTTCCCGCCGCGAAGCCAAAAACCCGGCTGAAGTTCGCCGGAACCGCGACCGGCGGCAAGAAGTACCACGCCGAGATCTCCAGCATTCCCAAGGGGGGTGTGCGGGCGCTGCGCATCGACCGGACCGACTACGTCTCCGATACCGGGATCTACAGCCACCGCCGCTACATCCCCCGCGCCGAAGCCTCCGAGACCGCTCGGGCGCAGTTCTCCCGCAGGCAGGAAGCGCGCTGAGGCATGACCTTCTCCGCCCTCGCGCCCGTGCAGGGCTCGACCGTGCCGGCGGTGTGGCTGACCAACGACCCGGCCGTGATGCTCGCGGTCCCGGCCGCAGCGGGCCGGAACGTATCCGAGTTGGCGCAAGCGACACTGGCCGAGCCGACGGGACCGCACGATCAACCTGCGCCACTACTTCCCAGCCCCGGCGGTGTCACCGCCCCTTGCGCGAGCTGACCGGTCTGGACGCACAAATCGCCCAGCGTGTGCTCGTCCGCCCTGGCGCGCACCCGCTGCTGGGCGACGTGCTCACGCTCACCGCCAGCCTGCTCCGGTGGCGCGCCCCGGATCGGCAGGTCGTCCAGTTCGGCCGCGCGGGCGGTCGGCACCGCTCGGTGGCCGCCGCCGAGCACTCACCCGCCGACTCGGGTTCCCCGGCTGGCGGGCCGACACCCGTCATCTGGACATCGACAAACCCGTGGCTGCGGACCGATTACCGGCAGCGTTTCCGGATTGCTCGCGACGCTCTTGTACCCGTCGAAAGATCGATCGTTGGTTCTCCAGCGCCCTCCGGGCACGCTCCCGGGCATCGTCCGCCCAGAGGCGGCAGGCCGCCGCCCTGGCTCGCGCATTCGCCGAGTCCCGCGACAACCGCCGTGCCCGCACACCGGCAGCGTTGCTCCACCCTCCCCAGTCCCGCACCCCTCGCTCGTCGGACATCGCCATAGCCACAAGTATCCCCGAATCCGCAGTGCGGTCCAGATGTCAAACCAGTCACGTCTTTCACCTCGCAACGAAGGAGCACGGTTTCAAATGAGCACAACGGCACAGCGAATGGGAAACGCGCAGGGACCACGGCATGCCCGGATTCATCCCGTCCGCCTGGCTCGCCCCAGACCGAAGACGCCTCCGCAACACCGCACACCCAGGGCACCGCCATGCCGCCTGAGTTTCGCGGGTGTTCCGTCAGACTGGGCCGGTGGGCGACTTCGAACTGATTGGTGGCAAGGAAAAACGCGCGATCCGGATCGTCGAGTACGACCCGGGGTGGCCGGAGCGGTTTCGGCGGGAGCGGGAGCGGATCGCCGGGGCGCTGGGAGATCGCGCGTTGCGGATCGACCATGTCGGGTCGACGTCGGTGCCGGGACTGGTGGCAAAACCGATCATCGACATCGACGTCAGCGTGGCCGATGTCGAGGACGAGCGCGGCTACCTCGACGCGTTGCTCGGCGCCGGGTACGTCCTCCGCGTCCGGGAACCGGGGCATCGCATGGTGCGAACCGTTGCCCGGGATGTACATGTGCATGTCTGCGCCGCGGGAAGCGAATGGGAGCGGCGGCACCTGCTCTTCCGGGACTGGCTGCGCGAGCATCCGAAGGACCGCGAGGCGTATGGACGGCTCAAACAGGAGCTCTCTGCGCGCGACTGGGCGGACATGAACGAGTACGCCGAGGCGAAGGGCCCGTTCATCGCGGAGGTCACCGCGCGGGCCGAACGCGCCGGCGGTGTTCGTCCGGTCACTACCGGGCTCGATGCTGGTGCGAATGGACAACGCGCATGAAACGATGGCGCTGGTATGGACGGTCGGAGTCGCAACGAAGCGGAACTGTACGGCAGGCTGCTGCGGCGCCTGCCGGAGATGACCGGCGAGGTCGTCGACCGGCTGGTCGCCGAGTTGCCGCTGTACGGGCGGATGCCTCCCGAGGAACTGTCCAACGACATCAGCCGGGTGATCGAGCGGAACCTTCGGGTGTTCGCCCGGACGTTCCGCGAGGGGCGAGCGCCGGGAACCGAGGAGCTGGCGGCAATACGCGATTCGGCGGCCGTGCGGGCGGCGGAAGGTGTCCCGCTCGAGGCGGTGATCGCCGCGTACCACCTCGGAGCCCGGGTGGCCTGGGATGCCGTGGTAGCGGACATCGGGCCGGAAAACCTCGCCTGGGTGACCGCGGCGCACGACCACGTGATCAGTTATCTGCAGGCCGTGGTGCCCGCGGTCGCGGCCGGATACGACAAGGCCCGCGTCACCGGCTGAGGAAGTAAGTATCCGAGAGCTGGGGTGAACTCCGGAGCAAGCGCGCGACGGAACTCGCAGCCCGGCGATCCCAGCGCCGAGGTACCTCCTCCCGGCGAGGCGCCGCCCAGCACAGTCGCGGTGGTCAGGGCAGCCATCAGCGTGCAGCGAGCGTGGCTTGTCGAGGGTGCCCCGTCGACGTGATCGCGGAGCACGTTCCCTGAGTCAGCGCGGGCCGCCGAGCCTGGGCACGGTGAGCGTGGTCGCCGCGGTGGTCAGCCAACCCACCAGGGTGCCCAGCGGAATCGAGGACAACCGCTCGCGCCAGCGGTCCGCCAGGCCGTACACCACCAGCTCGCCCTCGCCCGGTTCGACACCGGTCAGGCGCAGGCCGCGGGGGAGGTCCGGCACGGTCACCGAGATCGGCCGCAACCGGCGCGGCAGGCGGATCCGCACCCCGCCGAACTGCACCGCCACCGGGCGCAGGGACACGCCGTCCGCGCCGACGTCGGGCTCGACGTGCAGCGCGCCCCAGTGGGGACGGCGAGCCGAACGCACCCGGACGATCCGGTCCGTGCCCACCTCCACCAGCACGTCCGGGCGTACCTCGGCGATCCGATCGGCCAGCACCTCGGCCGACACGGTGACGGCCACCTCCACCGAGGCGGCCACCAGGACGGGTGACGGCAGGGAGCGCACCTCGACATCCCGGCACACCAGGACCAGCCGGTCCAGCGGGGTGTCCGGTACCGCGATGTCCTCGAAGACCAGGCGCACATCCCCCATCTGGGCCTGCCCGAGGCCGACCGAACTGACCCGGAAATCCAGTTCGGCCAGGGTCATCTCCACATCGGCCTCGCCCGCGCGGACGGTGAGCCGTCGGCCCAGCATCCGATCGCCCGCGGTCCGCACCGCCGTTTGCAGCATCGCGGCCGGGGTGACCGGCACCGTGGGCAGCAGCCGCCACGGCAGCCAGTCGTCGAACAGACTCGGACCGCTCATCCAACCATTGTGGCTCAGGTCGTGTTCCCGAGACGCGGGTGCCACCTGCTCGGGGTGACGCACAAAAGTCACAACCTAACGGAATCCGGCCTTATACTGCCTCGTTTCCATTCGCCACGAGCGAGGGAGAACACGCGTGCGCAAAACCGCGATCGCCGTACTGACCGGTGGCTTGTTGTTCGCCGGAACCACCGGTACCGCGTTGGCCGATCAGGCCGAACCACCGAAGACCACGCACGGCCCCTGCCAATACACCGAGACACCGGACGAGCCCCCGGCCAGACCGGTCTCGCTGCCACCCGACCCGCGCCGCACCCCGAGCCACGGCACCGTCACCGTCCGGCTGAAAACGAACCAGGGCGACATCCCGCTCACCCTCGCCCGGTCGAAAGCGCCGTGCACGGTCCAGAGCTTCCTGCACCTCGCGCGGCACCGGTTCTACGACCGCACCACCTGTCACCGGCTCACCGCGTATCCCACGCTCAAGGTGCTGCAGTGCGGCGACCCCGGCGGAACCGGCGAGGGCGGTCCCGGCTACCGGTACAAGGACGAACTGCCCACCGATCTGCCACCCGCCCCGAACGATCCGACCGGACAACGCAGGATCTACCCGCGCGAAACGCTGGCCATGGCGAACGCGGGCCCGGACACCAACGGGAGCCAGTTCTTCCTCGTCTCCGCGGACTCCGTGCTCCGGCCCAACTACACCGTGTTCGGCACGGTCGGCGCCGAGGGCCTGGCCACCCTGGACCGGATCGCCGCCGGTGGCGTGGCCGGTCCCGATCCGCAGGACGGCAAGCCCGCGCTGACCACCGACATCATCCGCGCCCGGCGCGGCTGTTGACGCCTGGCCGGGTCACCCGGCGGCGGCGCTGTCGCCGCCGGGGTTCGAAACCGAGGTGGTGGCCGTCGTCCCGCGACCCTTGCCTTCCTTCTTGCCCTTCTTCTTGGCTTCCGGCTCCGCGCTGACCGGGGGCCCGCCCTTCTCCCGCCCCTTCGCGTCGGCCTGGGTGGGCGCCGCGCCGGTCGCCGCCGATTCCTGGTTCTTCGCCGGCGCACCCGGCGCCGCGGGCTCCGAAACGGCCTTCCCGGCGTTCGCCGCGGTGATCGTCACCGGCTCCTGTTCCGGCGGGGCGCCGGGCGCCGGCGACGGGCCGGTCACCGTCCCCGAACTCGGCGCGGTCGGGGCGTTCGCGTTGGCCATCAGGGCGCCGACGATCACGACCGCGGCCAGCGGCGCTCCGGCGAGTGCGATCAGCTTGCGGCGACCGCTGATCGCCGGTGTCTTCGTCCGTTCGGGCTTCTTCCGATCCGCGAACGGGATGGTCGGCACCCCCGCGCCACCGCTGCGCAACGCCTCGGCGACCTCCGCGGCCGTCGGCCGCTCCGCCGGATCGTTGACCGTCATCCACTCCAGCAGGCGGCTCAGCCCGTGCGGCAGGTCGCGCGGCACCGCGGGCAGCCGCTGCAGCCGGGCCACCGCGGCCTCGGCCATCGGCCCCGGATACTCCCGGCGGCCGGTGACGCATTCCAGCAGCACCAAGCCGAGCGCGAAGATGTCCGCCGGCGCGGCGACCTCGTTGCTGCGCACCTGCTCGGGGGCGAGGTACGCGGCCGTGCCGATCACCACCCCGGACGCGGTGAGCCGGGTGGCGTCCAGCACCTGCGCGATCCCGAAATCACTCAACATCGGCCGGTGCGGACCGAGCAGCACGTTGTGCGGTTTGAGATCCCGATGGGTGACGCCCCGGGCGTGCACGTAGGCCAACGCGTCGGCCAGCTGCGCGCCCAGTTCGACCGTCTCGCCCGCGGGCAGGGCGCCCTGCCGGATCCGCGCGGCCAGCGTCGGCCCCTCGACGAGTTCCATGGCCAGGAACGTCTTGTCCGCATACGTCCCGGTGTCGTACAGGGCGACCAGCCCCGGATGCTGCAACTGGCTCAGGATCCGGATTTCCTGCGCCTGCCGCCGCTCGTCGACTCCCTGGCCCCGGTCGAACAGTTTGATCGCGACCTCGCGGCGCAGCACCCGGTCGAACGCCCGGTGCACGGTGGCGGTGGCCCCGGTGCCGATGACCGCCCCGAGCCGGTAACGATCCGCGAGGACCGGCGCGGACGGCGAAGCCTCCTCGACCGGTCGCTGAGCAGGCTCAAGCCAGTCGCGGAGATCGAAAGCCGGACTGGTCTCGTCCTCCATCGCAGAAAACCCCACAGGTCGTCGCACCGTCGTCGTAGACCGCTAGACGATACTCCGCTCATCGGACATAACGCAGGACAAGGTTGAATTCAACCCTTGACCCATATGGTCTAGACCACATAACGTGAAGACCGCTCACATACGACACCGCGCGGGTGGAGGAGCGGGATGCGCGCCAAGGGATTCCTGGCCACGCTGGCGGTGGTCGCGTCGGTGCTGCTCTCACCGGTCGCCGCGCACGCGGCGGACGCCTGGACGCCGGTCGGTTCGGACCGGGCACGCCCGCTGGACGAGAGCCAGGGACTGGCCACGGTGGTCCGGCCGGACGGCACGTCCGTCCGCTACACCGGAATCGGCACCATTCCCGCCGGAATCTCCGCGCGCGGCTGGAACCACGTCGGCGACCCCGGTTCGGCGCTGGGTTACTACATCGAGCCGTACCAGCGGGACGACCGCGGCCCCAAGCTGTTCCGCGTGCAGGCGCCGGACGGTTCCTGGGCCGAATACACCCATGCGCTGGAACCGTGGGAGGCCGGCAACAACTCCTTCGCCGCGGTGTCGCCGGACGGGCGCTGGCTGGTGGCGGGCGAATGGGGCACCATGGATCGCCTGCTGGTGCATCCCGCACCCGGTATCGCGTTCACCAATCCGGACGCCAATCTCCCGTACGCGTCCGCGATCCGGCTGGACCACCAGGTCCGGGACATCCAGGGGTGCGATTTCCTGACCGCGACCCGGTTGCTGTGCTCTTCGGACGATCCGGACGGGAAGCTGTTCGGCATCACGAAACCCTTGCTGCAGGTGGATCTCGCCGGACCGCTCGGCAACGCGGACGTGTCCGCGCACGTCACCGCGCTCGGCCAGCTACCGCTCAAGAGCGCCTGCGGCGGGAACTTCGAGGCCGAGGGCATCGACTACGACGAACGCGACGGCACGCTGCGGGTCGTCGTGCTGTCGCCGGGAGTCTGCGTGGCCTTCGACAGCAAGACCTGGCGGTTGCGCCGCGGTTAGAGCTTCCCCAGGATCTCGTGCAGCGCGGCGAGATCCGCGGGGTCCAGGGTCCGCAGTGGATCCGGCGGTTGGGCGAGGACACGGTTCGCCCGCTCGGCCGCCGCCGCGCCGGCCGGGGTGACCGCGACGATCTTGCGGCGCCGGTCCTCCGGGTGCTCGGTCCGGGTGACCAGCCCGCGCCGCTCCAGATCGTCCACGATCACCGTGGTGTACGGGCGATCGGTGACGAGCTCATCGGTCAGTTCGCGCATGGTGAGCGGGCCGCGGGCGATCCGGCGCAGCGCCTTGGTCCGGATGAAGCTCATGCCGAGCGTGTCGGCGACCTCCTTGCGGCGGTCGTGCTGCTCCAGGACCACCTCGCGCATGCGCAGCCAGACCCGGGCGGCGAGTTCCTCGCTCACGCCGCGCCCACCGTGACCTTCGGCGGCTCGCAGACGAAATGCCGCGCCGCCCGCTCGGCGGTTCCCTTCGCCCACCGGCCGGTGGTGAGGAGCCCGAGCCCCAGTACGGCCACCCCGCAGCCGGTCACGATCAGCCAGCCGACCTCGCTCGTGGCGACCACCAGTCCGACCACGGCCACCCCGAGCCCGGTCCCCACCTGACGGCTCGTGGATGCCAGCCCCGCGGCCACCCCGGCCTGGGAACGGGGCATACCGGATACCGCGGCGTTGGTGATCGGTGCGTTGAGCATGCCGAACCCTATGCCGAACACCAGGTAGGCGGTCAGGAGCAGCGCGGTCGGCGTGTCCGGTCCGGTCGTCGCGAGCAGGGCGCCGCTGACCGCGATGCCCGTCCCGGCGATCAGCAGCGGCAGCCGCGGCCCGCGTGCGCCGACGATCCGCCCGGACAGCGGGGCGAACACCGCGGTCATCGCCGCCATCGGCAGGGTGAACAACCCGGCTTCCAATGCGGACAGGTCGCGGACGTTCTGCAGGTACAGCGTGTTGAGGAAGAGGAACCCGGCGAGCGCGGCGAATCCGCAGATCGCCAGGAGCGTCGCCCCGGAGAACGGGACGCTGCCGAAGAACCGCAGGTCCAGCATCGGCTCCGGATGCCGCCTTCCCTGCCGCACGATCCCGGCCAGGGCGAGGACGGCGAGCGCGAAGCAGCCGAGGATCGGCGCCGAACCCCAGCCCAGCTTCGGGCCTTCGATGATCCCGTAGGTCACCCCGGCCAGCAGCACCATGACCAGCACCTGGCCGACCGGGTCCATCCGGCGTGCGCGGGCGGCCCGCGATTCCGGCACGAACGCCGCGGTGAGCGCCGCCGCGGCGACCCCGATCGGCACGTTGATCCAGAAGATCGACCGCCAGCCGATCGCGTCGACCAGGGTGCCGCCGACGACCGGGCCGAGCGCCATGCTCAGGCCGACCACACCGCCCCAGATGCCGATCGCGCGGGCCCGTTCCTTCGGTTCGGTGAACGTGTTCACGATGATCGACATCGCCACCGGGTTGAGCATCGAGCCGCCGACCGCCTGCACCATCCGGAACACGATCAGCAGCCCGATGTTCGGCGCCAGGCTGCACAGCAGCGAGCCCAGGGTGAACAGGCCCAGCCCGATCTGGAAGATCCGCCGCCGCCCGACCCGGTCCGCGGTCGCCCCGGACACCATCAGCAGGCTCGCCACCACCAGCGTGTAGGCGTCGATCGTCCACTGCAGACTCGACACCGAAGCGTGCAGTTCACGCTGGATCGCGGGCAGGGCCAGGTTCACGATCGTGTTGTCCAGTCCGACGATGAACAGGCTCATGCAGCAGATCGCGAGGACCAGCATCCTGCGGCCACGGCTGAGTTCGGCCACCCGCCACCCCCATTAGTTGTACGTCTATAACAGTTAGCACTGTACAACTATTTGAGGTTCTCGGCGCGGCGGGTGAGCAGGATCTCCAGCTTCGCCCGGTCGGCGGCCGAGATTCCGGCCAGCCCGCGCCGGGGAAAGCGGGCGAACTCGTCGCCCTGCTGGAGCACGCGACCGAATCCGTGCCGCGGCACGTGCCCGGGTTCACCCCGGCCAACATCCACGCGAGCACGACCCGCACCTGTGCACGGTGGAATCCGTCCACCACCGGTGAGTCAGCGGGGCATGCGCCGCCAGATCGAACGGGGCAGCAGGCGCAGCGCGGCGAACACCGGGCGCAGCACGCGCGGCACCCACACCACGTCGCGGCCGCGGCGCAGGGCGGCGACCGTGGCGTCGGCGACCTGGTCAGGGGTGCTGGAGAACGGCGCGGGAGTCATCCCCTCGGTCATCCGCCCGATCACGAAACCGGGGCGGACCAGCAGGAGGCGGACCCCGCTGCCGTGCAACGCGTCGGCCAGGCCGCTCGCGAATCCGTCCAGCCCGGCCTTCGCCGAACCGTAGACGTAGTTGGCGCGGCGGACCCGGGCCCCGGCCACCGAGGAGAAGACCACGAGCCGCCCGCTCCCCTGTTCCCGCAACAGGTTCGCCAGTTCGGTCAGGACGGCGACGTGCGCGACGTAGTCGGTGTGCACCACAGCGAGCGCGTGCGCGGCTTCGCGTTCCGCGCGCTCCTGGTCACCGAGGATGCCGAAGGAGACGACCACGACGTCGAGCGGGCCGTACCGGGCCACGACGTCGTCGAGCAGCGGGCGGTGACCGGTCACGTCGTCGGCGTCGAACTCGACGCGGGCGACCTCCGCCGCGCCCGCCTCGCGCAGGGTCTTCTCCTCGGCGTCCAGGTCGCCGCTGCGCCGGGCGGCCAGTACGACCGTCCGCGAACCGTCGCCGACCAGACGTGCGGCCACCGCCAGGCCGATTTCGCTGCGGCCACCGAGCACCAGGATCGTCCCACTCATGGCCGGGGAGTCTGCCACGCCCGATCGTGTACGAAACGTTTGCGTCACGGACACCTGTCACGACGACCGCGCGGCTACCGTCGACCCATGACCGCTGCTCCGCACACCCAACCGGAAAAGGGCAGCGACTTCGCGGCGCTGTCCCGCCATATCAAGCACGCCGGGCTGCTCGATCGCCGCTGGGGCTACTACGCGACGAAGATCGGCCTCAACCTCCTCGCCCTGGCCGGGGCCGCCGTCGCGTTCGTCCACATCGGCGATTCGTGGTGGCAGCTGTTCATGGCCGCCTTCTTCGCGCTGCTGTTCACCCAGCTCGCCTTCATCGGCCACGACGCCGGGCACAAGCAGATCTTCCGGACCCGCCGCACCAACGACCTGATCGGTTTCGCGCACGGCAGCCTGGTCGGCCTCAGCTACGGCTGGTGGATCGGCCAGCACAACCGCCACCACGCCAATCCGAACCACGAGGACGCCGACCCCGACGTGGACATCCCCGCGCTGGCGTTCACCCGGGAACAGGCGCACGCCAAGCGGGGATTCCTCCGGTGGATGGCGAAACACCAGGCATACCTGTTCTTCCCGCTGCTCCTGCTGGAAGGGCTCAGCCTGCACGTCTCCAGCGTGCGGTCCATCTGGCGGGGCGAGGTCAAATCCCGCCTGCTGGAAACGGGCCTGCTGCTCGCGCACTTCGGGATCTACTTCACCGCGGTCTTCCTCGTGCTCTCGCCCGGGACGGCCGTCGTGTTCATCGTGGTGCACCAGGGAATCTGGGGCGTCTACATGGGATGTTCGTTCGCCCCCAACCACAAGGGCATGCCCACCCTGCCCACCGGCCACACCCTGGACTTCCTGCGCAAGCAGGTCCTCACCTCGCGCAACGTGCGCGGCGGGCGGTGGGTCGACTTCGCGCTGGGCGGGCTGAACTACCAGATCGAGCACCACCTGTTCCCGAACATGCCGCGCCCGAACCTGCGGCACGCGCAGGTGATCGTCAGCCAGTTCTGCGCCCAGCGGGGCATCTCCTACAGCCAGTGCGGTCTGCTCACTTCCTACGGCGAAGTGCTGCGCCACCTGCACGAGATGGGCGCGCCCCTGCGTTCACGCTCCCGGGCGCTCGCCGAGTAGGGAGCGCAGCTGGGCGAGGAGCTCACCGCGGCTGGTGGCGCCGAGCCGTTGCCGCATCCGGGCCATGTGGTGTTCCACGGTCTTGGCGGAGATGAACAGCCGGGCGCCGACCTGCTTGTAGGTGAGGCCGTCGACCACCAGCCGCGCGACCTGGAGTTCGCGTTCGCTGAGCCGCGCCATGCCCGAAACGTCGTCCACTCCCCCGGGCTCCGCGGCCGGCGCCGAGGGCCCCTGCAGCATCCGGGCGCAGTCCAGCAGGGCCAGCATCGCCTTGCGGTCGGAGGTCCGGATCGCCGCCTGCCCGGCCAGCCGCGCGCCGTCCCACCACAGCCCGGCGCCGCGCAGCCCGCGCGCGGCCGCCTCGACCTCGTCCGGATCGACGTCGCCCGCGAGCACCTTGAGCCAGCAGCCCGCCGCGGTGGCCGTCGCCGCGAAGTACGGTCCGGCCGAAGCGTTGCCCGCCAACGCTTTCACATGTTCTTCGGCCTCGCCCGGCCGTTCGGCGATGATCGCCGCGTGCAGGCCGCTCCAGTGCAGCGGGGTCGACCACAGCGGCGGATCGCCCAGGGCGCGCACCAGATCGTGCGCCTGCTTCAGATGCGGCGCGAGGCGATCGCTGTCCTCGAGCCGGGCCGCCGCGACGGCGAATTCCCCGAACGCCACGATGGTGAACAGATCGACCCGGTGCCGGATCACCGCCTCGCACGCCTGGCCCCAGATCTGGCGCAGCGCGCCGAGATCGCTGGTCCGGCGGGCCAGCCCCACCTCGCACGCGACCGCGAACAGCCAGTCCCGCGGCGTCAGGTCCGGCCCGGCGGCCGCGAGCCGCCCACCCGCGAGGGACGCGTCGCCCCGGATCAGGGCGATCCAGGCCAGCAGCAGGCGATGGCGGGCGGTCAGCGCTCCGGCGCCGGTGCCCGCGGCGACCGCGCGTTCCAGCACCGGTTCGGCGATGGCGAGTTCGCCGCAGTGCAGGGCGACCAGCGCGGCCAGCGCGGCGGGGCTGTCCGGCAGCAGCAACGACCGGCCGACCGGTTCCAGCATCTCCGCCGAACTGACCAATGTGGACAGCGCCTCGGTGGGTGTGCCGGTGACCGAATCCAGCACGCCCTGCGCGGTGGCCGACAGCGCACCGGCCAGCAGTGTCGGTGGTTCGTCCACAGTAGACGTTTCCAGGGCGGCCCGGGCCTCGGCGAGGCGGCCGGTGCCGATCAGCCCGATCGCGGCGAACGCCCGCGACTGGCCACCCCCGGCCCACTGCTGCAGTTCCGCGCTGCGGGCCAGCTGGCCGCGATGGGCGAGCGCGGTCGCGGCGACCCGGGCCGCGTCCGCCCGATCGGCGGCCTCGGCGGTCGCGATCACCTGATCCGCGAGGCGCAGCGCGGTGTCCAGGTCACCGGACAGCGCGGCCGCCTCGGCCCAGCGCGCGCCGACCGCGGTGACCGGCACCCCCGCCGACACCGCGGCCTCGAACAGCCGCGCGGCCAGCGCGGGATCCTCCGCCAGGGCCTCACCGGCCGCGGCCTGGAACGCGCGGCCCGCACTCGGCCCGGAGAATCCGGTTTCCAGCCACGGCCGGACCATCGCCAGCACCGGGCCGCCGCGGTCGAGCTGGAGCTCGGTCAGCCGGTGCCGTATCGCCGTGCGCCGCTCGGCGGGGACGAGCGCCCGCAGCGCGGCCGCGCCGATCGGCAGCAACGTGCCGTCCGGCCCGAACAGGCCGGTCGCGCGCGCCGCGTCGAGCACCTCGCCCACGTCGTCGGGTTTGCGGTCGAGCAGCACGCTCACCGCGTCCAGATCCAGTCCGGCCCCCGCCTCCGCGGCCAGCAGGAAGCGCAACGTGTCCGGTTCGACGCGATCGAGTTCGTGTCCGAGCCCTGCCAGCGCGGCGCCCGGGAGCTCCAGCCGGTCGCCGAGCGCGCTCACCACGCGGTGCACCAGCCCGGGGACGCCACCGGTCTGCGCGGACACGAATTCCGCCGTCCCCGGCGGCAGCCCGGGCGTCCCGGCCAGGTAGGCGTCGAGCTGGGCCCGGTCGAAGCGGCGCAGCACGACCTGCGCGCGCAGGCGGCTGAGCAACTCACCGAGCAGGGCGGGCCGGGGCCGCGGGCGGGCCGCGACCACCAGGCCGGTCCGGTCGTCGGCGGCCAGCCGCAGCAGGTCGCCGAGCGCGCCGTCGTCGAGCGCGTGGGCGTCGTCGACCAGGACCAGGGCGGGCTCCCCGGCATCCCGGCCGGCGCCGAACCGGACGACCGGCACGCCGTTCGCGGCGCAGCCGCGCTCGAGGTGGTCGAGCAGCGCGGTCTTGCCGTATTCGCCGGGAGCGACGACCGCGAGGCGCACCGGGGTGAGCCGGCCGCGCGCGACGTCGTCGCACAGCCGCGCGGTCGGCTCGTCCAGGATCAACTCGGGTGAAGCGGCCACACGCTGGCTCAACGGCTGTCCTCGTCTCGTTCCTCGGTCCGGTTTCCGCCCTTGCGCGACAGCGCGAATCTCTTCGGCGGGTCGAGCGGGGTGACCTCGACCGGTGGCCGCGGCGGTGGCGGTCCGAGCTCGTCCTCCTCGACGCGGGCGAGTTCCCCGGAATCCCGGGTCGCGAGCGCGGTGGAGACCGCCGAGTCGCGGTCGGTTTCGGGAGCCATCCGGGGCAGCCCGGCGAGCGCGGCTCCCCGGGCGACCGCGGTGCCCGGATCGTGGTCGACCAGCACGCGGCAGTTCAACGCCTCTTCGGCGAGCTCGGCGACCAGCGGAATCCGCGCGCTGCCGCCGACCAGCACGGCACCCGCGAACCGGTCCGCCGGAACGGGGGCGGCCAGGCGCCGCAACTGCGCGACCGCGGCGGTCAGCACCGGCCGGGCGAGGTGCTCGAACTCCGGGCGGGTCAGGCGGACCTCGCCGCGCCCGCCGGGGAACGGGACCGGCACGATCGCCTCCGGGGCGAGGGAGAGCCGTTCCTTGGCCTCGACGCAGGCCGCGCGCACCCGGCCCATCGCGGTCCGCGCGTCCGGATCCGTGTGCTCCGGCGCGGCCACCCCTGCCTCGGCCAGGACGTATTCGACGAGCAGGTCGTCGATCCGGTTACCGGCGCGGGGCACCGCGTTCTCGGCGCGCGCGAGCAGTTCGAACCCGGCCGGGGCCCGCCGCAGGACCGCGGACTCGACGTGCTCACCGCCGATCCGGCAGACCGCGAGCACCGCCCCCGGGTCCAGCCGCTCACCGGGAATCCCCAGCTCGGCGGCGGCGACCGGGCTGGGCAGCAGCAACACCCCGGGCAGCCCCGCCTCGTCCAGCGCGGCGTACAGCGCGCCCCGCCGGTGGGGACCCCACGCCGCCGGATGGGTCAGCACGATCCGTTCGGCGGGGCCGCCCTCGGCCTCGGTGACCAGATCGGCGACCCAGCCGGCGAAGGTCGCGGCGAGCGCCTCGGCGAGGTACCGGTCCTCGCCGAGCACCAGCGGCACCGGGTCGCCGACCTGGGCGAGGAAACCGCTCGCGAGTCGTTCGGGTTCGGAGTTCAGGTACCGCCGGACCGCCTGCCCGGCGAGCACGGCGCCGTCCGGGGCCACGTGCAGCACCGTGTCGATCCACCGGGCGCCACCCGCAAGGGGGACCACTTCCGCGTCACCCCAGGTGCCACCCATGCGGCGACACACGGCGACGGTCGTCCGCGTGTGACCGAGATGAATCCCCAGGACATAGGGCATGCGGGCGGTTCCTTCGCGGTCTGCTCGGCGGGTGGGGCTCTTCCTACCAAAGTCGGAGCGACAAAGGGATACCCCGTGTCAACGCGCACCCGAGCCCCTAATCCCCTAATCGAGAGGTCACATTCACCCCATCGTGGACCTCAAGGCAACCCGGTGTGATCCCCGATGCCGGTGGGGGTCCCGGCTCCCTAGCTTGTGAAGCCGACGCCGTGGCGGGCGCCCGTCACGGCGTCGCCGCACTCTTGAAGCCCTAGGAGACATTCCCTTGACCTACTCTGAGCAGACTCTGCACGACTTCGTGCTCAACCTGCTGACCGACGAGGCCGCCCGGTCCGCGTTCGCCGCCGACCCGGCCGCCGCCCTCGCCGGTGCGGGCCTGCACGACATCAGCGCCCAGGACGTGCAGGAAGTGATCCCGCTCGTCGTCGACTACGCCCCCGGCGTGGAGACGCTGGAGAACGGCCTCGCCCAGCTGCCGAACGCCGGCTCCGCCGAGACCGCCATCCAGCAGCTCCAGGCCGTGGCCGACGCCGCGGGCACGCACGTGACCCCGGGCCTGGACACCTCCACCCCGGGCTCGATCGCGGGTGGCCTCGCCGGCACGTTCCCGGGTGGCGAATTCACCGTCGGCGGTGCGGGCTCGGCCGAGGGCGCCAGCGGCTACGGCACCTTCACCAGCGAGCACGCGAACGCCGAGGGCGGGTTCGACGCGAGCACCTCCGGCGCGAGCGGCCACTTCACCAGCGAGTCCGCGCTGGGCAACGCCGCCGCCAGCACCGACACCACCGCCGAGGGTTCGCACGGCGGCTTCGAGTTCACCAGCGAGCACGGCAACGCCGCGGGCTTCTACCAGGCGGGCCTCGACGGTGTCTCCGGCACCGCCGGTGGCGACTCCGCGCTCGGCACCTTCTCCGCCACCGGCGGCGGCTCCGCCGAAGGCGCCTACGGCGCGGGCGCGGTCGACAGCCAGCTCGGCAGCGGCCAGGGCTCCTTCGAAGCGACCGCCGAGGGTTCGCACGGCGGCTTCGAGTTCACCAGCGAGCACGGCAACGCCGCGGGCTTCTACGAGGCCGGTCTCGACGGTGTCTCCGGCACGGCTGGTAGCGACTCCGCGCTCGGCACCTTCTCCGCCACCGGCGGCGGCTCCCTCGAGGGCGCCTACGGCGCGGGCGCGGTCGACAGCCAGCTCGGCAGCGGCCAGGGCTCCTTCGAAGCGACCCCCGAGGGTTCGCACGGCGGGTTCGTGTTCGACAGCGAGTACGGCAGCGGCCAGGCCTTCTACGAGGTCAGCACCGAGGGCGCGTCCGGTTCGTTCGCCGCGGACAGCCCGCTGGGCAGCGCCGCGGGCGAGGCTTCGGTCTCGGCCGACGGCTTCAGCGGCTCGCTGGAGATCGCCGGCGCCGGGTTCTCCGCCGAGGGCGTCGCGGCGGGCGGTCTGGACGGCTTCTCCTCCGAGGGCAGCTCCTCCTCGCCGCTCGGCGACTACGACTTCCAGTTCGGCGGCACCCCCGCCGAGACCTCCGCGGGCACCGTGGCCAGCTACGTGTCCCACGGCGGCGAGGTGCTCGGCGGCGGGATCGCCACCGGCTCCGAAACCCTGGGCGGCTACCTGACCGGGACGGGCGCCGCCCCGGCCGCGGACGCCGTCACCGCCGGTGGCCACGAGGTCGGCGCGCAGGTTTCGCGCGGCGCCGAGGAGGTCGCGAACCAGGTGGCCAACGCCCCGGCCCCGGATCTCGGCTCGCTGCCCGCGCCCAGCGTGCCGGTGGAGATCCCGTCGGAGCTGCCGACCCACCTCCCGGCCGCCGACCTGCCGACCCACCTGCCCGCCGGGCTGCCGGCCGAACTGCCGCACCTGCCGGTGGCCAACCCGCTGCCCCAGGTCGACCAGGCCGTGCACCAGGTCACCGACGCCGTTTCGCACAGCCCGCTCGGCCAGGTCGTGCCGGACCACCCGGCGCTGCCGGAGGTCGGCAACGTGGCCGACGACCTGCACCTGGGTCACTGACAACGCGCCGATGAAGCACTGACCCATCCCCTGGAGTCAGGTCGAAGCGACCCGGTCCGTCCTGTGAGACGGACCGGGTCGCCTTCACTTGGACCGGATGAAACGGCACACTGCACACCGATGATGGCACCGCCCTGGCTAGATCTGCTGGACGACACCATCCGGGCCTGCGCCACGCACGGCCGCCCGGACCTGGTGCGACGCCTGCGTGATCGCCGGGCCCACCTGCTCGAGGACAAGCTGCGGATCCTGGTGATCGGCGAGGCCGGGCAGGGCAAGAGCCAGCTGGTCAACGCCCTGGTCAACGCGCCCGTCTGCGCGGTCGGCGACGGGGTCACCACACTCGTCCCCGCGGTCGTCGAGCACGCCGAATCCCCCACCGCCGCGATGGTCGTGGACCTGTCCCGGGACGGGCGGCGCGCGATCGAGAGCGGCTCGGCGACCGAGACCCGGCCCGCACCGGTCGAGGAGGTCTCCGTGCGGGCGAACCGGGAGGCGGCCCGCGGCGACATCGTGCGCGTGCGGATCGGCCTGCCCCGCCCGCTGCTCGCCGCCGGGGTGGTGCTGGTCGACACCCCCGCCGCCGGGGAGACCCAGACCGCCTACCCGCTCGCGGAGATCCTGCGCGCCGACGCGGTGCTGATGACCTCGGACGCGACCGGTGAACTGTCCGCCAGCGAACTCGACCTGCTCGGCCAGGTCATCCAGGTCTGCCCGACGGTCATGATCGCGCTCACCAAGATCGATCTCGTGCCCGCGTGGCGCGAGGTGGCCGACCGCAACCGCGCGCGGCTGGCCCGGGCCGGGCTGACGGCGACCCTCGTCCCGGTGTCGGCCACCCTCCGGCTGGCCGCGGCGAAGGCGGGCGACCACGAGCTCAACTCCGAGTCCGGCTTCGGCGAACTCGTCGAACGGATGCGGCGCGACTGGCTGGAACGCGCCGAACTGCTCAGCCGCCGCTCGGCCGCCGCGGTGGCCGGGATGACCCTCGAGCAGCTCGCCGCCCCCCTGCATGAGGAGTATGCCGCGACCCAGCAGGCGGACACCGGGGACGCGGTCGCCCGCTGGCACGCGGCGGGCCGCAAGCTCGAGGAGCTCCAGCGGGAATCGGCCCGCTGGCAGACGTTGCTCTCCGACGAGGTCGCGGATCTGCTGTCCGACCTCGAATTCGACCTGCGCGACCGGACTCGCCGGATCCTGCGCGAGGTCGACGAGTTCTTCGACGCCGCCGATCCGTCGCGCACCTGGCCGCAGTTCGAGGAGTGGCTCCGGGAGAACCTCACCACCGTGGCCGAGACGAACTTCGGCTGGCTGATCGAACGGTTCGACTGGGTCGCGCGCAAGATCGCCCGGCAGGTCGCCCCGGACCAGCCGGAGCTGATCCGGAACGCGTTGCTCGCGCAGACCCCGGCCGAGCCGGTGGAGAGCCTGCGCATGCCGAGCGTGGAACGCTTCGGCGTCGGCCAGAAGCTGTTCGTCGGCATGCGGGGTTCCTACAGCGGCCTGCTGATGTTCGGCCTGGCCACCACGCTCGCCGGTTTCCCCCTGATCAACCCGATCTCGCTCGGCGCGGGCGCGGCGTTCGGCGCGAAGAGCGTGTTCGAGGAGCGCGGGGCGCGGCTCAAACGCCGCCAGGCGCAGGCGAAAACCGCCGCGCAGCGCCATGTCGACGACTTCTTCCTGGCCTACGGCAAGGAAAGCAAGGACGCCGCGCGGCTGATGCACCGCACGCTGCGCGACCGGTTCTCCGGTTTCGCCCAGGAACGGCATCGCGAGATCGCCGAATCGGCGAAGGCCATCAAACAGGTCATCGACGAGGACACCGCGCGGCGCACGCGGCGCGCGTACGAGATCAAGGCCGGGATGGACGAGCTTTCCCTGCTGCGCCAGCGGGTGCGCGCGCTGGGCACGGTCCGGGGCGAGCTGAGCGCACCCCGCGGGCTGACGGCGTGACCCTGGCCGAACAAGCACGGTCGATCCTCGAACAGGCGCTCGAGGCCTACCGGGACACCCCGCGCGCGGCCAACTGGTTGCACCGGCACCTGGTCCGGTTCGACGAACCGTTGCGGCTGGCCGTGGTGGGCCCGGCCAGCAGCGGCAAATCGACCCTGGTGAACGCGCTCGTCGGCGAGCAGATCGCGCCCGACGGCGCCGAGGGGCCGTCCTGGTACCGCGCCCGCCTGAGCCGTTCCCAGGGCGAGGTGACCCTGATCGACACGCCCGGCCTGGAGGAGAACGCGTCGCCGCAGGCGGTCCAGGCGGCCGTCACCGACGCGGATGCCGTGCTGTTCCTCGCGCGCCAGCCGCGCAACGCGAACCTGCGGGAGCTGCGGTTCGTGCACGGGCACCCGATCGCCATGGTCCATCCGGTCAACTCGCTCGTGGTGCTGTCGCGGGCCGACGAACTCGGCGCGGGCCGGGTCGACGCGCTGATCTCCGCGCGCCAGCTCGCCCGGCGGTACCGGCGCGATCCCGAGGTGCGGGACGTGTGCCAGGACGTGGTCGCGGTGGCCGGGCAGGTCGCGAGCGCGGGGCGCACGCTCACCGAACCCGAGTTCGCGGCGCTGAGCGCGCTCGCCGGGCTCCCCCGGCCGGAAAGCGAGGCCCTGCTACTGTCCGCGGACCGGTTCGTCCGCGCGGAATCCGGTCCGGTCGAGGCGTCCGCGCGCGCGGGACTGCTGCGCCGGTTCGGCTTGTTCGGGCTGCGGCTGGCCACCACGCTGCTCCGGCGCGAATCGGGCACGGTCGCCGCGCTCGCGGCGCAGCTCGTGCAGCGCAGCGGGCTCGCCGAACTGCGGGACGCGATCGGCCAGCACTTCACCGAACGCGCGGAGGTGCTCAAGGCGCGTTCGGCGTTGATCGGCCTCGAGGTGCTGCTGCGCAGGGAGCCGCATCCCGGCGGCGAGGCGTTGTTCCTGGAACTCGACCGCGTCCTGGCCGGGGCGCACGAATTCCGCGAGCTGCGGCTGCTCGCGGCGCTCCGCACCGACGGTTCCGCCCTGCCCGAACCGTTGCGCGAGGACGCGAGCCGGTTGCTCGGCGGGCACGGCACCGCGGCACTGGCCCGGCTCGGCATCGAGTCCGAACTCGACTACCACCGCGCCGCGCGGGACGCGGTGCGGCGCTGGCGCGAGCTGACCGGGAACCCGGTCCTGAGCGCGGAGGGACGTCAGGCCGCCGCGGTCGTGCTGCGCAGTTGTGAGGCGATGGCCGCTCCGGTCGCCAATTAGGCCTCGATGAACACGATCCGTTCCGGTTCGACCGTGAGTTTCAGGGTCTGGCGGCGCACCTCGACCAGGGTTTCCAGTTCGGTGGCGTGCCCGTCGGGCGTGGTGAACAACCGGTCGTTGCGCGTGTCCAGGTAATCGGCGAACCCGCCCAGCGACACCCCGCCGCTTTCGTCGATGCTCAGGTAGTCCACCAGCCGCCGGAACAGTTTCGGCAGGAGGACCACCTCGTCCTGCAACTGCTTCCGGGACGAGAGCCGGAACCCGGGGAGCGTGGCGTCGTGTTCCCAGACGCCCTTGCCCGCCTCCCGCGCCGCGGTGGCGGCCTCGGCCATCGACTGCCGAAGGTCCACGTAGAGCAGGGAATAGAAGGTCGGGTAAACCAGGCCGTCCCGCAGCAGGACGTAGTTCGCCGAAGCCTGCATCCCCTTGACGTCCAGCCGGATCCGGCTCCCGTCCGCGGACCGGCCCGGCCGCTGCCCGGCGAAGGCGAACGCCACCGGCCGCCCGTACTTGTCCGCGAACCGGGTCAGGATGTGCCCGGGCACCTTGGGCGGGGTGGCCTTGGTGACCGTCCCGTCCTCATCCCGTTCCACCGACTTGAACCCGAGGTGCTTGAGCAACCCGTCGGCCGCCGCGTTCGCCAGATCGACCGGCTGCCGCCACATCTGCCCGCCGTGCCCCTGCGCCCGGTAGTGCGTCTCCAGGGCGTCGATCCCCTCGAGCCGCAGCTGCGCGCCGCCGCGCGCATTGACCCGGACCTTCAACCCCGCTTTCCGGAACGCATTAGTGTCGGTTGGGTAAAATCGAACTGAATCGCCGTCCGGAGACGCGCCAACAATCTGGAATGTGCCTTTGATGAGGGTAAGTGACATAGAAATACGGTAACCGCGCGCACCGGCCTCGAAATCGAATTCAACCGTTCAGCCCAGCCGGGTTGGTACATTCGCGTTATGCCGCAACCGCTCCACGACATCACCGTCGTCTCCCTCGAACAGGCCGTGGCCGCGCCCTTCGCCACACGCCAGCTCGCCGACCTCGGCGCCCGGGTGATCAAGGTCGAACGCCCGGAAACCGGCGACTTCGCGCGCCACTACGACGAATCCGTGCACGGCGAATCGAGCTACTTCGTCTGGCTCAACCGGTCCAAGGAATCCCTCACCCTGGACGCCAAAACCGGCGAAGGCGCACAAATACTCCAAACCCTGCTCGCCAGGGCCGACGTCTTCGTGCAGAATCTCGCACCGGGCGCCGCGGCCCGCCTCGGCTTCGACCCCGCCGCCCTCCGCGCCCGTCACCCGAAGCTGATCACCTGCACGATCTCCGGTTACGGCACCGACGGCCCGTGGTCCGGCCGCAAGGCCTACGATCTGCTCGTCCAGTGCGAAACCGGTCTCGTCTCGATCACCGGCACGCCCGGCGAAGGCGTCCGGACCGGTGTCTCGGTCGCCGACATCGCGGCCGGGATGTACGCCTATTCCGGCATTCTCAGCGCGCTGTACCGCCGCGCCACCACCGGCGAATCCTCGGCCCTGGAGGTCTCCCTCTTCGACGCGCTGGCCGAGTGGATGGGCTCCCCCGCGTACTACACGAAGTACACCGGCGCCCAGCCGCCGCGCACCGGCGCGCGGCACGCCACGATCGCCCCGTACGGCCCGTTCGACACGGCCGAAGGCGACACCGTCCTGCTCGGCATCCAGAACGAACGGGAATGGCGGTCGTTCTGCGCGACCGTCCTCGGCGATCCGGCGCTGGCCACCGACGAGCGGTTCGCCACCGGTTCCGCCCGGGTCGCGCACCGCACCGAACTGGAGGAGATCATCGGCGCGCGGTTCGGGGACCTGCCGACCTCGCGCGCCCTCGAACTGCTCGACACCGCGGGGGTGGCGAACGCGCGGCTCAACCAGGTCGACCAGTTCCTGGAACACCCCGTGCTCGCCGAACGAGATCGCTGGCGGCCGGTCGGCCTGCCCGGTGGCGCCGAGTTCGAGGCGCTGCTCCCGCCGGTCAACCTCAGCGGCGTCGAACCGGTCATGAACGCCGTTCCCGCGCTGGGCGAGCACACCGCGGCGATCCTGCGCGGCCTCGGCCACGGCGACGACGAGATCGAAGCACTCCGCGACCGCGGCATCGTCTGAAAGGGACTCTCCCCATGAGCGAGCTCAGCACCGAGGAACGCGAAATCGTCAGCACCGTCCGCGAATTCGTCGACCGGGAGGTCCGCCCGGTCGCCCGCGACCTCGAACACGCCAACGAATACCCCGGCGACCTCATCGAGGGCATGAAACGGCTCGGCGTCTTCGGCCTCGCCATTCCCGAACCCTACGGCGAGGCCGCCGTCTCCACGCCGTGCTACGTCCACGTCACCGAGCAGCTCGCCCGGGGCTGGATGAGCCTCGCCGGCGCGATGGGCGGGCACACCGTGGTGGCCAAGCTGATCCTGACCTTCGGCACCGAGGAACAGAAACAGCGCTACCTGCCCCGGATGGCCACCGGTGCGGTCCGCGCGACCATGGCGCTCACCGAACCGGACGGCGGTTCCGACCTCCAGGCGCTGACCACCACCGCCCGCCGCGAAGGCACGGGGTACACGGTGAACGGCACGAAGACCTGGATCACCAATTCCCGGCGCTCCCAGCTGATCGCGCTGCTGTGCAAGACCGACCCCGCCGCCGAGCCCCGGCACCGCGGCATCAGCATCCTGCTCGTCGAACCGGGCGAGGGCCTCACGATTTCCCGGGATCTGCCCAAACTCGGCTACAAGGGCGTGGAGAGCTGCGAACTGTCCTTCGCGGACTTCCGCGTCCCGCGGGACGCCCTGCTCGGCGGCGTCGAGGGGCACGGTTTCGCGCAGATGATGAAGGGGCTGGAGACCGGGCGGATCCAGGTCGCCGCGCGGGCCCTCGGCGTCGGCCGCGCCGCGCTGGAGGACGCCCTCCGCTACGCGCAGGAACGGGAGACGTTCGGCAAGCCGATCTGGCGGCACCAGTCGATCGGCAACTACCTCGCCGACATGGCCACCAAACTCACCGCCGCGCGCCAGCTCGTGCTGCTCGCCGCGGAACGCCACGACGCCGGGCAGCGCTGCGATCTGGAGGCCGGGATGGCCAAGCTGTTCGCCTCCGAGACGGCGATGGAGATCGCGCTGAACGCCGTCCGCATCCACGGCGGCTACGGCTATTCCACCGAATTCGACGTGGAGCGGTACTTCCGGGACGCCCCGCTGATGATCGTCGGCGAGGGCACCAACGAGATCCAGCGCAACGTGATCGCCCAGCAGCTGGTCAGCCGGGGTGAGCTGCCGTAAGCCGCCACAGCGAGGTGACCTCGGCGGCCCGGGCCGCGTGCAGCGGATCGCTCTCGTCGCTCGCGCGGCGGTGGCGCGGGCGGGTGTCGAGGCGAGCCACCACGGCCAGCCCCGCCGCCTCGATCCAGGCCAGCAAATCCGCGCGGGGCCGCAGCCCGAGGTGTTCGGCGAGATCGGACAGGATCAGCCACCCCTCGCCACCGGGCGCCAGATGCGCGGCCAGCCCGTCCAGGAAACCGCGCAGCATCCGGCTGTCGGGGTCGTAGACCGCGGCTTCCAGCGCCGAACCGGGGCGGGCGGGGACCCAGGGCGGGTTGCAGACGATCAGCGGCGCGCGTCCGGGCGGGAACAGGTCCGCCCGGACGACCTCGGCCCGTTCCGCGAACCCCAGCCGGGCGAGGTTCGCCCGGGCGCAGGCGAGCGCGCGCGGATCCTGGTCGGTCGCCACGATCCGTTCGACCCCCCGGTGGGCCAGGACCGCGGTCAGCACCCCGGTCCCGGTGCCGATGTCGAACGCCAGGTCCCGCGCGGGCAGCGGCGCCTCGGCGACAAGGTCCACGTACTCCCCGCGCACCGGGGAGAAAACGCCGTAATGCGGGTGCACGCGCGCACCGAGCGCCGGGACGTCGACGCCCTTCTTCCGCCACTCGTGCGCGCCGATCACCCCGAGCAGTTCGCGCAGCGAGCCCACCACCGGTTCGTCCGCGGGGCCGTACGCCTCCGCACAGGCCTGCCGCACGTCCGGCGCCCGGCGCAGCGGAACGACGTGGCCGGGATCGAACGGCACCAGCAGCGCGCCGAGCGTCCGGGCGCGCCGGGCCTGCGCCTGCCGCTGCCGCCGGAACGCCTCCAGCGGAGTGGGCGCCGGGCGGCGGCGTTCGCGGTCGACCCGCCGCCCCATCGCGGTCAGCAGCTGGCGCGCGTTCTGGAAGTCCCCGCGCCACAGGATCGCCGTGCCCCCGCGGGCCAGCCGGACGGCGGCATCGGCCTTGAGGCCGTCGTCGGCGACCACCACCCGCTCCGGTGGCGGGCCGCTTTCCGAACGCCAGCGGGCCGAGCGGGTCTCGTCCCCCTCGGCCCAGCTGATCCACTGCCGGTCACTCATCACGATGAGTCTGACAGACCGGGTCAGCGGCGGGCAGCCGCACGCATGGCCGCCCCGGCGCCGAGGATGAGCACCACCACGGCGAGGCTCCACCGGCGCAGCTTCTTCGCGTTCGACTCCCGCTCGGGGCTCGCCGCCCGGGTCTTCGCCGGACTGGCGGTGGTCTTCGCGGGCTTGGGAGGCGGGGCCGGTGGTTTGGCGGGCGGTGCGGGGGCCGGAGCCGCGGGTGGGGGCGGCGCGGGGAGCGCGGGCAGGGGCGGCCGCACCGGCAAGACCGCGGGAGGCGGGGGCGGAGGCGGCGGTACGGGCGTCGGTGGCGGGCTCGGTGTGGGCGTGGGTGTGGGCGCCGGTGTGGGTGTCGGGGTCGGTGTGGGCGTCGGGGTCGGTGACGTCGGCGGGGGCACGGACAAGCAGCCGGTCGCGTCGGTGCTGTGGAAGGCGGGGCCGGTCGCGAGTTCGGTCACCGCGCCGTCGCGGGTGATCCGGAGCAACCGGCTGCGGTGCCCGGTGTCGTTCGCGGTGACGTACAGCGCCCGGTCCGGTCCGAGGGACACCGCGCCGAACGCCGTGCTCTCCGGCAACCGCGTGCGGCCTTCCTTCCGCACCTCGCCGGTGACCGGATTGACGGTCACCACCGCACCGGGACCGTGGGGCAGCGACGAAACGCCGTGCAGCAGGCCGTCCGCGGGATCGAAGTCGAAATCGTCCACACCGGCGGCCAGCGCCACCGGGCGCAGCAACGTCCGCTTCAGCACGGTGCGGAAACCCGGGCTCGCCGGGTCTATGTCCACTGTGTACAGAGTGCTCGCCCGCTTGACGTACCAGCGGTTCCCGTCGACCGCACCGGCCGTCGCGTTGACGAAGACGCCCCGCATCCGGCCGAGATCGGTCAGCACGCCGCGCCGGTCGAGGGTGACCGCGTGCCCGCGGCGGTCCACCCCGTACGCCCGGTCCTGGGCACGCGCGTAACCGATCGCGTTCACCTGGCGATCGAGCCGGGCCACCGTCGTGGTGGCGCCACCGGGCAGTTCGATACGGACCACAGTGGACTGTCCGGCGGCGCCCGGGCTCTGGACCCGGAAGATCGGGCAACCGGGCGGATCGGCCACCGCCGCGGGAGCCACCGGCACCGAGAAGGCCAGCAGGACGGCGACCGGGACGAGTCCGGCCGACCGCGGCCACTTCGTCGGCATGGCGATCAGCGCAGCCGTTCCAGTGCCCATTTGAAGGCGTCGGGTTCCACCTTCGCCCCGCCGGTGTACGGATTCTGCAGCTGGTAGATCCCGAAGAGCAGTAGGGCGAGCGTTCCGGCCAAAGTGGACACGATGATCACGTGCGTCACCATTTTCGTGCCGCCGAACAGGTTCGGCAGCAACACCGTGATGACGCTGCCGAGCACGAGGACGCACCAGACGACCGTGCCGATACCGGGGTCGTTCGCCTCGGTCAGCCGCGCCTGACGGGCCTGGTAGAGCTCGGCGAGCTGCGTCATGGCCTCTTTCTTCTGGTCGGCCATCCAGCCCTGGGCGTCATCGGACAACTGCGCCTGCTCGACCACGTCACGCAGCTGGTCCAGGTGCTGCCAGCCCGGCCCGGCCACCTGCTCGCCCGAACGCAGCTGGGGCCATTCCTGTTCCGCCACGGTGGTCGCATAGGCCCGGCTGATCTCCCGCGCCTGGGCCCGGGTGGGCTCCGGCAGCGAATCGGCGGCCCAGGTCGCCGCGACCAGGCTGTTGGCCTCCTTGTACGAACCGTCCTGGGCGGCACTCACCCCGTCGTACAGGGAAACCAGCACGAAGGCGATCACCACCGCGTTCAGCCCGCCGACGATGGTGAACACCTGGCCGGCGGCGTCGTTGTTGCCGGGCCTGCCCTCGTCCAGGCCGAACCGGCGGACGAGGTAACCGACCACCGCACCGACGACGACCGCGCCGAAGACCCACAACAGGCCACTCAGAAAGATACTCATCAATTCCTCTCCGACCTGCCCAGGCTTTGACGGCTCATGACTACGACGAGGGCCGCCAGCCGGAGTCGGCGGCGCGGTTGTCGACTCCGGCTGGCGGTATATGTGCCGGCCAGCCGCGAACCACAGACACTGCCGGGATGCCCACCACCGTGAAGTTCGAAAAAGGGTGTTAAACCTCCCCCGCGACCCATAAACAAGTTGACACCGAAATAGGTGGATAATTGTCGTGTTAATCCGGCGTCCAGCGCCACGGCCCAAGCTAGCCACCACGCCCGGACCCCACAAGAGTGGCCCCCGCATTTCATCCGAGTGGCTTTTCCGATCACCTGGGCTTCACTGTTTCGCCAGTAGCCCGCGACCGGCCCGCACGGTGGGACAGCGGAGCACCCCGCGGAAACACCCCGGCAGACGCTCCGCTAGGCCAACCGTGGCGAGGCCCACTACGGGAGGTGACCGGCCCCGGCTGTTCGGTCGAGCGCTAGCTGATCTTGTTGTACGACAAGGGAACTAGCAGTGCTTCGCACGTGGCGCAACCTCGATGATCAGGGTCTCGAACGGAGCAGTCGGGCTGCACTAGGTGAGCCGCCCCCGCCGCGCCCGACAACCGACCTCGCGGCGCACTGGTAGGGCCGAGTGAAATAACTCGGGCGAAGTTCTACTTTGGGTTCGATTACCCGCACCGGATCGAGTGAGTAAATCAAATCGTGGCTGAGATTAATCTATTCCCATTAGGTCGCCCTTTCGGGTGACTGTACGGGACTACGACGGCGGTGCTAGCGTCAACTTCCGCCGACGCCGGAAATTGATCAGGCGGGAATAAGGTCGAGCACCGGCAAGCGGCTCACGTTCTTGAATCGACACCTCTTCAATCGAACACCCTCCTCCTGAGTTTGAGCGCCCGACGGGGCGACTACGGATTGGTGGTTTTTGGCGTGACTGTGACCGAGCCAGAACTTGATGTTGAAAATGGTCAGCCGCAGCAAAGTTTGAACACAGCCGCCGCACGCAACCTGGCGACGACGACCAAGTCCGAACCGCAGATGCAGGGCATCTCCTCACGATGGCTGCTGCGCCTGCTGCCGTGGGTACAGGCTTCCGGTGGCACCTTCCGGGTGAACCGCCGGCTCAGTTACACCGTGGGTGACGGCCGCGTGACCTTCACCAGTACCGGCGCCGAGGTACAGGTGGTCCCCCAGGAGCTGCGCGAGCTTCCCATGCTGCGGGACTTCGAGGACGAGGAGGTGCTGGCCGCACTGGCCGAACGGTTCGTCCAGGAGGAGTTCGAACCGGGCGACGTGGTCGTCGCGGAAGGACAGCCGGCCGACCAGATCTTCCTGGTCGCGCACGGCAAACTGAACCGGATCGGCACCGGGGAATACGGCGATCAGACCATCCTGAACGTGCTGGCCAACGGCGACCACTTCAGCTACCGCGCGGTGCTCGAATCGGACGACTACTGGGAATACACCGTCAAGGCCGTCACACCGTGCACGCTGCTGAGGCTTTCGCAGGAGCAGTTCGAGCAACTGGTCGGTCAGTCCGACAGCCTGCGCGAACACCTCGAACGGTTCACGTCCCAGCCCCCGGCCAAGCAGAACGCGTTCGGCGAGGCCGAAATCGAACTGACTTCCGGGCACGAGGGCGAGCCCGAACTGCCCGGCACGTTCGTCGACTACGAGCTGAAACCGCGCGAGTACGAGCTGAGCGTCGCGCAGACCGTCCTACGCGTGCACAGCCGGGTCGCCGATCTCTACAACAACCCGATGGACCAGATCCAGCAACAGCTGCGGCTGACCATCGAGGCCCTGCGCGAACGCCAGGAGAACGAGCTGGTCAACAACCGGCAGTTCGGCCTGCTGCACAACGCCGATCTGTCCCAGCGCATCCACACCCGGACCGGCCCGCCGACCCCGGACGACCTGGACGAACTGCTCACCCTGGTGTGGAAGCAGCCCGCGTTCTTCCTCGCGCATCCCCGCACGATCGCGGCGTTCGGCCGGGAATGCAACCGCCGCGGCCTCTACCCGCACAGCACGGACGTCAACGGCAACAAGGTGCCCGCCTGGCGGGGCGTGCCGATCTTCCCGTGCAACAAGATCGGCGTCAGCGACAAGCGCACGAGCTCGATCCTGCTGATGCGGACGGGGCTGGAGAACCAGGGGGTGATCGGCCTGCACCAGACCGGGCTCCCGGACGAATACCAGCCCGGCCTGAACGTCCGCTTCATGGGCATCAACGAGAAGGCGCTCATCTCCTACCTGGTCAGCGCCTACTACTCCGCCGCCATCCTGGTGCCCGACGCCCTCGCCGTCCTGGAGAACGTCGAGCTCGGCCGGGAAGGCTGACCGCGGTATGCAGCCGTTCGAACTGCCCGAGTTCTACCTGCCGTACCCGGCGCGGCTGAGTCCGCATGTGGACGGTGCTCGCGCGCACACCCGGGTGTGGGCGCGCGAGATGGGCATGCTCGACGCGGAGGACCCGCACGGCGAGCTGATCTGGGATCCGGCCGACCTGGAATCCCACGACTACGCGCTGCTGTGCGGGTACACCCACCCGGACACGTCGGCCGCGGACCTCGATCTGATCACCGACTGGTACGTCTGGGTGTTCTTCTTCGACGACCACTTTCTCCAGGTGTACAAGCGCACCGGCGATCTCGCCGGGGCCCGGGAGTATCTCGACCGGCTGGCCGCGTTCATGCCGGTCGACGACAGCGCCATCCCGGAACCGACCAATCCGGTCGAACGCGGCCTGGCCGATCTGTGGGCCCGCACGGTCCCCGCGCGGTCCGCGGACTGGCGCCGCCGGTTCGCGGAGAGCACCCGGCACCTGCTCAACGAATCGTTGTGGGAACTGGAGAACATCAGCTCCGACCGGGTGCCCAATCCGATCGACTACATCCAGATGCGGCGGCGGGTCGGCGGCGCGCCCTGGTCGGCGAACCTGGTCGAACACGCCGTGGACGCGGAGGTGCCGGCGGTGCTGGCGCGGACGCGGCCGCTGCGCGTGCTCCGGGACACCTTCTCCGACGCGGTCCACCTCCGCAACGACCTGTTCTCCTACCAGCGGGAGACCGAAAGCGAAGGGGAGATCAACAACGGGGTGCTGGTCGTGGAGAAGTTCTTCGACCTGCCCACGCAGGAGGCCGCCGAGGTGGTCAACGACCTGCTGACCTCCCGGCTGCACCAGTTCGAGAACACCGTCCTCACCGAACTGGCGCCGCTGTTCGCCGAACACGGCACGGGCCCGGCGGACCAGGCCGCCGTGCTGGCGTACGCCAAGGGCCTGCAGGACTGGCAGTCCGGCGGGCACGAATGGCACCTGCGGTCCAGCCGGTACATGAACGGCGGTGGCGCACCGGACCGGCATCCGCTGCTCGGCGGGCCGATCGGCCTGGGCACCTCGGCCGCACGCGTCCGCTCGATCGCCGTGGGCATGCGGCATCGGCTGGAGAACACCTGGGTGGGACCGCGACCGGCGGGCGCGATCGAACTGCCGCGGTTCGGCATGCCGTACCCGGTGCGCGTCCACCCGGGGCTGGCGGCGGTCCGGCGGCACGCCACGGACTGGGCGCGGGGAATGGGCATGCTCGACGGTTCCGGGATCTGGACCGGGCGGGAGTTCGCCGCCGCCGACCACGGCCTGTTCGCGGCGGCCACCCATCCCGAGGCGTCGCCGGAGAACCTCGAACTGGTCAACGACTGGCACATCTGGGCGCGGTTCGCCGACGACTTCTTCGTGGCGGCCTTCAAACGCTCCCGGAACCTGGCCGGGGCGAAGGCTTTCGTCGAACGGCTGCGGAGGTTCCTGCCGGAGGATGCCGCGCCGAATCCGGTCCCGGCCACGCCGGTGGAACGCGGCCTCGCCGATCTGTGGACGCGCACCGCGTCCGCCCTGCCCGCCGAACGGCGGCGCGAATTCGCCGGGCACCTCGAGGAATTCGTCGGCAGCTGGCTGTGGGAGCTGGCCAATCTGATCCAGAACCGGGTCCCCGATCCGGTGGACTACCTGGAAATGCGGCGGAAGACCGCCGGCGCGGAATTCGCCACGGCCCTGGTCCGGTTCGCGCTCGGCATCGAGCTGCCGCCGGAGGTGCTCGGCAGCCGGGTGGTGCGCTCGCTGGCCGAGAACCACGCCGACATCAGCTCGTTGCGAAACGACATTTTCTCCTACCGAAAGGAGATCGAGGACGAAGGCGAGATCAACAACGGCGTCCTGATCGTGCAGCGGTTCTTCGGCAGCGACCCGCGACACGCCGCGGGGGTCCTCGCCGACCTCACCGAGTCCCGGCTGCGCCAGTTCGAGGACGCCGCCCAGGGGCTGCCCGCACCGCACGAAGTGGACGCGAAGGCGCGGAACGCGCTGGACCGTTACGTCACGGGGCTGCGTCAGCGGCTCGCCGGTGACCTGCACTGGTCGCAGGTGACCGGCCGCTACCAGGCCCCGCGGCGCATCGAAGTCCCGCAAATTAGCCACACGACTCGATTGGTGGACGCATTGTGACTGTGACCGAGCCGGACGTACGCGTCAACGGCGGACCCTCGCAGCAGAGCCTGAACACCGCCGCCGCCCGCAACCTGGCGACCACGACCAAGTCCGAACCGCAGATGCAGGCCATCACCTCGCGGTGGCTGGTGCGCATGCTGCCGTGGGAGAACGCGCCGGGCGGCACCTACCGGGTGAACCGCCGGATGAGCTACACCGTCGGCGACGGCCGGGTGACCTTCACCAACGTCGGCGAGGACATCCAGGTCATCCCCCAGGAACTGCGCGAACTGCCGCTGCTGCGCGAATTCGAGGACGAGGCGGCGCTCGCCGCGCTGGCCGAACGGTTCGAACAGGCCGAATACGCCCCGGGTGACGTGATCCTCGAGTTCGGCAACCCCGCCGACCGGGTGTTCCTGATCGCGCACGGCAAGGTGAACAAGATCGGCACCGGTGAGTACGGCGATCAGGTCGTGCTGGACGTGCTCGCCGACGGGCGGTTCTTCGGCCAGCGGGTGCTCGGCGAATCGGGCGGCATCGCCGAATTCACCGTCAAGGCGGTCACCCCGGTGACCATCCTGTCCCTGCCGCGGCAGGCGGTCGAGGAGGTGAGCGAGCGGTCCGAGTCGTTGCGGACGCATCTGGAACAGGCCATGAGCCGGCGGGATCCGGCGCAGAACAAGCACGGTGAGGCCGAGATCGCCCTGTCCGCGGGCCATGAGGGCGAGGCCGAACTGCCGGGAACCTACGTCGACTACGAGGTCTCGCCCCGGGAGTACTCGCTGAGCCTGGCGCAGACCGTGCTGCGCGTGCACAGCCGGGTCGCCGATCTCTACAACAACCCGATGGACCAGGTCGACCAGCAGTTGCGGCTGACCATCGAGGCGCTGCGCGAGCGCCAGGAGCACGAGCTGCTCAACAATCCCGATTTCGGCCTGCTGCACAACGCCGATCTGCGGCAGCGGATCTACACCCGCACCGGGCCGCCCACCCCGGACGATCTCGACGAACTGCTGTGCCGGCGGCGCAAGACCCGGTTCTTCCTGGCCCACCCCCGCACGATCGCGGCGATCGGCCGGGAGTGCAGCAGCCGGGGCCTCTACCCGGACACCACGGACATCGACGGGCACAAGATCGTCACCTGGCGCGGGGTGCCGATCTTTCCCAGCAACAAGATCCCGATCTCGAAGACCGGCACCAGCTCGATCCTCGCGATGCGCACCGGGCTCGAGGACCAGGGCGTGATCGGCCTGCACCAGACCGGGATCCCGGACGAATACCAGCCCGGCCTGAACGTCCGGTTCATGGGCGTCAACGAGAAGGCGATCATCTCCTACCTGGTCAGCACGTACTTCTCGGCGGCGATCCTGGTGCCGGACGCACTGGGCATGCTCGAAAACGTCGAAATCGACCGCTGAGGACCCGGGCCGATGACGGACGTTGAGGTGGTGCGGGCGGAGGGCAGACCAGCGCGTGAGCTGCTGGCCTGCGGCAGGGCCACGGTCGTCCCGGCACTGCGCGCGGCGGTCGATACCTTGCCCGGCCCGATGCGGCGCATCGCCGGGTATCACTTCGGCTGGTGGGACGAGGACGGCCGGGTGGTCAAGGCCGGGGGCGGCAAGGCGATCAGGCCGACGCTGGTGCTGCTCTCGGCCGAGGCCACCGGGGGCGCTTGCGCGGACGCGCTCCCGGCGGCGGTCGCCGTGGAGCTGGTGCACAACTTCTCCCTGCTGCACGACGACGTGATGGACGGGGATGCCACCCGCCGCCACCGGCCCACGGCGTGGAACGTGTTCGGCGTCGGCCCGGCGATCCTCGCCGGGGACGCGCTGCTGACGCTGGCGTTCGACGTGCTCGCGGCCAGCGGGCACGCGGCGTCGACCGAGGCGGCGCGGGCGCTCAGCCAGGCGGTGCAGGACCTGGTCGACGGGCAGTGCGCGGATGTGGCCTTCGAGCGCCGGGTGGATGTGGCGCTGGCCGAGGCGCAGCACATGGCCGAGGAGAAGACCGCCGCCCTGATCGGCTGCACCTGCGAACTCGGCGCGCTGTTCGGCGACGGCACCACCGATCAGGTCGGCCGCCTGCGGCGCTTCGGGCAACGGCTCGGCCTGGCCTTCCAGCACGTGGACGATCTGCTGGGAATCTGGGGCGATCCCGCGATCACCGGCAAGTCGGTGCATTCGGATCTGGCCAGCCACAAGAAATCCCTGCCGGTGGTGGCCGCGCTGACCTCGGGCACTCCGGCCGGGCACGAGCTGGCCGCGTTGTACGACCACGACCGGCAGCTCTCCGGCCCCGAGCTGGCCCGCGCCGCCGAACTGGTCGAACTCGCGGGCGGGCGGTCCTGGAGCCAGGCGCAGGCCGACGCACTGCTGGCGCAGGCCCTGCGCAACCTTGCCGCGGCGGGCGTGCACGCGAAAGCCGCGAGCGAGCTGGGCTCCCTGGCCCGGCTGATCGCGCGGCGCGACCACTAGGAGCTCCACAGCAATGAGTCGGCGTACTGGCCAAGCCAACCCAGGGAACGCGCTCGGCCGAAGGCCCCGCTATCGCGGGGGCAGGGCGCCCTTCAACGATACGTCAGACGACCTCGCGAGGAGCGCCCTGTCAACGCGATCGCGGTCGCGCGTTCTCAAAAGGACAAGGAGCCGTTTTGATAGATCGCAGCGATCCCGCCTGGGCGGAAGTCGCCGGACCGCGCACGATCCTGCTCGCCGCGCCGCGTTCGTTCTGCGCGGGTGTCGAGCGTGCCATCGAGATCGTGGAGCGGCTGCTCGAGGACCGGGAACCGCCCGTCTACGTCCGCAAGCAGATCGTGCACAACCGGCATGTGGTGCGCGAGCTGGAAACCCGGGGCGCGGTGTTCGTCGACGAGCTCGACGAGGTGCCGGACCGGGCCACCGTGGTGTTCTCCGCGCACGGCGTCTCCCCCGCCGTGCGCGCCGAAGCCACCCGCCGCGAACTGGAGGTCATCGACGCGACCTGCCCGCTGGTCACCAAGGTGCACGCCGAGGCGCGCCGGTTCGCCGCCCGCGGGGACACGGTCGTCCTCATCGGGCACGCCGGGCACGAGGAGGTGGAGGGCACCCTCGGCGAGGCGCCGGAGCAGACCGTGCTGGTGCAGAGCGCGGCGGACGTGGAAACCCTGGAGGTGCCCGATCCGGCGCGGGTGTCCTACCTGACCCAGACCACGCTGGCCGTCGACGAGACGACCGACGTCGTGCGGGCCCTGCGGGCGCGGTTTCCGCAGCTGCGCGGGCCGGGCTCGGACGACATCTGTTACGCCACCACGAATCGCCAGGACGCGCTCGCGGCGATCGCCGAAGAAGCCGATCTCGTCCTCGTGGTCGGCTCGGCGAACTCCTCCAATTCGGTGCGGCTGGTGGAGCTCGCGCACCGGCACGGCACCCCGGCCAGGCTGATCGACGACGCGGACGATCTGCGACCGGAATGGTTGCGCGGCAAGCGAACCATCGGCATCACCGCGGGCGCCTCGGCGCCGCCCCGGCTGGTGGACTCGGTCGTCGAGGCGTTCTCCCGGTTGGGCGAGGTCACCGTGTCCGAACGCGAGACCACCCGGGAAACCATCCATTTCACCCTGCCCTCGGCGGTGAGGCCGTCGTGACCATGGCGCCGGCCACCCCGTTGCTCCGCCAGCTCGGCGGCCCGGCGGACCTGCGCGGGCTCGGCGAGCCCGCCCTGTCCGCGCTGGCCCAGGAGATCCGGGACCTGCTCATCGATTCGGTGTCCCGGCTCGGCGGGCACCTCGGGCCGAACCTGGGCGTGGTCGAGCTGACCATCGCGCTGCACCGGGTGTTCGACTCGCCGCGCGATCCGATCGTCTTCGACACCGGGCACCAGGCCTACGTGCACAAGATCCTCACCGGGCGGTCCGCCGAATTCGACTCGCTGCGCCAGGGCGGCGGGCTGTCCGGGTACCCGTCCCGGAGCGAATCCCCGCACGACGTCATGGAGAACTCGCACGCCTCCACCGCGCTGTCCTATGCGGACGGTCTGGCGAAGGCGTTCGCCCTGCGCGGCGAGCGCGACCGCCGGGTGGTCGCGGTCGTCGGCGACGGCGCGCTGACCGGCGGGATGAGCTGGGAGGCGCTGAACAACCTCGGCTCGGCCCCGGACCGGCCGGTGATCGTCGTGCTCAACGACAACGGCCGCTCCTACTCCCCCACGATCGGCGGGTTCGCGCGGCACCTCGCCGAACTGCGCCGGTGCCCGCGGGAGAACCTGTTCGAAGAACTGGGTTTCGCCTATCTCGGCCCGGTCGACGGGCACGACCTCGCCGATCTCGACCGCGCCCTGCGCACGGCGGAACGCCTGCACCGCCCGGTCGTGGTGCACGTGGTGACCCGCAAGGGCAAGGGACATCCGCCCGCCGAGGAGGATCCGGCGGACTGCCTGCACGCGGTGGGCCCAGCGGGGCGGGCGAAAGCCACCAGCTGGACCTCGGTGTTCGCCGACGAGTTGCTCACGATCGGCGCCGAGCGGCCGGATGTGGTGTGCCTGACCGCGGCGATGCCCGGACCGACCGGGTTGCGCCGGTTCGCCGAGGCGTACCCCACCCGGATGTTCGACGTCGGGATCGCCGAGCAGCACGCGGTCACCTCCGCGGCCGGGCTGGCGATCGGCGGGCTGCACCCGGTGGTCGCCATCTATTCGACGTTCCTGAACCGGGCCTTCGACCAGGTGCTGCTGGACGTCGCACTGCACCGGCTGCCGGTCACGTTCGTGCTCGACCGCGCGGGCGTGACCGGTGACGACGGGCCGAGCCACCACGGGATGTGGGACTTGGCCCTGCTGCGGGTCGTCCCGGGGCTGCGCGTCGCCGCGCCCCGGGACGGCGCCCGGTTGCGCGCCCTGCTCGGCGAGGCGGTGTCCACAGAGGACTCTCCGACCGTGGTGCGGTTCCCCAAGGGCGCGGTCGCCGAGGACGTGCCCACCGTGCGCGGCTTCGGCGGAGTGGACATCCTGCACCGGCCCGCGCGGCGGGACGTGCTGCTGGTCACCGTCGGCGCGTGCGCGCGGGCGGGGGTGCACGCGGCGACCCTGCTCGGGGAACGGGGAATCGGGGCCACGGTGGTCGATCCGCGCTGGGTCAGCCCGGTCCCCGCCGCACTGATCACCCTGGCCGCCGAGCACCGGCTGGTGGTCTGCGTCGAGGACAACACCCGGATCGGCGGCATCGGATCGGGCCTCGCCCAGGCCATCGGCGACGCGGGCATCACCATGCCGGTGCACGCGCTCGGCCTGCCCGGCGGGTTCCTGGCGCACAACGCGCGCGGCGAGTTGCTGCGGGCACACCGGCTCGACGCGGCCGGGATCGCGGAGACCGTGCACGAACTAGTGGACAGGAGGCAGTTATGAGCACGGTGTCGCTCGGGATGCCGACCGCACCGGCGCTCGCACCGCGCCGGGTGTCCCGCCAGGTCAAGGTCGGCGCGGTGCTGGTCGGCGGGGGCGCGCCGGTTTCGGTGCAGTCCATGACCACCACCGTCACGTCCGATGTGGACGCGACGCTCCGGCAGATCGCCGAGCTGACCGCGGCCGGTTGCGAGATCGTCCGGGTCGCCGTGCCGTCCCAGGACGACGCCGACGCGTTGCCGGAGATCGCGGCGAAATCCTCGATCCCGGTCATCGCCGACATCCACTTCCAGCCCCGGTACGTGTTCGCCGCGATCGACGCCGGATGCGCCGCGGTCCGGGTGAATCCGGGGAATATCAAGAAATTCGACGACAAGGTCGCCGAGATCGCGGCGGCCGCCGCGGCGGCCGGGACCCCGATCCGCATCGGCGTCAACGCGGGTTCGCTGGACAAGCGGCTGCTGGCCAAGCACGGGCGCGCCACCCCCGAGGCGCTCGTGGAATCGGCGCTGTGGGAGTGCTCGCTGTTCGAGGAGCACGGGTTCACCGATCTGAAGATCTCGGTCAAGCACCACGATCCGCTGGTGATGGTGTCCGCGTACCGGTTGCTGGCCCGCCGCTGCGACTACCCGCTGCACCTCGGGGTCACCGAGGCCGGGCCGGCGTTCCAGGGCACGGTCAAATCCGCGGTCGCGTTCGGCATCCTGCTCGGCGAGGGCATCGGCGACACCATCCGCGTTTCGCTGTCCGCGCCACCGGTCGAGGAGGTGAAGGTCGGCGCGCAGATCCTGGAATCCCTGGGCCTGCGCCCGCGGCGGCTGGAAATCGTCTCCTGCCCCTCCTGCGGGCGCGCCCAGGTCGACGTCTACACGCTCACCGAGAAGGTCACCGCGGCCTTCGAGGGTTTCCCGGTGCCGTTGCGCGTCGCGGTGATGGGCTGCGTGGTCAACGGTCCCGGCGAGGCGCGCGAGGCCGATCTGGGTGTGTCGTCCGGCAACGGCAAGGGCCAGATCTTCGTGCGCGGGGAGGTGATCAAAACCGTCCCGGAGAGCCAGATCGTGGAAACCCTGCTGGAGGAGGCGATGAAGCTGTGCTGAGTGAGCTGCAACGGAAGAACATCGGGGACGTCTTCGACACCCTCGACCACGACCACGACGGGGTGATCGAACAGGAGGACTTCAAGGCGATCGCGGCGGACCTGAGCGGCAGCATCGGGCTCGTGCCGGATTCCGAACACCAGCAGGCCATCACCGAACGCCTGCTCGCGTGGTGGGAACAGGTCCGGCTGGGCGCAGACGGCGATCAGGACGGCCGGGTGAACCGGGCCGAGTACCTCGCCGCGGTGGACATCGGCCTGCTGTCCGATCCCGCCTACCTGGGCGCGGTCACGGCCGTGGCGGACGCCCTGTTCGCCGCCGCGGGGGACGGCGACGGCACCTTGTCCCGGGACAAGGTCGTCCGGCTCTACCGCGGCGCCGGGCTCGCCGATCCGATCGCGGTCGGGGCCTTCGAGCAGATCGACACGGACGGGGACGGCCGGATCAGCCTCGACGAGTGGCGCCAGGCCGTGCACGGCGCGTTCACCAGCACCGGCGCCGAGACGATCGGCTCGAACATGCTCGGCAACGCGCCCGGCTGACGCGACGGAAGGGCGACCATGTTCACCTGGATCTACGACCTGCCGAACTGGCTGTTGTTCGTCCTGTTCATCGTGGTCGCCCTGGCGCTGGCCTGGGGCTCGGTGTTCCTGTTCCGGTCCCGGACCGCCGAGCTGTTCCGCGGTGAGGACGGCGAGAGCCGCAACTCGCTGCTCGATCTGGTGCTCACCGGAACCGGGCTGTTCTACGGCCTGCTGCTCGGCCTCATCGCCGCCGCGACCTATTCCACCTATTCCGACGCGGCCGACACGGTCGCCTCCGAAGCGACCAGCATCGCCGCGCTGTACCGCGACGTGAGCGGCTATCCCGAACCGATCCGCGGCCAGCTGCGGGGCGACCTCGAGCACTACGTCCACTACGTGATCAACGACGCCTGGCCCGCCCAGCGGCGCGGCGAGATACCGACCGAGGGGGTCGTGCTGTCCTCCAGAATGCTGGATCGGCTCACCGCCTTCGAACCTCCGACCAGCGGCAAGGAGATCGTGCACGCGGAGACGTTCAAGCAGTTCAACAACTTCATCGAGAAACGCCGGGAACGCCTCAACGCGGTGACGGCCAGCCTGCCCACGGCCCTCTGGGTGGTGCTCGTCCTCGGCGCGGTGGTCAACCTCGCGCTGATGGCGATGCTCGCCGTCGAACGGCTTGCCGCGCACCTGGTCGTCTCCGGGATGTTCGCCTTCTTCGTCGGGATGATGATCTTCCTGATCGCCGCCCTGGACAATCCGTTCCTCGGCGAATTCAGCGTCGAACCGACCCCGCTCGTCCTGCTTCAGGAGAACCTGCTGGGCAAATGACGCGACAAGGGTCGCGCGAGTCCCACGTTCCGGTAACCGAACTGCACACTCGGGCAAGCGAACTCCACACTCGGAACCACCCCGGCAGCCCCGAACGTGGAACTCGCGTGCCTGAACGTGCAACTCGCTTGCCCGAGTGTGGAACTCGCGTGCCGGAAACCGGACCGCGGGCGGGACCCCTCCCGCTCCGGCGCCACTATGGTCGGCGCCCCGGAAGGCAGGGGAGGTGGTGTCGTGGTCATCGGGATCGTCGTCGTGTGCGCCGGTGTTCTCGTGTTGATCGCCGTCGCGGTCAAAGCCCACCGCCGGAAGGTCACCGCCCGCCGCGTCAACGCGATCTACCAGGCCGCGGTGGCGGGCGACCGGGACCAGCTGCTGCGGTGGATGAACCAGGGCCTCTCGTTCGACCTGCAGGACCGGCAGGGCAACACCGCGCTCCATTTCGCCCACTACCGCGGACGGCAGGACGCGATCGACGCCCTGGTCGCCTTCGGCGCCGACGACAACCTCCGCAACCACGAAGGTCTGTCACCGGTGGAGATGGGCCAGGTCGCCGCGATCGAAGACCAGCTCAGCGAGGGCGCCCGGTGCCTGGGCGCCGGTGGTCACTGGCAGGACGCGGAACGCGGGCGCGCCATCTACACCCAGCTCAGACAGCGCAAACCGCGCGTCTACAACCCCGCCCTGGTGCGCTGCGTCCTGGCGAACCCGAACCGCAGGACCCTGCTGCACCTGGCGATCAAGCTCGGCATCCGGGGCTCCGAGGAGAAACTCGCGGAGGTGCTCCACGGCTACGGCACGAAGGACATGGCCGTGGACTACCTGAACGCCGGATCCGCCGCCCTGCGCGAAGCGGCCGAAAAGTGGGCGAGGCGGAACAACTACCGCATCCACCACCTGAGCGGCCACACCTCGGTGTCCTGGGGACGGTTCTAGGTTCCGCCACCCCGTACGGCCGATTGATTGGGCGCAGCACTTCGTTACTGTCGGAAGCGAAGGAGGCTACCATGGGTAAGCACGTTTCGGACCGGGACGGAGACGTCCACCCCGATACCGCGAAGGACTTGGACCCGAAGGAATTCGAGAAGTCCGGTCAAGCGGAGGACGATGACGACGACTGAGCTGGCCGACCAGCTGACCGCCTCCGGTCAGCTTCCGGAAACGTGGCGGGCCGCCTTCTCGGCCGTTCCCCGCGAATGGTTCATTCCGGCGCGAATCTGGGTTGACGATGACGACAGCCAACCGGTCGCGATCGACCGCGGAAGCGACGGCGAACGGTGGCGGGCCGCCGTTTACGCGAACCAGCCGATTCTCACCCAGTTCGACGACGGCCGCACGCAATGGCCTGATACCGGCGGCACGCATTGCACCAGTTCCGCATCGAAACCGAGTCTTGTCCTGAACATGCTCGACGCCTTGGACGTGCAAGAGGGCAACCGCGTGCTGGAAGTCGGCACGGGCACCGGCTACAACGCGGCGCTGCTCGCGGCCAGGCTCGGGCCGGACCGGGTGGTCACCGTCGAGGTCGACCCGGCCCTGGCGGCCGCGGCGGACCGTCGGCTGACCGAGCACGACATTCCCGTGGCCGTGCTCCATGCGGACGGCGAGGCTGGGTACCCGCCAGCCGCGCCTTTCGACCGGATCATCGCGACCGCCTCGGTACGACTGGGCCTGCTGCCGAATGCCTGGGTGTCGCAGACCCGAATCGGCGGGGTGATCGTCGCTCCGCTGACGACCGAGTTCGCGGCGGGCTCCGTACTGATGCGGTTCACCGTCGAGGCGAACGACACCGCGATCGGCAAGCCGGTCGGGGTGGTCGCCTTCATGCCGCTACGCCAACACCGCACCAGCCGGGCCAATACGGACGAACTGGCGGCCGAGGCCACCGAAGTCCGGGAATCGGTCACCCGGCTCCGCCCCTGGAAGGTCGCGGAGACCTGGGATGCGCGCTGGGCCGTCGGCCTCCAAGTGCCCGGTTGCGCCTGGCATCACGAACGTTCCGAGCCGGACGGGCAACACGTGCTCTGGCTGGTCGACGGTGAATCCAAGTCCTGGGCCAGGGTGTGGTACTCCGGCTCATCCGGTCCACGACCCGTGCGACAGGCCGGGCCGCGCGATCTGTGGGCCGAAGTCGAGCGCGCGTTCCGGCGCTGGAAAGAATTCGGCAAACCCGCTTACCGCCGCTTCGGCCTCACCGTCACACCGGATCGGCAAGAGGTCTGGCTGGACGAACCCGGCACAGTGTTCGTCACCGGGGCAGGCCCGCGGTGACCATGACGTCCACTTCGGACGAAACCGCGCCAGCCGCGCGGCCGACCGTCACTTCCGGCTCGCGGCCACTCGATCGGTATACGACTCCGTGGACAGGTCCCGCTCCCCGATTCCCAGCTTTCCGAGCACAGCCCGGATCAGACCGAGAGCGTCCGGAACGTCATCCGCTTCGGCGAGTGTCTCCAACTCGAGAAACGTCAAGCCGGGCAGTTCCGGGATCTCGACCACGCTGGCGAGCAGGTCGCGGCCGCGTTCGGTGAACCGGTAGTTCTCACACCGCTTCTCGAATGCGATCAACTCGACCAGGCCGATACCGACGAGAATCGTATGGAGCACGTCGGCGTCCTCGGCGGTCGTCTCGTGCTCCGGTTTCGAACCCGCCCCACCGGGCACCGGTGGCTCCTTGTAGGTCACCTCCGCCATCGACCGCTTCCGCAGTTCGGCGCGCACGTGCTCAGGATCCCGGACAACCGCCGTCAACTCCGCCTCGACCAGCACCTGACCTCCTCTGCTCACGACCCCAAGACTCGGCGACCAGGGTCGAGCCCGTCCCCGGCAGGGGTCACTCCCGGGGCAGGTGCACGGTGACCACGGCGCCGCCGGAATCGGCGTTGGCGAAGTCGATGGTCGCGCCGAGCACCCGAGCCTGGGCCACCGCGATGGTCAGGCCCAGGCCGTGGCCGCCGCCGCGGTCGCTGCTGCCGGTGCGGAACCGGCTCGGTCCCTCGCGCAGGATCTCTTCGGGGAAACCCGGTCCGTGATCGGACACCCGGATCCGCGGCCCGTCGACCTCGACGGTCACCGGTGGGGCGCCGTGGCGGCGGGCGTTCAGCAGGAGGTTGGCCAGGACCCGGTCCAACCGGCGCGGATCGGTGTGCACCACGGTGTCCGCGGTGACCACGACGTCCACTTCGGACGAAACGGCGCCGGCCGCGCGGCGGACGAACTCGCCGAGTTCGACCTCGGACGGCTCGGCCTGTTCGGTGGCCGTGTCCAGGCGGGCCACCTCAAGGATGTCCTCGACCAGGGTGCGCAGCGCGCCGACCCGGTCGCGGACCAGCTCCGCCGGGCGGCCGGGCGGCAGCAGTTCGGCGGCGGTCACCAGGCCGGTGACCGGGGTGCGCAGTTCGTGCGCGATGTCGCCGGTGACCCGGCGCTCGGCCACCAGCCGGTCCTGCAGCGCGTCGGCCATCGCGTCGACCGCCTGCGCGAGATCGGCGGCCTCGTCCCGCGGGCGCTCGCCGATCGCGTCGCGCACCCGCGCCGGGTCCCCGGCGGCCACCCGGCTCGCCGCGGCGGCGGCCTTGCGCAGGCGGCGCGCGAGCCGGGCGCCGAGGAAGATGCCGAGCAGCGCCCCGCAGGCCACCACCACCGCCGAGCCGATGAACAGCACCCGGTCCAGGCTGGCCAGCGCCTGCCGCTGGTCTTCGTACGAACTGCGCAGCGACAGCACGTGTCCCTTGGTCTCCACCGCCGCCCAGATCTCGTGCGTCGGCCCGCTGTCGTCGAGATAGGTGGCCCGGTTGCCGCCCTTGACCGCCTCGGCCAGCGGGGGCGGCAGATCCGGATCGTCGAGGTGGCTGCCGAACAGCGCCTGCCCGCTCTCCCCGGGCGCGCTCATGATCACCTGGATCCGGTCGTCCTGCAGCCGGCGGGCCTGATCGAGCTGCGTGCTGGCGAACGCGCTGTGCACCACCAGGCTGAGCGCGACCGCCGCGGCCAGCGTGACGAGGGTGACCACCGCGCTGAACCGCCAGCGCAGCGTGGCCGGGAAGAGCTTCACGAACCGCCCTTGAGCTTGTAGCCGAATCCGCGCACGGTGTCGATGCGCTCGTGGCCGATCTTCGCCCGCAACCGCTGGACGTGCACGTCGACCACGCGGGTGTCCCCGCCCCACTGGTAGTCCCAGACCTTCGCGAGCAGGGTGTCGCGGCTGAGCACGGTGCCCGGCGACTCGGCGAACTGCAGCATCAACCGCATCTCGGTCGGCGTGAGCTCGACGACCTCACCGGCCCGCCGCACCACGAGTCCCTCCCGGTCGATCTCCACGTCGCCGAAGCGCAGCGGCGGCTCGGCCGGGGGCGGGGTGTCGGCCACGACCTGACCGGCCCGGCGCAGCACGGTCCGGATCCGGGCGACCAGCACCGCGCTGTCGAACGGTTTGGTGACGTAGTCGTCGGCCCCGGCCTCCAGGCCCAGCACGACGTCCACCGAATCGGCGCGGGCGGAGAGCATGATCACCGGGGTCAGGCTCTCCTCGCGGATCCGGCGGCACAGGCTCACCCCGTTCATCCCCGGCAGCATGACGTCCAGCAGCGCCACGTCGGGCCGCTCGGCCTGGAACGCCTCCAGCCCGGCCAGGCCGTCCGCGGCGACCGTGACCCGGAAGCCGACCCTTTCCAGGCTGAGCTGGGTCGCCTCCCGGATCACGTCGTCGTCCTCGACGAACAGCACATGCGTTTCGCTCATCGGGTACCGCTCCCCACCAGGGCGGTTCCGTTCCACTTGTAGGTGTCGACCTCGTCCCCGGTGGGGCAGCACGAGCGGTCCCCCGGCCGGTAGACCATCCGCAGCACGAGCAGGGCGGGCAGGTCGTAGGCCTGGACCGAACTTCCGCGTTCCTGCACGGCGAAGATCCGCTCCCATCGGTTGTTGTCGCGCCACTGGTAGACGAAACCGCCGAGGCGGCTCTCCAGATCGATGCTCGCCCCCGGTTTGCTCGTGCGCTCCGCGGCGACGCAACTCGTCACGTTGACCAGGGCCTCCGGCACGTCGTCCCCGGTCAGATCGCCGTACTGGATGTCGACGCCGTACCGGCCGTCGAAGCACGGGGTGAGCTGGTCCTTGATGTCCTGGTTCACCCCGGCGTCGTCGCGGAGCACCTTGACCGCGTCCATGCTGACCGCCGGGGTGCCACCCGAGGAGTTGGCCGACGTGGTCGGCGCCACGTCGGCGGCCCGGCCCTCGACCCGGACGCCGCCGGTGGCCGCGCAGGCGGTCGAGGTCAGCAGCACCAGCGCCGCGAATCCGGCGAATCGTGCTGCCGCGGCAAAGCGGAACATCGAAGTTTCGGCCTCCCTTTCTCCTCCATTGTGCACAGTGCCCGGAACGGCCGCCTCCCGCGCGTCGCGCTGTTACACAACCGACGGATACTCACCGGACCGCTGTTACAAGACCGGAGCGGACCGGTGAGAAAGCGTCCCTACCTTCGGATTCGTACCCACGAACGCAAGGTGAGGACGAAGTGACGAGACAGACTTTCCGGGCCGCGTGGAAGCGGTTCGCGCCGTTCCAGTACCTCGCGGCCGCCCTGGTCGCGCTGATCGTGGGCGGGCTGTTCCTGAGCCGCTCCCCCGCCCCGGCGCCGGTGCCGGTCGACGAGGTCGCCCGGGACACCGACAACGGCGGCGGCGCGGCCCCGCCCGCTCCGGAACCGGCGAAACTGGTGTCCAAGGTCCAGACCAACGACAAGGTGGTCTTCCTGACCATCGACGACGGGATGGTCCGCGACCCGGCGTTCACCGGGCTGCTGCGCGACCACGGCGTGCGCGCGCAGTTCTTCCTCACCAATTCCTACGTGACGAAGGACGCCGAATACTTCCGCGGGCTGCGGCGGGACACGAACTCCGCGATCGGCAACCACACGCTCGACCATCCCGATCTGCGGCACAAACCGATCGAATTCCAGCGCCAGCAGATCTGCGGCACCTCGGACAGTTTCGAGAAGGATTTCGGGAAACGGCCGGAACTGCTGCGCCCGCCCTACGGGCATTACGACGACAACACTTTGAAGGCGGCCGGTGAATGCGGGATCAAATACGTGGTCAACTGGACCGCCGAGGTGAACAAGGGGAAGATCGCCTTCCAGGGCAAGCAGAACCTCGTCCCGGGCGACATCGTGCTGATGCACTTCCGCAAGCAGTTCGGCGAAGATCTCGCCGCCTTCCTCGACCAGGCCAAACGGGACGGGCTGACGCCCGCACTGCTGGCCGACTACCTGAAATAAGGAAGCGGCGGGCCATGGCGCGACGGCGAGCTGTGCGGATATTCGTCAAATCGACGGCCCTGGTGATCTCGGCGGCCGCGCTCGTCGCCGCCGGCTGGGGCTGGGCGACCTACCGGCAGCTCACCACGCAGGTGGCGTCCGACGACGTGATCACGTCGATCCCGGGTTCCGGATCGAGCACGCCCGGCGGGGACGTCAACATCCTGCTGGTCGGCATGGACAGCCGCACCGACCCCCAGGGTCACCCGCTCCCCCGCGAGGTCCTCGACGCGCTGCAGGCCGGGGAGGCCGACGGCCACGAACTCGCGGACACCACCATCCTCATGCACATCCCGGCGGACAAGACCAAGAAGGCGTGGGCGGTGTCCTTCCCCCGGGACTCCTATGTGGACACCGCGGGTGGTTTCGGCAAGCACAAGCTCAACTCCGCCTACGCGCGGGCCAAGGCGGCCAAGGCGAACGAGCTGCGCGCCGCCGGGGTCACCGATCCGGCCCAGCTCGACAAGGAGTCGGCCACCGCGGGCCGGAAGAACCTGATCGCCACGGTCACCCAGCTCACCGGCGTGCACATCGACCACTACGCGGAGGTCAACCTGTACGGGTTCAGCGAGATCACCAAGGCCGTCGGCGGGGTGCCGGTGTGCCTGAACAACGCGGTGAACGACAGCTACTCGGGCGCGAACTTCCCCGCCGGGCCGCAGACGCTGACCGGGGTGGACGCGCTCAAGTTCGTGCGCCAGCGGCACGGCCTGCCGGGTGGCGACCTGGACCGGGTCCGGCGGCAGCAGGCGTTCATGGCCGGGCTCGCGAACCGGGTGCTGTCCGCGGGCACGCTGACCGATCCGGGCGCGGTGACGGATCTGATCAACGCGGTGACCAAATCGGTGCTGATCGACCAGGGCTGGAACCTGATCGACTTCGCCCAGCAGCTGCGCGGGCTCGCCGGGGGCAACGTGGAGTTCCACACCATCCCCACCGGCCGCACCAATCTGTCCACTTCGGACGGTTCGGCGGTGGAGGTCGACCCGGTGCGGGTCAAGCAGTTCATGCGGGACCTGACCGACGGGACCCCGGTGACCGGCGGCACCGGGGGCGGCGGCGCCCAGATCGCCTCCCGCGGTTCCGCGTCCAGCACCCCGGCCCCGCCGCCCGCCCCGCCGATCAGCGCGAACGGAGTCACGTGTGTCAACTGACGTTCTCCCCGGTGCGAACGAAGTAGCCGTCCACCGGATCCCGAAGGGCCGCCTGCTCGGCGTCGACGCGGTGCGGGCGCTCGCGATCCTGGCGATGCTCTACGAACACGTCTCCCCGACCGGCTGGCTGAATCCCGGATCGCACCGGGATTCCCCGGCGGTGCTGCACTGGCTGGACGAGCAGATCTCCTCCCGGTCGATGTCCCTGTTCATCCTCCTCGCCGGGATTTCGGTGGCGCTGATGACCGGCGGTCACTCGCCGCTCACCGGGCGGCCGTGGTCGATCGCGGTGCGGCGGGTCGCCGTCCGGGCCGCGGCCCTGTTCCTGATCGGGGCGACCCTGGACACCGTCACCGAGAACATGCGGACCGCGGGTTCGGTGCTGCAGTACTACGCGGTGCTGCTGCTCCTGCTGCTGCCGCTCACCCGCCTGCGCCCGCGGACGCTGTTCGCCGCGTCCGGGGTCGCGGTGCTCGCCGCGACGGTGTTCGCGTGGTGGGTCACCAACGACCACCTCGACTGGCGGACCATGGGCGCGCCGCGCGGTCTCGCCGTGCTGACCCATCCCGGCGAATGGGGCAACGCGGCGATGGACCTGCTGGTCGTCGGCGGCGGTTTCCAGACCGTGTACGGGATCCCGCTGGTCCTGGCCGGGCTCGCGATGGGGCGGCTGGATCTGCGGGACTACGCGGTGCGCGTGCGGATGCTGGTGAGCGGGCTCGCCCTCGCGCTCGGCACGTACGCCGGCTACCTGTGCGCGCGGTACGCGCTGGGCACCGGGGAAGCGCTGGCCGCCGCCGAACCGCCGAAGCTGCCGTGGCAGGCGCTGCTCGGCATGCCGACCGACACCATCTACGCGGTCAGCATTCCCGGGATCACCCTGGTGATCGGCCTGGCGCTGGCCCTGCTCGGCGGTTTCCTGCTGGTGCTGGACCACCCCGGCTGGCAGCGCACGCTGTGGCCGCTGGCCGCGCTGGGCGGGCTGTCGCTGACCTGGTACGTCGGCCACATCCTGGTCCTCGGGCTGATCGGCAGCGAGTCGTACGCCTTCGCCTTCTACCTGTGTTTCGCGGTGTTCGCGCTGGCGTCCTCGGTGGTGTGGCGGCACTGGCTGCGCCGCGGCCCGCTGGAATGGCTGGTGCACCGGGTGATCCTGCTGGCCGTGCCCCGCCGGGAACCGGTTCACGCGAAGAGCGAGTGATACCCGTTCAGCGCGGGCTGGCCGCCGAGGTGGGCGTAGAGCACCGTGGAATCCCGCCGAATCTCCCCGCGGGCAACCAGATCGACGAGTCCGGCCATCGACTTCCCCTCGTACACCGGATCGGTGATCATGCCCTCCCGTTCGGCGGCCAGCCGCATCGCGTCCACAGTGGACTCGTCCGGGATGCCGTAGGTACCGGCGTGGTAGCGCTCGTCGAGCACGATCTCGTCCTCGGTGAGGTCGCGGTCCAGTCCGATCAGGGCGGCGGTGTCCCGGGCGATCCGGGCGATCTGCGCGCGGGTCGCCGCCGGATCGGCCGAGGCGTCGATGCCGAGGATCCGCCGGGGCGGCCCGCCGAGGAGCGCGAATCCGGCGATCATGCCGGCCTGGGTGCTGCCGGTGACCGAGCAGACGACGATCGTGTCGAAGAAGACGCCGAGCCGGCGTTCCTGTTCGGCGACCTCGAAAGCCCAGTTCGCGAAGCCGAGCCCGCCGAGCCGGTGGTCGGACGCCCCGGCCGGGATGGCGTACGGCTTGCCACCGGCCGCCTCGATCTCGGCGACCGCGCGGGACCAGCTCCGTTTGAAGCCGATGCCGAAGTCCGCGTCGACCATCCGCACATCGGCGCCGGTCAACCGGGAAAGCAGGATGTTGCCGACCCGGTCGTACAGCGGATCCGGCCAGTCGACCCAGCTTTCCTGCAGCAGCACGCACTTCAGCCCGGCCCGGGCGGCGACGGCCGCCACCTGGCGGGTGTGGTTGGACTGAACGCCGCCGATCGACACCAGGGTGTCGCAGCCCTGCGCGAGCGCGTCGGCGACCAGGTATTCGAGTTTGCGGGTCTTGTTGCCGCCGAAGGCGATCGGCGAGTTGCAGTCCTCCCGCTTGGCCCAGAGCCGGGCCCCGCCGAGATGCGCGGTCAGCCGGTCGAGGGGATGCACGGGCGACGGGCCGAACAGCAGCGGGTAGCGCGCGAAGTCGTCCAAGCTCATATCTAACATGTTAGCTACCAGGTCAACCCGCCGCGGGCCGTATTTCGGGAATGCGTCCTTTTCGGACAGGAAGGGTCGGCTGAGTACTCCCGGTACTTCGCTACGCCGCACCGGCCGACGCAGGTGTTTTTGCCGCGAATTGCGACGAACAATTCACGCGTCGGCCCGGCACGGCGTAACGTAGAGGCCGGTCGGCTCCCCTCCCCCAGGGCCGACCGACAGCCCCCGGCGCCACCTCCCCCTTTGGGCGCCGGGGGCTCTCACGTGTAGAAGAGCGGCACCGGCCGCGGCAGATACCGCGACCGGTGCCGATGTGGCGCAAGCCACATATGTACCCCTCGGCTAGCAGGCGCCGAGGTCGCGCCAGACTCCCCACTCGCCGGTGCTGCCGGGCTCTTCGCCCTGCGTCCACCACTTGGCCTGCCACTTGTGGCCGTTGTGGCCGACCGTTTCGCCGCCGTTGTAGACCTTGGCGCTGTCCCAGGCCACGGCATCACAGGCCGGTGCGCTGGGGGTGGTCGTCGGCCCGGTGGTGGAGGTGGGTGGCTGGCTGCCACCCGATCCCCGCGGGTGATCGGTGGACAGCGCGTAGGACTTGCCGCCGAACGTCACCTTGAAGTTGCTCGGGGTGGCGATGGGCAGGTAGTACCGGATCTGGATCTCGACGCTGCCGCCGGCGGGAATGGACTGGTGACCGGGCAGCGTGACGGTGACGTGCTGGAAGTCGCCCTTGAGCCCGCCGCCGGCATTCGGGCCGGTGTGGCCCTTGCTGGTGACCGTCAGGCCGAATCCGGACTGGTCGGTCATGCTGCCCGGCGCGGTGGTTCCGTAGTCGAACTCGAACTTCGCGCCGCCCGGGATGGTCTGACCCGAGTTGTTGGTGATCTTCATCTTGGGGTTGATCGGGTAGTTGTTGTCCCCGAGCGCGAAACCGCCCAGGGTGACCGACACCTTGAGCACGTCGGCCGGCATCGCCGAGTTGGCCTTCGTGTTGCCGTACGGCTTGGCGCCGCGCAGGCCGTCGTTGAGCTTGGTGAGCAGGGTGTCACCCATGAAGTACTGGCCCTTGCCGCCGTTGGCGTTCGCGTCCCAGGTGTAGTCCCCGGCCAGTTCCCAGATCATCACGCCGCCGAGACCCTTGTCCGCGACGTACCTCGCCTTGGCCGCGAGCGACTCCTCGTCCTCGGTGGTGAGGTAGACCTTCTTCTGCTCGTTCCACAGCCACGGCGCGGTCAGCGTGGTGTTGTAGTTGCGGGCGTAGGTGCCGGTGATCTGGTTCTTCGGGTCCTTCGGGTCCAGGCCGTAGGCTTCCAGATAGTCCGGAGTGACACCTCGTTCCAGGTTTTTCGCGTGCCACATGGGGTTCACGCCCGAGGGCACCTCGTCGCCCGCGGCGGTGCTGTCGTGCCACAGGTTGTCGATCCCGACCGCGCCGTTACCGCAGGGCACCTTCGAGTTCACGTGCGAACCGGTGCCGGGCGGGCACTTCGTCTGGTCCGGCAGCGGCGCCTTGCCCCACAACCCGTTCGTGCCGCCGGACACGCCCTGCCAGCCCCGGGTGTAGAACGGCACCCCGAGGTTGATCCGGCCGGCCTGCATGGCGCCCCGGAAGTAGTGGTACGCCCAGTCGCCGTTGAGATAACCGATCCCCTCGTACTGCGGCGTCGTGTACATCTCCCAGAACGCCTGCTCGGCGTCCTTGCCGTCGTCGTACAGGGCGGCGTTCGGGCCGACGAACTGGTTCCACGCCCCGTGCAGGTCGTAGGTCATCATGTTGGCGTAGTCGAGGTACTCGGTCACCTGGTAGGTTTCCGAACCCCGCAGGATCCAGCCCGAGGCGGACACCGCCGCGGTCAGCAGGTAGTACTTGCCGTCCGCCGCGCTCGCCGCGTCCAGCTTCTCCCGCAGCGTCTTCATCAGCGCCACGTAACCCTTCATCAGGTTGCCGCGGTTCGGCTGCGCGATCCAGTAGTCGTCCGGGTTGCCCGCGTACGGCGCCGAGGTCGCGTACTCGTAGTCGATGTCCGCGCCGTTGAAGCCGTACTTGCGCAGGAACTCCACGACCGAGTCGGCGAACGTGTTGATGCTCGCCTGGCTCTGGGCCATCTTGTAGAACCCGCCCGAGGCGTTCCGGGTGCCGTCGGGATTGAGGAAGCCACCGGTTTCCGCCCAGCCGCCGATGGAGATCAGCGTCTTCACGTCCGGGTGCTGCTTCTTCAGCTTGGTCAGCTGGTTGAAGTGCCCCTTGTAGGGCACCGAGGGATCCATCTCCGCACCGGGCACGCCCGGCCATTCCATCCCGATCGAGGGGTTGTCCGGCCCGTCCGGGCCCACCGAGACCTTGTTCTGCGCGTCGATGTGCGCGAAGGCGTAGTTCAGGTGCGTGACCTTGTTCCACGGGATGTTGTGCGCCAGGTACGAAGGCGCGCCGTTCTTCCCGGTCCGCCAGCTGGTGAAGTACCCGATCACCCGGCGGGAATGGTCCGCACCCATCTTCTCCCGGCCGTCGGTGTCGTAGACCTGGCAGTACGGGACGGCCACACCCGCCGTCCCGTACAAGCCGTCCGGCCTGCAGTCCTCGTTGCCCGCCGCCAGCGAACGGGGCGGGTTGGTGGCGGCGAGCAGCAGCGCGGCCACCACGACGGTGACCACGGCGAGCGCCGCGGCGGCGATGGTGGCCGGTCTCCGGCCACCGGGTCGTTGCAGGATCAGCTGTCTCATGCAGGGCTCCCAACGTGCGACCGACCAGTTCCTCGGGGTGGAATGGTCTGGACCACAGCAGTTCACCTTCACGATGAACCATGGAAACCGGGCACACCTATACCCAACGGGCATCACCGGGTGCTATGGCCGCCGCGACGGATGCTGGCGCAGCAGCACCACCAGCTGTGATCGGGAGAGAACCCCGAGTTTCCGGTAGATCCGGGTGAGGCGGGCTTCGACGGTCTTCACGCTGACGAACAGCCGGGCCGCGGCCTCGCGGTTGCTCACGCCCTGGGCCACCAGGGCGGCGAGTTCCGCCTCGGCGTCGCTGAGCGCGCCCACCCGCGGTGCGGGCTGCGGGCGCGCGCCCAGCCGGTCCAGTTCCTCGTTCGCCAGCCGGGCCCACGGTTTCGCGCCGATCGCGGTGAATTCCGCGGCGGCCGCGCGCACCGCCTCGCGCGCCGCGGCTCCCCGGCGGCGGCTGCGCTCGAGCCGGCCCTGCGCCAGCAACGTCCGCCCGTGCTCCACGCGCAGGCCGAGTTCGGCGAACCGGCCGGCGGCCGCGGTGATCAGGGTTTCCGCGTGTTCGACGTCCCCGCGCGCGGCGCGCAGGACGCCGTCGGCCCGGTCCAGGGCGGCCAGGACGCCCTGGCGGTCGAGGATCCGGGCGACGCGGCGGGTCTGCTCGATCAGTTCCCCGGCCTCGCCGGGTTCGCCCGCCGCGACCAGCGCCTCGGCCAGTTCCCCGTGCCAGCGCAGCACCGACGGGTCGCCGATCTGCTGCTCGGCCTCCAGCCGCCGGACCCGGCTGAGCAGCCGGACCGCGTGCGCGGCCTCGCCGGTGACCAGTTTGAGGACCCCTCGGACGTACAGATTGCGGGACAGGAACACGAGATCGTGATCCTCCTCCGAGGCGCGGACGCCGAGTTCGGCGAGCGACTCCGCGCGGTCGAAGGCGCCGCCCGCCATCTCGGCGACGGCCCCGGCGTACCACGCGGGCCCCGGGGAGAGCCCGGCGTCGAAGCGCAGCCGGACCACCCGCCGCGCGTGCTCGAGGCAGGCCGCGCAGTGCCCGCCCCGCGCCTCCACCTCGACCAGGCTGCGCAGCACCTCCACCACGTCGTCGGCGCCGCCGGTGTTCTCCGCGGCGGGCAGCAGCGCGAGCAGTTCCTCGCGGGCGTGCCCGAGCCGGTCGTCGAACAACGCGTGCCGGGCGGCGAGGAAGCGCGCGAAGTTCAGCGAATCGACCTCGGCGTGCACCCCGGGCACGGCCATCGCGCGGGCCAGCGTCTGCTCGGCCACCGGATCGCCGAGCACGCGCTGCATGCGGGCCTGCATGGTCAACGCGATCGCGCGCACCCCGGCCTGGTTGCCCTGCTGCGCGAGCACGGCGGCCTTGTCCGCCTCGGCGGCGGCGCGCGCCGGATCGCCGTCGCACAGCTGGGCCTTGGTCGCGAGCCGCAGGTGCACCGCGGCGAGCAGCACGGGATCCGCGCCGGCCTCGGTGAGCGCGCGGGCGAGCACCTCGTCGGTGTCGGCGAGCGACTGGCCCGCGCTGTCCACCAGCGCGAGCCGGGCCCGCACGCGATCGGCGGGCGCGTCCGAGCGCAGGAAGATCAGCTCGGCGGCGCGGCCGGCGAGGTCGGCACGACCGGCGAGACCGGCGTCCTCGGCCGCCTCCACCAGGCACGCCAACGCCTTTTCCGCGTCGACCGGCGGCATCCGGTCGGCCGCGAGCAGGCCCAGTTCGGCGGCGAACGCGTGATCTCCCCGGCGGCGCGCGGATTTCGCGGCGACCGCGAGGCAGTCGGCGGTTTCCTGGCTCACCCCGGTGCTCGCGCACGCCTGGTGCCAGGCGGCCTCGATCGGATCCTCCACCGCGTGCGCGAGCAGCCGGTGCGCGGTCGTGCGTTCGGCGTGCGAGGACTCCTCGGCCAGCACGATCGCGGTCGCACCGGCGGTGAACCGCACCCGCTCCCGGTCGACCGTCACCAGCTGGGCCGCGGCGGCCCGGGCGAGGTCCTCCTCGACCCGGCCGGGCCGGACCCGGTTGAGCTGGCCGACCGTCGGGCGGCGGGAAAGGCTCGCGGTCAGCAATGTGTGCGCGGCCGATTCCGGGATCTCCGCGAGCCATTCGCGCACCACCGCGCGGGCCGCGGGCGGCAGCGGGACCGATTCCGGCGGCTGCCCGTCCAATCCGGTTCCGGCCAGGGAAAGGCCGAGTTCCAGGGCGACCGCGGGATTGCCACCGCTGATCGCGTGCAGCTGGCCGACCCGGCGGAACGGCAGCCCGAGCCGGCTCGTGAGCTGAGCGATCTCCTCCAGGTTCAGCGGTGGCACCCGCATCGGCACGGCCTGGCTGCTGATCGCCGCACCGGCGCGCGCGGTGATCCCCGCGCGCTCGGCGACCAGCAGGCGCAGGCGCCCGGACCGGGCCGTGCGGACGGCGCCGGCCAGCGCGTCCAGGCTTTCCGGATCAAGCCATTGCGCGTTGTCCACCGCCACCAGCACCGGCACGTCCCGGGCCAGCCGGTCGAGCAACCGGCCCAGCGCCAGGCGCACGGTCAACGGATCCGGACCGCCGGGCGGCACCGGGCCGCGCCGGAGGATCGCGGTGAGCGCTTCCCGCTGCGGACCGGGAATCGCTCGCAGTGCGGCGGTTTCCACGGTGTCCAGCAGTTCGGCGAGGCCGGCGTGCGGCAGCTTCTGGTCGCCGGGCTCCGGGCGCGACCAGAGCACGCGGGCCCCGTCGTCGGCGGCCGCGGTGGCGGCCAGGTGTGCCAGCAACGCGCTCTTGCCGATCCCGGCCGGGCCGAAGATCGTGGCCTGGCCATGACCGAGCAACGACGAGGAAATCCTCGCGAGCAAGCGGTTTCGTCCGACGAGATCGTTCCCGCGCACCGGCGAGCACGTGGTCATCGGCCCAGTGTGCCCGCCGGCGGCTTGTCCTCCAACGGACCACTTTGAGCAGTGGTGCGTAAATTGCCACCTTTTACGCCGAGTTGACCGCTCTTTCCAGGAACGGAACGCCCTCGCCGGTCAACGGATTCGCCGGGGCGGTACCGGGCAGCGCGGGGTGCGCGTCGGGGTGTTCGGCCCACCAGCGCGCGTACACCGGATTGGCCTGAACCAATTCCAGGTAGATCTGACTGAGCGCGGTGCGCAGCCTCCGCGCCGCGGAATTGGCCTCCCTGCGCCACAACAGCACCACCCGGTGCGCGAGCGGATCCCCACGTAACCGCCGGAAAACGATGCCCTCGCGCGGCGGGGCCGTCGGGTGGTAGAGACCAATCCCGCGACCCGACCGGACCACCTCCGCGGCGAGCTGCCAGTCGGTGGACCAGAAGCTCACCTGCGGGGCGAACCCCGCCGCGGCGCACGCCGCGCGGAAGTAGGCGGGCCACGGGCCGTCGTCGACCGGATCATCGACCCATTCGTGCCCGGCCAGTTCGCCGAGTTCCACGACGTCCCGGGCGGCGAGCGGCGAATCCGCCGATAAACCGACGAAAGTAGGTTCGCGCTCCACCAGAACGAACCGTTCGACGCCCACCGGGAGGACCGTCGCGCGCCCCACCGGCTCCTGCACCAGACCCACGTCGAGCGCCCCGGAGTCGAGGAGCGGCACCACCCGGCCGCCGCCCTGGTCGACCCGGAGCTGGACGCGGATCGAGGAGAAGAGCATCCCGAGGCGCCCGCTCAGCTTGGTGAGCGCCGGGCACGCCTGCGCGCCGAGCCGCAGGCTGGGCACCGGGGACGAGCCACCGGGTTCCCTGGCCAGCGTCGCGTTCAGGTCGTCGATCCCGGAAAGCACGGCCCGCGCCCGGGTCGCGACATCTCTGCCGATGGGGGTCGGCGCTACCCCTTCCGGCGACCGGATGAACAGCCGTACCCCCAAATGGCCTTCTACCCGGCGGAGCATCGTGCTCACCGCCGGCTGGGTGAGCCCCAGCCGGACGGCGGCCTTGCTGATGCTCCGGGTTTCCGCCACTGCGTCGATCATGCGAAGGTGATGTGGGCCCAGTTGCACGGTGTTCTCCCGACCTCACTGTCAGCGATCAGGGTTTGAGATTAACCCGTGACATAGCACCACGGAATGAGGGAAAACCCTTGCCGTGTGAGAGGAGATGGTGGTTGGGGGATGACGGTGGGTCAGTACCTGGCCCATTCGGTCCACCGGGCGCCGTCCCAGTGCCGCTCCCAGTAGGTGACGTAGTCGGCGCCGCGCACCACGATCTGCGGGTGCCAGGTGCGATCACCGTTGACGGTCACACCGCTCGTCGCATAGCCGCCCATGTCGTGCCAGGGCCCCCACGGTTCCCCGGAGTCGCGTCGCTCGCGCCAGTAGATCCGGTGATCCTCACCGACGCAGAACTGCGTCTCGCGACCGTCCGGCCAGTGCACCGTGCCGCACGGGTACGGCGCGACCGCGACGTTTTCGACCGAGGGCGCCGCCGGTTCGACCGACCCGGTCGAACCGGCGGTGCCGACGGTGGCGAAGGCGAGGATCACCGCGGCCACCACCGCCCCGATCAGGCGCATTGGTGGCTCCAGTTACCCCACGCGGCCGCCCAGCCCCGGATGCAGAACCGCGAACCATCGGTGCCGATCATGTCGAGTTGTCCCGGAGGAGTCGCGTAAACAACCCCGGAATGGCCGTTCAGCCGGGGACCACGGGAAATTCCCTCGACACCGGCTTTGCCACCCGCCAACCGGTGCCAGCCACTCCAGTAGCCATTTCCTTCTTCCCAGATGTGGTAAACGTAGTAATCGGTGCCGACGACGATCATTTCGTTGAAATACTCACCACCCACCTGCCAGTACGCGTCCACTATGTTGTAGCCGCGTTTCGCACAACCGTCGTAGCCGCCCTTGCTCACCGGAACATCGTTGCCGCAGTTGATCGGCATCGCGTTCGCGGTTCCCGGAAGCGCCACCGCGGAAACGGTGAAGCTTGCCAACAAGGCGGCGGAAGCGGAAAGGACAACGGAAACCATGCGTCTTGCTCTGGAAATCTTCATAGCCACACAGCATGCCGAAAGTTCGAACGCCGGCGAAGAGCTGTTAAGCGAGGGCTAAACACCGGGCTCGCCATTCAGGAGGTGGCGTCCGAGTGGCGTGAGCGCGTGCTGGACCGACGGGCCGAAACGGGTGGTGGTGACCAGCCCGGCTGCACGCAGAACCCTGGTGTGCTGGCTGATCGCGGCCCGGGTGACCGCGAGCCGGGTGGCCAGTTGCGTGGTGGACCCGGCGACGGCGAGCTGGGCGACCAGCCGGGCGCGGGTGTGCCCGAGCAACCCGCTCAGCCGTTCCACTCCCGCACCGGGACCGGGGGCGGGCTCGGGAAGGTCGTCGCCGCCCGGGCAGACCAGCACCGGCTCCAGGTCGGCGTCGATGAACGTGACCGGGGCGCCCCAGCAGAAGTGCGCCGGAACCACCACCAATCCCCGTCCACCCAGGGAAACCGTGCGATCCACCGGATAGTCGGCCTCCAGCACGGGGTGGCGCCAGCGGATCGACGGGTGCAGGCCGCTCAGCAGCGCCTCCACCCCGCCGTCGAGCAGTCGCCGCGCGTACTGGGCGCGGTCGATCTCGACGCGCCGGTGCACCGCCTCGCGCACCGGTTCGACCGCGATCCGGTGGTACCGGCGCAGGACCTCGACCAGGCCGCCGGTGCGGCCGTCGCGGTGCAGCGACCGCGCCCACGGCGGCGGCGCCTTGTCCCGGAGGTAGGTGCGCTCCAGGTCCGCCCGCACGGTCTCCCGGGGCAGCGCGAGGATGGCGTCGAAGTGGGCGTCCACGTCGGCGTCACCGATGGCGGGCGTGAGGAAATCCGGGAAGTTCCCGTTCGCGGGGACCAGCGCGGCCGCGGCGCCCAGCCACCTGCGCCGCTCGGGCTCCCGCTTGACGGTGCCGGTGACCGAGTTCCGCCAGGCCCAGTGCCGTGCGGGCAGCTCGGGCGACTGCAGGCTGTTGATGCTCAGGATCACCTCCCAGGTCGGATGCGGCCCGGCCGCCACCCGAACCCGGCACAGATCCTCCGCGGTGAAAAGAATGCGCAGCACCATGGCCCTCCCCCCTCGCCAGGTTTCGGCAATTGTCCGGGGAAGCGCCTTGCAAGAACCTTGACGTCCTCGCGCGACCGTCGATTGTGGCCAGGCTGCGGGAAAGTGGCCAACCATGGCATGGTGTGGAAAACTCGTCCCACGGAGGTGATCGATGCCCGTTCCACCCGGTGGCGTCAAGTCCGCGATGACCGGTGGCAACACCATCGGCGCCGCGTTGCGGGAGGCGGTTCCGCGTGCCGACGGGTACCGGCACATCGACTCACCCCGGCTGGTCGAACGGCTCCGCGCGGCGAACGTCAACACCTACACCTACGGGATCTGGGATTCGCCGACGGACTGGGACGATCTGCGCCTGGAGTTCCTGCCCGCGGCCGAACAGGCGGGCCTCGCGGTCTGGGTGTACCTGGTGCCGCCGTCGGAATCGTTCGAGGGCGGGCGGTCCTCGCGTCCCTTCGGGCAGGACTACCTGGCCTGGGCGCGGGAGATCGCGACACTGTCCACCCAGTACCCCAACCTCACCGGCTGGGGCATCGACGATTTCCACATCGGGCAGAACCGCGAGACGTTCACTCCCGAATACGTGCGGAAGATGCGCGAGATCCACACCGGCATCAACCCCGGTCTCCAGTTCTGGCTGTGCGCCTACCACGACGCCGCGACCGACGTGGCCTTCGTGGACACCTACCGGCCCTACATCGACGGGCTGATCTACCCCTACCTCGACGATCCGTTCCACAACACCGAGAACGCGGCCTCGATGGCCGCCCGGCTGGACGACATCCGCGCGATCACCGCGCCGCGCGGGCTCGGGCTGGTCGCGCTTGTCTACTGTGGACGTTTCCTGGACACCATGCGCGACCCCACCGAGGCTTATGTGCGGGACTGCCTGCGCACCGGCCTGGCCTACGCCGCGGACGGGCGGATCCAGGGCGTGCTCGCCTACGGGCTCCCGGTGGACGGCACCCCGTTGCCCGCCAGCGAGAACCGCGCGATGTACGGCTTCGGGCGGCTTTCGTTCACGGTTCCGGCGCGCACCCGGACCGCGGCCGGGAACTCGGCGTGGGCCGAGCAGCGGGTCCGCGTCGACCCGGACGCGCCGCGCCACGAACTGTCCTTCTGGCACCGCAGCGACAAGTGCACGAGCACCTCCCCCACCGGGTACCACGTCAAGCAGGTGCTCCTCAACGGGCAAGTGGTGTGGAGTTCGGACGTGGCCGGGCCGTCCCCCGGGATGTGGCTCAACGGGCACGACTGGCAGGGCCCGATCGACGTCACCGAACACCTGCGCGGCGGGCGACCCGAAGCGACGCTCACCGTCCGGCTCGTCGAACAGCGCGAGGTCACCGACTTCGGCATCGACGCCGGGTTCGACCACTTCGAAACGATCGGTTTCACCGTGGCGAACCCGGATTTCGAAACGCTGGAGGGCTGGACGTTCGGCAGCGACCACGGCGGGATGCACGCGGGCATCGACCTCGCTCCCCCGGACCGCCCGCAGCGCATCCACGCCGCGGTGGCCGAGGCGTTCGCCGGTTAGGTGGCCACCTGCACCCGCGGGGGAACCAAGTGCCGGGGGTCGTGAGTGTTCCGGCCGGTTAGAGCGGGCTCTCATTGGGTCGCCTACTGGTGACCTGGCGTTTCCGTTCGACGAGCCGCACTTGGCCGACAAAGTGCGACACCGCGCGGGTGGTGGTGCTCGGAGGTACCCAATGCGGCGTTCGGTACCTTCAACGCCCCGAAAGCCACATTGGTGTCCTCCGGGTACCGGCACAGCCGCACCGTGTGCCCCACGAGCATCTCGCGCACCGAAGGCCGCATCGACGTCGGCTCGCCCCCCGGGCACCCCGACGAGCACGGCCTCGTTGCGGTCCCTCTTGGCCGACAACGTGCGACGAGCATCGGGGTGGCAGCCAGGCGGCGCCCGCACGCCCAGACCGGTCACCGTCTCTTGTAAGGGAACCAAGTCTGGGGGTCGTGAGTGGTCAGGCCGGTTAGAACCGGTCGGAACACTCACGACCTAGTAGTACGTCCAGTGGCCGAGCCACGCCTCGCGCCAGGCGACGGTCAGTTCGCTGACCCCGCGCACCTCGGCCAGATCGATCTGCGCCTTCCAGGCTTCCTCCAGGGAGGCGCAGAGCTTCGACGCCGGGTCCTCGGCGGGCACCCCGCCGAACTGCTCGAGCACCGGTTTGGGCACCGCGAGCTTTCCCTTGCCCCGCACCACCGACTGCTCGGTCGCCCGGCAGATGAGGTACTCCACCGCGGCCACTTCGCTGAGCGGGGCCACCGGTTCGCCGGGCAGGGCCAGTTCGGGCACCACCTGGCGCAGCGCGCGGTACAGGCATTCCACCGGTGCGGCCAGGCCGTCGTCCTTGCGGGCGATCTGCCAGGACACCCAGACCGGCAGCGCGTGCGTGGTGGCCGACGGCCGGTAGTCGAACGCGGGCCCGACGAAGGTCTGGTAGTCGCTGGCCGGGCCGGTCGCGTCGGCTCGTTTGTCCGCCGAGTTCTCGGCGCGCAGGCCGAGCCGTCCGAAGAGCTTCCGCAGGAGTTCGCGCGGCCGGACCGGCACGGTCTCCTCGCCGTAGAGTTTCTCCAGGATCTTGTTCAGCCGCTCGGAACTGACCCCCTCGACCGACAGCTGCAGGTGCACGAACGCCAGATCCGCCAACGAGGTTCCCGAACAGCCGACCACGCCCACCCGGGGGTAGCGCCGCAGGAACGACATGATCGCGTGGGTGGAACCGACCCGGGCCGGGCCGGCGCAGGTCACCGGGAGGCACGTGGTCACCGGTTTCTCCGGCCGGTCGTCGTCCCGGGCGGGCGTGCGGCACACCTCGAACCAGTTCCCCGGGCGGTGGCCGGGCCGGGTGTCCGCGATCCAGAACCCGAAACCGTTCTCCTCGCACAGTTCGCGAATCCGGTTGCTCAGCACGATCTGCTGCTCGGCGGACGCGTCCTGCAACGCGACCGAGAACCGGATGGCGAACGCCGAACACACCGAGGGCAGTTCCTTGCGGGTGCGCAGATCGTGGTTGCGGGTCTTCACGATCGGCGGGAGTTGCGCCGGGCACTGCAGGGTGAGCAGCGGCGCCCCGGCCAGTTTGGTCGCCGCCTCGGAGATCTCCTGCATCAGGTTCCGGACCGCCAGCCCGTGCCAGTCGGACAGCTCCTTGGCGTCCGGGTCGATCGAGACCAAACCCTCGAAGGTGCGCGCGGATTCGTAGATGAAGGTCGGGTTCGGCCACGCGCTCTGGTGGAACACCCAGCCGTCGGCGGACCGCTGGGGCAGCGCGGTTCCGGTCGGGCCGTCGTGCTGGTCCTCGTCGACGATGCTGTCCAGCCGGTTGCGGGTGTGCGTGCCGATGGCCACCGCGGCGCCGTTCGCCGCCGAGCACACCGTCTCCAGGAAGCCGTCCGCGACGAGCTCCCGCAGAAAACCGGGACGCGCGGCCACGTGGTGGATCTCGAAGTCCACTTTGGTCAGCGGCTGCCGGGCGATCTCGAACCCGGCCCGGGCCAGATCGGCCAGGTTGCGCAGCGACACCTGGGTCATCCGTCTCCCCCGAAGGAATCGAACCGCACGTTCGGCGCGCGCGGGCCGCGGCGCCGGGCGCCGTTGCCCACCCAGCGCGGCACCCCGATCCGGCTCAGCGGCGAGGTCGACTCCCGCCACGAACGCAGGCCGATCAGCAGGAGCGCGGTGAGCACCGGCAGGACCACGGCGATGATCAGGAACACCTGCACGACCTCGCCCGGGCTCTTGGCGGCGATGGCCGCGGCGAACCCGGCCGACGACACGATGCACAGCTGCCCGAGCACCCGCGGCAGGGTGCGCAGGTACGCGGCGACCGAACGGCGGGGCGGCAGCGCCAGCCGGGTGTAGAGGAAGCCCGGCACCAGCAGGAGCATGGTGATGACCGACTGGCCGTCCTCCACGTGCCCGAGCGCCTCGGTGGCGCGGCGCCCGAACGGCCACGGGCTGCGCACCAGCAGCCAGCCGAGCAGGTAACAGGTGGCCGCCACCGCGAGCGCGTAGAGCATGACGTTGCGCGGGCCCGATTCGGTGGAGTCCTTGAGCAGCAGGCCGGCGTTGATCCGCACCTGGTCACCGCACGCGATGCCGTCGCCGGACCGCCGCCAGTACGCCTGCGCCTGGTTGTCGGTGACCTGGTCGACCAGCACGAGATCGCGGCCGAGTTCCCGGTCGGTGAGTTCGTCCGCGGCCGCCCGCAGGGTCGCCGCGTCCACGTTCGGATGCCGCAGCACGGCGTTGTCCACCTCGTTGGTCGCGGTCCGCACCGCGTCGCCGATGGTGGCGGCCGCGGCCAGCCGGTGGCAGGCCGGCAACGCGTGCGCGGTGAGCTCGACCCCGGATCGGCCCGCCTCCCACTTCCGGCGGCGCAGCAGGTCGGCGAGCGTGCGCAACGCGGTCTGCGCCTGCAGTTCCAGGATCTTGCGCACGGCGGGTCCGGCGCCGTCCCGCTCGGCGGCCTCCTGGCGCTGGGCGAGCGACCGCAGATCCCGCGCGAGGTTTTCGGCCTGGTGCCGGTCGGCGTCGGTGGACAGGTACATCCGGGCCATCTCGGTCTCCGGCGTCGCCTTGACCACCAGGTGGTAGGACTTGAGCGTCGCCGGGATCGTCGTCTCGTACCGCACGAAGTAACCGCCGTGGCTCGCGCGCACCCGCCGCCACTCCTCGGCCAGCCGGGGCAGGAGCGTCGCCGGGGCGCCCTCGCCCACGTGCAGCGGGGTCTCGTAGCTCAGCCGGTACTCGTCGACGGCGTCGTCCAGCGCCACCACCAGCAGGTAGTCCCGGACCGCGATGTCCAGCAGCTGGGCGTAGTCGACCAGCAGGTGCCGGTAGTCGTCGAGCACCTGCAGGGCGATCTCCCGGCACTGCCGCCCGTGCCCGGAAACGGTTCCTTCCGCGGGCGGCAGCGAGAACTCGTTCGCCGGGTGGTCCCGTTCGGTCAGCAGGGTGAGCAGGGCCCGCTGCACCAGCCAGCGCGGTTCGTGCAGGCGGAAGAGGAATCCGCTCAGATCCTGCCGGGCCGAATGGGCGTGCTCGTCGCTGGCCAGGATGCCGCGCAGCAGCCGGTAGAGCCCGGACGCGATCAGCCGGGAGGTCTCGTGCTGGGTGAGCCGGGGCAGTTTCTGGCCCGTGCCGTCGTAGACGTCGACCGCGGACACCCCGCGGCGCGGCAGCCGCGCGATGGGCACCCAGAGCGTGGTGCCACCGGCGCCCCGTTCGCCGTGCTCCTTCCCGATCAGCTCCTGGAGGTCGGTGGTGGCCTCGCGCTGCCCCTCGTCCAGCAGCCGCAAACTGACGTCGACCTCGGTGGTCCGCCGGGCGGCCCCGTGCTCGGCCATGGTCAGCCGCTCGGTCAGGCGGCGCACGTGGTTGAGCCGGAGGGAGGCGTCCAGCAGCGCCAGCCCGACCGCCGCCCCGTTGTGTGAAAGCCGGGGCGGCGCGCCGGGAATCGGCACCGTGGCCACCGCGTGCCGCAGGCTCTCCATCCCGTCCACCACGACAGACTGCAGTCACGCGCTGACGCTGTCGACCGCTTTCGCCGAATTCGCGGGGTGGGACGCCCGATCAGTCCAGATCGATCACGGCTTTCCCGGAAACCTTGCGGCCGAGGAGCGCTTCGGCGGCCTCGTCGAACTTCTCCCACGAACCGCGCCAGCCGACCTCGACCGACAGCGCGCCCCGGCCGAGCAGATCGAGCAGGTACGCCAGGTCCGGCGCGAAACCGGTGCCCGCCTGGAAACCGACCAGCCGCTTGCCCAGGGCCACCGTGCTGTACGGCGGGAACACGGCCGGTTCACCCGAGGTCCAGCCGATGCTCTGGATGACCCCGTCCGTGGTCAGGAGTTCGTGGACCCGGACGAGGTGACTGCCGCCGACGTTGTCCAGGACGACGTCGACCGGTTCCAGATCGTCGAGGGAGGCGACCACCTCGTGCGCGCCGAGTTCGGCGAGCCCGGCGCCGCGGGCGGCGTTGGCGATCACGTGCGCCCCGGCCCGCGCGGCCAGTTGCACCGCGAACCGGCCCACCCCGCCGGACGCGCCGGTGATCAGCACCCGCTTGCCGAGCAGAGATCCGGAGTTCCGCAGGGCGCGCAGGGCGGTGACCCCGGCGACCGGCAGGGTCGAGGCGACCGCCAGGTCGACGCCCTCGGGGACGACGGCCACCTCGTTCGCCGCGACCGCGCGGCGCCGCGCCCATCCGCCGCCGTAGTCGAAGGTCAGCACCCGGCTGCCGACCGCGGGCCCGGAACCGTCGGCCGCGGCGGCGACCACGACGCCCGAGGCGTCCCAGCCGAACACTTCGCCCGCCGCTTCCGCGGACTTGGCCCGGAACACCTCGCCGAAGTTCAGCGAGGAATGGGCGACCTCGACGAGCACCTGATCGGGGGCCGGAACCGGATCGGGCACCTCTTGGACAGTGACACCGAACCGCGAACCCGGAGTGGTTACCAGCGCACGCACGAAAGAACCTCCAGTTGGTCGTTACAAACCTGAGCCAACCGGTGTGCGGTGCGCGTTATTCCGCGGCCGGTTTCCGGTGCCGGGTCAGCTCCGCCATCCGGACGTCGAGGTTGCGGAAGTGCTCGGCCATCGCCTTCTCCGCCCGCGCCACGTCCCGTTTCCGGAGCGCGGTGACGATCGCTCGATGCCGTTTGGCCGTTTCGACCGGGTTCGGATCGGTGACGCCCAGCCGGTGGTTCACCCGGTGGTAGACGTCCCAGAACGCCCGCAGCAACTGGGTCACCAGGGCGTTCTCCAGCGACCGGTACAGCAGCTCGTGGAACTCGCGGTCCTCGTCGGCGAAGGTCTCCCCCGCCTTCGCGCGGGCGCTCATCCGCTTGGTCACCTGGTCGAGCGCGTCCAGATCGGCCTCCGGCACGGACGCCGCGACCCGCCGGATCAACGCGCCCTCCAGGGCCTCGCGGACCTCGAGCATCTCGTCGAGCGCGCGGAGGTCGCTGCCCAGGCCGTGCAGCACGCGGAAGGTCAGGCCGTCGGCGAGCGGGTCCAGGGACAACCGGCCGACGTAGGTGCCGTGCCCGTGCCGGATCTCGACGATGTCCAGCGCCTGCAGGGCTTTGAGCGCTTCCCGGATGGAATTCCGGCTGACGCCCAGCGCCTCGACCAGTTCGGTCTCGGTGGGCAGCGGATCACCGGAGCGCAGCCCGCGCTCCAGGATCAGGCCGGTGATCTCGTCCCGGATGGCGCGGCTCATGCGGGTCGCCAGGCGCGCCGGTGGACGTTCCTCGGTCACTCCGACACTCCGTCACTCCCGAATCGAATCGCATTCATCCCACATCCGATGTTCCCCGGGATTACCCTACCCCGCCCATTCCTCACCATTCGGCCAGGCTTCCGTCGGCGTGCCGCCAGATCGGATTCCGCCAGGAGTGCCCGGTTTCGGCCATCTTCCGCACCACGGCCTCGTCGACCTCGATGCCCAGCCCGGGGCCGGCCGGCCGCCGCGCGTACCCGCCGGTGAAATCGAAAACCCCGGTGTCGACCACGTAGTCCAGCAATTCGACCCGATTGTGGTATTGCATGCGCAGGCTCTGTTCCTGGAGGAGGAAATTCGGCACGGCGAAGCCGAGTTGCAGCGCGGCGGCCAGCGCGATCGGCCCGAGTGGACAGTGCGGCGCCAGCGATGCCCCGTAGATCTCGGCGAGCGCGGCGATCCGGCGGATCTCGGAAATCCCGCCCGCATGTGACGGATCCGGTTGCGCCACCGCGATTCCGGCGGCCAGCGGCGCCCGGAAATCCCAGCGCGAATACAGCCGTTCGCCGGTGGCCAGCGGGATCGGGCTGCTCGCCACCAGCTCGCCCAGCAGGTGCGAAAGCTCCGGGGGCACCGGTTCCTCGACGAACAGCGGCGCGACCTCGGTCAGCATCGGCAGCAGCCGTTTCGCCATCGCCGGGGAGACCCGGCCGTGGAAGTCGATCGCCAGATCGCGGTGCTCGCCGAGCACTTCGCGGGCCTGTTCGGCGCGGCGCACCACCTGGCGGGCTTCGGCGAGGGTGTCGATCGCCCGCAACCGGCCGCAGGCGTTCATCTTCACCGCGGTGAACCCGGCCTCGACCTGTTCGGCCACCGCGTCCGCCACCTCCGCGGGCTCGTCGCCGCCCACCCACTGGTACATCCGGACCCGCTCCCGGACCGGGCCGCCGAGCAGTTCGTGCACCGGCGCGCCGCGCACCTTGCCCGCGATGTCCCACAGCGCCTGGTCGAATCCGGCCAGGGCGCTGGAGAGCACAGGGCCGCCGCGGTAGAAGCCGCCGCGGAAGAGCACCTGCCAGTGGTCCTCGATGCGCAGCGGATCGGCCCCGATCAGGACCTCGGACAGTTCGCGCACGGCCGCCCGCACGGTCTCCGCGCGGCCCTCGACCACCGGCTCGCCCCAGCCGCTGATCCCGGAATCCGTGCTCACCTTGAGAAACAGCCACCTCGGGGGCACCGGGAAAGTCTCGATTCCGGTGATCTTCATGCGGAGTCCTTCCTGACCGTCCAGCCACCGTCCACCACCAGGCTGGCACCGGTCACGTAGGAAGCGTCAGCGGAGGCGAGAAAAGCCACCGCGGCGGCCACCTCATCGGGGGAACCGAATCGGCCGAGTGCCGTTCCGGCGACGCTGCGCGCGCGGTCCTCCTCGCTCACCTCGTCCCAGGCGGCGGTGCGGATCGGCCCCGGCAGCACGCAGTTGACCCGGATCTCGGGGCCGTACTCGACCGCGAGCTGCCCGGCCAGCGAGACCAGCGCGCCCTTGGCCGCGGCGTAGGCGGGATGCCCGGGAATTCCGGCGAGCGCGTGCACCGAGGACACCAGCACGATCGCTCCCCCGGCGGCGCGCAACCCCGGCAGGCAGGCCCGGACGCCGTGGTAGGCCGCGGTGAGGTTCACGTCGAGCTGCCGCGCCCACTCCGCGGATCCGGTCTCGTGCAAGGGTTTCACCACCTTCGCGTAGGCGTTGCCGACCAGCACGTCCACGCCGCCGTGGCGATCGTTGGCCAGTTCGACCGCGGCCCGCCAGGTGTCCGGATCGGCGACGTCCCCGCGGACCAGGTCGGTCGCCGGACCGGCGGGCGAAAGGTCGATGCCCACCACGGACGCCCCCTCCGCGATCAGCCGCCGGGCGACGGCGGCGCCGATCCCGGAAGCGCTGCCGGAGACGATGGCGCAGCGCGCCGAGAATCGCGAAGTCGGTGGCACCGGGTTCTCCCTTGCGTCGTGGACGGGGCACGCGTACCTTCCGTGGACATCCTACGTCCGACGTCCAATGTTGCTCGCCGGAAAGGCAGGCCCGAAGCAATGTTCCGTGACCGCCGCCGCCACCGCAGACTGCTGCCCGGTCTGCTCGCCGCCCTCGCACTCGTGGCCACCGCCTGCTCCGGCGGGGACGAACCGGCCGCGGTGCAGGGCCGCCAACCGGGCGAGAAGATCACCCTCACGTTCTGGTCCTGGGTGCCCGGCGTGAACAAGGCGGTGGACCTGTGGAACCAGCGCAATCCCGAGGTGCAGGTGAAGCTGGAGAAGATCCCGGCCGGCGGCCAGGGCGGCTACGCCAAGATGTTCTCCGCCATCCAGGCCGGAAACCCGCCGGACATCGCGCAGGTCGAGTACCAGGCGATCCCCGATTTCGTGCTCTCCGGCGGGCTGACCGACCTCAAACCGCTGGGCATCGAGCGGCGCCGCGGCGCGTTCACGGAGTGGCAGTACGAGCAGGGCGTGTTCGGCGACGGGATCTACGCCGTCCCGCAGGCGTCCGGCCCGATGGGGTTGTTCTACCGCGCCGATCTGTTCGAGAAGTGGGGCATCGCACCCCCGGCGACCTGGGCCGATTTCGAACAGGCCGCGCGCAAGGTCCGGGCCGCCGATCCGGCCGCCTACCTCAGCGCGTTCCCGCCCACCGACGCCGGTTGGATCACCTCGCTGGCCTGGCAGGCCGGTGCGAAGTGGTTCGGCACCGAGGGCGACACCTGGACCGTGCACATGGACAGCGAGCCCACCCGGCGGGTCGCCGACTTCTGGGACCGGCTGCGCACCCAGGACCTGGTGAAGGTGGAGCCCACCCAGCAGGCCGCCTGGTACGCCGACATCCAGAGCAGCCGGGTGGTCGCCTGGGTCGGGCCGCAGTGGGGCGACGCGATCCTGTCCGGCAACGCGCCGGGCACCGCGGGCAAGTGGCGGGCCGCGCCGCTGCCGCAGTGGCAACCGGGTCAGCAGGCGTCCTCGAACTGGGGCGGTTCGTCCTCGGCGCTGCTCAAGGGCGGCAAGTACCCGAAGGACGCGTTCGACTTCGCGATGTGGCTGAACTCCGATCCGGAAAGCGTCAAGCTGCTGATGGACGGCGGCTACGGCTGGCCCGCGTCGAAGCAGGCGGCCGACGGGCCCGCGCGGGCGAAGGCGTACGAATTCTTCGGCGGGCAGAAGATCAACGAGGTGTTCGCCGAGTCCGATCGGAACGTGAACAAGGACTGGCGCTGGATCCCCACCAGCACGGCCACCTTCGACCACCTCAAATCCGGGATGCAGGCGGCGGTTTCCGGCAACGGCACGCTCGCGGACGCCATCCGGAAGGTGCAGGAGCAGACCGTGGCCGATCTGCGGGCCAAGGGGCTGCAGGTCAAGGTGGGCGGTCAGGGCTGACGATGGTGACGAGGCGGCGCCGGAAGGCGCTGGTGCCCTGGGCGTTCCTGGCCCCGTTCGGCGTGCTGTTCGTGGTCTTCTTCGTCGCGCCGATCGGGTACGCGATCTACCAGAGCCTGCTGACCACGAAACGCTCCGGCGCGCTCGGGCTGGGCGGTTCGCGCACGGTGTTCGCCGGGCTGGCCAACTACGCGAGCGCGCTCGACTCCACGGCGTTCCTCGAAAGCCTCGGCCGGGTGCTGCTGTTCGCCGTGGTCCAGGTGCCGGTGATGATCCTGCTCGCGACCACGCTGGCGCTGCTGCTGGACGCGGCTTCGGCGAAGTGGCCGTCGTTCTTCCGCGCGGCGTACTTCCTGCCCTACGGCGTGCCCGGGGTCATCGCCACGATCCTCTGGGGTTTCCTCTACGTGCCGGGCATCAGCCCGATCATCGACCTGGCCGCGGCGGCCGGGCTGCACGTGGACCCGCTCGGCTCCTCGACCGTGCTGTGGTCCATCGCGAACATCGTCACCTGGGCGTTCGCCGGTTACAACATGCTGGTGATCATCGCGCAGCTCAAGTCGATTCCCGGTGAGCTGTACGAAGCGGCCACAGTGGACGGTGCCCGGCCGTGGCAGGTGGTGTGGCACGTCAAACTGCCGCTGGTGCGCCCGGCGATCGTGCTCACCACGGTGTTCACCATCATCGGCACCCTGCAACTGTTCGCCGAACCGCAGGTGCTGCGCCCGATCACCGCGGCGATCGGGGTGAGCTACACGCCCAACCTGTCCGCCTACACCGAAGCGTTCGCCAACAACAACTACGGCCTGGCCGCCGCCGAAGCCGTGTTGCTGGCGCTGGGCGCGTTCGTGCTCTCGTTCGGGTTCCTGCACCTGGTCGGCCGGGGTGGTCGGCGATGAACCGCCCGCAGCTGGCTTCCCGGGTGCTCATCACCGGCGTGTGCGCGCTGTTCGCGCTGTACTTCCTGCTGCCGGTCTACTGGCTGGTGGTCTCCGCGACGAAGTCCACTTCGGACATGTTCGGCACGTCCGGGCTGTGGTTCGCCAACCCCCGCCTGCTGGCGAACCTGCACGCGGTGTTCAGCTACGACAACGGGATCTACCTGCGCTGGGTGCTCAACACCGTGCTGTACGCGGGCGCCGGGGCGACGGTGGCCACCCTGTTCGCCGCCGCGGCCGGGTACGCGCTGGCGAAGTTCTCCTTCCGCGGCAAGGAAGCGGTGTTCAACGTGGTGCTCGGCGGCGTGCTGGTCCCGGCCACCGCGCTCGCCCTGCCGCTGTACCTCATGCTGAGCAAGGTGAGCCTGGACAACACCTACTGGTCGGTGCTGCTGCCCAGCCTGGTCAGCCCGTTCGGCGTCTACCTCACCCGGATCTACGCCGAAGCCTCGGTGCCGGACGAACTGCTGGAGGCCGCGCGGGTCGACGGCGCGGGCGAGTCGCGGATCTTCGCGGGGATCGTGCTGCGCATCCTCACCCCGGCGCTGGTGACCGTCTTCCTGTTCCAGTTCGTCGCGATCTGGCACAACTACTTCCTGCCGCTGATCATGCTGTCCGATCCCAAGCTCTACCCGATCACGCTCGGCCTCACGTCCTGGTACTCCGCGGCGGACCGGCAACCGGAGCTGTACCAGCTCACCGTCGGCGGGACGTTCGTCGCGGTGCTCCCGCTGATGATCGCGATCGGCTCGCTGCAACGGTTCTGGCGGGCCGGACTGACCCAAGGGAGTGTCAAGGGATGAGCTTGGTGCGGCAGCGGATCGGGCGGTTCGCGTACGGCGCCGACTACAACCCGGAGCAGTGGCCGGAATCGGTGCAGGACGAGGACATGGCCCTGATGAAACGCGCCGGGGTGAACCTGGTGTCGGTCGGGATCTTCTCCTGGGCACGGGTCGAACCGGCGCCGGGCGAGTACGACTTCGGCTGGTGCGACCGCGTGCTGGATCGGTTGTCCGGCAACGGAATCGCCGTCTGCCTGGCGACCATGACCGCGTCCCCGCCGCCCTGGCTCGCCCGGCTGCACCCGGATTCGCTGCCGCGGCGGGCGGACGGCACCACGCTGTGGCCGGGTTCGCGCCAGCACTACTGCCCGTCCAGCCCGACCTACCGGGCGCATGCGGCGCGCCTGGTGGAACGGCTCGCCGAACGCTACGCCGGGCATCCCGCGCTCGCGCTGTGGCACATCAACAACGAATACGGCCACCGCAACGCCCGCTGCTACTGCGACGTCTCCGCGCAGGCGTTCCGGGACTGGCTGGCCACCCGGTACGGCAGCGTGGACGCGCTCAACGAGGCGTGGTCGACCACGTTCTGGTCGCAGCGCTACGGCGAATTCGCCGAGGTGTTCCCGCCCCGGACCGCGCCGACCTTCCAGAATCCGGCGCAGCTGCTGGACTTCCGCCGGTTCTCCTCGGACGCGCTGCTCGAGTGCTTCCTGATGGAAGCCGAGATCGTCCGGCGGCATACTCCCGAGGTCCCGGTGACCACCAATTTCGTCGGCGGCTGGTTCCAGATCGACAATTCCGCCTGGGCCCCGCACCAGGACGTGATCTCGTTCGACAGCTACCCGGATCCGCACGATCCGGGCACCGTGCCCGAGGCCGCGTACCGCTACGACCTGATGCGCTCGCTCGGCGGCGGGAAACCCTGGCTGTTGCTGGAGCAGGCGCCGAGCGCGGTGAACTGGCGCGACCGCAACGCGGCCAAGGCGCCGGATCTCCTGCGGTTGTGGAGCTACCAGGCGGTGGCGCGCGGCGCCGACGCGATCATGTTCTTCCAGTGGCGGCAGTCCCGGGGCGGCGCGGAACGGTTCCACTCGGCGATGGTGCCGCACGGCGGCCCGGGCACCCGCACCTACCGCGAGGCCGCCGGGCTCGGCGCGGAACTGGGCGGGCTCACCGAGCTGCTCGGTTCCCGCGTCGAGGCGGAGACGGCACTGGTGATGGACTGGTCCAGCGGCTGGGCGCTGGAGAACGAGGCGCATCCGGTCGGCGATCTCACCCAGGAGGAGACCAGCCTCGCGCACTACCGGCCGCTGTGGGAAGCCGGGATCGGCACCGACGTCGTGTCCCCCAAGGCCGATCTGTCCGGGTACCGGCTGGTCGTGGTGCCCAACCTGTACCTCACCGAGCCGGAGGCGGCGGAGAACCTGATCGAGTACGTGCGCGGGGGCGGGCACCTGGTGCTGTCGTTCTTCTCCGGGATCGTGGACGCCTGCGACCGGGTGCACCTCGGCGGCTATCCGGGCCCGTTCCGGGACCTGCTCGGGCTGCGGATCGAGGAGTTCTGGCCGCTGCTGGCGGACTGGTCGGCGCCGCTCGCCTTCGCCGACGGCACGCGGGGCACCGGGAACACGTGGTCGGAGTGGATCACCCCGGCCGGGGCGGAAGTCCTGGCGACCTTCGCCGACGGCGACCTCGCGGGCCGCCCGGCGATCACCCGGCACGCGTTCGGCGACGGCGTCGCGTACTACCTGGGCACCCGGCCGGATCCGGAGACGATGGGCTCGGTGCTGCGCCGGGTGACCGCGGCGGCCGGGGTGCGGCCGGTGGCGCCGGACCTGCCCGCCGGGGTGGAGGCCACCGTGCGCCGGTCGGCCGACGGGACGCGGTGGCTGTTCCTGCTGAACCACAACGCCTTCGAGCTGACCGTTCCGCTTCCGGAAGGCGCGGTCGACGCGCTGACCGGTCACCCGCTGGGAACGACCTCGGAATTGTCCCGTCGCGGTGTGCTCATCGCGCGCCTGCCCGGGTAACCGCGCGGTCATTCAGGGGTCGTCTAGGGGTTTCCCGAGCGGCGATCGGAGATAGTGTTACCTAGGTCACAGACGCACCCGCCACGCGGCGGGCAGCAGAGGAGGGGTGATTCCGGATGGCGGCGAACCAGCCGAACGCGATCCTGCGGGGCGGGCCCGAGGAAATCCTCGACGACCTGGAGCGGATCCGGCACGTGGACGATTTCGAGCAGCAGGTGAAGATCCCGCACGGCCGCTGTTACGAGCACTACCAGCCGACCGCCGAACGGGTGGAGCGGGACGGAACCGAGCTGCGGGTGTTCTCCTGGACGCACCGCACCTACGTCGCGGAGTAACCCGGGTAACTGGTCATCGGCGTGATCGCCGGGATATGTTCCGCGAGTGGCGACTCCCGACGAACCGGCCCCGGCGGCCACCCTCGAACGCATCGACGACATCGCGCTCATCACGCTGAACCGGCCCCGGGCGATGAACGCGGTGAACTCCGCGCTCGCCGCCGACGTCGGCGCGGCCCTGGAAACGCTGAAGGACGATCCGGGATTGCGCGTCGGCGTCCTCACCGGCGCGGGCAAGGCGTTCTCCGCGGGCGCGGACCTGAAGGAACTGGCGGCGGGCCGGTCGATCTTCGCGCCCGAGCACCCCGAATGGGGGTTCGCCGGGCTCGTCCAGCACTTCATCGACAAACCGCTGATCGCCGCGGTCAACGGGTTCGCGCTCGGCGGCGGCACCGAGATCATGCTGGCCTGTGATCTCGCGGTGGTCAGCGAAACCGCGCAGTTCGGCCTGCCGGAGGTCAAACGCGGCCTGGCCGCGGCCGCCGGCGGCCTGTTCCGGCTGCCGCGCCAGATCCCGCTCAAACTCGCCCTCGAGGTCGCGCTGACCGGTGAACCGATCAGCGCCGAAACCGCGGCCCGCTGGGGTCTGGTGAACCGGGTGGTCGCGCCGGAGCAGGTCCTCGGCACCGCGCTGGAACTGGCCCGGACGATCGCCGCGAACGCCCCGCTCTCGGTCCGCGCCAGCAAGCGGATCGTGCACCGCGCGGCCGCCTACGGTTCCGACTGGGACGAGGAGATCTGGTCGATGAACCTCACCGAGGTCGTTCCGGTGCTCACCAGCAAGGACGCCAAGGAAGGCCCGCGCGCGTTCGCCGAGAAGCGGAAACCCGAGTGGAGCGGCGAGTAGTCCCGGCCCTCGACAAGGGGCACGCCCCGGTGGCTCTCGCTCGGCGCGGCCCCCTGCGCCGCACCGAGCGAGAGCCGGTAGCACCACGAGCACCCGGACCGGACCAGTTTGCAAGAGGGTTCTTACGCTCGCAACAGTAGGCTGGCACCATGGCATCCGGCACCCGCGAGCGGATCATGGACGTCGCGCTGCGGCTGTTCGGCGAGCAGGGCGTCGCCGCCACTCCGGTCACGGCGATCGAGTCGGCCGCCGGCCTGTCCGCGGGCAGCGGCAGCTTCTACCGGCACTTCAAGGACAAGAAGGCCCTGTTGGCCGCGGTCGTCGAACGCGAGATGGAACGCGTGCGGAAGAATCCCGCGGCCCAGATCTCGCGGACCCACGGCACGCCCGCCGAGGCGCTGGCCACGCAACTGCTGGCCGATCTGGACTTCCTGCGCGAGCTCAAACCGCTGATCGCGATCCTGATGTGGGAACGCGGCCGCGCTCCGGAGGTGGGCCGGCAGGTCCGCGAGGTGATGGTGCAGCGCGGGGTCGAACTCGGCGTCGCCGATCTCCTGCTGACCACGCCCGTCGCACCGGCCGAGGAGGATCCCGCCGCCGCGGCCACCGTGATGATGTGCGCCATGGTCGGCTACTTCCTCAACACCGAGTACTTCGGCGAAGCGCCCGGCGACGTGGCCGCCGGGCGCTTCACCTCCTCCCTCGCCAGGTTGCTCGTCCGCTAGCTCCGCACCACCGGTGGCGGGTCGCACGCCGGGACCGCCGCCTCGGCGCGCAGGAAACGCGCGGCGGCGAACCCGGTGCGGCCGTTCACCGTGCCGCTCAGCCACTTCGGATCACCGGAAACCGCGGCGCCCCGCTGCCAGCAGGTCGCGCCGAACGAGTCGCCTTCGCGCAGCAGTCCGACCTTCGCGCAGACCACGTCCGGGCAACTGCGGACGTTCAACCCGTCCTTCCCGGTGCCCGTCACGCGGTAGGAGACCGCTCCCTGGCCGGTGGCCGCCACGTTGACCTGCGCCCCGCCCGGCAGCGGCAGCGCCACCCCGGTCGATTCGCGTCCCGTGAGCAGAACGGCCAGCACCGCGATCACCGCCCCGATCACGGCCACCACTCGGACCAACAAACCCAGTCGCAGCAACACAAGCATGGCAGGCCCCTTCCTCCGCGGGTTTCCGCTGACCCCTGCTGACCCACTGCGCCGACGTTCGTGCCCGAGCCGCTCCTTCCTCTGCCCTACCGGTGGATCTTCTGGGGGATTCCACTTGCAGTCTCCCGCACTGCACGCCCGCCATGCAATTCCCATGTATGAGTTCCCATGACGACAACCCACTCGGCCTATCCCATCGCGTGCGACAGCCCTCCACTCGTGCCTTTCTCCTGGGAAAACCACTCGAATGGGGCAGCGATCTTCGGAACTTTGCCCCCAGGGGGCAGCGTTCGCACCCGCAGGCGGAGTAGAGTTCTCGCTCGTGGGAATCCCACAAGGAGCCTTCCCAGACTGAAAGACCCGTAGCGCACTACCAGGACGAGGTCCCATGGCGGCGATGCAAGGTCCGATCATTCCGCGGCGGCGAATCGCGGACGAGTTGCGCCGGCTTCGCGAGGAGTCCGGCCGCACGCTCGAAGAGGTCGCGGCCGAGTTGCTGATCTCCACCTCGAAGCTCTCCCGGCTGGAGAACGCCCAGGGCAGCCCGCAGTCCCGCGACGTCCGCGACCTGATCCGGCTCTACGGCATCGAGGGCACCCAGGTCGCGGACAAACTGATGCGCTGGGTCAAGGCCTCCGGCCGGCAGGGCTGGTGGACCGACTACTCGCAGACCATCTCCGGCGGGCTCGACGCCCACGTCGCCTACGAATCCGAGGCGACCGTGGCGCGGGTGTACACGATTCCGATCCTGCCGGTTCTCCTGCAGACCGCCGACTACGCCCGCGCGGTCTACCGGAGCAGCGAACCCTGGTGGACTCCGCACGAGATCGAACGGCTCGTCGAACTCCGCCTCCGCCGCCAGAACGCGCTCGAACAGCGCGAGGACCAGCAGCCGCTCAGCCTGATCGCGATCACCCACGAAGCCAGCATCCGGCAGCTCGTCGGATCCCCCGAGATCATGCGGGCCCAGCTCGACCACCTCATCGAACGCTCGACCGCGCCGAACGTCGAACTCCGCGTCTTCCCGTTCTCGACTCCCCCGCTGTTCTCGATCAGCTGCACATACGATTATTTCGAGTACAGTGACGAACTCGATCGCGACGTCGTGCACATCGAGACACACGGCGGATTCCGGCACATCGAAACCGGGAAGACCGTCGAAAAGTACCGGGGCCATTACGAGACGCTCTACCAGAACTCGCTCGGCCCGGACGAGACCCGAGCCCTGATCCGGACCGTGCAGGCCGAGCGGTTCTCCTGATCACCCCAGCTCCACCACACTGCGAAGTTTCTGCCGTCGCTGAATCTTCTCCGGCGGGTCCGCACGAGCAAGCCAGACCAAGTGGTCGAAGTACTTGAGGTACCCGCTGCTGATCGATTCATTTCTCCGCTTGGAGATGAACCGCTTGTTCCGCTCACCGAGGATGTGGCATTCCAGGATTTCCCACACCTGATCCAGCCAGTTCCCCATGTACCCGATCACGATCTCCTGATCAAGCGCCCGAAACGCGACCAGGACACCGAGCTGGTCGAAATAGTTGACCACGGCGACGATCTTGTCCCGGGCCTCCAGGGGCAGCTCACTGACCGGAACGTTCGAGTCGAAACGACCGGGAAAGTCACCGCGAATATAGTCGATGTTCTTCAGAAATTCGGCGCTGTTGACCCTGGCCAGCACCATCGAAAAATTGATCATCGCCTGGGACCTGGCCGCCATCGCCTGCCGATAGGCCAGCACGCTGCTGGCTATCAGGGCAACCAGGGAAAGAAGTGTGGACACGAGACTCAAGACAAGAGGGGCTTCCACCAGACCTCCCGAGCTGTCAGCGAGCACACAGGGCGACCGAATGGCGAACAGGCGACATTACCGCCGCACCCGACGGGGTCGACACCCTGCGTGACCAACTCGTTCGCCAACGTACACACTCACCCCCGTCGCATGCTTCGCGAAAAGCACCGTCAGGCGCAGCTCTTGCCATTGATCTAGTTGTCTTGCACTATTCACACGACGGTTTTCGTTGCGTGAAGGGTGCATGATGGCGGCAAAGCGCAAGCTGTACAACCTCGTCGACGGGCAGCCGACGCCGGCGCGGGACGGCCGGGAGCTCGAGGTGGTCGATCCGGTGACCGAGGAGGTCACCGCGACCGCCCCGCTGTCCGGCCAGGCCGACGTGGACGCCGCGCTCGACGCGGCCTCCCGCGCCTTCCCGGCCTGGCGCCGGACCACGCCCGCCGAACGGCAGCTCGCGTTGCTGCGCATCGCCGACGCCGTCGAGGCGCGCGCCGCGGAACTCGTCGACGCCGAATGCGCGGACACCGGCAAGCCGCGGGCGCTGACCGAAACCGAGGAACTGCCGCCCTGCGTCGACCAGCTCCGGTTCTTCGCCGGGGCGGCGCGGGTGCTGGAGGGCAGGTCCGCGGGCGAGTACCTGGCGGGCCACACGTCGTTCGTGCGGCGCGAACCGGTCGGAGTCTGCGCCCAGGTCACGCCCTGGAACTACCCGCTGATGATGGCGGTCTGGAAGATCGCACCCGCGCTCGCGGCCGGGAACACGGTTGTCCTCAAACCCTCGGACACCACGCCGTCCTCCACCGTGCTGCTCGCCGAGATCTGCGCGGAACACCTGCCGCCGGGCGTGCTCAACGTGCTCTGCGGCGACCGGGACACCGGCCGCGCGCTCGTCGAACATCCGCGCCCGGACCTGGTGGCGATCACCGGTTCGGTCCGCGCCGGCCGGGAGGTGGCCGGTTCGGCCGCCGCGGGTCTCAAGCGCACCCACCTGGAACTGGGCGGCAAAGCGCCGGTCGTGGTGTTCGCCGACGCGGACCTCGACGCGGCGGCCGAAGGCATCGCCGCGGCGGGCTATTTCAACGCGGGCCAGGACTGCACCGCGGCGACCCGGGTGCTGGTCGCCGCGGACGCGCACGACGAGTTCGTCGCGGCCCTAACGGCCCGCGCCCGGGCGACGAAGACCGGCGGCCCCGAACTGCCGGACGCCGACTACGGCCCGCTGAACAACGCGAACCAGTTCGCCCGGGTCAGCGGGTTCATCGAGCGGCTGCCGGAGCACGCGACCGTCCACACGGGAGGATCACGCGTCGGCGAGCGCGGTTACTTCTACGCGCCCACGGTGGTTTCCGGCGTCCGGCAGGACGACGAGGTGATCCAGCAGGAGATCTTCGGGCCGGTGATCACGGTGCAGGAGTTCACCGGCGAAGCCGAGGCGATCGCGCTGGCCAACGGCGTCGAGTACGGGCTCGCGTCCTCGGTCTGGACCAGCGACCACGCGACCGCGATGCGGATGTCGGCCGAACTGGACTTCGGCTGCGTCTGGCTCAACACGCACATCCCAATGGTCGCGGAGATGCCGCACGGCGGGTTCAAGCACTCCGGCCACGGCAAGGACCTGTCGATGTACGGGCTGGAGGACTACACCCGCATCAAGCACGTGATGAGCGCCTGGTAGCCATTCCGGTCCCGCCCGCGCGGGGCTTCAGCAGTTCGGCATGGTGGCCTGGTTGGTTCCGGTATCGACGGCCACATCCGGTACGAAGCCCTGGTCGATCCGGTTCCAGAGGCTGCTGGTGAAGCCGTCCGGCCGCTGCACCACGTCGCCCTGCGCGGTGCACCGGATCCACACCGAGGTCCCGTTCGCTAGCTCGCCGAGAATCGGCGCGCTCAGCGAGGGGTACTGGAAGACCCGCGCGGTCAGGCCCGGTGGCGCCTGCACCACACCGACCGAACCCGGTTCCGAACCCCGGTGCGGCGAGGCGATCGGCTGGGGCGTGGCGCCCGGGGCGATCGGGCTGCTGGGCGAGGGCGGCAGCGGATTGAAGCGCTCGCCCGAAGGTTTGCTCGTCTCTCCAGCACCGCGAGCCCGATCGCGACGAAAACCAGCACCGCACCGACCAGGAAACAGGGAACCCGGATCGCCTTGCCGACAACCGGCATCACCGAACCGGAAAACGTGAACCCACCACCGATCAACGCGACCAGAATCAGGACGACCCCGGCCAGCCCCAGCACGACCGCGAGCGTGACCATCCCGAATCTCCTTGGGGTGCGGGCGAAAATACCGCTACGCCCCCAAGTCGCCCGGTCGCCACCGCACGTTACCCGCCATCCGGGTGGCCTTCCCCGCCGCGCGGTTGGCGAATTCCCCTACCGTGGCCGAATTCCGCCGAGATCGTGCGCGGATCTCAGGGCCTGTCTCCGGGTGTTTCCCGATGTTCCGCCTCCGCTGCCCCGGGCACAGTCGAGGCATGCGAAAGCTTCGTGCCAAGTCGGCCGTCGCGGTCACCGCGCTCTGCCTGCTTGCCTTGTCCACGCCCACCGCCGCCGCGGCGACGGCGGGTCTGTCACTGCCCGCGCCGACCGGGCGGGACGCGGTCGGGCGGACCACGTTCGCCCTCACCGACCGCGATCGTGCCGACCCGTGGGTGCCCGAGGCCGGGCCGCGACGACTCATGGTCACCGTGTACTACCCGGCGGTGCGGGGCACCGGCAGCCGCGCTCCCTACCTGGACCCGGCCGAGGCCACCGCATTCGTGGACTTCGCCCAGCTCGGCCCACGGTTCACCGCGGAACGGCTGGTCAACACCCGGACCTGGTCGCGTACCGGCGCCCGCCCACTGCCCGGCCGGCGCCCGCTCGTGCTGCTCTCGCCCGGCTTCACCTTCCCCCGCCACTCGCTCACCGCCCTGGCCGAGGATCTCGCCTCCCGCGGCTACCTTGCCGCCACCGTCGACCACGCTTTCGAGTCCGTCGCCGCGAAGTTCCCGGGTGGAGTGCTGCCCTGCGCGGCCTGCGAGCTACCCGGCAAGATCGGCCACGCCCCGATCGCGCTCAACCGGGGCCTCGACCTGTCCTTCGTGCTCGGCGAACTCCGCCACCACCCGCTGGTCGACCAGCACCACGTGGCCGTCGTGGGGCACTCCATGGGCGGGGACGCCGCGGCCACCGCGATGCGCGCCGACCCTCGCGTCGACGCCGGGGTCAACCTCGACGGGCCGATGCTGCCGCCTGATCCGCTCGACCGCCCGTTCCTCCTGTTCGGCAGCGGCGAATACCACCATCCGGACGGCAGTTCCGACCCGTCCTGGGATGCCGTGTGGCCCCGCATGTCCGGCTGGAAGCGCCGACTGACCGCCCCCGCCGCCGACCACAACTTCTGCACCGACCTGAACCTGCTCGTCCAGCAGGCCGGTGTCGGCCAGCCGATGCCGCTCGATCCGGCCCGCGGCATCCAGCTGGCCCGCACCTACGTCGCCGCATTCGTCGACCAGCACCTGCGCGGCATCCCCCAGCGACTGCTCACCGGCCCAGCACCCGAGTTCCCGGAGATCGTCTTTCACCACGACCGGCGACCACCGCCCTAGCCGCCCAGGTCCAAGATTGCGCACACGCAAATATGCGTGTACGCAACCCCGCCGATAAGCTGGGATCATGAACGCGAAGGAGAGCGGTGGGCTGCGCGAACGCAAGAAGATCGCCACCCGCGAGGCGCTCAGCGCGGCGGCGTTGCGGCTCGCCCTGGAGCGCGGCCCGGAAAACGTCCGGGTCGACGACATCGCCGAGGCCGCCGGGGTCTCGCCGCGGACCTACAACAACTACTTCTCCAGCCGCGAGCAGGCGATCGTGGCCGCGGTCCTGGCGGAACGCGCGTTGCGGATCGGTGCGGCGCTGCGGGCCCGGCCGGTCGGCGAGCCGCTGGCCGAGGCCGTCATCGAGGCGCTGGTCGAACAGTACGGCGCGGACGGCGAACCACCCGGCGACCTGCTCACGCTGATCACGTCGTCCCCGGGGCTGCGGGCGGAGTTCGTCGACATGGCCGCCGCCATCGATCAGCCGCTCGCGGCGGCGATCGCGGCCCGCACCGGTAGCGACGACGACTTCGCGACCGCGGTGCTCGCGGCCGCGGTTTCGGCTGCCGCCCGCGTGGCCCTCGAGCGCTGGGTGCGCCCCGCGGGGGACGGTCTGCTCGTCGTTCCCCGGGGCTCGCTAGCCGACATCCTGCGGGAGGCGCTCGCGCACGTGGCGCCCGCCCTGCGGGCGGCCGATCCCGGATAGCGCCCGGCCGAAGAACGTGTCCAGCAGGTCGACCAGGTACCGGAAGGTCGGGTGCTCGTCGTGCATCCACTCGGTGTGGCCGACGCCTTCGAGCAGTTCCAGCCGTTTGGGCTCGTTCGCGTGCGCGTACAGCGAAAGCGCCTCCTCGGGCGGGTGCAACCGGTTCTGGGCGCCGTGCACGAGCAGCAGCGGACGCGGGGCGAGCTGGGCCGCCACGCGCTCGGGGCGGAACCGCAGCAGCAGGTCGCCGGATTCCAGGCTCACCCCCGAGCCGAAGCCGGGCGCCCGGTAGAGCTCGGCGTTCACGTAGCCGTCGGTCCGCGCGTCCCGGTCCAGGCGCACGATGTCCCACGGTGAGGTGATTTCCGAACGGCCGAACTCCGCGCGGCGGCCGCGGTCCCCCTCGATCCGCTGGAGCAGGCGGCGCCACGAGCCTTCGTCGTGCATACCGCGGGTCACCCGCGTGCCGTCGCCGATGCCGTTCACCGCGGCGATCCCGGCGACGCGGGGATCCTCGGCCGCCTCGGCGACCACCACTCCCCCGCCCAGGCCCCAGCCGAGCAGCAGGATCTCGCCGACGAGCGGGGTCGCGTCCAACCGGTCGACCGCGGCGCGCACGTCGGCCACCCAGTCCTGCGGGGCGAGCCGCCCCCGTTCCCCTTCACTCGCCCCGAAGCCCCGGTAGTCGAACGCCAGCACCGCGTAGCCGCGCGGGGTCAGCGCGCGGGCGAACCGTTCCGGGTGAATCACCTTCAGGCCCTGAAATCCGGACGCGACCACCACGACCGGGTATCCCGAACCGGATCCCGGCAGGTGCAGATCCGCGTCGATGCGGTACCCGTCGCTGAAGAACGGCAGTGCCTCGACAGTCACCCAAGCCTCCTTTTCGTTGCCACCCAACAGACACTGCGACTCCCGGGAAACCAGGGCAATCGCCGTTGCGGGCGGGGCACCGCCGCGGTGCGTCACGAGCATCGCGGTTGCCGGGATCCGCGGGCGGGGTAAGGGTGGGCGGATGGCAACCGAAGGGCTTTCCAGTGTGCAGCGGGCCATCAGCATCCTGGCCGCACTCAGCGACGAGACACTGGACCGGACCGGGGTGGTGCAGATCGCCCGCCACCTCGACAAGGAGAAGAGCCAGATCTCGCGCATCCTCAAGGTTCTCGACGAGAACGGGCTCGTCGAACGCGACCCGGAAACCCTGGAATACCGGCTCGGCTGGCGCCTGTTCACCCTCGCCGACCGGGCGAGCGACCGGCGCTTGCTCGCCGCCGCGCCGGGCGCGCTGCGCGAGCTGGTCGCGCAGGTGCACGAACGCGCGCATCTCAGCGTCCGCAACGCGAACCAGGCGTTGACCGTGACCTCGGAGAACCCGCTGCGCGCGGTGCAGGCGGGCGGGTGGATCGGCCGCACCACCCCGTTGCACTGCACCTCCGCCGGCCGCGCGCTGCTGTTCGACGCGCCGGAGGAGGAGGTGATCGAGCTGTTCGAGCGGCGCAGCCGGGAAGCGGGCCCGAACGCACCGCACACCGCGCAGGACTGCCTCAACCGGTTGCGCAAAGCACGTCAGCTCGGCTACGCGCTCGCCGACGAGGAACTCGAAGCCGGGCTGGTCGGCGCGGCCGCCCCGGTGCGCAACTTCACCGGGGTGATCGTCGCCGCGGTCAACGTGTCCGCCCCCAAGTACCGGACCGGGCGCAGCCTCCCGGCGATCGGGCGGGCGGTGGCGGCCACCGCGCGGCAGCTGTCAGAACTGCTGCACGGCACGCCACGTTAACGGTCTTCCAACGCCGCCCCGGTTGCCGGGGTGCTCGGCGGCGGGGGATCATGCCCGGTGTGACCAGGAACGATTCCGCGAACGCCGTCGCACTCGATGACGTGTCCAAGCAGATCATCGAGCAGCTCCAGCAGGACGGCCGCCGTTCCTACTCGGCGATCGGCAAGGCGGTCGGCCTGTCCGAGGCCGCGATCCGGCAGCGGGTGCAGCGGCTGACCGATTCCGGCGTGATGCAGATCGTGGCGGTCACCGATCCGGCCCAGGTCGGCCTGTTCCGGCACGCCATGATCGGCTTGAAGGTGACCGGGGACGTGGAGAAGGTCGCCGACCAGCTCACCACGCTCGACGAGGTCGCGTACGCGGTGATCTGCGCGGGATCGTTCGACCTCATCTGCGAGGTCGTCGTGGCCGACGACGAGCACCTGCTCGAAGTGGTGTCCAAACGGATCCGCGCCATCGACGGGATCGAGTCGACCGAGACCCTGATCTACCTCAAACTGGTGAAGCAGTCCTACCAGTGGGGGACGCGCTAGCCGCCACGCGTCGAGGCGCCGATCGCGGCGATGATGTGGTCGACGCAGTCCTGGCACAGCGAACCGTGCGGATGCGGCATCTTCGCCGCGCTCGGCACGATATGACCGCAGACCGCCATGTGCAGGCCGTGCCAGCGGCGGGCCGCCCATTCCGCGCCCTTCGGCGGGAACGCGTGGCGCATCGCGTCGTACCCGGACTGGCACCACAACACGTCCAGGGTCTGCGCCGGTTTCACCGCACGACTCCCGAACTCCGGGTGGCGAGGCCGAACAAGCGGCTGAAGAACCCGGCCTTGCGGTGCCGCGCCGATCCGGGCACGAGCACCAGCTGGTGTCCACGGAGGACGGACAGGCAGTCCCGGCAAACCGGTCCGGGCGGCGCGGTCGCGGGGGCGATGTCCACGACGTGGTCGCAGATCGCGCGGTACTGGCCGGGCAGCAGCGGATTCGCGAAGTCCTCGTCGGTGACGGCGTGATCCTTGCCGTCACTCGTGCTCCGGAACCACGTGGTGTACAGCCGCTCCCCGCCGACCACCGCTTTCCCCGCTTCCACTGTCGAACCGACCTCCGTCCTCATGCGACACCCGACCCGGTATCCGGAGGTGCGGGGAAGCCGCCGACGAGGTTCTCGAAGGCGTGCGCGACCCGCAGCGGCGTCGCGTCGTCGAAGCGTCTGCCGATCAGCATGAGGCCCACCGGCAGCCCTTCGGTCAGCCCGGCCGGAATCGTCGTCGCGGGATGGCCGGTGACGTTGAACGGCGCGGTGTTGGGCGCCATCCCCAGCGCCCGCACCACCGACGTCTCCGGATCCGCGTCCGGGGGCACCAGCGGCGTGGCCGGATACGGCGAGGTCGGCATGACGAGCACGTCGAACCGTTCCAGCGCCTCGTCGTACGCCGCGCGCAGGGAATCCACCAGGTTCCGGGCCATCGCGTAGTGGCGGCCCTGCATCCTGGTGAGGCTGTACCGCCCCAGCATCGCCACGTTCTTGACGGTGTCGGAGAACTCCTGGGCGCGGGTCACCCGGTTCGCGCCGTAGTGCGCGATCAGCTCCGGGTCGTAGGCGCCGTCGTAGTTCATGCCGTAGCCGTTGCCTTCGAGCATCTGGAACGCGGCGCCGTCGGTGACGATGACGTTCCACAGGTGCAGGCCGTTCCGGTGCCAGGGCACCTGAACCTCGGAGACGAGCAGGCCCGCGGCGCCCAGCCGCGCCGCGGCCGCCCGCACGATCTTGTCCACGTCCGGATCCGAGAGGCCGGGCAGGCCGAAGCCTTCGGCGACCACGCCCACCCGCAGCCCCGCGACGTCCCGGTCCAGTTCGCCCAGGTAGTCCTGCGGTTCCAGCACGGTCGGCTGGCGCGGATCCCGCCCGTCCCGCCCGGCGAGCACGGACAGCATGAGCGCCGCGTCGTGGACGGTGGCGGTGATCGGGCCGAGGTGATCGAGCGTCGATTCGATCGGGAACGCGCCGGTGTAGGGAATCAGGCCGTGGGTCGGTTTGTGCCCGACGATCCCGCAGAACGCCCCGGGCACCCGGATCGAACCGCCCTGGTCCGCGCCGAGCGCGAGGTCCACCTCGCGGTTGGCGACGAGCGCGCTGCAGCCGCTGGACGATCCGCCGGAGGTGCGCGCCGGGTCCCACGGGTTGCGCACCGGACCGGTGGCGGAGGTGTGGCTCGCCCCGGACAGGCACAGGTTCTCGCACACCGCCTTGCCCACGATCGTCGCGCCGGCCTCGAGCAGCCAGGTGACGGCCGTGGCGTCGGCGCGGGGAACGTAGCCCTCGACCGCGGTCGAGCCGTTCATCAACGGGAGCCCGGCGACGTTGATGTTGTCCTTGATCACCACGCGCTTCCCGGCCAGCGGACCGGTTTTCTCGCCGTGGATCTCGGTGTGGACGTACCACGCGCCGTACGGGTTCGCCGCGGGATCGGCGAAGGTGTACTCGCGGGCCGGCGGCGTCGGCGCCTGCGCGGTGTAGAGCTCTTCGACCAGGTCGTACGAGCCGAGTGAATTTTCAACGAGGCGAGCGAACGAGTCCATGTCCTCGTCGCTCACCCGGAATCCGAAGTGTTCGGCGCAGGCGGCGAGTTCTTCCCGGGTGGGGCGCTCGGCGGGCACGCGGCCTCCTGACGCTCGTCGTTCTATGAAGATCAGATCGTAGGGAAGCGGGAAAAACGCGTCAACGGGTGTCGTCAGATTGACGGGTTGTGTCGGGGAATTACACCCGATGAGCGTGCGGGGTCGAGCACCTTGAAGCCGCCCGGGCTCGCCTCGGCGAGGTGCAGCTGTTGCCGGAACGCGTGCGGCCCGGCGAGTTCGACCTCGCCGCGGGGCAGATCGGCGCGCAGCCGGTGCAGTTCCCGGACCACCTGCGCGGAGTCGTCCCCGCGGACCGCGCGCACCGCGGCGGCGTAGAGGTGGACCGCCGCGTACGTCGATTCGGCCATCGACGACACCGGCGGCGCCCAGCGGCCGAAGCTCCGGCGGTACTCGGCGAGGAACTCCTTGTTGCGCTGGGAGGGCAGTTGCTGGAAGTACCCGAGCGAGGTCCACAGGCCCGCCGCCGCGCGGTCGCCCATCCGTTCCCGGGTCGATTCGTCGAGCAGCAGGGACAACGTCCGGCAGCGGTCCCGCAACCCCATCGCCAGGCTCTGCCGCTGGAAGGCGACCTCGTCCGCCCCGGCGAGGGTGGACAGCACCAGATCGGCCCCGGACTTCTCGATCCGTTCGATGATCGGCGCGAAATCCCTTGTCCCCAAAGGAACATAGTGCTCGTCCACGACGTCGTTGCCGGACTCGGCGAGCACGCCGCGCGCCGCGTGGTGCGCCCCGTGCGACCACGAGTAGTCGTCCCCGATGAAGAACCAGTTCCGGCCGCCGGTCTCCTTCATCAGGCGACCGGCCGCCGCGCGCACCTGGTCGCCGGGCCGCTCCCCGAGCCGGAAGACGTGCCCCGGCCCGGCGCCGCCCTCGTTGATCACCGCGTGCACCAAGGGAATCCCGGTGTTCCCGACCGCGTGCTGGATCCCGGTGAAGGTGGCCGAGGTGGCGCTCGCGATCAGCACGCGGCAGCCCATGCGGCGCAGGCGCCGCGCCTCCATCGCGCCGACCTGGGGATCGGTCGCGTCGTCGGCGACGAACAGCCGGACCGGGCGGCCGAGGATGCCGCCGTCGGCGTTGATCTCGTTCACCGCCATCTCCGCGAGGTGGTCGCAGGCGATGGTGGACACGGCCGCCGGCCCGGACAGGCTGGTGATCAACCCGATCCGGTGCGTGCCGTCGGACGGCGGTTCCGGCGCGGGCCACCCGGCGCGCCGGGCAAGCCATTCGATGCCCCCGTCCTCCACGTGCGCGGTCAGCCGGACCCGGGTGGCGCGCGGGCCCGCGGATTCGAAGACCATCCGCAACCGGCCCCGCCACGGCTGGTCGTGCGAAACCACGATCTGGCGGTTGGGGACCAGACCGGCGATGCGGCCCAGGACTTGGACGGTCTCCCGGCGGCCACCGCGCCCGAGGGGGAGGTTCATCGTCACTACCGACCCCAGGGTCAGCAGATCGCATTCGGCGTCGAACAGCCAGCCCGCTCCGGCGTCGGTTCCGAAGAGGTCGAACACCTCTTCCGGCGCCGCCCCGATCGACTCCTCGGCGGCGAGAACCACCGATCCCAAGCGCTACCCCGCCCTTCGGCCAGACTCCCCCGATTCGGAGCGGACACCCGCTTCCGCGGTCGATTTCAGATCCTTCAGCGAAGACTGGAACAAGTCTTGCAGGAATTCCAGCGCGTCTCGAGCGGGACCCGCCGAATTCAGGGCGTAGAAACGGTTCCGGCCCTCTTTGCGTTCGACGACCACCCCGGAGGTGCGCAGGACCCGCAGGTGACTGGAAACCGTGGTGCGGCCAACCCGGTCGATGTTGCGCGCGATCTCACCGGCGCTGCATTCGCCGTGCTGGGAAAGCACCGACAGGATCTCCCGGCGCACCTCGTCGGCGAGGGCGTCGAAGGCCAGGTTGGCGTCCATCCGGACACGATAGCAGTCGATCTCCCTCCGGTGGAGCCAAGATCATCCCGCTTGGGCGGCCCAGTGCCGCCGCAACAGCGCCACCAGTTCGCTGGCGCGCTCGTCGGGGAAGAACAGCTTCCCGCCCTCGATCTCGGCCACCTCGGTGACCCCGGGAATCGTGTCGCGGAGCCAGTACGCCCAGCGCGTCTCGAAGAACTGGTCGCCGGTGCCCCAGGCGATCAGCGTCGGCACTTCCAGTTTCGCCAGCTCGGGCTCGACGGCCAGGAGGTCCTCGCCCTTCAGCGAGGTGAGGAACCGCTCGAACTCGCGGGCGCGCTCGGGCGTGCGGTAGAGCGGTTCGAGGTATTCGCGGATCGTCGCCACGTCGAGCCGGTCCGGGTGTTCGTACCCGGCGCCGATGGCCGGCCGGCCCAGTTCGAAGTTCGCCGTGATCCGCGGCGCCAGCGCGGCGATCCGGCCGCGCTCGGCCAGTTCGACGGTCGGCCGGAACGCCTCGGGCGGCAGGTTGTCGTGGGCGTCGCAGTTGGTCAGGGCGAAGGTGCGCAGCAGATCAGGGCGACGAGTGGCGAAAACCTGCGCGACCGCGCCTCCGGTGTCGTTGGCGACCAGGTCGAAACCGGTCAGCTCGAGCGCTTCGCAGCAGGCTTCGACCACCGCGGCCAGGCCGGGCAACGAGAAGTCCTGCCCCGGCCGGGCGGGGCTGGCGCCGTGCAGCGGCAGGTCCAGCGCGACGCAGCGCCGCTCGCCGCGCAGCGCGCCGAGGACGTTGCGCCACAGGTAGGCGCCGGTGCCGACGCCGTGCACGAACAGGGCGACCGGCCCGGACCCGGTGTCGACGTACCCGATCTCGCCCAGTTCCGTCTCCACCCGGCCGCGGCACGCGGCGAATTCGGCGCGGTCCATGATGCTCCTCGCAGACGACTACGTTACATACCGACTGTCGGTTCATAGTTCTAGACCGACAGTCGGTATGTCAACCGTGCGGAAGGGCGCCCATGAACAAACGGGTCGAGCGCGGCCGGGCCACCCGTGAACAACTGATCGCGATCGGGACCCGGCTGTTCGCCGAACGCGGCTACGAGGACACGTCGATCGAGGCGGTCATCCACGAATCCGGCGTGAGCCGGGGCGCCATCTACCACCACTTCGCGGGCAAGGAGGGCCTCTTCGAAGCCGTGCTCGAGGATCTCGGCGCGAAGACCGACGCGGAACTGGCGACGGTCGCGCGAGCCGAACGGGATCCGGTGGCGTCCCTGCGCGCCGGGTGCCTGGCCTGGCTCCGGCTGGCGGGCGACCCGGTCGTGCAGCGCGTCATGCTGATCGACGCCCCCTCGGTCCTCGGCTGGCAACGCTGGCGCGCACTCGACGAGAAGCAGATCCTGGGCCGGATCAAGGCCGCCCTCCGCGCGGTCGCGAGCGCGGGCCGGATCCCCGCCGAGTTCGCCGTCCCGTTCGCGCACATGCTGCTCGCCTCGCTCACCGAAGCCGCGCTGCTCATCGCGCGCGCCGATGATCCGGAAACGGCGGCCCGCACCAGCGAGGCCGCGGTCGAAGAGTTCCTCGATCGCCTCCTCGGCGGTAACCTTCCGTGAAGCACGAAGAACTTCCCGTGTTTCCCCAACTATTTACCACCCGTACCCGTCTGACTCGATATGACCGCGACATTCAGGGACGCCGCCGCGCGTCAGGGGAGGCCTGTGTTGAACGAACTCGATGACGAGCCGCCACCGGAAGAACAATTGCCGGACTGGCTGGTCGGTTTGTTGCGCGCTTTCGATCCGCGGTGGCTGGCGGGCGCCGCGCGGATCGCGGCGGACCAGTCCGCGCGCTCGGGGATCGTGCGGATCGCCCGGGATCCCGGCACCGAGCTGTACCTGCGTGTCCAGCAGTACTACACGGAAAACCGCGCCACCTTGGTGAAGGAGGCGCGCCGGTACCTGCACTCCCCCGAGGACGTCAGCGAGGTCGTCCAGGAAGTGATGCGCAAAGTGCTGACCAGGCTTCCGGAATTGCGCGATCCCGAGGCGCTCGGCGCATATTTGCGCACCGCGGTCCGAAATGAGTCCCGAACGCGGGTCGGCCAGGAGATCCGGCACCGGGAAATGCGTTTTGTCGCGGCTTCCCCGGAGACCGAACTCGACACGCTGATCCCCGACGACCGCCCGTCCCTGGAGGACCGCGTGGTCCAGAACCTCGTGATGGCGCGGGCGCTGGCCCAGCTGTCCCCGCGGGAACGGGACGTGATGCTGCTGGTCGACCGCGACGGCTACACCCTCTCCGACGCCGCCGGTCACCTGGGCATCGCGGTCGGCACCGCGAAACGCTGCCGCTGGAACGCGCATCGCAAACTCCGCAGGAACGAGGCGATCCGGCAATTGCGTCCAGTTGCCTGACGCGCGTGTGGCGAGAGACGTGGGTGTCCGCTCGAGGTGACCCGGCGCGCGCTTGGGCCGAAGGCCCCGGATTTGCGGAGGCGGGCCGCTGACCTGCTCCAGGTGCGGGGCCTGCGCAAGTCACGGCCTGGCTACGCGAATCCGGACGCGCGCACAGTCAACACCGCGTGACCGCGGACCGGTAATCTGCCCGACGGACACTCCCAGGGGAGAGGGATTGCCGTTATGCGAGACCGGTCGCAGTACGACCACGGCCCGATGGGCCAGTCGATCGCCCGGATTGTGGACGCTTCGGCGCGCGTGGCCGGTGCGGGATTCCTCATCGGCCCCACCCGGGTGGCGACCTGCGCGCACGTGGTGACCGCGGCGCTGGGCGGGGACCCCGAGCAGCGCCGCGCGCCGACCGGCCTGCTGTCGGTCGACTTCCCGCTCGCCGGCGAGCTCGAACCCGCCCGGATTTCCGCGCGGGTGCGGGAATGGTCGCCCATCCGGCCCAACGGCACCGGTGACGTCGCGGTGCTCGAACTCGTCGAGCCGCCCCCGGTTCCGGCGCGCGTGCCGCCGCTGCGGCGGGCGGAACGGCCGTGGGGCCACGAGTTCCGGGTCCTCGGTTTCCCCGACGGCATGCGGGACGGGGTGTGGGCGTGCGGCGAGTTCCGCGACAAGCAGGGCACCCGCTGGATCCAGTTGCACGGCGCGCCGAACGGGCAGGCGATCGTCGAGGGATTCAGCGGTTCCCCGGTGTGGGACGCGGACGTCAACGCCGTGGTCGGCATGACCGTCGCCGCCGACCGCGGCCTGCTCGCGGCGACCGCCTACCTCATCCCGATCGAGGACGTGCTCGGGATCGATCCCGAGTTGCTGCCGAATCCGTACCGCGGGCTGAAGTACTTCGACGAACGGCATGCCGCGTTCTTCTACGGCCGCGAAGACGACATCGTGCGGCTCGTCGACGCCGTCGAGCGGCGGCCGCTGGTCGCCGTGCTCGGCGATTCCGGTACCGGCAAATCCTCGCTGGTGCGCGCGGGCCTGCTGCCCCGCCTGCGCGCGAGCGGCGCGCGGATCGCCGAGTTCCGCCCCGCCCCGAACGCCGCGGGGAGGGTCTCGTTCGCCGTCGCGCTCGCGCTGCTGCTCTATCCCGAACTCGAGCCCGCCGAACAGCTCCAGCAGGCGGATGCGCTCGATGCGTTGCGGCGCACGGGTTCCCTGACGATCCGGTCGCTGGCCGCCGAACTCGCCGAGCGGGCCGGTGACACCAGCCCCGTGCTGTTCCTCGACCAGTTCGAGGAGTTCGCCGCCAACGACCGGACCGCGGCCCGGGAACTGATGCGCCTGCTGATCGCGCTGATCGAGGCGGAAAGCGAGTTCCGGCCGCTGCGGGTGATCTTCACCCTGCGCTGGCAGGCGCTCGGCGATCTGCTCACGCCGGAGACCGCCGGGTCGACCGACGCGGCGATCGTCTCGGTCGCCCCGATGAACCGGACCCAGCTGCGCGACGCGATCGTCGGCCCGACCGCGCACGCCCCCGGCCTGTACTTCGAACCCGGGCTCGTGGAACGGATCCTGGACGACGCGGGCACCGAACCCGGCCAGCTCCCCCTGGTCGAATCGCTGCTCACCGAACTGTGGGAACAGCGCGCGGGTGGTTACCTGACCACCGAGGCCTATGCCCGGCTCGGCGGGGTGACCGGCGCGGTGACCCAGGCGGCGGAACGGATCCTCGCCGGTTTCCCCGGCTTGGCGGACGGCGAGCGGCTGCGGCGGCTGTTCACCATGCTCGCGCGGCCCGCCGGAACCAGTTTCGCCCGCCGCGCGGTGGCCCTCGACGAGCTGCCCCCGGACATCCGCGTGCTGGTCGACCGGCTGGCCCGCGGCCGCTTGCTGGTCCTCGGGCAAGGCGTCGACGGGCGCCCGATCGTCGAACTCGCCCACCAGGCCCTGATCGACCACTGGCCGCGGCTGCGCACCCTGCTCGAGTCGGACCTGGAATTCCTGCGCTGGCGCGAATACCTGGACCAGCAGATCGTCCGGTGGGAAGCGTCGGGGCGGCACCGGGACCTGCTGCCCCACGGGACGGTGCTGGCCGACGCCCGGCGCTGGCTCGCGCTCCGCGGCGCGGACCATTCCGCGCTCCAGCACGAGTTCGTCGGCCGGGGCCGCGCCGCCCGGAACCGAAGACGCGCGCTCGCGGTCGTGCTGATCGTGCTGGGGATCGTGGCGACCTCGCTGATCACCGTCCTGCTGGTCCAGTCCTCGCGTTAGGGGTCGAGCAGCGCGTCCCGGACGACGAGTTCCGAACTCCACGAGGCCGGCCGGTCACGCCACGAGCGGACCTCCCACGAACGGATGCTCAGCACCCGCGATCCCCCCGAGCCGGTCCGGTGGATCTCCCGGGAGTGGAAGGTGAGCCGCAGCGCCTCGCCGCTCGCGGTCAGCAGCGGCAGGGGCGGGGCCGGCAGATCGGTGCCGCCGAACTCCCGGGTCAGCTGCCGCGGCACGGTGATCACGTCGACCCAGGCCGAGGTCCACGGGTGGTAGCGCGCGAGCACCTCGCCGTAGGCGACCGGATCGAGGCCGTCGTGCAATCGCTTGCCGAGGGTGGCCACGACCGGCTTCTTGTACAGTGGCAGGGCCTGGCCGTCCCGTTGCACGGCCACGACGAAGGTCTCCGGCGCGCCGGCCGGCGGCCGGTCGGTCCGTTCCGCGACGACCAGGGTGCGGATCCAGGGCTCGCTGCCCAGGCGCAGGAACTTCGGCCGCACCCGGACCACGTACTCCGCCTGGTTCGTCTCGACGGTGAGTTCCTCGCCGCCGGGGGTTTGGACCGCCCGGCGCACGGCCTCGTCGCCGAACGCGATGTGCTGATCGAAGAGTTCCCGCACCTCGTCGGCACTGACCATCTGCACTGTTCCCTCCTCACGCGAACCGCTGTTCGTATCGCGCACCTCTACTGACTGGTGAAGATCGCGAATGGTTGGGGGCGCGCTCGCCTGAGTTCCCTCTCCGCGCTGGGGTTCTTAGCGTGACGCCATGTTCATCGGACGGCGGGAGGAACTGGAGCGCGGCGAACTCCGCGCGGCCGGTGGCTCGTCGGCGACGTGCTGACCGAGCGGGAACGCCACCTGTACAAGGTGTTTCCCAAGCTCGGCGGGTCCGCCCGGGGTCGGTTGCGCGCGCTGTTCACCACCGGCTCCCGGTAACCGATTTCACACACTGCAATTTTGCAGTCTGTGAAAGCACCTGGCTACAGTGGCCTCATGACCCAGACCGGTCAGCCCATGGGCCTGCGCGAACGCAAGCGGTTCGAGACGCACCGCGCGCTCTCGTCCACCGCCGTGCGCCTGGTCGCCGCACGCGGTCTGGATCACGTGACCGTCGAGGACATCAGCGCCGAGGTCGGGGTTTCCGCCCGGACCTTCTTCAACTACTTCGCGAGCAAGGAAGACGCGGTGCTGATCCCGTACCCGGATCACGCCGAACGCGCCGAGCGGACCGCCGGCCGGGTCATCGACGCGCCCGCGGAACTGACGGCGTTGCGGGCGTTCATGTCGGCGCTGCGCGAGGACATCGAGGTCATCGAGAACGACCGCGAAGAGTGGCTGATGCGCATGTCGGTGCTGGAGAAGCACCCCGGCCTGATCTCGCGCATCATCGTCGCCCAAGCCGACGCCGAGCGCACGATCATCGCGGCGATCGCCCGCCGGGTGGGACTCGATCCCGTGGACGACTTCTACCCGGCGCTGCTGTATTCCGTGGTCGGCGGGGCCCTGCAAGCGGCGATCCGGCGCTGGTACCTGCGCGAAGGGCGCCAGCCGCTGGCCGCGCTCGTGGAATCGGCGGTCGACGCCGTGGCACACGGCCTGCCCGAACCGCACCAGCACTGAAGTTTCGCGTCCACAGGCGAAAATCGAACGAAGGGGAATCCGTGTCTGTTTCATCCGAAACGGCGAGTAGCCCGGACTCCGGGGGCGCACCGGCGGCGATGGGCCGGCGGCAGGTGCTCGAGGCGCTGTCCGGCCTGATGATGGGGATGTTCGTCGCCATTCTCGCCTCGACCGTGGTCGCCAACGCGTTGCCGCGGATCATTTCCGAACTCGGCGGCTCGCAGGCCTCCTACACCTGGGTGGTCACCACCGAACTCCTCGCGATGACCGCGACGGTTCCGCTGTGGGGCAAGCTTTCCGACCTCTACAACAAGAAGCTGCTCATCCAGCTCTCGCTCGGCTTGTTCGTGGTCGGTTCCCTGGTCGCCGGATTCGCGGGCGACATCGGGGTGCTGATCGCGAGCCGGGTCGCCCAGGGCGTCGGCGCGGGCGGCCTCACCGCGCTCGCCCAGGTGATCATGGCGGCGATCGTGTCACCGCGCGAACTGGGCAAGTACTCCGGCCTGTTCGGCGGCATCTTCGCGGTCGGCACGGTGGCCGGGCCGCTGATCGGCGGGCTGCTGGTGGACACGTCGTGGCTGGGCTGGCGGTGGTGCTTCTTCCTCGGGGTGCCGCTGGCGATCGCCGCGATCGTCCTGCTGCAGCGCACCCTGAACCTGCCCACCGTGCGCCGCGACGTCCACGTCGACTACCTCGGCGCGTTCCTGATCATGGCCGGGGTGTCGACGCTGCTGGTGTGGTCCTCGCTGGCCGGTCACCAGTTCGCCTGGGGCTCGTGGTGGACGGCCGGGCTGGTCTCCACCGGGCTGATCGTCCTCGCGCTCGCGATCTTCGTCGAATCGCGGGTGCGGGAACCGGTGCTGCCGCTCGGCATCTTCCGCAATCGGACGATCACCCTGACCACGATCGCCAGCTTCCTGGTCGGTACCGCGATGTTCGGCGGCACCGTCTTCCTTTCCCAGTACTTCCAGCTGTCCCTGGGCAAGACGCCCACGGTCGCCGGGCTGATGAGCCTGCCGATGATCCTCGGGCTGCTGGCCTCGTCGACCATTTCCGGTCAGCTGATCAGCCGGACCGGGGTCTGGCGGGCGCACCTGCTGCTCGGCGGGGTGCTGATGGTGGTCGGGCTCGGCCTGCTCGGCACGATCGACGCGCACACGAACGTGCTGCTGCTGAGCGGGTACATGGTGGTGCTCGGGATCGGCATCGGCTTGCTGATGCAGAACCTGGTGCTGGTGGCGCAGAACGACGTGCCGGCGCGCGACCTCGGCGCGGCGACCTCGGTGCTGTCGTTCTTCCGCAGCCTCGGCGCTTCGATCGGGGTGAGCGCGCTCGGGGCGGTGCTGGCCAACCGGGTCACCGAGTTGACGGTGGCCGGGCTCGGACCGGCGGCCGCCGCCGGTTCCGGCGGTTCGGCGCAGGAGGTGCCCAACCTCGCGGCGCTCCCGGAGCCGGTGGTGAACGTGATCCGCGAGGCCTACGGCACGGCGACGAGCGATCTCTTCCTGATCAGTGCCCCGATCGCGGTGCTCGTCGTGGTGGTGATCGCGTTCGTCAAGCAGATCCCGTTGAAGACGCAGAGCGGCACCGAGCGGCTCGCCGAGGAGGGCGTGACCCTGGCGCACTGAGCGCCCTACCGGGGCAGGCCGTCGCGGACGCGGGTCACCGCGATCGCGATCGCGGCGGCCTGCACGCCGACCAGCCGGTGCAGCGGAACCGGTTGCCCCGGCGCCCGGACCGCGACCTCGGCGCACCAGTCGTCGAAGATCGGGGCGAAGCGCGCCCGCTCGGCTTCCAGGACGGGGGCGTCGTTCCCGGCCCGCTTCTCGTCGTCGAACAGGCGCAACAGCATGCCTCCGGCGCGCAGCCGGAAGACGCTGGGCCACACCTCCTCTTCCATGAACACCTCGGCGGCGGTGGCGGGGCGGGCGCTGTCCGGCGCGTCCGCCAGCACGGCCTTGGCCCGGGCGACCGCACCGGTGATCCGGGCCGAACTGAGGATCGCGCGCTGAAACGGGCTCGTACCGCTCAGCAGGTTCCCGAGCCGGGCGAGCACGCCGTCGAAGAGCAGCTTGTCCGCGCGGTAGCGGGCTGCGGACGCGTGCAGAACCTCCTGAAAGGTACGGGAAATCGGCGACGGATCGGCCACCCGGTGATCGACCCAGAGCGGCAGCTCGCTGATCAGGATGGCGCTGCCGTAGCGGCCGGAGTAGTCGCGGGTGCTGCCGCCGGGGACCAGATCGGCCGGATCCGCCCCGGCCGCGGCGAGCGTGTCGCAGATGACCCCGAAGGACGGCAGCTCGAAGACCCCGGGCGCGAACACCCGGGCGCCGGGCGCGTCCGGCTGGCCCACGTCGAGCGGAATTCCGGCCTCGGTAAGGAGATCCGTCAGCGCGGTCCAGTACTCCCGGTCACCGTCGGACAGGTAGTAGAAGGCGCCGCCGAAGTCCCCGTTGTGCAGCGAGGCGATCAGTGCGGGCCGGATCCGGTCGATCAGGCGCATCAGCGTACGCGTTTCCGGAATCGGCGACCCCGCGGTCTTTCCTTGCCACACCGCGGGAAACGTCCACTCCGGCTGCGCGTCGACCGGCGGCCGGTAGAAGTTCCGGGCCACGTGCTCCCGGGTGAACGGCCCGGCGAACCAGCCCTCGTTGAGGCGGGTGCCGTCCGGGTCAACGCACGGCACGAAATGCCAGGTCACCCCGAGTCGTTCGCACAGCCCGGGATCCGCGCACAACCGCCGGGCGAGATGCTGGATCGTGGCCAGCCCGATCGGCTCGTTGGGATGCGGATTTCCCACCACCAGCACGGGTTTCGGCCCCGAACCGATCCGCAGCTCCCAGATCGGCTCACCCCGCGACGAACGCCCGACCCGTTCCGCGCGGACCAGTCCCGCGTACTCCGCGGCGAGCGACTGGGTGAAGGCGTGCATTTCATCAACAGTGGGGAAAACGTCGATCGGCTCTACGGATGTGAAGATCTGTTTCGCTTCGTCCACGCGGCCCTCCGGTCCCGGCGATGATACCGGCGCCGGGGAACCGAACCGATCCTCGATTGGGGCATGAGCGAGATTCTCACCAGCCGGGTGACTGGGTGACCTCCAACGGCGGTACGGGTCCCGGAAGTCTTCTACTTCCACCAATGCGTGCTGCCCGCCGCACGCTCGCGCGAGCGCGGACGTCGGACGATCCGCCGTGCGAACGTCGGGATTTCCCTGTGGCAGAACCGGGGATTCCCGGGTCCCGGGTCACACCAAGCGCCCGTGGACAGTCGCACCACTCCCCTGCGCACGGCCGGATCCACGCTCAGCCCGGCCAGGCGGCTGCCGCGATCGTTGAACCCCCGCACCCCTTCGCCCGCGTCCAGCCCGCGCGCCGACATCACGCTGGCTGTGCAGCCGCGCATGGGGCGGGTTGGCCACCAGGTGCAACGGATGCCGTTCCGCGGCGGGGCCGCCCATTCCTCGGGCTCCAGCCAGACCGGACGCCGTCGATGGTCTCGGCGAAGATCTCGATCCGCCAGCTCGCCCAGAACTCCTCGAACTCGGGGATCTGTCGCCCGAGGCCGACCAGGCGCTCGGCGAGTTCGCCGAAGATCGTGTAGTCACGTGCGAGGACTCGCCTCCTGCCCGCCGCGAGTCCCCGAACTCCACACTCAGGCAAGTGAATTCCACACTCAGGCAAGCGAAACACACACTCAGGCAACCGAAACACACACTCAGGCAACCGAAATACACACTCGGGACCACCCCGCGACACCGCGCATCCAGCAGCCCGAATGCGCCCAACGGGTCCCACGCGGACAACCCGCGTGCCCGAACGTGCAACTCGCGTGCCTGAGTGCGCGACTCGCGGCGGCGATATTCGATTCACCATTTTGGGTCGAACATGCGTTCGAAATCGTGGTAGAGTCGGCCATGGCGGCTCCACCACCTACACCCAACCGACGACGACCGGAGGTAGCCATGAACCACGGACCACCCTGAGCACCACCGGCTCAGCGAACCGCGACCACGGTCTGCAGCATTCCGGTGAAACGCTGGTCGATATCGCGGTAACCCCGTTCGGCGAGCGCGTCCGGGATCGCCGACGGCGCGAACATGCGGGCGCCGCTCAACCGGCCGACGAGCGCACAGGACAGGCGCTCGGCGAGTCCACGGCCGCGATGCGTGGTGAGGATGAACACGCGGCCGCCCGGTGCGAGCACGCGGGTCATCGCATCCAGTGCGGCGAAAGGATCCGGAAGCAACTGGAACATGGCCGAACAGCAGACCGCGTCGAACATTCCGTCGGAGAATGGCAACCGTGTCGCGTCGCCGCGGAAGAAGGCGATGTTTCCGGCCGAGGCGTCGCGGACGGCTCGGGTGAGCATCTCCGCCGACAGGTCGACCCCGACCACGAGCCCGCTACTCGTGACCGCGTCGGCGAGTTGCCGGGTGATGTCGCCGGGGCCGCAGCCGAGATCCAGCACCGTCTCGCCGGGCGCGGGGCGCAACCGGTCCCGCGGCGAGCCGTTCACGTCCATCAGCCGTCGCCGCATCGACTGCAGGTTCGCGTAGAACGCCGCACCCCAGCGGCGGGACCACAGCGCCTGCGCGCGGTTCGGCGCCGGAACGGGAGCGGGGTCGAGGAGGTCGAGATAACCCACCACGGACGGCTCGGGCACGCCGGAAGCCAGCAGCGGCAACGCCTTGCGGTGAGCCGCGGAAAGTCGGGGCGCGAGTTCGGTCACGAGATCCTCCCAGGGATGTTAGAGAAACTCTGCTTCTCTACCTCGTTCCACGGTAGGGTCAGACCTTAGAGAAGGCAAGCTTCTTTAAGTACGGCATCGGAAGGAGAGTGCTTGGCGAAGAAGGAGACCGATCACCGGAAGGGTCCGCGGCGGCGCGGACCGGCGCTGGAACGGGCGATCTTCGAGGCGACACTGGCAGAACTGGCCGATCACGGTTATGCCGAGCTGAGCCTGGAACGGGTGGCGACCCGCGCGCGCACCGGCAACGCCTCGCTGTACCGGCGCTGGCGTCACCGGGCCGAGCTCGTGGTCGACGCGCTGCTGTACGCGGTGCCCGATCACGACGAAGTCCCGGACAGCGGCGATGTCCGGGAGGACGTGCTCGAGGTCCTGCGCCGGATGCTGGGCGTCCTGAACGGGCCGGTCGCCGAGGGGGTCCGCGGGCTGCTCGCCGAGTCGCTGCGGTCGCCGGAAGCCACCGGGCGGGCCCGCGCGCGCCTGATCGATACGCGCCAGGACTTGCTGCTCGCGATCCTCCGCAACGGCGTGGCACGCGGCCAGGTCCGGCCCGAGGCGGTGACGCCGCGAATCGCCGATGTGGCTCCGGCGCTGATCGCGCACGAGTTCATCCTGCGCGGTCGGCCGGTTCCCGACGAGACGCTCACCGCCGTCGTCGACGAGGTCCTGCTGCCGCTGATCACGCCCCGGAGTTGAGTGCCGTTTCGACGGCACGATCCAGTTCGTCGTGGAGGAACGTGCATTCCCGGACGGGGTTCTCGGCCGGGCAGCTCAGCAGGTGCTCGAGCAGGCGTTGCGCGGCCTGCAGGTTCTCGATCTCGTCCTTGAGCCCCTGGATGGACCGGGTCAGCACGTCCCGCGCGTTGCCGTCCCGTTCGGCGGGGTTCTCGGTGAGCAGGATCGTGGTGTCGGCCAGGCTGACCAGCCCGCGGTGGTGCAGGCGCTGGATGAGGGCCAGCCGGTGCAGTTCGGCGCGCCCGTAGTAGCGGACCGTGCCCCGCCGTTCGGCGGGGCGCAGCAGACCGATCTCGTCGTAGTACCGCAGGGCCGACACTCGCAGGCCGAACCGCGCGGCCACCTGGCTGATCGAGTAAACCTCGGAATCCATGGCACCTATTGGATCCCAAGGCCCTCGCGGTCACCCGGGCAGGCGGCCTTCGAAGACGCTGAACAACGTCGACGTCGTGCTCATGCCCACATAGCCGATCCCCGCCCGCTCGAACAGGTCCGCGAGTTCGGCGGAGCTGCGTTCGCGGCTGCCGAACAGCACGAACATCTGCAGGTCCATGAACCCGGCGACCGGCGCCCCGGAATCGATGTCCAGTTCGACGACGAAGATCCGCGCACCCGGGGTGCCCGCCCGCGCGCACGAGGACAACATGCGCACGCAGCTCTCGTCGTCCCAGTTGTGCAGGACCGTGCGGAACACATACGCGTCGGCGCCGGGCACCGATCGCCGCGCGTCCCCGGCCACGATCTCGCACCGCTCGGCGAGCGTGCCGGACCGCAGTTCCGGATCTACGTCGTCCAGCGCGGATTCGATGTCGAAGAGCACGCCGCGCAGTGCGGGATTGTGCCGCAGCAGGTCCCGCAGCAGGCTGCCCTGACCGCCGCCGACATCCACGAGTTTGCCGGTGGCCGCGAGGTCGAGCGCCGACACGACACCGGCGTTGGTCGAGCCCAGCCCGTGCGTCATCGCGAAGTTGAACGATTCGGCCACCTGTGGCGCGTCCTGGCTGATGTAGTCGAAGAAGTTCTTGCCGTGCTGCGCCTGGAACGGGCTGACCCCGGTGCGCACCCCCTCGGCGAGCCCGTCCCACAGGCGCCACATCCACTCCGCGTTCGCGAACCCGCTCAGCGACGGCGCACCGTCCACTGTGGAACGCAGCGCGGAGGACACCTCGTTGTTCGCGTACCGGTCGTCACCGACGGCCCGGAAGTAGTCCACGCTCGTCAGGGCGCGAAGCACCTGGTGCAGCGGGCCGGGCTGCGCGCCGACCTTCGCCGCGAGCCGATCGATCGGCACCTCCTCGTCGCCGATCGCGTCGGGCAGGCCGAGTTCCAGGGCGACCCGCAGCAGGTGGCCGCAGATGATCTGGGCGTATACCGGACCGGCCGGGCCGAAGCCCAGATCCGAACCCAGCGCGGTCTCCAAGTCGGTCGTCTTCGTCATCGGTCGCCTTCCCTTTCCTCGTAGTGGGCACCGGAAGAACGCAGCACCAGGCCGCAGGCGACGGCCCCGGCCGCGAAAATCGCCGCCGCCCAGCCGAACGCCGTGGTGTATCCGTGCACGGAGGCTTCCGCGAGCACGTCCGGGGCCGGAACCTTGCCGGTCAGCTGGGCGGTGACCGCGCTCGCGGCCACCGTGCTGAGCACCGCCGTCCCGATCGAGCCGCCGACCTGCTGGGCGGTGTTGACCGCCGCCGAGGCCACCCCCGCGTCGCCGGGATCGACGCCCTGGGTGGCCACGCTCATCGACGGCGCCATCGCCAGGCCGATCCCGAGCCCGGACACGGTGAGCCCGGGCAGCACGCCCGCCGCGTACCCGCTGTCCGCCTCCAGCGCGCTCAGCCAGCACAGGCCACCGGCGGCGATCAGCATTCCGGCGGCCACCAGGTAACGCGGCCCGAACCGGGGCAGCAGCACGTTGGTGGCGAGGCTGGCGGTGAGCATCAGGGCGCCGACCATCGGCAGGAAGGCGACCCCGCTCCTGATCGGCGAGAAGCCGAGGTTCTGCTGCAGGTAGTAGGCCAGGAACAGCAGGATGCCGAACATCCCCGCACCGGTCAGGAAAACCGCGATGTAGGCCCCGCCGCGATCGCGGTCGAGCAGCACGCGCATCGGCAGCAGCGGATGCGCCACCCGGGTCTGCAGGACCACGAACACGGCCAGCAGCACCGCGCCGGCGACCAGGAACCCCCAGACCGAAGCCGCGCTCCAGTCGTCGGTCTGGGCGTTCGAGAATCCGTAGACCAGGCAGAACAACCCCGCGGAGACGGCGATCGTGCCGGGCAGGTCCAGTTTGGGCCGCTGGCCGGAACGGCGCTCGCGCAACAGGAACGCACCGCCGGCGCAGGCGAGGGCGGCGAAGACGATGCAGACGTAGAGGCACCAGCGCCAGCCCAGGTACTCGGTCAGCGTCCCGCCGAGCAGCAACCCGATCGCACCCCCGGTGCCGGCGATCGCGCCGTAGATCCCGAACGCCTTGCCGCGTTCCTTCGGATCGGTGAACGTCGTGGTGAGCAAGGACAACGCGGCGGGCGCGAGCAACGCGCCGAACACGCCCTGCGTGGTGCGCGCGGCGATCAGCACGCCGATGCCGGGTGCCGCACCCCCGACCGCGGAAGCCGCGGCGAACCCCGCCAGCCCGATCAGGAAGGTCGTCTTGCGGCCGAACAGATCGGCGATGCGCCCGCCCAGCGGCAGCAGGCTGCCGAACGCCAGCGCGTAGGACGTGACGATCCACTGCCGCGCGTCGGTGGAGAAGCCCAGATCCGCCTGTGCCGAGGGCAGCGCCACGTTCACGATCGAGGCGTCGAGCACCACGAGCAACTGGGCCAGCCCGAGCACCGCGAGGATCAGCCAGCGCCGTGCGTGATGCGGGTTTTCTGCCGGCCCGGCCGCGTTCTCGCCGGGCGGTGCGTGCGTGTCGATGGTCGGCACCGGGAGCCCTCCGCGATGAATATGGAGATGCTTTCTCCACTTGTGCCGCACACGCTAGCAGAAGTGGAGATGCCACCTCTACTTCGCTTGTTTAGAGTCCTTCGCATGAGCCGCCCCCTGCGCCGCGACGCCGAACGCAACCGCCAGCGGATCCTCGAGGCAGCCGCCGAGGTCTTCGCCGCGCGCGGCCTGGAGGTCACGCTCGACGACATCGCCAAACACGCGGGCCTCGGGGTGGGCACGGTCTACCGGCGCTTTCCGAGCCGGGAACATCTCGTCGAAGCCCTTTTCGAGCACACCATCGACGAGATCGCCGACCTCGCCGAGGCGTCCCTGCGCGAACCGGATCCGTGGACCGCGCTGACCGAGTTCATGTTCCGCACCGCCGAACTGCAGACCGCCAACGCCGGGCTGCGCCAGGTCATGCTCAGCTCGGCCTACGGGCACGACCGGGTCGCCCGGGCCCGGGAACGGCTCATCCCCGCGGCCCACCGGATGGTCGCCCGCGCCCAGGCGGACGGCAGCCTCCGCGCCGACCTCGACCCCACCGACATACCGCTGATCGAGTTCATGATCGGCTCGACCGCCGACTACACCGGGGGTCTGCGGCCCCAGCTCTGGCGCCGCTTCCTCACGATCGTCCTGGACGGCCTGCGCGTCCGGCGCGACGAACCGACCGAGCTACCCGAGCCCGCGCTCGGCCACGACGCGCTCGCCGACGCGATGAACCACTGGAAACCCGGACGCCAGCACTGACGCCGGTGCTCAGGCGGGCAGCTGCCGCCGGAGGAACGCGGTGGTCAGCCGCCAAGCGGTGGCGGCGGCCTCCGGGTGGTGGAACATCGGGGCCACGTGGTTGTGGAACGCGTGGCCCGCCTCCTCCTGGACGTGGATCTCGGCGCCGGGATGCCCGGCCACCGCGGCCTCGACCCGCCGCACGGAATCGGCGGGGATGTAGGGATCCTGGCCGCCGAAGTGGAACTGGATCGGGCAGGTGATCTCGTCCAGGAGCGCGATCTGCTCCGGCACGGTGGATCCGTAGAACGACACGGCCACGTCCGGATCGCCGTGCGCGGCCGCGGCGAAGGCCAGCGAACCGCCCAGGCAGAACCCGAACACCCCGGCGCCGCCGCGCACCTCGGGCAGGCCGCGCAGGTGCCGCAGCGCGGCGAGCACGTCGGCCTCGCCGAGGGCCGGATCGAACTTCCCGGAGACCTCGAGCGACGCGTTCAGCCCGGCCTCGTCGTGGCCGGACGACCAGTTCCGCTGGATCCGCCAGAACAGATCGGGCACCACGACCACGTACCCGAGTTCCGCGAGATCGGCGGCGACCGAGCGCAGGTAGCCGTCCAGCCCGAAGATCTCCTGGATCAGCACCAGCCCCGGCCCGTGCCCGTCCGCGGGCAGCCACACCGGAAGGTCGAACGTGCCGTCCGCCACCTCGACCCGGTCCGTACGAACGGTCACGCGCTCCCCCTCATCAGTGGTCCTGTGCATCGCCTCGGCCCTGCTCGGCGAGAAAACGTTCGAACTCCGCGCCCAGTTCCTCGGCCGTCGGCATGTTTTCTACCGAATCGGCGAGCAGGCTCCGCCGCCTGGTCGCCTCGGTGAACGCGTCGTACTGCCGTTCCAGGGCCTGCACCACCTCGGCGACCTCGGTGGACTCCTCGACCTGCCGTTCGATCTCAGCGTCGGCGCGGCGCCCCGCTTCGCGCAAGGTGCTGTCCGGAACCTCGAGCCCGGCGCTGCGGGTGACGGAGCTCAGCAGGGTCAGCGCCGCCGCCGGATAGGACGCCTGCGAAAGGTAGTGCGGCACGTGCGCGGCGAAACCGACCGCGTCCACCCCCAGCTTGCCCAGCCGGAGTTCCAGCAACGCGTCGGCGCTGCCGGGCACCTCGAGCGTGTTGCCCATCGGGGTGTACCCGCCGACGAGTTCGGTCCGGGTGCCGTGCGCGGTCACCCCCAGCGGCCGGGTGTGCGGCGCCCCCATCGGAATGCCGTGGAACCCCACCGCCAGCCGGATCTTCCAGCGTTCGGCCAGACTGAGCACGGCGTCGGTGAACAACTTCCACTCCCGGTCCGGCTCCAGCCCGGTGAGCAGCAGGAACGGGGTCCCGTTGGCGTCGTGCAGCAGCCGGACGACCAGTTCGGGCTCCTCGTACTCCGCCCAGTGGTCGCTCCGGAAGGTCATCATCGGCCGCCGCGAGCGGTAGTCGATCAGCCGGTCCACGTCGAACCGGGCCACCACGCGGTGCTCGAAGGTCTCCAGCAGGTGCTCGGTGACCAGCCGGCCCGCCGACCCCGCGTCCATGAAGCCTTCGAGCTGGTGCAGGAGAACGGCCCCGTCCAGGTCCGGGACATCGGAGTCCACCTCGTACAACTCCTCCGGATCCAACACCGCAACTGCCTCCTAACCGTCCGCCACTTGCCCTAGTTTGTACCAACGCGGGACCGCCCGGGATCCATACCGCCCAGGGCCACCGGCGTCTTTACGCAGCCGCGCGCGGCGCATTTCCGCCAGCATCATTCCCGCTCTGACCTGCCGGAATACCGTGTCAGCCGGTCGGGTCGCGACCTCTGCCGATTCGATCTGATCATTCCTCGAACCCTGCTGGAGGAAGCGCATGAAACTCGGAAAGTCCTACAGTCCCTTCCTGGTCGCGTTGTTCACGGCGACGACGGTGGTGTTCTCGGGCCAGGCGACGGCCGGGGAAGGCCCGTCGCCGGCCCTGTCCGCCCCACCGGAGATACCGGCCGCCGCGGTCCTCGCCCACGCGCAGCAGTTCCAGGATATCGCCGATCGGAACGGCGGCACCCGCGCACACGGGCGACCCGGGTACCGGGCCTCGGCCGACTTCGTGAAGTCGCGTTTGGACGCCGCCGGGTTCACCACGACCCTGCAGTCGTTCACCCACAACGGCGCCACCGGCTGGAACGTCATCGCGGACTGGCCGGGCGGCAACCCGAACGAGATCGTCTTCCTCGGCGCGCACCTGGACAGCGTCACCGCGGGCCCCGGCATCAACGACAACGCCTCGGGTTCGGCGGCCGCCCTGGAAACGGCACTCACCCTCGCGCGCGCCAAGCCGACGCTGCAGAAGCACGTGCGCTTCGGCTGGTGGGGCGCCGAGGAACTCGGGCTGATCGGCTCCCGGCAGTACGTGAACTCGCTGCCGAGCGCCGAGCGGAGCAAAATCAAGACATACCTGAACTTCGACATGGTCGGGGCGCGCAACACCACCACGTGGGGCGTGTACAACGACACCCCGAGCCTGCAGCAGATGTTCCAGGACTACTTCCGCGGCAAGGGAATCCCCTCCCGCACGATGAACATCGGCGGGCGGAGCGACCACGCGAGCTTCAAGAACATCGGCGTGCAGGTGAGCGGCATCGGCAGCGGTAGCGATCCGTGCTACCACCAGCGGTGCGACAACATCAGCAACGTCGGCTCGAAGGAACTCGGCATCGCGGCGAACGCGGCCGCGCACGCGGCGTGGACGCTGGCCGGCGCGACGGCGTTGGCCGCCGCGGCGTGACGCTCCTTCCGAGTTGCCCGGCGCGGTCACCGTCCCTCGGCCGCGCCGGGCCCCGCCGCCGCACGGAGTACGTTGCTGCGCCGGGGGACGCAAGGGGGACTGGCGGAATTACGACGGCTCGCCGGTGCTCTTACGGCAACTGGTGACAAAAGGCCACCGACCCGGTACACATCGTTTATTCCTCTTGCTCGTAGCTGACCAAGGCTAAGTCAGGATGCGCAACCTCGCTCATCGACCGACAACGAGGGAGCGGGTGGAGATGTTGGAGGCATTGGGACTGTCCGGCGACCAGCAACGGATCTACGAACTCGTGCTGGCCCGCCCTTCCTGGACCCTCCCCGAGCTGGCCACCGCCGCCCAGTGCGAACTGCCGCAGGCGGAACAGGTGCTGCGGGTCCTCGATCGGCGCGGCCTGGTGACGAACGTGGCCGGCTGCCCGACGCGCTGGAAACGGGTGCCGCCGGACGCGGCCATCGAGTCCTACATCACCCAGCACCACCAACGGCTCCGCCGGGTGCGTGCCCTGATCCCGACCCTGATGACGATCTACAACCAGGCGAACGGCGATCCGGACGCGCACGGGCCGACCCAGATGCTGAGCGGCCGCGCGGCGATCTGCGAATGCTGGGACCGCCTGCAGCGCGCGGCCCGGCTGGAGGTCTGCCAGTTCGAGAAGCCGCCCTACGTGGCCGGTGAGGCCAACGACGTGGCGAAGTCGGTCATGCGTTCCGGGGTCGTGTACCGCACGGTGTACGACGAGTTCTACCTGGACAACGACTTCATCATCGACGACCTGCGGGCCCGCGGCGCGCAGGGCGAACGGGTCCGGGTGCTGCCCAGCCTGCCCACCAAGATCGGCCTGGTCGACCGCCGGTGGGCCCTGCTGCCGGTGTCGGTCGGCAAGGAGACCGACAGCGCGCTGCTGGTCAGTTCGTCGGCGCTGCTGCTCGGGCTGATCTCGCTGTTCGAGGCGTCCTGGCAGCGCGCGGTCCCGCTGTCCACCCGCAACAGCCAGGGGCAGCAGGGCGCGGCCGACCTGGACGGCCGGGTCCTCAAGCTCCTGGCCGCGGGGCTGACCGACAAGAACATCGCGCACCACCTGGGCATCAGCCTGCGCACGGCGCAACGGCACGTGCGCGCGCTGATGGACCTGCTCGGCGCGCAGAGCCGGTTCCAGGCGGGAGTGCGGGCGACCCAGCTCGGCATGCTCGACGGCGGCGACGACGTTCAGGTCGCCGCCCGCACCAGGCCCGTTTCGTAGGCGAGCACGATCGCCTGCGCGCGGTCCCGCAGCGCGAGCTTGGCCAGGATGCGGCCCACGTGCGTCTTCACCGTCTGCTCGGAGAGCACGAGTTCGTCCGCGATCTCGGTGTTCGACAGGCCCCGGGCCACCAGCCGCAGCACCTCCAGTTCGCGGGCGGTCAGCGCGGCCAGCCGTTCGGGCGGCACCGAGAACCGCGGTTCGGTGCGGACGAAGTTCGCGATGAGGCCCTTGGTCACCGCGGGCGAGAGCAACGCGTCCCCGGCCGCCACCACGCGAATGGCGTGCACGAGTTCGGCGGCGGGCGCGTCCTTGAGCAGGAAGCCGCTCGCGCCGTGCCGCAGCGCCGCGTACACGTAGTCGTCCTGGTGGAACGTGGTCAGCACGATCACCTTCGGCGGCTCACCGTCCACTTCGGACCCACCCAGCAGGCGCCGGGTCGCCTCCAGGCCGTCCAGCACCGGCATCCGCACGTCCATCAGCACGATGTCCGGCCGGGATCCCGCCCCGGTCAGCTCGGCGATCCCGGCCAGTGCCGCGGCGCCGTCCGCGGCCGAGCCGACCACGCCGATCCCCGGCTGCGCGTCGAGCAGGCTCACGAAACTCTCGCGGATCATGGCCTGGTCGTCGACGACGAACACGCGGATCACTCCGCGGCCTCCTCCCCGCCGGGCAACGGCAACACCAAAGACACCCGGAACCCGCCGTCCGGGCGCGCACCCGCACGACAGTAGCCGCCCGCCAGCGCGGCCCGCTCCCGCAACCCGGACAGCCCGCTGCCCTCCCCGCGACTTTCCTTCGGCGGCGCGGCGCCCTTCGAATTCTCGACGGTCACCCGGAGTTCGCCGGATGCGCACCGGATCGAGACGCTCGCCGAAGCGCCCGGGCTGTGCCGCCGGATGTTGTTCAGCGATTCCTGGACCGTGCGGTAAGCGGTGAGGCCGACCACCGCGGGCACCTCCGGCAACGCGCGGTCGGCGTCCAGTTCGACCGCCAGCCCGGAATCCCGGGACTGCCGCACCAGGTCCGGGATGTCGGCGAGCGCGGGTTGCGGGGCGCGGTCGGCTTCGCGCGACTCCTCGCGCAACAGGCCGAGCAGCCGCCGCGTCTCGTCGAGCGCCTCCCGGGCGACCACGCCGAGCTTCGCGAACTCCTCCCGGGCGGCCTCGTCGAGCCCGGCGAGCCGGTGCGGCGCGCTGTCCGTGCGCACCGCGATGATCGACAGGTGGTGCCCGACGACGTCGTGCAGTTCCCGGGCGATGCGGGCGCGTTCCTCGAGCACCGCCCGCTTCTCGCGTTCGTCGGTGGCGACCTGCTCGGCGCGGCGCTGGCGGCTGAGGGTGTACCCGATGGTCACCGTGATCAGCGCGACGAGCACCGGGCCGCCCACCGCGTCGAGGGAGAGCGACGCGGCCGTGACGACCGTCTTCCCCAGGATCAGCGCGACGGTCACCAGCGCGAGGCCGTCCGAACGGGCCCGCGCCCGCCCGATCACCAGCGCGACCACCGGCAGGTAGCCGTAGAAGTACTGGTCCAGCGGCCGGTCGGCGGCGATCTCGGCGTAGGCGCCGACGAGCGTGCCGACCCAGACGAGCCGCATCGCGGTCAGCGGGCGGTCGCGGCACAGCAGTACCGACCCGACCAGCAGCGCGATCATCACCGCGGCCGTCAAGCCGCCGTCGTCCGGCGCCTTGACGGCGGCGGACCAGAGGATCGCCACCCAGAACCCGAGCAGTCCTACCGCGAACGACCAGCCCAGCCACGCCGGACCCCGCCACAGGCCCAACGGCGGCCCGAGGTCGGCGTCCCGGCCGGTGACCAGGGCCCAGCGGACCGATCGGCCCAGATCGCGCACCAGCGAAGGCGTTTCGCTCACGCTTCCCGAACCTAGCCCGCGCGCCGCGCGAGCCCATCCGGGAAATTCCCGTAGCCCGGTGGAGTACGCGGCTCGCCGCGGTACCCCCGCGGGGGTACCCGAAGATGCCGCCGCGGCGGGACGCGCACCGCCGGGACGCCCGGCCATTGTGAAGCGCATGGAGAACCCGTCCGCCGCGTCGCGGCCGCTCGCGCTGTCCGCGCTGATCTGGAGTGCGCTGGGTTTGGGAGTCGCGCTCTACCTGGAGATCTGCTACGCGGACGCGGTCGACCAGTTCCGCCAGACGTTCAGCGAGTACGTGTACACCGAGCAGGGCGCGCGGCTGGCCGGGGTGGCGATGCTGGCGCTGGGTTTCGCGTGGTTGTCGGCGGCGGGCGCACTGCGCGCCGCACGGGTCCCCGGCGCCCGGACCGCGTGCTGGCTGATCGTGGTGTGGAGCGCGGGGCTGGTGGTGTTGGCGCTGTTCCCCCAGGAACCCGCGGACGTCCCGCTGACCTGGCACGGCGCGATCCACCGGCACGCGGCGCTGGCCGGGTTCGTCACGCTGCCGATCGCCGCGTGGCGCCTGCGGCACCTGGCGCCCGCGCTGCGCTGGCTGGCCGTCGCGGCGCTGGCCCTGCTCGGCCTGTTCGTGCTGACCTTCCTGCCGGGCGCCGAACCGCTCCGGGACTACAGCGGGCTGGTGGAACGCCTCCTGCTCGGCAGTCATCTGGCCGTGCTCGGAGTCCTGCTCACGGCCCTGCGCCGCCGGGACGCCGAACCGGACAAGGCTCGGCAAAAGCCGCAAATGATCTCTATTAGGAACGGTTATTAACCAACCGAACCCGACTTTCGTAGGCAGCGAATTCACGCCCGTCCCGCACAGACTTACTTGCCAGTCAAACCCTGCCAGACGGCTCAAGGAGCGCTTATGAAGCGTAGAAACCTGGTAAGAGCAGCGGGAATCACGATCGGTTGCGTGGCGGCGGCGCTCGCGGTCGCACCGGCGACGGCGGCGCCCACGGCCGCGGTTTCGCCCCACGTCCTCAGCGCCTTGCAACGCGACCTCGGCCTGTCCGCGGACCAGGTGCAGACCCGCCTGGCCCAGGAGGCCGCGGCCCGGACGGTGCGCGGCGCGGCACAGGCCGCGGCCGGGGACGCGTTCGGCGGCGCCTGGTTCGATCCGGCCCTGGGCAAGCTGGTGGTCGGCGTGACCGACGCCGCCCGGGCGGACGCGGTGCGCGCGACCGGTGCGGCGGTCACCACGGTCGGGCACACCGAGGCCGCGTTGACCGCCGCGAAGTCGGCACTGGACGCGCATGCCGCGCCGAAGGCGGTCACCGGCTGGTACGTCGACGTGAAGTCCAGTTCGGTCGTGGTCAAGGTCCAGCGTGCCGCCCAGGGCGCCGACCTCGACTCGTTCCTCGCCTTCGCCCGCTCGGCCGGCCCGGTGCGGGTCGAGACCGCCGCGAACGCGCCGCGCGTGCTCGCGGGCGACATCGTCGGCGGCGACGCGTACCACATCGGCGGTACCTCGCGCTGCTCGGTCGGTTTCTCGGTCGCCGACGGTTTCGTCTCCGCGGGCCACTGCGGCCAGCCCGGCGACTCGGTGGAGGGCGACGGCTACTCGGGCCAGTTCGAGGGCTCCGAGTTCCCCGGCGGCGGTGACTACTCGTACGTGAAGGCCGACGGGAACCCGACGCCGAAGGTCAACGGCTACGGCAACCCGGACGTGACCGTCGCCGGTTCGGACGAGGCGGGCGTCGGCGCGTCGGTGTGCCGCTCCGGCTCCACCTCCGGCTGGCACTGCGGCACCATCCAGGCGACCGACCAGACGGTGAACTACCCGGAGGGCACGGTCACCGGGCTGACGCAGACCAACGCCTGCGCCGAGCCCGGCGACTCGGGCGGTTCCTGGGTCAGCGGCAGCCAGGCCCAGGGCGTCACCTCGGGCGGTTCCGGTGACTGCAGCTCCGGCGGGGAGACCTTCTTCCAGCCGGTGAACGAGATCTTGTCCGCCTACTCGCTGAAACTGGTCACCGGCTGATCGACGTCCCACCCCTGCACCGGGGGTCGTGAGTGTTCCGGCCGGGTAACTGTTCAGGTGGGTGCTGGGTTTGGTGGTAGC
>NZ_VTHK01000139.1 GCF_009765355.1 Amycolatopsis anabasis | reverse complement strand
CCCCGCCGATGCACCATGGCACCCTTGGGCTTCCCCGTCGAACCCGAAGTGAAGATCACGTACGCCAGATCACCGTCCACACCGGACACCGGAGCCAGCCCGTCCGCCGGATCCTCGGCCTCGTCCAGCACGACGACTTCGACCGGAGCCTCGATCTTCGCGGCCAGTTCCCGGTGGTTCTCGCCGACGATCAGCCGTCCGGCGCCACTGTCCGCCAGCAACCCGGCCAGCCGTGCCACCGGCATCGACGGGTCGAGCGGGACGTACGCCCCGCCGGACCAGAGCACCCCGACGACCGCGGTGACGAACCCGATGCCCGGATCGGCGAGCACGCCTACCAGACCTCGGCCGGGCAGGCGGCGCGACAACGCGCTCGCCCTGCCCACCAACCCGGCATAGGACACCGAACCGCCGTCATCCACCACCGCCACCGCATCCGGCAGCGCCGCGGCGAACGCCCGAACCCGCGACACCACACCATCCCCGACCGCACCGGCCGGACCCGTTCCCCGGGTCAGCAGGGCTTCCCGCTCGGCCGGGCCGACCACGTCCACCCGGCCGAGCAGCGTGCCCGGATCGGCGGTGACGGTGTCGAGGAGGGTCCGGAACCGGTCGGTGATGCGGCCGATTTCGGCGCGGTCGAGCAGGTTCGGCAGGTAGTCGAAGCGGAACACCAGGCGCCGCCCGGGTTCCACCACCAGGCTGAGCGGGTAGTGCCGGGAGTCGAGGGTGACCGCGTCCAGCACCCGCACGTCGGCGCCGAGCGTGACCAGCGGCCCCGCGTCGTCCTGGGGCACGTTCTCGAACACGACCGCGGTGTCGAACAGCTCGCCCATCCCGGCCAGCCCGGGCACGTCGTTCTGCACCTCGGCGAGACCGACGTGCTGGTAGGACAGCATCTTCGACTGCTGCCGCCGCAGCTCGGCCAGCACCTCGCCGACCGGTCGAGCCGGGTCGAGGTCCGCCCGCACCGGAACGGTGTTGATGAACATCCCGACCATGGCCTCGACCCCGGGCAGTTCGGCGGGGCGGCCGGAGGTGACCGAACCGAACAGCACGTCCCGCTGGCCGGTCAACCGTCCGATGAGTATCGCCCAGCACGCCTGCACGAGCGTGTTCAGCGTGAGATCGCGGCCACGGGCCCAGGCGGCAAGCCGCTCGGTGTCCTCTTCGGACAGTTCCAGGGTCGCCGAACCGGGGAGGGTCGTGGCCGGTTCCGCGGCGACCGGCGCGATCCGGGTGGGTTCGGTCAGCCCGTCCAGGACCTCCCGCCAGGCCAGCCGGGCGGCCCGCTCGTCCTGGTCGGCGAGCCACGCCAGGTAGTTCCGGAACGGAGTCACCTCGGGCAGCGCGGCGGCCGTGCCCTCGGTGTACAACGCGGACATCTCCCGGATGAGGATCGGGACCGACCAGCCGTCGGTGGCGATGTGGTGGGCGGTCCACAGGAACCGGTACCGCCGCTCGGCGAGCCGGATCAGGGTGAACCGCACCAGCGGCGGGCGGGCCAGGTCGAACCGGCGTGCCCGGTCCTCGTCGACGATCCGGCGCAGTTCCGCGTCCCGGTCCGCCTCCGGCAGGGTGGTCAGATCGTGTTCGGTCCACGGCAGGTCCACGGCCGCGGCGATCATCTGGACGGCCTCGCCGGTGCGGCGGTGCCGGAAGTAGGCACGCAGGGTGGCGTGCCGGGCGAGCAGCGCGGCACAGGCGTCGCGCACGCGCGGCACGTCGAGCGGCCCGTCGAGATCGGCGACGGCCTGGACGGTGTACATGTCCACCCCGTCGGCGTCGAACTCCGCGTGGAACAGCAGCCCTTCCTGCAACGGCGACAGCGGGAGGACGTCCTCGACGAGCACGTCCGCGAACCGCAGTCCCGCGAGTTCGTCCGGCGGCAGGTCGACCAGCGGACCCGCGGGGGCGGCGAATGCGGGGGCGTCCGCGTCGGCCAGGACCGCGTGCGGGGCGATCGCCGCGGGGGTGCGGCCTTCCAGGATGTCGCGCGGGGCGATGATCAGTCCGGCCTTGCGGGCGCGGCTGACGACCTGGATCGAGCTGATGCTGTCGCCACCGAGGGCGAAGAAGTTGTCGTCGATGTACACCTTGGGCACGGTGAGCACCTCGGCGAGCACGTCGCAGAGGATCTCCTCGACCGCGTTCCGCGGCGCGCGACCGACCAGTTCGGCGCTGAAATCGGGCTCCGGCAGCGCTTTCCGGTCGACCTTGCCGTGTTCGGTCAGGGGCAGCTCGCCGAGCACGAGCATCGCCGAGGGCACCATGTAGTCCGGGAGCAGCCGCTGCAGCGCACTGCGCGCGGCACCGGCGTCGAGCGGTCCGGTTTCGTCGGCACCGACCAGGTACCCGGCGAGGCGCTTGGCCCCGTTCTCGTCGGTGAGCACGCGGACGACGGCGTCGGCGACCTCGGGCAGCGAGCGCAGCGCGGTCTCGATCTCGCCGAGTTCGATGCGGTGGCCGCGGATCTTCACCTGGAAGTCCCGGCGCTCCACGAACTCCAGCGACCCGTCGGGACGCGACACGACCCGGTCACCGGTCCGGTACATCCGCGCCCCCGGCTCACCGAACGGATCCGCCACGAACACCGCGGCCGTCCGCTCCGGATCACCCACGTAACCGCGGCCCACCACGAGCCCGCCGACGTACAGCTCACCCATCGCGCCCACCGGGACCGGGCGCAGTTCGTCACCGAGCACGTACAGCCGGGTGTTGCGCACCGGGAGCCCGATCGGCACCCGCACACCCGAGTAGTCGTCGTCCGCGCGCAGCACCGCATGGGTAACGTCGTCCGAGCATTCGGTCGGACCATAGGCATTCACCAGCGGCACATCGGGGAACCGCTCGAACCACCGCACGCACAGATCCGGCGGCAACGCCTCCCCGGTCACCACCAGCCACCGCAGACCGGGCAGCTTCACCTCGTCACCCGCGATGTCCCAGGAATCGAGCGCCGCGCGCAGCAGGGACGGCACCACTTCGAGCACGGTGATCCCCTCACCGGGGATCAACCCGAACAAGGCGTCCGGATCGGCCGCCGTCGCCCGGGTCACCACCCGCACCCGGCCACC
>NZ_VTHK01000138.1 GCF_009765355.1 Amycolatopsis anabasis | reverse complement strand
GTGTTCGGCGATGTCCTACTCTCCCACAGCCCTTCGGCTGCAGTACCATCGGCGCTACCAGGCTTAGCTTCCGGGTTCGGAATGGGACCGGGCGTTTCCCTGACGCTATCATCACCGAAACTCTACGAAACAACACACCCACCCGTGTCGGGGTGGTGGTGTGGTGTTTCAGAGCTGTAGAGCGGATGCGTAGCACGTTTGTGGCAAGTCCTCGGCCTATTAGTACCAGTCAACTCAACAACACATTACTGTGCGTCCATTTCTGGCCTATCAACCCAGTAGTCTGCTGGGGGCCTTAACCCACAAAGGGGTGGGAGACCTCATCTTGGAACAGGCTTCCCGCTTAGATGCCTTCAGCGGTTATCCCTTCCGAACGTAGCCAACCAGCCATGCCACTGGCGTGACAACTGGCATACCAGAGGTTCGTCCGTCCCGGTCCTCTCGTACTAGGGACAGCCTTCCTCAAGTCTCCTACGCGCGCGGCGGATAGGGACCGAACTGTCTCACGACGTTCTAAACCCAGCTCGCGTGCCGCTTTAATGGGCGAACAGCCCAACCCTTGGGACCTACTCCGGCCCCAGGATGCGACGAGCCGACATCGAGGTGCCAAACCATGCCGTCGATATGGACTCTTGGGCAAGATCAGCCTGTTATCCCCGGGGTACCTTTTATCCGTTGAGCGACACCCCTTCCACCAGGAGGTGCCGGATCACTAGTCCCGACTTTCGTCCCTGCTCGACCTGTCAGTCTCACAGTCAAGCCCCCTTGTGCACTTGCACTCAACACCTGATTGCCAACCAGGCTGAGGGAACCTTTGGGCGCCTCCGTTACCCTTTAGGAGGCAACCGCCCCAGTTAAACTACCCACCAGGCACTGTCCCTCACCCAGATCATGGGCGTAGGTTCAGATTCCCAATTCGACCAGAGTGGTATTTCAACAACGACTCCACACCCACTAGCGTGAGCGCTTCACAGTCTCCCACCTATCCTACACAAGCCGAACCGAAAACCAATACCAAGCTATAGTAAAGGTCCCGGGGTCTTTCCGTCCTGCCGCGCGTAACGAGCATCTTTACTCGTAATGCAATTTCGCCGGGCCTGTGGTTGAGACAGCCGGAAAGTCGTTACGCCATTCGTGCAGGTCGGAACTTACCCGACAAGGAATTTCGCTACCTTAGGATGGTTATAGTTACCACCGCCGTTTACTGGCGCTTAAATTCTCAGCTTCGCCCCGAAAGGCTAACCGGTCCTCTTAACGTTCCAGCACCGGGCAGGCGTCAGTCCGTATACATCGAATTGCTTCTTCGCACGGACCTGTGTTTTTAGTAAACAGTCGCTTTCCGCTGGTCTCTGCGGCCAACTCACCCTAGCCCGCACGGGGCTTCAAGTGCTCTGGCCCCCCTTCTCCCGAAGTTACGGGGGCATTTTGCCGAGTTCCTTAACCACAGTTCACCCGATCGCCTCAGTATTCTCTACCTGACCACCTGTGTTGGTTTGGGGTACGGGCCGTGCATGCACTCGCTAGAGGCTTTTCTCGGCAGCATAGGATCACCCTACTTCACCTCAATCGGCTACGCATCACGTCTCACCCTTCACGGGACACGGATTTGCCTATGTCCCGGGCTACACGCTTACACCAGCACAACCATTCGCTGGCGGAGCTACCTTCCTGCGTCACCCCATCACTTGACTACTACACACTCAGGTCCCACGCTCACCACCTTCACCCCGAAGGGATCCAGCAACTCGGGTGGTTAGTATCATGTGCCTCATCACGGGCGCACATGCTCGGGTACGGGAATATCAACCCGTTATCCATCGACTACGCCTGTCGGCCTCGCCTTAGGTCCCGACTTACCCTGGGCGGATTAGCCTGGCCCAGGAACCCTTGGTCATCCGGCGGCAGAGTTTCTCACTCTGCTTTCGCTACTCATGCCTGCATTCTCACTCCCACACCCTCCACGGCTCGCTTACGCGGCCGCTTCCCTGGATGCAGGACGCTCCCCTACCCACCCACACCACTACACACAACCCCGAAAGGTTGAGCGGATGTAACGTGTGAGTGACACAGCTTCGGCGATGCGCTTAAGCCCCGCTACATTGTCGGCGCAGGACCACTTGACCAGTGAGCTATTACGCACTCTTTCAAGGATGGCTGCTTCTAAGCCAACCTCCTGGTTGTCTGGGCAATCCCACATCCTTTCCCACTGAGCGCACACTTAGGGGCCTTAGCTGGTGTTCTGGGCTGTTTCCCTCTCGACGACGAAGCTTATCCCCCGCCGTCTCACTGCCACACTCTCACCCCACGGTATTCGGAGTTTGGTTGATTTCGGTAACCCGGTAAGGCCCCTAGACCATCCAGTAGCTCTACCCCCATGGGGAAACATGCGACGCTGCACCTAAATGCATTTCGGGGAGAACCAGCTATCACGGAGTTTGATTGGCCTTTCACCCCTACCCACAGCTCATCCCCCAGGTTTTCAACCCTGGTGGGTTCGGGCCTCCACGCCGTCTTACCGGCGCTTCACCCTGGCCATGGGTAGATCACCCCGCTTCGGGTCTAGACCACGCGACTACACACGCCCTCTTCAGACTCGCTTTCGCTACGGCTACCCCACACGGGTTAACCTCGCCACGCAGCACTAACTCGCAGGCTCATTCTTCAAAAGGCACGCCATCACACCACAAAAGTGCTCTGACGGCTTGTAAGCACACGGTTTCAGGTACTCTTTCACTCCCCTCCCGGGGTACTTTTCATCTTTCCCTCACGGTACTAGTCCGCTATCGGTCACCAGGAAGTATTTAGGCTTACCGGGTGGTCCCGGCAGATTCACAGCAAATTCCACGAGCTCGCTGCTACTCGGGAACACCAAACAAACACAACACAACATGTTTTCGCGTACGGGACTCTCACCCACTCCGGTCGCTCATCCCAAAGCGTTCCGCTAACACGCGCGCATGTCCCGAGGACTGTCAGATCCTCGACGCTGGCTCCCACAACACCGCACACACAACGCCTGACAGCTTGACATGTGCACGGTTTAGCCTCCTCCGCTTTCGCTCGCCACTACTCACGGAATCACGGTT
>NZ_VTHK01000137.1 GCF_009765355.1 Amycolatopsis anabasis | reverse complement strand
GACGCCCGGCACCACCGGTGGTCCGCGGCACCGCCGGAGAACGACACACGCCGCTGAAGTTCGCCGACACCGTCAACTGGATTGCGATCGAACCATCGCGGTCAGGGCGCTGTCGCAATGACTGAGCGCGGCGGCCACGAACGACGCGAGCAGCGGCCGGTGGTCCCGTTCGTTCCAGGCGAGCACAAGTCCTCTGAGTGGTGCGTCCGTGACCGGAAGGCGGACCAGGCCGGCCGGGAACCGGTTCGACCAGGGAGCGGGGCAGCACTCCGATCATCCGGCCCACCGCGATCATCAGCAGCAGCGACAAGGGCGTGGTTCGCCGCTTCGCCGTCCGCATCGCCGATCTCGCGGCTCAGCGCGATGGACTGCTCGTGGTGACCGCTCCGTCGCGGCGAGGACGCTGTGTTCGGTGGTGAGCAGATCACGCCAGCGGCCTCGCTTGTCCAGCAACGCGTTCAGCACACACATGGACGTCGAGACCCGATTCGTGGGCATCAACGAGGCATCATCGAGGATTCACGATCGTCCGCCCCGCTGCCTCGCCTCCCGACGAGTTCGTCGACTGTGTCAGCAGTCGGGCGATGGCCAGGGCTCCGAGCACGTTGACCGCGGCGAGGGCCCACATGATGTCCTGTAGGGCTGCGGTGTAGCTGATCGAGGCCGTGTCGGCGAACGCGGCCGGGGTCGCGCCGGGCGGCGTCGCACCGGCGAGATCGCCTTGCAGCAGCCGGGAGGTGGCGGCCACGGCATGGTCGCCGTACTGCGCGAGGCCGGATCTGGTCAGTCCGGCAAGCGCAGCACCGAGCACGGCCATCGCGAGTAACTCGCCACCGAGACGGACGGTATTGAACAGGCCGGAGGCCATACCGGCGCGGTTCGGTTCGACCACCGAAATCGCGATACCGTCGATGATCGCCAAGGTGAGGCCGAAGCCGGTGCCGAGGGTCAGCAGCGGTCCGGCGAGCGTGCCGGCGTGCACGCCGGAGACCGCGGCCAGCCAGGCGCATCCGGCCGCGCTCACGACCAGCGAGCTGACCAGGATGACCCGCTGGGAGACTTTCCTGACTAGTGCGCTGGTGACCGGCGGGAGCACCAGGGTGGGTGCGGTGAGGAAGGTGAGCAGCACACCGGCCTCGGCGGCGTCCAGTCCGCCGACCGCCATGAAGTACTGCGGAAGCAGCACCAGCAGCGCGACAAAACTGAACCCGAACAGCATCGGCATCAAACAGATCGCCAGGAACCGGGGTTGGCGCAGCAGTGAGACGTCGATCAGCGGTCGTTGCTTGCCCGCCTCGATCCGGCCGAAAGTGATGATCAGCAGCACGAAACCGGCGAACGCGCCAAGCACCGCCGGATGTGCCCAGCCGAGTTCGGGCCCCTCGACGAGGCCGAACGAGACCGCGAACAGTGCGAGAGTGAACGTGCTCGCGCCAGCCACGTCCAACGGTGCTGACGTGTCCACGGTGGAGTTCGGCAGCCAGCGGATCACCGCGAGGATCGGAACCAGCAGCACCGCGGCGGCGACGAAGAACACCCGCCATCCGATCGAGGTCACCACCACCCCGGCGAGCATGGGCCCGAACGCGAGGCCGAGTCCGAGTGCGGTGCCGTAGGCGCCGAAGACCTTGGTTCGTTCGGGGCCGGGGAAGGATTGGGCGAGCAGCGCGCTGCCCGCGGTGATCGCTGCCGCGCCGCCCGCGCCGGCCAGTGCACGGGCCGCGATCACCACTGCGATGTCTGGTGCGATCGCGGCGACCAGCATCGAGATGCTGAACACCGCGAGCCCGCCGGAGTACAGCCGGCGTCGGCCGAACCGGTCGGCGAGTGATCCGGTCGGGGCCATGAAGGTGGCGAAGGTGAGGAAGAAGGCGTTGACCGCCCATTGGGCGGCGGAAAGTCCGGTGCCGAATTCGCGTCCGATCTCGGGGACGGCCATCGAGGTGCCGGTAGCGGTGATCGGGATGAGTGTCACCGCCAGGCACACTACGACGAGTGTCATCGCGCGCCGCGGTGTGGAAATTACGTTGACAGGCAAGGAAACTCCTGACTCATTACTCGGAAGACATGGGCATCGAGCCTTGCTTTGAATAAGGGTTCTTAGTCAACTTAGAGGCTAGATACCAGGACATGCCTGAGGCAATGTGAGCGGGGCCACGTATGGCTTGCTCGAATCAGGGCTCTTATAGTGGAGGTATGGACGCGGAGGCGAAGTTCGAGCAGGCGGTCAGTTGGCGTGTCGGACATTCCGTCAAGCTCACCGAGCAGGCGCTGATGGTTCGCAAGACCGAGGCGCTCCGGGACGTTGGCTTGACCGTGCCGCAGTACGCGGCGATGTTCGTGCTGTCCATCGCACCCGGCGTTTCCGGCGCGCAGATCGCCCGGCTGGTATGCGTGACCCAGCAGAGCATGGCGTCTATGCTCAGCTCACTGGAGAAGCGCGGGCTGATCCAGCGCAAGCCGAACGCGCTGCACTCACACGTGCTGGAGACCCGGCTCACCCGCTCCGGCTCCGCGCTGCTGCGCAAGGCGGACAAACTCGCCACCGGGATCGAACGGGATCTGGTTGACGAGTTCACCGCGGACGAAGCCGAGCAACTGCACAGCCTGCTGGAGAGAGCCAGAAAACGGCTTCACGGCTGAGCCATCCGCAGTAGAAGCCAGCGATTCGTCCGACCGTCGTCGGTGAACAACACGCACGACCGACCCGCGGTGTTCCTGATCGCAACCCTCCAGCACCGATCGCCCCGGCACCCGGCTGCTCGGCGAGTCGACGCGCTCGCTCCCGCGGTGTTCGGGGGCCTTCGCCTCCTGCACCGACGGAATACTGATGTCGAAGCGTCGGCACGCATTGGCGACGTTGGCCTCGGTGACGTTGGCCTCGGCGACGTCACCGCGTACCGTCGGTGGGTCGAGTACGTAGTGGGGTGGGTAGAGGGAGTAGCCCTGGGCCCGGATCTCCTCGCGGGTGGCCACGGCCAGGAACCGGGTCGGTTCCCCCGCTCAGCCCGTGATCGCGTGCTGGTGGGCGGTGACGGATCCACAGGCTCATCCGCAACGTGCTCCAGGTGGATAGGTCGGGGCCAAGCGCGACGATCGCCTCGACCGCCCCGTCGTCCACCATCTCGGCGCGGATGGTTCTCTCAGTTCGGTTGGCACTCTTCGTCGAGTTGACGGCATCAGGACCGCGGCTCGGCCTCACCCGCGCCTACCAGGGACGGTAGCCAGCATGCTCCGGCCAAGAAAGTCGTCGGCGCCGCCGGCTCTGCGCCGTCTCCGAACGCGCGCTGCAACCACGCTTCACCGGCAGCCGCACGCGTGAGCAAGATCTGGGAGGGTAGACAGGTTAAAGCCAGCTCTCCACTCGCGAACAACGTCAAAACAGGCTTTAGACCCGTCGGAATTCCGCCACGGCCTGCGGCGCACGAGCTCAACCAACCGCCAAGGCTTGAACGTGCACCTCACGCTGGCGCTTCGTCGTCAGACGACGCTATGGTCCGTCGCATGAACACGCATCCCGCGCATGGATGCTTCGAACATGAGTTCGATTCCCCCCTCGGACACACACGTTAACCACACGTGGAGAGGCGGTCACGATGACCGCCTCT
>NZ_VTHK01000136.1 GCF_009765355.1 Amycolatopsis anabasis | reverse complement strand
GCCATGATCCACATCCTCACTCACACGAGGAGCCTCCATCAGACCCGGGGCGGTTCAGGTTCCCTTTGGCCTGCGGGGCAGACACGCATTGTCGCCGCCAACTCCCGGAACGGGGAACTCGGGCTACCGAAACGGGACACCGAGTTCCCCATCTCGGTAGGTGACCACCACCAGGCCTCCTCAGCGAGCCGGAAAACCTTCGGCGACGGCGACCGCGAACGCCTCCCAGCCGGAAGTTCTTCTGTTTTCGGATCAGAACCGCCCGCACCACTCACGACAGTGCTGCGGCGGTGGCGAGCCAGCCTTCCCGCGCGCTGGGGTAGCGCGGCGACCAGCCGGTCGCGGACCGGAACTTGGCGTTGCTGACGCGCAGGGAGCGGGTCAGCGAGGTGAGCCGATCGCCGAGGAGCAGCGCGGCCCGGCCGGGCCCGCGCACCCACGGGGTCTTGCCCGCGGCCGCGGAGAGCGCGGCGGCATAGTCGCGTTTGGACAGTGGTTCGTCGTCGACCACGTTGTACGTACCGGCGGGGGCGGCCAGCGCCGCGACCACGGCACTGGCCGCGTCGGCCAGGTGGATGGACGAGAGATAGGTGCCCGCCGGGCCCAGCACCAGGCCGATGTGGTGCCGGGCCTGCGCGAGGAACTGTTCGCTGTGCGCGGCGCCCGGGCCGTAGAACAAGCCGAACCGCAGGACGACCGCCGTCCCGCCGAAGCGGTTCGCGTTCGCCTCCGCCGCGTGGTTGCCCAGGGTGTTCGGATACCGGTCGACGGGGGAGTCCTCGTCGACCCAGTTCGCCCCCTGGTCGCGGTAGAGCATGCTGACCGACTCCTGGACCACCCGGCCGACACCGGCGGCCGAGGCGGCGTCGACGACGGCCGCCGAGCCCTCCTCGCGTACCCGGTTGTTGTTCCGCCACGCCTTGCCGCTCAGGAACCGCGCCGTCGACGGCAGCGCGGAAGCCAGGTTCACCACCACCTCGTGACCGGCGAAGGCCGCCGTCAGGGCGGACCGGTCGAACAGGGAAACCGAGACCGCGGTGGCGCCCTGCGCGGTGAGCGCGGCCGCCTTCTGCGGCGTCCGGGCCAGTGCGGTCACCGCGTGCCCCGCCTCGACCAGGGCCGGGATCGCGTAACCACCGATCGCGCCGGTGCCGCCCGTGACGAACACTCGCATAGTGAGAGAGTACTCTCTTACTATGGCGAGATCCACCCCCGGCGTTACCCGGCAACGCCTCATCGACGAGGCGATCCGGCTGTTCTCGACCCAGGGCTACGCCGCGACCTCGGTCGCCGACATCCAGGTCGCCTGCGGTCTGACCCCTGGCTCGGGCGCGCTGTACAAGCACTTCCCGTCGAAACGGGCGCTGCTCGAAGCGGCCGTGCACCGGCATTTCGAGAAGACGGCCGCGCGGAGCCACGCGGCCGTGGCGGCGCAGGACGAGGACGGCCGCGCGGCCCTGCGCCGCCTGGCGAACGTCGTCTGGGACGTGATCGACGGCGACCGCGACCTCATCCGGATCATGCTGCGCGAGTTCGACGGATTTCCCGAACTTTTCGAGCAGATGTGGCAGGGCGTGCTCGCGAACGCCTACGACCAGGGCGCCGCGTGGGTCAGCGCGGAACGCGAACGCGGCGCCCTGGACGTCGCCGATCCCGAGGCGACCGCGGCCGTGCTCCTGGCCTCGCTGACCTACTTCCCGCTGCTGCGGGTCCTCATCGGGCACACGCCCGGCGATCTCGATGCGGAACGGTTTCTCGCCGCCTGGACCGAACACGCCGCCAGCACCCTGAAGTTGCGCGGCTGATCCCCGTCGCCGATGTGGCTCCCATGGCCCTGACCAGGCATTGCAGGACTTCGAAAGGTTTTTGCAGGTTCTCCGCGCCAGGTTGGTCCCGGGGCACCGGGTCATCGCGATTGGGGAACGACTTGTCCAGGTTCAGCCGTGCACGCCGCCGGCCGCTGCCGACGCTGCGCAGGAGCGTCGCCGTGTTCTTCGCCGGGATCGGCTGCTTCGGGGGTGCCTTGTCCGCACCCGCCCTCGCGCTCGGCAACGACGTCCTGGCGGGGGTGGACGAGCACGGCTCGGCCACTCAGGGCGTCAGCACTCCGGTCGTGGTGTCGACGCGGAACGTCGTCACGGTGTTGGAGTTCTGGTCGGAGCACACCGCCACCCGCGGCGAATACCGAATCCCGTTGACAGTAAACGAAGTTCATTCGGTTGACTGAACGTTCTCGGCGATCGTCAATCGCGGCCGGGCGTGCGTGTAACGTGACCGGGAGTCTCGCCCGCCGTCACAGTATGGAGTGCTTTGCATGCCAACGGATCCCGGTTCGGACGAGCATATTCTCCTGGAACTCGTCGACGCGGGCGGTGGCACGATCGGCACGGCGGAGAAGCTTTCCGCGCACCGGCCGCCGGGGCGGCTGCACCGCGCGTTCTCGGTGTTCCTCTTCGACCGCGACGGGCGCATGCTGCTCCAGCGCCGGGCGCTGTCGAAGTACCACTCGCCAGGGGTGTGGTCGAACGCCTGCTGCGGGCATCCCTTTCCGGGGGAGCCGCCCGCGCGCGCGGCGGCCCGGCGCACGTCCGAAGAGCTGGGCGTCGCGCCGGTGCGGCTGGCCGATGCCGGCACGGTCACCTATCGGCTACCCGATCCGGATTCCGGGCTGGTCGAACACGAGTACAACCACCTCTTCGCGGGCGAGATCGATGCCGAACCCCGGCCGGACGGCTCCGAAGTGGTGGAGGTCGCGTTCGTCACGGCCGCCGAGCTGGCGGAGATGTCCGCGCGGCTGCCGTTCTCGGTCTGGTTCCCGATCGTGTTCGAAGCCGTGCGGCCCCGGTTGACCGGTTGGGGTGCCGAGTGGCGACGCGTCACTCCGGGAGTCCGCTTTCCGCGAACAACAGCGCCGCCGCGCGGCTGACCTGCGGACTTGACCCACGGCTTGACCTGCGGGTTTCTTGGATACCGTGACCAGATGTTCGTATCATGTGGAATGCCTGCCGCGCTCGCGGGATGACCGATGCGGGTCATCCGGGAAAGCTGGGGCGTAGGCAAGGCGGCGGGACCTCCCCGCCGGTGCGGTAGTCCGAGGAGTGCGAGATGGGGATGTTCGAGAGGTTCACCGACCGCTCGAGGCGGGTGGTTGTGCTGGCTCAGGAAGAAGCCAGGGCGCTCAACCACAACTCCATGGGGACCGAGCACCTCCTCCTGGGGCTGGTCCATGAGGGTGAGGGTGTCGCCGCCAAGGTGCTGGAGTCGCTGGGCGTTTCCCTGGAGAGCGTGCGGCGGGAGGTGGAGGACCTCATCGGCCGGGGGCGGAAGCCCGCGGGCGGGCACATGCCGTTCACGCCGCGGGCGAAGAAGGTGCTGGAGCTGTCGCTGCGCGAGGCATTGCAGCTGGGGCACAAGTACATCGGCACCGAGCACATGTTGCTGGGGTTGGTCCGCGAGGGTGAGGGTGTCGCCGCGCAGGTGCTGGTCAAGCTGGGCGCCGATCTGAGCCGGGTGCGGCAGCAGGTGCTGCAGTCGCTGTCGGGGTACGAGGGGGAGGAAGCCGCCGAGGCCGGTGGCGGCCGCGGCGAGGGCACCCCGTCGTCCTCGCTGGTGCTGGAT
>NZ_VTHK01000135.1 GCF_009765355.1 Amycolatopsis anabasis | reverse complement strand
GACCAGGTTCCTGGAGATCGGGCCGGACGGCGTGCTCACCGCGATGGCACAGGACTGCGCCGCAGAGATCTTCGCGGTTCCCGCGTCTCGCCGGGACCGCCCGGAACCGGAGACCCTGGTCGCCGCGCTCGCCGGACTGCACGTGCGCGGAGTGGAGCTGGACCTGTCGGCCTGGTATGCCGGGGCCCGCCGGATCGACCTGCCCACCTATCCGTTCCAGCGCAGCCGGTACTGGCTGGACCGCCCTTCCTTCGCCACCGAGTCCGAAGTGGACCGTTGGAGCTACCGCCTGGGCTGGCGGAAACTACCCCGGCCCGCCGACGCCGAGCTGTCCGGCACCTGGCTGCTCGTCGGTGCCGGGACGGATGACGAACTGGCCGACCGGTGCACCCGCGCGCTCACCGCGGCCGGGGCTTCCGTCGTTCCGTGGCATCCGGATGCGGAAGACGTCGCCGATCCGGCCGAGGTCCGCGGGGTGCTGTCCCTGGCCGCGCTGGACGAGCAGCCGGTGCCGGACCGCCGCGCGGTGCCGAGCGGGCTGACCGCGACGGTCGCCCTCGTGCGGGCGCTCGGCGCGGCCGGGGTGGAGGCGCCGCTGTGGGCGGTCACCCGAGGCGCGGTCTCGACCGGACGCGCCGACCGGCTCACCGCGGTCGGGCAGGCGTCGGTCTGGGGACTCGGCCAGGTGGTCCGGCTGGAGCAGCCGCGGATGTGGGGCGGAGTGCTCGATCTGCCGGGCGAGCCCGGCGACGCGGCGTTCGCCGCGCTGCCCGCGGTGCTGTCCGGAGCGGTGGGAGAGGACCAGGTGGCGATCCGCCCGGACGGGATCTTCGCCCGGCGCCTGGAGCGCGCGCCGCTGCGCGGCGCCGCCGGATGGCAACCGCGCGGAACCGTGCTGATCACCGGTGGCACCGGGGCACTCGGCGCGGAGGTGGCCCGGCATCTGGCCCGCGAGGGCGCCGACCGGCTGGTGCTCCTCAGCCGGAGCGGCCCGGCCGCGGCGGGCGCCGCCGAGCTGCAAGCGGAACTGACCGGCCTGGGTGCCGAGGTGACGATCACCGCTTGCGATGCCGCCGACCGGCAGGCCCTGGCCGGGGTGCTCGACGCCGTTCCCGCCGACTGCCCGCTCACGGCCGTGGTGCACACCGCGGGCGTGCTCGCCGACGGAACGCTCGACACGGTCACCCCGGACGGGCTGGACACCGTGCTGCGCGCCAAGGCGCAGGCCGCGCTGAACCTGCACGAGCTGACCCGGGACCGGCAACTGGACGCGTTCGTGCTGTTCTCCTCGGCCGCAGGTGTCTTCGGCAACGCGGGCCAGGCGAGCTACGCGGCGGCCAACGCCATGCTGGACGCGCTGGCCATGAAACGCCGGGCGGACGGGCTTCCGGCCACCGCGGTCGCGTGGGGCGCGTTCGGCGGGTTGGGCATGGCACACGGCGCCAATGGGGACCGGGCGCGCCGCAACGGGTTCCCGGCGATGGACCCGGTCACGGCGATCGGCGCGCTGAACCGGGTGGTGGGCCACCGCGAACCGGCGCTGGTCGTCGCCGATCTCGACTGGGCGCGGTTCGTCCCCGCGTACTCGGACACCCGCCGCAATCCGCTCATCGACCATCTCCCCGAGGTGCGCGAGATCCGGGCGGCGCGCGGTGGCGGAGCCTCCTTCCGCGAGGGCCTCGCCGACCGGACGCCCGCCGAACGCGACGCCGAACTCGAGCGGCTGGTACGCGATCAGGTGGCCGGAGTGCTCGGCTACGAATCACCGGAGACGCTGTCCGGTAAACGTGCCTTCGCCGACCTCGGCTTCGATTCGCTCACCGCGGTCGAACTGCGGAACCGGTTGAACGCGGTCACCGGGGCGCGCCTGGCGAGCACCGCGGTGTTCGACCACCCCACCGTGCGGGCGCTGGCCCGGCACCTCGGGCGGGAACTGTTCGGCCGGGACGACGGTCCGGTCCGAGCGGCTGCGGGCACCACCGACCCCGGCGAACCGATCGCGATCGTGGCGATGGGGTGCCGCTTTCCCGGTGGCGTGCGGTCACCGGAGGAGCTGTGGCGGCTCCTCGCGGACGGCGCGGACGGGCTGTCCGAATTCCCGGACGGCCGCGGCTGGGATCTCGACGCGCTGTACGACCCGGACCCGGAACGGCCGGGCACGAGCTACGTCCGGGTCGGCGGGTTCCTCGAGGACGCCGACCGGTTCGACGCGGGATTCTTCGGGATCTCGCCGCGCGAGGCGCTGGCCATGGACCCGCAGCAGCGGATCCTGCTGGAGACCACCTGGGAGACCTTCGAACGGGCGGGCATCGAGCCCGGAAGCCTGGCGGGCAGCCGATCCGGGGTGTTCATCGGCACCAACGGCCAGGACTACGGCGGGCTGCTGCCGGAAACCGCGGGCGGCGAGGGGCATCGCGGGATCGGGAACGCGGCGAGCGTGCTGTCCGGCCGGGTGGCTTACCTGTTCGGGCTGGAGGGTCCGGCGGTGACGGTGGACACCGCGTGTTCGTCGTCGCTGGTGGCATTGCACCTGGCGGCGCAGGCGCTGCGGTCGGGCGAATGCGATCTGGCGCTCGCCGGGGGCGTGAGCGTGCTGTCCACACCGGAGGCGTTCGTCGAGTTCAGCCGCCAGCGCGGCCTCGCACCGGACGGGCGGTGCAAGGCGTTCGCGGCGGGTGCGGACGGCACCGGGTGGGGCGAGGGCGTCGGCCTGCTCGTCTGCGAGCGGTTGTCGGATGCCGAGCGGAACGGGCACCGAGTCCTGGCCGTGGTGCGTGGTTCGGCGGTGAACCAGGATGGTGCGTCGAACGGGTTGACGGCGCCGAATGGTCCGTCGCAGCAGCGGGTGATCCGGGCCGCGCTGGCGAGTGCCGGTCTGTCACCGTCCGATGTGGACGCAGTGGAGGCGCACGGTACGGGCACCGCGCTGGGTGATCCGATCGAGGCGCAGGCCCTGCTGGCGACCTACGGTCAGGATCGGGCGAATCCGTTGTGGCTGGGGTCGATCAAGTCGAACATCGGCCACACCCAGGCCGCGGCGGGTGTCGCGGGCATCATCAAGATGGTCCTGGCGATGCGCCAGGAAACCTTGCCGCGCACCTTGCACGTGGACGAGCCGTCCCCGAAGATCGACTGGTCGGCGGGTGCGGTGGAACTGCTGACCGAGGCGCAGCCGTGGAAGGCTAATGGTCGACCTCGCCGCGCTGGGGTGTCTTCGTTCGGGATCAGCGGCACCAACGCGCATATCGTGCTGGAGGAGGCGCCGGGTCCGGTTCCGGTGGAGGTCACCGGGACCGTGCCGCCGGTGCTGCCCTGGCTGGTTTCGGCCCGGACCGAAGGCGCCCTGCGCGCGCAAGCCGACCGGCTGCTGTCCGTTGTGGACGAAGAGCCGCTCGATGTCGCCGTCGCACTGGCCACCACCCGTGCCGGATTCGAGCACCGGGCCGTAGTCGTCGGCGCGGACCGGGACGAACTGGCCACCGGCCTGCACGCGCTTTCCCGCGGCGAGAGTTCCCCGCACCTCGTGCTCGGCAACGCCCGGGAGGGCGGTCTGGGTTTGCTGTTCTCGGGTCAGGGTTCGCAGCGGTTGGGTATGGGCCGGGAGTTGTATGCGGCGTTCCCGGTGTTTGCTGGGGCGTTCGATGAGGTGTGTGCTGAGCTGGATCGGCATCTGGATCGGCCGCTGCGCGGGGTGATGTGGGGCGAGGATTCGGATCTGGTTGATCAGACGGGGTTCACGCAGCCGGGGTTGTTCGCGGTTGAGGTGGCGTTGTTCCGGCTGCTGGAGTCGTGGGGTGTTCGGCCGGATTACCTGCTTGGTCATTCGATTGGTGAGCTGGCTGCTGCGTATGTGGCCGGGGTGTTTTCGCTGGAGGATGCGGCGCGGTTGGTGGTGGCGCGGGGTCGGTTGATGCAGGCGTTGCCGTCGGGTGGGGCGATGGTGGC
>NZ_VTHK01000134.1 GCF_009765355.1 Amycolatopsis anabasis | reverse complement strand
GTGCGACACGAAAGGTGCACGTTGTGAGTGGATCACGTTGGACGGAGGTTCGGCTGATGCCGGGAACGTGATCTCGGGCCAGTGTCTGGAGGCCTGTCCTCGCCTTGGCATGCGTCGCTGGTAACGGCGGGGTGTGAAGCCCAAGGGAAAGCCGAAGGGCCCTCGCGCATCACGGGAGGCCACGGGCGAGAGGAAGATCGGACGGGCGAATAGGGTGAACCTTCGTTGATGCCTCGTGACTGACGGGCCCCCGCGGATGGCTGCTGTGGTGGGGGTGTAGGGCTGGCCGCTGGAAAGCGGCGGATGCCGGCGGGGACATTCCCTTCCCGCCGGGGAGACACCATCGCCCCGGGGTCAAGAAGGCGCCCATCCCGATCAGGTCTCACGCGTGTGCAACGTGGGAACCCCGTTGCGGTCCAGCGATGCTGGTAGGCCGACCGTGAGGGAGGCGGAATCCCGCAGCGGGAACAGGACGGTCCAACAAGCGAAAGCCGGTGCGCCGAAAGGCGACGGGAAAGCGGCACGAGACTACTGCTCCTCCAGCAGTGGTGTCGTATAACCGGCCGGATACGGGTCCTGGTGGCCCGCCTCGAAAGAGGGCAGACGTGGACCGGGTGGGTCTGCGAAGAGAACGGATGACAAGGCGTTGGAACCGAGGGACAAGTTGGACGCTGGGACGCTGCCTGCGGGTGGGGTTGGGGCGAACGGACCCGAGGACACGGCCTTGGACTGGGACGCTGTGGATTGGCGTGCCGCCGAGGACCACGTACGACGGCTGCGGCAACGGATCTTCGCGGCGACGCGGGCTGGGGACCACAAGCGGGTCCGCAGCTTGCAGAAGCTGTTGCTCCGAAGCCTGTCGAACACGCTGCTGAGCGTGCGGCAGGTGACCGAGCGCAATGCTGGTCGTCTCACTCCCGGCGTTGACGGTCGCATCGCGCTGTCAGCGGCGGACAAGGAACGCCTGGTGATCGAGATCCAGTGGTCACCGAGGCAGGCCCAACCGGTGAGACGGGTGTTCATCCCGAAGGCGAACGGGAAACAGCGCCCCCTCGGCATACCGGTGATCGTGGATCGCGCCCAGCAGGCTCGAGTGCGTAACGCGCTGGAGCCCGAGTGGGAGGCCCGGTTCGAGCCCAGGAGTTACGGGTTCCGGCCGGGCCGGGGATGTCATGACGCGATCGAGGCCATCTATCAGGTCGTCAAGGGCAAGGACCCGAGACGCCAGTGGATACTCGACGCCGATCTCCAAGGAGCGTTCGACCACATCGATCACGACTTCGTTCTCGGCCAGCTCGGCACCTTCCCCGGACGGGACATGGTCCGCGCATGGTTGACGGCGGGCGTGATGGACCACGGCCGGTTCGCCCTGACGGAGGAGGGTGCGCCGCAAGGGGGCGTGATCAGCCCCTTGCTGCTGAACATCGCCCTGCACGGGATGGAAGCAGCGGCCGGGGTGAGGTATTTCAAGCGCAGTCGAGGCGGGATCGAGACCGCGCCTGATGCCCCGGTGCTGGTCCGCTATGCCGACGATCTGCTGGCGTTCTGCCGCAGTCGCGAGCACGCGGAACAGGTCAAGCAACGATTGGCTGAGTGGCTGCGGCCGAGAGGCCTGGTGTTCAACGAGGCCAAGACCCAGATCGTCCACGTCAACCAGGGGTGTGACTTTCTCGGGTTCAACATCCGCCGCTACCACGGCAAACTCCCGCTGATCAAACCCAGCGACGACGCTGTGAAGCGTATCCGGGAACGGCTGCGCACCGAGATGCGTGCTCTGCTTGGGAGCAACGCCGCCTCGGTCCTGCGTGCGCTCACCCCGATCATCAGGGGGTGGGCCGCGTATTACCGCAGCCAGGTCTCCAGCGAGGTGTTTTCCGCGCTGGATGACTACATGTGGAAGCTGCTCTACAAATGGATCAAGCGGACACACCCGAACAAGTCCAGGTGGTGGAGGATGGACCGGTACTTCGGCCGGTTCAACCCCTCCCGCAACAACCGGTGGGTCTTCGGTGACAAGGACACCGGGGCCTACCTGCCCAAGTTCGCCTGGACGAAGATCGTCCGGCACGTGATGGTTGTCGGGACCGCCTCTCCAGACGATCCCGACCTGGCCCGCTACTGGGCCGACCGTCGCGGCAAGCAGCCCAACGGACCGCTCAGCGTGCTGCTTCTCGCCAAGCTCAAAGCCCAGCGAGGACGCTGCCCGCTCTGCGGAACCATGCTGCTGCACGCCGAACGCGAACCACAAACCCCGCGCGAGTGGGAACAATGGTTACGCGGCACCCGAACAGCGATCAGCAAACTCAACATCGCCACCGGGAACGGCGCGGACGATCAACGCCTCATCCACACCGGCTGCCGGACACGAACCGCCCGACCGGCAGCACCAGCACTGCTCCTTGCGGATTCAACGCCAACAGGACCTGCTTGAGCCGGATGTGTGGAAACGCACCAGTCCGGTTCTGAGGGGGCCGGGACGCAGCAATGCGTCCCGGCTACCCGACTCCTGTCCCCGTTACTGGCCAACATCGCGCTGTCCGTGCTCGACGAGCACGTGATGGCGCCGTGGCATCCAGACGGGCCGATGGGAACCACAGCTCGGCGGAACTACCGTCGTTCCAAGGGCCTGCCGACGTGGCGGATCGTGCGCTATGCGGATGATTTCGTCGTGCTCGTGCATGGTCAGGAGCACGACGTGGTGGCCCTGCGCGAAGACATCGCTGATGCGCTGGCCCCGCTGGGTCTACGGCTGTCGGAGACCAAGACGCGGGTCGTGCATATGGCGGATGGGTTTGACTTCCTGGGTTTCCGCATCCAGTGGAAACGCAAGCGAGGCACAGACCAGTGGTACGTATACACGTTCATCGCCGACCGTCCCCTTCGGTCGGTGAAGGCGAAGATCCGTGCCCTGACACATCGTGTCAGTCAGGCCGACATGGGCGCTGTGATCGGCAGGATCAACCAGATCCTGCGCGGCTGGACCAACTACTTCCGGCATGCCGTGTGTAAACACACCCTCGGCAACCTCAAGCACTTCGCCGAATGGCGAGTGATCAGGTGGCTGAGGAAACGGCACCGCTGGAGGTGGACAGCGTTCCGCCGCCGGTTCACCACCCCAACCGGGCGATGGCTGCCGATCGCGGCCGACGGGGTTGCGTTGTTCAACCCGGCATCGGTGACGGTCACCCGCTACCGCTACCGGGGAAACAAGATCCCTAACCCGTTCATCCGGCCCAACCACGCCTAACGGCACCAGCCGTGGAGAGCCCGGTGCGTCGAGAGGCGCACGCCGGGTTCGGCGAGCGGCCCGCAGAAACGGACCGGTGGCAACACCGGCACCGCGCTGCGGGCCGACTCAACCAGCGCATCGTCCATCGGGCGCGGCCTGTGCCGGTGGGGTCCAGGCTGCGGGTCACAAGGTACAGGCACTTCAGCGCGGCTTGCTCGGTCGGGAAGTGCCCACGGGCGCGGATCGCCCGCCGGTAGCGGGCGTTGAGGGATTCAATCGCGTTGGTGGAGCAGATCATGCGCCTGATCTCGATGTCGTAATCGAGGAAGGGCACGAACTCGTCCCAGGCGTTACGCCACAGCCGAATCACCGCACCGTACTTCTTGCCCCATTTCTCCTCCAGTTCGTCCAAGGCAAGTAATGCGGCATCGGGGTTGGGTGCGGTGTAGATAGGTTTGATGCCCCGTTTCACCGCGTCCCAGTCCCGGCGGGACACGAGACGGAAAGTGTTCCGGATCAGGTGAACAACGCAGGTTTGAACAATGGTTTGCGGCCAGACGTTCGTCACAACCTCGGGCAGGCCTTTGAGGCCATCGCAGACCAGGAAGAACACGTCACGGATACCGCGGTTCTTCAGATCGACCAGCACGCTCATCCAGAACTTCGCGCCCTCGCCGCCGGTCCCCATCCACAGCCCCAGCACGTCCTTGCGCCCGTCCACGGTGACGCCGATGGCGGCGTAGACGGGCCGGTTGGCAACCTGGCCGTCCCGCACCTTGACATGGATCGCGTCAATGAACACGGCCACGTAGACAGGGCG
>NZ_VTHK01000133.1 GCF_009765355.1 Amycolatopsis anabasis | reverse complement strand
GCCACCATCGCCCCACCCGACGGCAACGCCTGCATCAACCGACCCCGCGCCACCACCAAACGGCACGCGTCCGCCAGCGAAAACACACCCGCGACATGCGCGGCCGCCACCTCACCGATGGAGTGGCCGAGCAGGTAATCCGGGCGAACACCCCACGACTCCAAGAGCCGGAACAACGCCACCTCGACCGCGAACAACCCCGGCTGCGTGTAACCGGTCTGATCAACCAGATCCGGATCCTCGCCCCAGATCACCTCGCGCAGCGGGCGATCCAGTTGCTGATCCAGTTCGGCACACACCTCATCGAGCGCACCGGCGAACACCGGGAACGACTCGTACAACCCACGACCCATCCCCAGCCGCTGCGAACCCTGACCCGAGAACAGGAAACCCAGCCTCGCCCGGTCGCCCACGGTCGAACCGCGGACGACGTCGGCCGCCGCTTCACCCCGGGACAGCGCGCCCAGACCGGCGAGAAGCTGGGCCCGGTCGCGGCCCAGCACGACCGCGCGATCCCCGAGCGACGCGCGCGTGGTCGCCAGCGAGTAGGCGACGTCCAGCGGATCGGCCTCGATATCCATCGTGGACGACAACTGTCCGGCCTGCGCGAGCAGCGCGTCCTGGCCGCGGGCGGACACCAGCCACGGGATCAGCGGCGGCACCTGCCGGGCGGGCAGGGCCGCCGGTTCCTCCGCGGGCGCCTGCTCCAGGATCACGTGCGCGTTGGTGCCGCTGACCCCGAACGACGACACCCCGGCCCGCCGCGGCCGGTCCTCGCCCGCGGCCCACGGCCGGGGCTCGGTGAGCAGGGAGACCGCACCCGAGGACCAGTCGACGTGCGGCGACGGCTGGTCCACGTGCAGGGTCTTCGGCAGCACGCCGTGCCGCATGGCCTGGACCATCTTGATGATCCCGGCCACGCCCGCCGCCGCCTGGGTGTGCCCGATGTTCGATTTGATCGACCCCAGCCACAACGGGGATTCCCGGTTCTGGCCGTAGGTCGCCAGCAACGCCTGCGCCTCGATCGGATCACCGAGCCGGGTGCCGGTGCCGTGCGCCTCCACCGCGTCCACATCGGACACCGAAAGGCGGGCGCTGGCCAGGGCCCGCCGGATCACCCGTTCCTGGGCGAGTCCGCTCGGCGCGGTGAGGCCGCTGCTCAGCCCGTCCTGGTTCACCGCGGAACCGCGCACCACGGCCAGCACTTCGTGCCCGTTGCGCCGGGCGTCGGACAACCGCTCCAGCAGGAGCAGGCCGAGCCCCTCGCCCCAGCCGGTGCCGTCCGCGGCGGCGGCGAACGCCTTGCAGCGGCCGTCCGCCGCCAGACCGCCCTGGCGCGCGAACTCGTCGAACGCCGTGCGGGTGGTCATGACCGTCACGCCACCGGCGAGCGCCAGGCCGCATTCGCGCTTGCGCAGTGCGTGGCAGGCGAGGTGCAGCGCCACCAACGAGGACGAGCAGGCGGTGTCCAGGGTGACCGCGGGCCCCTCGAGACCCAACACATAGGACACCCGGCCGGACAGGATGGCCGCCGCGTTCCCGGTCATCGCGTGCCCGTCGGCGCCTTCCGGCGCGTTGAGCGCGGCCATCGCGTAGTCCTGGCCGTTGGTCCCGGCGAAGACGCCGGTGTCACTGCCCCGCAGCGAGGTCGGATCGATACCGGCGCGTTCGAACAGTTCCCAGGAGGCTTCCAGCAGCAGGCGTTGCTGGGGGTCCATGGACAGTGCCTCGCGCGGGCTGATCCCGAAGAACCCGGCGTCGAACTCGCCCGCGTCGTAGAGGAATCCGCCCGCTCCGCCGCCGCTCGTCTCCCAGCCGCGGTCGAGGGGGAACTCCGCCATCGCGTCGCCGCCCTCGGCCAGCAGCCGCCACAGCTCCTCCGGCGAGCGGACCCCGCCGGGGAAGCGGCAGCTCATCGCGACGATGGCGATCGGCTCGTGTTCGGTGGCTTCCACCTCGCGCAGCCGCCCGCGGGCGCGGCGGAGGTCGCCCACCACGCGGTTGAGGTAGTCGCGAAGCTTCTGTTCGTCCGTCACCTGTCAGCACCCCGTTGCGTTGTGATCGTCCGGCAGCCGGTACTCATCGGGTCAGGACGAGCCGAACTCGTCGTCGATGAGGCTGAAGATTTCCTCGTTCGTGGCCGCGGCCAACTCGTCGTCGGCTCGCGTGTTCCCCCATTTGGCAAGCAGGTCCTCCAGCCGCGTCACGATCTCCCGGTGCGCGGCGTCTTCGGGCGGAAGCGACCCCAGGACCGCTTCCAGCCGGTCGATTTCGGTACCACCCGTGCGCTCTTCCTCCTCCTGCCCCAGTTCGGAGTTCAGGCGGCGCACGAGTTCCGCGGGCGTCGGGTGGTAGAAGACCAGTGTGGTCGGAAGATCAAGACCGAGCAATGTGTTCAGCCGGTTGCGCAGTTCCACCGCGGTCAGCGAATCGAACCCCAGGTCGAGGAAACCGCGCGCGGTGTCGACCTGAGCGGCCGACTCGTGCCCGAGCACCGCTGCCACCTGGTCGCGCACCAGATCGAGCAGGATCCGTTCCCGCTCCCCCGCGGGCGCGGCCAGGATCCGTTGCCGGGCCGCGTTCTCGCGGGGAGCGGCGGGGTTCGCGGCGGCCGCGTCGCGCGCCCCGGGCAGCGCGTCGAACAACCGGTTCGGCCGCGCGGCGGTCAGTTCCGGCACCAGGCGCGGCCAGTCCACATCGGCCACCACGAGATCGGTCTCGTCGCGCTCGAGCGCCTGCTGCAACGCGGACAGCGCGAGTTCGGGCGCCATTCCCGCGACGCCGCGGCGCACGGCCCGGTCGGCGATGGTGGCGTCGGCCATCCCGCCTCCGGCCCACATGCCCCAGGCCACCGAGGTGGCGGGCAGGCCGTGCGCACGGCGGCGCCGGGCCAGCGCGTCCAGCGCGGCGTTCGCCGCCGCGTACCCGGCCTGTCCCGCGTTGCCGAAGGTTCCCGCCACCGAGGAGAAGAGCACGAACGCGGCCAGTTCCCGGTCCCGCGTCAGTTCGTCCAGGTTGGCCGCAGCGCGGACCTTGGCGCGCAGGACCGTCGCCAGCCGCTCCGCGGTCATCGACCCGAGCAGCCCGTCGTCGAGCACTCCGGCGGCGTGCACCACCGTGGTCAGCGGTTCGCCGTCGATCCGGGCCAGCAGCGCGCGCAAGGCGTCCCGGTCGGCGACGTCGCAGGCGGCGACGGTGACCCGCGCGCCGAGTTCCTCGAGTTCGGCGGTGAGTTCGCCCGCGCCCTCGGCGTCCGGGCCGCGGCGGCTCGCCAGCACGATGTGCTCGGCACCGGTGCGGGCCAGCCAGCGGGCGACGTGCGCGCCCACCGCACCGGTGCCGCCGGTGACCAGCGCGGTCCCGGAAGCCTGCCACGGCCGGGGAGCGCCGGATCGGTGCGGCGGCCGGACCAGGCGGGAGGTGAACGTGCCGGACGGCCGGACGGCGAGCTGGTCCTCGGTGCCCGCCCCGGCGATCGCCCGCACCAGCCGCGACCAGTCGTCCGCGCTCGGGTTCCCCGGCAGGTCCGCGAGCCCGCCCCAGCTCCGGGGCTGTTCCAGGGCGGCCGAGCGGCCGAGCCCCCAGTACAGCGCCTGGACCGGATCGGCGGTCTCCTCCGGTCGGATCGCGATCGCACCGCGGGTCACGCACCACAGCGGCGCGTCGACACCAGCGGCGTCCAGCGCGCCGATCAGGTCGACCGTGGCGGCGAGCCCGCGCGGCAGCGCCGGATCGGCGCGATGCGCGGCGGTGTCCAGGGAGAGCAGGGAAACCACTCCGGCGATCGGCTTCCCGGCGACCGCCGCGAACTCCTCCCCCGCGGCGAACTCGAGCACGGCGACATCCGCGCCGGACCGGGTGAGCGCGTCCGGGCAGCCCTCCGCCGACACCCCGGGCGGTGTCACCACCAGCCAGGTGCCGGACAGCTCGGCGCCCCCGAGCCCCGCGGGTTGCCAGGCGAGCTGGTACCGCCAGCCGTCTACAGTGGACGCATGGCTCCCGGCGCCGGCCGGCGGCTCCTCGAGCCAGTACCGGCGGCGCTGGAAGGCGTAGGTGGGCAGGTCGATCCGGCGGGTCCCGGTTCCGGAGAACCAGGCCGCCCAGTCCACACCGATGCCCTGAGCGTGCACGGCGGCGAGGGCGGTGAGCAGCGTCCGGGGTTCATCGCGATCCCGCCGCAGCGCGGACACCAGCACGGAGTCGGCCACGCAGTCCTGTGCCATCGCGGTGAGCACGCCGTCCGGCCCGATCTCCAGGAACCTGGTC
>NZ_VTHK01000132.1 GCF_009765355.1 Amycolatopsis anabasis | reverse complement strand
GCCATGATCCACATCCTCACTCACACGAGGAGCCTCCATCAGACCCGGGGCGGTTCATCATGCCGGTGGGCGCCCCGCTGACCAAGGCCGATGCAACGTGTCCTGAGACTGGGTGAGCGCCCTCTCTCAGGACACGTTGCCGCTCAGGTGCGGACGCGGACCGGAGTCTCACTACTTGTTGTCGCTCATCGGCAAAACGTCCGCTTCGCGGCATGAGAGGGCGTTTGGCAATGCATGCGCCCGGCCCCGGCTGCAACGTCTGACTGGGCTTGATCGCCGATGGGGGGAGCCCAGCCGCTCCTGCTCAGCGGACCGTCGGGGCTCGCGGCGTGACCGCCTCGCGCAGCTCGGCGGCGGCCTGGGCGATGAGCTCGGACAAGGTCGCGTCCGGGTCGGCCAGCCAGCGGGACGTGGCGTGCCGGGAGATCGCGATCGCCACGTCGATGATGAAGCGTGCCTCGCCGGACTCGACGCCGCGGCGCTCGAGCGCCCGTGCCAGTGCGCGTGCGATGTCGGCGAGTTTGATCAGGTCGCGTTCGGCCAGTGCTGGGCTGGCGGCGATCACCGCGACGCGGCGCAGCAGGAACTCGCGCGAGCGGAAGACCTTGTCGGCGGTCCCCAGCGCGGTCAGCAGCGCCTCGAACGGCGTGAGGCCGGGGGCGGCCGCCTCGACCTGGGCGACGAGGTGGGCCTCGAGCTCGCTGCCGGCGAAAAGGACTTCCCGCTTGTCGGGGAAGTACCGGTAGAAGGAGCGCTCGGTCAGACCGGCGGTACGCGCGATCTGCGCGACCGTGGTGCGCTCGAATCCCTGCGTCTCGAACAGCTCGAGCGCCGCGCGCTCGAGCCTGCCTTGTGCGTCGGATTCCCATCTCGGCATAGCCACCAGGATGACAGCAGAGGCTGTCGTCGTTCTGCTAGGGTCGATGACAACAGATGCTGTCATCACGCGGGAGATCGTCATGAAGGCTCTACAGTTCGACCGATTCGGTTCCCCGGACGTGCTCGTGCTCCGTGACGTCCCGAAGCCGGAGCCGGGGCCCGGCCAGATCCGGATCGCCGTGCGGGCGTGCGGCCTGAACCCGGCCGACTGGGCGGTGGTCGACGGCCTCTTCGCCGACCGGTTGCCGCCGCTGCCGCGCGGGCTCGGGCTCGAGGTCGCGGGCACCGTCGACGCGCTCGGGGAGGGCGTCACCGGCGTCGAGATCGGCGACCGTGTGTTCGGCCCGGCGACCTTCGACGGCCCGACCGCCGGGGCCGCCGAGTACGCGCTGATGGCGGCCTGGGCACGCGTTCCCGAGGGCGTCACCGCCGAGCAGGCCGCCGCGCTGCCGATGGCGGCCGAGACGGCGTGGCACGCGCTCGACGACCTCGGCATCCAGCCGGGTGAATTGCTGCTCGTCCACGGCGCGGGCTCCACCGTCGGCGAGGCCGCGGTGCGCTTCGCGCTGCACCGGGGTATCCAGGTGATCGCCACCGCCGGGCCCGCACGGGCCGCCGCTCTGGAAGAGATCGGCGCCCAGGTGACCGGCTACAGCGACGGCATGGCCGAACGCGTCACCGCACTGGCCGCAGGCCGCATTGACCGTGCCCTGGACACGGCCCCGACCGGCGGCCGGATCGACCGCCCCGACCAGACCAGCCCGGCCGGCGGCTCACTGCCGACCCTCATCAAGCTGACCGGCGACCCCGACCGCGTCCTCACCGTCTCCGACTTCGCCGCCGCGGCCGAACTGGGCACCCGGATCACCCACATCGACATGCGCTACGACCGGCTGGACGAGTTCGCCCGGCTCGCCGGCGAAGGCGTCCTGGCCGTATCGGTCGCCCGCACCTACACCCTCGACCAGATCCACGAGGCAGCCAAACTCAGCCAGTCCCGTCGGCCCGGCGGCAAGCTCACGCTCGTCCTGTGATCGCCTAGCCGCCTGGCCAGGCGATCCCACTGCCGAACAAGCACTGGACGCTCACTCCGTCAGACCGGCCTTTCCCAGTATTTGAATATGCGCTTCTCGTCATGTGAGCTGATCACTACGATTCCGGCGAGTCGGGTTCCGGCGGAGGAGGCAAGGCGATGGTCGAGGCGGTGGCACTTCCGACACCATGGCAGGTCAGGTTCGGCGCAGGTGGCAACGAGGGCACCGCCGATACCCGTAAAGGGGACGTCGGCGGTTCGGCGGGGCTGCGACCCCACGAACTGCTGGAGGCTTCCCTGGCCACGTGCATGACCATTTCGGCGCGGATGGCACTGACCGACCTCGGCATCACCGACGCCGGGGTACAGGTGCGAGTGGAACTGGAGCGCGAGGAGTCCACCACGCGGTTCCGCTATGAACTCGTCCTCGACCCCGAGCTAGAGGTTCATCGGCCCGCGCTCCTGGAGCGGCTCGCGCGCTCGCCGGTGCTGTCCACCCTGAGCAAGCCGCTGGTCTTCCACGCTGTCTGACCAGCCCCCGTCAGAAGTATCCGCTCGTCGGCATAGCCTTCGCGCAGGCGCCCGATAAGCGGCATGAGAGTGCATCCGGTGTTCGGCGTGGAGCTGGGGTTTGGCGTCCTCGGAGTCTGGGGTCAGCGACCGTCGCGTTGCAGAGTTCGGTAGGGCGGGCGGCCGTAGCCGGTGCGGTAGTGGTGGGCGAAGCGGCCGGGGTGGAAGAAGCCCCAGCGGGCGGCGATTTCGGTGACGGTGACTCTGATGGTGCGGTCGGCGGCCAGCAGGTCCTGGTGGGCGTGCTGGAGGCGGGCTTGGCGGAGGTAACCGGTCGGGGTGGTGCAGCGGTGTTTCCGGAAGGCGTACTGCAGTGCGCGGATGGAGACGTGCGCGGCGGCGGCGATATCGGCGACACTGATATCCAGATGGGCGTGGTCGTCGATGAAGGCGATCGCGCGGCGCAGGGTGGCCGGGTGGGCGTCGTGCCGGTCTTCGATGGTGGGGTCGACCAGTGCGGTGTTGGGGAAGGCGGTCAGCGCCGCCGCGGCCAGCAGGCGGCCCGCCGCGCCCTTCACAAGCGGCTCGTTCATGGCCTCGGGCCGATCACGCAGGCTGGTGGCGACGTAGTCGAAGGTCGCGATCATCTGGTCCGCGGCGTCCCGGGTCGTGGTGCACACGTCCGTGAAACGGACCGGCCCCGGGCGACGAGTCTCTGCGGGAGCGGCCACCTGGTCGAGCAACCCGAAGGGAAACGTGACGGCCTGCACCGCCCCGTCGTACCACCGCGCGCGGATCGGCGGATGGTCCTCGGTGGTGTTGCACGGGTACACGTCGCCAGGGCCGCGCCGGTACTCGGCGCCCCCGTACCCGACGTCCACCGGCGTGCGGGGGCGGGCGATCATCAACTCCGGCACCGACTCCAAGATGTACCCGATGTCGGCGACGTGCGTGGCGGTCATGAAGGCGAACGTCTCGGTGACCAGCCTGTTGAAGCGGATGGGAGCGCCTTTCTGGCCCACGCCCACCCGGAACTTGCCACCGTAGACGTTGGTCAGGTACTCGCCCGCCCATTCGTGGTCGGTGGTCTCTAACAGCACCTGCTGAGGTGATGAAGGGGCGGCGGCCACAGTCAGGACTCCCTTGACACAACAAGACTATGGCGACGTGGGGTCCAACCGCCGCCAGGACGGCGAGCAGCATCCTCCTGTCGGCGCGGAAATGGTGGATCCCGGGGGCACTGTCACGCGGTCGGAGCAGAGAACCGGGACGAAATCACCCCAATGGGACACATGCCCTCAGTGCAACCGCTCGTCGGCAATAGAGTGCGTTTGCGGAATGCGCTCGGCTACTTCGCCTCCCTGCCACTACCCGACATCGACGGCGCACTCGACGAGATCGGCCACGCCTTCACCGACGGCGCCGACGGGGTCATCTGGATGACCAACACCGCCGGGCACTACCTCGGTGACCCCCACCTGCGCCTGATCGTCCCCCACGCCGGCGGCGTGCTGCCCCTGCTGGCCGACCGACTGGAACTGTTCGCCACCCTGAGCGAAGACACCCACGGCCCATCGGCTTCCGAACTGCTGCACCGCTTCTACTACGACCTGGCAGGCACCCTCACCCAATCCCAGATCACCGCCCTGTCCACCATCGCCACACCCGAGCACCTGCTCTACGGCAGCGACTACGTCTGGACCCGCCACCTCCACGTCCTCCGAGCCCTCACCACGCTCGACACCACCTGGCCCGGAACCGATCCCACCTGGCGACAACTCACCACCCGCAACGCCCACCAACTCCTCGGCGCCACCCCGAACCAAACGAACAACGTCACCTGAACACCACACCATCGATCGGAAGCATCGACAGCAACAGCCGAACATACTCAAATCGGCATGAGCGGGGGTCTATCCCGTGATCGGTGTTTCCGGCGTTGTTGATCAGTAGGTTTCGGCGACCGGCCAGCGGTCACCGAAGGTGACGGAGAACGCGTTCACCACGGGCTTCGTGCGCCGTGAGGCGCTGTGGTTTGAGTGGAGGTGAGAGGCCACCACCGTCGGGTC
>NZ_VTHK01000131.1 GCF_009765355.1 Amycolatopsis anabasis | reverse complement strand
CCCTTCCCCACCACAGAACCCACACTCCCCACCCCAGCAACATGAAAAACCCCGTCGAGACCACCAAAACGCGCGTCGGCCTCGGCGACCGCGGCGGCCATCTCGGCGTGATCGAGAACGTCGGCGCGGACGTAATGCACCGCGGCGTCATGCTCGGCCGCGACCCGTTCGAGGTCGTCGAACAACGCCGCCCGGTCGCCGCGCAGCTCCGAACGACCGGTGACAATCACCTTGGCTCCCCACGCCCGGCACAGCCGTTCGACGAGCAACCGGCCGATGCCGCCCGCGCCACCGGTCACCAGGTAGCGCCCGCCGCTGCGGAGGAACGGCCGCTCCCGGTTCGTCTCGCTTTCCGCGGTGAGCTCCACCGGGCGGTTGGTCAGCCGCTGCCGTCCGGTGGCGTCGAGCAGTACGTCCACCCGTTCGGTGACGGACAGTTCGGGATGGATTGTGGCCCACCACTGCTGCGGGGACCCGGCCACGGCGCGGTCGACGAGGGCCACCGACGTCACGGCCAGCGGCAGCGCGAGGCGCAGCGACCGGCCAAACCCGATCCATGCCTCGCCGTAGACGCGCTCGACGGGCGTCGCGAAACCAGGGGTGAGGACGAGCCTGCGCACGTCGACGTCGGCCAACGTGATGCCCTCGACCACGGCGAGACTCAGCTTCGGGTCGACGGACTCCTCGGTCGCGCCAGGGTCCACGACGACGGCCGCCACGCCGCCGTGCTGCTCGGCCACGATGTCCAGGCACCGGGCGACGTCCGCAGCGTCGGACACCTCGAACTCGCCGACTCCGGCCCAGCGGAAATCCGCCGCGAGACCGGCCACCACGACGGCGCACCCGCATCCGGTGCCGCTCGCGGCCGAACGCACCCGTGCCGCCTCGTCGAGGTCGCGCATGAACACGACGATCGCGCCCGCGCAACCGGTGTCGGTCAGTGGCGCGGGCACCCACTCCTCGTCGTAGAGGTGCACCCCGTCGGGCAGGCTCGGCAGGTCAGGGTCGCGAAGGTCACGGCTGCCGTTCAGGCTGGTGTCGAGGCCGCTGCTCATCGTCACTCCTCCACGCTTCCGGCCGGGACGCGCCCGTCCACCACGCTCTCGTCGGGTTCCTGGCACGGATCGAGCTCGAGGCCGACGAGCCGCCACACCACCGAGCCGTCGTCGGCACAGCCGGTAATCGTCAGCGGGCCGTCCGGTTCCGCAGCGGTCCGGCCAACCACGACGTGCCGCACCGGCGGCGCCGTCGTGGCGAACTCGGCGCGCGCGGCGGCGACCGGGGTCGTCGTCGGTAGACCGAGGGGCGCCTCGGCGAGCGCCAACGCTCGCGCGAGGTCACCGGGGACGAGCACAAGACCCGTTGGCACATCTCGGTTCTCGACCTGAACGAGCACGGACCGCGAATCCGGTGCAATGTGGACCGGCGAAGCCGCGCCCGTGCCCATCGGCGACGACCAGCCGGACGCGAACGCACCGACGTCGACCCGGCCGAGCGGGTCAGCGGACAGCTCGGCCACGCCCTGCGCATGGGCCGTGCCATCGGCACCGCCCTCGGGTGCATCGGCGGCGCGGCCGTACACCTCCCATTCGACGCCGGACAGCGCGGGCAGCACCGAGGTGCGCAACTCGCCCGCGCCGACGGCCGTGCCCCACACGACGTCACGCAGCACGACGACGGCGTCCCCGCCGAGCGACTCGTGGCACAGCGCCACGGCCGCGCGGGCCATCTCCAGCAACGCGTCGTCGCCCGGCCAGCGGTCGCCGACACCGACGCCCGCCGCGGCACTGGCGAACTCGGCGCCGACCAACCGGGGCAGGCACACCTCGAGCAGCGGGTGCGGCCAGGTGCCGGACCGATCCCTGCCGCCAGTGCCGTCCGTGACGGTCGCACGAACGGCCGCGCGGTCGATGGCCCTCGGCCAGTGACGTTCCCGAAGGAACGGATAGGTCGGCAGCGCGACCCGTGCGGGGTGGCCGTCGGCGTAGCGCGACCACCAGTCAACCTTGGCGCCGACGGTCCACGCGGCCACCGTGGCCGCGAGATCGGCGTCGTCGCCACCGTCGCCGAGCCTGCCGTCGTGCCGCGGGACCGGGTCCCGTACCTCGCCTCGCCAGCAGTCGTCGCCGACGACGCCGTCGGCCGCGTTCCGCAGCTTTACCCCCAGCTCGGCGATGTCGCGGGCGAGGCAGCCGAAGCGGTACGGCTGCGCCACGCGCCCGGTGAGCAGCGTGAACGCGACCGCGTCGAGCGAGGTGTCGTCGGTGAGCGCGTCGGCGAGCCCGCGCAGCATCGTGTCGAGCTGCTCCGGCGAGCGGGCCGAAAGCACCACCGGATGCGGACCCGGCCGCTCGACGCTCGCGGTGGTCTCACCGAGGTATTCCTCGACGACGACGTGCGCGTTGGCGCCGCCCGCGCCGAACGACGAGATCGCCGCGGCGCGGGGCAGCGTCACCTCGCGGGCGACCGCGTCGACCGCGACCGCGGCGGGCCAGTCCGCCAGACGCTGCTGGACCACGAACGGCGTCGCATCGAAGTCGATCATCGGGTTGAGGTCCGAGGAGTGCAGCGACGGCGCGAGCTTGCGATGCCGCAACTGGAGGAGCACCTTGTGCAGTCCGGCAACACCGGCCGCGCTCTCGGCATGCCCGATCACCGACTTGGCCGACCCGATCGGAAGGCGCGGCCGGTCCCGCACGCTGCCGAAGACCCGGCCGAGGCCGGTGATCTCCACCGGGTCGCCAAGCGCGGTGCCGGTGCCGTGCGCCTCGACGTAGCCGATGTGGGCCGGGTCAATGCCCGATCGCCTCAGCGCCTCGCCGATCACCGCGCCCTGCGCAGTCGGGTCGGGCACGGTGTAGCCGTTGGACCGGCCGCCGTGGTTCACGGCGCTGCCGCGGATGACGCCCGCGACGTGGTCGCCGTCGGCGACGGCGTCGGCCAGGGGTTTGAGCAGCACCGCGCCGACCCCTTCGCTGGGGACGTAGCCGTCGCCGGTCGCGCCGAAGCTCTCGCACCGGCCGCTGCTGGAGGCGAACTTGCCCTGGTCGAGCATCACGAACTTGTGCGGGTGGATCGACACGTTCACTCCGCCCGCGACGGCCGCGTCCGACTCGCCGCGCCGGATGCTCTCGCAGGCGAGGTGGATCGCGGTGAGCGACGACGAGCACATCGTGTCGATCGCGATGCTGGGGCCGGTGAAGTCGCAGGCCCACGAGACCCGGTTGGCGATCGACGCTGGGGTGTTCGACACGGCGGTGCGGTCGCCGAGCAGTTGGCGCTCGGCGGCGAGGATCGGGTACTCCACATACATCACGCCGACGAACACGCCGACCCGCGCCTGGCCGGTACCCAGGCCCTGCGGCGTATAGCCCGCGTCCTCGATGGCGGCGTACGCGGTCTGCAGGAAGAGCCTTTCCTGCGGGTCGATGATGGCGGCTTCCTTCGGGGAGATCCGGAAGAACTGCGGGTCGAACTCGGCCACGCCGTCGAGGAATCCGCCCCACACGGGCAAGCCCCCGGTGCCGTCGGGGTCGAGGTGGTTCCACGTCCAGCGATCCGGCGGCACCTGGGTGATGCAGTCGACCCCGTCGCGGAGGTTCGCCCAGTAGGCGTCCAGGTCGTCGGCTCCCGGATATCGGCCGGCCATCCCGATGACCGCGATCGGCAGGTCCGGATCGCGGTCCACCGGCTGCGCGGGCTTCGCGACGACGGCGGGCCGTGCCTGCGAAACCTGCGGGGAACTCGGCTCGCCGCGCACGGCCGTAGCGGCCGGGACGGCCTTGGCCTTCGCCTTGGGTGCAAGCTGGTCGAGGCGGTCGGCGTGCGTGCGCACCAGGGACTCCGCGACCGAGCGCAGCGTCCGGTGTTCGAAGAACAACGTCCGCGACAACGTCCCGACCTTGCGCTCCAGCCGGTAGATGACCTCCATCATCAGCATCGAGTCCAGCCCGTATGCCTCAAGCCGCTCGTCGACGTCTACTGTGGACGGATCCAGCTTCAGCACGGCGGCGAACTGTTCCGTGACGACGTCCAGCGCCACATCCATGCGCACGGCGGCGGAATCGACCACAGGCTCCTCCGCGACCGGTTCGGACGTCGCCGGTTCGGATTCCGGCCGCATAGCGACGACCGGCCTGCCGGGCCTGCCGGCGACGATGTCGGTGTCCGGCCAGTAGCGCTCGCGGGCGAAGGGGTAGCCGGGAAGGTCGAGGTGCGGCAGCGATAGCACGGGATGCACCCGTTCGGCGGTGTCGTATCCACTCACGTAGAGGTGGGCCAGTGCGGTGCAGTGGTCGTGGTCGTCGCTACCGATGGCCGGGGTTTCCGCAAGCAGCCCGGCCAGCGTCCGCATCAGCAGCGGCTCGACTCGGGTGTTCGGCGTGCGGGTGCCGGTGTGGCACCCGTCCGTACTCGGGGCGCACTCCCCGGCGGCGTGCGCACCGAGCAGGTCGGCGGCGTGGTGTAGGGACGTGACGATGAAGGCGGCGCGGTGGGCATG
>NZ_VTHK01000130.1 GCF_009765355.1 Amycolatopsis anabasis | reverse complement strand
AAGGCACGCCCTCCGGTTCCAGACACCTACCCTCCACCCCCTTCCTCTGCCGGTCCCGTGGCCTCGTCACGGCTCTGTCCGGGCACGGCGGACTCCTCAGGTTCTTCACCGGTCACCCCGAACCCCGGCGCGGGCTCCGGCGCTCCCGCCCCGGGATCGGCGGCGGCGATCTCATCCCGACCGATCTGGGGATCGGGCTCAAACGGCGCGGTAGTCATAGACACGGAATACCCACCATGCGCAACGGTATGCGCACCCCGAGGACAGCCACACCCGGACCGGTGCGAGATCACCGCCACCTGCCGTCTGTCGGTTCCGCTCGCTGGTGAACGAGTACCGCAACCCGGTCCCGGGCAGGGCCGTGCCCTCCACATCCATCCCTGAACCCCTCCCGAATCGAAGACCAGAACGCTTCACCAGGGTGCACCAGTCCGTACCGAGCGACACCAATCGTGCGGCACTGTGCCCCGCACTCCTTTGACGCCGCAGCCAGCACGTTGTCGCCCGACACGAACGTGGGCCATCTGGCCTGCCAACAAGCCCGGCAGTCGCCCGTGCTCGGAGACCGGCGAGATCACAACGGCGTGCGAGCCGGCGATGTTCTCACGAGCCAGCTGGTGCTGCCAGCACTGGCCCTCAATCGACAACCTGATCGATTGATTCACGGATGGCCACGAGATATCACTTCACAGGCCGCGTAGCGGGGTTACCGTGCGCCGATGACACCCACAAGGGGTGGACAGTGCTCGATACCCCAGCGGAGTTCTCCAGCATCGATGTCCACCCAGTCATCCAGCAGCGGCAATAACCCAGTCGGGCCCCAGGCGGAGGGTTGCCCCAAGCGTGGACCCCGGATCCGGCTATCAGCTACACAACGCGTCCTGGACACGGCGTCTGCTGACATAACGAGGCACGGCCTATTCAAAACCGTTCGTCACGTCTGGCCGGAGCCAGCACAGGAGCGGACTTTCTCAGGTGCAGGGAACCCCCATGGCTACCGGCGATGCAGGCATGCCAGGTGGCCCACAGTGCCGGGTAGCGTCGGCGCTGTGAAGGCATTCCGGTGGCTGCTGCGCCCGGCGACGGCACTGGACTTCGTCGTGCTGCTGATCGCGCTCGCCGTGGCGCTGCTGACTTGGCGCAGCCTCGCCGCGGCCGGGTACGACGTCGTCCTCGTCCAGGCCCTGTACGCGGTGGTCTTCGCCGCGCCGCTACTGCTGATCGTGCGGTGGCCGCTGGCGGCGTGGGTGCTCGCCCTCGCCGGATGGTGCCTCACCGTGCTGGCCCACCCGTGGGGCCCCTCCGACGGCTTGCCGTGGCCGCTGCCGCAGCGGGTCCTGCTGTTGCTCACCGTGGTCCTGGTGGCAGCGAGGACGCGGCCGCGCACGGCGTGGCTGGTGTGGACGTCATCGGTGATGATCGTCGTCGGCCTGCTGTTCGCCTTCGTTCCATCGGTCACCAGCGAGGTTCCGCCGTTCTTGGGCTACGTCTTCTGGTCGATGTTGCTGGTGCTGACCGCGGTGCTGGCCCGCTCGCGGACCCGCGCGCAACGGGATCTCGCGAAACGGGAGCAGCGGGCCGAGGTCGAGGCGGCACGGCTCGCGGTGCTGGAGGAACGCGCCCGGATCGCTCGGGAGATGCACGACGTCGTCGCGCACCGGATGTCGATGATCGCGGTGACCGCCGAAACCGCGCCGTACCGGCTGGCCGAGTTGCCCGACGACAACCGCGCCGTGCTCGCCGGGATCGCCGCCGACGCGCGGGCGGCCCTGGCCGAGATGCGCGTGTTGCTCGGCGCGTTGCGCGGCGACGGTGAGCAACCGGCGCTCGTGCCGCAGCCCGGCTGGGCGGAACTGGACGAGCTCGTCAACCGCGCGCGGGCCCGCGGCATCGAGGTCCGTCACCTGCGTACCGGGAAGACCACGCCCCCGGAGATGATCGGTCTCGCCACATACCGCATCCTGCAGGAAGCACTGAGCAACGCCGTCCGGCACGCGTCGGGGCGACCGGTCGATGTCGAGGTCGCGGCCGATCCGGACGTGGTCCGCCTGCGGGTGTTCAACGCGGCGGAGCCGGGCAGGCCGGTTGGCCGGGGACACGGGGTGCTCGGCATGCGGGAACGGGCCGCCGCGGTCGGGGGCAGTTGCACGGCGGGCCGGAGCGCCGGCGGATGGCTCGTCGAGGCCGAACTGCCGGTGAGCGGAGGAGACACATGACGGTGCGGATCCTGGTGGCCGACGACCACGCGGTGGTGCGGGAGGGGTTCGCCGCGCTGCTGGCCGCGCAGCCGGACTTCGAGGTGGTCGGGCAGGCCGAGGACGGCTTCAGCGCCGAACGACTCGCCATCGAGCTCCGCCCCGACGTGGTGCTGATGGACATCCGCATGCCGTGCCAGGACGGCGTGACCGCGACCTGGCAGTTGCTCAGGGAAACTCCGGACACGCGGGTGCTGATCCTGACCACCTTCGACCTCGACGCTTATGTCTACGACGCGTTGCGGGCCGGGGCGAGCGGGTTCCTGCTCAAGGACAGCACCGCGGGGCAGGTGGTCGACGGCGTTCGCGTTGTCGCGGCGGGGGACGCGCTGCTCGCGCCGTCGGTGACCCGGAGGCTGATCGCCGAGTTCGCCGCGCGCCCGGTGGCGGCCGAACCCGACCGGCTCACCGAGCTGACCGCACGGGAGTCCGAGGTATTCGTTCTGGTCGCACGTGGACTGTCCAATGCGGAAATCGCGGCGGCGCTCACGGTCACCGAGCACACGGTGAAAACGCACGTCAGCAGGCTGCTGGGAAAGCTCGGCCTGCGGGACAGGGCGCAAGCCGTCGCGGTGGCCTACGAGAGCGGGCTCGTCAGCCCCAGGGCTGACCGATCACTCCCGCGAATGACTCCGAAGAGCCGTCCACGGAGTGACGACCGCTGCGGGCACGATGCCTAACTTGGGCGTTATGCGTCCCGTACTGGAAGCCCTCGACATCGAATTCATCATCGAGCTGTACCGCACCTACGCCGAAGACCTGGCGAACGTTCGCGCGGCACAGCGGAAGGTTCTCGGCACCCCCGAGATGGAGGCCAAACTGGACGATGTCGAGGCCGAGCTGACCTACCTAATGATTAGGCGCTTCCGGCCGGAACTGGTCACCGAGGTGGGAACGTTCCGCGGCTGGTCGACCACCTGGATCCTGCATGCCTTGCGGGACAACCGAACCGGTCGGCTCGCCAGCTACGACCTGATCGACAACGCCGTCCGCGCGGTGCCGCCGGAGCTGGCCGAGGGGCGCTGGGATTTCCACTGCGGCGACGTCCGCAAGCAGTGCGGCGACTGGGCGGCGAAGTCCGACTACCTGTTCATCGACGCCGCGCACAACGCGTCCTTCGCCCGCTGGTACCTCGCACACCTGCTACCCACCGTCCCCGCCGGAACCCCGGTCAGCGTGCACGACGTGTTCCACCACAGGCGCCCGCTTCCGTTCACCGAGGGCGCCGAGGTGCTGCGCTGGCTCAACCGCCGGGACATCCCCTTCTTCACCGCCGCCCCGGCACGGGCACCCGACGTGCACCAGCGGCTGACAGCGTTGCGCACGCGGCTCGGCCTCGGCGAACCCGTGCACACCGGTACCGACAACCCGATGTTGTTCTTCCTGCTCAACAATTGAACGCCGGGTTGGTTTCAGCAGCCGCACCTGGCCCAGTAATGTCAGGGAGGCTGCCATGAAAACCACTCGCCTCCTGCTCAGGACATTCCAGCCCCGGACATGTGTCGCCCAGCTGACTGCCGATGGCTCGCTCGTCAGCAGCTGGGACCACGTGCCCTCGCCCTTCGGCGTCGCGTATCGGGCGATGGTCGACGCCGATGGCCGAGTCCGGTGTCTCAACGGGCGGGTACCCGCCGATCTTGGCGTTGACCAGCAGCCGCCGCGCATCGGTGACAGTGGTCTCGGCGAGCGTGGCTAGCTCGCCGGTGACCCGCCGGACCACGGCTTGGGCCTCGTCCCGGCCCGCCGCCCCGCGCAGTCGAAGTTTCGAGGCGATCTCGTGCGCGCGTTTCCCGGCCGACCGGGAACGGTCCCGGATGCGGGTGCGCCGCCCGCCGCCGACGGCCTGGACGCGCCGGCCGGTCGCCGCGATCCGCCGCACCGCCTTGGCCAGCAGGCTCGAATCGGTCGGATAGGACACGTTCGCCGGCACCACGGTGGTGTCCGCCCGCAGCCGGGTGGTGCGCAGCAGCTTCGCCCCGGCGGCCTTGGCCAGCAGCGCCTCGTTCAGCCCGTCCACCGCCGCCGCACCACAGCGGGTGGTCAGCTTCATCAGCGTGGTCGAATGCGGCACCGATCCCTCCAGCCCGATTCGGGGAGAACCGCCGCCACATGATCGAATCGCTGACCTCCCGGCACAGCGACTCATAGCCCAGCCGGTACCGGAACTTGAGGAACATCAGCCGCAGGTAGGTCTCCATCGGCGTCGACGGCCGACCAATCCGCGGGTCGAAGAACCGCACGAACGGCACGAAGAACGCCGGATCATCCAGCAACGCATCCACAGCCGCCAACTCGGCAGGCAACCTCAGCAACTCAGCTGGGAGCGTCGCCTCCCACAGCGATACCTGACCGCCTACAGTACGAAACACGATGGCCTCGATCCCTTCTCGCCCAAGGGGTCAAGGCCATCCTCCCGCTCACCAGACGCCGCCCAGCGGACCGCCACGCGGCGACTTTTTCAGGTCGAAGTAGCTAGGGTGATGGCCATGTTCTTCCGAGTCTGACGCGACCGCTGGCGGGTTGCGGGTACTCCCTCGCCAGTGATGCGGGGCGGCATGCGGCCGCCCCGGGTCGCGATGCGGGAGA
>NZ_VTHK01000013.1 GCF_009765355.1 Amycolatopsis anabasis | reverse complement strand
CCGATGGTACTGCAGCCGAAGGGCTGTGGGAGAGTAGGACATCGCCGAACACAACATGAAGAGCCCGAGGCCCCGGTCGAGAACCACTAGAGTTCTCCCGGGGCCTCGGGTTTTTCGCGCTCGCCCATGATCACGGTTGGTGATCATGGGCGCACCTGCCGTGACCAGCCGTTCTGCCTGTTGGACAGGTTCCAACAGGCCGGGCCGAACCAGTGGTATCGACCACTTCGAGTGGCGTGGAGTTGATACAGTGGGTGGCCAGGCGATGCCTGGCCGGCCCTCGGTGAGATGGCTGGCGCACGCATGCTACGCCGGGGGTTGCGGGTGGAGTTTCGAATCTTGGGTCCGACCGAAGTGTCCGGATCATCGGGTCGAACTCAGCTGCGCGGATCACGGCAAAGCTCGTTGCTGGCCGCCCTCATCCTGCAGGCCAACCGGGTCGTTTCGGTCGAGCAACTCCTTGAGGCGGTGTTCGGGGAAAACCAGGCCGGGCCCGCCACGATCCACACCTACGTGTCGCGGATCCGCCGCGCCCTGAACGAGGTCGAACCCGGGGGTGGCGAGCGGATCGTCACCCGGCCCACCGGCTACCTGCTCCGCATCGAGCCCGGTGAACTGGACCTCGAAGTGTTCCGCGCGCACGTCGAGCGCGGGCGCCGGGACGCCGCGGCCGGGCGCTGGGAGCAGGCGTCCGAGGAGTACGAGAAGGGCCTCAAGCTGTGGCGGGACTCCGCCCTGGTCGACGTCTCGTCGGTGTCGCTGCACCGCAACGAGGTCCCCCGGCTCACCGAGGAACGCCTGACCGCGGTCGAGCGGCGGATCGGCGTCGACCTCGAGCTCGGCCGCCACGAGGACCTGATCGGCGAGCTGCGCGTGCTCACCGCGGACAACCCCTTCCGGGAGCAGTACTGGGCGCAGCTCATGCTCGCGCTCTACCGCAGCGGGCGCGCGGCCGAGGCGCTGGACGTCTACCAGCAAGTGCGCACCCTGCGCGTCGACGAGCTCGGAATCGATCCAGGTCCGGAACTGCAGCGCCTGCACCAGGCGATCCTGGCCAACGACCCCGCGCTCGACGCGCCCGCGGCGGCGACCCCGGCCGCCGCGCCGGTGACCGCGCCCCCCGTGCAGCCGCTGCCCGCACCGGCCCAGCTCCCGCCGGACCTCGTCGGTTTCGTCGGCCGGGAAAGCATCATCGACCGGGTCACCGAACTGCTCTCCGCCGAACCGCGCGAGGCGCCGCCAGTGGTCGTGTTCGCCGGGCTCCCGGGCATCGGCAAGACCACGCTCGCCCAGCGGGTGGCGCACAAACTCCGCGACCGGTTCCCGGACGGCCAGTTGTACGTCAACCTGCGCGGCTACTCGCGCGCCGCCCCGGTCACCCCGACCGAGGTGCTCACCCGGTTCCTCCGGGCGCTCGGCGTCTCCTCCGACTTCATCCCGCTCGACCTGGACGAGCAGGCCGCGTTGTACCGGTCGATCCTCGCGGACAAGCGGATGCTGGTCGTGCTGGACAACGCCAACTCCGCCGACCACGTCCGCCCGCTGATCCCCGCGGGCGCCCACTGCGCGGTGCTGGTCACCAGCCGGGACGATCTGCGCGGGCTCACCGCGTTGCAGGGTGCCAGCCGGATCAACCTCGACGTCCTCGAGCCCGACGCTGCCGTTTCGCTGCTGGCCACGGTGGTCGGCGACGAACGCGTCCCGGCCGATCCCGAGGCCGCCGCCGAACTCGCCCGGCTGTGCGGCCACCTGCCGCTGGCCCTGCGGATCGCCGCGGCGAACCTGTCCAGCCGCCCGTACCTGGAAATCCGGGCCTACGTGGCCGAGTTGCGCGACGCCAACCACCGGCTCGCCAAACTCGCCATCCAGGGCGACGAGCAGGCCGCCGTCCGGGTCGCGTTCGACCTCTCCTACGCGGCGCTCAAACCGGACGAGGCCACCCTGTTCCGCTACCTGGGGCTCGTCCCCGGCCCCGATTTCACCGTGTACACTGCGGCCGCGCTGTTCGACACGTCCGTCGAGTTCGTCCAGCCGCTGCTCGGGCACCTCCGGGTCGCCAACCTGGTGCAGGACTGCGGGCCCGGCCGGTTCCAGTTCCACGACCTGTTGCGGCACTACGCCATCCAGCAGGGCGAGGCGATGGACAGCGAGGAGATCCGCGAGGCCGCGATACGGCGGCTGTACTCCCTCTACCTCGGCGCGGCGGTCACCGCGACGAAGCTCATCGAACCCAACCGCGACCAGCCCGAACCGCCGCCGGACATGGTCCAGGTCGAGCTGCCCGAACTCGCCAACGCGGCCGATTCCAAGGCCTGGGTCGACGCCGAGTACGTCGACCTGAAGGCGGCCCTCACACACGCCGCCGAGCACGGGCCGTACGGCTACGGCTGGCGCATGGCCTACGCAATGGCCGCCCCGCTCGTGGTCAGCACCCGGTTCACCGAATGGGTGCTGACCACCCAGATCGGGCTCAAGGCCGCGCTGCGCTCGGACGAACCGCAAGCCGAACCGGTCATGCACACCGCGCTCGGGTTCGCGTACCTCACCTCGGGCCGCCAGGGACTGGCCATCGAACAGCTCAACCAGGCGCTGCGCGGCGGCGCGGAGTTCGGGAACCCGGAGTACGAAGAAGGCTGCCGCTACACGCTCGGCCTGGCCAACCTGTGGACCGGCCGGTTGACCGAGGCCGCGGAAAGCCTGAACGCGGCGCTGGAGCTCTGCCGCCGCCACGGGCTCGAAGACCAGGAGGCGGACGCCATCCACGGGGTCGGGATCACGCACCGCTACCTCGGCGAGCTCGACACCGCGCTGCGGTGGCTGAGCGAATCCGTCGAGGTCGGGCGCGATCGCGGCGGCCCGTACACCCAGGGGGTGCGCCTGTTCGGGCTCGGTATGGCGTACCGGGACCTCGGCCGGTTTTCCGACGCGCTCGACACGCTGACCGAGACCTCGCGGATCTTCCAGCGGCTCGGCAACGCCTTCGGCGAAAGCCGCGGCCTCAACGGACTGTCCAGTGTGTACCGCGAACTCGGCCGCCTGGAGACCGCGCACGACACCGCGCGGCGGGCGCTGGCGCTGTCCCGGGAGATCAAGCACCAGCGAACCGAGACCGACGCGTTGAACGCGCTCGCGGCGGTGCTCGAACGCCTCGACCGGCTCGAGGAATCGCTGGACTGCTACCGGCAGGCGTTCGCCGTCGCCGAGGACATGGGGCCCTACGCGTACGGGATGTTGGAAGCCCGGATCGGGCTGTCGAACGTGCTGCGCCGCCTCGGCCAGGCGGACGAGGCGCGCGAACACGCCGAGGCCGCGGTGAAGTCCATCCGCACCAGCCGGTTCCGGCTGCACGAGGGATCGGCGTGGCTGGCCCTGGCCCGGCTCGAACTGGAGCTGGGTGATTCCGCCACCGCGGCCAAGCGCGCCCGGGCCGCGCTCGCCGCTTACCAGGAAACCGGGCAGCGGCTCGGCGAGGCGCGGGCCCGGCAGTTGCTCGCCCGCATCGACTCCGGCGCCGACGCCGCGGCGGAGCACCTCCGGCGGGCGCGGTCGTTGCTCGCCGACCTCGGCGTGCCCGAGGACGACGAACTCCGCACCGCACTCGGCGGTTCGGCCGCGCAGTGAGACTTCGCATCCCGACAGCAGAGGAAGAAGATGGCTGACGCCTCGCCCGTGGTTCTCGGGGAAGACTTCATCCAGGACCGGCACGCCCTGTACCGGCGGTTGCGGCGGGAAACCCCGGTGCGCCAGGCGCTCATGCCGGACGGGCTGCGGGTGTGGCTGGTCACGCGGTACGAGGACGCCCGGACGGCGCTGGCCAGCCCGGCGCTGAGCAAGGATTCGCGCCGGGCCGCCCCGATCCACGAACAGCGGCGGGAAGAAGAGGGCGGCGGAACGCCGTCCTTCCTGAGCAAAGTGCTCGAATCGCACATGCTGAACCGGGATCCGCCGGATCACACGCGGCTGCGCAAGCTCGTCGCCAAGGCCTTCACGCTGCGCCGGATCGAGCAGTTGCGGCCGCGGATCGAGCAGCTCGCGCGGAGCCTGCTCGACGGCCTGGCGGGGCGGGACGAGGTCAACCTGCTCGTGGACTACGCGCACCCGTTGTCGGTCGGCGTCGCCGGTGAGCTGTTCGGGGTGCCCGAGCAGGAGCGCGCCCACTTCCGGAAGATCATGAACCAGATCGCGTTCGGGACGTTCGAGGAGCGGGGCGCGGGGGCGGCCGCGATGGCCGACTACCTGCGGGAGCTGGTGGCCCGCAAGCGCGAGGAGCCGGCCGACGACCTGGTCACCGGGCTGGTGCAGGCGCGCGACGAGGACGACCGGCTCGACGAGCTCGAGCTCGTGGCGATGGTGTTCCTGATCCTGTCCGCCGGGTTCGAGTCGACCGGGAACCAGATCGGCAACAGCGTGTTCGCGCTGCTCACCAATCCCGATCAGCTCGCCGCCCTGCGGGCCGAACCCGAACTGGTGGGCGGGGCGGTCGAGGAACTCCTCCGCTACGACGGCGCCACCGGCACGACCACGCTGCGGTTCACCACCGAACCGCTCAAGCTGGGGGACGTGGAGATCCCCGCGGGCGAGTTCGTGGTGATCCCGATCGGCGCGCCGAACCGCGACGAGGCGCGCTTCCCGGAACCCGACCGGCTGGACATCCGCCGGGACGCCAGCGGGCATCTGGCGTTCGGGCACGGGGTACACCACTGCCTCGGCGCACCCCTGGCCCGGCTGGAAACCCGCATCGCGCTCGAGTCGCTGCTGGCGCGGTTCCCCGAGTTGTCGCTCGCGGTCCCGGCGGCGGAGATCCGTTACCGCGACGACATTCTGTTCCGCAGCCTGGAACGGCTTCCGCTGAAGCTGGGGCCGGAGCGCGGGTGACGAACTCGCGTGCCCGGGTGCGGAACCCGGGCACGCGAGCGGTCACTTGGTTTCGCGTCCGTGCGGGGCTTCCCAGTCGAGGTCGGGGCCCACGGGGACGATCCGCGACGGGTTGATCCAGGTGTGGGTGCCGAAGTAGTGGCGCTTGATGTGGTCGAAGTTCGTGGTGTCGCGGAACGCGTCGATCTGGTAGAGGTCGCGGGCGTACGGCCAGAGGTTCGGGTAGTCGGCGATGCGCCGCAGGTTCGCCTTGAAATGGGTGACGTAGACCGCGTCGAAGCGGACCAGGGTCACCCAGAGCCGGATGTCGGACAAGGTGATCCGGTCGCCGAACAGGTAGCGGCGATCGGCCAGGCGGGCGTCCAGTTCGTCCAGGGCGGCGAACAGCGAACGGACCTCGGTGTCGTAGAACTCCTGGGTCGGCGCGAAACCGCATTTGTAGGGTCCGTTGTGGACTTTCTCGTAGAGGAACTCGTTGAGTTCGTCGATCTCGCCGCGCAGGTTCTCCGGGTAGAGGTCGATCTCGCGGGTGGCCCATGCGTCGAACGCGGTGGCCACGTCGGTGTCGAGGTGCTGGAAGTCGTTGCTGGCGATGCGGTTCGCCGTGCGGTCCCAGAACACCGGGGTCGAGTAGTGGCCCTCGAAGCCCGAAGCCCGGTACGCCTCGCTCAGGAACGCGAAACCGTTCACCTCGTCCAGGCCGTGCCCCTCGCCTTCGCGCAGCGCCCAGCCGCGGCTGTCCCGCATCGGGTCCAAAATGGACACCGAGAGCACTTCTTCGAGCCCCTTCAGCGCGCGGACGATCATCACGCGCTGGGAGAACGGGCACGGGTGGCCCGCGTAGAGGTGGTAGCGGCCCGGTTCCGCCGGGTACTCCGAAGTGCCGATCCGGTTGGGAAAGGCCGGCCCCGGCCGGGTCTGCTTCCGGGCTTCCGCGGGCGGTTTGCTCGGCGGCCGGCCGTACGGCCCGTACTTGTCGATGTCCACCGGTTCGGCGGCCCGCGGGGTGATGCTCATCTGCTTTCCTCCCGTGATCGAATGCGAGGCACTGCGGACATGAGTTCCCGGGTGCAGGGATCGGCCGGGGCGACGAGCACCTCGTCCGCCGGCCCCAGCTCGACGATACGTCCGGCGCGCAGCACGGCCACCCGGTCGGCGATCTGGCGCACCACCGCGAGGTCGTGCGCGATGAAGACGTAGCTCAACCCCAGTTCCGCCTGCAGGCGCACGAGCAGCCGCAGCAGCTGCGCCTGCACCGAAACGTCCAAAGAGGACGCTGGTTCGTCGCACACCAGCAGGTCCGGGCGCACCGCGATGGCTCGCGCGATGGCGACCCGCTGGCACTGGCCGCCGGAGAGCTCGCCGGGCCGGCGGCCGAGCAGCGCCGGGGACAGCGCGACCTGTTCGGCGACCTCGCGCACGCGCGCACGCCGGGTGGCCCGGTCGCCGAGACCGAAGCCGCGCAACGGTTCGTCGAGCAGTTCGGCGACGGTGAACCGCGGGTCCAGGCAGGCGAACGGGTCCTGGAAGACCAGTTGCACCCGCCGATGGAACCGGCGCAGGCCCGCGCCCCGCAACGCGGTGACCTCGGCGCCGTCGAAGGTGATCCGCCCGGCGGTGGGTTCCTCCAGCCGCACCAGCAGCCGGGCCACGGTCGATTTGCCCGCCCCGGATTCGCCCACCAGGGCCAGGGTTTCGCCGCGGTCCACGGTGAAGTCGACACCGTCCACGGCGGTCGTGCGGTGGCGGTGCGCCCGCCAGCCGGACCCGGGGAACGTCTTGGTCAGGCCGTGGACCGCCAGCAGCGGTTGCCCCGGCGTGGCGACCGGTGGCACGTCGGCCGTCAGCCGAGCCGAGTTCAGGCTCGGCGCGGCTTCGACCAGCAGGCGGGTGTGCGAATGCCGCGGGTGCGCCAGCAGGCGCTCGGCCGAACCGGATTCCACGGTCCGGCCCCGGTACATCACCACCACGTGTTCGGCGCGTTCGGCCGCGATGCCGAGGTCGTGCGTGATCAGCACGACCGCGGTGCCCGCTTCCGCGGCGAGTTCGCCGAGGTGGTCCAGGATCTGCGCTTGCACGGTGACGTCCAGCGCGCTGGTCGGCTCGTCGGCCACGATCACCTTCGGCCGCCCGGCCAGCGCGATCGCGATCAGCACGCGCTGGCGCATCCCGCCGGACAGTTCGTGCGGGTAGCTCTTCGCCCGCGCGGCGGGCAGGCCCGCGGTGGTCAGCAGTTCGGCCGCGGCCGCACGCGCGCCGGCGCGGTCGGCGAGCCCGTGGATGCGCAGCGTTTCGGCCACCTGCACACCGATCGGGACCACCGGGTTCAGCGAAACCCCGGGGTCCTGCGGGATGAACGCGATCTCCCGGCCGCGGATCGCGCGCATCGCCTGATCACCGAGGACGAGCAGGTCCCGGCCCTTGAGCCGGATCTCGCCGCCGAGCGTGCGCGCCGCCGGGGGCAGCAGACCGAGCAGGGAAAGCGCGAGGGTGCTCTTCCCGGAGCCGGACTCGCCGACGATCGCCACCGTCTGCCCACTGTGGACGGTCAGCTCGGCGCCGTCGAGCGCGGCCACCGGCGCGGCCGGGCCGTAGTAGGAAACCCGCAGATCGCGGACCGACAGCAGCGGTGTCACCGGCCTTCCCCTTGCTGCTGCTGGAAAACCCGGCCGAACGTGGTCGCCGCGAGCACGGTCGCGACCACCACCAGGCTGGGGAACGTGGTCAGCCACCACGCCGAGCCGAGGTAGTCCCGCCCGGCCGCGGCCAGCGTTCCCCAGTCGGTTTCCGGTGGCCTGGGGCCGAAGCCGAGGAAACTGAGCGACGAGGACGCGAGCATCGCCACGCCGAGCCCGAGCAGGCCGAGCAGCACCACCGGGCCCGCCGCGTTCGGGATCACGTGCCGCAGCACCACCAGCGGCGCCCGCACCCCGGACAGCCTCGCCGCGGCCACGTACGGCCGGGTCCGGACGTGCAGCACCTGCGCGCGCACCACCCGGGAGAACGTGGCCAGGTTGGACACCCCGACCGCGATCGCCACGTTCACCGCCGAACTGCCCAGCACCGCCACCACGGCCAGCGCCAGCAGCAACGCGGGGAACGCGAGCAGGACGTCGACCACCCGCATCAGCACCGCGTCCACCCAGCCGCCGAGGAACCCGGCGAGCAGGCCGATCAGCGAACCGGCGAGCACCGCGAACCCGGTCGCGGCGAGCGCGACCAGCAGCGCGGGCCGCGCGCTGTGCACCACCCGGCTGAACAGGTCCCGGCCGAGCTGATCGGTGCCGAACAGGTGCTCCCAGCTCGGCGGCCGCAGCAGGCTCGCCGGGCTGACCGCCTCCGGGTCCTGGCCCGCCACCAGATCCGGGACCAGCATGAACGCCAGCATCACCAGCAGGGTGAGCGTCGCGACGATCGCCGCCGGGCTGCGCGCGAGGCGCCGCAGCGCGTGCCGGGTCCGGGTGGACGGGGGCGGTGCGAGCTGTTCGGACGTCTCGAAGACCATCTACGCCCTCCGCCCGGCGGTCACCCGCGGATCGACGTACGCGTACAGCACGTCCACCACGAGGTTGACCACGACGTAGAGCACCCCGAGCAGTGCCACCATGCCCTGCAGCACCGGAAAGTCGTGGGTGGTGATCGCGGTGACCGTCAGCCGCCCGAGCCCTTGCCGCCCGAAGACCGTCTCGGACACCACCGCGGCCGCGAGCAGGTTCCCGACCGTCGTGCCGACCACGGTGATCGTCGGCAGGCTCGCGTTGCGCAGGGTGTGCCGGAACTGCACGCGCCACGGCCCCGCGCCCTTCGCCCGCGCGGTGAGCACGTAGGCTTCCGCGCCCGCCGCCCGCAATCCGGTGCCGAGCACCTGCGCGATCACCCCGGCCGCGGGCAGCGCCATGGTGGCCGCGGGCAGCACCAGCGAGGCGAACCCGTCCTGCCCGGTCGCCGGGAACCAGCCCAGCTGGAACGAGAAGATCTGGATCATCAGGATCGCCACCCAGTAGGCGGGCATCGACATCCCCAGCACCGGCAGCGCGTTCAGCACTGTCCGAAGTGGACGCCAGCGGGTGATCCCGGCGAGCATCGCGCCGCCCGCGCCGAGCAGCAGGCCCAGCGCGAGCGCGGTGACCGCGAGCGCGGTGCTGCCCGGCGCGGCCTCGCCGATCAGGTCCGCGACCGGCGCGCCGGTGTTGACCGAGCGGCCGAAGTCGCCGCGCACCGCGTCCGCGAGGAAACCGAAGTACTGGGTCAGGATCGGCTGGTCCAGGCCGAGTTCGTGGCGCAGCGCCCGTTCCTGCTCCGGCGTCGGCGGCCCGCCCGCGCTCAGCATGGTCTGGACCGGATCGCCGGGCACCAGGTGGAGCATGAGGAACGACAGCGTGAGCGCCGCCAGCAGCACCGGGAGGACGGCGACGAGCCGCCGCAGGATGAACCCGCCCAGCTCGCCGCGCCCCCGTCCGGTCACCGTCAGCGAGCCACCCACGCGTCGTAGAAGGCAGGCAGCCCTTGCGGGTCGAACGCCAGATCGTGCGCGGCCTTGCCCGCGCCGAGCAGGTAGGTCGGGTTGTACACCGGGATCGCGGTGGCCTGGTCGACGATCCGGCGCTGCGCCTGCTCGTAGGTCGCCGCGCGCCGGGCGGGATCGGTCGTGGTGGTCGCGGTGGCCAGCAGGCCGGGCATCTCCGGATCGGCGGACGCGGTGACGCCGCCCTGCGTCGAGTACAACGTGGTGCGCAGCACGTCGCCGTCCGCGCGGATGAAGCTGATGTCGCTGAGCTCGTTCTCGCCCTTCGCCTGCCTGCCGACGACGTCCCCGATCGGCAGCGGGTTCAGCCTGACTCCGACGCCGACCTCCTTGAGCTGCTGCTGCACGAGCTGGGCGAGCACGTCCCGCTGCTCGCGCGCGGGCGAGATGTAGGTCCACTCCACGGTCAGCGGTTTGCCGTCCTTGACCCGCACCCCGTCCGGGCCCTTCACCCAGCCCGCCTGCTCGAACAACCGCTCCGCCGCCGCGCGGTCGGCCTGGCTCTTCCCCAGGATGTCGACGAACCCGGGCGTCGACGGGGTGAGCACGCTGTGCGCCCGGGGGTACTTGCCCTGGTACACCGTGGAAACGATCTGCTCGGTGTCGACCGACTTCGCGAACGCCTGCCGCATCGGCGCCTCGGTCCACGGCGCCTTGCGGGCGTTGAGCACCAGCAGGTACGCGAGTCCGGGCTGTTCCTTGGTGAGCAACTGGAAATCGCCGGTGAGCGAATCCGCCTCCCGCGGCGGGACGTTCGCCACCGCGTCGACCTGGCCGGTGCGCAGGCTGCCCAGCCGCACGCCGTTCTCCGGGACGACCGTGATGGCCACCTTGTCCAGGTAGGCGGCGCCGGAGTGCTTGTGCGTCGCGGGGGCCCAGGCGTAGTCCGGGCGTTTGGCCAGTTCGATCTTCTGCTGGCGCACGTACTCGCCGACCGTGAACGGCCCGCTGCCCACCACCTTCTGGCACAGCGCCTGCTGGCCCGAGACGAAGGTCGCGGGCGACTCCATGCCCAGGAACGCGGTGCTCGCCGCCTGCAGGAACGCGGCGTTCGGCTGCTTGAACGCGACTGTCACCGTGCGCGGATCCACCACGGTCGTGCCCGCGTAACCGGTGAGGAAACTGGCCGCCAGCAAGGATTTCGTCGCCGGGTCGACGATCCGGTCGAAGTTCGCCCTGACCGCCGCCGCGTCGAACTTGGCGCCGTCGCTGAAGGTCACGCCGTCGCGGAGCCGGAAGGTGAAGCTGGTGGCGTCCGGGGAGACCGTCCACGACTCGGCCAGCCACGGTTTGATCTCCAGCGACTTCGGGTCCTGTGCGACCAGTGAGTCCACCACGCCCCGGGTGATCAGCTGCGAGGCCGCGGTCGGCGACTGGTGCGGGTCGATGCAGGACGGATCGGCGTCGGTGGCGAACGTGAGCACCCCGCCCGGCCGCGGCTGGTCGCCGCCGCCCGAGGTCGTGCCCCCGCCGCAGGCCGTGGCGACCAGTGCGAGGGCCAGCAGACCGCCGATCGCTCTACGCATCGGGCTTCCTCCCAGGGTCGGCGCCGCGGGCCCGCGGTGAAGCCAGCCGCAGCGAAGCCACCTCCGGCCGGGTGAGCGGAGGCGTGCTGTCCGGCCGGCGCCGCGGGCGGAGCATGACGGCGAACGCGGTCTTCGGCCGGAGCAGGCTCGACAGTGGCGCGTTCAGGGTGTAGGCGTCAAGTAGCGCGGCGGTCACCGCGGGCCGGACCGCGGCCGCCTTGCCGACCTGTTCGGCGTACCGGGAGTTGATCTTGTCCAGCAGGCTCGGTTTGGGGCCGGTGGTCTGCTCGAAGCGGCTGTCCTGCCCGGAAGCCAGGGTCCACGCGTCCTCGACCGCGCGGGCCGCCGCGCGTTGGACCTTGCGGGCGAGTCCGGCGCGGAAGCCGTGCGCGCGCAGGGTGTCCCGCAGCGCGAGCGCCTGCAGGGCGGCGATCGACATTCCGTGCCCGTAGAGCGGGTTGAACGTGCAGACCGCGTCGCCGAGCACGACGAACCCCTCGGGCCAGTGGTGCGGCCGTTCGAAATGCCGGCGGCGGTTCGGCGGGGTGCGGAAACCGCGCACGCCGCCCAGCGGTTCGGCCGACGCGATGAGCTCGCCGATCAGCGGATGCCGGAGTTTTCCGGCGAATTCCACGTAACCGGCCTCGTCGGTCGGTGGATGCCCGCCCCGCATACCGGCGATGCTGACGATCCACCGGTCGCCCTCGATCGGCAGCAGCACCCCGGCGCGCCCGTCGCCGTCCGGGTCCGGCTGGATGCAGATCGCGGGAAAGTCCCGCCGCAGCGACGGATGCGGTCGGTAGAGCCGGGTGGCGTAACCGACTCCGCCGTCCACGACGTCCTCGTCGACGCTCGCCAGGCCGAGCCCGGCCAGCCACCGCGGCGCGTTCGAACTCGCGCCGGTCGCGTCCACCACGAACTCCGCCTCGAGCACCGCGGAATCCCCGGTCGCCCGGTCGCGCACGAGCGCGCCGCGGACCTGGGACGCCTCGCCGGCCAGCCCGGTGGCGTCGACGCCGCCGACCAGCGTGATCCGCTCGTCGCGCAGCACCCGTTCGCGCAGGGTGCTCTCCAGGAACGGCCGGCTGCAGCCGATCAGGAACTGGACCTGCGCGAACCGCGGCATCCAGCCCTGCGGGGTCAAGGTGAGGATCTGCTCGGGCATGCCGATGTTGTGCGCGCCGCCGGTGGTCAGCGTGTCAAGTGTGCCCGGCAGCAGTTCCTCGACCGCCCGCGCGCCGCTGCCGAGCAGCAGGTGCGCATGCCGCGCCTGCGGGGTTCCCTTGCGGGGCGCGGAATCCTCGTCGAACCGGTCGCGCTCGACGAGGGTCACCGGGCCGAGGTTCTCGGCGAGCACCGCGGCGGCGAGCAGGCCCGCGATCCCCGCGCCGAGGACGACCGCGCGTCCGCGCTTCAGATCTTCCGCCATGGCGACCTGCCTTCCGCCTTGAACGTCCGGTACAGCGCGACGAGGTAGACCGCGTCCAGGATCAGTTCGGCGGCGATCATCTGGTGCAGCAGCCACCGGTCCGGGTGCCACGCGATCAGCGCGACCGCGCCCGAGGTGTCGACCACCGTCTTGCCCAGCGCGATGTACATCGTCTGGCCCTCGGTGTTCCGGCGGACCCACAGGGTCACCAGGAACAGCGATTCCATCAGCACCACGACGAAGACCGTGGTGTACACCCCGGCGCGGTCGTCGAACTCGCGGGTCGCGGCGATCATGAAGGTGAAGGCGAACAGGAAGAACCCCGCCACCATCCAGCCGTACAGCGGCGCGGACATCCGGCCGAAGTCCTTGCGGCCGTAGCGCACCCCCTGGAACAGCAGCACCAGGTTCAGCGGGATCCAGAAGTACAGGATGGTCCGCATCATCGGCTCGGTCGGGTAGATGAACGCGTAGGTCACTTCCCAGGACACGTTCGCGCAGACGGCGAACACCGGCAGCGGCGCGCGTTTGTCCAGGAACCCGCGCCGGATCGCGGCGAGGTAGACGGCGAACGTGCAGATCCCGACGATCCCGAACGCCACCTTGGGCAGCGCGTCCGGGACCGCGCGCTGCGGGGTCACCACCGGCGGAGCCGACAGGAACGCGTCCAACAGCGTCACGAGACCACCGCGTTCCGGTTCTGGCCGTTCAACTGGACCGCGGTGAACAGCAGCGCGTAGACGGCGAAGATGCCCACGCACACCAGCACCGAGGAGCTCCAGCCGTCGTCGGACCACCAGATCGTGGCCAGCAGCATCCCGATGATCGCGGTGAACCCGGTGGCCGCCGCGTGCGTGGTGGCCAGCCGGGCGACCGCCGCGGCGCCGGCCGGGTCCTCTTCGGACGGTGGGTCGCGCAGCAGGCGGCGGCAGAGCGGGTAGGCGAGCGGCGCGGTGAGCAGCAGGCCGATCCCGGCGGGCGGGGGCAGGATCCCCGCCAGGGTCACCCCGGCGACCAGGCCGTAGGCCGCGATCTGCAGGGCGGTGAACAGCCAGGCCGCGCGGCGCGGGCCCAGGGTGTTGGGCAGCGTGTGCTTACCGGCCAGCAGATCGGAGTCCCGGTCGCAGAAGTTCATCACCATCATCCGGGCCGCCATCACCAGGAACAGCGGGCCGGACAGCGCGAACAGCACCGGCGGGACGGTCTTCATCTGCGCGTACACCGCGAGCAGCGGGCACAGGATGGTCAGCACGCCGGACGTCGTGATCTCGCCCAGCGCGTGGTAGTTCAACCGGATCGGCGGCGCGGTGTAGAACCAGGCGAGCGTGACCATGGCCAGGCCGAGCAGCCGTTCGACCGGCGAGGGCAGGAAGACCACGAGCGCCAGCACCCCGAACAGCAGGGTGAAGGACGCGGCCAGGCTCACCACCGGTTTCAGCTCGCCGGACACCAGCACCCGGCTGCCGCCGGTCCAGCTGTTCGGCCCGGTGTGCGCGCTGTCCGCCTCCAGATCGAAGTACTCGTTGCAGTACTGGGTCATCAGGTGCGTTCCGCTGACGACCGCCTGCGCCATCAGCCACGCGCCGAACTGGAACGACTGTCCGGAGTAGACGGACACGGTGAGGCCGAGGGTGACCGTGAGGAAGCTTTCCAGCAGGAACTTCGGCTGTCCCAGCCGGATGAAAGCGTCGATCTGCTTGCGCATCGGGTCGCCTATCCGGAGTTCCGCCACGGCCCGGCCGGGGTGTACACCCGCGCGGCGGTCTCGCGCTCGTACGGCACGCCGAGCGGCAGGTTGATCAGTTCCATGCTCATCCCCCACGGCGTGGTGAAGTAGACCCACCGGTCGCCCGCGATCGGACCGTCCACAATGGTCTCCGGCTCGTCGAGGACGGTCACGCCGGGCTGTTCGCGCAGGTACTCGACGGCCTTGTCCACGTCGTCGACGTGAATCGCGAGGTGGTGCCCGCCCCAGTCGCTGTTGCGCGGCAACGACCGGTTCTGGTCCGGCGCGGCGTACTCGAACAGCTCCACGTTCGTCACCGGGCCCAGGCGCACCATCGCGATGTGCGCGGAGGCGTCGGCCGCGACCCCGAGTTTGCGGGTCATCCAGTCGCCGCCGGGGTCCTCGACCGGCCCCAGCCGGTACACCAGTTCCCCGCCGAGCACGTTCACGAAGAACTCGACCGCCTGGTCGAGGTCCGGGACGGTGTAGGCGACGTGGTGCACCGCCCGGGCCCCGGGAATGCCGGTCATTGCAAACCGCCTCCGTCCTTCTGGTTGGGGATGGCGCCCATCAGCATCAGGCCGCCGTCGATGGTCAGCGACTGGCCGGTGAGGTAGGCCGCGTCCGGTTCGAGCAGGTAGGCGATCAGCGCCGCGACCTCCCGGGCCCGGGCGGGCCGCCCGACCGGGATCGACGGCCGGGGCAGGTCGCCCGCGTCGGTGCCGACCGGCACGCCGTTCATCGGGGTCGCCGTCTCGCCCGGGCTCACCGCGTTCACGGTGATCCCGTGCCGCGCGAGTTCCAGGGCCATCACCTTGGTGAGCATGGTGAACCCGCCCTTGGCGGCGCAATACGCGGAGCCGCCCCAGATCGGGATCTCGTCGTGCACCGAGCTGACGTTGACGATCCGCCCGCCGCGGCCCCGGGCGACCATGCGCCGCGCGGCGGCCTGCGCGCAGGCGAACGGGCCGGTCAGGTCCACGTCCAGCATGCGCCGCCAGTCGTCGAGGGTTTCGTCCAGGAATTCCGCGCGGTGGTTGATGCCCGCGTTGTTCACGAACGCGTCCACCCCGCCCAGGTTCTCGGCGGCCTCGTCCACCGCGGCCGCGGCCGCGGCCGGATCGGCGTGGTCGAGCCGGAACAGCACGGCCCGCCGCCCGGCGGCTTCGACCTCGGCCGCCACCCGTTTCGCGCCGTCGGCGTCCGAGCGGTAGCCCAGCCCCAGGTCGAATCCGCGCCGCGCGAGCAGGAGCGCGGTTGCTTCGCCGATGCCCGAACTGGCACCGGTCACCAGGGCCGCTTTCACCCGGTCACCCCTTCCGTCCGGAGTTCGTAACCCGCCTCGGCGAGGCTGCCCGCGCCGAGGTAGCCGTAGATCGCGCGGGTGCGGACGCCCGGGTCGGTCCGGTAACCGTGCCAGCGCCCGGCGGGGATGTACACCAGATCGCCGGGGGCCATCCGGATTTCCCCGTCCGGGTCGAGGTGCGTGCCGCCGCCCTCGGCGACCAGGAAGAACTCGGCCGCGTGCGGATGCCGGTGCGGTTCGTGGTGCCCGCCCGGGGTGAACGTGGACGTGGCCACCACCAGCGCGGCGCTGCCCGCGGTTTCGGTGGTGATCAGCCAGCGGACGTTCATGTCGGTGATCCCGCCGAGCCCGGCGAGCGTTCCGGCCCCGGCCGGGGTGTACCGCCAGCGGGCGGCCGCGGCGTCGTGGTTCGGCTTATCGCCGTGGATCAGCAGGAGCCCGGCCGCGTCCGGCAGGTCACCGCCGTCCGGGGAGTACACGCCGTCCCCGGGGCCCAGGGTTTCCCCGCGCCAGCGCGGCGATCCGGCGAGCACGACGGCCGCGGACTCCACGCCCGGCGCCGCTGCGGGGCGGCCCGCCGCCAGCTCGCCCTCGACCAGCCAGCGGTGTTCGCCGATCCGGTCCGCGCCGGGGAAGAACCGGATCATGCGCCACCCATTTCGAGGATCACCTTGGGCCGCCCGGAACGACCGTGTTCGAGGAGTTTGAACGCCTGCTCGGCGTCGGCCGCGGGCACGATCTCGGCGACCAGGGCGGCGCCGTCGAGCACCCGGGAGGCGAACAGGCCGACCGTCCGTTCGTAGTGGTCCAGACCATGGCGGATACCGTAGACGTCGAAGCCGCCGAGCACGAAGTTTCCCGGGACCAGTCCGCCCACCGGTTCGCCCGCGACCCCGACCACCGCGACCCGGCCGCCGGTTTCCACCAGGTCCAGCGAGCGCAGGAACGCGGCCGACGCCCCGGAGGCCTCCACCACGAGCGAGTACGCCCGCTCGGGCGCGTCCTCGGGCCGGTACGCGGCGGTGGCGCCGAACTTGGTGGCCAGCTCCAGCCCGGCCGGATCGATGCCGATCGCCTCGACCTCGGCGCCGCGGTGGCGGGCGAGCTGGACGGTGAGCAGGCCGATGGTGCCGGTGCCCAGCACCGCGACCCGGTCGAACGGCCCGCAGCCGGTTCGCTCCAGCGACTCCACCACGGTGACCGCCGGTTCGACGAGCACGGCCCACGGTTCCCGGGTGCCCGCGGGCAGCCGGGTCAGCGCGTGCGCGGGCAGGCGGATGAACTCGGCCGCCGCGCCCTGCTGCCCGTACAGCCCGGTCTCGATCAGGTTCCGGCACACCGCCCGGCGGCCGCGCTGGCAGTTCGGGCAGAGCCCGCACGAGATCATGGTGTGGCCGACCACGGCTTCCCCGGGCGCGAAACCGCCGTCGGCGGTGACCACCCGGCCCCACCACTCGTGCCCGAACACGTGCGGGTAGCCGGATCGGCCGTCGTTCAGGTACGCGGCGGTGCCGTGCAGCAGTTCGAGATCGGTGCCGCACAGGCCGACGTGGGCCGGGCGGACCAGGACCGTGCCGGGTTCGGGGGCGGGGATCGGCAGACTGGTCTGGACCACTCGCCCGGGGCCCTCGAGGGCCAGCGCTCGCATGGCGCCGGTCGGCCAATCCCCGGAAGTCATGAGACCGCCGGTTTCCGGGCCGGGAGCGCGCGGGTCACCGCCTCCGGCAGGACCGCGAGCCAGAGCAGTTCCAGCCCTTCGTCGCCCGCTACGAGCGTGACCGAGGCGTCGGCCGGCGCGAGCACCAGATCCCCGGGGCGCAGTTCCCGGCTCGAGGCCCCGCGTGCGGTCCCGGCGCCGCCGAGCACGAACCAGGCGGACTCGATTCCCTCGCGCCCGCGCGGCCCGAGTTCGCCGCCCGGTGGCAGGCGCAGGTGGTCGAACGCCTCGCATTCGCTGTAGAGCATGCCGCGGCGCGCCAGGCACCGCGTCCGCGTGCCGGTCTGCGAACGGGACGGGTCCGCGATGCTCGTGACGATCATGGGCGGACCGTCAGCTCGGCGAGGAAGTACTCCAGGCCCGCGTCCCCGGCGGCCAGCCGAAGTTCGGAGTGCAGCGGTGCGGTCACCGAAACACCGTGGCGCAGTTCGATCCCGGCCGTGCCCGGATTTCCGGTTCCGCCGCCGGACAGCACGAACAGGGTGAACTCGACGCCGTCCGCGGTGAGCGTCTCCTCCTCGCCCGGGCCCAGCCGCACCCGGCGGATGCTGCGCAGCGGGCCGGTGAGCAGGGTCGTCGGATCGATCTCGCCGGGCTCGCGCAGCTGGTGGATGGCGGCGTTCACGAGGTCGCCCCGCGCAGGACGGCGGCCGTGGCCGGGCTGTTGATCTCGATCACCAGCCAGTGCAGGTCGCCGGTGCCGATGTTGCGCAGGCCGTGCTTGGTGCCGAGACCGGTGAGGATCACGTCCCCGGCGCGCACGTCGTGCGTCTGGTCGTCGAGCAGCATCTCGCCGTGACCGGAAATGATGAAGTACAGCTCCTCGGTTCGGGTGTGGACGTGTTCGCCGCTCAGCCCGCCGGGCGGCAGGCTGGCCCATTCGACCGCCTCCCAGTCCCCGGCGAGCCCGGTCCGGCGGGTGAAGCACTTCCAGCCGGAAACGCCGGTCGTGCCGTGGACGCCGTGCACGACGGAGGCCGACGCGGTGTCACCGACGATCAGCCGACCATCCATCGTCACCCTCCAGCTCTCGTAGTTCCTTGGCGGCGACCACCAGTTCGTCTTCGGAGATGTCGTTCACAAAACAAGCGGAGCCTATTTCGCGGGGCATCGGAAGTCGAGGCATTCCACCCCGGTGCCGAGTGGTGTCCGCGAGTGCGCGGCGCAGCACCGACACTTCGAGCAACGGATGGCTGATCGGCAGGCCGAGCTTTTGGATAAGCCGCAGCATGCGGTCCCTATTGGTCACCCCGACCAGGCCGCGGTGACAGGAGACCTCGACGAACAGCGCCATGTCGAGGGCGACCGCTTCGCCGTGGAGAAGCTCCGGCAGCGCCCGCATTTCGATCAGGGGACTGATCGAGTGGCCGAAATCAACCAGACGTTGTAAATCGGTTTCCCACAGATTTCCGGCCAGTTCCTCGAGCATTCCGGAAATCGCTCGTTCGAGTACTTCGCGGGCGACCCGATCGCCGGTCTCGGTCACGCCCCGCAGTCGCTCGTCGAGGAGCAGATCGGCGTGCGCCTCGAGCAGGTCGAAGAGCCGCCGGTCGGCGACGATCGCCATCTTCAGGACCTCGGCCAGGCCGTTGCTCAGCTGCCGGCGGTCCAGGGTGCCCAGGAAGGCGCGGTCGAGCAGCACGGAACCGGGCGGGTGGTAGCTGCCGAGCCGGTTCTTGTGCTCGCCGTGGTTCACCCCGGTCTTGGCGCCGATCCCGGCGTCGACCAGTCCGATCAGGGTGGTCGGCACTCTGACATAGGGTGTCCCGCGGCGGTACAGGCTCGCGGCCAGGCCGGCGATGTCCAGCAGCACCCCGCCGCCGACCGCGATGATCGGATCGTGGCGTTCGGTCCCGAATTCGTCGAGCGCGTCGACGATCCGCGTCACGTATTCCAGCGTCTTGCGCTGCTCGGACACTTCGAGGGGGAGGAATTCGCACGCTATGCCGTGGTGCGCGAAGTATGCGCGCATCGCGGCACCGTACAACCGATCCACGTTTCCGTCGAGCACGACGAATCGCCGGATTTCCCCCGACCGCCCCGCGGCCGCCGCACCGGCCAGCGCGGGATTGACCGGATCCAGAATCCGGTCGGTGAGAACGACGTCGTAGCCGACTCGCCTTTCCGCGGAAAGCGTCCAACTCCGGCTGTCTCGCCGAGTGACATATCCGGATGAAATGCCACAGTTGAATTCTCGGGCGGTTGCCTCGGGTATCTCCGATCTTGCGTCTCGTGGTCGCAGGACCACGCCGACCCCCTTGCTCCCGGCAGAGGTGTAGCCGGGCACAGGATAGGCGGACCTCAGCGGCTGAGGATCCTCCGTATGAGTGACGACGAACATACATGTTACGTGGAGTAGCAAGCGGGCAGGTGCGATCTGGGCCACACGCTGCGCGAACACCGCCTGTCATATCAGCGAAAGCCGCATGACAGGCGGTGCCCACACACTTACTCCTGGGCGCCTCGTAGCTCCGACACAACAGGGGAGACTCGCATGGCCATCCTGCCCACCAGGACCGAGGACCGGGTCCGGCCGGCAACCCGGCAACCGAACCGCCCGTACGCCCACGCCGGCGTGCGGGTCGAAATCCTGCCCGTCGACGATCTCGACGGCGACTCCGGCGGCTTCCATCGGATCGGCCGGCACGAGCGGTGCGCTTCGTGCGGCCAGCCGCTGGGCAACCGGACCACCGACCGGCTCACCGGGGTGCTGGACCGCTGGGGCTGGGACGATCAGGCGCCGGAGGTCTTCGCCGGCGCGCTGCGGCGCGGCCTGCCGGTCGCGCTGCTGATCGTCGACCTCGACGGGTTCAAGCAGATCAACGACGAGTTCGGGCATCCGGCCGGGGACGCCGTGCTGCGCTCGGCCGCCGAAGTCCTGCGCGCGGCCACCCGGGACACCGATCTGGTGGGCCGGTACGGCGGGGACGAGTTCCTGGTGCTGCTGCCCTCGGCCACGTCGTCCGGCGCCCTCGAGGTGGCGCGCCGGATCCGGGCGGGGTTCGCCGCGATGAAGGTCCGCTCCCGGATCGAACGCGAGGTGACCGTGCTGATCAGCGGCCAGACGGCGTCCATCGGCCTGGCCACCTACCACGCCGAACTCCGGGACAACCTCGACGACCTGCTCCTCGACGCCGACACGGCGCTGCGGGAGGCCAAACGCAAGGGGCGGGACCGGATCGGCATGGCGAACAGTTCGCTGTGCGGCCGGATGCTGCCCGGTTACGCGCTCGAACGCTGAAGGTTCACCTGGGGGGTGTCCTTGTCCGACCACGCGCGCGAGCGCGACCGAGATTCGGACCGCGATGGCGCGGGCCGAGGGGGAATGGGAAATGAGAGGCGAAAGCCATGGTGGTCCCGCAGAAGACTCCGGGGGCGATGCCGAACAACCGGCCGCGCCCGGCGGTGACCCTGCCCGGCCGACCGCCACGCGGACCGCGAACGTACACGTGGCCGGGTGAGGAAGTGCGAGAAGTGACGCTCCGGCCCGCGCGGTTCCGCGCGCACTTTCCGGTCCTGACCGACACCGTGCACCTGGCCAGCTGCAGCCTGGGCCCGCGGTCGACGGCGCTGGACGCGGCGATGCACCGGATGCTGGACCTGATGCACGCCGATCCGATGCCGTGGGAGCTGTGGGCACGCGAGGTCGAACAGGCCCGGCAGCGGTTCGCCGCCTTGATCGGGGCCGGCTCCGACGAGGTGGCGGTGGTGTCCGGCGCGACCGTGGCCGCGTACCAGATCGCCTCCACCACCGACTGGGCGAAACGGCCGGCCGTGGTCACGACCGACGCGGAGTACCCGTCGGTCGCGCAGGTCTGGGCCGCCCAGCGGCCGCGTGGCGCCGAGGTGGTCCACGCCAAGGAGACCGCGTGCGCGGACGCCGTCGACGAGCGGGCCGCGCTGGTCTCGGTGCCGCTGGTGTCCTACCGCAGCGGCCAGCGGATGCCGGTCGCCGAGGTGACCGCGCGGGCGCGCGCCGCCGGGGCCCGGGTGTTCGTCGACGCGTACCAGGCCGCCGGGGTGCTCGACATCGACGTCACCGAACTGGACTGCGACTACCTGGTCAGCGGGTCGATGAAGTACCTGCTCGGCCTGCCCGGCATCGCGTTCCTGTATGTCCGGCGGGGTTTGCTCGGCGACCTGCCCCCGCAGCTCACCGGCTGCTTCGGCGAACCGGATCCGGCGGGCTTCGATCCGCTGACCGCGCCCGACGCCCGGCGGTTCGAGGTCACCATGCCGCCGTTGCCGGTGGTGCTCGCCGCCAACGCGGGGCTGTCCCTGGTCGAACAGCTCGACCTCGCCGCGGTGGAGTCGCATGTGGACAGACTGGCCCGACGGGCCGCGGAACGGCTCAACGAGACGGGGACCGAGGTCGTCCCGGGTCCGCAGGTGCTGGTCCCGGATCCCGACCCCGCGGGGCTGTCCCGCTGGCTGGCCGCCCGCCGGATCTTCCTCGCCCGCGGCGCCGACGCCCGGCTCTCGTTCCACTACTTCAACACCGACAGCGACGTGGACACCGCCTGCGCCGCGATCGCCGAATGGAAACGTGCCCGTCGCTGACGGGCGCACTGGGGGAAAACCCTGAACGGCGCGTTCGAGCCTCCCCCCGAACGCGCCGTTCAGGCCCCGGCGGGTTTGTGCTCTGGGTCACCTGAGTGGCGGTACCGGTAGGTTCGGATATGTGCTGTCCACGCTCGCCGTCCAGAACTACCGATCCCTGCGCAGGCTGGTGTTGCCGCTCGGCCCGCTCACGGTGGTGACGGGGGCGAACGGCAGCGGCAAGTCCAGCCTGTACCGGGCCCTGCGCCTGCTCGCCGACGCATCCCGCAACGGCACGATCGCCGCGCTCGCCCGGGAAGGCGGCCTGCCCTCGACCCTGTGGGCGGGCCCGGAGCAGGTGGGCCGCGCGGTGCGCGAAGGCCGGTACCCGGTCCAGGGGACCACGCGTTCGGCGCCGGTGGCGTTGCGGCTGGGCTTCGCCGGGGACGACTTCGGGTACGCCCTCGACCTCGGGCTGCCCAGCGAAACCGGGACCGCGTTCGGCCTCGACCCGGAGATCAAGCGCGAATGCGTGTGGAGCGGCCCGGTGCTGCGCCCCGCGAACCTGCTCTGCGACCGCCGGCACAGCGGCCGGGTGCTGACCCGCGGCGAGGACGGCGCGTGGTCGGACTCGTCGTACCTGCTGCGGCCGTTCGACAGCGTGCTCAGCGAACTCGCCGACCCCCGCCGCACGCCCGAACTGCTGACCGTGCGCGAGCGGATGCGGTCCTGGCGGTTCTACGACCACTTCCGCACCGACGGCGACGCGCCCGCCCGGTCCGCGCGGATCGGCACCCGGACCCCGGTGCTCGGGCACGACGGCGGTGACCTGGCCGCCGCGTTGCAGACCATCCGCGAGATCGGCGACGCCGAAGCGCTCGACGCGGCCGTGGACGACGCGTTCCCCGGCAGCCGGGTCGAGGTCGCCGACCACTCCGGCCGCTTCGAGGTCACCCTGCGCCAGCACGGCCTGCTCCGCCCGCTGGGCGTGACCGAACTGTCCGACGGCACGCTGCGCTACCTGCTCTGGGTGGCCGCGCTGCTCACCCCGCGCCCGCCGGAACTGCTGGTCCTCAACGAACCCGAGACGAGCCTGCACCCGGACCTGCTGCCGCCGCTCGCCCGGCTCGTCGCCGCCGCCGCGACCCGGTCGCAGGTCATCGCCGTCTCGCACTCCCGCCCGCTGATCGCCGCGGTGGAAGCGGTCACCGCCGAGCAACGAATCGGCGTCCACACCGTCCAACTGATCAAGGAGTTCGGCGAGACCACGATCGTCGGCCAGGGACGGCTCGACGAACCGGCCTGGCACTGGCCGGACCGTTGACCACTGGGGGAGAAGATGCCACCACAACTCACCAAGCGCTCGATCGCCGGGATCGCCGCGGCGCTGGCGCTCGGCACGCTGGTCACCCTGGGCGCCACCGGCACCGTGGCACTCGGCTCGGAGGCCAGACCCGGGCAGCCGCTGCCGGTGTGGGAGGGGATTCCCGGACCGGACGGCGGCACGGTGTGCCCGCTGGACAAGCGGTATGCCGACGAGCCGCCGAACGGGTTGCGGCCGGACGTCGCCGAGGCGTTCACCCGCCTGCGGGCCGCGGCGGGCGCGCAGCAGATCACGTTGTGCGTGATGGACGGCAAGCGCAGCGAATACCAGCAGCAGAAGGAGTTCGACGACGCCGTGCGCCGGTTCGGCACTCCCGAACTCGCCGCGAAGTACGTGCTTCCGCCGGGAAAGTCCAATCACGTCAAGGGCATCGCGGTGGACATCCAGCCGATCGCCTCGGCCGCCTGGGTCGAGCGGAACGGCCGCGCGCTGGGCTGGTGCCGCCGGTACCAGAACGAGACGTGGCACTTCGAGTTCGACCCGGGCTACGCGGCCGCGGGCTGCCCGCCGCTGCTGCCGAGCGCCACGGGGTCCTAAGTGGACAGACAGCGGAGTGCGGGGCGCCGGACGGGCGTGGGTTTCGTCCGGTGCCCCGCACTCGTGACGCGCGCGACCTGCCTCACGCGCGGCTCTAGTTGCGCTGCAACGCCTTGTCGGTCAGCTTGAAGACGCCGGTGTCGAAGGCGAGCCCGATGTGCTCGCCGAACGAATCGGGGAAGTAGTCCTGCAGCACCAGGTTGTCCACGTTGTCGCCGGACAGGAAGCTGGTGGTGAACGGGGTGACCAGTTCCTCGTTCTTGCTGGCGATCACGGTGTAGTGGATGTCGCCCGGGGTCTCGTCACCGGCGTTGAGCCGGTCCAGGAAACCCTTGCCGTTGGTGAGTTCCGAGGTGACCGGCCAGAGCGGCAGGATGTTCTCGTCCAGGCCGGGGATCAGCTTCTGGCCCAGGGTGTAGAGGCCGGACAGGGTGAGGCCGTGGTTCGGCGGCGCCCAGGAGATGTAGCTGTGCACCTTGGCCGTGCCGCCCAGGTTCTTGATGTAGTAGCGCGGCATGATGCCGCCCTCGGAGTGCCCGACGATGTCGACCTTGTCCACGCCGGTGGCGGCGCGGACCTTGTCCACGAACGCGCTGAACTGCTCGGCCGAGTACTCGATCGACTGGAACCCGCCGAGCAGGTTCACCAGCGGCACGTTCGGGATCGTGCCGTAGGTGCCGGTGAACACGCAGTAGCCCTGCGCCTTCAGGTACGGCGAGTAGACGCTGAAGTGCCCGGCGGCGGGCGCGCCGAACCCGTGCACCAGGATCACCGGCCGCGGGTGTTCCTTGCTGGGCTTGCACTTCCAGTCGTTCGCACCGAGCGGGGCCGGGTTCTCCTGGATCGGCGGCGGGGCCGGTGCGGCTTCGGCGGAAGCGGTGGCGGACGGGTCGGCGAAGGCGAGCGCGAGGGCGGCCGCCGCGGCCAGCACGAGGGAGCGGACGTGACTGCGCACAACTGTCTCCTTGGGGAGCGGACGGCCGGGGGTCGGCCGAACGTGGCTCGGACGCTACTCCCCAGTAAGAAGACTTTTCAAGAAGAACTTCCAGGAAATCTGTTCAATACTGGCAAGCCTTCTACCTGCGGTGACAGTCCTGCTGAGGTCTCTGCCGCCGGTGTCCGGGGTGGGGTGCCGCCACTGCCTGATCCGCCGCGCGCGGTGATCGCATACGGTGGTCCCATGCCGCGTTCCGTGAGTCGACGCACTCGCTCCAGACCCAGGCGGGAGGCATTGCTCAAGGCCGCGGTCGAGGTGGTGGCCGAGCAGGGCGTCGCCGGGGTCACCCACCGCGCGGTCACCGAGCGGGCCGGGGTCCCGCTGGCGACCGTGAGCTACTACTTCTCGTCGATCGGCGAGCTGATTTCCGAGGCGCTGCAAGCGTTCGCGCGCGAACGGGCGGAGGAGATGGCCGCGTTCCCCGCGGAACCCGGCGACCAGCCGCCGACCCCGGTCGAGGTCGCCGGCTGGTTCACCGACCGGTTCCTCGACGTGCCGGTGCTGCAACGCCTGGCGTTCTTCGAGATCCTGGTCAGCTCGGCGCGGTCACCGGAACTGGCCGGACCCGCGCACGAGGCGCTGCACGCCTACCAGCAGGCGGCGCGGGCCGCGCTGAGTTCGCTGGGCGCGGCCGAGGACGAGGGCCGGTCGCGCGCGTTCACCGCGCTCGGTCTCGGCTACGGCCTGCTGCGGCTGGCGGATCCGGAAGCCGAGGACTCGGTGCGGTTCTTCGCGGCCGTCCGGGACTTGTTCGTCGGGCAGGAGCTGTCCCGGGACGAACCGGACGAGGTCGCGCGGCGCATCGGCGACGAGGGCTAGAGAGTCGCGTCCAGCTCGGCGGCGTCCACCGCGGCCAGGGCCGCCGTGCGCTCGATGTGGGTGGAGAACACGTCGGACAGGCCGACGCAGTCCAGCGCGCGGCGGACCGCGTGGGTGTCCACCACCAGCTCGAGCGGAACCCCGACCTCGTTGGTGCGGGCCAGCAGATCGACCATGACCCGCAACCCGCTGATGGACAGGAACGACACCCGGGTGAGATCGAGCACGAACGCCCGGGTATCCATGCCCGGCTGAGCGGCGAAGGCGCGGTCCAGCTGGTCGATGGTCGTCGCGTCGATCGCGCCCTGCACCATCGCGAGGACGCAGCCGTTGCGGTTGCGCGCCACGGTCACCGAGAAAGGTTCGGCTTCCGATTGCGGCAGGCCCAGTTCGGTTCTGGTGTATTGCCCGGTCACGGTCGCTCCGTTTCCGGCCGCCCGGCTCTCGCCCCCAGCCGCCTTGCCGAGCCCGGCGGCCTTTGTGTCGAAGGCAGAGTTGCTGATCACCGCATTCCCGGCGATCTAAGCCCGTGTGCCTTCAACGCTACTCAGCACACTCACCCGGTCAAGTCGATCGTCACCTACCCGGCTTCGGTCAGGCCGCCGTCGACCACGAGCGTGTGCCCGGTGATGTAGGCCGAGGTGTGGGCGAGTAGGAAGACCGCCGCGTTGGCCACCTCCCACGCGGTGCCCTGGCGGCCCAGCGGGATCGGCGTCCCGGCGCGGGTGGCGTCGACCTGGTCGGCCAACCGGCCGAGGGCGGTGTCGATCAGTCCGGGCATCACGACGTTCACCCGGATCCCGGCCTGCGCGGCCTCCCGGGCGGCGAAGGCGGCCAGCCCGCCGAGGGCGGCCTTCGAGGTGGCGTAGGCCGGGATCGCGGTGACCGACGGTTTGCGCGCGGCGATCGACGAGGTCAACACGATCGAGCTACCCCGCGGCAGGACCGGGAGCGCGAACTTGATGGCGAGGAACTGGGCGCGCACGTTGATCGCCAGCACCTGGTCCCAGGTGTCGGCCGGGGTGTGCGCGAAGCCGAGGCCGCCGACGACACCGACGTTGAGCACCAGCCCGTCCAGCCCGCCGAGGGCCTCGGCGGCTTCGCGGACGCCGTGCTCGAGGCTGGTCTCGTCGGCGCAGTCGACGGTCAGCGCGACCGCGTCGCCGATCAGTCCGGCGGTCGCCTCGGCGGCTTCGCGGTGCAGATCGGCGACCGCCACCGCGGCGCCCTCGGCCGCGGCGAGCACGCTGATCGCGCGGCCGATCCCGGCCGGGGGATCGGGCTGGTCGTAGGTCCGCTGGCCGCCGCCGACGACCAGCACCTTCCGCCCGGTCAGCAGGCCGTGGCCGGGCGCGGTGCCCAGGCTCTCGGCGGTGAGCGTCTCGTCCATGGCGTGTCCCTCCGGAATCGATACCGTTCGTTACTCGATAACGATCGGTATCGAGTTGAGGTACGCTTCGCGCCATGGGCCGCCGTCCACCCCGCACCGAGACCCGGCAGCGGGTGCTGGACGCCGCGGCCCGGGTGTTCGCCGAACGCGGCATCGCCGGGGCTTCGCTGCGGGAGGTCGCCGAGGCCGCGGGGCTGACCACGGGCGCCCTGTACTCCAACTTCGCCGGCAAGGACGAACTCGTGCTGGCGCTGATGGCGGAACACGTCGGGATGCGGTTGCGCCGCGCGACCGAGGCCGTCGACGACCTCGACGACGCCGACGCGTTGCTGCGCGAGGTCGGGGCCCGGCTGATCGAGGCCGTGCAGACCGATTTCACCTGGCAGCGGTTGTTCCTGGAGTACTGGGGCGTGGCCATGCGCGACGAAGAAGTGCGCGCGGGGCTCGCCGCGCGGCGCCGGGAGGCCCGCGCCGCACTGACCCGCGCGATCACCCGCATCGCCGACGCGCGCGGCTTCGCGCTGCCGGTGCCCGCCGAGCAGGCGGCGGTGGTGGTGCTGGCGCTGTCCAACGGATTCGCGATCGAACGAGGCATCGACGCCGGCGCCGTCCCGGACGGCTTGTTCGGCCGGGTGCTGACCCTTCTCGCAGGAGACCACAGATGAGTTTTTCCCTGACCGAGTTCCGGGCGGTCCTGGTGTGCGCCCGCGCCGGGATGTTCCCGCTGACCACCCCGGCGAAGCTGCCCGCGATCGCCCGCGCCCTGCGGGCGTACGGCACCGCGGGCGCGGCGGTGGCGATGTCCGCGATCCGCTACGGCGACCGGACCGCGCTGGTCGACGAACGCGGTGAGCTGTCCTTCGCCGACCTCGACCGCCGCAGCAACGCGCTGGCGAACGCGTTGCGCGCCAAGGGAATCGGACCGGAGTCCTGCGTCGGAATCCTCTGCCGGAACCACCGCGGCCTGCTCGACGCGTTGTTCGCGACGGCCAAACTGGGTTGCCGGACGCTGCTGCTGAACACCGATTTCGCCGCGCCCCAGCTGCGCGATGTCTGCGCCCGCGAAGAGGTCGGCCTGCTCGTCCACGACGAGGAATTCGAACCGGTGGTGCGCGACTACTCCGCCCCGCGCGTCCTGGCGTGGACCGACCGCCCGGCCGACGAGACCCTCGAGGCGCTGATTTCCGCTGGTGATCCGGCCGCGCCCGCGGCCCCCGCCCGGCACCAGCGGCTCATCCTGCTCACCAGCGGCACCACCGGCACGCCGAAGGGAGCGCCGCGCGCCCTCAGCGGATCGTTGGCCATCCCGGGCGGATTCCTGTCCAAGATCCCCTACCGCGGCGGGCGTTCGGTGTATGTCGCCGCACCGATCTTCCACGGCTGGGGCCTGCTCACCGCCACCATCGCGATCGCGCTGGGCAACACGCTGATCGTCCGCCGCCGGTTCGACCCGGTCGCCACCCTGGACGCCCTGGAACGGCATCGGTGCGACGCGCTGGCCGTGGTCCCGATCATGCTCAGCCGCCTGCTCGACCTGGGCCCGGCGGAGATCGGTCGCCGCGACACGTCGTCGTTGCGGATCCTCTGCGTCGCCGGCGCCGCCCTGCCCGGCGAACTCGGCACGCGCGCGATGGACACCTTCGGGGACGTGGTCTACAACTTCTACGGTTCCACCGAGGTCGCCTACGCCAGCTTCGCGACGCCTGAGGACCTGCGCGCGGCCCCCGGCACCGTGGGCTACCCGCCCCTGGGCACCACTGTTCGCCTGCTGGACGACCAAGGCAACGAGGTCCCCCGCGGCGAAGTCGGCCGGATCTTCGTGGGCAACGGAATCCAGTTCGCGGGCTATACGGGCGGCGGCGGAAAGGAGGTCATCGACGGCCTGATGAGCACCGGCGACGTAGGCCACCAGGATTCGCAAGGCCGCCTCTTCGTCGACGGCCGCGACGACGACATGATCGTCTCCGGCGGCGAGAACGTCTTCCCCCGCGAAGTCGAAGACCTCCTCCTCACCCACCCCGCCGTCCTCGACGCCGCGGTGATCGGAGTCCCCGACCCCGACTACGGCCAACGCCTCGCCGCTTACCTGGTCCTCCGCCCCTCCGCCACCCTGGACGCCGATACCGCGCGAGAATTCGTCAAAGCCAACCTGGCCCGCTACAAGGTGCCGCGCGATGTCACCTTCCTCCCCACCCTCCCCCGAAACCCCTCCGGCAAGGTCATCCGCAAGAAACTGCCCGAAACGTCATGATCCTCGGTTAGGCCATTTGCAGGTACCAGCCTAGGCAGGGTGGACCTAACGTCACGTTCTGTGACCTTGGCGGAGGTAACCCGAGAAGCCGTGCTTGAGGCGATGGCCGAATACGACCGCCTGGGCCGGGAGCGTTTTCTCAAGACGAACGGCTTCGGCCGCGCGCGGCAGTACCTCGTGCTACATGCAGGACGCGAGTACGACTCGAAGGCACTCGTCGGCGTCGCGCACAAGTACGCCACGGGGAGCCTGTTGCGGGCTTCGGAGTTCAGCGGTGGCGAACGGACGGTCGTTGCGAAGCTCAACGAGTTGGGGTTCGAGTTCCGTGATTCCAAGGTGTCCGCAAAGGCAGACGAAAAGGTCTTCTTCGGTAAGATACCAGGCGTTCCCGAAGGTACTGCGTTCGCCAGCCGAAAGGAGGCTGCCGAGCGCAAGGTCCACCGAGCGCTCATCGCGGAAATCGTGGGCAATGGGCAGGACGGTGCCGAGTCCATCGTCGCTTCGAACAAGTACGAAGACGACGAAGACTACGGATCGGTCATCATCTACACGGGACATGGCGGCCGCGATGACTCGGGTAGACAGGTAAAAGATCAGACATTCGATAGTCCGGGCAATGCGGGACTGCGCACCAGCATGATCGATGGAAAGCCGGTACGGGTGGTTCGCGGGCACGATCCCAGGCGCCCGTCTCCTTACGCGCCGAAGGTTGGCTACCGGTACGACGGTTTGTTCCGAGTCGAAAAGACTTGGCTGGCTGACGGGTTGCGTGATTTCAAGGTTTGCCGGTTTCGCCTCGTCAAGATCGAGTCGGAGCTGGTCGCGCCGCCAGAACTCGAGGAACCAGCGGACAAGGATGGCTCGACTGAACCATCGGGAAATGAGAAGCCGGATCGTCGTGCTTCGACCGTGCAGCGGGTTGTTCGGTCGACCAAGGTGGCGGAATACGTGAAAGGTCTGCACCGGCACGTCTGCCAAGTATGTGGACACCGGTTGATCGTCGGAGATCGCGCCTACTCCGAAGGTGCGCACATCCGTGCGCTCGGTCGGCCGCATCTTGGGCCGGACAAGCCGACGAACGTCCTGTGTCTGTGCCCCAATTGCCATGTGCTTTTCGACTACGGTGCGTTGACCATTGACGACGACCTTTCCCTTAGGGTCAACGGAAAGCCCGCTGGGCAGTTGCGCACGCACCCGCATCACGTCGTGGGAACCGAGTACCTCGAATATCACCGCACGCGATATGGCAAGGCCAACCCTAGCTCGTGATCTTGGCGTCCCAGTCGATGTGGTGGTGGGTCAGCCAGGTGGCGGTGTTTCGGGGGCCCTTCTTGAGTTTTCGGGGGAGGATGGCGTCGCGGAGGAGGCGTTTGAGGGGGCTTGGGGTGGCCGTGTTGCCCATGCGAGCGCTGGTGGCGACGACGCGTTCGACTCGGGGGCGGCGGAGGTGGTCGTAGGTGGCGAAGGCCGCCGGGATGGTCGGGAGGTCGCGTAGGCATTGGGCGAGGGTCACGCCGTCTTCCATGGCCATGGAGGCGCCGTGGCCGGCGTTGGGGGCGGCGACGTGGGCGGCGTCGCCGATGATCACTTTGGTGTCGTCGTGCCAGGTGGGGGTGGTGGCCAGGTCATACGAGTTGCTGGCGACGACTTCGTCCCCGGTGGCGTCGACGATCGCCGCGGCGGGGGTTCGGTCGCGGGACAGCAGATCCCGGATGCGGCGTTTCCACTCGGCGGGGGTGGTGCCCGCGAGTTCCGCTTTGGACAGTTCGGGGCCCGGGAGGTTGGTGAACCACCAGGTTTCGCCGTCGGGGGCGGTCGTGTACGCGAAGAAAACCCGCTTGCCGTAGACCATCCGGTAGGCGCCCGGTTTCGGGTCGACCGGGGCGTTCGGTGCGTAACCGCAGACGACCCGGGCGCCTTTGAACTCCGGTTTCGGGTTGGCGGTGTCGATCAGGGGCCGGGTCGCCGAATGGATGCCGTCCGCGCCGATCACCAGGTCGCCTTCGGCCTGGCTGCCGTCTTCGAACCGGGCCACCTTGCCGGAGACGTCGACCAGGCGTTTCCCGTGCTCCACCGGGATGCCGCGGCGGGTGGCCTCGTCGTGCAGGACCCGGTACAGCGTGGCCCGTTTGATGGTGTGCGGGCCCGCGACCGAATCGCCGCCGATCGGGACATCGCCGAGGCGTTTTCCGGTGCCGCTGAAGAATTCCACGGTGTTCGCCGGGAACGCGGCGGCCACCACCGGTTCCCGCGCCTCGATCGCGTCGAGCGCGTCCAGGCCGTTGTTCATGATCGTCATGAACGCGCCGACGTCGTCGGCTCCGGTGGGGTAGGCCTCGTAGACCACCGAGGAGATTCCGGCCTTGTGCAACGCCATCGCGGTGACCGGACCGGCGATGCCGCCGCCGATGATCAGGGCGTGCGTCATGGGTTTCCTTTCAGCGCGAGGGAAAGCGCCACCAGTTCGTGCACGTCGGCATCGAGTCCCTCGCCGGTTGGGATCGCCACCGGGACGGCGTGCGCCGAAACGGGCTCGCCGGCGGCGTGCGCGCGCAGCGCGTGCCGGAGCCGGTCGGCCGTGGTCGCGTCATCCTCGGGCGGCTGCGCGAAATACGGGCTGATCCGGACCAGCCCGTCGCGGCATTCGATGACGCGGCGGTAGTAGCGCCGGTGCACCCCGCGCAGGCTCAGCAGGTCCCGCCACGGCGCCACCGGCACCCGGCTCAGCGCGTCCTCCGGGAACCGCTCGTGCAACGCGGTCCACAATGGACCAAGGTGGTGGTAGGCGCGCAGGTGCTGCCACCACACGCGTACGGCGGCGATGCGCATGACCGCCGCCGGATAGCTGATGCCGATCAGGAACACCACGATCCCCGGCAGCAACAGGAACATCGACGCGAGCGCGCCGATGTTCGTGCCCGCGGCGCCACCGGGTTTGGCCAGGGCCGGGGTGGCCGCCCCGCCGATCCAGCGCAGCACGATCAGCGGCACGAAAACGCAGTCGGCGAGCACGATCGCGGCCAGCCCGATCGACGCGATCCGCAGGCCCCGGGCGAGCCTGGCTTCGGCGCCCCGCGCGTACCGGCGGGTCCACACGAACGCGGCGGCGAACCCGAACGCCATGTAGAGATCCGCGGTGATGAAGAAAACCGCCACACTGGGCACCGAATGGTCGTTGGTGCGCACGCCATCGGGGGTGAGCACGGCGGCCACCGCGAGCACGATTTCCGCGACCACCAGCGGCAACGCGAACCACCACGCGCGGATCCGGGCCCGGTGGGCGTCCAGCGCCGAGAACAGGAAGAAGCAGACCAGGCAGTTCACCCCGACCAGCAGCAGCCCGTGCTGGAGCAACCGGGACATCATCGGCGGCAGGCCGAAGACGACCTTTCCCTTGTCCGCCACCACGCCGAACGGGAACGCGATCGCCCAGCACGCGATCAGCCCGGTGACCGCGCGCAGCGGAAGGTTGCGCGGCGTGCGCGCGAGGCGGAAACCCATCCACCCCAAGGCGGCGAACGCCGCCACGCCGTAGGCCACCAGCAGCGGGTTCACAGCCACCCCAGCCGGTCGGCGAGGGCTGCCTCCATTCGCTGCGCCGGGGCCTCGCCGGACGGCCGCGGGCTGATCCGGTCCAGCACCGACGCCCATTCCAGGATGATCGTGGCGACGGTTTCGGCTTCCCGTTCCTGCTCGGTGTCGTAGGCCGTGCGGCGCAGGGCCCGCCGCACGGCGTCCGGGCCGAAGTCCGGGCACAGCTGTTCGACGTCCGCGCCGGGCGAATCGCTCGGATGCCCGGCCAGGATGTGCCCGAGTTCGTGCAGGATGATGTGGTCCTGGTGGGATTTGCTGGTTTCCTGCTGGTACAGGATGTAGTCCGCGGCCCGGGTGCTGATCCAGGCGCCGAACGGCCCGGGCACCGGAATCGGCCGGGCCACCGGGTGGATGGGCTTGCCCCGCCGGCGACCGACCCGTTCGCACAGCACGCGAACGTCCAGCGGGGGAACGATGGCCAGCTCCCTCAGCAGCCGGCGGCACCGCCGGCGCAGCTCTCGGTCCCGCACCCGTCGCCCTCCATCTCCGGTCCGCACTCAGCCTCGCAGACGCTTCGGCATGTCGTCAGCGGCACGGGCCGCGCGTCACCCCTTTGCCGCCGGGCCGGTGCGACCCCATTCGGGTGGCCCGGATCTGGCGTCGGCACCTGATCGGGTGAGTAGCTACTCGCGAGTTTGATTACAGGTGTTCACCGAGCCTAGACTTCGGCGTGTCCCCTCTCAACTGCTGTACACCGATCCCCTTGCTAACGCGTGTACATCAGTACATCTCGCCGGTTCGGGGGAGGTTCATCGATGCACGCAGGCACCGTGCAGACCGTGGAAGAAGGCCTGTGCTGCGGTAGTTGCGGTCAGCCGCTGGGGTACTGGGCGACCGACAAGCTGACCGGGCTGCTCGATCGCTGGGGCTGGGACGAGCAGGCGTCGAAGGTCTTCGCGCATCTGGGCCACCGGCCGACGACGCTGATCATGCTCGATCTGGACCGATTCAAGGGCGTGAACGACACCCATGGCCACCTGGTCGGCGACGCGGTGCTGCGCGAGGTCGCCGCGGCGCTGAAGGGCGCGGTGCGCGACGGTGACGTGGTCGGCCGGTTCGGCGGCCACGGGGGAGACGAGTTCCTGGTGCTGCTGCCCGCCACCGGACGCCGCGGCGGGCTGCTGGTCGCGGATCGGGTCCGCGAGCGCATCCGGTCGGCAGTGGTCAGCGCGCTCTCGGTCGACGGGCAGACCGCGGTGATCACCGGGCTCACCGCGTCGATCGGCCTCGCGGTGCGGGCGCCGGGGGCGGGTGGTGACCTGATAGATCTGATCCGGGACGCGGATTCGGCGTTGCTGCGGGCGAAACGCGCGGGCGGTGACCGGATCGCGGGCGGCGACCGCTGACTCAGGCTTCCGCGGCGGTCCCCTTCGCGTACGCCTCGACGAGCTGGTGTTCCGCGTCGTCGAGGTAGGTGGCGAGCAGCTTCTCCGCGCCGGGGCCGTCGCCCACGTCGAGCCGTTCGGCGATCTCCTGGTTGCGCACCAGGTATCGCTCGTGGAAGCGCCGGGGATCGGCCATCACGTGGAACACCAGCCGTAGCTCGGCGAAGATCCCGCGCATCAACTCGTCCACGCGCGGGCTGCCGCTCAGCGCCGCCAACGCCTGGTGGAAGTGGATGTTCGCGGTGCCGAGGTCCTGCCACCGCTGCCGCCGCCGGGCCTGCGCCCCGTCTTCGACGGCCTGCGCCACCCGGCCGAATCCGGCCGGGCGCTCGGTGACCGCGCGCACCGCCGAGCATTCGACGATCTTGCGCACCCGGTAGAGGTCCACCACGTCTTCGATGGCGAGCATCCGGACGAACACGCCCCGGTTGAGCTCGTGGACGAGCAGGCGCTCGTGCGTGAGCAGCCGGAACGCCTCGCGCAGCGTGTTGCGCGAAACCCCCAGGGCATTGCCGATGTCGTGCTCGGACAGGCGTACCCCCGGCAGGAAGAACCCCTCGGTGATGCGCGTGCGCAGCACGTCCGCGACTCGTTCCGCGGTGCTCGTGCGGCCGAGCAGCCCGCGATCGACTTCCAGACCGGCCTGACCCTCGTCCGAGGTGATCACGCCGACGATCCTACTCGCACCTTGAAGAACGATACAAACAGACTCTTGTGGGATTGTTGAACAATCCTCTACGGTGTGGCCTATGCCACGATGAGCCAGCACCTCTTCTGAGGTCTGATGAGCGCAAGTGAGGTTCACATGAGCGCAACATCGACATCTCCGGCCACCGCGGACGACGCCCGCCCGTTCGCCTGGTTCCGCACCCTCGGGGCCCGTGGCCGCCGGGCCTTCATCGGCGCGTTCGGCGGTTACGGCCTGGACTCCTACGACTTCCAGGTGCTCCCGCTGGGAGTGGGCGCGATCATCGCCTACTTCCACATCTCGACCGGCGAGGCCGGGTTGCTGACCACGGTCACGCTGGTGGTGTCCGCCATCGGCGGCGCGGTCGCCGGGATCCTCGCCGACCGCATCGGCCGGGTCCGGACGCTGCAGCTCACCGTGGCCACCTACACCGTGTTCACCGTGCTCTGCGGGTTCGCCCCGAACTTCGAGACCCTGCTGGTCTTCCGGGCGTTGCAGGGGCTGGGTTTCGGCGGCGAATGGGCGGCGGGCGCGATCCTCGTCGCGGAGTACTCCAGTGCCCGCTACCGCGGCCGGACCGTCGCCTTCGTGCAGAGCGCGTGGGCGGTCGGCTGGGGGCTCTCGGTGATCGTCTACACGGTGGTCTTCAACGTGGCGAGCCCGGATCTCGCCTGGCGGATCCTGTTCTGGACCGGCGTGATCCCGGCCCTGCTGGTGCTCTGGGTCCGGCGCTACGTCACCGACGCCGACACCGCGACCGAGCGCCGGGAACGCAGCCACGACCGCGGTTCGTTCTTCGCGATCTTCCGCCGCGACCTGCTGGCGACCACGTTCTTCGCGTCGCTGCTCGCGACCGGCGTGCAGGGCGGCTACTACACGCTCGCCACCTGGCTGCCGAAGTTCCTCAAGGACACCCGCGGGCTGAGCGTCGTCGGCACCGGCGGTTACCTGGCTTTCCTGATCACCGGGGCGTTCGTCGGGTACGTGAGCGGCGGCTACCTCACCGATCTGCTGGGGCGCAAGAAGACCTTCATCCTGTTCTCCGTGCTCTCCGCCGGGCTGATCGTGGCCTACACGGGGATTCCGCACGGCGCCAACGGGCTCGTCCTGGTGCTCGGGTTCCCGCTCGGGTTCTCCATGTCGGCGATCTTCAGCGGATTCGGTTCGTTCCTCGCCGAGCTGTACCCGACCGCCGTGCGCGGCACGGGCCAGGGCTTCACCTACAACTTCGGCCGCGCGGTGGGGGCGGTGTTCCCCACGGTGGTCGGCCTGCTCGGCGCGGGCGGGGCCATGGTGTTCGGCGCCGCCGGGTACGGCATCGCGGTCTTGGCCCTGTTCGGACTGCCCGAGACTCGCGGGCGCGAACTTGCTTGAGGGGAGATGCAGATGACTACCTTTGAAAATCCGTCAACCGTCACGCCGTCGCAGGCTCGCGCGCTGTTCCGCGCGGGCACCGTGAACCCGACCGCGGGCTGGGCCGCCGGGTTCACCCAGACCAACCTGATCGCCGTGCCCTGGGAATGGGCCGGTGACGTGCGGGCGTTCTGCGAGCGCAATCCCAAGCCCTGCCCGGTGCTGGACGTCAGCGCGCCCGGTGACCCGTCGACGAAACTCGCGCCCGGCGCGGATCTGCGCACGGATCTGCCCCGCTACCGGATCTGGCGGGACGGCGAGCTGGCCGCCGAGGTCAGCGACGCCGCCGAATACTGGCGCCCGGACCTGGTCGCCTTCTCGATCGGCTGCAGCTTCACCTTCGAGACCGGGCTCGCCGCCGAGGGAATCCCGCTGCGGCACGTCGAACAGGGCCGCAACGTCTCGATGTACGTGACCAACAAGCAGTGCGTCCCGGCGGGCCGGTTGCACGGGCCGCTCGTCGTGTCGATGCGGTACATCCCCGCCGGGCTGGTCGACCACGCGGTGCGGATCAGCGGCGCGATGCCGGCCGTGCACGGCGCCCCGGTGCACTTCGGCAATCCGAAGGCGCTGGGCATCGCGGATCTCGGCCGCCCCGATTTCGGTGACGCGGTCGAGCCCGAACCCGGTGACGTGCCGGTGTTCTGGGCGTGCGGGGTCACCCCGCAGGCGGCGCTGATGGCCTCGCGGCCGCCGTTCGCGATCACGCACGCGCCCGGCCACATGTTCGTCTCGGACAAACGCGACGCCGAGTACCGGGTGATCCGGTGATGCGCGTGCGGCGCTACGGCTCCCGTGCGGCGCTGGTCGATCTGGACCGGCCGGAGCAGGTGCTGGGCCTGCACGCGGCGCTGGCGGAACGGCCGCCCGCGGGGGCCGTCGAACTGGTCCCGGCCGCGCGCACCCTGCTGGTGCGGTTCGACCGGCGGCAGACCAGTTTCGAACGGCTCACCGGTGAGCTGATGCGGCACTCGATCGCGGCCGCACCGGAGCGGGCGCGGCCCGTGGTCGAGGTGCCGGTGCGCTACGACGGCGAAGACCTCGCCGACGTGGCCGCCGCGACCGGTCTGTCCACAAGCGACATCGCCGAACGGCACGCGGGCCGCGAATACACGGTGGCCTTCTGCGGGTTCGCCCCCGGATTCGCCTACCTCACCGGCCTCGACCCGGTGCTGCACCTGCCCCGCCGCGCGACCCCGCGGGTGCGCGTCCCGGCCGGCGCGGTCGCCGTCGCCGGGGAGTACACCGCGGTCTACCCGCACGCCTCGCCCGGCGGCTGGCAGCTGATCGGCCACACCGAGCTGGCCGTCTGGGACGTCGACCGGGACCCGCCGCACCTGCTCGGCCCGGGGACGCGGGTCCGGTTCGTCCCGAGATGACCGGCAAGCTCGAAGTGCTCCGCCCCGGCCCGTTCGCCACGATCCAGGATCTCGGCCGTCCCGGGCTCGCCGCCCTCGGCGTCGGGCGGTCCGGGGCGGCCGATCGGGGCAGCCTGCGCCTGGCGAACCGGCTGGTCGGCAACCCGGAGGACAACGCCGTCGTGGAGGCGACGCTGGGCGGGCTCGCCGTCCGGTTCACCGGGCACGCCGTGGTCGCGGTCACCGGCGCCGCCTGCGCGATCCGGGTGGCCGGGCGCGCGGGGTGGCCGGACGCGCCGATTCCCGTGCGCCCGGGCGACGAGGTCGAACTCGCCGCGCCGGAGCGGGGTTTGCGCAGCTATCTCGCGGTGCGCGGCGGGATCGACGTCCCGCCGGTGCTCCGGGCCCGCGCCACCGACACGCTGGCGAACCTCGGCCCGCCCGCGTTGTCCCCCGGTACGACCCTGCCCATCGGCGACCGCACACGCGCGTATCCGGGCGTCGACCTCGCGCCGCGACCGTCCATTCCGGACGAACCGGTCCTGCGCGTGACCCCGGGCCCGCGGCGGGACTGGTTCACCGGCGACGCCCTCGCCACCCTGGTGTCCGCACCGCACGAGGTCACCGCGGAGAGCAACCGGGTCGGCATCCGGCTCGACGGCCCGCGGCTGCGGCGGCGGCGCACGGGCGAGCTGCCGCCCGAGGCGTGCGTGCCCGGCGCGTTGCAGGTGCCGCCCGCCGGTCAGCCGATCCTGTTCCTCGCCGACCATCCGGTCACCGGCGGATACCCGGTGGTGGCGGTGGTCGAGGAGGACGATCTCGATCTGGCGGCGCAGGTCCGCCCGGGTCAGCGCGTCCGGTTCGCGGTGTGAGTTCACCGGCGCGTCGCCTGGCGGATCGCGCTCGTCCACCTTCGCTGGTGAGACTGCGCGCATGAAGCGGATGCGGACGGCCATGGCCGGTGCGGTGGTGCTTTCCCTGCTGGCGGGCGGAATCGCGGACGCGCGGAAGGACGAACCCGCGCGGGTGTTCCCGACCGAACTCCCGCCGCTGGCCACGGTCGGCGGGGTGCGGATCACCGGCGGGGGCTACGGTTCCGCGCTCGCCCCGGTGCCCGGATCCCGGGACGAGTTCTACGGGCTCACCGACCGCGGCCCGAACGTCGACGGGCCGGAGCCGGACCAGAAGGTGGAGCCGTTGCCCGGGTTCACCCCGTCGATCGGGCGGTTCCGGCTCACCGGCGGGAAGGCCGTGCTCCAGCGCACGATCCCGCTGCGCGCCGCGGACGGGACGCCGTACTCCGGGCGGCTGAACAGCCAGGCCACGACCGGCGAGCACATCGTCGACCTCGACGGCCACGCCTTGGCGCCGGATCCGAACGGGTACGACCCCGAGGGCCTGGTCGCCCTGCGCGACGGCACGTTCTGGGTTTCCGACGAATACGGCCCGTTCATCACGCGTTTCGGCGCCGACGGCCGGGCGATCGAGCGGCTCTCGCCGTTCGACGGATCGCTTCCGGCGGAACTGAAGAACCGGGCGCCGAACAAGGGCATGGAGGGCCTCACCGTCACGCCGGACGGGAACACCCTGGTCGGCATCATGCAGTCGGCGTTGAAACAGCCGGATCTGGACAAGAAACCCGGTCACGTGGCCCCGATCCGGATCGTCACCTACGACCTGCGCACCCGCGCGACCCGGGAGTTCGTGTACCTGCTGGACGATCCGAAGGACAACGACACGGCGGTCAGCGAGATCACCGCGCTGTCCGCGACGACCTTCCTGGTCGACGAACGAGACGGCGACCCGCAACCGGGCGCCTACAAGAAACTCTTCAAGATCAACCTCGCGGGTGCGACCGACGTCGGCCCGGGGTCGAAGCTGCCCGGCTACGACGCGGGCAAGGGCGGCCTGCTCGTCGGCGAGGACGACGAGACGATCGAGGCGTACGCGGGCGCGCACGACACCGCGACCGCCCGGGACGATCTCGCCGAGGCCGGGATCACGCCGGTGCGCAAGGAGCTCTCGCTCGACCTCGGTGGCCTGCTGACGAAACTCGACGCGCGGGGCCGGATCTTCGGGCACGACAAGATCGAGGGGGTGGCCACCCCGGACGGCGGCCGGACCCTGGTGATCAGCAACGACAGCGACTTCGGCATCGACGGGGTCACCACCGGCGCGCCGCCGTTCGGCCTGCGCGCCAAAACGCGACCGGACGGCCGCCAGGACGACGGCGAGTTCCTGGTGATCGACACCGCGAAGCTCCGCCCAGGTTCGCACTTTGTCGGCTAAGTGCGGTCAGCGGGTGAGCACGTATCCGTCGCCGGGGCGGTGGTCGCGGGAGCGGCGGAGGTCGGCGGCCACCAGTGCCCGCTGGAGCCAGCGGTCCCGGCCGTCGTAGCGCGGGTGGAACGCGCTGCGGCCGAGCACGGTCACCCGGTTGTCCACAATGGCCAGATCGCCGGGGTTGAGGCGGACCGTGCGCGTGGTGGTGTCGAAGGCGTGGGCCAGCGCGACGAGCGCGGCCTTGCCCCGTGCGGTGGCCGACGTGGTGGTTTCCAGGTCGACCCGCAGGCCGGGATCGTCGGGCACCCCGCTGAGCACGGCGTGCGTGGCGCCCGCGCCGCCGAACCAGCTCGGCGGTTCGGTCCCGAAATCCGGGGTGAAGAGCGCTTCCTTGGTCTCGTCGTCGAGCAGCGGCAGCGTTTCCCGGGCACACGCGGTGCGCAGCGCGGCGACCCGTTCGTGGTCCGCGCGCAGGCAGAGCAGGAGCACGAAATCGGGCCGGTGCGGGTGGAAGGCGTGCTCGGTGTGGAACGACCGGAGCACCGAACCGCCGTCGTCCTGGGCCTCTTCCCGGCCGGCCACCGGCACCACGTTCCGCACCAGAGCGCCGGAATCGCCGCCGGAGAAGGCGATCGGATCGCCGAGCCCGCACGCGATCAGCAGCAGCCCGGCCGCGGCCACGCTGGCCGAGCGCTGCACCGAATCCCGCAGCGCGGGTGTCGGCGGCAGCGCGGGTTCGCCGATCGGGAGGCCGTGCAGCAGGAGCACCCCGCCGGAGCCCGAATTGCGCCGGAACTGCCGCACCGACCGGCGCAGCGACTCCGGAAGCGATTCCCAGGCGAACCGGGCGCGGGCGACCCAGGCCGGTTCGTCGACCCGGTCGCGGGGGTCCAGGCACAGCGCGCAAGCGATCCGCTCGAACGCGGCCGCCTCGTCCGGCCCCAGCACGACGTCCGGTGCGGCGGGCCGGGCGCTCACCGGCGCGGCCCGCCCCCCGAGCATTCCCCGCCCGGCGAACGGGTGGTGAAACCCCGTCATGCGGCTCCCCTGGCTTCGAAGGTTCGCGGGAGAATTCCCAGAACAGCGGATTGGGTTTTCGGCGAATGCGAAAAAACGCGTTGGTCATCCTCGTGTCGGCGAGAAGATTAGCAAGGCAGGCGCCGGTTGCCCATAAAGCAGTGGGATACCAGCCCCGAATGGGCCGAATATCGCAGCGGTATGGGACGAATGGCCTATCGGGAAACCGTGGGAGTGCGGCGCGGACCGTGCCGGGAAAGTGCGGCCCGGCCAGTTTACCCGCGATTATGAAAGTTTGGCCGTGTCATTTCCGTGATTCAGGCCGGTCGCGCGGGCGATGCGGCGTGTTCACCGGCATGCAGTAGTGGCGCGCGAGCAGCGTGGACGGTGCGTGACGGCCGCCACCTGATCGGCCCCGGGCCGAAATCCCGGGAACAAAGGGACTAATGGCTCCAGTGCGTTGTAAATTCGTCGCATAGCGTGGTAGGTGAGCAACTCGACTTCGGGGGGAGTGGGGAGCGAAACCGATCATGAGGACCGTCCTGGGGGCCGGTGCCATCGCGTTGCACCCGGTGCGTACACCGTTGCAACACCTCACCGCGCTGTTCACCCACCACAACGTCCGGGCGCCGGGCGCCGGGCGCCGGTGCGCGCCGGCTCGCGGAATGCGCGTCGGAACCCTTTCCCGGCACGATCCGCTCGCCGGGTTGTTGCGCCCGGACGAGGAGATCCGCCGGTTGGTCGAACGGGAGGTCTTCCTCCGGGCACTGGGCGCGAACCTCGCCGGAGTGCGGATCGGCGTCACCGGCGGCGTGGTGACGCTCACCGGGTGGCTGCCCTATCGCAGCGACGTGGTCATCGCCGAGGAACTCACCGGCCAGGTCATCGGAACATCGGGAGTTCGCAACCGATTGCGCTACGGCTGGGACGATTTGCGCCCCTGAAAACTCGTCCCCGCGGGGGGAAAATCCCAGGCAAAGGGCCAAAGGTCCCGGCCTGCCGGGACCGGCGACCCCAGCGCGCGGCCGCGTCCGCCCGAAATCCTGGAAAATATGCCTCGCCCCCTCCCCAGCCCGATCGACCAGGCGCTCGCGGCCGCCGTGCGCGCGCCGTCCCCGCACAACACCCAGCCGTGGCTGTTCGAAGTGGACAGTGACCGGATCGGTGTGCTGCTCGACCACCAGCGGGTGCTCGCCGTCGCCGATCCGGACGCGAAACAGGCCCGCCTCGCGTGCGCCGCCGCCGCGTTCAACCTGCGGATCGCCTTGCGGATGAACGGAAAGCTGGCCGTGGTGAACCTGCTGCCGGACACCACCCGGCCCGATCTGCTGGCCGCGGTCCAGCTCGGCGTCGACCAGGGGCCGACGATGGTGGAGCGGAAGCTGGGCAACGCGATCTTCCAGCGGCGGACGAACCGCCGACCGTTCCTGGAGCGGGAGGTGCCGCCGATCGCGCGGACGCCGCTGGTGAACGCGGCGCTCATGGACGACGTGCGGCTGGAGTTCGTGGGCGCGTCGACCCGGTACGACGAGCTCACGTCCCTGGTCCGCCGGGCCGAACAGGTGCAGGAGGCCGATACCCGCTACGCGGGCGAGTTGGAGCGGTTCGACGGTGACGCCCGGTCGTTGCGCGACTATCACCGGACCGAGCACCTGCCGGACCGGCCCGGCGCGCGGCACCCGCTGCTGGCCGCGCTGATCACCCGGGACCGCGGGCCGCGGTACGAACTGCGCGCGGGGCTGGCGATGCAGCGGGTGCTGCTCACCGCGACCTACATCGGGCTGTCCGTGTCGTTCGTGTCCCGGCCGTTCGAGGTGGCGACGACCCGCGCCGGGCTCGACGACCTGTTCCGCCGCGACGGCGAGATCCACGCGCTGCTGCGGATCGGCTACGGCTACCCGTCGCCGATGACCGCGCGGCGCCCGGTCGGCGAGGTCACCCGGAACGGCAACCCCGTGCGTTTCGGCGTCGGCTAGCGCAGCACGATTTCCGCCGCGTCGACCACGACCTCGGCGCCGATCCGCTCCGGGGTGAGCATCCGCTGCAGCAGCAGGCCGTCCTCCAGGGCGTGCACGATGAGCCCGAGGAATTCCGGATCCGCGGGCGGGACCGTGTTCCGGGCGGCGTAGGCGCGTTCGACCCCGGCGGTGTGGGCGGCGCGGGCGAACAGTTCGCGTTCGGCGAGCCGCGGCCGGATCTCCGGGTTGCGCACCGCGTAGAGCAGCAGTTCCAGGCGCAGCGCCAGCCAGCCCTCGAGGTGTTCGGCGCGGGCTTTGTTCCATTCCCGCAGCCCGTCCAGCGATTCGGTGTCCCGCCGCAGCTCGGCGACCTCCTCCAGTTCGCGGGCCGTCCGGCTTTCCAGCAGCGCCACGACCAGTTCGTGCTTGTCCTCGAAGTTCCCGTAGAACGCACCCCGGCTGTACCCGGCGCGCTCGGCGATCTGCTCGACGGACGATCCGTTCACCCCGCGCTCGGCGAACAGCTCAGCGGCCGCCTCGAGCAGGCGTTCCCGGGTCCGCGCCCGGCTTTCCTCGCGGGTGAGGCGTTTCCTGGCCATGGGATGAAGATATCGAACCGTATCGGGATACGGGTCCGTATCTCCGCGCTAGGCGAGCAGCGCCCGCAGGTTGGCCAGCGATTTGCGCAGTTCCCCCTTGACCGCGCGGCCGATCGTCATGGCGATCGGGCCGAACACCGGCTTCCCGGTGACCTCGGCGCGGATCTCGACGATCGACCCGCCGGCCTCGGGCTGGATGGACAGCACGAGGTCCACCTTGACCCCGCCCACCCCGTCACCGGTGATGGCCAGCGCGTGCGGTTCGTCGTAGGACACGATCCGCCAGGAGATCCGGTTGCGGAAACCGCGGACGTTCACCACCGAGGTGAGCGTGGTGCCTTCGGTGAATTCGGCGGGCAGTTGGCCGCGCCAGTCCTCGTGCAGCACCAGCCAGTCGGCGAACCGGGACAGGTCGGCCGCCGTCGCCCACGTTTTCTCCGGCGGGGTCGGCATGCGGCCGGCCGCGGTTACCTTGGCCATGGATCCCTCCTCGCATCCGGACAAGCAATGTACGCGTGGTGCCGCGGATCCGCCGCGTCCAACGCCGATGGCATGCGTTGCCGGAGGAAATGACACGTTGTCCCGCACTGTGAAAGTCGCGTCAACGGCACGTGCTCCGGGCGCGGTTCTTCGGTACCTTCGGTGACCGTGAGAGGTCGACCACGAGCGCAGCGTGCACGCCTGCTCCTGGTCGTCTTCGGTTTACTCGCCGTCTACCTGGCGTTTCACGCGCTGCCCTGCGGCGGCGAGCACGAAGCCCCGGCGCAGGCCGTGCACACCGCCTGCTTGCCGCACCTCCCGGCCGACGGCGGTGCGCCGCACGAATCGCTGCATCCGCAGTGCCTGGCTTTACCCCGCTCGATCGACGAACCGGGCCTGCTGCTCGCGGCCCTGCTGTGCCTGTTCCTGTGCGCCCCGGTGCTCGGCCTGGCCCCGGCCCGGCGGCCGCGACCGGTCCCGCCGGACCGATGTCTCCGGCCGCTTCGCGGCCAGGACGTGCTGACTTCCCTCTGCGTGCTGCGGCGCTGATCGGCGCCGCCGGGCCCCGCGCGCCCGGATTCCCGCGAAACCGATCACCCGCACCCACAGAAATGGGAATTCAGCATGCTTTCACCCGTTCTCGCGCGCCCGGCCACGGCCGGCGCCGTCGGCAACACCCCGGTCCTCTGGATCGACGCCCCGCATTCGGCCGACGGCCGGGGCTTCTGGGCGAAACTCGAAGGGCACAACCCGGGCGGGATGAAGGACCGCCCCGCGCTGCACATGGTCGCCCGCGCCCGCGAGCGCGGCGAGCTCAAGCCCGGCGGGCTGATCGTCGAATCCACCAGCGGCACCCTGGGCCTCGGGCTCGCGCTGGCCGGAATCGTCTACGGCCACCCGGTCGCGCTGGTCACCGATCCGGGAATGGAGCCGATCGTCTACCGGCTGCTGCGCGCCTACGGCGCCCGGGTGGACCTCGTCACCGAACCGCATCCGGTCGGCGGCTGGCAGGAGGCCCGGCGGCAGCGGGTCGCCGAACTGATCGCCGAGAACCCCGGTTCGTTCTGCCCGGACCAGTACCACAACCCGGACAACGTGGCCGCCTACCGGCCGGTGGCGACCGAGCTGATCGCGCAGCTCGGCCGGGTCGACGTGCTGGTGTGCTCGGTCGGCACCGGCGGCCATTCGGCGGGCGTTTCCCGTGCGCTGCGGGAGTTCTTCCCGGACCTGAAGCTGGTCGGGGTGGACACGGTCGGGTCGACGATCTTCGGCCAGCCCGCCCGGCCACGCCTGATGCGCGGCCTGGGTTCCAGCATCTACCCGCGCAACGTCGACTACCCGGCCTTCGACGAGGTGCACTGGGTGAGCCCGGCGGAATCGGTGGCCACCTGCCGCCGCCTGGCCACCTCGCACTACGCGTCCGGCGGCTGGAGCGTCGGCGCGGTCGCGCTCGTCGCCGGGTGGGTGGCCCGCACCAGCCCGGCGCACCTGCGGATCGCGGCGATCTTCCCGGACGGCCCGCAGCGGTACTTCGACACCGTCTACAACGACCAGTACTGCGCCGAGCACGGGCTCCTGGACGTCGAACCGCCCGGCGAACCGGACACGATCGCGCACCCGGGCGAGACCGAGGTCGAACGCTGGACCCGCTGCACCACCGTGTTCGACCCGGCGGGGGTGACCCGGTGAACGTGTTCCGGCAGTTCCGCTCGTTCGACCGCCCGACCCGGCTGCTCGCGGTCAACCAGTTCACCATCAACGTCGGCTTCTACATGCTGATGCCCTACCTCGCCGCGCACCTGTCGGTCGGGCTGGGCCTGGCGGGCTGGCTCGTCGGCTTCATCCTCGGCGTGCGCAACTTCTCCCAGCAGGGCATGTTCTTCCTCGGCGGCGCGCTCGCGGACCGGTTCGGCTACAAACCGATGATCGTGGCCGGGTGCGCCCTGCGCACCCTCGGTTTCGCGACCCTCGGGCTGGTCGATTCGGTGCCCGCGCTGGTGATCGCGTCGGCCGCGACGGGGTTCGCGGGCGCCCTGTTCAACCCGGCCGTGCGCGCCTACGTCGCCCAGGACGCGGGCGAGCGCCGGGTGGAAGCGTTCGCGCTGTTCAACGTCTTCTACCAGTCCGGGATCCTGCTGGGCCCGCTGATCGGGCTCGCCCTGACCGGGGTGGCGTTCCAGCTCACCTGCGTGGTGGCGGCGGTCGTCTTCGCCGCCCTCACCGTGCTGCAGGTGCGCTCGCTCCCGGCCGCCCGCGCGTCGGTCGTGACCGAGCGGACCGGCGGCTGGCGCGCGGTGCTGGCGAACCGCCGCTTCCTGGCGTTCTCGTTCGCCATGATCGGCTCGTACGTGCTTTCGTTCCAGGTCTACCTGGCCCTGCCGCTGGAAACCCGGCGGCTCGCGCCTTCGGAGGCCACGGGCACGATCTTCGTCGGGGCCTTGTTCGCGGTGTCCGGGGTGATCGCGATCGCGGGGCAGCTCCGGATCACCGCGTGGTTCCGGGACCGCTTCTCCCGCGGGCAGTGCCTCACCATCGGGCTGGCGTTCCTCGGGCTTGCGTTCGTCCCGCCGATCGCCACCGCGTCTTCGCCCGCGAGTGCTTTCGCGTTCGTCCCCGTGCTGCTCTCCGCCGCCCTGCTCAGCCTGGGCACGGTGATCGTGTTCCCGTTCGAAATGGACACGATCGTCGCGCTGGCCCGGGAAGAGCGGGTCGCCACGTATTACGGGCTGTACAACACGATCTGCGGGATCGGGATCGCGGTCGGCAACCTGGTGACCGGGGCGGTGCTCGACCTGGCGCGGCAGCACGGCGTGGCCTGGGTGCCGTGGCTCGCGCTGGTGCTGATCGGCGGCGCGTGCGCGTTCGGCGTGCACACGCTCGCCCGCTCCGGCCGCCTGGAACCGCGCCTCGCCCCTTCCCCCGCGTAGTTCCCCCAATGTGGCTTTCGGGACACTCAACGCCCCGAAAGCCGCATTGGGTACATCCAGTGCCCCCAATGCCACATTGGGGGAAGTTCAGCCCGCGGCGGCGGTGAGGCGGGTCGCCAGGGAGCGCAGGGCTTCGGCCAGTTCGGGGTGCTCGCTCGCGTCGAAGGCGAGGTCGAGCGCGCCCAGGTAGACGGCGAGCAGGCGCGGCGAATCGGCGCCCGCGTCCAGCAGGCACCGGTCGTCGCCGAGCGGCTCGAGCAGCCAGGTCGACGGGATCCGCCGCGCGACGACCGTGGCCGGGGCGTGCACGGTCACCCGTGCCCGGTACCGCCACAGCGCGGCGGCCACGCCCCGCGAGACGAACCCGGCGACATCGCCGCCGGGCAGCTCGCGGGGCGTGAACCGGGGCCCGTTCGGGGTTCGCGGCCGGATCCGGTCGACGCGGAAACTGCGCCAGGCGGACCGCTCGATGTCCCACGCCACCAGGTACCAGCGGCGGCCGGTGTACACCAGGCGATGCGGTTCGGCCGTGCGCAGGCCGGTGACGCCGTAGTGGTCGGCGTAGTCGAACCGGAGGAGTTCGGTGTCGCGGCAGGCGGCGGCGATGGTGGTGAGCGCGTTCGCGTCGACCGTCGGCCCGGCGGGCGGCGCCGGGACGGTGTAGCTCTGCAGGGTCGCGACCCGGCGCCGCAACCGGGACGGCAGCACTTGGTCCAGTTTGGACAGTGCGCGCAGGGCGGTCTCCTCGAGCCCGGCGACCGTTCCGGCGGCCGCGGTGCGCAGGGAGAGGGCGACCGCCACGGCCTCCTCGTCGTCGAGGAGCAGCGGCGGCAGCACCGCACCCGCGCCCAGGCGGTAACCCCCGGCCACGCCCGGGGTCGCGTGCACCGGGTAGCCGAGATCGCGCAGCCGCCCCATGTCCCGGCGGACCGTGCGCGGCGCGACTTCGAGGCGTTCGGCCAGATCGGCGGTCGCCCAGTCGCGCCGGGTCTGCAGGAGGGAGAGCAGGCGCAGCAGCCGGGCCGAGGTTTCCAGCATGTTTCCCAGTTTCGCAGTGATCGCGTCCCGAAGCTGGCCGCGATCGGTGAAAACGTGGCCGCATGAACGAGAAAGCACTCACCGGCAAGGCGGCGATCGTGACCGGCGGGTCGCGCGGCATCGGCCGGGCGATCGTACGAAGGCTGACCGCCGAGGGCGCGGACGTCGTGTTCGGGTACCGGGCAGATGCCGTCGCCGCGAAGGCGGTGGCGGCCGAGACCGGCGCGCACGCGGTCCGGGCCGACCTCGGCGAACCGGACGAGGTCGAACGGCTCTTCGCCGAGGCGGACGCGCGCCTCGGGCGGCTGGACATCCTGGTCAACAACGCCGGGATCATCGCGGACGCCCCGATCGGCGAGGTGACCGCGGAGTTGTACGACCGGGTGCTGGCGGTCAACGCGCGCGGCCCCTTCCTCGCCCTCCAGCAGGCCGCGCGCCGGATGGCCGACGGCGGTCGGATCGTCAACATCTCGACGATGACCACGGCGTGGCCCAGCGGCGGGGAGTCGGTGTACGCGGCGAGCAAGGCCGCGCTGGAACAGTTCGGGCGGGTCGCTTCGCGGGAACTCGGCGCGCGGGGCATCACGGTGAACACGGTGTCGCCGGGCCCGACCGACACCGATCTGCTGCGCGGCGGGACGACCGAGGAGGCCCGGCAGGGCGTGGTGTACCTGACCCCGCTGGGGCGGCTCGGGCGGCCGGAGGACGTGGCGGACGTGGTGGCGTTCCTGGCCGGGCCGGACGCCCGGTGGCTCACCGGCCAGAACCTCCGCGCGGATGGTGGCCTGGTCTGACCTGCGCGAACGTGCTCGCCCGACCTGCCGGAACACTCACGACCCTCAGGCTTGGTTCCCTTACAAGAGACGGTGACCGGTCTGGGCGTGCGGGCGCCGCCTGGCTGCCACCCCGATGCTCGTCGCACGTTGTCGGCTAAGAGGGACCGCAACGAGGCCGTGCTCGTTGGGGTGCCCCGGGGGTACCTGCCGAAATGGGGAACTCGGCCTACCGAAACGAGGGACTCGCACGTCCGAAACGGGGGACACGCGCCAGCGGGTTCCCCGCCCGCGGCGAGTCCCTCGTCCTGGCCGCGTGTGTTCCCCGTTCCGGTACCCGGAGGACACCAATGCGGCTTTCGGGGCGTTGCAGGTACCGAACGCCGCATTGGGTACCTCCGAACACCACCACCCGCGCGGTGTCGCACTTTGCCGGTCTGAACACTCACGACCCGGTGCGGGCCCTGCCGCAGCAGACTTCGTCGTCGCAGGGGTCGCCGGCCTCGCTGCCGTAGACCGCGAGGTCCCGGAGGGGCGCCAGGGCCTCTTGCGCGAGGTGGGGCTCCAGCGGCGGAACCGACGGATCGAGCGGTCGCCCCCAGGCCGGCGGGAGGCCGGTGGTGTCGAAACGCACCTCGGGACCGTTGACGAACAGGGTCCACAGCGGATGATCGGGAAAGCCGTTGAGCCGCAGGACCCACCACTGGCCGTCGACCACGGCGGCGGCCGGGAAGCACGCGGCGCCGGTCCTTCGCCACTCGGGCCGGGCCCGGAGCACACGATCCAGCATGCCCCCCAGTGTCCTCGCGACCACCACCGGCCGCTAAGCGGAATGAACACTCAGGATCGCCGGGTACCGTGGAGGCATGGGCAAGAAGTTGAGGTGGCTCGTCCCGGCGGCGCTCGCCGGGGCGGCGGCGTGGGTGGTGCGGGACATCCCGGCGGCGATGGGGGCCAAACCCGATCCCGCGCTGCTCGCGCGCTCGCCGCAGTTCCGCGACGGCCGGTTCCGCAACACCGCGCCCCGCCGCGACCAGGAGCCGGGCGTCCTGCGCGACGCCGCGCGGGAGATGCTCTTCGGCGACAAGGTGCCGCGCCGCCCCGCCGGTCCGATCCCGCTGGTGTCCACACGGGACGGTGACCCGGCGGACGGGCTGCACATCACCTGGTACGGCCACTCCTCGACGCTGGTCGAACTGGACGGCGCCCGGGTGCTGCTCGATCCGGTGTGGGGCGAGCGGGTGTCCCCATCCCGGCTCGTCGGCCCGCGCCGCCTGCACGCCCCGCCGGTCCCGCTCGACCGGCTGCCGCGACTGGACGCGATCGTCATCTCGCACGACCACTACGACCACCTCGACCTGCCCTCGGTGCGCATCCTGCTGCGCACCCAGACCGCGCCGTTCGTGGTGCCGCTGGGCGTCGGCGCCCACCTGCGGCGGTGGCGGGTGCCGGAATCCCGGATCATCGAACTCGACTGGACCGAGAGCGCCGAACTCGGCGAGCTGAAGCTGACCGCCACCGCCGCCCAGCACTTCTCCGGCCGCGGTTTCGCCGGCGACGGAACGCTGTGGGCCTCCTGGGTGGTCGCCGGTCCGCGGCACCGGGTCTTCTACACCGGCGACTCCGGCTACTTCCCCGGGTACGCCGAGATCGGCCGCGAGCACGGGCCGTTCGACGCCTCGCTCATCCAGATCGGCGCCTACGCCCCGGGCTGGCCGGACATCCACATGACCCCGGAGGAGGGCGTCGCCACCCATCTCGACGTCCGCGGCGGGCTGCTGATCCCGGTGCACTGGGCGACTTTCACCCTGTCCATGCATCCGTGGAGCGAACCGGCCGACCGGGTGTGGCGCGAGGCGAAGGCGCACGACGTCCCGCTCGCCGTGCCCCGTCCGGGCCAGCGCGTCGACGTCGGCGCCCCGCCCCCGGTCGACGGCTGGTGGCAGACCCTCGCCTAGGGTCTGCCGGTATGGGCTGGTCGGATCGTTTTCTGGGGTCGATGCTGGCCGGGGCCGTCGGGGACGCGCTGGGCGAGGGCATCGAGTTCGAATCGCTGGCGAAGATCCGCGCTCGGCACGGCGCCCGGGGCTTGCGCGGGTATGACGATCCGCGCCAGGGCCGGATCACCGACGACACCCAGATGACCCTGTTCACCCTGGAAGGCCTGATCCGCGCGCACGCCGCGGCCCGGCGCGGGGCGCCGGTCGCGGTGGAATCCGCGCTGCAGCACGCCTACCAGCGGTGGCTGCACACCCAGGGCATTCCGTGGGAACGCGCGGCCGGGCGGTTCGCGGACGTGGCCCCGGCGCCGGACGGCTGGCTGATCGGTGAGCGCGACCTGTTCCACCAGCGCGCCCCGGGGATGACCTGCCTGTCCGCGCTGCGCGCGTTCGGCGGCGGCGGGGCGCCCGGTTCGTTCACGCACGCGCTCAACGACTCGAAGGGCTGCGGCGGGGTCATGCGCGCCGCGCCCGCCGCGCTCTGGTCCGCCGATCCGCACGAGGTGTTCCGAGTCGGCGCGCTCAGCGCGGCCCTGACGCACAGCCACCCGAGCGGTTACCTGTCCGCGGGCGCGTTCGCGGTGATCGTGCGCGCGCTGCTCGACGGAACCGACCTCCCGGCCGCGATCTCCTTGGCGTGCCGGGAACTCCGGCGCTGGAACGGGCACGAGGAGCAACTGCGCGCGCTGGACAAGGCGGTCGCGCTCGCCGCGCGGGGGCGGCCCGAACCGGAAGAACTCGAGGCCGTACTCGGCGGCGGCTGGGTCGGCGAGGAAGCCCTGGCCCTCGCGGTGTGCGCCGCCTTGGCCGCCGACGACCTGGCCGACGGCCTGCTGTTCGCGGTCAACCACTCCGGCGACAGCGATTCCACCGGGGCGATCTGCGGCAACCTGCTGGGCGCGGTGCACGGCCCCGGGGCGATTCCCGGCGACTGGCTGGCCACCCTGGAACTGCGCGAAACCGTCGAACGCCTCACCCGCGACGCGCTCGCCGAATTCGGGCCCGAGCCGCCGCGGGACTGGGCGGCCCGGTACCCGAGTTCCTAGCGTTTCGCGGTGACGGCCCGGCTGCCCAGCCAGAGCACGTAACCGGCCAGCCCGGCGGCGCCGAGTTTGCGGGTCCGCTTGCTGGTCAGCGCAAGCCCCAGCGCCACCTCGGTGGCCCCGTTGCGGTAGACCCACGACTGGGTGTCGGTCGGGAACGCGACCTTGGACATCGGCTCGAACAGCGCGGGCGCCGCGAAATGGGCGGCGCCGGTACCGGCGAGCAGCAGGCCGAACAGACGTGCTCGTTGTGCCATCAGGGTTTTCCTTCCTCGGGGAACCAGGGACCTCGTTACGGCTTCCGCGCGCTGACGAACTGGGCGGCCCCGCTGATCCGCTGCCGGACCTCGGTCAGCCCGTGCCGGGTGAACACCCCGGTGATCTCGGTGCGGGCGAACATCTTCTGCCCGGTGAGCCGGGCGACCAGCAGTTCCGCCTGCCGCACGCCCGGCCATTCGGTGAGGTAACTGGTGAGCACCGCGATCCGCCCGCCGGGGGCGAGCACCCGGACCAGTTCGTCGAGGACCCGGAACGGTTCGGGCACCAGGTACAGCGCCGCGAAGCAGCTCACCGCGTCGAACGTCTTGTCCGGGAACGGCAGTTCCCGCGCGTCCGCGCGGACGTAGGCCACCCGCTCCCCGGTGTTGTCCCGCACCGCCCGCGCGAGCATCGGCGGCGACACGTCCAGTCCGACCGCCACCCCGTCGTCGCCGAGCGTCTCGCCGAAGTGCCGGGTGAAGTTCCCCGGTCCGCAGCACACGTCGAGCACGGTCCGCGCGCGGTCGAGCTCCAGCGATTCGCGGGCGAGCTTGCGCTCGTCGGTCATGCTCGGCCCGTTCGGCCCCAGCAGCACCCGGGAGAACGCCGGGCGCCACCAGCGCTCGTAGACCGAGGCGACCAGCGGGCTGTGCATCGCGTTCTGCGCGCCGGTCCGCGGGCGCTGGGCGTCCGGAGGCAGCAGGTCGAGGTAGCCCGCGGAATCGTCGCCCGGCCCGGGAACGCGGTCGGGATCCAGCAACTCGCGGACCCGGTCTACTGCTGCCATCCGACCTCCCTAGACCAACTGCAGGCTGCTGACCAGCCAGCGGTCGTCGTGCCGCTCCAGCTTCATCAGCACCCGGTTGCGGTCGACCCGGGGCTGCTGCGTCGCCGCGTTGGTCACCGACTGGTCGACGAACAACGTGACCTCGGCCTGGTCGGCGCTCGCCGACTTCACGGCCGCGTCGATCACATTACCCTTGGCGGTGGCCTTCGCCTGCTGGATCAGCTGGCGCAGGGTGCCGCTCGCGCCGGTGTACTGGTCCTTGAACTCGCCGGTCGCGCCGTCCAGCACGTCGGCGAAGTTCTTGTCCAGGTTCTGGTAGTCGTATGTGGTGACGGTCACGGCGTAGCTGCGCGCGGTGCTCAGGGCCGCGTCCTTCGCCGAGTCGACATCGGACTTGTCCTTGTACAGCAGGAAGAACGTCACCCCGGCCGCGATCCCCGCGACGAACAGCACGGCCAGCGCGGCGGCCACCGGCAGCGACAGGGAGAGCGGGAACCGCTTCTCGCGCGGGGGTTTCCCCCGTTCTTCGGAATCGTCCGGATCATCCACTTCGGGCGCTTCGCTGTCCGCTGTGGACTCCGCGGACTCCGCGGTCTCGGTGGTCTCCTCGGTTGTGCCGGGGATCTCGGCGACCTGGACGGTCTCCTCGGCCCCTTCCGTGCTCGCCGCTGCCTCGGCCTGCTCGTTCTCCTCTTCCTTCGCCATCAGTTGCTCCCTTCCGCGTTCCGCAGCGCTGCGAGGTAGTCGTTCATCCAGGTGGACCCCGGGGCCGGGGTGGCCGCGCGCTCGTCGCCGGTCGCACCGGGCGGCGGGCCCGCGGTGGTGTCGCCCGGCGGGCGGGGCGCGTTGTAGGCCCCGCGCTGCTGCAGCAACGGGCCGCGATCGGTGCAGTAGCGGTTGATCCGCGGCGGCGGGCTGCCCCCGACCGTCGGCGGGCGGCGCGGGGTGTCGTAGTCGCAGGCCGGGCGCGGGTAGATGTCGGCCAGCGTCTTCAACGCGCCGTCACGCACCACCCCGGCCAGCCCGTTGCCGAGGTTGGTCAGCTCGGGCAGGAACGCGCCGATCGCCGCGGTGCGCACCGAGACGATCTCGCTCACCGTGCTCAGATCGCCGAGCAATGCGGCCATGGTCGGCTTGTTGTCCCGGATCAGCCCGTCCACCAGGTCGAACGCCCCGGGGCTCTGGTCCAGCAGTTCCCGGATCTCCGGATCCGAGGCGCGCAGCTGGTCGCCCAGGGTGTCCCCGGAGTTCGCGATCCGGCTCAGCTGGTCCCGCATGCCCGCGACGGTGTCCAGGGTGATCCGGCCGTTGTTCAGGATCCGGACCGTCTCGGGCAGCACCTCTTCCAAACCGGACAGCAGGAAGTCCCCGCCGGACAACAGCTTCTGGACCTTCGGCCCGGTTCCGGAGCCGAACGCCCTGGCCAGTTCGGTGACCACCACGTCCAGCTTGCCGGGATCGACCTGTTTGGACACGTCGCCCAGGTGCACCATCAGCTGGGCGAACGGGGTCGGCGTGCTGGTGTCGCGTTCGTGGACCACCGCGCCCTCGCCGAGGAACGGCCCGGCGTCGCGGCGCGGGCGGAAGTCCAGGTACTGCTCGCCCGCGGCGGACAGGTTCGCCACCACCGCGTCGGTGTCCGCCGGGATCTCGGTGCCCTCGTCGATCCGCAGGTCCACCGCGACCCCGTTCGGCCGCAACCGGATCTGGCTGACCTGGCCGACGTGGCTGCCGCGGAAGGTGACCTCCGAGGTGTCCAGCAGCCCGCCCGAGGTCGCGAGGTGCACCGTCACCGTGAACGACTTCGCGGTCGGATCGATCCGCACCACCGACAGCAGAAGGTAACTCAGCCCGACCGCGAGGATGGTCAGCAGGCCGAGGTTCGACAGCAGGATCCGGGTCCTGATCATCGGTTGCCCCCGAGTCGCTTCAGCAGGTCGCCGAGGTTGTCGGTGACCGTCCCGAGGAACCCGTTGAGATCCTCGAAACCGGGGACCCGCACGTTCTCGCCGGGGGAGAGGAACGGGATGTTGGTGATCCCGGCGAAGTACGCGCTCCCCGCCCCGGACTCGCCCTTGGAAACCCCTTCCACGTACTGGCCGAGCTGGACCATGCCGCGCAGCGTCGGGCCGAGCGAGTCCTTGATCGCGGCGAACCCGTCCAGCACCGCGCCCACGTCGTTGATCTTCGAGACGAGATCGCCGCGCACCCGCGACAGCAGGTTGTTGCCACTGGTGCCCGCGTTCGCGACCTTGGTGAGGACCTCGGTGATCTTCCCGGTCTGCTCGGAGAGCACCCGCATCGCCGGGGTGAAATCGGCCAGTGCCGCGTCGATCGTGCCGCGCCGCTGCTCGGCGGTGGCGGTCAGCGACCGGGCCGACGCCAGCACGCGGTCGATGTCGGCGGTGCGCGCGTTCAACGTCGACAGCGTGCCCTCGAGTTGCCCGAGGAGGTGCCGGATCTGGTCGGGCCGGTCGGTCAGCGCGGTGTTGACCTCGGTGACGATCGTCTTCAGCTGGCCCAGCCCGCCCCCGTTGACCAGGGCGGACAACGCGGCCAGGGTGTCCTCGACGCTGGCCGCCGCGCTGGTCGAGCCGAGGTTGATGGTGTCGTTCGCGCGCAGCGGCGGGCCGGGTTCCCGCGGCGGGTGCAACGCGACGAACACGTCCCCGAGCGGGGTCGCCTGGCGCAGTTCGGCGGTCGTCCCGGCGGGCAGCGTGACGTTCGTGGAGATCACCATGCCGACGTGGGCGTGGAAGTCCTTGGCGTGGATCCCGGTCACCCGGCCGATGTCGACGCCGTTCAGCTTCACGTGCGCCTTCTCCGGCAGGTTGAGCGCGTCCTCGAAGACGGCGTTCAGCGGGTAGGTGTCGCCGGTGACCCCGCCGCCGGGCAACGGCAGATCGGCCGCGGTCACCCCGCATCCGGTGAGCAGCGCGGAGGTGAGCAGCACGGCGGCGAACGCGTTCCTGACCTTCATTTCCGCACCGCCCCCACCAGGAGTTCGGTCATGCCCAGGTCCGGGCCGAAGTCGGCGACCTTGCCGTCCCGGCAGCCGGGCAGCTGGATGCCGACGGCCTTGCACAGCCCGTTGACCAGCTCGCCGTCCAGCAGCATCTCCGCGAGGTCGGCGTGCACCCGCAGTTGCCCGGTCTTGTGGTCCACCGCGGCGGCCACGTTCTGGAACAGCAGCGGCAGCACGTCCGCCGATTCGGCCAGTTCCCGCCCGTGCCGGGCGAGCGTGTCGGTGGTGACGCGCAGCTTCTTCAGGCTTTCCTGCGCGCTGCTCCGGTTCTCGTTGACCAGTTTCGTGGCCTCGTCGAGCAGGCCGTTCAGCCGCTGCAGCGCGGCGCCGAGCTGCGGGGCCTCCCCGGCGAACAGTTCGGTGACCTGGGTGAGCCCCGAGCTGAACGTCTTGATCTTCGCGTCGTTCTCCGCGGCGGCCGCGGTGAGCTGGTCGACGTTGCGGACCAGGCTCAGCAACGCGTCCCGCTGCCCGGTGCCCACGTCGACCAGGCCGTTCAACGCGTCCAGGCTCGCCCGGATGCGGTCCCCGTTCCCGGCCATGTTCCGCGCGAACACGTCGGTGGCGTCCTGGACCACCCCGGTACCACCGTCCGTTTTGGACAGTTGCGCGGAGAGTTCGTCCACGGCCTTGATCACCCGGTCGATCTCCACCGGGGTTTTGGTGCGCTCCAGGGGAATCACGTCCCCGTCGCGCAGCGTCGGCCCGCCGCGGTACACCGGGGTCAATTCCACGTGCCGGTCGGTCACCACCGACGGCGAGACGGTCACCGCGCCCGCGTTCGCCGGGATCTTGGTGTCCGCCTTGAGTTCCAGCTTCACCGAGACCTGCGTCCCGCGCGGTTTGATCTCCTTGACCGTGCCGATCGGGATGCCCAGCATGGCCACGTCGTTGCCGACGTACAGGCCCACCGAGTCCCGGAACTGGGCGGTGACGGTCATCGTCGGCGGGCTGAACACCGCGCAGCCGCTCGCCGACACCAGACCGGCCACCGCGGCGAGGATCACTACCAGGACCTTCTTCATCGGCAGTCCTTGATCGCGCCCGCCGTGCACAGCAGGTTGTCCGGGATGATCGCGTAGGGCAGGTACATGTCGCCGTACGGTCCGTTGCCGAACGCGTTGGCCAGGTACCGCCCGGCGGGGGCGAGGATCTGCAGCGCCCGGTCCAGCGCGTCGTCGTTGCGGCTCAGGATGTCGGTGACCCCGGCCAGGTTCGACAGCAGCGGTTCGATCTGCGGCCGGTTCTCGTTGAGGATCTCCTGCAACTGGCCGCTGAGCGTCTTGAAATCGGTCAGCACGCTGCGGATCAGGTCGCGGCGTTGCAGCAACTGCTTGATCAGCCCGTCCGCCTGGCCCATCAACTCGAACAGCTGCGCCCGGTTCTTGTTCAGCGTGGTGGTCACCGCGTCCGCGCTCGACAGCAGTTGGGCGAGCTGGTCCTGGCGCTTGGTGACCAGTTCGGACAGCTGACCCAGCCCGTCGAGCGTCTTCGCGATCTGCTGCGGCGCGCCGCGGAAGTCGTCGGCGAGCACCTTGAGCGATTCGCGCAGTTTCGCGCCGTCCAGCTTCTCGATGGCCGGGCCGCCGGTCTCGATCACCTTCTCCAGGTCGAACGGGACCGTGGTGTTCGCCAGTTTGATCCGGTCGCCCTCGAGTTCCCCTTCACCGAGCGGTTGCAGGTCGACAAAGCGGCCGCCGAGCAGGGTGGCGAGTTTGATGGTGGCGTGCGTGCCGCTGCCCAGGTGCACGCTTCGCTTGGCGCGGAAGGAAATGAGCACCTTGTCGCCGTCCAGCCGGGTGCCGGTGACCTCGCCGACGCCCATTCCGGCGACCCGCACCTCGTCCCCGGCCCGGATCCCGCCGGTGTGCGCGAACTCGGCCTCGTACCGGGCGTCACCGAGCCCCAGCGTGCCGACGGCCAGCGAGCCCAGCACCAGCGCGCCGATCACCGCGGCCCCAATGATCCCCAACCAGATCGGGTTGTACTCCTTGAGCGGCCTGATGATCCTCACCGGCACACCTCCGACTGCTTGGTGCCGATGATCTGCGGCACCACGCCGACCGGGAACGGCGCGAGGTTGATGTCGATGCTGCAGGCGTACAGGTTCAGCCACGAGCCGTACTGCGAAACGCGGGCGAGCCCGCCGAGGAACCCGGGCAGCGCCTTCACGGTCGCGTCCACGGTCGGGCCCTCCTTCAGGAACAGCCCGGCGACCTGGTTGAACCCGGCGAGATCCTTGCGCAGCGCGGGGCGGATGTCGTCGATCAGCCCGGTCACCGAACCGCTCACCTGGTCGATCTTGTCCATCGCGCCGAAGATCGCGTCGGTGTTGCCGCCGAGCGTGTTCACCAGCTGCTTCGCCTGCGCGAGCAGCTGGTCGAACTGCGGGCCCTTGCCCGCCAGGTGGTCGAGCACGCTGGTCAGGCCGGTGAGCACGTCACCGAGCACCTGGTCCCGGTCGGCGATCTTGCCGGTCAGCTCCGCGCTCTGGCTCAACAGCGAGTTGAGCGCGGGCCCTTCCCCTTGCAGCGCCTGGATGATCGTGCCGGACAGCTTGTTCAGGTCATCGGGCTCCAGCATGGAGAACAGCGGCTCGAACCCGTTGAGCAGCGCGGACAGGTCCAGCGAGGGTTCGGTCCGGTCCGGCGGGATGCGGGCGCCGTCGGGCAGCGGTTTGGCGGCGCCCGCCCCCGGCGTCAGCGCCAGGTAGCGCTGGCCGACCAGGTTCTGGTACCGGATCAGGGCCTTCGTGTTCGCGAACACCGGCTGGTCCGCCTGCACGGTGAAGCCGACCTCGGCGCGGGAGCCGGTCAGCTCGAGGCTTTCGATCCGGCCCACCTTCACCCCGGCCACCCGGACGTCGTCGCCCTCGTGCAGGCCGGTGACGTCGCTGAACTCGGCGACGAAGGTGTTGGTGTCCCCGCGGACGGTGTTGCGCAGCGTCGAGTAGATCAGTGCGATCGCGCATGCGGCGACCACGACCACCGCGGTCAGCTTGAACAGGGCTCCCTTGATGTTGTTACCCACGTGGCATCACCGTCGCTCCCCGCAGGAACGGTCCGAGCAGCAGGTTTCCCAGCGAGCCGAACGACTTCGCCGCGTCGCCGAAGATCGAGCCGATCGCCTCGGTCTCCTGCGGGCTGCCGACCGGGCCGACCAGCCCGCCGGGCGCCTGCTGAGTGGTCGCGGGCGGGGGAGTGGTCACCGGCGCCGGGGCGAGCTGCGGCGCCTGAGCCGGTTGGCTGGGCGGGAGCGGGATCGGCGCGGGCTGGGGCGGCGGGGGATCGTCGCAGTTCGGCCCGTCCAGGCCCGGGTACCGCGGGCAGTTGGTCGAGTTGTACGGGGTGAACGGGGTGACCGTGAAGACCAGGTCGATGTTGAGCCAGTGGTGCGGCCCCTCGAAGGCCTCGCCGAACGCCTTGACGCCCTTGCCCAGCGCCTCGAAGGACAGCGGGATGTCGGCGGCGTGCTGCCCGAGCGTCTTCACCACCGGGGTGATCTCGTGGATCACCTTGATCATCCGGTCGGCGTTGTCGTCCAGCACGCCTCGCACGCTGTCCACAGTGGATGCACCACCGGCCAGGGTGCGGGCGAGCTGCTGCTGCTTCTCCACGATCGTCCGGCTGGTCACCAGCGCGGAATCCACGGTGTCCAGGAGTTTCGGCGCGTTCGCCTGCAACCCCTCCAGCGCGGTGGCCAAAGTGGACAGATCGTGGGTGAAGGTGCCGGTGTGCGGGGTGATCGCGGACAGGTACTTGTCCAGCCGCCCGATCAGCGTCCCGAGCTGCCCGCCGCGCCCGTCCAGCGCCTGCGCGATCCCGGTGAGCGCGGTGTTCAGCTTGGCCGGTTCCACCGCGGCCAGCACGTCCCGCACCTTGGTCATCGCGGTCTGCAGCTGCAGCGCTTCGGTGGAGTCGTCGCCCGGGACCACCGCGTCCGCGGCCAGCGGCCGGGTGTCGTTCGGCTCCGGCACCAGCTCGACGTACGGCGCGCCGAACACGTTGGTCGGCAGGATCCGGGCCTTCACCGAGGCCGGGATGCCGGAAACGTGCTCGGGTTTGAGGTTGAGGTGGACGACGTGCCGCGCCCCGCCGGGCGTGGATTCGACCGCGCCCACCGAACCGACCTGCACGCCGCGCACCTTCACGTCCGAACCGGCAGGCAGGCCGTCGCCGACGTCGCTGACCACCGCGGTGGCCCGCACGTCGTCCCGGAACGCCCCCTGGGACTGCAGCACGAGCACGGTGGTCACCACCGCGATCACCGACAGGTAGACGAAACCGCGCAGCGCGAGCGAGCGCACCGACGGGCCGCGGCCGGAGGGATCGATGAGGGAGGCCATGCGCTACCCCGAAATCCGGATGCCGGGGTCGAAACCCCAGAACGCCAGGGTCATCAGCATGTCCACCACGACGATCACGATGATGCTCGCCCGGATCGCGCGCCCGGACGCGACACCCACGCCCTCCGGCCCGCCCGAGGCGTAGTAGCCGTAGTAGCAGTGGATCAGGGTGGACAGCACCACGAACGAGGCCGCCTTCAGCACCGACAGCGCGACATCGCCGGGTACCAGGAACTGGTGGAAGTAGTGCAGGTAGGTCCCGCTGGTCTGGCCGTAGACGATGCTCAGGACCCCTTGCGTGGCAAGGTAACTCCCGGCCAGGCCGAGCAGGTAGAGCGGGATGATCGCGAGGAACGAGGCGAGCATCCGGGTGGTCACCAGGTACGGCAGCGGCCGGATGGACATCGACTCGAGCGCGTCGATCTCCTCGGAGATCCGCATCGAACCCAGTTGCGCGGTGGTGCGGCAGCCCGCCTGCGCGGTGAACGCGATCGCGGCGATCAGCGGCGCCAGTTCGCGCGTGTTCCCGTACGCGGACACGAAACCGGTGAGCGGCGCCAGCCCGAGGATGTCCAGCGCGTTGAACCCCTCGACGCCGACCGTGGCGCCGGTGAACAGCGACAGCAGCGCCATCACGCCGACCGTGCCGCCGCCGACCACGATCGCCCCGCTGCCCCAGCTGATGTCCGAGAGCAGCCGGAACACCTCGGCCCGGTAATGCCGCAGCGTCAACGGAATCGCCGCGATCGCGCGGACGAAGAAGGTCGCCTGGTGACCCATTCCGGCGAGCCCGTGGTACGGGGCCCGCACGACCCGCTCGGCCACCCGGACCGGCGGCGCCTGGTAACGCGATCCGACGGCCATCACACGATCCTCGACGGGAAGAGGACGTTGGAGATCTGCGTGATGATCACGTTGACCCCGAACAGGATTACCACGGCGAGCACCACGGCCGCGTTCACCGCGTGCGCGACGCCGCCCGGCCCGCCCTGCGCGGTGAGGCCCTTCTGCGCGGCCACCACGCCGACGATCGCGCCGAACAGCACCGATTTGAACTCGGCCAGGATCAGGTCGCTGGGCTGGGCGAACGCGGCGAACGAGCTGACGTAACTGCCCGGCGTGCCGCCCTGGGCCAGCACGTTGAAGAAGTAGCCGGTGACCACCCCGGTGAACACCACGATCCCGCACAGCACGATGGCCACCAGCACGATCGCGACCATCCGCGGCGCGACCAGCCGACGGATCGGGGACAGGCCCATGGTCTCCAGCGCGTCGATCTCCTCGCGGATCTTGCGCGCGCCGAGGTCCGAGGTGATCGCCGAACCGACCGCCCCGGCCAGCAGCAGCGCGGTGACGATCGGCGCGCCCTGCTGGATCACGCCGAGGCCGTTGGCGGCGCCCATGAACGAGCTGGCGCCGACCTGCTGGGCGACGCTGGACACCTGGACCGAGATGATCACGCCGAACGGCACCGCGACCAGGATCGTCGGGATCACCGAGACGCTGACCATGAACCAGGCCTGGCGGACGAATTCCCGCCACGGGAACCGCCGGCGCGGGATGTCGGTGAGGATGCTCGCGCCCACGGTCACGGACATCACCAGCACGTTCCCCGCGGTCGCACACGACTGGAGCGCGCGGGAAACCAGCAGCTCAGCGAGCGATCCCTGCTTCATCGTGTCCTGCGCCACAGTCGCAGCGTACAGAATGACACGTCATTCACAAGGGCGGCTGTCATTTCACACCCCTTCCCCGTTGAAGGTGCTCACCGTCATCGCCCGTGCTCGCTGAGTGCTACCTACTCGCGAGTTCATCAAGGTACAACGAGTGGGTGTGATGCGCGTTACTCCATTGTGGCGACAAGGTCGTTGGTCCTGTCGCGCCTCGTTGTGAGTGTTGACACTCGCGGGCGGCCTATGGATAGTAACTCGTCAGTAACGGATACCTGAGGTACCAAGTACTGGCAGGGTGGTGTCGACGATGACCAGGACCGCCGCGAACCAGGAGCGCACGGCCCAGCGCCTGCTCACCTCCTCGGCGAACAAGTTCTACGACCCCCAGGTGGACATCGACTGGGGCGAGCCGATGCTCGACGGCGCGCCCTATCTCCCCGAACACCGGATCTCCTTGTACGGCACCGAGTTGTGGGACCGGATGGCCCCCGAGCAGCGCCTCGAACTGGGCAAGCACGAGGCGGTCAGCATGGTCAGCTACGGCATCTACGCCGAGGTCGCGCTGATGCACCTGCTGCTGCGAATCGTCGCCGAAGGGGACCCGGCCAGCGCGCACGCGCAGTACACGCTCACCGAGATCGGTGACGAGACCCGCCACTCGACGATGTTCGGCAAGTTCATCGGCAAGACCGGCGTCCGTGCGTACCGGCAGCCGTGGCTCGCCGCGAAGGCGCTGCGGTTCATCTCGCTCATCCCGATCGGCCCGGTCAGCTACGGCATGGCCCTGCTCATCGAGGAAATCCTGGACCGCGGCCAGCGGGAGAACATGGCCGACGAGCGCATCCAGCCGCATTTCCGGATGCTCAACCGGATCCACGTGCTCGAGGAGGCCCGGCACATCGGCTTCGCGCGTGAGGAACTCGTGCGCAGCGCGGAGAAACTCAACCGGTTCCAGCTCGCGCTGAACCGGGTCATCCTGGCGATCGCCGCGAACGCGGTGGCCTACATGCTGATCCACCCCAAGGTCTACCGAGCGGTCGGGATCAAACCCCGGGTGGGGCGCAAGGCCGCGCTGCGGAACCCGCACTACCAGCGGACCTCGCAGTTCATGGCCGAACGGCTGGTGGACTTCTTCACCGAGACCGGGATGATCAAAGGTTGGCTGACCACCGCGCTGTGGCGCCGCTCGAACCTGCTGCCGCGGGGCCGGAAATGACCGCGCTGCACGCCGTCCCGGCGCCACCCGAACCCAGGCCCGATCCGCGGCGCTTCGTGACCGCCGACGGCTCCGCGCTGCGCGTGGTCGGGTCCGGACCGGCCGACGCGCCGGTGACCGTGGTGCTCGTGCACTGCTGGATGATGGACCACGAATCCTGGGACGACGTGGTCTCGCACCTCGGCCCGGACGTCCGCGTGCTGCGGTACGACCACCGCGGGCACGGCCGCTCGGTCGCCGCGCCGCCGGGGACCGCGCGGATCGAGCAACTCGCCGACGATCTGGCCGAACTGCTCGCCGACCGGGCGCCGACCGGGAAACTGGTGCTGGCCGGGCATTCCCTCGGCGGTATGACGATCATGGCGCTCGCCGAGCGGCACCCCGAGCTGGTGCGCGCCCGGGTCGCCGGGGTCGCGTTCGTGGCGACCAGCTCCGGTGACCTGTCTTCGAACACGTTCGGCGTCCCGCCGAAGCTGTTCACCGCCGGTCAGCGGATCGAGGCGCCGGTCAACCGCTGGCTCGTGCGGCGCGATCCGCGTTCACGGCGCTACGGCACGGCGGTCCTGCGGCTGGTGCTCTTCGGCCGCAACCCGAGCCGGTACGACCTGGCCCGGGCGGCGAAGCAGTTCGCCCGCTCGCATCCGGCGAGCATGATCGGCATCCGGTACTCGCTCTACGAGCACGACCGGTACCACGCGCTCGCCGCGTTCCGGGACATCCCGGCCGTGGTGCTCGCGGGCGCGGTCGACGTGCTGACCCCGGTCGGCCACCTGGCCCGGATCGCGCGGGCGCTGCCGGACGCCGATTTCGTCCTCTTCCCGCGAGCGGGGCACATGCTGCCGTTCGAACGGTCCGCCGAGGTCGCCGAGCGGATCGGAGGTCTCCTGCGGGCGGCCGCGGATCGGAAAGCGAGGCGACATGGCTAGGCGCACGGCCGCTCGGAAGGTCACCGAGGAGACCGGGATCGTCATCGTCGGCACCGGGTTTTCCGGGCTGGGCATGGCGATCCAGCTCAAGAAGGCGGGCCGGGACGATTTCGTGCTGCTGGAGAAGGCCGCCGAGATCGGCGGCACCTGGCGGGACAACAGCTATCCCGGCTGCGCTTGTGACGTGCCGTCGCACATGTACTCGTATTCCTTCGAACCGAACGCGCGCTGGTCGCAGACGTTCTCCGCGCAGCCGGAGATCTGGGACTACCTCAAGCGGCTCACCGACAAGTACGGGCTGCGCGAGCACATCCGGTTCGGGCACGAGGTGACCTCGGCGCGCTGGGACGACCGCGAACACCGCTGGCAAGTCGGTACCAAGGCGGGCGAGTTCACCGGGAAGTTCCTGGTCGCCGGGGTCGGGGCGCTGCACATCCCGAACATCCCGCAGCTGCCCGGACTCGACACCTTCAAAGGGAAGACGTTCCACTCCGCGCAGTGGGACCACGCCTACGACCTGCGTGGCAAGAAGGTCGCGGTGATCGGCACCGGCGCGAGCGCGATCCAGTTCGTGCCGGAGATCGCCAAGCAGGTCGCCGAACTGCACCTGTACCAGCGCACGCCGCCCTGGGTGATGCCGCGGGCGAACGCGGAGATCCCGGAATCCGCGCGGAACGTCTTCCAGCGCGTCCCGCTGCTGCGCCGCGTTTACCGCAACGTCGTCTACTGGGGCGCGGAATCCCTCGCGATCGGCATGAACGGGCATCCCGCGATCCTGCGCGCGGGCGAATGGCTGGGCAAGCGGCACATCAACCGCCAGATCGCCGATCCGGTGCTGCGGAAGAAGGTCACCCCGCGCTACCGGCTCGGCTGCAAGCGGGTGCTCGGCTCGAACACCTACTACCGGTCGCTGACCCGGGACCACGTGCAGGTGATCACCGAGGGCATCACCGAGATCCGGGAGCACGGCGTGGTCACCGCCGACGGCACGGAACGCGCGGTCGACGCGATCATCTTCGGCACCGGGTTCCACGTCACGGACGCCTTCGAGTACCTCGACATCAAGGGCCGGGGCGGCCGGGACCTGGCCGAGCAGTGGCGGCGCGAGGGCATCCAGACCCATCTGGGCATCACGGTCAACGGGTTCCCGAACTCGTTCTTCCTGCTCGGCCCGAACACCGGACTGGGGCACAACTCGGTGGTGTTCATGATCGAGTCGCAGATCCGGTACGCGCTGGACGCGATCCGGATGGTCGAGCGGAACCGGGCCGCGGGCTTCGAGGTCCGCCGCCAGGTGCAGGGCGAGTTCAACGCGGAAATCCAGCGCAAGCTCGCGAAAGGCGTGTGGAGCACCGGCGGCTGCACCAGCTGGTACCTGGATTCCCAGGGGGTGAACCGGACGATCTGGCCCGGTTTCACCTGGCAGTACTGGTTGCGCACGCGCAAGGCGGATCCGGCGGACTTCGAGCTGATCGGTTCCCGGCGGGGGCAACATGCTGACAGAGAACACAGTTTGACGGGAGTTGTGCGGTGAAGCGGTTCGCGGACAAGGTCGCGGTGATCACCGGAGCCGGTTCCGGCATCGGCCGGGCCCTCGCCCTGGAACTGGCCGATCGAGGGGCTCGGCTGGCACTGTCCGATGTGGACCTCGCGCGGGTCGCCGAAACGGCCGCGCTGTGCGAGAAGGCGGGGGCGAAGGCGTTGCCCTACCAGGTCAACGTGGCCGACCGGACCGCGGTGCTCGCGCACGCCGACGAGGTCGCGGGCGAGTTCGGCGCGGTGAACCTGGTGGTGAACAACGCCGGCGTGGCCTTGTCCGCGAACGTCGACGAGATGCGGTGGGACGACCTGGACTGGTTGATGAACATCAACTTCTGGGGCGTGGCGCACGGCACCAAGGCGTTCCTGCCGTACCTGATCGAATCCGGCGACGGGCACCTGGTGAACGTCTCCAGCGTCTTCGGGTTCATCGGGGTGCCCACGCAGAGCGCCTACAACGCGGCGAAGTTCGCGGTCCGCGGCTTCACCGAGGCGCTGCGCCAGGAGATGCTCATCGACAGGCGACCGGTCGGGGTGAGCTGCGTGCACCCCGGCGGGATCAAGACCAACATCGTCCGCGACGCCCGCTCCACGGGAGCGTTACGCCTGGACAAAGCCGACCGGGACTTCCAGCGGATCGCGCTCACCACGCCCGCGCGGGCCGCGCGCACGATCCTGCGCGGGGTGCAGCGGAACAAGCCCCGGATCCTGATCGGCCCGGACGCGTACGTCTTCGACGCGCTGCCGCGCGTGCTCGGTGCCCGCTACCAGCGGCTCAGCGCGCTGATCGCGAAGGGCGGGCTGTCCCTCGGCTCCCGTCTGGGCCGGTTGTGAACCCTAGGAAGCCGACCGGGGAAGTGGTAGAAATGAAGCGGAATGACAGATCATTCCGTCTCGTGACGGGAGGTGCCGGGATGGCCGACGTGGCTGACCAGGCCGTGGAGAGGGCGACCGAACCGGCCGCGCGCCCGGCACCTCCCGTCGTGGAACACCGGGGCAGGGGAAGCCGCCGCTCCCGCGTGCTCGCGCTGTTCCTGCGCGTCTTCGTGCGCCCGGTCCTGGTGGCCTACGGCCGCTTCCCGCACCTGCCCTGGCCGTTCGGCCTGATCGACCGGCTCGCCTTCTGGATGCGTTCGCTACCCGGCACCGAACGCGCGCCGGTCGCGCTGCCGGACTGCCGCGCGGAGTGGATCCAGGCGCGGAAGGCGACCGGGAACCGGGTCGTCCTCTACCTGCACGGCGGCGCCTTCATCTGCTGCGGCCTGCGCACCCACCGGCGCCTGGTGTCCGAGATCTCGGCCGCCGGGCGGTGCCCGGTGCTCACCGTCGACTACCGGATGCTGCCGCGCGCGCCGATCTCCAGTTCGGTGACCGATGGCGTGCACGGCTTCCGCTGGCTGCTCGACCAGGGTTTCCGACCGGAGGAGATCGTCGTCGCGGGCGATTCCGCGGGCGGTTTCCTCGCCTTCCAGGTCGCGCTGGCCGTTGTCCAGCGCCGCCTTGGCACCCCCGCCGCCGTGGTGGCGCTCTCCCCGCTCACCGACCTCGACCCGGCCCGGAAGTGCGAGCACCCCAACGCGAGCCTCGATCCGGTGTTCCCGACCAGCGTGCTGTCCGCGGTCGCCGACCTCGCCGCGAAGACCGAGGCGCGCGTGTTCGTCGACGGCAGCCCCGGCCCCGCGCTCTCCCCGGTGGACGCCGACCTCGGCGAGTTGCCGCCGGTGCTGATCCAGGCGGGTTCCACCGAGATGCTGCTGCCGGATTCGGAACTGATGGCGGACCGCCTCGCCGCCGCGGGCGTCGGCGTGACCCTGCAGATCTGGGACCGCCAGGTGCACGTCTTCCAGGCCGCCGCCGACCTCGTCCCGGAAGGCCGCGCCGCCATCCGCGAGATCGGAACCTTCCTACGCCAGGCCGCCCCATGATCCCCCGCCACCATTTCCCCCAATGTGGCTTTCGGGGCGCTCAAGGTACCCAATGCGGCTTTCGGGGCGTTGAAGGTACCGAAAGCCACTTTGGGGGATTCCCGGGGTGCACCATGAACGTCCACTGTGGAGGATCGCGATGACGGAAACCCCGGACCACGAGATCATCATCGTCGGGGCCGGTGTCGGCGGGCTCGGCGCGGGCATCGCGGTGCGCAAGGCGGGCATCGAGGACTTCGTGATCCTGGAGCGGGCCTCGGACATCGGGGGCACCTGGCGGGACAACACCTATCCCGATGTCGCCGTGGACCTGCCCTCGTTCACCTACCAGTTCTCGTTCGAGAAGAACCCGGACTGGTCGCGGGTGTTCCCGAAGGGCCACGAGGTCAAGGAGTACATCGATCGCGTAGCCGACAAGTACGGGCTGCGGCCATATATCCGGTTGAACACCGAGATGACCGCGCGGGTGTGGGACGAGGACGAGCATCTCTGGCGGATACATTTGCGTGGCGGGAAGGTGCTGACCTGCCGGTACGTGATCACCGCGCTGGGCGCGTTCGTGGATCCGAAGCGGCCGGACATTCCCGGGCTCGACGATTTCGGCGGGAAGGTCATTCAGACCTCGCGCTGGGATCACGACTACGACCTGCGGGGGAAGCGGGTCGGGGTGATCGGCACCGGGTCCACGGCGGTGCAGATGGTGCCGAAGGTCGCGAACGTGGCGAAGAAGCTGAGCGTGTTCCAGCGGCACGCGATCTGGGTGTTCGCCAAACCGGACCTGAAGATTCCGCCCGGGTTGCGGAGGTTGTTCCGGGTGGCGCCGTTCACGCAGAGCGTGGTGCGCGGGGTCACCGCGGCGATCGTCGAGGTGCTGCTGGTCGGCGTGATCGTGTCCGGCAAACCCGGCACGTTCGTGGCCAGGCGCTGTGAGCGGGCCATTCGCGGGTACCTGCGGACGCAGGTGCGGGATCCGGAACTGCGGCGCAAGCTCACCCCGGACTACGGGTTCGGCTGCAAGCGGCCGAGCGTGTCGAACACCTACTACAAGACGTTCACCCGGGAGCACGTCGACCTGGTGACCGACGGGATCGAGCGGATCACGCCGACCGGGATCCTGGACCAGGCCGGGCGCCACCACGAGATCGACGCGCTGATCCTGGCCACCGGATTCCGGCTGTCGAACGATCCGGAGAACTACCGCAAGGTGCCGGTCAAGGGGCGGGACGGGTTCGATCTCGCCGACTTCTTCGCGACCGAGCAGGTCCAGGCGTATGAAGGGGTGAGCATTCCCAAGCTGCCCAACAGCTTCTTCATCTTCGGGCCGTTCTCCTGGACCGGGAGTTCGTGGCACGTGATGGTGGAAACCCAGTCGCACCACGCGATGCGGGTGATCGCCGAGGCCAAGCGCCGGGGTGCGACCGCGGTCGAGGTCACGCAGGAGGCGAACGACCGGTTCTTCGCCTTCGCCCATGGCCGGGCCAGTCGCTCGCTGCTGTTCAGCAACAACTGCGAGAACGCGAACACCTACTACATCGACCACCACGGCGACTTCTCGCTGCTGCGGCCGACGACCGCGTTCCAGGCGATGTGGAAGAGCCGCCGGTTCTCCCTCGACGACTACACCTACCGGACCCTGCCCGCGAAACCGGTGAACGGCCGGGAGGTGAAGCGGCAATGGCGGCGCCCGATCAGCAGCCCGACCACGAAGTCGTCGTGATCGGCGCCGGGCCCGGCGGCATCGCGGCCGGGGTCCGGTTGCGCGAGACCGGTCTCGACTTCGTGATCTTGGAACGGGCCGGGGAGATCGGCGGGAGCTGGCGCGACAACACTTACCCCGGGATCGGCGTGGACATCCCGTCGATCGCCTACCAGTACTCGTTCGCCCGCAACCCGGACTGGTCGCGGGTGTTCGCGCGCGGTGCGGAAGTGCAGGCGTACCACCGCGATGTCGTCGAGCGGTTCGGCCTCGGGCCGCATCTGGAGTTCCACACCGAGGTGGTGCGCGAGGTCTGGGACGACGAGCGGCACCGGTGGAACCTGCACACCGGCGACGGCCGGGTGATCACCGCGCGGTTCGTGATCAGCGCGGTCGGCGCGTTCATCAATCCCAAGCTGGATCCGGGGATCCCCGGGCTCGCGGACTACCTGGGCAAGATCCAGCGCCCCACCGCGTGGGACCACGACTACGACCACACCGGAAGGCGGGTCGGGATCATCGGCACCGGCGCGAGTTCGGTGCAGATCACCCCGTCGATCGCGCCCGAGGTCGAGCGGCTCGACGTCTTCCAGCGCACCCCGGTGTGGTGCCTGCCGAAACCGGACTTCGCGATCCCGCCCGCGGTGCGGCTCCTGCTGCGGGTCCCCGGGCTGATGGCGTTGCTGCACGGGACGATGCTGGCCGGGGTCGAGGTGCTGCTGCGGCTCGCGGTGCATTCGCCGCTGCCGATCGCCGCGCGGGCGATGCGGTTGATGGACTCGCGGGCGCGGGCGTTCTACCGGTGGTACCTCCGCCGCGCGGTGCGGGACCCGGAAACCCGTGCGGCGCTGGTCCCGGCCTACGGCGTGCTCGGCAAGCGGCCGACCATGTCCAACACGTTCGTCCAGGCGTTCAACCGGCCGAACACGAACCTGGTGACCACGCCGATCGAACGGTTCACCGAGAAGGGCGTGCGGCTGGCGGACGGCACCGAACGCGAGTTCGACATGATCGTGCTGGCCACCGGGTACGAGCTGTTCTCCGATCCGGAGAGCTACCGGCCCGGCGCGATCGTCGGCCGGGACGGGTTCGACCTCGGCGAGTTCTACGCGGCGCGGCGGCTGCAGGCGTACGAGAGCGTGAGCGTGCCCAAGCTGCCGAACCGGTGGATGCTGGTGGGGCCGTACTCGTGGACCGGAACCGGCTGGCACGCGCTGGTCGAGATCACCTCGCGGCACGCGGTGCGCGCGATCACCGAGGCCCGGCGCCGCGGGGCCACCGCGGTCGAGGTGGACCAGGCCGCGCACGACCGCTACCACGCGGGCGTGCGGCGGCGCGGGCGCAACATCGCGTACTACTTCGGCGTGCTCAACCAGGGTTTGCGGACGTACTACGTGAACTCCCAGGGCGACATGCCCTACATCCGGCCCTCGTCGGTGCTGCAGGCCCGGCGCAGGAGCCGTAGTTTCGATCTGGACGACTACACCTATCGGGCGGCGTGATGGCGAACTGGACGGCGGCGGACATTCCCGATCAGCACGGCCGGACGGCCGTGGTGACCGGGGCGAACAGCGGACTCGGGCTGGTGGCGGCGAAGGAACTCGCCCGGGCCGGGGCGCGGGTGATCCTGGCCTGCCGGGACGTGGGCAAGGGCAAGGACGCGGCTGCCGGGATGACCGGCGACGTGGAGGTGCGCGCGCTCGACCTCGCCGATCTGGCGTCGGTGCGGGCGTTCGCGGACAGCGTCGACGGGCCGGTGGACATGCTGATCAACAACGCGGGCCTGATGGCGGTGCCGCGCGGGCAGACCCGGGACGGGTTCGAGACCCAGTTCGGGGTGAACCACCTCGGCCACTTCGCGCTCACCGGGCTCCTGCTGGACCGGATCACCGACCGGGTCGTCTCGCTGTCCAGTTTCATGCACCGCATCGGGCGGATCCGGCTGAGCGACCCGAACTTCACCCGGCGGTACGGTCGCTGGTCGGCCTACGGCCAGTCGAAGCTCGCGAACCTGATGTTCGCCTACGAACTCCAGCGGCGGCTGGCGGACGCGGGTTCGGACGTGCGTTCGATGGCCGCGCATCCCGGATACGCGAACACGAACCTGCAGGGGCGCACCGAGTCGATCCAGGACTTCGGGATGCGCCTGATGAACCGGTTCCTCGCGCAGAGCGCCGAGCGGGGCGCGCTGCCGACGCTGTACGCGGCGACCAAGCCCGATCTGCCCGGCGGTTCGTTCGCCGGTCCGAACCTGCCCGGCGAGATGTGGGGGCATCCGCACCGGGTCCGGTCCAACCGGGCGTCCCGCGACCGCGAGGTTCAGCGGAAGCTGTGGGAGCTGTCCGAGGAGCTGACCGGCGTGCGGTACGACTTCGCGGTCCTTCGACGTTGACGGTGTGCTCGCCCGGGGAAGTGGGATACTGCGGGCGATGACGACAGCAGCGGATCGGGCGGCGGAACGGGCCGAGCAGCGGCGCGCGGACATCGTGCACGCGGCTTTCAAGGTGTTCACCGAACGCGGGTACCACGCGGCCGGGATCGCGGACATCGCGAACGAGCTGGGCATCGGGCACGGCACGTTCTACCGGTACTTCGCGAACAAGCGCGACATTCTGATGCACGTGCTGGCCAACGCGGCCGAGCGCCTGATGTCGGTGATGGCGCTCGCCGATCCGGCGTCGACGAACACGCTGGAGGAGTACCGCGAGCAGGTCCGCCAGATCTGCGACCGGATGTTCACCCTGTTCGTCGAGGACCCCGAACTGGTGCGCCTGCTGTTCGTGGAGGCGCTCGGCGCGGATCCGGAGATGACCGCGCTGACCCTGGACACCTACCGCGGCATGGCCCAGGGCACCGAGATGTACCTGCGCAACGGCGTGGAGAAGGGTTTCCTGCGCGCCGACCTGGACACCGAGGTCACCGCCCAGGCCCTGAACGGCGTGATCATCTCGTGCGGTCTGTCCCTGCTCACCGCCAAGGACCCCGCCGCCGAACGCGACCGCTGGATCAACGCCGGCACCCGGGTCATGTTCGACGGCATCCGCGCCTGAGTTCCACGTTCGCGCACGCGAGTTTCACGTTCAGGCACGCGAGTTCAACGTTCGGGCAAGCGAGTCGCACACTCGGGCACACGAGTTCGACGGTCAGCGGCCGACCAGGTTGGCGAGGCTGATCGGCTGGTCCGCGTCGAGCACGATCCCCTCGGACCGCAGGGCGCCGTCGATCGCGCCCCAGACGAACGGGGTCAGGTAGTCGATCACCTGGTCCCGGGTCATCGACTCGCTCTCCAGCCACCATTCGGTGGCCGCCGCGACCGCGCCGACCACCGCGTGCGCCCACGGTTCCGCCCCGCCCGCGTCGCCGGAGAACGAGCGCAGGTTCTCCGCGAACAGCCCGGCGAGCAGGCTCGCCACCTTGCGGCCGTTGTCCACCACCGGATCGGCTTCCCAGGACCGGTCGATGAAGTGGCTGCCGACCAGGAACCGCACCACGTTCGGGTACTCGTCCACCAGCCCCACGTACGCGGCCAGCGCGGTCCGGACGATCGCGCGCGGCTCGCCGTAGGTGTTCAGCGCGGGGAGCAGGCGCTCCCACAGGATGCGCAAGGTGCGCTCGGCGACCGCGTCGAACAGGTCCTCCTTGTCCGCGAAGTACCGGTACAGCCGCGGTTTCGCCACGCGAGCCTCGCGGGCGATATCGGCCATGGTGACGTCCGGGCCGTGCTCGTTCAGCGCGCGGAAGGTGGCGTCCAGAAACTCCTCGCGCCGCGCGGCGCGGTGCTGGCGCCACCGTTCGGCGCGCCCGTCCCGGCCGCTGTGACCGTTGACACTGTCGTCCACTCGCACCATAGTACTTACAGGTATCCGATACTGGCGGTATCCCATAGTCGGGAGGCAAGATGGGCGCACGCGACGGCCGGGAGCGCACGGCCGAGCGACTCCTGCAGTCCTCGGCGGACAAGTTCTACGACCCCGCGGTCGACATCGACTGGTCCGCGCCGATCGAACCGGACAAGTACTACCTGCCCGAACACCGGATCTCGCTCTACGGCACCGCGCTCTGGGACCGGATGACCCCGGAACAGCGCTTCGAACTCGGCAAGCAGGAAATCGCCAGCATCACCAGCTTCGGCATTTTCGCCGAGGTCGGCCTGATGCACATGCTGCTCAACACGATCGCCGAGGGCGACCCGACCTCGCGCCACGCGCAGTACGCGCTGACCGAGATCGCCGACGAATGCCGCCACTCCACCATGTTCGGCCGCTCGCTGGAGAAGTTCGGCGTGCGCCCCTTCCTGCTGCCCCGGCGGGTCCGCGTGCTGCAGCGGATCGCCTCGCTCATCCCGACCGGCCCGGCGATGTACGGCGGCGCGCTGCTGATCGAGGAGATGATCGACCGGCTGCAGCGGGAGACCATGGCCGACGAGAACATGCAGCCGCACATCCGCATGGTCAACCGGATCCACGTGCTCGAAGAGGCCCGGCACATCACCTATGCCCGCGAAGAGCTGCGGCGCCTGATGCCGCGCCTCGGCCCGGTGCTGCGCGCGCTCAACCGGGTCGGCCTCGCGCTCGCCGCGTGGGGCGCCGCGCGCGTGCTGATCGATCCGCGCGCGTACAAGCGGGCCGGGCTTGATCCGTGGGAGGCGAGAAAGGCCGCGCTGGCCAATCCGCATTACCGGGAGAGCGTGCGCTGGATGGGCGAGCGGCTGGTGCGGTTCCTCGACGAGGCCGGGATGATCAAAGGCCGGGTCACCACCGCGCTGTGGCGGCGCTCCTTCCTGCTGGGCGGCCGGGTTTGAGCGCCCGCCGGCTCGCGCACGAACTGGGGAACCTCGGCGTGCTCGTGCGGTCCGGGCTGGTGCGCCCGGTGCGCCCGTCGACCGCGTTTCGGCTCGGCGGCGCGGCCCTGCGCTGGGGCGCCGGAGCGGCGACCTTGGTGAAGGCCGCCGCGATCCAGCACGGCGATCGCGTCGCGCTGATCGACGAACGCGGCTCGCTCACCTTCACCGAACTGGACCGGCGCGCCGAGGCGCTGGCCCGCGCGCTCGCCGCGGACGGCGTCACCGCCGCGGACCGGATCGGCCTGATCTGCCGCAACCACCGGGGATTCGTGGACGGGCTGCTGGCGGCGGCCAAACTCGGCGCGGACGCGTTGCTGATGAACACCGCGTTCGCCGGTCCGCAGCTGGCGGATTCGCTGGCCGCCGAGGGCGCGACCGCGGTCATCCACGACCAGGAGTACACCGGATTCAACTTCGGCCGCCGCTATGTCGCCTGGCACGACGGTGACGCCGACGCGCCGACGCTGGACGGGATGATCGCCGCGCACCGCGACGGGCCGCCGGTCAAACCGGACGGCGTCGGCCGGATCGTGATCCTGACCTCGGGCACCACCGGCCGCCCGAAGGGGGTCGCCCGGCCGGAACCGCGTTCACTCGATCCGATCGCCGGGCTCGTCGACCGGATTCCGTTGCGCCGCAGGCAGTCGCAGGTGCTCGCCGCGCCGATGTTCCACACCTGGGGTCTGAGTTTCCTGCTGCTGGGCCTGTATCTCGGCACCACGCAGGTGATCCGCCGCCGGTTCGACCCGGAGGCCGTGCTCGCCGACATCGAATGCCGCCGGTGCTCGGTGGTGGTCCCGGTGCCGGTGATGCTGCGCCGGATTCTGGACCTGCCCCGCGCGGTCCGGGCCCGGTACGACACGTCCACAGTGGACGTCGTGGCCACGGCCGGTTCCGCGCTGCCGGGCGATCTGGCGACCGAGTGGATGACCGAGTTCGGCGACAACCTGTACAACATCTACGGTTCCACCGAGGTGGCGCTGGTGTCCGTCGCGACCCCGGCCGACCTGCGCGCGGCGCCGGGTACCGCGGGCTTTCCCGCGCGCGGAACCGAGGTGCGCCTGCTCGACGAACGGGGTCGGCCGGTCCCGCGCGGGGTGACCGGGCGGATCTTCGTGGGCAACGGCGGGCTGTTCGAGGGGTACACCGGCGGCGGGGGCAAACAGGTGATCGGCGGCCTGATGTCCACCGGGGACGTCGGCGAGTTCGACGCCGCCGGGCGCCTGTACGTGCGCGGCCGGGACGACGAGATGATCGTTTCCGGCGGGGAGAACGTGTTTCCCGCGGAGATCGAGGATCTGCTGACCCGGCACCCGGCGGTCCGCGAGGCCGCGGCGGTCGGGGTGCCCGACGACGAGTTCGGGCAGCGGCTGCTGGCGTTCGTCGCCCCGGCCGGGGAGGCGCCGCCGGACGAGGACGAGCTGAAGGACTACGTGAAGCGGAATCTCGCGCGGTACAAGGTGCCGCGCGAGATCCGGTTCCTGCCCGCGTTGCCGCGCAACGCCACCGGGAAGATCGTCAAACGCGAGTTGCTCGACCGGGCCTAGGCGCGGGCGTAGTCGCGCAGCGGCGGTTCCGCGCGGACCCAGGTCCAGGGCGGGCTCTGCAACCAGGCCTTGATCGGCAGGGACAGCAGATCGGGCAGGGCCTGGGCGAATCCGGGCCAGTCGAGCGGCATGAACGCCTGCCCGCACACCGATTTGTCGATCCGGTTCACGTCGGCGGGGCCGTCGTGGGTCAGGGCGTCGGTGGCCAGCGCGAACGCGACGGCGTCGACCACGAGCGCGAGGTGCTCACCGACGCGGCCGGGGCACACGTCGTGCAACCCGAGATGCGCCGCCCCGGCCAGCGCGCTCGCGTCCTCGCCGGGTGCGGCGAACTCGTCGGTCGCGGTGTAGATCGAGGTGAACGAGGGCCCGCTGGGCATCGGTGCGCGGTTGAGCGCCTTGGACCAGTTGGAGTGCCAGGTGAACTGCCAGAACGACTCCTGGCAACCGGTCGGGAAGGCGTTGAGCACCTGGCAGTAGCCGGTGGCCACCAGGGAACCCTGGAACGGGGTGCCCAGGCTGATCGCGTCGTCGAGCATCCCGGCGATGTCCGGCCAGAACCGGGCCGCCCACGCCGGGTGCAGGCCGCCCTGGCTGTGCCCGATGGTGGACACCCTGCGGCCGCTGCGCTCGTGCATGGTGCGGATCGCGTGCACGATGTACTCGGAGCTGATCTGCATGTCGCGCCAGCCGCGGTACGGGTAGTTGACCCAGCAGGCCGGGACGCCCCGTTCGCGCAGCGCGGTCACGTAGTTCCAGGCGAAGTTCTCGCCGCCCTCGGCGGTGGTGCCCGGGACGAACAGGACCGGGTTCGTCGTCGCGTGGTCGATCCCGTCGTCGCAGTGCAGTGCGGCGTCCAATTGGGACGGCGGGGTTTCCAGGGGCGGGCCGGGGTCGCCCGCGGCGTTCGCGGTGTTTCCGATGACTCCGGTGAGGCTCACCGACAGCGCGGCGAGCAGCGCGATCCCGGCGCGCCGCAGCGTGGATTTCCCGGTCATCGTCGACCCCTTCCCGCACTTCTCGAGCACGCGCCTTCGCGTGATCCACCGCACAGTAGCTCCGGCGGTTCATTTCGACAAGCGGTCTGACCAAATATTCGTGCGCCGCGGTGCAACCCCGCCCGGATGGGTGGTGTTACCCGGGTATGCGGGATTTGCTGAGTGAACTGGACTGGGACAAAGTGGGCGACGACCTGGACCGGAGCGGGTTCGCCCTGACCGGGCCACTGCTCACGCGCGCGCAATGCGCCGAGGTCGTCGACCTGTTCGACGTCGACGAGGTCTTCCGCAGCACGGTGGTGATGGCCCGGCACGCCTACGGCGAGGGCCGGTACCGGTACTTCGGCGATCCGCTGGTGCCGATCGTGCGGGACCTGCGCGAGCGGCTGTACCCGCCGCTGGCGCGGATCGCGAACCGCTGGGCGGAACTGCTCGGCGAGCGCAGCTTCCCCGCCGAACTGGACGGGCTGGTCGCCGAATGCGCGGCGGCCGGGCAGCACCGGCCGACGCCGCTGCTGCTGCGCTACGGGCCGAGCGGTTACAACTGCCTGCACCAGGACGTCTACGGCGAACTGACGTTCCCGTTGCAGGTGGCGATCATGCTCAACCGGCCGGACGAGGACTTCACCGGCGGCGAGAGCGTGTTCGTCGAGCAGCGGCCGCGGCAGCAGTCCCGGGCGATGGTGGCCCGGCCCCGGCAGGGACAGGGCATGGTGTTCCCGGTGCGGCACCGCCCGGTCCCCGGCAAACGCGGCTACCGGCGGGTGGCGCTCCGGCACGGTGTCAGCGAAGTCCACAGTGGACAAAGGCACGTGCTGGGGATCATCTTCCACAACGCCGTGTAGCGGCCCACTTCGCGTATTCCTCGGGCAGGCAGCGCGCGCACGGCCGGTACCCCGCGGCGCGGGCCGTGGCGGCGTCGGCGAAGAAGACGCGGTGCCGGACGTAGTGGCCGCGCCCGATCCAGCGCAACGCGCTCGGGCAGTCCAGCCTGCCGTAGACCCGCAGCTTCCGGTGCCCGCCCAGCGTGCCCGGCGTGGCGCTGCGGTAGGTCCGGCCGTGCGCGTCGAGCAGCCGGTAGTTCACAGCCCGGACACGCGGAGCGTGAGGTTCAGGCGGCCTTCGGGCAGGCCGATGTCCGGGGCGTCCGCGGCGGGCAGGGTTTTCGGCACCCCGTGGTAGGCCAGGCGGGACGGACCGCCGAAGACGAACAGGTCGCCCGACCGCAGTTCGACATCGGTCCACGGCCGGCCCCGGTTCTCGGTGTTGCCGAAGCGGAACACGCAACCGTTGCCCAGGCTCAGCGACACCACCGGCTCGCGGGACCGTTCGTCCTTGTCCTGGTGCATGCCCATCCGCGCGTCCGCGTCGTAGTAGTTGATCAGCGCGATGTCCGGGCGGTAGGCGACCTCCGGCTCGCGGTAGGCGTCCGCGACGGCGCGCCGCCCGAGGTCGGCCAGCCAGTCCGGGAACGGCAGCACCGGGGAGCCGTCGACGTCGTCGAGGGTTTTGGAGTAGCGGTAGGGGTACCAGTGCCAGCCGAGGCACACCGTGCGCACCGACATCACGCCCCCGGAGGGCAGGCGGGCGGCGCGCATCTTCGCCGCCCAGCCCCGGCACGCGTCAACGAGTTCGCGCTGCTCGCCGAGCGAGAGCCAGTCCGGCACGTGCACCGCACCCGGCGCGATCTCCTTGCGGGGCCGGGGAATCAGTGCTTGGTTCATGTCGCGCGACCGCGATCGCGTCGACAGGGCGCTCTTTCCATCGTCATCTCCCGTTACGCGGTTGGGCGCCCTGCCCCCGCGATAGCGGGGCCTTCGGCCAGGGCGCGTGCATCCATGGGGCGTTCTCCAGCCTCCCGTCGACGAACGTCCACGCCCGGCCGTCCCGGTCCGCGCCGCTGAGCCCCTCGGTGGCGCACCACCCGGCGAGTTCGGGCAGCCCGGGATCGGCGAGCCCGCCGAACGCGACCGTACGCCGCGCCCGCCAGGCGGCCTGGGCGGCCAGGCGGCGGCCGAACCCGGCCCAGCCCTCCCGTTCGTCCGCGACCACCCAGGCGTCCGGGGCGCCGTGCGCCAACCGGCACGCGGGCCGCAACCAGGACGCCGCCGTCGCGGGCCAGGACACCACGGCGCCGATCTCGCCGCCGCGCTCCCGCCAGGCTTCGACGAACGCCTCCGCGTCGGCCACCGACCGCGCCGACCGCCCGTGGCCCACGTTCACCAGCACCGCCCGGTGCTTGCGGACGAGCGCGAGAACGGTCTCGAGTTCCGGATTCGGCATGCTCGCTCCCGCGTCGTGGTCGTCTCGGGCGCCCGGGGTGATCATGCGACCGCCCCGGGACGGCACACCTGGCACGGCCGGTATCCGGCCCGTTCGGCCGCCGCGACACTGGCGAACCCCCGGCGATGCGGCGCGCTGATCCGCCGCGCGTTGTGGCAGGTCGGGAAGCAGACGATCCCCGTGGTGGCGCTGGCCAGGAAGTGCACGTTCGCCTCGGCGAGCGCGCGCAGCGCGTCCACGTCCACGTTTTCCGTCCGCAGCAGGCGTTCCTTCGTGGCCGGACCGAACACGTACTCGCCGAGCGCGCCGTCCGCGCGGGTCACCCGGTGGCACGGGATGAGCACCGGCACCGGGTTGCGGCCCAGCGCCGAACCGACCGCCCGCACCGCCCGCGGCCGCCCGATCTCCCGGGCGACCCAGCCGTACGGGCGGGTCTGCCCGGCCGGGATGCGCCGGGTGGCGGTGAGGACGTCCCGTTCGAAATCGGTCAGCCCGCGCAGATCGAACCGCAGCGCGCGGGCGGAACCACCCCGCAGCGCGGGCAGCAACCCGGCCGGGGGCCGGTCCGCCGGGCGCAGCGGCCGCCCGAACCGCCGCCGGTACTCCTCGGCGAAGGAATCCTCGCCGACCGCGCCGGCGACCCGGACGTAACTGATCCCGCGCTCGGTGAACGCGACATACAGCTCCCCGGCCGGTCCGCCGACCCGGACCCAGCGGTCGAGGACCAGGTCCAGCAGGCTCCTCGGGGGCGCGGCGGACAGCTTGCCGAGAGCGTCGAGGATGGGATCTTCGGTGGTCATCATGCTTCCCTCCCGGAGCTGAGCGGCTCCGCGGCCGCGTAGAGCGCGCGCAACCGGCGCAGACCGCGTGAGACGTGTGACTTGGCGGTGCCCTCGGGGCAGCGCAGAACGGCGGCGACCTCGGCGATCGGCAGGCCCTCGACATGCCGCAACACCACCGCGATCCGCTGGGGCTCGGGCAGGCGGGCGAGGAGATCGCCCAGTTCCCGCAGGCTCTCGTCCCGCTCGGCGAGTTCCTCGACCCCCGGCCCCGGCTGCACCGGATCGGCCAGTTCGTCGAGCGGCAGCTGGCTCGGCCGCCGGGTCGCGTCCCGGATCGCATTGCGCCAGGTGTTCAGCAGGATCGTGAGCAGCCACGAACGCGGCCGCAGCGCGAGGATGCGCGCCCGGTCGTAGCGGCGCAGCGCGCGGTAGGCCCGCAGGAACGCCTCGGCGGCCAGATCCTCCGCCTCGGCGTGCCGCCCGCTGACCCGCAGCGCCACCGAGTAGACGACCCGCTCGTACTCGCCCACCAACCCGGCGAAACCCCGGTCGAGGTCGTCGGCCAAGCCGGTGAGCAGCGCGGACGGATCGTCGGTCATACCGCCTAGAACACCAGTTCCGCCACCCCGGTTGCGCTTCCCGACACGCCCCCGACGCGGCATTCGCCGACACCGGTTGGTTCAGCGCATGCCGAGGCGGCGGTCGACGGCGATCTCGATCACCACCCGGTTCGGGTTGACGCGCGGCTCGCGGCCGTACCGCACGGTGTGCCGCCGCTCGGCCTCGCGGATCGTCTCCGGATCGGCGCGGATGACCGCGCGGCCCTCCAGGGTCGACCAGCGCCGCCGGTCCACCTGGCTCACCGCCACCCGCGCACCGGCTTCGCCCGCGGCGAGGACGTTGCGCGCCTTGACGCTGCCACGCGAGCACATCACCCGCGCGACGCCGAGATCGGCGTCCACCGTGACGCACACCGGCACGACGTGCGGCGATCCGTTGGGCCGCAACGTGGTGAGCGTGCCGTGGTGCCGCTCGCGCCAGAAGTCACACAGTTCCGCGCTCGGCGCCCCGGCCTGTCGGCCCCCGTTCGACTCACCCATGTTGCCAGGATGCACGGGCGCACGCGACAACTCGGTACTGGGGGAGGACGAACGACATGATGGGCCGCACCCACGCGCTCACCGGCTGGTGCGCCGGACTCGCACTCGCACCCGTGGTCGGCGCGGGCACCGTGCACCAGGCGGTCGCCTTCGCGGCCACCACCGCCGGGTTCGCGCTCCTGCCGGACCTCGACCATCCCGGCGCCCGGGCGTCGAAGCTGCTCGGACCGATCACCGGCGCGCTGTCCTGGCTGCTGCGCCGCGCCTCCGCCGGGCTGTACGCGATCACCAAGGGGCCGCGCGACGAGAACCGGACCGGCACCCACCGGCACCTCTCGCACACCGTCCTGTTCGCCGCCGGGCTCGGCGCGCTCGCCACCGCGGCTACGGCGGCGGGCGGCTGGTGGGCCGTGGCCGCGATCGTGCTGTTCGGCGTGCTGCTCGCCGAGGACGCGCTCGGAGACTGGCTCCTGCCGGTCGCGGGTGGCGCGATCATCTGGTGGACCTACACCGCCGGTGCGGCCGGCGCCGGGCAACTCGACCAGCTCGGCGGCTGGCTCGGCATCGCCGTGGCGGCCGGCTGCCTGGTGCACTGCCTCGGCGACGCGCTCACCGAGTCCGGATGCCCGTTCCTGTTCCCGCTGCCCATCGCCGGGGAGACCTGGTACGAACTGCGGCCACCGCGCTGGCTTCGGTTCCGCACCGGGAAGAAGGTGGAGAACCTGCTGGTGTTCCCCGTCTTCGTGGTGCTGGCCGCGTTGCTCGTACCGGGCATCTGGCCGCTGGTCACCGACGCCGTCGGCCGGTTCTTCGAGCAGCAGACCGTTCAGGCCGGTCCGTGAACGTCCTGTTCGGACGGCGACGAATCCCGCCGTGCCGAACGGACGACCGAGTACCCGCACTGCGAGTACCGAATCCCTTTCAAAGTGTCCTCCCCTCCGTGCGGCTTCCTTGCCGCGCTCGGGTCCAGGATGAAGGACGGCACCGACAAAAACGGGGCGCCTAGAATCGAGGGCGATGAACTCGGTCGAGAAACCCGCCCTGCGCGCCGACGCGCGCCGCAACCGCGCGCGCGTGCTGGCCGCGGCCGAGGCGGCGTTCGCCGACGAGGGCCCGGCCGTGCCGCTGGACGAGATCGCCCGGCGCGCCGGGGTCGGCGCGGGCACGGTCTACCGGCACTTTCCCAGCAAGGAAGCCCTTTTCGCGGCGGTCGTCCTGGACCGGATCGACCAGCTCGCCCAGCAGGCCCGCGCCCGGCTCGCCGAGGACGGCGACCCGGGCGAGACGTTCTTCGCGTTCTTCGCCACGGTCGCGGAACAGGCCGTGCTGAACAAGGCCCTGTGCGACGCGCTCGAGGACAGCGCGACCCTGAAGTCCAAGGCGCCGGAGAGCGATTTCCGCGCGGCCTTCGGCGAACTGCTCACCCGGGCCCAGCGGGCGGGCGCGGTCCGCCGGGACATCGGGGTGGCGGACGTGAGCGCGCTGCTCGCGGGCTATCTGGCCCTGGAACGCCAGTCTCCGCCGGACCGCCACCTGGGCCACATCCTCACCGACGGCCTGCGCGCACCGGAGTCCCGCACGTAACCGGCTCGGTGCGGGACTCCGCGGCGATCAGGACCGGGCGGGGTCGACGCCGAAGTGCTTCGCGAGGTCGTCCAGCATGGCCTGGGCGCCCTGCAGGCTCACCGAGGTGAACCACACGTTGTCGTTCACGTCGGCCACCTTCCCGGTGAGCTTCGTCCACAGTGGATTGGTCTGGAACCGCGCCTTCGGGTCCTCCGCGGCCTTCGTCGGATCCGCGTAGCTGGACACGAAAACGCTGTCGGCGTCCAGTTTGGTGATGTCCTCCTGGCTCAGGTCCACCGAGATCTTGCCCGCCGAATCCGGCTGGCCCGCCGGACGCCTGAGCCCGGCGTCGGCCATCACGATCCCGGGGAAGGAACGGCTGCTGTACAGCCGCACGGTCGGCTCGCCCTCGACGAACCGGGTCAGCGACACCGTCGCGTCCTTGCCCAGCTTCGCCCGGATGTTCTCGCCGACGCGCCGCGCCCGGTCCTCGTAGGCCTTGATCTTGCGCTCGGCGAGCTCCTCCTTGCCCAGCGCCTTCGCCAGCAGCCGGATGTTCTCCTTCCAGGTCGCCCCGGTGGTCTGGCTGAACACGGTCGGCGCGACCCCGGTGAACTCGTTGTACAGCTTCTCGTGCCGCACCTTCGCCGAGACGATCAGATCCGGTTTGATGTCGTACAGCTGCTCGATGTCCGGGTTCTCCAGCTCGCCGACGATCTTCGCCTGCTGGCCGTACTTCGCGTCGTCGCCGAGGTAGTCCGGCAGCTTGTCGTAGGCGCGGTACTTGGTGTACGCGACGACTTCGGCCTCCAGCGCGAGCGCGGCGTCGACGTAACTCGAATCGAGCGCGGCGACCCGTTTGGGCTGGGTCTTCAGCTCCGTCGAGCCCATGACGTGCTGGACCGTGCGCGGGAACCCGCCCTGCGCCGCCTGCTGGTCCCCGGCCTGCTGGTCGCCGCCACCGCAGGCGGTCAACGACAGGGACGCGGCCGCCGAGACGGCCAGAACGGCGCGCCAGGAGCGGCGGCGGAGAAGAGGTCGGGTCATCGGACATCCCTACTGTTCGCTTAGGCTTGCCTAAGGGAGACTAGGTCGGCGACCCGGTTTGTTAAAGTTCAAGTAATCAAGACGACAGGAGTGGTGACGTGAACTCGACCGTCACCAACCGCGCTCGCACCCGCCCGCTCGCACTGGCCGCCCTCGTCGTCGTACTGCTGCTGACCTGCGTGGCAAGCGTGGTGTTCGGTGCGCGGGCCATCCCGCTCGGTGTCGTCTGGGACGCGCTGGCGCACCCGTCCGGGCTCGAGGAGCACCTCGTCGTGCGGTCGCTGCGGCTGCCGCGGACCCTGCTCGGCGTGCTGGTCGGCCTCGCGCTCGGCGCGGCCGGGGCGCTGATGCAGGGGCACACCCGCAACCCGCTCGCCGAACCCGGCCTGCTCGGCGTCAACCAGGGCGCCGCGTTCATGGTCGTGCTCTCCACCGTCGTACTGGATGTACACAGCTTGTATACAACGATCTGGTTCGGGTTCGCGGGCGCGCTGCTGGCCAGTGTCGTGGTGTTCGCACTGGGCACCGCCGGTGGCCGCGGCTCCACCCCGGTGACGCTCGCGCTCGCCGGATCCGCGATCAGCTTCCTGCTCAACGGCCTGGTCTCCGCGATCGTGCTCGGCGACCGGCTGGGCATGGAGGTCTACCGGTTCTGGCACGTCGGATCGATCGCCGCGCGCGACTACACGGTCGCCGCGCAGATAATCCCTTTTCTTGTCGTTGGCTTACTTCTCGCGCTGCTCAACGCGCCCGGGATGAACCTGCTTTCCCTCGGCGACGACGTGGCGACCGCGCTCGGTCAGCGCAAGCGCCGGACCCGGGTGGTCGGCGTCCTCGCGATCACCCTGCTCACCGGCGCGGCCGTCGCCGCATGCGGGCCGATCGCGTTCCTCGGGCTGGTCGTGCCGCATCTCGCGCGTGCGCTCACCGGGCCGGACTACCGGTGGCTGGTCCCGTTCGCGGCCCTGCTCGGCGCGATCGTGCTGCTGGCCGCGGACGTGCTGGGGCGCGTGCTCACCGGGGACTCGTTCGAGGTCGGCATCATGCTCGCGCTGATCGGCGCGCCCGTGTTCGTGTTCCTGGTGCGCCGGAAGGGGTTGGTGCGCCTGTGAACCGCAAGGTGCTGAAGGCCGGTCCGGCCGCGTGGAGCTTCCGGCCGCGGGTGGTGGCGGTGCCGCTCGCCGCCGCGGCCCTGCTGCTCGTGGTGGCCGCGGTGAACATCGCCCAGGGCAGCGCCCATCTCGACGCCTTCGACGTGCTGCGGACGTTGTTCGGCGGTGGCGACCGGCGCGAGCAGGGCATCGTCTTCGACCTCCGGCTGCCGCGCACGCTGGCCGGTGCCCTGGTCGGGGCGGCCCTCGGGCTGTCCGGCGCGGTGTTCCAGTCGATCGCGCGCAATCCGCTGGCCAGCCCGGACGTCCTCGGCATCACCTGGGGCGCCGGGGTCGGCGCGGTCCTGGTGATCGTCGTCGGCGGGAACGCCGGCCAGGTGAGCGGGAGCGCGGGCGGGTTCGGCGTGCCGCTGGCCGGGTTGTGTGGCGGCCTGCTCGCCGGGCTGCTGCTGTACCTGCTGTCCTGGCGCCGCGGGATCGACGGCTACCGCATGGTGCTGGTCGGGATCGGCCTGTCGGCGATCGGCTACAACGTCGTCTACTGGCTGCTGACCGTCGGCGACGTGGACAACGCGGCGCGCGCGACGACCTGGCTCGTCGGCAACCTGGCCGACGTGGGCTGGGAGTCGGTGTGGCCGGTGCTGATCGCGCTCGCGGTGCTGGTTCCGGTGACCCTGGTCGGCTCGCGCACCATCGGCGGTCTGCAGTTCGGCGACGACACCTCGCGTGCGCTCGGTATCCGGGTGGACGCCGCGCGCGGCGGGTTGCTGCTGCTGGCCGCCGGGCTCGCGGCGGTGGCCGCCGCGGCGGCCGGGCCGATCACGTTCGTCGCGCTGGCCAGCCCGCAGATCGCGCTGCGCCTGGCCGGAACCGCGCAGCCACCGCTGGCCGGGTCGCTCGCGGTGGGCGCGCTGCTCACGGTGACCGCCGATCTGGCGGTGCGCGTGCTCCCGGGCATTTCCGGGCTGCCGGTCGGGGTGCTCACCGCGATCCTCGGCGCGCCGTACCTGATCTACCTGTTCGTGCGAAGCCGCCGGGAGGAGCGGGGATGACCGCGAGACTGCGAGCCGAGCGACTGCGGCTGGGATACGGCGACTCGGTCGTCGTCGACGGGCTGGACCTGGACGTGCTCGACGGCACGGTCACCGCGATCATCGGGCCGAACGGCTGCGGCAAGTCGACCCTGCTGCGCGCCCTGGCGCGGCTGCTCGGCCCACGCGACGGCGCGGTCCTGCTGGACGGCAAGCGGATCGACAAGCTGCCCACGCGCGAGGTCGCGAAGGTCGTCGGCCTGCTGCCCCAGTCGCCGGTCGCGCCGGAGGGGCTGACCGTGGCGGACCTGGTTTCGCGGGGGCGGCATCCGTACCAGAACTGGTACCGCCAGTGGTCGCCCACCGACGAGCACGCGATCGCCGAAGCGTTGCGGCTGACCGGGATGGACGAGCACGCGGACCGGATGGTCGACCACCTCTCCGGCGGGCAGCGGCAGCGCGCGTGGATTTCGATGACCCTGGCGCAGGAGACCGGTCTGCTGCTGCTCGACGAGCCGATCACCTACCTCGATCTCGCGCACCAGGTCGACGTGCTCGACCTTGTATACAAGCTGCATACCGATCGTGGAACGACCGTGGTCATGGTGCTGCACGATCTGAACCTGGCCGCGCGGTACGCCGACACCCTGATCGCCATGCGCGCGGGGAAGATCGTCGCGCGCGGCGAACCCGCCGAAGTCCTCACCGAGCCGTTGCTGGACGAGGTCTTCGGCCTGGAGGCGAAGGTGCTGCCGGATCCGGTCGCCGGAACGCCCCTGGTGATCCCGGTCAGCGCGCACCACAAGGACGGCTGATCCTGTGCTGTGATGGGCGCATGTCGGAAACCGCTCTCCTCGGGTTCACCCTGGTCGCCCTGCTCGGCGTGCTGACCCCGGGCCTCGACACGATGCTCATGTTGCGGCACACGCTGCTCGGCGGCCGGCGGGCCGGATTCGCCGCGCTCGCCGGGATCAGCCTGGGCTGCCTGGTCTGGGGGACCGCGAGCATCGCCGGGCTGACCGCGCTGCTCACCGCGTCGCGGCTCGCCTACGACATCGTCCGCATCGCGGGCGCGGCGTACCTGATCTGGCTGGGCGGCTCGGCGCTGTGGAAGAGCCTGCCGCGCAACCGCCGCGAAGAACCCGCCGAGGTCGCCGCGACTCCCGGCCGCTCGGGGAACGGGGTGGCGCTGCGAGCGGGCCTGGTCACCAACCTGCTCAACCCCAAGGTCGGGGTGTTCTACATGAGCCTGCTGCCGCAGTTCCTCCCGGCGGGGCCGGGCTCGGCGGCCTGGGGCGCGCTGCTGGTGGCGATCCACGTGACCGTCGGCCTGCTCTGGATGTCCACCCTCCTGCTGGCCGCGGCCCAGGCGCGGCGGTTCTTCCTCCGCGAGAAGGTGAAGCGCTGGCTGGACCGGGTCACCGCGACTGTCCTCATCGGACTCGGCCTGAAACTCGCCGCAGAATCCCGGTAGCGCCCGCGCGCGGGACTCAGCTGTAGGTCGTGTGGCGTGACCGGGCCACCTCCCGCAGCTTCGCGCGGAGGTGTTCCCGGGTGCTCCCGTGGGTTTTGATCCGGTGGCAGTTCGGGCACAGCGCGATCATCTGCTCCGGGTGATCGCGTCCGCCCAGCGCCAGATCCTCGATGTGGTCGACGTCGAGGAGCGGTTTGCCGCTGTCGGTCACGTCCTCGGGTTGTCCGGTGCAGCCGGGGTTTTCGCATCGGCCCGCACTGCGTAACCGCACGGCTTCCCGGGCACAGGCCGAGCGGAACGGGCTGGTCGTGGTCCGGGTCGTGCGCTTGCCCGAGTTCACCGGCTCGCCGCGCTCGACGACCCGGCACAACCGCGCGTATTCGGTTGCCATTCCGGTTCGCGTGGAGTCGATCAGGCCCGTGTCGGTCAGCAGTTCGTCGTGCGGTTCGTTGTCGAGGTAGGTGTCGAAGATCTGGTCGATGGCGGCGGCCTGTGCCGATTCCGAGTCTCGGAGCAGTTCGTATATCGGCAGGGGGAGTCCGCCGCGTGGCTGGTTCCGGTTGAACCAGGGTTCCGGCTCGGCGCCCCCGTGCGCGGTGGGAACCGGGGGTTCGTGGTCGCGCAGTTCCCAGATCCCGGCCCGATGCAGTGCCGCGATGGGGCGATCCGGTCGCGGCTTCTCGCCGTGCTTCCGGAGCAGTTCTTTCAGGGTGGCCTGGGTTTCGGGCCAGGGGAGTAGCCGTTCGGCGCCGCGCCGGGCTCGGCCGATCGCCCACAACAGGACTACCGGTTGGAAGAGCGCGCTCTTTCCCGCTCGCCGGTACCGCTGCATCGTGTCGATCCGGCTCAGCAGGTCATCGAGCGTGGTCGCCGGTTCGGTCATGTTCACACGATAGAGCGATATGCCGACAAGACCGGTCGGTTTGACGGATGGCTTGGTTGCTCTTCGTGACGACAGTGGAGGCGTCCGCACGTCGTACGAGGAGAGAAACCGATGACGGAGTTGAATCGCCGGGGAGTGCTGGGTGGGCTGGGTGCCGGGCTCGCCGGGTCCCCGCCCGCTTTCCGGATCGCCTGCTCGACCGCCTCGCCGAGACGCTCCCAGCGGCCGCAGAACCCAAGTACGGGCGCCTCGGCATCGCGTTCAACAACGCCGGGATCGAGCGCGGCAAACCGCGCGGACTGGGGCGACCTTCCCGCAGCCGCCCGGCTAGGCCCGCCGCCAGGCGGCCGCCCCGGCCAGCACCACGACCCCGGCCCCGCCGAGCACCCAGGAGATCCACGTCGGCGCCCCGAGGCCGACGAGGATTCCGGACACCCCGAACGACGAATGCCAGAGCGACTCGGTGAGCGCCGAACCGAATCCCTGCACCAGCAGGAGCACGCCCACGATCCACAGTGCGGTCCGCATGATTCCCTCCCCGGGTTGTGATGCGCTTGCATCGGAACGTTAGCACGGTACCGATGCAAGCGCATCACAACGGGGTACGATGACCGGTATGCCACGGCAGGTAGACCACGACGCCCGGCGGCAGCGGATCGCCGACGCCGTCTGCGAACTCATCGCCGAGCGGGGGATCGAGGCGGCCACCCTGCGCGACGTCGCCGACCGCGCGGGCGTCTCGATGGGCGCGGTCCAGCGCAGTTTCCCCAAGGACGGCATGCTCCGCTTCGCCCTCGAGCACATCATCGCCCGGACGACCGAACGCGCCCGGTCCCGCATCGACGGTTCGGACCACGCACGGGACCTGCTCCGGATCACCGTGCACGAGATGACGCTCGCCGAAAGCCCGGCGGAGGCCCGCGTCTGGCTGACCTTCGTGGCGCAGGCCGGGGTCCGCGACGAGTTCGCGGCCGTCCTGCGCGAGCAGCACGCCAAAGCCCTCGAACTCCTCGAGTGGCTGATCGCCTACGGCCAGCACGCCGGGCACATCCGCGCGGAGATCGACCCCGCGCCCGAGGCCCGGGCCCTCCAGGCGATGGCCGACGGCCTCACCCAGCACGTCGTGCTCGGGCACACCACACCCGCCGAAGCGCGGGCCCTGATCGACCGCGCCACCAGCGGGTTCTGGCCCTAGACCGCCAGCGCCAGGTACTTGACGTCCAGGTACTCGTCGATGCCCTCGGCGCCACCCTCGCGACCGAACCCCGAGGACTTCACCCCGCCGAACGGCGCCGCCGCGTTCGACACCAGCCCGGTGTTCAACCCGGCCATCCCGGTCCGCAGCCGCTCGCCGACCCGGATCGCGCGGTCGAGATCCCGGGTGAACACGTAAGCCACCAGGCCGAACTCGGTGTCGTGCGCGAGCCGCAACGCCTCGTCTTCGTCGGCGAACGTGGTGATCGGCGCGACCGGTCCGAACACCTCCTCGTGCAGGATGCGGGCCGAGGAGGGCACGTCCGCCAGCACGGTCGGCGGGTAGAAGAAACCCTTGCCCTCCCACTGCTGCCCGGACGTGGTGACCTTCGCGCCCCGGTCGGTCGCGTCGGCGACCAGTTCGACGACCTTGTCCCGCTGCTCGATGCTGATCAGCGGCCCGACCTGCACGCCGTCCTCGGTGCCGTGGCCCATCTTCAGCGCGTCCAGTTCGGCGGTGAGCCGGCGCGTGAACTCCTCGGCGACCGATTCGTGCACGTGGAACCGATTCGCCGCGACGCAGGATTCGCCGTTGTTGCGCATCTTCGCGGTCACCGCGCCCCGCACCGCGGCGTCCAGATCGGCGTCGGGGAAGACCAGGAACGGCGCGTTCCCACCGAGTTCCATCGACGTGCGTTGCAGGTTCGGCGCGCACTGCTCGACCAGTTTGCGGCCCACCTCGGTGGACCCGGTGAAGGACAGCTTGCGCACGCGGAAGTCGCCGAGCACCGGGTCGACCACCCGGCTCGCCGACGTGCTCGGCACGACACCCAGCACCCCGTCCGGCAGCCCGGCCTCGGCGAGCAGCGCGGCCAGGTTCAGCATCGACAGCGGCGTGAGCTGCGCGGGTTTGACGATCATCGTGCAGCCCGCGGCGATCGCCGGGCCGATCTTGCGGGTGCCCATGGCGAGCGGGAAGTTCCACGGCGTGACCAGCAGGCACGGGCCGACCGGTTGCTTAGTGACGATGGTGCGGCCGCCCCCGGCGGGGCTCGGCGTGTACCGGCCGTCGATGCGCACGGCTTCCTCGGAAAACCACCGGAAGAACTCGGCCGCATAAGTCACTTCGGCCCGGGATTCGGTGAGGCTCTTGCCCATCTCCAGGGTCATCAGGCGGGCGAGGTCGTCGGCGCGGTCGGTCATCAGCTGCCACGCGCGCCGCAGGATCTCCCCGCGTTCCCGGGGTGGCGTCGCCGCCCACGAATCCTGGGCCGCGACCGCCGCCTCCACCGCGGCTTCGGCGTCGGCGGCCTGGCCGTCGGCGACTTCGCACAGCCACTCCTCGCTGCCCGGGTCGTGCACGCCGAACGTGGTGGCGTCGGCCGAATCCCACCAGGAGCCGTTCCGGAAAACCTGCTTGGGTACGCGATCGATCAGGTCGTTCATCCCTCCCGGCTACCCGGCTCCGCGGATTCGCATTCCCGGGGCAGAGCACGCGATCGCCGCAGTGGCGAGAACACCAGGAATCCGGCGCTCGCGAACACCCCGGCCCCGGCCACCCACAGCGTGGCGCGCAGCCCGAGCGTCCCGGCCAGCACCCCGCCGAGCAGGCTGCCCAGCGGTACCGGCCCCAGCAGGAGGAACCGGATCGTCGCGTTCATCCGGCCCAGCAGGCGTTCCGGCGTGACGGCCTGCTGGAAACTCGCCGCCAGCACGCTCAGCACGATGATCCCGAAACTGGTGGCCAGGCCCGCGACGACGTACCAGGCGAGCGCCCACCCCGGGCCGGTGAGCGGAAAGAGCAGGTACGCCAGCCCGATCACGATCCCGGACACCCAGAGCCCGCGGGCCTGCCCCAGCCGCAGCCCGATCCACCGGGCGCACAGCGCGCCGAGCACCGCGCCGACCAGGGTGCTGGTGCTGAGCACGCCGATGATTCCGGGCGAAAGGTGGATCTCGCGCAGCAGGAAGACCACGTTGATCGCGATCTGCCCGGATTGGAAGAGGCTCAGCACCGCGGCATTCAGGCCGATCGCGCGCAGGATCGGATGCCCGAACACCAGCCGCAACCCTTCGCCGATCTCGCGCCACAGCCTCGGCCGTTCCGCCCGGACCGGGCGCGGGTCAGGAGTTCGGATGCGTCGAAGCCACCAGGCGGACCAGAGAAAACTCAGCGCGTTGACCGCGATCGCGGCCGGGCCGCCGAAGACCTGCACGAGGTACCCGGCGGGCGCCGGGGCGGCGACCGCGGCCATCGACCGGTTCGTCTCCAGCCGGGCGTTGGCTTCCAGGAGGTGTTCCCGGCCGACCAGCCGGGGCAGGTAACTCGGCCGCGCCACATCGAAGAACACGCTCAGCACCCCGGTCGTCGCGACCACCGCGAACAGTTGTCCGAGGGTGAGCACGCCGAACGCGGCCACCACCGGGACCGAGGCGAGCACGACCGTGCGGCCGAGATCGGCGGCGAGCAGGAGCGGACGGCAGCGCAGCCGGTCGCACCAGGCGCCCACCTGCAGGCCGATTACCAGGTACGCCAGGGTTTCCAGGGTGCGCAGCAACGACACCTGCAACGCCGAAGCGTGCAGGGTGGTGGCCGCCAGCAGCGGCAGGGCGAGGACCTGGATCCGGCTGCCGAACTGGCTCAGCGCGTCGGCGAGCCACAACTGCCGGAAGTCCCGGTGACGCAGCAACCCACCACGCCGAGCCTCGGTGATCACCCGACCCACCATGCCCGGGCTGAGCACGCGGCGGCAACTAAGTTGAGTCCTGCCAACTCAAGAAGAAACGCGACACGATAGGTGTGTTTGACACGCTCTGTAACGGTTCGTGCGATCAACGCGAGTACCCTGAAGAACGTCGGACCAGTGAAAGAACCGAGCCAGTACAGGGATGCGCGTGACAGTCTGTTAGTCGTGGGTCGAGCCCGGGGAGGTGTCGTCCATGGTCGAGCGGTGGCCCCGCACCGGGGTCGTCTCGGTCGGCGTCCTCGCCGGGTTCGTCGCCGGGCTTTCGGTCGCCGCCGCACTGGTCGCCGGGCGCACCCCGCCGCAGAACGCGGTCCCCGCGCGCGAAGTCGTCGCGCCGAACCCCAGCACGATCGTCCGCACGGTGCCCGGTCCGCCGCGGCCCGCCTCGACGATCACCGAGGTCGTCGTGGCACCTTCCCCGTCGGAACTGACGATCATCGAACGGCAGACCGTGACCCGGTCCGAAACGGTCACTCCGACCTCGGCCACCCCGAGTTCGACCTCCGCGGAACCGACTTCCAGCTCTACCGGCCAGTCGCCGTCCACCCGGTGCCGACCGCGCTGCTAGCTTCGCGGGGGTGTCGACGAGTACCGCATCGCCAGTGGAACCCGAAGCTCCCGCCCGATTCGCCGGGTCCGCCAAGACTTTCCGGCGCGCATTCCAGGATCTGGTGCGGGCCCTGCGGGCGCGCGAACTCTGGGGGCAGCTCGCCTGGCAGGACATCAAGCAGCGCTACCGCCGCTCGACCATCGGTCCGCTGTGGATCACCGTGGGCATGGGGGTCACCGCGCTGGCGCTCGGCGTGGTCAACTCCGCGTTGTTCGGCACGTCGATCGCCACGTTGCTGCCGAGCATCACCACCGGGCTGATCCTGTGGAACTTCATCAACGGCTGCATCGTGGAAGGCTCCGAGACGTTCATCGTGAACGAGGGCCTGATCAAGCAGTTGCCCGCGCCGATCACGACCTACGCCTTCCGCACGGTCTGGCGGCAGACCCTGTACTTCGCGCACAACATGGTCGTCTACGTGGTCGTGCTGCTCGTCTTCTTCGGCAGCGTCGACCATCCGTACAAGGTCATCGACCACCCGGACGCGCCGGTGCATCCGGGCCTGGGGTGGCCGATCCTGCTGGCGATCCCGGCGTTCGTGCTGATCATGCTCAACGGCACCTGGGTGGTGCTGCTGTTCGGCGTCGTCGCGACCCGGTTCCGGGACGTCCCGCCGGTCATCCAGAGCTTCATCACCATGCTCTTCTACGCGACCCCGATCATGTGGTCGATGGACCAGGTCATCGCCATGAACGCCAACAGCGGGCCCGGCTCGTGGGGCGTCACGGTGCTGAAGTTCAACCCGATCTACCACTTCGTGGAGATCCTCCGGGCGCCGCTGATCGGCCAGATGCAGAGCTGGGTGCACTGGGTGGTGGCGGGCGGCGTCACCGTGGTCGGCTGGGCGCTGGCGCTGCTCGTGCTGCGCAACTACCGGTCGCGGATTTCCTACTGGGTCTGAACGCGTACCTCGCTGGCCCCGCGGAACGGGGCGAGTGATTCGGCTTCGCCGACGAGTTCGTTCGCGTCCAGTTCGCCGAACGCCTCGACGGTCAAGGTCAGCCGCTTGCCCTGTTTCCGCGGCCGCCAGAGCCCGGCGATCTCGCCGTCGCGCAGCACGACGCCGGGGTTGCCGACGATGCGCCACACGCGTTCGCGGAGCTGCCGATCGGCGACGAGCGATTCCCGGTCGCGGGTCGCCAGGTACGGGTCGTACGGCGGCAGCAGGCGGATTCCCTTGGCGCGTGGTGGTTCCGGGCGGTCTCCGGCGAGGGTCCAGGCGGTGCGATCGCGGTAGCGGACCTCGGCCGGATCCACGAGTTCCCAGGACTCGCGGGCGAACCGCGGCGAGACCCCGGACCATTCCGCGAATTCGCCCGGGGTCGACGGCCCGTGGCAGCGCAGGTACCGCCGGACCAGCTCCGCCCGCGGTTCTTCCTTGGGTGGCAACGGTTTCCCGAGCCACTGCTCGGTCAACGCGAATCTCGCCGGGTTCTCCGAAACGAAACACACCGTGCCGTGCAGCCCGGCGACGTACAACGCGAACCGCACCAGGCTCTGGCCGTAGGTGTTCTTCCCCAGTCCGTCGGGTTCGTTCCACTTCCCGGGTTTCCGGACCCGCACCTGATCGGCGAGCGCGACACCCAGTTCGTCCTTGGTGAGTTCCCGCCCGTCGAGGACCTCGGGCAGCGCTTCGAGCGTGCGTTCGACCGCTTCGCTCGCGGTCAGCCCCAGCGCGTCCAGGTGCTCGGCCGCGCCGCGGATGAAATGCAGCGTGGATTCCTCGTCGCAAGGCTTGAGCCCAGTGGTGAACACGGCCGCGTCCGCGGTCGGCACCACGTGCGGCGCACCCCGCACGCTCCACACCTGGATGAGCGATTTGTCTTCGTGCAGGGCTTTTTTCACCACATCGGGGGAAAGATCCCGCACGCGCGCGTGCAGTGCCTGGCCCGCCGACCCCGGCGGGGTGTGCTGCACGCCGATCGCCCCGGCCGCGGCGAGGAGGTCGTCCCCGCGTTCGGCCAGCCCGTGCCCGGCGAGCCGGAACCGCACGGCTTCGTCCACGGTGACCATGCCCAGCACGCTAGTGCAACCACTCGCGGGTGTCGTGCCGTCTGTAGGGCATGCGTGCTTTCCCCGCGATCGGCCTGCTCTTCCTCGCCACCGCCTGCGGCGCCCCGGCGGGAGCGGGCGACGGTCACCCGTGCACCGAGATCGGCACGCCGGTGGGAATCTCGATCGACATCGCGGCGCCGCTGGCCGACCGGGCGCGCGCGGTGAACGTGACGGTGTGCTGGGCGGGCTCCTGCCAGGCGCCGCGGGTGGACCTGTTCCCGTCCAGCGAGGCCGGCCAGTCCGGCTGCGCGGGCGAGGTGTGCTCGGCACAGGCCCGGCCGACCGGCGCGAAACACGGCTTCGCCGATGTCCCCGGCCTCCCCGCGTCGCCGGTGCGGGTGACCCTCGCCCTGGTTTCCGAAAGCGGCAGCACTTTCTCCGAACGGGTCCTCGAGGTCACCCCGGCGCTGGCCTACCCGAACGGCCCGGACTGCGGCGCGGGCGGCCCGCAAGCGGGGCTGACGGTCGCCCCGGACGGAACGGTGACCCAGCGCCGCTGAGGGGCGGAAGCGGGATGTCGACAAGTTCGCGGTCGCCTTCTGACGGGGGATCGTGAGTGTTGCGGCCGGTTCTAACCGGTCTGTCCACTCACGACCCCAGCGCACGGCAAGCTGCCGTGCGCTTGGTCGCCGGAACGGCTCACCTGGGGCCTGGAGTCCTCGCCCGAAATGGTGAACCTGCGCCGCTGAGCCAGGCGGTTTCGCAGGCGAGGCAGGTCGGATCGAACCAGTGCCCGCCGAGTTCGAGGATGTCGGTGCGGCGAACGGTCACCTCGGCCCCGCACAGCGCGCGGAAACTACCGCCCGGCGGCGGGGTGAGCCCCACCATCGCGTGTCGCTTCCCTTCGGCCTGCTGCCAGTGCAACATCCCTACCTCCCCGCGTGTCGCTTGGAACAGAGCGTAAGCGTTCTTACACTCAACGCAAGCTCGTTGCAGCAACGAGACGGGGAGGGGTGCTCAATGCCGCGAAAATCGCCTGGTGCCAAGGCCAGGGGGCTCGGTGCGCAGTTGCGGGTATGCCGGGAAAACGCCGGGTTGAACCTGCGTGAGGCCGCCGAAGCGCTCGACTGGGACAAGTCCACTCTGTCCCGTCTGGAGACCGGCAAGCGCAACATGACCGTGGAAGAGGTCGCGCAGATGCTGGGTGTCTACCGCGTGCGCGGAGATCTGAGCAGGGAGATCCTCGCGATCGCCAGAACCATGGACGAACCAGGCTGGTGGGACCAGGGAATGCACGGCCTGCCAAAGGAATCCGCGACTCTTGCCGACTACGAGTCCGAGGCGATCCGGATTACCAACTGGGCGCCGCTGCTGATCCCCGGTCTGCTGCAGACTCTGGACTATTCACGGGCATGGATGCTCGCCGACGGCATCGCGCCGAGCGGTGTCGAATTGCGACTCACCGCGCGGCTTCGCCGTCAGCACATACTCACCACCGGGAAGGTGCGCTATGTCGCCTTCATCGGTGAGCCTGCCCTGTACACCCCGGTTGGAGATGCGGCGATCTCGGCGAGTCAACTGGCCGCGATCCGGGAAATCGGCGCGCGGCCCAATGTCGCGGTGCGGGTGGTGCCTACTGGAGTCGGCCCGCACCGCGGACAACTCGGCTCGTTCAGCACGCTGGAGTTCCACTCCGCACCGCCGGTGGTCCACGTTGAACTCGCCCGGTCCGGTGTGTTCATGGATGAGGACAAGCACACCGCCCCTTATCTCGATCTCTTGCCCTACTTCGCGCGTGTTGCACTGAGTGAGACAGAATCGGCCCGACTGATCACTCGGATCCAGGCGAGGTGGAGTGCCCATGTCGGACCAAATGGGCTGGAGAAAATCCAGTTATAGCGGGTCGACGTCCGACTGCGTCGAGGTTGCGGTCGGTCGCACGGTCGGCGTACGGGACACAAAGGACAGGGATGGGGGCACGCTGATCCTGTCTCGCGAGGTGTGGTCCGCGGTCCTCTCGGCGCTGAAGTCCTAGTCGGGTCGTGAGTGGTTAGGCCGGTTAGAACCGGCCTAACCACTCACGACCTAGCCGATGTCGCGCTGGCGGAAGCGGGCCAGGCCTGCGGCCAGGGCCACGATCGCGATACCGGTCAGCCAGAGCAGCGGGGTCGCGGTGAACTCCGCGCTGGGCAGCTGCGGGATGTGCGTGAACGGCGAGATGTTCAGCACCGCCTGGGAGACCTGGGCGACCGGGCCGAATACCTTGAGCAGCACGAAGAACGCGGCCACCGCCCAGGCGGCCGTCGCGAACTTCGGCAGGAACGCGAACAGCAGCACCGAGGCGGCGACGACCACCCACGCCGCGGGCAGCTGGGCCAGGGAAGCGCCGAGCACGGCGGGCACCTGACCGCTCACGTCGCTGATCCGCAGCCCGTGCAGCAGCCCCATCGCGAGCCCGGCGACCGCCATCAGCACCGCGGTGCCGAGCAGGGCGAACACCAGGTGGCTCCCCGCCCAGCGCAGCCGCCCGACCCGGGTGGCCAGCAGCGGCTCGACCCGCAGCGCGACCTCCTCCGAGCGCATCCGCAGGGTCGCCTGCACCGCGTACATCGTCGCGACCGCACCGACCATGCCGGTCATCGCGGCGAGGAAGGCGTCCTCAATACCGGAGGCGCCGCCCATCCGCTCGAGCATCTGCCGCGTCTGCTCGCTGTCGCCCACCACGTCACCGATCCCGGCGACGAGCGAACCGAGCATCGCGCCCATCAGGGCGAACCCGATGCCCCAGCCGATCAGCGCACCGCGGTGCAGCCGCCAGGCCAGCGCGAACGGGCTGCGCAGGGTCTCCGCCGCGGCGGCCGGGCCCGGCCGGGCCGGGTAGAGGCCCATGCCGATGTCCCGGCGCGGCAGCAGCGCGTACCCGATCCCGCCGAGCACGACCGCGGCCGCCAGCAACAGCAGCAGCACCCACCAGCGTTCCTGCGCGAACGGCCGCACCTGGGTGCCCCAGCCGATCGGGGAGAGCCAGGACAGCCAGTCGATGTCCTTGGCCGAGTCGCCGACCGCGCGGAACAGGAACGTCACGCCGAGCACCGCGGTGGCGATGCCGTTGGCCGTGCGGGAGTACTCGGCGAGCTGTGCGGCGATCGCGGCCACCCCGGTGAACACCCAGCCCACCAGCGCGGTCCCGAGCCCGAAGGCCAGCGCCCCGGACGCGGGCAGCTTGGCGCCCGCCATCCCGGCCGTGATCAGCAGGCCGGTCACCAGGGACGCGGCGCCGGACACCAGCACGGCGGCGGTCAGCGGCGCGTACCGCCCGAGGACCGTGGACGACAGCAGTTCCTGGCGCCCGGTGTCCTCCTCCTGCCGGGTGTGCCTGGTGACGGTGAAGACGCAGGCCAGCGCGAGGAACAGCGGGATCAGCGTGCCGTAGCGCCAGGTGGTCCAGCCGCCCGCGGTGGACAGGTCGAACGGCGGCCCGTAGAGCAGGCTCAGCGACGGGTTCGCGCCGGCGCCCGCGGTCAGCGAGGCGCGTTCGGCGGGTGTCTTGTACAGCTCTTCGTACGCGTTCGCGCCCGCCGACGGGATCAGGCCGATGAGCAGGACCCAGATCGGCAGGATGATCCGGTCCCGGCGCAGCGCCAGGCGGGTCATCTGCCAGGTGCCGAGCAGGGGATGTGGCGACTCGCTCGGCGCGTGGTGCGTTGTCCGGGGGCGGTCGAGGGTGGTGGTCATTTCGTTGCCGCCGCGTGTTTGGAGTTGGTCGCTTCGGTGGTGTAGTGGCGCAGGAAGAGCTCTTCCAGCGTCGGGGGCTGGCTGGTCAGGCTGCGCACGCCGACCTTGGTGAGCTGCTTGAGCGCGTCGTCCAGCGAATGCGTTTCGACGTCGAAGTGCACCCGGTTGCCCTCGACCCGGAGGTCGTGCACGTTGTCCAAAGTAGACAAACCGTTGGGCGGTCCGGCCAGTTCGGCGGAGATCGAGGTGCGGGTCAGGTGGCGGAGTTCGGCGAGCGTGCCGGTCTCCACGTTGTGCCCGTTGCGGATGATGCTCACCCGGTCGCACAGCGACTCGACCTCGGCGAGGATGTGGCTGGAGAGCAGCACCGTGCGGCCCTGTTCGCGCTCCTCCTGGATCGCGTACTGGAAGGTGGCCTCCATCAGCGGGTCCAGGCCCGAGGTCGGCTCGTCCAGGATCAACAGGTCCACATTGGACGCGAGCGCGGCCACGATGGCGACCTTCTGCCGGTTGCCCTTGGAATAGGTGCGCCCCTTCTTCTTGGGGTCGAGGTCGAAGCGCTCGATGAGCTCGGCGCGCCGGCGCTTGTCGAGTCCCCCGCGAAGCCTGCCGAGCAGGTCGATGACCTCGCCGCCGGAAAGGTTGGGCCAGAGGTTCACGTCCCCCGGGACGTAAGCGAGCCGGCGGTGCAGGGCCGCGGCGTCCTTCCACGGGTCGCCGCCGAGCAGCCGGACGGTGCCCTTGTCCGCGCGAAGCAGGCCGAGCAGGACCCGGACGGTGGTCGACTTGCCGGCGCCGTTCGGGCCGAGGAAGCCGTGCACCTCGCCGGTCGCGACGGACAGGTCGAGGTCGTCGAGGGCCTTTGTCCGGCCGAACGACTTGTGCAGGCCGGAGATGGAGATGGCGTTGTCCATGCGAGTGAAGGTACACTCTTTTCACAAAGTTGTGAAGTTAAGAAACGGTATGGATCGAGTGATCGCTCCGACCGCATGAGAGAGGATGGGACTCATGTCGAGCAGACCGCAATCGCAACGTGATCCCGACACGCGACGTGACGAGGAGGCTGTCCGCCGCTACATCGAGAGCTTCGCGCTGGTGCTGATCAAGATCGGCCTCCAGCGGATGGCGGCGAGGGTGTTCGCGGCGCTCATGGTCACCGACAGCGGGCGGCTGACCGCCGCGGAACTGGCGGAACGGCTCTCGGTCAGCCCGGCGGCGATCTCCGGCGCCGTGCGCTACCTGGAGCAGGTGGGCATGGTCGCGAAGGAACGCGAGCCGGGTGAACGGCGTGACCACTACCGCCTCTACGACGACCTCTGGTATGCGACCTTCCAGAAACGGGACCGCGCCATGGAGATCTGGCACGGCACCGCCGTCGAGGGCATCGAGGCCGTGGGTGCCGATACCCCGGCTGGTCGTCGGCTGGCGGAGATGGCCGACTACCTGGAGTTCATGATCAAGGAGTTGCCGCTGCTCTTCGAGCGGTGGCACGAGCAGCACCTCGAACGCGAGAAGCGCGCCGGATGAGCCCTACGCCCCGGTGAGCAGCGTGTGCACCAGGGAGGTGGCCAGCGCGTCCAGTTCGGCATCGGTGGGCGGTTCGGCCGCGAACGAGGCCAGGAACGCCTGCTGGAAGCAGGCTCCGAGCAGCAGTGCGGCGGCGTCCGGGTGCACGTGCCGGTCGACGCGGCCCAGTTTCTGCTCCGCGCGTAAGTAACGCGCTAATCCGTCCTGCGGGTGGTGCGGCCCGGCGCCGCGCTCGATCAGGCGTGCGCGGTGTGCCTCGAGGAGTCGCTGGGACGAGTACAGCGACGCGGCGATCGACACGCTCTCGCGGTAGAAGTCGAGCGCGGTGCGGGCCAGGCGGATCAGGTTCACCCGGACCGTGCGCCGGCCCGCACTCCGCTCGAGTTCGTCCAAAGTGGACCCGAGTGCGGGCATGTTCTCGCTGATGACGGCCAGGAAGATCTCGGTCTTGTCCGGGAAGTGCTTGTACAGCGCGGCCTCGGAGTATCCGGCGGCGCGGGCGATCTCCTTGGTGGTCGCCCGCGCGTAGCCCTCGGTGCGCATGATCCGCGCGGCCGCTTCGAGGATTTCCTCCCGGGTGCCCATGGCGCTCCTCACTAACCAAGGAGGACCACTCATGAAGGTGACGGTTTTCGGCGCGATCGGGGAGACGGGCGGCCACCTGGTGCGCCGGGCGCTGGCCGCGGGCCACCAGGTGACCGCGGACGTCTTCGATCCGGCGGCGATCGAATCCGCGGTGAGCGGCCGGGACGCGGTGATCTCGACGTTGGGCACCCGCGACCGGAACCCCACCACCCTGCGCCGGGACGCCACGCGCTCGCTCATCACCGCGATGCGGGCGGCCGGTGCGGACCGGCTGGTCGTGGTGAGCGCGAGCGGGTTCCACTTCGAAGGGGACGGGCTGCTGGTGCGGGCGGGCTTCAAACCGCTGCTCGGCCGGTTGCTGCGCAATATGTTCGAGGACATGCGGGAGATGAGGCGCGGGTGACCGGCAGCGGGCTGAACTGGACGATCGTGTGCCCGCCGCGGCTGAACAGCGGGCCGCGCACCAGGCGGATCCGGAGCCGGGTGGGTGCGAACGTGCGGGGCAGCTACCGCCTCGGGCGTGCCGACCTCGCCGATTTCCTGCTCCGCGCGGCGGCCGATGACGTCCTGGCCCGCGCGACCGTTTCCGTCGCCGCCGCCTGACCCCGCTCCGGGGCGCCCGAAAGCGCGCGCGCTTTCGGGCCGGTCCCGAATCGCGGCGCGCCCGGGAGCGCGACACGCCGGGGGAGAGCGGATCTGAGGACTACGGGGCGGAGGGGACTGGGCCGGTCGGGTGCCGCGGTATGTCGGCCGGTCGGGGGTGCCGCGATTACGCCACACCGGTGCTGAACAGCGCTTTTAGGTCGCTTCGTGGTCACACTCCGCTAACCCTGGGCTGGCAAACGGATGATGAGTCCAAATTTATGCCAAAAAGTTTGACGCGGTGTGTATCTGCGGGCGGTGTTACTGCGTCATATGGGGCGATGACTACTTCCACCCCTTCCACCCCCGACCGGGAGGATGCATGAGCCCCGACCATCCCTGCGTGGCGGAGATCGCGGCTGTCCGCGATTCGCTCGCCACACTGGGCGATCCGTGGCGGGCCGGTGAGACGCGGCTGAGCAGGCTGCCCACCGACTCCCGCGCGATCCGGCTCGGGGTGCCGGCACCGGACGCGGACGAGACCACGGCCCGGGCGGGGCAGCCCGGGCGGATGGCCGAGGCCGCGCTGGCGACGGCGGGGAAGCCGGTCACCGCCGCGATGGCCCCGACGCCGAACCTGCCCGAACGGTTCGACCTGCGGGACCTGAACGGGCGCAACTACGTCACCCCGGTCAAGGATCAGGGTGAGTGTGGTTCGTGCAGCGCATTCGCCGCGGTCGCCGTGCTGGAGGGCACGGCGGCATACACCAGGAGTGCGCCGCGCCTGAACCTCGACCTGTCCGAAGCGCACCTGTTCTTCGGGCACGCCGCGGCACGGGAGTACACGAGCCAGACCGGTTCGTGGCCGGACGAGCTGTTCGACGACACCAGGTCGCCGGGCGTCACGTTCGAGGACTGCTTCCCGTACCGCGAAGACGGTTCCGGCACGCCGCACCGCGACTGGCCGAACCGGGTGGCGAAATCGGTGGGCGTCGTCGACCTCACCGGGGATCCCGCAGCGATCAAGCACCATCTCTACGGGTACGGGCCGGTGGCCACGTGCCTGGTCATCTACAACGATCTCTTCCACTACACCGGCGGCGTCTACCGAGCCACCACCGAGGAGACCAGCGGCGGCCACTGCGTCGCCCTGGTCGGGTGGGACGACACCGCTGGGTGCTGGATCGCGAAGAACTCCTGGGGGCCCGAGTGGGGCGAGGACGGTTACTTCCGGATCGCTTACGGCGAGGCCTATCTCGAGGACTACCCGGCCGCCAGGCCGACCACGCTCGGCTGCACGGGCGTGCACCTGCGTGCCTGGCTGCCCGCGCAGCGTGCGCTCCGGCTGTTCGCGTCGGCCTATGACGCGCACGGCTGGGCGTATCTGGAACACCTGGGGTGGACGCGTCTCTCCGGCGGACCGCACGGCAGGACGAACAACCTCGCGACGCTGACCGCCGCCCGGGCACGGGGGCGCCCGGTTTCCCCGTTCGTCGACGACGAACTCGGCATGGTCCAGCTCGCGAACTGAATCCGGCATACAGCGCAGACAGCAGGGGAGAGACCCGATGACCACCAGCAAACTGAGCGAGGACGACCCGAACACCACCTCGGAGAAACCGGCGGAGGAGAACCCGGCCGTCGCGCCGCCACCCGTCCCGGTCACGCCGACGGGCTGGGAAGGCAACAGCGTGCCGCCGAACGCCTCGCCGTCCGTGCCGGTCGGCTGGGAGGGCAACGCGGAGCCGCCGTGGCGCCACGCCACGCCGCCGCCGAACTCCCACCCGGCCGTGCCGACCGGCTGGGAAGGCAACAGCGTCCCGCCGAACGCGAAGCCGATCGTCCCGACCGGGTGGGAGGGCAACAGCGTCCCGCCGAACGCGAAGCCGATCGTGCCCACCGGGTGGGAGGGCAACAGCGTGCCGCCCAGCGCGAAGCCGATCGTCCCGACCGGCTGGGAGGGCAACAGCGCTCCGCCGAACGCGAAGCCGATCGTCCCGACCGGGTGGGAAGGCAACGGCGCGCCGCCGCCCGAAGGCCACCCGGCCACCAACGGCTGGACCTACCAGCGGGCGATCACGCACCTGTGGTCCTACAGCACCACGCCCGGCATCTGGGCGTACGTGCACGGAACGGGCTGGAAGCGGCTTTCGCCGGCGTCCGAGTCCGGCCACAGCCACCTGATCACGCTCGCGCTGGTGGCCAAGAACAACCGCGTCCTCGTCGACTTCCACGAGGACGCGCAGGGACAGATCGACCAGCTGGTCGTCTGATCCGTTCCAGACAGGTGGTGGCCGGCAGTCGAGGGGGCCGCCGGCCACCACCGCCCTCGCGAGCTCGGTAAGGGGAGAGACCGTGGCGAAGATCCGGCTTGCGCAGGCCGATGCGGGGGCTACGCGGGAACTGCGCACGGGGGATGCCGTGGAACTCCGGCTTCCGGAGATCCCGGCGTCCGGCTACCGCTGGCGCTGGCGACTGCCCGAAGGGGTGCGGGTCGTCGCCGACGAATACGCCGGCGGAGCGGAAGGACCACCCGGGGAGGGGTCATCGGGGGCGGGACCCCCTGGGGAGGGTGGGGTTCGCCGGCTGGCGCTCGACATCGTCGGCGCCGGCCGGCACCTTCTGCGGGCCGAACTGGTCCGCCCGTGGCAGGACGCGCCGCGGCGGACGCTCACGTTCGTTCTGCACGCGAGCAATTCGGACTAGGCCAAAAGAGTGAAGCTATGTATCTGAAGGCGGACCGGCTGCACCCTTGTTCCAAGGGGCTCGTGATACTTCCAGCACCGACTTGAGGAGACGAAACCCGAAACGGGGCGGATGCGGTGACGGACGTGCGAACCGCCGAGGCGGACCCGCCATGGGAGGGCCTGCGCGGCGCGGAGTTGTACGCGGCATGCATGCATGCGGCACGAGAGGGTAATCGGCAGGCCATGAACCGACTGGTCGCCGAGCTCACGCCGCTGGTGTGGCACGTCGCGCGGGGGAACGGATTGGACCAGCACACCGCCGAGGACGTGGTGCAGACGGTCTGGCTGGCGCTGTTCAGCCACCTCGACCAGCTCAACGAGCCGAGGGCGCTGGCCGGCTGGCTGATCACCACGGCCCGCCGGGAGTCGCAGCGCACGTTCGGGCGCAAACCGGCGCCGGTGCCGCTCACCGACGAGATGGCCGAGACCGTCCCGGGCACCCAGCCGGCGCCGGAGGCCGAGGTGCTGCGCGCCGATCGGGATCGCCAGCTCTGGAACGCCTTCGAAAAACTGCCGCAGAAATGCCAGGAGCTGCTGCGGCTGACCGTCTTGGCCGGGCGCGCCGAGTACCGCCTGGTCGCCGATGCGATGCATATGCCACAGGGCAGCATCGGACCGACCAGGGGCCGCTGCCTGAAGACGATGCGACAACTGCTGGACATCGAAGGGGGCAGCGCATGAGTGAGAACAAGCCGGTGGGGGAGGGGATCTTCCCCGATGATGCGACGCTGCTCGCGGAGCTCGATCGGCTGGTCGAGACGGTCGATCCGCCACCGGACGACCTGGTCGAACGCATCCAGTTCGCGATGGCGCTGGAGAACCTGGACGTCGAGGTCGCGCGCTGGGAACGCGCGGACTCGCTGGCCGGGGTGCGCGGGGGCGATCAGGGCACGATCACGTTCACCGTCAGCGATCTCACCGTGATGATCAACCTGACCAAGATCGGTTCGAACCACCGCATCGACGGCTGGCTGGTGCCGGCGGGGTGCTACGGGGTGGAGGTCCGGGTCGCCGAGCACGGGTCGTCCACGACCACGGCCGACGAGGGCGGGCGGTTCGTGCTGGACAGCGTTCCGCGCGGAACCACGCAGATCGTGGTCCATTTGGGCGCGCCCTCTTGCCGCCGAACGGTCGTGACTCCGACTGTTGTGCTGTAGAACAACACATTCGGTGACCCGATTCGCCCTGCCTGCGGAGTGATCACGGCAGCGGGTGTGCTCCCATTAGGCGCGTGCCCGCCCTGTCTGGATCGACGTCTTCCCTGTCGCGGGGCCAGGACGTCAGCCGTGTGATCGCGGCCGCCACGGAACTGCACGCACGTGCCATGAAGGCCGCGAACAACATGCATTCCGGGCAGGCCGCCGGGCTGCTGAGCCGGGCGCTGCGCGAACTCGACGCGGCGGGCGAGGCCACCGAAGACTGGCTGCGGACCCGGACGCGGGTGCTCATCACCCTCGCCCTGGCGGTGGCCGAAAGCGGTTCGACCGCAAGGGGTTTGGCGCATCTGGACGCCGCCGAGGAGACGCTGGGGCGCCTCCCGGCCGGAACCCAGCAGGCCACCCTGCGCGCGGTGGCCGGGCTGCAGCGCGCGGTCCTGCTCTTCCGGGTCAGCCGCTCGGCCGAGGCGCTGGCGCTGTTCGACGCGATCCTCCCGGTCGTCGAACGCGAGGTCAGCGACGGCGGGCTGCTGCTCACCCGCAATCTGATGAACCGCGCGCAGTTGCACGCGAACATGAACAACTCCGAGGCCGCCGCGCGCGACTTCCGGCGCAGCATCGACCTGGCCACCCGGTACGGGCTGACCCGGCTGGAGGGCAAGGCCCGGCACGGCCTCGGCGATCTGGCCCAGCTGACCGGCGACATCCCCGAAGCGCTGCGGCACTACGAGGAGGCCGCGCGGATCCTGGAAGCCGCCGCGCCCGGCTGGCTGACCCGGGTCCGGCTGGACCAGGCCCGGGCGTTGCTGGTGGCCGGGCTCGCCGAAGAGGCCGCGCGGCACCTGGACGAGGTGCTGCCCGAACTTCGCCGGATGCGGGTCAACCAGGATCTCGCCGAGGCCGAGGTGGCCCGGGCCGCCGCCGCGCTCCTGGACGGTGACCACGTCCTGGCCCGGCGGCTCGCGGCCGCCGCCCACCGCCGGTTCCTGCGGCGCGGCAACGCCCCGTGGGCCGAGGTCGCCGCGCTGACCCGGCTGCGGGCCGACGCGCTCGCCGAACTTCGCCCGGGCACCCGGCCGAAGTCCCGGTTGCCCGCCGAGTTCGTCCGGCTCGCCGGGCGATTGGCCGAACTCGGGCTGCGCGACGAGGCCGCGGTCGCCCGGCTGCTCGCCGTCCGGCTGCGGCTGCACCGGGGCGCGGTCGCCGAGGCCGAAACCCTGCTCGCCCAGGTGCCGAAACCGCGGCGGACCACCCCGGTGGACCACAAGATGCTGCTGCGGCTGTGCCGCGCCGAACTGGCCGTGGCCACCGGACGGCACCGGTCGGCGCTCGCGCAGGCGCGCGCCGGGCTGGTCGAACTGGGCCGCGTCCGCGACCGCATGGGTGGTCTGGACCTGCTCTGCGGCACCGCGGTGCACGGGGAGGAGCTCGGCCAGCTCGCGGTCGGGCTGGTGCTCGGCAAGGCGCGGGGGCAGGCCGACGCGCGGCGGTTGTTCGCCTGGCAGGAGCGCACGCGGGCCCAGGTGTACCGGTACGAACCGCTGCCCGCGATCGAGGACCAGGTGCTCGCGCGGCACCTCACCGAGATGCGGCACGTCCAGCGGACCGTGCAGCAGAACCGGCTGATCGGCAAACCGGTCGCCGGCCTGGAGCACCGGTACGTGTGGCTGCAGCGCGAGGCGAGCCGCCTCGGCTGGCACACCAGCCCGTGGGGCCGGCCGCGGCCGGTGTGTTCACCGGACGAGGTGGCCGCGCGGCTCGGCGACCGGACGCTGGTGAGCCTGGCCGGGCACGGCGACTCGCTGGCCGCCGTGGTGGTCCGGGACGGCCGGTTCCGGCTGGTGCGGCTCGGGCCGCTGGCCGAGGTCGTGGAGGTCACCAAGCAGCTGCACGCCGATCTGGACGCGCTCGCGCCGGACCACCTGTCCGAGGTCCTGGTGAACGCGGTGACCGCGTCGGCGCGGCGGCGCGCGAACCTGCTGGACGAGCTTCTTGTCCGACCGCTCGCCAACGCGCTGGGCGACGGCGAGCTGGTGATCGTCCCGATCGGACCGCTGTACGCGTTGCCCTGGGCGGCGCTGCCGTCGCTGCGCGGGCGGCCGATCTCGGTCACCCCGTCGGCGACCGCGTGGGTGGCCGCGTCCTCCCGGCCGTACCCGGAGGAGACCTCGGGGCCGGTGGTGCTGGTCGGCGGGCCGGGAGTGCCCGGGGCGATCGGTGAGGTGCGGCAGCTGCGGTCGGTGTACCCGGAGGCGACGCTGGTCGACGGGCAGCAGGCGACGAGCGGCGAGGTGCTGTCGGCGCTGGAGGGTTCGCGGCTGGCGCATCTGGTGGCGCACGGGACGCACGAACCGGCGAACGCGTTGTTCTCGCGGCTCGACCTGGTCGACGGGCCGTTGTTCGCGCACGAGACCGCGCGGTTGAACAAGCCGCCGGAACGGGTCGTGCTCGCCGCCTGCGAGCTGGCGATGAGCCACATCCGGCCGGGGGAGGAGGCGCTCGGGTTCGCCGGGACGTTGCTCGCGAGCGGATCGCGGTCGGTGGTGGGCGCGGTGGCCCGGGTCGGCGACTACGCCGCCGCGGAGGCCATGTCGGATCTGCACCGGCAGCTCGCGTCCGGGGTTTCCCCGGCGTTCGCCCTGGCCGAGGCGACCGCGGTCGACCCGCTGCGCCGCCCCTTCCTCTGCCTCGGCTCCGGCTGACCCGGTCAGCCGAGGAAGTCGGTGAGGGGGACCGGGGTGAGCCCGGCGCGCTTGGCCTCGTCGACGAACGCGGTGTAGTCCTGCGCGAACGTCTTGCGGAAGTGCATCAGCACGATGTCCCCCGCGCGCAGCTTGTCCCCCTCCTGGAACTGCACGTGCCCGTCGTTCACCGCGGCCGTCCAGAGCACCGCGGCGCGCATCCCGCAGGCGGCCGCGGCCTGCAGCGTGTTCGCGTCGTAGGTGCCGAACGGCGGCCGGAACAGCGTGGGGCGCTTGCCGAACTCCCGCTGGAAGGAATCCGCGTCGTCGCAGATCTCCTTGTGCTGGAAGGCGTACGGCTTGCCGCGCAGGTTGGGGTGGCTCACCGTGTGGTCGCCGATCGTGGCGCCGGTGGCGTCCACGATCTGCTTGAAGTAGTCCTCGTGTCCCTGGACGTAACGCTGGTTGAGGAACAGCACCGGGCGGGTGCCGGACTCCTTGATCAGGCGGAGCGCGTCCGGGTCCTTGACTTGGCCGTCGTCGATGGTGATGAACACGTACGGCTTGTCGGTGGCGATCCGCCGCACCACGGGGATCTTGCCGTCGGTGATCGGCGGCGCCTGCTGCTGCACTTCACCGAAACGGTACGGCGGCGGGAAAATCGGGGCCGGGGGCGCGGCGCCGGGCGCCGGGTTCGATTGGGCGGGTTCGGGGGCGGGCGGGTTCGACGAGCACGCGACCAGCGCCAGCGCGGCCAGCAGGGCGCACGCGAGCGCGCCGGATCTTGTCCATTGTGTCATGTCGTGTCCCCTTTTTGCCTTGTGACGCAAAGGTTTCCAGGTCTTGTGGACCCGTCGAGGGGACGTGATCATGAGACGCCGGGTTGTCCGGCGCGTCTGTGTCCTATCGCACCTCGCCGCGCTCGGCCGCGCGCACGAGTTGCGCCGAGAGCAGTTTGATTACCGCGTGCAGGATCCGGAGCGTTACAGCTCCGGTGCCCGGTATCCGCTCCCGGAAGGTCCCGCTCCAGCGCAAATCCGTGCCGCCCTCCCCGGTTGGGGTGAAGATCACTTCGGCGCGGTAGTCGCGCACCGGCGCCGGCGGTCCGGCGAACGTGTAGACGTGCCGGCGGTCCTGTTCGTACTCGAGCGTCTGCTCGCGCATCAGCAGCGGCCACAGCCCGACCTTGCGGATCGCCCCGATCCCGCCGGGCGCCGGATCGCCCTGGCGTTCCCAGCCGGACTGGACGACCAGCGGCCGCGCCCAGCTCGACCAGCGCGCGCCGTCGGTCTCCAGCGCGAACAGCGCGGACGGTGGCGCGCTGCTCGTCCGGTTGACCTCGAACGAGAACTTCTTGTCCGGCATCGGAAACCCTCCCGGTTTCGGTTATTGGCTCAACGACAACTGGGTGTCGCGGGTTACGTGCGTCAAGATGTGGGAGTGCCCCGTCCCGACTTCGCCGCACCACACTGGCTCGTCCAGTTGCTGCGCAGCAAGCCGGAGCCGGTGCCCTGGTCGCGGATGGTCCGCGCGCCGATCGCGCTCGCGCTGCCGCTGGCCGTGGGTTTCGCGCTCGGCGACCTCCGCCTCGGCGCGCTGGTGTCCACCGGCGCGCTGCCGACCGTGCTGTCCGAGGCGGCGGGGCCGTACCGCTACCGCGCGCGGAGGCTCGGCGGCGCGACCGCGGCCGCCGCGGTCGGGTACCTGATCGGGCTGCTCGCCGGCGGCAACCCGGCCGTCTCGATCCCGGCCGTGGTCGGGGTCGCCGCGGTGTCCGCGGTGATCAGCGCGGCCGGGAGCAACGCCTCGGTGGCGGGCCTGCAGTTCTTCGTCTTCTGCGTGCTCGGCACCGGCCAGCACGCGGCCGGGGTGCGGCTGGACCTCGCGCTGGGGTGCTTCCTGGCCGGTGCGGCGTGGAGCCTGTCGGTGGCGCTGCTCGGCTGGACCGTGCGCGCCACCAGCCCGGAACGGACCGCGGTCGCGCACGTGTTCATCGAGCTGGCCGGGATGCTGTCCGCGCCGGACGAACCGACCTCCCGCGCCGCGCGGCACCAGCTGACCACCGCGATGAACACCGCCTACGACCGGCTGCTCACCGCGCGTTCCTGGCTGTCCGGCCGGGACGAGGCGTACCGGCGCCTGCTGAACCTGCTGTCCGCGAGCACGCCCGCGGTCGAAGCCTCGGTGGCCCTGGTCAACGCGGGCCGCCGGGCGCCGGAGGAGGCGGTCGAGTACGTGGTCTCGGTGGCCACCGCGGTGCTCGCCGAGCACCCCTTGCCCGCCGCGCCCGAGGGCCCCGAGGAGTTCGCGCCGCTCTACGCCGGGCTGGCGCGGATCCGGGCCGGGGCGGACCGCAAGCGCCGGGAACCGGAGCCGCTGCGCGTGCGGCTGCGCGAATGGGCGGGTTCGCTGGCCGGGCCGCTGACCTGGGTCGCCGCGCTGCGGCTGAGCCTGTGCGTGCTGCTGGCCGAACTGGTGAGCCTGGTGGTGCCGCTGGAGCGGTCGTACTGGATCACGCTGACCGTCGGGATCGTGCTGAAACCGGATTTCGGCTCGGTGTTCGGCCGCGCGGTGCTGCGCGGCATCGGCACGGTCGCCGGGGTGGGCATCGGCGCCGCGGTGCTGGGCCTCGATCCGCACGGCTGGGTGCTGGTCGCGCTGATCGCCGGGTTCGCCGCCGGGGTGGCCGTCGGCAAGGTGCGCAACTACGGGATCCTCAGCGCGTTCGTCACCCCGCTGATCATCCTGCAGACCGATCTGGCCAGCCACGGCGACTGGGCCGTGGTGCTCGCGCGGCTGGTGGACACCGTGCTGGGCTGCGCGATCGTGCTGGTCTTCGGTTACCTGCTCTGGCCGGGCAGCCGGCGGCCGCGGGTCGGCGGGCGGCTCGCCGACGGGCTGGACACGGTCGCCGGGTACGTGCGGCGGGCGCTCGTCCCGGGCGAGTCCGGCCCGGACCGGGCCGAGCGGTCGCGGGCGCGGCGGCGGGCCTACCGGGCGCTGGCCGATCTGCGGACCGCGTTCCAGCAGGTGGTGGTCGAACCGTCCGCGGCGGGACGGCAGGCGACCGCGTGGTGGCCGGTGATCGTCGCGCTGGAACGGGTGGCCGACGCGGTGACCGAGGTGGTGGTGACCGTCGAGCACGGCGCGCCGCCGCCCGCCGCCGGGGACGTCGATCTGCTCGTCGCCGCGCTCGGCGAGCTGGCCGCCTCGGTGCGGGAGCAGCGGGAGCCGGAGAGCGTTCCGCTGCCGGAGACCGAGCAGTTGTCCGGGGTCGTCGACCAGCTCGCCTCGGCGTTCGACGCGGTGCGCGGCCCTGACCTGGCCGACTGGTCGCCGCGGCGGCTTGTGCGGCGGTTCCTGCCGTCACCTCGGCGGACGACCTGAGTTGCGGTCCGCGTGGACTCGGGTTTCATAGTGGGTATGGGCATAAACTTCGACGAGGTCAAGAAGAAGGCGCAGGAAGCGCTCGGCAAGAACGCCGAGAAGATCGAACAGGGCATGGACAAGGCGAGCGGGTTCGCGAAGTCCAAGTTCGGCCAGCACTCGGACAAGATCGACAACGTGGCCGAGAAGGCGAAGGACTTCCTGCACAAGAACAAGGGCGAAGGCGGCCGGAAACCGGGCGACCAGCCGCCCCCGCCGCCACCCGGCTGACCCCGGGGTTCCTCAGCACACCTCGCCGACGGCCGTGTCGCCGGCGATGGCCGTGATGCGCCCGCCGCGCTCGCCGAGGGCGATCAGGCCCTCCCGGGCGTCCGGCGCGGTCAGGCTCACCCGCACCCCGGCCAGCCGGGCCGCGCGCGCCTGCGCAAGCGCTTGCGCGCCCTCGTGCCCGGCGTTCACCGTCGCCGCGAGCCCGCCGGTGGACGCGAGCGATCCGCGCGCCGCGCCCAGCTTGCCCAGCGCCTCGTCCAGCACCGGCAGCAGCGCGTCCCGGTTGCCCTCGGTCATCGCGCGCACCAGCTCGGGCCGCGATCCGGCGACCCGGGTGCCGTCGGTGTACGAACCCGCGGCCAGCGACATCGCCAGCGGCCCGCCCTGCGCCCCGACCGCCGCCAGCACCGCGGCCAGCAGGTGCGGCAGGTGGGAGATCCGCGCGACCGCCTCGTCGTGCGAGGCAGCGGGCAGCGGCACCACGTGCGCGCCGAGGTCGAGGGCGAGCCCGGCGACCTCGGCCCAGGCCGCGAGGTCGGTGTCCTCCTCGACGCAGGCCACCCAGGCCGCACCGCCGAACAGCGCCGCGTCGCCCGCGCGCCAACCGGATTCGGCGGTTCCGGCCATCGGATGCCCACCCACGTATCTCGCGGACGGCACGAACCGGCGCACCGAGTCCAGGACCGGTGACTTCACGCTCGTCACGTCGGTCAGCAGGCATTCCGGCGCGCGGTCGGCGACCTTGCCGAGGACGTCGTCCACCCTGGTCAGCGGGACGGCCAGGACCACCACCGCGTCCCGGTCCGCCGCGCGGGCCAGGGCTTCGTCCACATCGGTCGTGACGTCGTAGCCGTCGGCCTTGGCCGCGTCGGCGTCCACTTCGGACGTCGACGCACCCCAGACCGCCCGTCCGGCTCCGGCCGCGGCGCGCACCAGCGAGCCGCCGATCAATCCGAGTCCGATCACGCATACGTCTCGCACGCTGAGACATACTGCCAGTCAACGCAAGGCGTGCGTGCGGACCGACTTGACCAGCGGGCCGCGCTCGGCCGAAGGCCCCGCTGGTGCGGGGGCAGGGCGCCCTTCAGACCTACGTGAGCGATGCGCCGATCGAGCGCCCTGGCCACGCGCCAGTGTTCGCGTCCTCAAGAACACTGCCAGTCAACGCAAGGGATTGACTCGATCAACGCAAGGCGTCCAGGGCGAAAGCGGCGTACAGCGCCACGCCGTGTGCGAACGACTCCTCGTGGTAGTGGACGCGGTTCGAGTGGTTCGGTGCGGCCTCGGCCGGATCGGTGCCCGGCGCCGCCGCGCCGAGGAACGCGAACGTGCCCGGAACCCGTTGCAGCACATAGGAAAAGTCTTCGGCACCCATGATCGGATCGGCCATCGGGGCCACGTTCCGCGCGCCGAGCACGTCCCCGGCCAGGTCCAGCACCCGTGCGGCGGAGGCCGCGTCGTTCACGGTCACCGGGTAGCCCGGCTCGATGTCGGCGAACACGCGGCAGCCGTGCGCCGCGCCGATCGACTCGCACACCTTCGGCAGTTCCTCGCGGACCAGCGCCCGGGACTGCTCGGACAGCGTGCGGATGGTGCCGCGCAGTTCGGCCGTTTCCGGGATGACGTTCGTCGTGGTCCCGGCCGTGATCTGGGTCACCGAAAGCACCGCGGGGTCGAACACGCTCACCCGCCGCGTGACCATCGTCTGCAGCGCGCCGACCATCGCCGCGGCCGCCGGAACCGGGTCGATCGCGAGCTGCGGCATCGAACCGTGCCCGCCCTTGCCGGTGACGGTGACCGTGAAGCTGTCCGCCGAGGCCAGGATCGGGCCGGGCCGGGTGTACACCAGGCCGGACGGCGCGTTGGCGAAGACGTGCAGGGCGAAGGCGCTTTCCACCCGCGACCCGGCCGCGTCCAGCACGCCTTCGTGGATCATGTGCCGGGCGCCGTGGTAGCCCTCTTCGCCGGGCTGGAACATGAAGACCACCGAACCGGCGAGTTCGTCGGCGTGCGCCGCCAGCAGCCGGGCCGCCGAGGCGAGCATCGCCACATGGCAGTCGTGCCCGCAGGCGTGCATCGAATCCGGAGACTCGGAGGCGAAGTCCAGGCCGGTGTCCTCGGTCAGCGGCAACGCGTCCATGTCCCCGCGCAGCAGCACCGCCGGACCGGGCCGCCCGCCGCGCAGCACCGCGGTGATCGACGTGGTCGACTTCCCGAGCGTGATCTCCAGCGGCAGGTCGGCCAGCGCCCGCCGCAGCACCGCCTGGGTCTTCGGGAGGTCCAGACCTTGTTCGGGATGCCGGTGGATCTCCCGGCGGAGCTCGACGGTCTTGGCTTGCAGGGCCTTCGCCTCGTCGAGCAGCCCGGCGAGGCGGGCGTCGGGCAGCGAGGGGAGGTCGGTGGGTCCGGTCATGAACCCGATAGTGGCACCACGCCCGGCTGTGGCGCACCACCGCTGGTTTACGGCAGGTATACGGTGTGCGCATGGCGGTGAAGGAGCCGGTCCAGGGGTTCGGGGTTGCGGTGGTCCGGGAGGACGGCCGATGGCGGTGCAGCCTGCTGGATTCCGCAGCGCTGACCGAGTTGGACGCCGCGATCACCGAGCTGGCGAAAATGCGGTCCACCGGGGCGGTGTTCGGTCTGCTCGCGGTGGACGACGAGTTCTTCGTGATCGTGCGCCCCAGCCCGCGCGGGGCGTCCTTGTTGCTCTCCGACGCGGCGGCGGCGCTCGACTACGACATCGCCGCGGACGTCCTCGATCTGCTGCGGGTCGATCCGCCGGACGAGGACGACGAGTCCGTCTGGCCGGAGGGCGATCTGGAGATCCTGGCCGACCTCGGGCTGCCCGGCGGGGAGCTGGAGGTGATCGTGAACGAGGTGGAGCTCTACCCCGACGAGCAACTCCAGATGATCGCGCAGCGGTGCGGTTTCGGTGAGCAGTTCGGCAAGCTGCTCGACGAGATCTAGCCGTGCCCGGCGACGCCGACGCGGTCCGGGCGGCGCTCGAGGTCGCCGTGCGCGCGGGGGACGACGTGCCGATCGGCGCGGTGGTGTTCGCCCCGGACGGCCGGGTGCTGGCGAGCGCGCACAACGCCCGCGAAGAGCTCGGCGATCCGACCGCGCACGCCGAGGTGCTCGCCCTGCGCGCGGCCGCGCGCGCGTACGGCGACGGCTGGCGGCTGGACGGCTGCACGCTCGCGGTGACCGTCGAACCGTGCACGATGTGCGCGGGCGCGCTCGTGCTGGCCCGGGTGGCGCGCCTGGTGTTCGGCGCGTGGGAGCCCCGCACCGGCGCGGTGGGCTCGCTCTGGGACGTGGTGCGTGACCGACGTCTCAACCACCGGCCCGAGGTGATCGGCGGGGTGCTCGCCGAGGAATGCGCGGCCCTGCTCGACGCCTTCTTCGCGGGCCACCGGGATGGCCCGCAGCGGTGATCGCGTGATTGGGCCGTGCTCACCGCGGGTATTCCCCGGGTAGCGGACCGGCCCGCATGGGGCCGGACGCCCACGAAGGAGGATCGTCAGATGAGCCTGTTCGACAAGGTCAAGGACAAGGCGCAGCAGATGGTCGGTGGCGCGAAGGAGAAGCTGGGCGAGGCGACCGGGAACGAGGACCTGCAGGCTTCCGGCAAGGCCGACCAGACCAAGGGCGAAGCCAAGGAAGCGGGCCACGACCTGCGGGACAAGGCCACCGGTGCGGTGCAGGACGCCAAGGACAAGCTGAACCGCGACGACCGCTGAGGCGAGGCGGACGGCCCGGTCCGGTTCGCCGGGCCGGGCCGCCTCGTGCGCGGTTCGGGGCGTGCAGTACCCTGGTCGGCGGTAGCGTGTCCGAGCGGCCGAAGGAGCGCGCCTCGAAAGCGCGTGACGGGCAACCCCCGTCCGTGGGTTCAAATCCCACCGCTACCGCATTGAGCGAAGCGCCGGTTCCCGGGAATCCGGGGACCGGCGCTTCGCCGTTTCACTGGCCGCCGTCAAGGGACACCATCCACAGTGGACATAGTGATCGGGTGGCTTTTCCTTGCGCGGCAATCTTTCACCATCGGTACCAGCGCCCCCGCGCGCCCGCGCCGGTCGTGGGGCGGATCAGGAACCCCAGCAACCAGACCACCAGCACGACGGCCGCGATGATCCACAGGACGTCCCAGGCGAAGCCTGCGCCGAAGAGGACCAGCGCGAGCAGCAGGACCAGAACAAGTGGCAACATTGACAACCTCCTCGCGCCCCCGATGGGCGGACACATCCCGGATACCCCGTCCAACCCGGAAGAATCTCCGCGGGGACCCGATTGCGCCGTCCGGCCCAGAGAACTTTTCCGGCACTAGGCCGGATGCGGGCGGCGGGCTAGCCTGGCGAGTACCCAGTCGCGAGCCCGTGGGAGGACACCTGATGGCGGATCCGAAAGCGACGGTCGGCGCATTCCTGGCGGCCCTCGAAGAGTTCGACCTGGACGGCGCGCTGAGCCTCGTCGCCGACGACATCGTCTACCAGAACGTGCCGCTGCCCCCGGCTCGCGGAATCGCCGCGGTGGAGAAGCAGTTGCGGCTCATGGCCAAGTACGGCACCGGATTCGAGGCGCGGACCCACCACATCGCCGCGGACGGGCCGATCGTGCTCACCGAACGCACCGACGTGCTCCGCGCCCGGTCCTGGGAAGCCGAGTTCTGGGTTTGCGGCACCTTCGAGGTCCGGGACGACCGAATCGTGCTGTGGCGCGACTATTTCGACTGGGCCACCTTCCTCGCCGCCAGCGCGAAGGGCGCCGGAAAGGCCGCGGTGGCCGGACTTTCCGGCCTGCTCGCCCGCTTCCGCTCCCCGGCTGCGTAGCCCTCGGGGCGAGCTAACGGCCCCACGCGAACCATCGCAGGCGCGTTTGCGAAAGCAACTTGCTGACGTGACGTGATCAACTCGGTACCGTTTGCTGGCGGACAGTATCAGCGAGATACCTGCCGGTATGGGGGCCGACTTGGACGAGGGCGCAACGGACAACAGGATGTCCGGCCAGGCCACGAACGTGGTGCAGGCGCGGGACATCTCCACCCTCCACATCGAGAACACGATCCGTTTACCGGTCCCGCGCCAGCTTCCGCCGGACACGGTGCCCTTTGTGGATCGCGAGTCAGTGCTCGAAGGGCTGACGTCCTGGTTGACCGAGTCGGGCGAGGACGCGCCCGGCCATGTGGTGGTGGCGGGTATCGGTGGCGTCGGCAAGACCGCGATCGCTGCCCATTGGGCCCACGGTGTGCGCGACCAGTTTCCGGACGGCGAACTCTACATCGATCTCCGCGGATATCATGCGAATGATTCCTTGAGTGCGGAAGAGGCCCTGAACGAGCTGCTGTGTGCGTTCCTACCGGCGGATCGCGTGCCGTTCGGGCTGGCTGCCAAGGTCGGACTCTACCGTTCCCTGCTTCGCGAGCGCCGGATGCTCGTGCTGTTGGACAACGCCGCGACCGTCGACCAGGTTCGCCCCCTGCTGCCGGGGACGTCGACCTGCCGGGTTCTGATCACCAGTCGCAGCCGTCTGACGGGGCTTGCGACCAGGGAGGGCGCCCACCGCCTACCGCTCGACGTGTTACCTCCAGATCGCGCGGTCGACCTGTTGCGCCAGGTCAGCGGGCCCGAATGGATCGACGCCGAACCGGATGCGACGAATGAGCTGGCGCGCTTCTGCGGTTACCTGCCCCTGGCCTTGCGCATTGTCGCCGAACGGCTGGTCACCGGGCAGCGGCCGTCCGAACTGGTCGAGGAACTCGCGGAGGAACACGAACGTCTGGACGCGCTGACCTCCGAAGAGGATGACTTCTCCTCCGTACGCACGGTTTTCTCGTGGTCGTACCGTATTCTTCCGCCGCCGGTGGCTCGGATGTTCCGGCTGCTTTCATTGCCCGCCGGGACGGACCTCAGCCTTGCGGCGGCGGCCGCGCTGGCCGATGTTTCGCGTGCCGAGGCGCGGAGGCAACTCGGTGTTCTGGTCGGTGCGCACCTGTTGCACGAAAGCGGTCCACGGCGTTATCGCCTGCACGATCTCCTTCGTGTGTATTCGGCCGAATGCGCGGAGGTGGACGAAACCGAGGCCGATCGGAGAGCCGCGATGCGCCGCCTGCATACGTGGCTGCTGTATTCCACGGAGAAGGCGGTATCCGTCCTCTATCCCAACCGATTTCGTTACCCGCTGGAGCAGTCGCAGGTTCCCCGTGCGCTGCCTGAGTTCGCGGATCCGCGACAGGCGCTCCAGTGGTGTGACGACGAAAGCGGCAACCTTGTCGCGGCTGTTCGTCAGGCCGCGGACAGCGGCGACCACGACCTGGCATATCGGCTTCCCGTGGTGCTGTTCGGCTATTTCGTCGTCCGCAAGCCGTGGGATGACTGGATCACCTCTTTTGGCATCGGCCTGGCGTCCGCTCGGCGACTGGGGGAACGTGACGCGCAGGCATGGCTGTTGAGCGGTATCGCGTTGCCCCATCTGGATCGACGGGAGTTCGATGCCGCGATCGGCTATCTCCGCCAGGCGCTGGACGCGTGGCGGGACACCGGCCAGCGTTGGGGTGAGGCGTGGGCCTTGCGCGACCTCGGCGAGGCTTGTTGCCAGCAGGAAAGGTTCGCCGAAGCCGTCGATCACCTGGAACGCGCCGTCGCTATCGCTGCGGAAATCGGCGACCGGGCTGGTGAGGCGGACGCGCGGGTCTACCTGGCCGGTGCCTGCTGCGGCCTCGGTCGGTTTGACGAGGCGCTCAGCTGTGTTCAGATCGCGTTGGACCTTCGGAGCGGAACCGGGGACAGCCGTGATGTGGCCGGGGTGCTGAACACGATGAGCCGGGTGTACCGGCATCTGGAACGGTTCGACGCCGCCCTTGAACATGGAAACCGTGCCCTGGAGATTTGGCACGGCGTTGACTACCGGCACGGCGAAGCGGTCGTGCACGAAAACCTGGGCGAGACCCTGAGCCTCGCCGGTCGAACCGACGAGGCGCGGAGTCATTTCGGTGCGGCGCTGGCCATCTTCGAAGAGCTGGGGGATCCACGCGCGGACGGCATCCGCGATCGCCTAGCACCGTGAAGCGTCCAGGGCCAACTGCGGTCTACCGGTCTTCGGACGCCCGTGGGGGATCGGTGCGGTAGTGCTTCCGGTCCCAGTTCACCGGGTCGAAGGCCATTTCGGCCTCATGAACCCGGGACATCCGGCCCGGCAGCCGGACCTTGCGCACCCCGCCGCGTGCGCGGTCCTTCAGGTCCACGACCGCGGCGATGCCGAGTATCACCACGAATACGCCGAGAATCGTCCACAACGCCCACATCGCGCCTCCCCGCCCGATCGGATCACGCCAGGGTAGCGGCGACTCCGACCGGACGGCGCGGCATTTTCCGCTTAACGGCCGCGTAGTCCGGCGACGTAGATGTCGCCGTCGGCGACCGAGACGTCCCGCTGGCTCGACGCGCCGGTGGCCAGGACCCGGGCCGGGTCGCGGAAGCCGGTGATCACTTCGACGCGCTGCACGGGTTTCGGCGTGCGGATCACGGTTTCCGGGTGCCAGTCCCGGCCACCCGTCAGGCGGTAGGTCTCGATATCCGGTTTCCCGTCCCGGGTCGCGTAGACCCGCCAGACCCCGCCGCCGAGCGGTTCGAGTTCGCGCAGCCGCAGCCCGGTCGCCACCTCGCGCACGTCCCAGCCGCGGCCGTTCCACGCGCCGGCGTAGTCGTGCGGGGTCCCGGTCGTGTCGAACTGGAACCAGGTCACGAACGGTTTGCCGTCGGCCTGGGCGCCGGTCTGCAGGATGTAGTCCGGCGACTTGGTCCCGGCGGGCCGTTCCAGCGGGGTGTCCGCGACCTTCAGGTACCGCTCCTGCTCGGCGTCGTCCACCTGCGTCCCGAGATCGCGCCCGGACGCGGAGAAGAAGCGCAGGGTGGCCGGGTCGAAGGACGCGAAGTACACGTTTCGGTGGTAGAAGTCGTGCTTGTGCTGGTCCGGACCACCACCGGCCAGTGTGTATACGAGCTGTATACGACCGGTATGCGAGTCGTATCGCAGCTGGCCCGCGTAGATCTCGTCCAGGTGGTCGGCGCGCCCCAGCGAGCCGAGGGCCCACCGCTTCCCGGTCAGCTCGACCGAGTTCCGCCAGGTGCGGCCGTCGTCCCGGGACACCAGGTACTTCAGCGGGCGGAAATCGGTCGGCGCACCGGGGTCGAGTTCGGCCGCGGTCTCCCGGTAGAACACGATCAGCGTGCCGCCGGCGAGCTTGACCGGCATCGGATAGCTGGCCGCGGCCCCGGCGGCGACCTCGGTGTGCGTCCACTCGCCGTCCAGCGAACGCGCCCGCGGCGACCGGCTCACCACCGTCCGGCTGTTGTGCATGCCGCGGAAGACCAGCAGGTGCCCGTCGGCGGCCTGCACCAAGGTCGGGTAGTTGTGCGAATCGGATTCCCCGCCCGCGAGCCGTTTCGGCGCGGTCCACGTCCCGCGGCGGTGGTCGTAGGCCTGCACGTAGGCGTCGGCGTGTCGACCGGACCACGAGATGAACGTGCGCCCGGCGACCGGATCGTGCACCCCGCCCGCGACCGGCCGCCGGTCGCTGCGCGAGGCGACCGAGGCCGCGGGTGTCATCACCGAGAACTCGCGGGACGTCGCGATCGCGGGGGCCGAAGTCAGGGCGAGGGCGAGGATGGTCAGGGGAGAGAGCAACCGTGAGAACCGGCGCATGAAAAAGCCTCCTGGTGTCCAGGCGGCGGAAGCTCATCCTGGCACACCGCGAACCGGGCCGGAAGTGTCACGAATTGTTGCCACATTGTCTTCTCACTCGTCGCTTGTCCGGGGGACGATGCCACGACCGCACCGCGGAAGAGGGGGACTGAGGGTGACTTACTCGCGACGGATCGGTGTGCTCGCCGCCGCTCTCGTGCTGGCCGGGATCGCTACCCCGGTGGCCGGGGCCGAGCCGAGCGCGGACGCCGTGATCGCCGAGGTCTACGGCGGCGGGGGCAACTCCGGCGCGACGCTGACCAGCGACTTCATCGAACTGGTCACCGCGGGCCCGGCCCCGCTGAGGCTGGCCGGGTGGAGCGTGCAGTACCTGCCGGGCGCACCGAGCCCGACCAGCCGGTGGCAGGTGACGCCGTTGACCGGCAGCCTCCAGCCCGGCGCCCGGTACCTGATCGGCGAGGCCAAGGGCACCGGCGGAACGGTCGCGCTGCCCGCGCCGGACGCCACCGGGACCATCGCCCTCGCGGCCACCGCGGGCACGGTCGCCCTGGTGCACGGCACCGAGGCGCTGACCTGCCGCACCGCCGCCGACTGCGCCGCGGACACCCGGATCCGCGATCTGGTCGGCTACGGCTCGGCGACCGTCCGCGAGGGCGCCCCGGCCCCCGCGCCTGGCAACACCACCTCGGTCGCTCGCGGCGCCGCACTCGCCGACACCGACGCCAACGCCGCGGACTTCGCCGTCGGCGCGCCGACCCCGGTCAACGCCAAGGGGGAGACCCCCGGTGGCGATCCGGCCCCGGTCGACGCGCGCATCCACGACATCCAGGGCACCACGCGGATCTCGCCGCTGGACGGCAGGCAGGTCGGCGGCGTGACCGGCGTGGTCACCGCGCTGCGGACGTTCGGCTCGGCCCGCGGGTTCTGGTTCACCGATCCCCGGCCGGACGCCGATCCGCGCACCAGCGAGGGCCTGTTCGTGTTCACCGGTTCGACCACCCCGGCCGTCGCCGTGGGGGACGCGGTGACCGTGCGCGGCACGGTCAAGGAGTACTACCCGGACAACCTGCGGGACTCCAGGTACCAGTCGCTCACCGAACTCACAGGTCCACAGTGGACCGTGACGTCCAGCGGGAACGCGCTGCCCGCGCCGACCGCGCTCGCGCCGGACACCGTGCCGGACGCGCTCGTTCCCCAGCCCGGCGGGAACATCGAGGGGCTGGCGCTGGAACCGGCGACGTACGCGCTGGACTTCTGGGAGGCGCACGAGAGCGAGATCGTCAGCGTCACCGACGCGCGGGTCGTCGGCCGGACCACCGAGTACAACGAGCTCTACGTCACCACCAAGCCCGGCCAGCGGCCGACCCCGCGCGGCGGCACGCTGTACACCGGATACGACCGGCCGAACACCGGCGTGCTCAAGATCGAGTCACTGATCCCGTTCGCGCAGCGGCCGTTCCCCAAGGCCAACACCGGGGACACGCTCGGCGGGCCGACCTCGGGCCCGGTGGAGTACGACTCGTTCGGCGGCTACACGCTCTTCGCGACCGCGCTCGGCGAGCTGAAGGACAACGGCCTCCAGCGCGAGGTCACCCGCCCCCAGCGCTCGGGCGAACTCGCCGTGGCGACCTACAACGTGGAGAACCTCTCCGCGGTGCACGACCAGCGGAAGTTCGACCAGCTCGCGCACGGCGTCGTCGACAACCTCCAGCGGCCGGACATCGTGACGCTGGAGGAGATCCAGGACAACAACGGCGAGCAGGGCCACGGTGACGGCGTGGTCGCCGCCGACCAGACGCTGCGACGGTTCGCCGACGCGATCGTGGCCGCCGGTGGGCCGCGGTACGAATGGCGGCAGATCGATCCGGCCGACCTCGCCGACGGCGGCGCGCCCGGCGGGAACATCCGGGTGGGCTTCCTGTTCAACCCGGCCCGGGTGTCCTTTGTGGACCGGCCGGGCGGGGACTCGGCCACGGCGGTGCGCGTGCGCGACGACCACGGCAAACCGCACCTCTCGGTTTCCCCGGGCCGCGTCGACCCGGGCAACGAGGCGTGGCAGGCCAGCCGCAAACCGCTGGCGGGAGAGTTCGTCTTCCACGGCCGCACGGTTTTCGTGATCGCGAACCACTTCAACTCCAAGGGCGGCGACCAGCCCGTCCACGGCCGGTTCCAGCCGCCCGCGCGGAGTTCCGAGGTGCAGCGGGTGCGGCAGGCGCAGGTCCTGCGCGGATTCGTCGACCAGTTGCTGGCCGTGGACCGGAACGCGAACGTGATCGTCGCGGGCGACCTCAACGACTACCCGTTCTCCCCGGCGGTGCGCACCCTCACCAGCGGCGGCGCGCTGCGGGCGCTGATCGACACGCTGCCGGAGAACGAGCGGTACGGCTACGTCTACGAGGGCAACTCGCAGGTGCTGGACCACATCCTGGCCTCGGCGGCGCCGCGCGGCGTGGACTACGACGTGGTTCACGTCAACGCGGAGTTCGCCGACCAGGCCAGCGACCACGATCCGCAGGTGGTCCGCTTCCGCCCCGGCACGGGCAGCCGCCTCGGGGACGCCTACTACGACGCCCTCGACTGGCTGGAGCGCACCTTCCCCCATTAGTCATGGTTTCGAAAGACGCGTGTTTCGCCCGAGGTGACCAGGCGCGCGGTTGGGCCGAAGGCCCCGGATTTGTGGAGGCAGGCCGCTGACCTGCAATGGTGACCGCACTGGGGGAGTCACGGCCTGGCTACGCAAATCCGGTCGCGCGCACCATAAACACAGTTAGCGGCGGGCGCGCCAGCCGAGTTGCAGGACGGCGTGCACGAGCTGGTTGTAGGCGGGTTTGACCTCGGCCAGGTACTGGTCCAGCCGGTCGCCCCGGGCGTTCGGGGCGGGCCCGGGCGGCTCGGCGAGTTCCAGCCAGGACAACCGGGACACGTTGTCCTCGGCCATCCGCCACCAGTGGTTGGCGCCCTGCGAGGTGCGCTGTTCCCGTTCGGCGGCGGCTTCGACGGCCGCCTGGGCGGCGGCGATCGCCGAGTCCAGTTCCTCGGCGCGGTTCAGCTCCCACGCGCGCAGATCGTTCGCGGCCTTGGCGGCCAGGCCCACGATCTCCTTGTACCGCATCGCGGCACTGACTCCGTCGGCTCCGTCAGGCGACGTCATGGACACCATGCTCCCGGTCGGGTCGCAGGAACGGAATGATCACTTCGGGCGCGCTGTGCGTGCTCCGGTCGAAGAACAGCGCCCGCCCCGGCCGCGGCGACCAGTGCACCACGATCCCCGCGGCGAACGGCCCCAGTTCGGCGCCCTGCACGTCCAGCGCGGCCCACGCGCCGATGTCGTCGGTGCCGCCGAAGCCGAGGGTGTCCTTCAACCGGGCCGTGCTGCGCCACCAGCCGAGCGTGTGCACGCCGTTGCCCGGCCCGTGTTTGAGCACCACGCGCAGCTGGTCCAGACCGCTCTTCGGTTCGCCGGGCTTCTTCGCCTCCAGGGCGGGCAGCGCCGCGTCCACGCCGTAGAGCAGCAGGACGCGCGGGGTCTGCCCGGCCGGTTGGGCGGCGATCTCGGTCAGCCGGGCGCCGAGGTCCGCGTCGCTGACGAGCACCGCCCGGTGCCCGGCGGCGCACAGCCCGTCGACGAGCTCGCGCACGGCGTGCACGCACCGTTCGACCGGGCAGTTCACCACGAACTCCACCCCGCCCGGTTCGTACTGCCGCGCCAGCGACCGCGTCGCCGCGTCCATAATGGACAGAGCTTCCGCGGCCGAGGTGCCGAGCACCGCCAGGTTGCGGCCGGGCGAGGGGGACAGCTCGACGCCGCACGCCGCCTCCCGGACGTCGATCGACTGGCCGAGCAGCGCGCGCGGATGCCCGTCCGGCTTGAGCTCGGCGAAGGCCGACACCTGCTCCAGCACCGGCGAATGCGCGCCGTCGAACAGGCGGGGCCGGTCGTGCTCGACGGCGTAGGCGTTCCACAGCCTCGCCTGCAACGCGGGGAACACGTCCTTGCTGCTGGCGTCCGGGACGTGCGCGAGCTGGTTGCCGTGCGCCACCCCGGAATCGTGGTTGATCACCGCGTGCCACTTCGGCGCGCCCACCGCCGCGTTGTTCGTCTCGGCGAGCACGCGCCGCGCCTTCGGCATGGCGATGCGCAGCGTGCACTGCTCGAACACCGCGGGCTTGCCCCAGAACGCCTCGATGCCCGCCACGTCCTGGCTGGCCAGGATCAGGTGGATGCCCTGCGCCCGGCCGCGCCGCGCGATGTCCTCGAGCAGCGCGGTCGCCTGGTTGGTCACCCCGTCCCGCCCGGCGAACAGGTACTGGAACTCGTCGATCACCGCGACGATCCGCGGCCAGTGCCCCTCGGGATCCTCCTGCCGCAACCCGGCCAGGTTGGTGACCTCGTGCTCCTTCGCCGCGGTCGACCGGCGGCGCAGCTCGTCGGCGAGGAACCGCAGCAGCGCGAGGCCGAACTCGCGGTCGGTGTTGACGTTGACGCCGATCAGCTTGGCGTGCGGCAGCCACGTGGCGTCCTTGCGGCCCGGGGCGAGCCCGGCGAAGGACACCCCCTCCTTGAAATCCAGCAGGTACAGCGCCAGCTCACCCGGTGGGTACCGGGCGGCGAGGCTGCCGAGCAGCGCGTACAGGAAGTTCGTCTTGCCGGATCCGCTCGGCCCGCCGATCAGCGCGTGCGGGCTGTGGTCGCCGATCACCACCTCGACCGGGTCGCCCTCGTAGAAGCCGACCGGGGCGCGCAGTTCCTCGGCGGAGTTTCCCTGGCCCAGTTCGGGCGGCAGCAGATCGGCGAACGACCGGGGCCCGCCCTGCTTTTCGATCAGCGCCTGGGCCAGCCGGTTCGCCGCCCCGGCGACTTGCCCGGCCGGCAGCGGCGGGTCCAGGTCGACGATCAGCTCGGGCCCGGTCATGCTGGTGACCGCGTGGCTTTCGTCGAGCAACCGGATGTTCTCCACCGAACCGCCGAGCACGGTCGGCAAGTCGACCGTGATCAGCGAGATCCCGGCCGCGTGCGCCCCGGTCGCGATCCGCTTGAGCGCGCGCAGCGGCTCCGGGCTCCAGGTGTCCCCGTTGCCGTACAGCACCGCGATCCGCCACGGTTCCCGGCGGTGCCCGTCGGCCAGGCGCATCGCGCGCAACGAGGTGTACCCGGATTTCATGGTCTGCTCGTGGATGCGCCGGATGTGCCCGGCCAGCTCGTCGAGCAGGTCGTCCAGCCGGGTCGGGTCGTAGGTGTTGAGCGCGCTGGTCCGGCTGAGCGGGTACAGGTTCGGGAGCACGGCGGTGAGCTGGCCGACGTCCCACAAGTGGATGCGCACGGCGCCCGGTTCGACCGTGCTGAGCACGCGCATCAGCAGGTTCTCGATCAGCGCGTCCACCCGGTCCCGGGTCTTCGGCGCCGAGGTGATGGACAGATGCGATTCGTCCAGCAGCGGCACCACCACGTCGAACGGGCCGTTGCTGTCCATTGTGGACGAGCCGATCCGCCACAGCGCGGGCGGGTGCTTGGCGTTGCCCACCGTGCCCAGCCAGTCGCCGGGCGGGCGACCGGCCGGGCCCGGGGCCGTTTCCGCGACCAGTTCCCGCAGCCGGCGGGGCACGGTCGCCGCCTCGGCGTAGAACTGGGCGCGCACGGTTTCCAGCCATTTGCGCACCCCGGCCATCGCCGGGTGCCGCAGCTGTTCGAGCACCTGCTCGTCCGCGCCGGCCTGATCGATCCCGGCGCGGACGATCCGTTGTTCCAGCTCCAGTCTGGCGAGGTCGGTCTCGGCCGCCTCGCGGGCCGCCTGAGCGGACCCGAGAACGAGCCCGATCTGCTGCCGCATCTCGCTCAGCGCGGCGACGACGCGTTCGCGCTGTTCGCTGGCCTTCTGGAACTTCAACGGATCAATTCCTCGCTAGAGGCGCGCCTCGTACCTGCTCACCAGGTCTTCGGCTGCGGACAGCCGGTCCGCGTCGGAGCCGAGCCGTTCGATCGCGCCGTCCAGTTGCGGCGGCACCCACGGTTCCGCCTGCGCGTGTGCGTCGACGATCGCTTTCCTGGCTTCGTTCAGCAGGTCCACCGCCCGTTTGGTGTGCTCGGTTGCCTCGATCAGTTTCGCACGAGCGGCACTGAACTGTTCGTGTAGTTCGGAGAGGACGGACATGGCACGGACAGTAGTCAGAGGCGGGCCGCATACGATTCCGCGGACGAGATACAGGCCTCGACCGTGCCCTGCGTGTCGTTGATGCCGTTCAGCGCTTCGGCGATCATCCGGTGCGCCTCGTTGACCTCGTTCTGCGAGCTGCCTTCGGTGGCTTGGGAGAGGATCTGCTGTGCCTCTCCGAGCGACTGCGCCGCCTGTTGTAGCGCGGCGATGCTCGCGGAGGCCTTCTCGTTCGCCTGCGCGATTCCAGCCCGGACCTCTTCCACTCCGGCCATTGGCGTGGACTCCTTGGGGTGTATCGGAATTACTCGGATTCGGTCCGCGGCGGGACCGATGGCGGACAACCTAGCGTGAACCGATACAGAGGCCCGATCAGGGCCATGGATCTGCCGCAAGGGGCAACGAAGGCCCCGGGCAGGGTGCCGCCCGGGGCCTTCGACAAGCGCGGAGGATACGGGATTCGAACCCGTGAGGGCTTTTACACCCAACACGATTTCCAATCGTGCGCCTTAGGCCGCTCGGCCAATCCTCCGCCGAGAAGGGTACAGGGGCGCGTGCCTGCCAGCGGATACGGGGTCCGGCGTCGCGGCGTCACCGCACCGGTACGCACCGCGAGTGGCGAAATCGTGATCTACGAACCACCTGACCGGCTCAACTTCCCAGGGGTGTGCGGCGTCTGGACGGGTGAAGATCGAACGGATGTGACGGGGGTTTGGCGTGGGAGTGAAAAAGATTCTGGTCGCGGTGTCCGGCCTGGCGCTGGCCGGAGTGCTGGCCGCTTGCTCGGGTGGCGCGAGCGGGGAGGCGAACGTCGTCGGCGCGGGGGCCGCGGCGGGCGCGCCCGCACCGGCGGCCACCACGCCCCCGTCGTCTTCGTCGTCTTCGACCCCGCCGCCGAGTTCGAGCAGCGCGCCGACGAGCACGAAGACCACGCCGTCGTCGCAGCCGAAGAAGGACCAGCCGAAGCCCGTCGCCGAGACCAAACCGGCGCCCGGAGTTCCGTGCACGATCACCGAGGGCGCGTGCGTCGACCTGTCCGCGCACAAGGCGTGGCTGCTCTCCGGCGGGAAGGTCACCTACGGTCCGGTGCCGATGCTGCCCGGCAAGCGCGGCGCCGCCACCCCGGCCGGCACCTTCCGGGTGATCAACAAGGTGAAGAACTACCACAGCCGGGAGTTCGACGCGCCGATGCCGAACTCGGTGTTCTTCTACCCGGGGGACGCCTTCCACACCGGCAGCCTGAAGAACTACTCCAACGGGTGCATTCACCTGTCCGCGGCGGCCTCGCTGAAGTTCTTCAACACCCTGCAGGTCGGTGATCCGGTCCAGGTCGTCCGCTGAGTGTGGGTTGGGTCTCATTTCTGAAGCGCTGATCACGGTCAGATCAAGGTGGCCGGGGTAAATCGGGGTTCGGCGCTTTTGTGGCGGTCCGGACAGTGCGCCGGCGCGGGTTTTGTGCCGAACCTGACAAAGGTCGACTGGGTTAACCCCGGTTCCGGATATGGGGTTGTGGGGCTTGTTTACCGGCGGGTAGGGTTGCCCGGATCTGTTTGCGGAATGAATCCGGGAGGCGGTTTTCGTGCTGCCAGTTTCTCTTCGGTATTCGATTCCCCTGGTGTTCTTCCGCCCAGGCGGCGGTGAAACCGGTGCACCGCTGGCGAGCCGGCTCGGCGCCAAGCGGGCGCTGGTCCGGGTGCACGACGACACCCCGGAGGCCGCCGCGCGGTGTGCCGAGGAGTTGCGCGCCGAACATCCCGGCGGGCCGTACCGCCTCGCCGGCTGGGGTGACGCGGGCGTGCTCGCGTTCGAAGCGGCGCGGCGGCTGGTGTCCGTCGGGGAGCGGGTCGACCTGGTCGTGCTGATCGACTCGGTGCCGCCCCCGGTGCTTTCCGGCCGGTTCGACGGCGGCGTGGTGCTGTACCGCGCCGATGAGCGCGCCGAGGGGGACAGTTCGCTCGGCTGGTACGGCTGGTGTCCGCATCTGCGGATCGTGCGGATCCCGGGCACCCGGCTGTCCGAGAGCGAGCCCGCTCAGGTGGCCGCCGTCGCGAACCATCTCGAGGGCGTGCTCGCCGAACGCGACCGGGCGGCGCGGCTCGGCGGCTGAGTTCAGCGGAGTCCGACGAAATCGGCCATCTGCTGGGTGGTGTGCGCGAAGAATTCGTCGGTGGGGTCGACGCTGCCGACGAACTGCCCGAACAGTTCGAAGCTGATCACGCCGAAGAGCTGTGCCCAGGCGATGAGCAGGCGGGTCAGCGCGGGGGCGGGCAGGTCCGCTTCGAGCCGGGCGGCGAGGTCTTCGGTCTGCCGGGCGAGTTTCGCGGAGGGTTTGGGGCCCTCGAAGGCGGGGCGCAGCGCGGCGGAGTCGAGCACGCCGACCAGGGCGAGCGCGACCCGGGACGCCGGGGCGACCGTGTCCCGCGGGGCCTGGTAGCCGGGGATGGGTGAGCCGTAGATCAGCGCGTATTCGTGCGGGTGGGCCTTGGCCCAGGTGCGGGCGGCGTGCCAGATGTGCCGCCACCGCTGGCGGGGATCGGCGTCGATGGCGGCGGCCTTCTCGGCGACCTCGCCGATGGCGTTGTAGGCGTCGATGATCAGCTCGGTGAGCAGGTGGTCCCGGCTGGGGAAGTACCGGTAGAGCGCCGACGACACCATGCCCAACTCCCGGGCGACCGCGCGCAGCGAGAGTCCGTTCGCGCCCACCTCGGCCAACTGCCGCCGGGCCACGTCCTTGATCTCCTGGGTCAGTTCATCCCGGGCACGTTCGCGTGCCGTTCGGGTTCCTGTGCCTGCCATGACCGCCAGTCTGCCACAAACCGAGAGCACTGCACAAATTCGAGATCAGTGCTCTCTATGGTGAGGGTTGACTGGCTGCTGCGGAAGGGCGCCGGTCGAGCGGGTGAGCATCGGCCACATTCGAGAGCGCCGCTCTCGTAGAAGAGCGCCAGTCACTTCGGGGAGCAGTAGTCACATTTCGGAGCGGCGGCCACCTTGAAGAGCGGCGGCCACCTTGAAGAGCGGCAGTCACCTTGAAGGGCGGCAGTCACCTGGAGAGCGGCAGTCACCTGAAGGGCGGCGGTCACCTGGAGAGCGGTCACCTGGAGCGGCAGTTCACTTGGGGGCAGCGGTCACCTGGAGAGTGGTGGTCGCCAGAGAGTGGTGGTCGCCAGGAGAGTGGCGGCCGGGTTGGAGGGTGGGGCCGGTTGGAGAGCGGGGGTTGGTTGGAGAGCGGGGGTTGGTTGGAGGGGGCGGCCAGGTGGAGGGTGGTAGTCGCCTCGGGGAGTGGGAGTTGCCTGGAGAGCGGTAGTCGCTTTGGAGAGCGGTGCTCTCTTGGGGGGCGCGGTGGGATCGCATTGGGGATCGGGGTTCGGGTTCGAGAGCGGTGATCTCAATTGAGAGCGCTGCTCTTGACTTGGGGCACTGGTCTCGGGTTCACTGATCTCGTACGAGAGCGGTGCTCTCCTAAGAGATCGGTGATCTCGGAGGAGAGTGGTGATCTCGGGGGAGATCCGAAGACGCGAGATCCAAAGACCTGAAGCGGCCTCGGAAGTGGCCCGAAGTGAAGTTCTGGAGGAGAGACAGCGATGAACAAGATCCACTACGTGCAGCCTGGCGGGGCCGCCGCCGTGTTCAACCGGGTCGTCGCAGGGCTGACCAAGGTGGGGGTGAGCTTGTGGGGCAGCCGCGTGCTGTCGGTGCGGGGTCGGAAGTCGGGGCAGTGGCGGTCGGTTCCGGTGAACCTGCTGACCTTCGACGGCGAGCGGTATCTCGTCGCGCCGCGGGGTGAGACCCAGTGGGTGCGCAACCTTCGCGCCGCGGGCGACGGCCTGCTGCGGGTGGGTCGCCGAGGTGAGGAGTTCACCGCGGCCGAACTCGCCGACGACGCCAAACCGGCCATACTGCGCGCCTACCTCAAGCGCTGGAAGTGGGAGGTCGGCGTCTTCTTCGACGGCGTGGACGCCGGTGCCACCGATGCGGACCTGCGCCGGATCGCCCCTCGCTACCCGATCTTCCGCATCGCGACCGGAACCCTCAGCTGACCTTCCGGCGGCCGGTTCCCCGGAAGGTCGCGGCGGCCAGGACGACCCCGACCAGCAGCACGCCCAGCCCGATCAGGAACCACAGCTTCTGCCCGGTCATGAAACTGCCGCCGAGCACGCCGATGCCCTGCAGCACCCAGATCACGCCGATCGCCGCGCACAGGACTCCGAACGCGAAGAGAATCCACCGTTTCATGGTTCGCTCCCGAGGCCGCACTGGTGTTCCCGCCGGAGTCTCACACGCTACGACATCACGTTCCGGTCCACCGCCCGATCACCGAAACATGCAGCGGTCAGGGGCGGTGGCATCGGCACAACGGCAGGTTTCCCGGCCCACGGTCGGGTCGGGAGAGCTAACCCGCGAGGAACGGGCGGAGGCGGGCCAGCAGCGCGGCGGGTTGTTCCTCGGCGAGGAAGTGCCCGCACTCCGCCAACGCCTCGCCGGTCACGTCTTCCGCGTAGTCGCGCCAGATCTCCAGGGTGGGGAGCTTGCCGAGCAGACCCGTAGACCCCCACACCGCGAGCACCGGCATCCCGAGTTTCCGGCCCGCGTCGGCGTCGTCGTCCGCCGCGTCGGCCGGGAAGGAGGCGCGGTAGTCGTCGAACCCCGCCCGCAGCGCGCCCGGCGCGGAGAACGCGCGCACGTATTCGGCGACCGACTCGGGGTCCAGGCCGTGCCGCTGGTAGGTCCAGCGTTCGAAGAAGTATCCGAGATACCCCGCGATGTTCCGGCCGGCGAGCAGTTCCGGCAGATCGGGCTGCAGGTGGAAGAGCCAGTGCCAGTAGCCGCGGCCGACCTCGGAGTCCATCCGCCGCCACATCTCCCGGGTCGGGATGATGTCCAGCACGGCGAGCCGGGCCACCTCCTCCGGCCGGTCCAGCGCCCACCGGTGCGCCACCCGGCCGCCGCGGTCGTGCCCGACCACGCCGACCCGGTCGAAGCCGAGGGAACGCACCAGTTCCGAGACGTCGGTCGCCATGGTCCGCTTGTCGAAGCCGTCGCGCGGTTTGTCGCTCAGCCCGTAACCGCGCAGATCCGGCGCGATGACCGTGTGCTCGTGCGCCAGATCGCCGATCACCTTGCGCCAGCAGTACGAGGTCTGCGGCCAGCCGTGCAGCAGCACGACCGGTGACCCTTCGCCCGCGATCCGGTAGTGCATCCGGATTCCGTTCACGGTCGCCGTCGAAGCTTCCACTCTTCTACCTCTCTAACCGGGTTATAGGGTTAGAGGGTAAGGCCAGGTGTCGCGCGGCGGCAAGGAGTAAGCTGGGGTGATGACCGCGGAGTGGGTGTTCGACGGGGGGCGCGCGAGCGTCGACCTGGTCAACACGCTGCGCGATCGCAAGCGCGGCGGGCGCGAGCTGCTGGTCGATCCGGCCGCGCTCGGCGAGTGGCTGACCGTCGCGGGGCTGCTCGAGCGCAAGGCGAAGGTGACCGCGCGGCACTTGGAGGAAGCGCTCCAGCTCCGGGAGTCCGCCGACCGGTTGCTGCGCGCCGCCGCGGCCGGTGACCGTCCTAAGGCGACAGACGTGAAGACGGTGAACGTGCTGGCGGCCGCCGTGCCCCCGGCGCCGCCGCAGTTGCGGGTGGACAGCGACGGAAGGGTGCGGCTGCGGAGCTTCGCGCCGGCCGATCCGGTGGCGGCGGCCCTGGCCGCGCTCGCGACCGACGCGATCGAACTGGCCGTCGAGGCCGCGCCGGTGCGGATCTGCGCGGCCACCGACTGCGGGTTGCGCTTCGTCGACCGCTCGCCGAAGCGCAACCGGCAGTGGTGTTCCATGGCGCGCTGCGGAAACCGGGCGAAGGCCCGCGCGCACTACGCCCGGGGCGGATCGTTGTGACAGGTCCGGTCCAGCTCGCCGCCGTCGGTGAAGAACGCGGCGAAGGCGCGGGTGCAGTTCGCTGACCCGGTGTTGCCCTGAATCGTGGAGTTCTTCAGGATCACCACGCTGAGCGGGAAACCGCCGTTGGGCGGCACGAACGAGTCGAGGTAGGCGGGCGCGGCGTTCAGCCCGGAGCCCTCGTCGGTCGCGCTGTTGCCGGTGATCGCCGAGCCTTCGATCGTCAGCGGACCCGGACCGCGCAGGTCGATCCCGCCGCCGCGGCCACCCAGCGACGCGGGATGCGTGACCCAGTGCGGGTTGACCACCTTGTTGCCGGTGATCCGTGAGTTGGTGACCTTGCCCGACCAGTCGAACCGGATGCCCCCGGCCTCACCCGCGGAGTTCCCGGCCACCACGCTGTCCGAGATTTCCAGATCGGACAGCGGGATGTTGAAGATCCCGCCGCCGTAGTCGGCCCGGTTGCCGGTGACCTCGACCCGCCGCAACTTCAGATTCGACGTGTTCAGGATGCCGCCGCCACCGGTGATGAACACCAGCTCGCGTTCCCGGGTCACGCCGCCGGTGACGGTCAGATCGCTGATCGTGGAATTGTCGCTGGTGAAGAAGACGCGGTCGACGCCGTTCGCGTCCACGACCGTCTTACCGGATCCGGCGCCGCTGATCCGCGCGGGCTTGAGGATGTTCAGGTCGCCGGTCGACGCGTCCGGGAACGGGCCGAGCGGCAGCGGCGGTGGCTGGATGGTCAACGTGAAATGCCCCGCGGGAACCGTGATCCGGGCGCCCTGGCCGGCGTTGGACTCCATGATCGCGGCCCGCAGCGTGCACGCGCCCGCGCCGCTGCGGCACACGCCGTCGCCGGGATTCGCGTCCGGCGCGTCCGCTGTGCTGTCCACTGTGTACACGACCTCGTTCGCGGCCGGGGCCGCCTGCGCCGTGCCCGGCCACGCCAGCGCGCCCAGCGCGGCCAGCGCCACCGGAACCGACTTTCTCAAGATCATGACTGCCTCCTGGCCAAGTGAGAAACACCGATGTACACGATGTGTGTACGGTAATGTACATAGCTCGTGCAAGCCCCCACTCTCGCCGAACTGCAGACGCCCCCGGAGCCCCTGCCACGAGGGCCGCACGGCCTGTCCCGCGCGGAGATCGCCGCGCGTCAGCGTCGCCGCATGTTGTGGGCCGGATGGCAGCTCCTCGCCGAGAAGGGCTTCTCGGCGACTGTCGCGGATGTCACAGCGAAGGCCGGGGTCTCCCGGAAGACGTTCTACGACCATTTCGCCGATCGCGAGGACTGCCTGCTCGCCGCCTACGACCTGTGCAACGCCGCGCTCATGCGGCACGTGATCGACGCGGGGCTCCAGGTCGCCGCGGCCGAGCCGATCGAGCAACTGCGCGCGGCCGTGCACGCCTACCTGGCGTTCCTGGCCGCCAGTCCGGTGCTCGCCCGGGCGGCGCTGGTGGAAGGGCCGACGGTGGGAACGGTCGCGATCGAGCATTGCGCCCAGGTGCGGCGCGACCTCGCGGCGATGCTGCGCGCCTGGCACGAGGCCGCGCGCCGGGCCCGTCCGGACTGGCCGCAAGCGCCGGATTCGGCCTTCACCGCACTCGCCGGGGCGATGCACGAACTCGCGTTCCAGCAGGTCATCGCGGGCGCGACGGATCGGATGCTCGAACTGGAACCCGCGGTGATGCGCGCCTCGGCGGCCCTGCTCACGCTGCCGTAGTTCTATTACGGTACGTACTGTACTGTTGAGGCATGACGACGACAGCAGCGTGGCCGGTGGCCCAGGTCCGGGTCGCCCGGCCGACCGACCGGCTCGACGAGGTGATCCGCTTCTACACCGAGGGCCTCGGGCTCGAAGAGCTCTACCGGTTCGAGAACCACGCGGGGTACGACGGCGTGATGCTCGGCCTGCCCGGCGCGGAGTACCACCTGGAGTTCACGTCCTTCGCGGACGGAAGCCCGGGCGACGCGCCGAGCGCGGAGAACCTGCTGGTGCTCTACTTCACCGGGGAAGCCCAGATGTACGCGGCGGTCCAGCGGCTGGGCGAGTTCGGCGTCGAACCGGTCGAGGCGGAGAACCCGTACTGGGCGGCCAACGGCGGCCTCACGTTCCCGGATCCGGACGGGTGGCGGGTCGTGCTGATGCCGAAACCGGTGTTCTGATGCCGGGCCGTGCGCGCGACGATCGGATCGACGCGGCGGTGCTCGCGGCGACGCGGGACCTGCTCGACGAGGGCGGGTACGCCGACCTGTCGATCGGCCGGGTCGCGGCCCGCGCCGAGGTGCACCGGCCCGCGATCTACCGGCGCTGGCCGTCGAAACGGCATCTCGTGGTGGACGCGGTCGCCGCGATGCTCGGGCTGGATCCCACCCCGAGCACCGGCGATCTGCGCGCCGACCTGATCACCGGGATGACCACGGTGCTCACCGCGTTCCGGGAGACCTCCCTGGGCCGCGTGCTGCCCGCGCTGGTCGCCGATCTCGCCGAGGATCCCGAACTGTCGGCGCATTTCCTGCGCACGGTGTTCGACACGCGCCGGGAGACCACGGCGAAGGCGTTGCGCGCGGCGATCGAGCGGGGCGAGGTGGCTGCCGGGATCGACCTGGATTTCGTGCTGGACGCGCTGGCCGCGCCGATCTACTACCGCGCGCTGTTCCGGCACCTGCCGCTCGACGACCGCCTCGCCGAGCAGACCGTGGACGCGGTCCTGGCGGCTATTTCACCAGCCGCCGCAGGATCGCCGGATGCGCGCGCAGCCAGACGTTGAGCCTGCCGACGGTCCGCACGTGCACCGACCGCAGGGAAATCGGCAGCAGATCACCCAGCATCCGCGTCACCGCCCGGAACCGGTCGAACCGCCGCTGCCGCCCGGGAGTCCACTGTAGACCAAGCTTGTCCCGGAAGTCGGCGGGCAGCGTGGCGCTGATCAGGAACAGCTGGAACCGGTGCTGCCACCGCCGCAACGGAGTCCACAGTGGACCAGGGATCGAGCGGGGTTTCCGCACCGTGCGGATGGTTTCCAGGAGCGTTTCGATGGTTTCGTTGGGACCGAACCCGGCGACCATCTCGTCGTAGTAGTCCTCGAAGGAGGCCCAGTCCGGCGGGATGTCCCGCTCGCGCAGGCCGAGCATGCGGCCGACCTCGCACAGCTGCGCGTAGTACTCGTCCAGTTCGGCGGGCGTCAGCGGATGCCCGAAGAACCGTTGCGCGTCCACGGGAAGCTTGACCAGGGTGGCGTGCACCCAGGCGTAGGCGTGCGGATTCAGCGCGCTGTACCGGTTGCCGTCGGCGTCCACGCCGCGGAAGGACCGGTGCAGTTCCCGCAACCGATCGGCCTCGAACCGGGCGCCGTCGCGGCCGCCGTAGATGTAGATGGACAGCGAACCCGCGGTGCGCAGCAGGCGCGTCCACGGGTCCTGCTGGTAGTTCGAATGATCGCGCACCCCGGCGGCCACCACCGGATGCGCGACCTGCAACAGCAGCACCTGCCCGGCGAGCAGCGCGCCGCGGAAGTCGCCGAAGTAGCGCCAGGCCGCGGTGCCCCGCACGATCGGCGGCGCGGTCACGATCCCGCGCCGCGCACGAGCATGGTCAGCGCCTCGGCGGCCGGGGTGGCCGCGGTGGCCCCGGTCGCGAGGCGGCGCAGTTGCAGGCCCGCGATCAGCGCGACCGCGGGCCCGGCGAGCCGTTCCGGTTCGGGCACGCCCAGCGCGGTGAGGATGGTGGTGGCCAGTTCGTCGTAGGCGGCGAAACAGCGCCGGGTCGAACCGCGCAACGCCGGGTCCCGCCCGGCCTGCAGGTACAACTCCAGCGGCGCGATCTCGTAGGTGCCCAGCGCCATCTGCTCGATGACCCGCTCCACCACGGCCGCCGCCTGCTCGACGGTCGGGTTCTCGGCCCGGTGCGTTTCCGCCAGGGCGGCCAGTTTCGCGGTCTCCTGTTCGGCGAACAGCAGCATCGCCTGGCGCAGCAACTCGGTCTGGCTGGGGAAGTGGTAGGTCAGCGTGCCGAGCGAGACGCCCGCGTCGGCCACGATCCGCCGGTTCGTCAGCCCGGCGACGCCCTGTTCGCCGATCACCTTCAACGCGGCGACCAGGATCGCCTCCCGTGTGTTCACCATCGCGCCGGTGGCCTCCGCTCGTGCCAGCGTTCGACGGTTTCCAGTTGCGCGGCAAGGGAAATCAGCCGTTCCTCGGAATCGGCCGGGCCGAGCAGCTGGGCGCCGAGGGGCAGGCCGTCCGGGGACGGCCCGGCGGGCACGTTCACCCCGGGCCAGCCGAGCACGTTCCACGGCCAGCAGTACGGGCAGGCCGCGATCATCGCCTGATCGGTCTGCCAGCCGGACAGCCCGTCGAAGGCGCCGACGCGCGGCGGCGGGGTCGCGGTGGTCGGCGCCAGCAGCACGTCGACGTCGTCGAAGACCGCGCCGATCTGCTTGTGCAGCAGCGGTTCGGCGGCCCGGGCCAGGCGCAGCGCGGGCCCGGCGAGGCGGGATCCGTTGCGCCCGTTGGCGCGCGTGCGGGGGTCGAGCAGGCCCGGTTCGGGGACGCGGCGGCACCAGTCGCGCACGCCGACCAGGGACCGCGGCAGGAAGCTCAGGCCGATGAGCCGGTAGCGGGGTTCGATCGGCACCACCCGGTGGCCCAGTTCGCGCAGCGATCCCGCGAGCCGGGTCACCGCGGCGCGCACCCGCGGATCCAGGCTGGTTTTCGTCGCGGTGAACGGAATCCGGAAGGAGAGCCCGATGCGCAGCGAGCCCGGTTCCCGGTGTGCCGCGGTGCGGTGGAAGTCCGTTCCGGCGGCCACGTCCAGCAGCAGCGCGGCGTCTTCGACGGTCCGGGCCAGCGGGCCGAGCACGGTCAGCCCGTGGAACAGTTCCGGTTCGGGCGCCGGGGAGACGCGGTCGCGCTGGGGTTTGATGCCGACCAGGTTGTTCCACGCGGCCGGGATGCGGACCGATCCGGCGCCGTCCGAACCGAGTGCGGCGGGCACGATCCCGGCGGCGACCGCGGCGGCCGATCCGCCGGAGGAGCCGCCCGGCGTGTGGTCGGTGTTCCACGGGTTGCGGGTGGCGCCGAACGCGCTGCCCTCGGTGAACGGCCACTGCCCGATCTCCGGGGTGTTGGTCTTGCCGACGAGCACCGCCCCGGCGGCCTTCAACCGCCGCACCACCTCGCTGTCGGTGTCGCGGACGCCGAACTCGCCGGGGCAGCCGAACGCGGTGGGCAGCCCGGCGACGTCGACGTCGTCCTTGACCGCGATCGGCACGCCGAGCAGTGGCGCGCGGTCCCCGGCGGCGAGGCGACGGTCGGCCTCGGCGGCCTCGCGCAGCGCGTCCTCGCGGCGCAGCCACCGGAAGGCGTTCAGCGTGGACCGGGTGGCCTCGGCGCGGTGCAGGGCCTTGGTGGTGAGCTCGACCGAGGTCACCGCGCCTTCGGCGAGCAGCCGGACCTGCGCGGCCAGCCCGGCGAAGGCGAGGTCACCGGCGGGACGGGTGTCGGTCATGGCGGCCGCCTCCCTCTCGTTCGCTCGTACGAACAGTACCAGCGAGTAACCAAGATCGGCAGGTCGAATCCGAACCGTTCTCACATCGTGGCCGGAGGTGTCGCGGCGGATGACTGGCAGGATGCGGGAGACCCCGTCGAAGGGATGCCCGATGACGCTCGACCTGGACCGGTTTCCGCGCGCCGCCCTCGGCCGGTGGCCGACCCCGCTGGAGGACGCGCCGCGGCTGAGCGAGGCGCTCGGCGTGCCGGTGCTGCTCAAACGCGACGACGTCAACGGTCTCGGCGCGGGCGGCAACAAGCTGCGCAAGCTGGAGTTCCTGCTCGGCCGGGCGCTCGCCGACGGCGCCGACACGGTGATCACCTTCGGCGCGCTGCAGACCAACCACGGCCGCCAGACCGCGGCGGCGTGCGCGAAACTCGGCCTGCGCTGCGAACTGGTGCTCACCGCCAAGGTTCCGCGCGACGGCGAAGCCTACGAACGGTCCGGCAACATCGCGCTCGACCACCTCTTCGGCGCGCGCGTGCACGTCTGCGCCGACGCCGAGGAGACCGCGCGGACCTACCAGGGCCTGCTGGACGAGGCCGCCGCCGAGGGCCGGAAGGTCGCCACCTTCCCGGTCGGCGGCTCGGACGCGACCGGCGTGCTCGGCTATGTGGCGGCGGCCGGGGAACTCGCGGGTCAGCTCGCCGGGAACGGGCTCGGCACCGCCCGGATCGTCGCCGCGCACGGCAGCGGCGGCACCGCGGCCGGGCTTGCCCTGGGCACCGAGCTGCTCGGCCTGCCGGTGCGCGTCGACCTCGCCTGCGTCGGCCACCCCGCCGACGAGTCCGCCGAGACGCTGCACCGCCTGGCCGGGGCGGCCGCCGCGCTACTCGGTGCGGACCAGCCCGCCCTGGACCACGTCCGCATCACCGATCGGACCCTGGGCGAGGGGTACGGCCTGCCGACCGGCGAGATGTGGCAGGCGCTCCGGTTGTTCGCGCGCACCGAGGGGGTGGTGCTGGATCCGGTCTACACCGGCAAGGCCGCGGCCGCCCTCGTCGACTGGGCCGAGCGCGGTGACCTGGGCTCCGGCGAGCCCGTCGTGTTCGTGCACACCGGTGGGCTGCCCGGCCTCTACGGGTACGCGCCCGAGTTCGCCGCCGCCGTGCGCTGAGGCCGCCCGCGCGAGGGTCACCAGCGAGCACAGCAGCAGGATGTGCACGGCCAGCGAGATCCGCTGGGTCAGGCCCACCGGCAGCAGTTCGGACGCCTCGCGCAGCACCGGGATCCCGGACGCCTTGACGAGCAGGTAGCTGAAGCCGAACAGGACGAGCCCGCCCGCGCTCCACTTCGTCCACCGCGCCAGCCGTTCCCGCTGGCGGACGAGCGCGGGCAGTTCGCGGACGCGATCCAGAATCGAGAAACCGATCGCCGGAATGCTGAGAAACGCGATCAGGCAGGAGTACTGGTGGATTTCCCCGCTCACCGGGTCCGGATTCTCCGGGTAACTGGCCGGGAAGACCGCGGCGAGCGCCATTCCGCCGGACCAGGTGCCGAACAGCGCGCCGGTGGTGCGCGAGATCGGTATTCCGGCGGTGCGCAGCGCGCCGAGCAGGCAGAGTGAGCCGATGGCCACCGAGAGCATGCTCGCCGCGAGCATCCCGGTGCCGCGATCGGTGAAGGCGTAACTGGACAACGTGTCGAGCACCGGATTGTGCGAGCTGATCAGGTGCAGGACGGTGATCGTGAAAGCCCCCCAGCCGATCGCCGCGATCGAGGCGATCAGCCAGGGGCGCGTTCTGGCCGCGACTGTGGTTTTCCTGTCCCCGTTCCCCATGGAACAAGAATCGCGCAGATTTCACACCGTTGTTATCCGGGAAACACCCTGATTTTCGGTGGGGTAGCCCCCACCAACCCGGGTCAGCGGGTGAAGTCGACCAGCACCAGGGCCTGGTCGTCGTGCCGCTTCGCGCGCGGCCAGCGGGTGCCGTCGGGGTCGGCCCGTTCCGCCGCCCGCACCGCCTCCAGCACCGAACCCAGACCGCGGGTCCGCGCGAGTTCGTACACGCCCGGCCAGTCGAAGATCCGGTACTCGTCGACGCCGATCGCGACCCCGTCGCTGGCCAGCAGGACCGCGTCGACCTCTCGCCGGGGCCACCGCTTGCGCATCGCGCGCCCCGCGGCGGCCGGTTCCGCCTCGGCCACCCAGAACCCGTCGTCCGCGTTGCGCCGCCGCCGCACGTCCGCGCCGGTGAGCAGCTTTCCGTTGTCCCGCAAGGAAACGAGCCGGTCGTCGGCGAGCACGTCCGGGCCGGAGCGTCCAAACGCGACGATCGGGCTGTCGGCCAGCACCAGCCCCTCCACCGCCTCCGGCGTCCACCGGAGCATGGCCACCGTGCTGGACGGCGAATGGCCGGGCAGCAGGCCGTGCGCGGCGGCGACCTCCGCGATCGAGGCGGCCAGCACGGTGGCCAGGTCGTCGTCCGGCCGGGCCCGCAGCCGCGCCGCGAGCGACGCGGTGAGCAGCCCGGCGTACCAGCCGCCGCTGGGCAGGTCCGGACGCGGCGCGGTCGCGCCGTCCAGCAGCAGCACCGCGTTGTCCAGGACGAAAACGTGGTCCTCGGTGGGGCGAGGACGTCCGTCCGCGCCGACACCGGCCTGTTCGGCCACCTCGATCTCGGGCATCGATCGACTTTAGCGCCGCATTAGCCTGTGTCCACGATCGCACGTGCCTCAAGGGAACAGGGTGAGAATGTCGGCGACCCGGCTGCTGGTGCTCGGTGTGGTGCGCGGATTCGGCCGGGCCCACGGGTACCTGGTGCGCTCCGAACTGGTGACCTGGGGCGCCGAGGAATGGGCGAACATCAAATGGGGTTCGCTGTACCACGCGCTCCGGCAGCTGGCGAAGGAGGGCCTGCTGCGCGCCAGCCAGGTGCCGGAGTGGCCGGGGCGGGTCGACTACGAAATCACCCCCGAGGGCGATGCCGAGTTCTTCCGGCTGCTGCGGGACGCCCTGCGGAGCTTCGACCACCGGCCGGACCTGCTGAACGCCGGGCTCGCGCTGTTGCCCGCGCTGTCCCGCGAGGAGGCGATCGGCCTGCTCGAACAGCGCCTGGCGAACGTGGAATCCGGCCGCGCCGACCTGATCGAGCAGACCGGCACGTGGGCCGATCCGGGGCACGTCGGCGAGCTGTTCAACCTCTGGATCTTCACCACCGAACGGGACGCCGAATGGACCCGCGGCCTGATCCGCCGCCTCCGCGAGGGCGCGTACGTGATGGCCGGGGAGGCCGAGAAGAGCTTCGGCACCCCGGGCACCTGGACACCGACCAGCGCCGAGTGAGCGCGTCAACCACGGTTGACATCATCCCGATGTCAACGTAGGTTGACGTTATGACCGAGGCAACCGATCTGGCCGCGCGGGCCGGCGACCGCGATCCCAAGGTGGGACTGCGCGCGGTTGCCGCCCTGCGCCGGCTCTTGGAACAACTGGAGGCCGTGCAGGTGCGCAGCGCGCGGGTGCACGGCTGGTCGTGGCAGGAGATCGCCGCCGAACTCGGGGTGAGCCGGCAAGCCGTGCACAAGAAGTACGGGAGGCACTAGATGTTCGAAAGGTTCACCGGCGACGCCCGGCTGACGGTCGTCGAGGCGCAGGGCGAGGCCCGCGAGGCGCGCTCGCGCGAGATCGACGCCCTGCACCTGCTCACCGCGCTGACCCGGTTTCCGGACAGCGACGCCTGCCGCCTGCTGGGCGATCTGGGGGTGGCGCTGGACGATCTGGTCGCCCAGGCCGCACGGGTCCGCCGCCGCGGCGGGCTGAGCGAGGCCGACGCGGTCGCGCTCGACGGTTTCGGCATCGACGTGGACCGGATCGTCGAGCGGATCGAGGAGGCCCACGGCCCGAACGCGCTCGCCGAAGCCGGGCGCCGCGGCGGCTGGGGGCGCCGATCGTCGCCCGGGCACATCCCGTTCGCGGGGGAGGCGAAGAAGGTGCTCGAGCAGTCCCTCAAGGAGGCGACCAAGATCGGGGACCGGCACATCGGCACCGAGCACCTGCTGCTCGCGCTGACCACCCGGCGGGGCGCGGCGGCGGACGTGCTGGCCGGTTTCGACGTCGACCAGGTCGCCGTCCGCCGCGCGCTCACCCGCCGCCAGGCGAGCTGACCTCGGTGCGCCAGGCGACCAGGGGGAGGAACGCCTGAATCAGCGGGCCGATGGCGAGTGCGTAGAGCACGGTGCCCACGCCGACCGTTCCGCCGAGCAGCCACCCGGCCGCCAGGACGGTCACCTCGATCCCGGTTCGCACCAGCCGCACCGAACGCCCGGTCCGCGCGGACAGCCCGGTCATCAGGCCGTCGCGCGGGCCGGGCCCGAGCCGGACGCCCACGTAGGACGCCGACGCCAGTCCATTGAGGACGATCCCGGCGACGAGCAGCACGATCTGCCAAGCCAGGTCGTGCTGCTCCGGGAGCACCGCGCGGACCAGGTCCACGGTGACCGCGATGAGCACGACGTTGAGCACGGTGCCGATCCCCGGCCGCTGCCGCAGCGGGATCCACAGCAGCAGCACCGCGACCGCGGTGATCGCGGTGATCGTGCCGAAGGTGAGCCCGGTGAGTTCGGTGAGTCCCTCGTGCAGCACGTCCCAGGGGTCGAGGCCGAGGCCCGCCCGGGTCAGCATCGCCATGCTGGCGCCGTAGAGCAGCAGGCCGCCGACGAGCTGCGAAAGCCGCCGCACCGGGCGGACCGAAACCTGGACCGGACGAAGATCAAGTGAAGCCACACCCGGACTATCCGCGAGATTGGCTCGCTTGACCATGACCAGTTGGCAATAATTGGTCTCATGGATGCCCAGCTCCCACCAGGTGGGCGGATTTCCGGTCCGCGATTGGCCGTACTGCTCGGCGAATGGCGCCGCGGGGGCTCGCGGCACGGCGCGGCCGATCTCGCGGCGGCCGTCGAACTGCAGGTGCTGGACGGGCAACTGCCGATCGGCACCCGGCTGCCCGCCGAACGCGAGCTCGCCGACGCGCTCGACTGCAGCCGCACCCTGATCGGCGCCGCGCTGGATCGGTTGCGCGACAACGGGATCGTGCGCAGCCGCCGCGGCGCCGGGTCCTGGATCGCCGCCGCCGGCCGCGGCGGCCTGGCCACCTCGCTGCCCGAGGACAGCGACCTGATCGACCTGGCGCGCGCGTCGCCGCCCGCGGTGGCCGGAATGGCGCCCGCGGTGGATGCCGCCCGCCGCCTGCTCGCCGACGAACTCGGCGGTCATGGCTACAGCGAACGCGGCCTGCCGATCCTGCGGGAACGCATCGCGGACCGGTACACCCGGCGCGGCCTGCCGACCACCCCGGCCCGGGTGATGATCACCAACGGCGCGCACCACGCGTTCGTGCTGGCCCTGCGGATGCTCGCCGGTCCGGGCGATCGCGTGCTCGTCGAACAGCCCAGCTACCCGAACGCGCTGGAGGCCGTGCGCGCCGCGCACGCGATCCCGGTGCCGGTCGCCCTCGATCCGAGCGGTGACCGCGCCTGGGACTTCACCGGGATCGAGGCCGCGCTGCGCCAGGCCGCACCCCGGCTCGCCTACCTCATCGCCGATTTCCAGAACCCCACCGGCGCGCGGATGGACGCCGAGGGACGCGCCCGCCTCGCGGCCGTGCTGACCCGCGCCCGCACCCCGGTGCTGGTCGACGAGACCCTGGCCGAACTGGACCTCGAGGGCGATCCGCTGGACGGCCCGGCCCCGCTCGGCGCGTTCGCGGGCGACCTGGCGATCACCGTCGGCTCGGCGTCCAAATCGCATTGGGGCGGGCTGCGGCTGGGCTGGATCCGGGCTTCCGAGGACCTGCTCGCCCGCCTGGTCTCCAGCCGCTACGCCCTCGACCTCGGCTCGCCGGTGTTCGAACAGCTCGTGCTGGCCGAGTTGCTCGCCGATCCGGACGCCGCGCTGCACCGGCGCCGCGCCGACGCCCGCGCGCTGCGCGACACGCTGGCCGGGGCGCTCCGCGAGTACTGCCCGGACTGGACGTTCCGGCTCCCGGCGGGCGGGCTGTGCCTGTGGTGCCGGTTGCCGGAACCGATGAGCACCCGGCTGGCCGTCGCCGCCGCGAACCACGGCGTGCAACTCGCGCCCGGCTCCCGGTTCGCCGCGCACGGCGGGCTGGAGCGCTGGGCCCGGCTGCCGTACACGCAACCGGCGGAGCGCCTCGTCGAGGCGGTGCGGCGGCTCAGCGCGGCGGCCGCGTCGGTCCGCGGGATCCCCGCCGGGGCCACGGGCTGGGAAGTACCGGTGACATGAATACAGCCGGTGCGCTGGATGGAAGTCCGTCGCTCCAGGGAGGTACAACGGCGATGTGCATCCAGCGCACCGGCTGCGTCCCGCGGCTGCTTCCCGGCACCGCCCCTCGACGTGCCGGGAAGCGCCGGCGGATCAGGCGCGCAGCGGGAGGGTGTCCCTGTTCGGCGCGGTGAACAGGAACGCCCGCGGCGCGCCCGGTGTTGGTCCCGGCGCCGCGGGGGCAACGCGGCGCCGGGACCAGGACCCGACCCGGCCGGGCGCGGTCGGCCGATCGGGAAGTCTGCGAGTCATGGCACAAAACCCCTGGGACAAGGCGAAAAAGACAGGTTGAGACCGCGGACGACCGGGAGGTCAGAACCGAGAAGTTGATCTTGATCTGGGCACGGCTCTCCCCGGCGGTTCGGCTCGGGTCAGTCGGGCGAGGTGGTCGGCAGGGCCGCATCCCTGCCCGCACCGATCGCGGAGTGCCCGCGAAGGGTGCCGATCAGCCGCAGCTGCGTGGTGTCCGCGCTGGAACCGGTCACGGCGAACGGGTGTTTCCCGCCGTTTCCGTGATCGTGGGTGGTGCCGGCGCTACAGGTGGGGGCTGCCGGTGCGGTCGGAGTATTGGGGAGCTGGCCGCCGCCGGAACCACCGCCACCGGGGCGGGCCTTCAGGTGCGACTCGGCTTCGGGTGCGGGGACGGGGTGGCCGCGCAGGACGGGACCGTGCCCGGCGCCCGGGGCCGCCCGGTCCGGTGCGGTCGACGGCGTCGGGTCGACCGGCGACGCCGGTCGCGGCGCCTCGGGCTGCGGCGCGGCCGGGACGGCTGCCGCGGCGGGCGTGGCGAGTTCGGCCGCGGGCACCGCGATGGTGACCGTGCCACCGGTCGCGGGCGCGGGCTGGATCACCGGGAAGAGCCCGCCCACGTCGGGCAGCGGGGAGTTCGGGCAGTGGTCACCGCCGAGGCCGATCGGGGCGAGCACCGCGTGGCCGACCGTGCCGACGGTGTCGAGCAGCCCGCCGACGGTGTTGCCGACCGTGCCGAGCAGGCCGCCGACGGTGTTCCCGACCAGGCCGAGCAATCCGCCGCCCGGCTGGGCCACGCGAGCCACCGGCGCCTGGGGCGCGCGCGGCGTTTCGGCGCGGACCGGCCGTGGCTCCGGCGCACGCGGCGCGGGGGACCGTTCCGGGACGGTGGATTTCACCGGCGCCGGAGCGCTTTCCGGGGAGCCGCCGTCGTCCTCTGGCGCGGGATCGTTCGCCGCGGGACTTTCCCGGCTTTCCCGGGATTCGGGATCGCTCGCCGGTTCTTCGGCCGCGGGCGGCCGGTCCTGGCGGGCGGGCTGTTCAGCGCTCGCGGGCGGCGCCGAGACGGTGCCGGTCTCGCCGGTCCCCGTGCCCGTGCCCGGCAGCTCGTCGGCCGAGGCCGCGGAACTCAGCAGAAGACCCAGGAGCCAGCCGGCGAAGGCGAGTCCGGTGACGATCAGCAGGCGGCGCAGGGCGCGGCCGGAGGCGCGCACGAACTTCGTGCTCCGCACCGCTACCACCACCGTTCGAACTCATACGACCGTTGCCTTGGACTGTTTTCCTCGTGGGTTTCCTCAGGTTCTCCGTGCAGCTCCCCCCGGGCTGCCCTATTTCTAGCACCGGTGGCGAGTGTTTCACCTTGTCAGCGTTCGATCCACCCCGGAAAGAGGAACGGACGTACCGTTCTTGGGGGACCCGGGGTCCTTGTTGATCACTCTCGGTTTTGGTCTCTGTCCTGTGTGGAACTACCCATATTGCCGCTGAACTGCGGATTTCCGGAACCTGGATGCGGACGGTGCCGTCTCAGTCGCGGTCGGTCGCCATCGGAGCGGCCGGCGCGGCGCGAGGAGGGGTTGGTTCCGGTGTCCGAACTCGAGACCGGCGTGCTGGTCCAGCGAGCACTCGGCGGGGATCAGCTGGCGTGGAACGCGCTGGTGCGCGGGCTCTCGCAGGTGATCTTCGGGGTGGCCCGGGCGTACCGGCTCGGCGACGCGGACGCGCTCGACATCTGCCAGAGCACGTGGCTTTCCCTGGTGCGGCAGGTCGCCGTGCTGCGCGAGCCGGGCCGCCTGCCGGGCTGGCTGGCCACCACCGCGCGCCGGCACGCGCTGCGCGTCCTGGCCCGCCGCGACCGCGAGGCGGCGGGCGAAGGGGAGAACCGGCTCGATCCGGCGTCTCCCGAGGTCAGCGCGTTGAGCACGGAACGTGACCGGGCGTTCTGGGCGGCCGTCGCGCGGTTGCCCCCACGATCGCGGCGGCTGGTCTGGCTGCTGGCCTACCGGCCCGAGCTGACCCATGCCGAACTGGCCGCCGAGCTGGGGATTCGTCCGGGCAGCGTGGGCCCGTTGCGGAAGCGGTGCTTCGACAGCCTGCGGGCGCGCCTGCGCGCGGACGGATTCGTCTACCCCTGAGTAGCCAGTTTGTGCAAGCGCGCGATGGCTTCATCCAGGACCGCGTCTCGTTTACAGAACGCGAAACGCAGTATATGTTTCCACTCGTTCGGGTGATCGGTGAACACACTGACGGGTACCGCGGCCACGCCGACCCGCTCCGGCAGTTGCCAGGCCAGCTCGGCGGCGTCGGTGAACCCCAGCGGCCGGACGTCCGCGCAGACGAAGTAGGTCCCCGCGCTCGGCCGGACCGCGAACCCCGCTTCGGCGAGCCCGGCGGAGAGCAGGTCGCGTTTGGCGGCGAGCGAGGCGCGGAGGTTCTCGACCCACGGCAGCTCGTGCTCGAGCGCGTGGGCGACGGCCGGTTGCAGCGGCCCGCCGGACACGAAGGTCATGAACTGCTTGGCGGCCTTGACCGCGCCGACGAGCTCGGGCGCCGCGCAGACCCAGCCGATCTTCCAGCCGGTGCAGTTGAACGTCTTGCCGGCACTGGAGATCGAGACCGTCCGGTCGCGCATCCCGGGGAAACCGGCCAGCGGGAGGTGCTCGGCGTCGTCGAACACCAGGTGCTCGTAGACCTCGTCGGTGATGGCGATCAGGTCGTGCTCCACGCAGGCGGCCGCGAGCGCGGTCAGCTCGTCGCGGGTGAACACCGTCCCGGTCGGGTTGTGCGGCGAGTTCACCAGGATCGCCCGGGTTGCCGGGGTGATCGCGGCGCGGACCGCGTCGACGTCGAGCGCGAACCGGCCGTCGGCGCCCTGCACCAGCGACACCACGCGCCGGGTGGCCCCGGCCATCGCCACCGAGGCGGCGTAGGAGTCGTAGTACGGCTCGACGACGATGACCTCGTCGCCGGGCTCGGTGAGCGCGAGCAGGCTCGCGGCGATCGCCTCGGTGGCGCCCGCGGTGACCAGGATCTCGTTGTCCGGGTCGTATTCGAGGCCGTAGCGCCGGCGGTGCTCGGCGATCGCGGCGCGCAGTTCCGGGCGGCCGGGGCCGGGCGGGTACTGGTTCGCGCCGCCGAACAGGGCGTCCTTGGCCGCGTCGAGCATGCCCGCGGGGCCGTCGGTGTCCGGGAAACCCTGGCCGAGGTTGACCGCGCCGGTTCGCGCGGCCAGCGCGGTCATCTCCGCGAAGATGGTCGAAGTGAACGGTCGGAGGCGGGGGACGAGAACAGGTTCGCGCACGATGGTCGATCCTCACGGACAATGGGGGCGTGGAGCAACTAGACGCCCGAGGTGAGACGCGTGAGCTGCCCGCCGGAGGCGCCGCGCGGGCCGTGGCCCGCCCCGAACCGGCGCCGGCGCGTGCGGCGCTCGCGGATCCGCCCGGTCCGGCGAACGAGGAGAGCAAGCGGCGCGGCCTGCGCAAGATGAAGCTGGTCGCGCTGTCGTTCCTGCTCGGCGCGACGGTGATCTTCCTGCTCACCAGCTGGGCGCAGGCGGCGGGCTGGCCGGGCTGGGTCGGTTACGTGAAGGCCGCGGCGGAGGCGGGCATGGTCGGCGCGCTGGCCGACTGGTTCGCGGTCACCGCGCTGTTCCGGCATCCGCTGCGGCTGCGGATCCCGCACACCGCGATCATCCCGAGCAAGAAGGACACGCTGGGCCGCAGCCTCGGCGAGTTCGTCGGCACCAACTTCCTGTCCGAGTCGGTGATCCGCGAGAAGCTGCGCCGGGTGGACGTGTCCCGGCGGCTCGGCGGCTGGCTTTCCCAGCCGGAGAACGCGGAACGGGTCACCTCCGAACTGGCGACCGTGGTGCGCGGGGTGGTCACCGTGCTGCGCGACGAGGACGTGCAGGCGGTGATGGAACAGGCCGTGGTGCGCCGGGTGGTGGAGCAGCCGTGGGGCCCGCCGCTGGGCAAGCTGCTCGACCAGGTGTTCAGCGACGGCGCGCACCACAAACTGGTCGATCTGATGTGCGACCGGGCTTACGAATGGGTGCGCGACAACCACAACACGATGCTGCGGGTGGTGTCCGACCGGGCGCCGACCTGGTCGCCGAAGTTCGTCGACGCGATGCTCGCGGACAAGGTCTACGGCGAGGTGCTGTCGTTCGCGTGGGCGGTCAAGACCGACGTCAACCACCCGATGCGGCTGGCGCTGGACAAGTTCCTCGGCGAGTTCGCGCAGGACCTGCAGAAGGACCCGGAGACGATGGCGCGGGCCGAACAGGTCAAGGCGCAGGTGCTCGAGCACCCCGAGGTGCAGAAGCTGATCGGCTCGGCCTGGGCGACCGCGAAGGCCATGCTGCTGAACGCGGCCGAGGACCCGTCCAGCGAACTGCGCAAGCGTGTCCGCGACGGCCTGCGCGGCCTGGGCGAGCGCCTGATCTCCGACGATTCGCTGCGGTCCAAAGTGGACTCCTGGGTGGAGGGCGCCGCGGCGTACGTGGTGCTCAACTACTCGACCGAGATCACCACGATCATCACCGACACCGTGGAGCGCTGGGACGCCGAGGAGACCTCGCGCAAGATCGAACTCCAGGTCGGCCGGGACCTCCAGTTCATCCGGATCAACGGCACGGTGGTCGGCGCACTCGCCGGACTGGTCATCTACACGGTGGCCCAGCTGTTGTTCTAGAGCTGGCCGGTTCAGTGGGGTCGTGAGTGTTTGGACCGGTTAGAACCGACCTGGCCACTCGCGACCCCCCATGATCGGTACCGCCATTGGAGTGGTTGCCCCCCAACAGTGTCCCCATTCCGTGACCCCGAAACTCCTTCACGTACCCCCGCCACCTGCCCCTTCCCGAAGTTATCCACATCTACCCCGGTTATCCACAGATCTTCTGTGGGTAACCCGCGAGGGGGACTTCGCCGGTAGGCTGGAGCAGGGCCGGTCCCCCGGGAAGGGTGGGGGGTGCACTAGGTACCCAGGGGCTACCGAAGCCGGGTGTGCCGGGGAGTTCGGCGCTGGTCAGGGTGTGTGGGGCGGTTGTGTTCCGCGGCCGAGACGGTGGCTCAAGGCTGGGTTCTCGCTGAGCGTTCGCGCCAGGCGCGGGCCTTTTCCCGGTTGCCGCAGACGCGCATCGAGCACCAGGTGCGGGAGTGGTTGCGGGACTGGTCGTAGAAGGCCCACCGGCAGTCGTCGGCCGGGCAGATCTTGATCCGGTGCCCCTCGCCGAGCACCGTCAGCCGGGTCGCCGCGGCCAGGACGGCGCTCACCGCGGTCGAAGCCACCAGCGCGGGCCCGTCGCCGGTCAGCTCGATCCGCACGGTCGCGCCGGTCGCCTCCGGGAACGGTTCGCCCGCCGCCCACGCGCGCAACGCCTCGCGGGCCGCCCGCGCGGCGGGCAGCGGGCCCGCTTCGAGGTCCCGTTCGCCCGCCCACGCCTGCCAGGAACCCTTGTCCCGCAACACATCGGTGTCTTCCTCGACGTCCACGGTGTTGAGGAAGGCGAGGACCAGCGCCACGTCGGCGTCCCGGGCAGCCTGCTCGCTCACGTGGACCAGTGTAGGCCGGACGGTGGTTGCGTCCCGTCCGCATAACCCCCATACTCGATTCGCTGGTTACGCCGACGAAAGGAGCCGACCATGAGCGCGCCCGTGATCCCGGCCTTCGGCGCGGTCGTCCTGGACTGCCCCGAACCCGCGGCACTCGCGACGTTCTACGCCGATCTGCTGGACTGGCCGTTCGAGCCGGAACCCGGTGAGGACCGCTGGGTCGACCTGTACAGCCCGGATCGGCGCCTGCGCATCGCGTTCCAGAAGGTCGAGGGCTACCAGCCGCCGAACTGGCCGGCCCAGGACCAGGCGCAGCAGTTCCACCTGGACCTCGACGTCAGCGACCTCGACGCCGGACAGGACCACGCCCTCGCGCTCGGCGCGAAACTGCTGGACGACAAACCGGCGCGATTCCGCGTCTACGCCGATCCGGCGGGACATCCTTTCTGTTTGTGTCTCTCCTGACGCGCGCGGGCAAATATGCGTACGCTGTGATGCGTGATTTGTCCGAAGTGTCAAAACGTGATGAAGACGGTCGACAAGAACGGCATCCACATCGACCAGTGCGAGGGATGCCGCGGCATCTTCCTCGACCGGGGTGAGCTGGAAGCGATCGTCGGCGCGGAGAGTTCCTACTACGGCAACCAGGCGCCGCCGCCGTACCAGGCCGCGACCCCGCCGCCCGCATACGGCCACGCGCCCACCGCGCACTACGGCCACGGCGATTCGCCCCGGCCCTATCGCGGCCACGGTGACTCGCCGCGTCCCTACCGGGGCGGCTACGGCGACTCACCCCGGCCGTACCGCGGCGGGTACGGCGATTCGCCGCGCCCGTACGGCCACCGCGGCCACCGCAAGCGCAGCTTCCTCGAGAACCTGTTCGACTAGCCGGTGCTCGATCTGCGCATCTGCCCCGCCTGCGGGGACCGCGCCGACCGGCCGATCGTGGAGAACGAGCTCCGCGTCTGCGCGCGCTGCGGGCATGCCTGGCCGTTCCGGCGGCTCCCGCTGTTCGCGCTGACCGGGCCGAGCGCGGCCGGGAAGTCGACCGTGGGACCGATCCTCGCCGGACGCCTCGCCGATCGGGTCGTGGTGCTCGAACAGGATGTGCTCTGGACCGCCGGGTTGCGCGACGACGTCGACGGGCACCCGGCGTTCCGGTCCACCTGGCTGCGGCTCGCCGCGATGATCCACCAGAACGGGCGGCCGGTGGTGCTGTGCGGCACCGTCGTGCCGCCGGAGTTCGAGGCCCTGCCGGAGCGGGTGTTCTTCGCCGACATCCACTACCTGGCCCTGGTCGGCGATTCGGCGGTACTGGCCCGGCGGTTGCGGGCGCGGCCCGCGTGGCGGGAATGGTCCGAACCGCGCATCGAGGAGATGCTCGAGTTCAACGACTGGCTGCGCACGTCGGCCGCGACGCTGAACCCGCCGGTCCGATTGTTCGACACCACCGACGTGCCCGTCGACGCCGCCGCCGACGAGGCGTGCAAATGGGTCGAGGACCTGCTACCCGGGTAGCGGCCGCGGGTTGATCCGGATCATTCTGCCGGTGCGGGCGGCACGTTCGAGGTCTTCGGCGTCGGGCGTGCCGTCCGGCCCGAGCGTCACGCCGTGGTACTTCGCGTCGCGGGGTGTCTTGAGCAGGAAATCCCGCAGGCTCGCCACGGCAGCCGGGTGGCTCTGCTCGACGAATTCGCCGACGCCGTGCAGCCGCCGTCCGGCGACGGTGACCGTCACCGGCGCCCCGCCGCGCAGGTTCTTCCACCAACCGCTGTCGGTGAAGCAGATGATGGCTTCGCCCTCCCGGCAGTAGCTGACCGGAACGGTGTAGGCCTTCCCCGTCTTCCGGCCGGTGAAGGACAGCAGCATCGTGTTGCGGCTCATCAAGCGGTGTGCCGGTGTGCGGAGCAGCGCTCGGACGAAGACGTTGACGAAGCGCGGGACGGTGGGATTCGCCGTGGTCACGGAAGCCAGGCTAGAACCGCTTGCCTCAGCGCTGCCAATCCGACGCCACGAGCGGCCACCGGTGCGGGGAACCTGGCGTGTCGAGCCAGATTTCCTGGCCGTCCGGGGTGACCGTGACGCCGAACCGGTCGCGGCTCGGTTCGCCGAGGGACCGCCAGGTCGCGTACGCCGCCTCCACGATGTCCCACAGCCGTCGCGGCCCGCCCTGCTCGACGAGGTAGTCCCCCTCGCGCGCCCGGTGCCGGGCCCAGGAACCGTCCGCGTGCACGAGGAACGTGGCGTCGCGATCGGCGGGATCGTGGACCGGCGAGACGTCCGGCAGTTGCAAGCCCGCGAAGAACTCGAACCGGCTCGACGGGCTGACCACGGCCCCGATCGGCAGCGTGGTCTTCCCGGCGGCCGCGTCCCGGCGGTCCGGCAGTGCCGCGACCAGCCGTTCCGGATCGGCCAGCCGGTGCGCGCGCAGCGGCATGAACCGGCCGTCCCGGGCCAGCACCCGCCCGGTGCCCAGCGGGCCCCGCTGCGCGACGATCCGCACCAGCCCGGCGCCGATCGGCCGGTTCAGCGTGGTGACGACCAGCCCGCCGGGCCTGGTCTGCTCCAGCCACGCCGGGGGAATGCACGACACCGCGCACGTGCACAGCACGCGATCGTACGGCGCGTTCGGTGGAAACCCTTGCGCCCCATCGTAAACCTCGCAGGACGGGGCGTAGCCGCATCGCGCCAGCGCGCGCCGGGCCGTGTGCACGAGGTGCGCGTCGATGTCCACAGTGGACACATGGGACGCGCCGAGGCGGCGGCAGAGCAGGGCGGCGTTGTAGCCGGTTCCGCTGCCCACTTCCAGCACCCGGTCGCCGTCGGTGACCCGGAGCTCCTCGAGCATGATCGCCATGATCGCGGGCATGCTGGAGGAACAGGTCGGGGTGCCGGGAATCGGCCCGCCGCGGCGCGCCCTGGCCCAGCCGGACGGATCGTCGTCGAGCTGGGTGACCAGCACGCGGTCCGCGTACACCTGCTGCAGCCAGCCGTCGTCGCCTTCCGCGACCGCGGCCCAGCCGGAGTTGTCCGGCACGAAGAACCGGGGCAGGAAGACGTGCCGCGGGACCCGCCGGAACGCGCTGATCCAGGCGGGATCGGAAAGCGCGTCCTCCCGGCGGAGAACCTCCACCAGGCGACGCCGTTCCCGGACCGCGCCCACCGTCATGCATCCACGGTAGACCGTGACGGAAGACTCACTCGATGGTTGCAAGCAGAGTGCTTGCAATAGTTAGCACCTCCGCGTAGCGTGGGTTTTGTCGCGAGGAGGTGCGATCGGATGACCGAAGCGGCCTACGCCGAAGAACCCCCGGCCGTCGAGGGAACCGGCGCCACAAGCGCGGGTGCGAGCGCCACACCACCTGCCTCGCCGATGGAAAAGGTCGCGGACCTCGGCCGCGACATCGGGGAGTACATCCGGCAGCAACGGAGCCACGCCAAGATCTCCCTGCGGCAACTGTCCAAACTGGCCGGGGTTTCCAATCCCTATCTGAGCCAGATCGAACGCGGGGTGCGCAAGCCCAGCGCGGAAATCCTGCAGCAGATCGCCAAAGGGCTGCGGATTTCGGCCGAAGCGCTCTATGTGCAGGCGGGCATTCTCGACCTGCCGACGGGCGGCCCGGTGACCGACGCGATTCGTGCCGACGCCGAACTCACCGAACGGCAGAAGCAGGTTCTGCTCGACGTCTACGAGTCGTTCCGCCGGGAGAACCAGGCGAACAAGTCTCCCGAAGATCCATCCCAGAGCTGAAGCGGTGCTCGATACCGCGGTATTCAAGGAGTGATTCCGATGACCAATCCCAAGACCGAGGACGTCCGCAAGGCGGTCAACACCGCCCTCGACCAGGTCCGCACCCCGCTGCTCGCCGCGCTCGGCGCCGGCAACCTGGCCAGCCAGGCCGTGGTGGACGCGGTGAACAAGGCCAAGGAGCGGGTGACCGAGGGCAGCGAGACCGCGCGCAAGAACCTCGAAGAGCTGCCCACCGACGTGGAGAGCCTGCGCGAGAAGCTCGACCCCGCCGAGCTGCGCAAGGTCATCGACGAGTACACCGACGCGGCGCTGAAGCTGTACAACAAGCTGGCCGAGTCCGGTGAGCAGGCGTGGGACAAGATCGTGGCCCAGCCGCAGGTCAAGAAGGCCCTGGAGCAGCTCGAGGACGCGCTGAAGACCGCGCAGGACCGCGTCGAGGAGGTCACCGCCGACACCCGCGAGCGGGTCGAGGACGTGCTGGGCAAGGTCACCAAGCGCACCCGCTCCGGCGGTGAGCAGGCCGCCCGCACGGTGAAGAAGGTCAGCAGCGAGATCGCCGACAAGGTCGAAGAGGTCGGCGAGGACGTGGCGCACGAGACCCGGAGCGCGACCCGCAAGGCCGCGAACAAGACGGCCCCGCGCGCGGCGAGCACCACCCGCCGCTCCACCACCGCTTCGACCACGAAGAAGCCGGCGAACGGCACCAAGCCCGCCAAGTAGGCGGCCCGATTCGACCGGGCCCGGCAGCTGAATCGCAGGTGCCGGGCCCGGTTCGCGCCGAAGGCACGTACTCTGGACCCGTGCCGTTCATCGCGTATTGGATCTGCGTCGCCATCGACTGGGCCGGCACCATCGCCGGCCTGTGCGCGTTCGTGCACGCCATCCTGCAGCGGGCGGACGCGTTCACCGCCGCGGACCGCAAGACGAAACCGATCTGGCTGGCGATCACCGGAGGCAGCACCATCGTGCTCGGCTTCGCCGGGTTCTACGGCGCGGGCATGATCTTCTGGCTGGCCGCGCTGGTCGCCGTGCTCGTCTACCTGGTGGACGTGCGCCCAAAACTCATCGAGGTCCAGCGCGGCGGCAAGAGCTGGTAGCTACCCTGGCGGCGTGACGACGTGGACCATCGCCGGAACCCTGACCGTGGAACCGGCCACCGAACGAACCGACCTGCTGGCCGAGCCCGTGGCCAAGGCGCTCACCACGCTCACCGACCCGGATTCGGTCGGCGTGGCCGAGATCGACCCCGAGCTCGCGGACACCGCCGAATTCTGCGCGGCCTACTCCTCCCCGCTGTCCGCCTCCGCGAACTGCGTGGTCGTGGCCGGTAAGCGCGCCGGTGAGGTGCGCTACGCCGCCGCCCTGGTGCTCGCCACCACCCGCGCCGACGTGAACGGCGTGATCAGGCGGCGGCTGGACGTCCGCAAGGCGTCCTTCGCGCCGATGGACGAGGCCGTCGAGCTGACCGGGATGGCCTACGGCGGCATCACCCCGATCGGCCTGCCCGAGGGCTGGCCGATCCTGGTCGACCGGGCCGTGGCCGAGGAGCCGGAACTGGTGATCGGCAGCGGCGTGCGCGGCAGCAAGCTGTTGGTCACCGGGGATCTGCTGGCCGGCCTGCCCGGCGCCGAGGTGATCGCGGATCTCGCCCGGCCGGTGGGCTGAGGTCCGACACGCCTGGAATGGCGGCGTGCTTGCTTTTTTCGTGCGTGACGGACCGTTTCTTCACGCCGCCACTTCAGTCCACTGCCGAGTGGATTTATTCAACTCGTTCGGATAATTGCCGTGTGTTCCGTTCCGAACTTACGCTGAATAGTGCCCGCCGATCATCGCCGCGCACCGAGGGGAGCGGGAATGTCCGGAAGCACGATCGAACCGGTATTACCGCTGTTTTCGCCGCCGGTGGGAAACGAAACACCGGTATACGCGGTGGGCGGACTCGGGTACGACTTCGGCAGCGCGTCCCGGCGGGATTCTTTCCGGAAGAATATGGGGGCCGGTGCGAATCCGGACGACGAGGGCGAGCTGGTCGACTACCTGAAGCGGAATCCGGCCGCGGCCCGGGGACTGATCTGGACCCTGAGCACCCAGCAGCTCGCGCCGAGCTACGCCGTCGCGCCGGTCGGATCCCGCACCGCGGTCGCCTACCACGAACTCGCCCGCCTGCTGCGGGCCCAGCTGCGGTCCGCGCAGGCGAGTTCGGCGGCCGCCGAGGGCGTCCCGGTGCTGGCCCGGCACGCGATCGAGCGGATCGCCGTGCCCGGCCGGCTCCGGGGGCGCACGGTCCGGTTGCTCAGCGGGCCGATCGTGCCGATCGTCGAGTTGGACGACAGCGAGCGTCCGGCGCCGTGGAACTTCGCCGAACTGGCCGAGGCCGTCCGGCGGGAGGCGCGTGGCCTGGCCGGGGTGGTGATCCAGCAGGCCGTGCGGGTGTTCCTCGCGCAGCTCGCGTGGCGGGCGGGCAACCTGGGCGCCGAACCCGGCGACCGGGCACTGAACTTCGTGGTCACCGAGGCCGTGCGCCCGCCGAGCGCGGTCGTTTCGGCGCTGGCCGCCGGGCTCGTGCTGGAGGACGTCCGCGCCGAAGACCGTCCGATCGGGGAGGAATGGGACGTGACGCTGAGTTTCATCAACCCGGCCGACGGCCATCGGATGTCGGTTCGCTCCACAGTGGACGTCGGCGGGGTCCGCCCGCTCGTGCGTTCCCAGCTGCTGGGCCGGTGATTCCGCGCCGCGGGCGCGTGGGATCGTGGCGGTGGTACCCACAGCGAAACGAGGAATGAGATGGGCAAGGTCACGGCCACCGCGGAACGCACCATCGACGCACCGGTCGAGCAGGTGCGCGCACTCGTCGCCGACTACGCCGAGACGCGGCCGAAGATCCTCACCGAGCACTACCGCGACTACCGGGTGACCGAGGGCGGCACCGGCGCGGGCACCAAGGCGAACTGGAAGCTGCAGGCCACCTCGAAGCGGGTGCGCGACGTGGCCGCGACCGTCAGCGAACCGGAGCCCGGCACGCTCGTCGAAACGGACGCGAACTCCAGCCTGGTCACCACCTGGACGGTCCGGGAAGCGGGTGACAAGAGCCGGAGCCTGGTGCGGATCGAGACGAGCTGGGACGGCGCCGGCGGCATCGGCGGGTTCTTCGAACGGACCTTCGCGCCCGGCGGGCTCCGGCGCATCTACGACGGCGTGCTCGGCAAGCTCGCCGGGCTGGTGTAGCCCTCGCCACAATCGGAATGTGCGCCCCGGTTAGCTCGTTGCCCTCGAGGGCGCCGGAAAACGCCGCGCCCGGAGACCTACCAGTTGGGAGTTCAAGGGTGAACGCATCGACGCAGGCGACCGAGATCAGGCTGGCGTCCCGGCCGCACGGCTGGCCGACGCTGGACAACTTCTCCATTGTGGACACCGACGTCCCGAGTCCCGGCGCGGGGCAGGTGCTGGTGCGCAACCAGGTCCTCAGCGTCGACCCGTACATGCGGGGCCGGATGAGCGACGCCAAGTCCTACGCCGCGCCCTACGAGGTCGGCAAGGTGATGTACGACGGCGGCGCGCTCGGCGAGGTCGTCGAATCGCGGGCGGACGCCCTCGAACCCGGTGACCTGGTGACGCACCGCGCGGGCTGGCGCACGCATTCGGTGCTGGACGCGGACAAGGTCGTCAAGATCGACCCGGAGGCCGCGCCGCCGACCGCCTACCTCAGCGTGCTGGGCATGACCGGGCTGACCGCCTACGCGGGGTTGCTGGAATCCGCCGAGTTCAAACCCGGCGACACCGTGTTCGTCTCCGGCGCCGCGGGCGCGGTCGGTTCGGTGGTGGGCCAGCTCGCGAAGCTCCGGGGCGCGAAGCGGGTGATCGGCAGCGCGGGGTCGCCCGCGAAGGTCCGGCACCTCGTCGACGACCTCGGCTTCGACGCCGCGTTCAACTACCAGGACGGGCCGGTCACCGAGCAGCTCCGCGCGGCCGCCCCGGACGGCATCGACGTCTACTTCGACAACGTCGGCGGCGAGCACCTCGAGGCGGCGATCGACTCGATCAACTTGCACGGCCGGATCGCGGTGTGCGGGATGATCTCGCAGTACAACGCGACCGAGCCGACCCCGGCGCCGCGCAACCTGTCGCAGATCATCGCCAAGCGGTTCACCATGCGGGGCATGCTGGTGACCGACCACTTCCACCTGCGGGACCGGTTCTTCGCCGAGGTGGCGCCGCTGGTGGCCGACGGCCGCCTCAAGTACTCCGAGACCGTGGTCGAGGGCGGCATCCGGAAGACCCCGCAGGCCTTCCTGGACCTCCTCGCCGGCGCCAACACCGGCAAGATGCTCGTCCGCATCGCCGACTGAGAGAGCGTCTGAGACCTGGAGCGACCTGCGCAAAGTGCGTAGGCGGAACTCGCGGAGCGAGTTCTCAGATAGGCACTGAGGGGAAATCGCCGATGCCCGGAACTCCGCCGGGCAGCCCGCTCGACGAGCTGACCGAGGATCCGCATCCGGTGCTCGCCCGGTTGCGGGCGAGCGAACCGGTGTCCTGGCGGCCGGAGCTGAATGCCTGGCTGGTCACCCGGCACGACCTGGCGCTGCGGGTGCTGCGCGACACGGCCGCGTTCACCGTCGACGATCCCCGGTTCGCCACGGCCGTGGTGGTGGGCCCGAGCATGCTCTCCACCGACGGCGCCGAGCACGCGCGGCACCGCGGGCCGTTCACCCGGGACTTCCGGCCCGCCGAGGTGCGGGCGCGGTTCGGCGAGTTCGCCGCGGAACGGGCCCGGCGACTGGTGGCGGACCTGCGGAAGTCCCCGGTGGCCGAGATCCGCCGCGGCCTGGCCGGACCGCTCGCGGTCGCGGTCATCGCGCACGCGCTCGGCCTCGCCGAGACCGGCGCGGACCGGGTGCTCGCCTGGTACGACGCGATCGTCTCGGCGGTCACCGGGATCGCCGCCGGCGAGACACCCGGCCCGGCCGGGGCGGCCGCGTTCGGCGAGCTGCGGGCGAGCGTCGAGCACACCGTGCGCGGCGACGCTTCCCTGCTGGCCGAGGCCGCGCGCGGGCTGGAGCTGCCCGAGGTGGTGTCCAACGCGGCGGTGCTGATGTTCGGCGGCATCGAGACCACCGAGGGCATGATCGCGAACGCGGCCGGGCACCTGCTCGGCCATCCCGCGCAGCTCGCGCTCGTGCGCGCCGATCCCGGCCTGCTGCCGCGGGCGATCGAGGAATCGCTGCGCCTGGAACCCGCCGCCGCGGTCGTCGACCGGTACGCCACGGCCGATGCCGAACTGGGCGGGGCGCGGATCCGGCGCGGCGAGCAGGTGACCGTGTCGCTCGCGGGCGCGAACCGGGATCCGGCGGTGTTCGCGGACCCGGACGCGTTCGACCTCCGCCGGGCGGATCTCCGGCGGCACCTCGCGTTCGCGCACGGACCGCACTTCTGCGTCGCCGCGGACCTGGCGCGGCTGGAGACGCGGGTCGCGCTGCGCGCGTTGCTCGACGCGTCCCCGGACGTACGCCTGGACGGTCCGTTCCGCCCGCGCGGCCTGGTGTTCCGCAAACCCGAGGCGTTGTTCGTGCGCTGGGCTTGAGGCACGTACGCAGCTGGGCGTACGGCGAAGTCGCGATTCCGGGCGGACGACCGCGCCGCCCGCGCGAGGCGACCATGGGCGCCATGACGAAGACCAGCGAGATCGGCGCCGCACTGCGGAAGATCTGGACCGGCGGGCGGCGCGTCGAGCGGATCGCCTATTGCGTGGGCGCGGTGCTGTTCGCCAGCGGGCTGGTGCACCTGAGCGTGTTGCTGTTCTCGGGCGCCTCGTGGACCGGGCCGCTGTCGCTGCGCAAACCGACCACGTTCGGGCTGTCCTTCGGGCTCACGCTGGCGACGGTGGCCTGGGCGACCTCGTTCGTCGCCCTGCGGTCGGGGACCCGGACGTTCCTGCTGGGCCTGTTCACCCTCGCGTCCGCGGTGGAGACGGCGCTGGTCAGCATGCAGGCGTGGCGCGGGGTCCCGTCGCATTTCAACTTCGAGACCGGGTTCGATTCCGCGGTCTCGACGACCCTGGCCGCCGGGGGCGGGGTGCTCATCTTCACCACGCTCGGCTGCACCGCGGCCGCGGTGCGCGGGGCCGCGAAGATCTCGCCGAGCATGCTGCTCGCGGTGCGGTTCGGGTTCCTCGCGCTGCTGGTGGCGCTGGGCGCCGGGGCGGCCATGATCGCGGCCGGGGTCGGGGAAGCGCGCGGTGGCGACCCGCAGCTCGCCTACACCACGGCTGGGGCGCTCAAACCGGTGCACGCGGTCGCGATGCACGCGATCCTCGTCCTGCCCGCGCTCGCGTGGCTGCTGCGCTTCGCGGCGTGGACCGAGCGGCGCCGGGTGGTCGTGGTGTGGGCGGCGATCGGCGCGTACGCGCTGCTCATCGCGGTCGTGGCGATCGAATCGTGGACCGGCATCCCGCCGCTCGCCGCGCCGCTGCCCTACGCGGGCGCGTCCCTGCTCGCGCTGGCCGTCCTCGCGGGCGCGGGAGTGAGCGCCCTGCGGGGCGTGCTGACCCGGCGCTGAAGTCAGTACTGGTTGAGCTTGGCCTCCATGGCCAGGGCCGCCCCGATGACCTTCGCCGGGATCTTGGTGTTCATGTGGTCCTTCGCGATCTGCCCGTCGCTGGGCAGGTCCTTGCGGTCCGGCCAGGTCTCCGGTTTCCACAGCCCGGAACGCAGGAACGCCTTGGCGCAGTGCATGTACAGCTCGGTCACCTCGACCAGGACCGCCAGGTGCGGCCGCTTCCCCTTGACCGCCATCCGGTCGAAGAACGGCCCGTCCTTCACGATGGCCGCGTTGCCGTTGACGCGCAGCGTCGCGTTCATGCCCGGCACCACGAACAGCAGGCCGACGTGCGGGTTGCCGAGGATGTTGCGGAAGTTGTCCAGGCGCTTGTTGCCCGGGCGGTCCGGGATCGCCAGCGTGTGCTCGTCGAGCACCAGTACCGAGCCCGGCGGGTCCCCGCGCGGGGAGACATCACAGGTCCCGTCCGGTGCGGAGGTCGCGAGCAGGAAGAACGGCGAGTACCCGATGATCGTCCGGGCGTGCTCGTCGATCCGGGCGATGTCCTTGTCCCAGACCGGCTGCGGCGGGGTGGGGAGCACCTCGCGCAGTTCGGCCTCGGTGGTTACGCGCGACACGTCGTCGTAGATCCCCATACCCAGTAAGGTATGCCTTACCTAGCCGCTTGGCTAGAGGATCACCGTGCGGTTTCCGTGCACCAGGACGCGGTTCTCCAGGTGCCAGCGCAGCCCGCGGGCCAGGGTGACCTTCTCGATGTCCCGGCCCTTGCGCACCATGTCCGCCACCGAATCGCCGTGGTCCACCCGGATCACGTCCTGCTCGATGATCGGCCCGGCGTCCAGGTCCGCGGTCACGTAGTGGCAGGTCGCGCCGACCAGTTTCACCCCGCGCGCGTACGCCTGGTGGTACGGCCGCGCGCCGACGAACGAGGGCAGGAAGCTGTGGTGGATGTTCAGCGCCCGGCCCGCCCACGCCGCGCACAGGTCCGCGGGCAGGATCTGCATGAACCGGGCCAGCACCACGGCGTGCGGCTGGTGCTCGTCGACGAGCGCGGCCACCTTCGCGAACGCGGCCGCCTTGTCCTCGCGCGGGAACGGCACGTGGTGGAACGGGATGCCGTGCGCGCGGGTGATGTCGCCCAGCGCCGCGTGGTTGCCGATCACCGCGCACACCTCGACGTCCAGCTCCCCGGCGGCGACCCGGCCGAGCAGGTCGTACAGGCAGTGCCCCTCCCGGGACACCAGGATCACCACGCGCCGCCGGACCCCGGTGTCGTCGACCCGCCACTCCGAATGGCCGGACAGCGACGCGGCCACCTCGGCGAACCGGGCGCGCAGCTCGTCGGCGTCGAACGGGAGCGAATCGGCGCGGACTTCCTGGCGGGTGAAGAACCAGCCGGTGTCCGGGTCGGTGTGGTAGGCCGCCTCGACGATCCAGCCACCGGCGTCGGCGAGGAACGAGGAGATCCTCGCGACGATCCCGGTGCGGTCGGGGCAGCCGAAGGTGATCACGTAGCGCTGGTCTGCGGCGGGCACGGTGAGTCATCTTCCCCCGTGCTGGTCATGGCGCGGCGAGCGGCTCCAGTAACGCGGTGTCACCGGTGACGGTCGCGTGGTTCGGGCGGCCCCAGACGGCCTTGTAGACGGCGTCGGCGGTGCCCGCGATCGTCGCGCCCGCCTCGAAGGTCGCCGGGACGTGCGCCCCGGATTCCACGATCGGCTCCGCGCCCGGGGTGAGCTTGATCGTCCACACCTGGCCGACGTCGGCCGCGTGCAGCAGCACCGAGCCCTCGGTCGTGCGGTCCGCCCATTCCCCGCGGCCCGGCAGCAGCCAGGCGATCAGTTCGTCGATGCCGTCCGCCGCGAACTCGGGCGCGAAGGTGGCCGGTGCCACGCCCAGCGCGTATTCCGCGTCCAGCCGGTGGATGGCGGCCTCGTGCGCCTGCCGCCGGGTCCAGGATTCGGTGGTCGGCGCGTAGCGCCCGAACGGCAGCCAGGCCGGAGTGCCCGGGTTCGCCAGCAGCTCGAGCATCGCCGTGCGCTGCTCGTCGGCCCAGGCCAGGGTGCCCGGCCAGTCCTCAGGCGGACGACCGGGTTTGACGCCTTCCCCGTCCGGCGCCGCGACCGCGGCGCGGACCCAGGAGTGCACCCGGGCCAGATGGGCGACCAGTTTCTGCACTGTCCACTTCGGACAGGTCGGCACCGGGGCGTCCGGGCCCGCTTCGATCGCCGCCGCGCGCAGTGCCGCGCAGTGCGTCCGGATCGCTTCGAGGAAGCTCGCGTGGTCCACGACGCGAGCGTAGCCGCAGCCGCAAGCGGCGGCCGAGCTCGATGGCCGCGACCACCAGCAGGGCGAGGGCGAAGGCGAGCAGCACGCCCTTCGCGGGTTCGTCCGCGTAGCTCGCGCCACCGACGTACCCGATCAGCGTGCTGTAGGCCGCCCAGAGCCCGGCGCCGAGCGCGTCCAGGACCACGAACCGCCGCCACGGATAGGACATGCTCCCGGTGGCCAGGCCGCTGGCGACCCGGCCGCCGGGCAGGTAGCGCGCGGCGAGGATCAGCAGCGGGGCGTGCTGGTCGACCTTGGCGCGGGCCCAGGCGTACCGGCGGCGGCCGCGTTCGGCCCGCCGCAGCCGGGCGAGCAGTTTCGGCGCGGCGCCGCGGCCGGTCCAGTAGCTCAGGCAGTCCCCGGCCAGCGCGCCGATCCCCGCGACCAGGACCAGGGCCACCAGCCGGACCGGATCGGGACCGATCAGCACGGCGACCAGGACCACGGTCGTCTCGCTCGGCATGAACGGCAGCAGGGCGTCCAATCCGGCGACCGCGAACACGAGCAACCACAGCCACGGCGAGTCCAGCGTTCCGCGCAGGACCTCGGTGATGGCGGTGAGCAGGTCAAACATGTGCGGGGACCCGGGCCGGTGTCGTCACCCCTCCATGATGATCACCCAAGGTCGCATTCAGATGACACAGCGCGGTGCGCTGGGTGAATAGCGCACGTCCCTCGCCGGGTGGGGCGGGCTCGGCCACCGGAACTCGGTAGGCCGAAATGGCGGACGGTGGTCACAGGGAGCAGTTGATCAGCAGCGGTTCCGGGTGCAGGGTCACGCCGAAGCGGGTGCGGACGCCGTCGCGGACTTCGCGGGCCAGGGCGAGCAGGTCCTCGGCAGCCGCGCCGCCGCGGTTGGTGAGCGCCAGCGTGTGCTTGTGCGACAAGGAAACCCGCCCACCGGGGCCCGGGTAGCCCTTGCCGAAACCGGCCCGTTCGATCAGCCAGGCCGCGGACAGCTTCACGCCCCGGGCGTCCGGGAACTGGGGCACCGCCACGTCGTCCCCGACCACCTCGGCGATCCGCGCCAGCACCCCGGCCAACTCGGCCTCGGGCACGATCGGGTTGGTGAAGAACGAGCCCGCGCTCCACGTGTCGTGGTCGGCCGGATCGAGCACCATTCCCTTGCCGCGGCGCAGTTTCAGCACCGCCTCGCGGGCGTCGGCGGCGGGCACCCGGGCGCCGATCTCGACGCCGAGGGTGCGCGCGAGTTCGGCGTAGCGGATCGGGGACGACAGGCCGTCTTCGAACAGGACCAGCCGGACGCCGAGCACCACGCCCGCGTCGGTGCCCTTGAGCACGCTCGTGCGGTAGCCGAAACCCAGCTCGTCGCGGGTCATCGTGCGCACCTCGCGGGCGCGGCGGTCGTAGCAGGTGATCGAGTGCAGCAGCTGTTCGACCTCGCAGCCGTAGGCGCCCACGTTCTGGATCGGGGTCGCGCCCACCGAACCGGGGATGCCGGACAGGCACTCGATCCCACCGAGCCCCTCGGCGATCGTCTCGGCGACGAAGTCGTCCCAGTTCTGCCCGGCGGCGACCTCGACCACGCCGCCCGCGCCGCGTTCCCAGCCGGTGGTGGCGATCCGCACCACCGTGCCGTCGAAACCCGCGTCGCCGACCACCAGGTTCGAGCCCCCGGCGAGCAGGAGCAGCGGCTCGCCCGCCTCGTCCGCCGCCCGGACCGCGGCGACCAGCTCGTCGGCGGTCTCGGCCACCGCGAACCGCCGGGCCGGGCCGCCGAGCCGCAGCGTGGTGTGGCTGGCGAGGGTCACCTGGGCTGGAGTTTCGGCAGTGCTCACGACCTTGAACGGTACTGTCCCGGTCATGGCATCCCGTATCGAGCACCGCGCCGAGTTCACCCACGGCGTCGACGAGGTGCTGGCCGCGCAGTCCGACGAGCCCGTGCTGCTGGCCCGGCTGGCGCAGCTGGGCGGCCAGCACGCCAGCCTGGACGAACACTCCCGCACCGGCGACGGCGTGCGGTTCAAGCTCACCCAGGGCATCGGCGCCGACCGGCTGCCCTCGGCGGTACGGGCACTGCACAAGGGCGATCTGATCGTGCACCGCGAGCAGACCTGGACCCGCGCGGGCGAGGGCTGGACCGGCGCCGCGAAGGCCCATGTGGACGGCGTTCCCGGCGAGGTCACCGCCCGCACCGAGCTGACCGCGAGCCCGAACGGCGCCGTGCTGCGCACCAGCGGTGAGGCCAAGGTCCGCATCCCGCTGATCGGCGGGAAGCTGGAGAGCGTGATCGCCGAGCAGGTCACCAAGCTGCTCGAGCGCGAAGCCGAATTCACCGCGAAGTGGCTGGCCGGGTAACCCCGGTCGGCGCACCCACTCGAGGAACCACCAATCCCAACCGCCTCCGGCGGATCGACCGCTGGCTGACCCGCGCGCCCGAGGTCGCGGCCGTGCTGCGGCGTGCGGCGGACCCGCTGGTGGTCGACCTCGGGTACGGCGCGTCCCCGGTGACCACGATCGAACTCGCCCGCCGCCTGCGCGCGGTCGAGCCGGGGGTCCGCGTGCTCGGGCTGGAACTGGATCCCGAGCGGGTGGCCGCCGCGCTGCCCGCGGCCGAGCCCCCGTGGCTGGAGTTCGCCCGGGGCGGGTTCGAACTGGCCGGGGCGCGGCCGGTGCTGGTGCGCGCGTTCAACGTGCTGCGCCAGTACAACGAGGACGGGGTGCCGATCGCGTGGAAGACCATGCTGGACGCGATCGTGCCGGGTGGGCTGCTGGTGGAGGGCACCTGCGACGAGATCGGCCGCCGCTGCTCGTGGATCACGCTCGACCAGGACGGCCCGCGCACGCTCACCCTGTCCTGCCGGCTGGAAAACCTGGACCGGCCGTCCACTGTGGCCGAACGGCTGCCGAAGGCGCTCATCCACCACAACGTGCCCGGTGAGCGGATCCACGATCTTCTGTCCACTATGGACTCATGCTGGCTGGCCGCCGCGCCGCACCGGTCCTTCGGCGTCCGGGCGCGGTGGGTGGAAACCGTCCGGCTGCTGCGCGAGCGGGGCTGGCCGGTGCGCGACCGCCCGGCGCGCTGGCGGCTCGGCGAGCTGACCGTCGACTACGCCGCCGTCGCGCCCGACTGAGGAGGTGCCAATGCGGCCTTGGGAACCTTCAACGCCCCGAAAGCCGCATTGGGTACCTCCAGTGCCCCGAAAGCCACATTGGGGGAACCCGGGCGGGTTACTCGGGGAGGGGGTTATTCGCGGTGTGCGCGGCTGCCGTTGTACTGGGCGCGGGGCTTGAGGACGATCTGGTCCAGGTTCACGTGCGAGGGCCGGGTCACCGCGAACGCGATCACCTCGGCGACGTCCTCGGCGGTCAGCGGGGTCAGGCCGCGGTACACGTTCGCCGCGCGTTCGGTGTCGCCGTCGAACCGGTTCGCCGAGAACTCCGTCTCCACCATGCCCGGCACGATCTCGGTGATCCGCACCGGATCGCCCAGGTGTTCCGAGCGCAACGTCCGGTGCAGCGCGGACTGCGCGTGCTTCGCCGAGGTGTAGCCCGAGCCGCCGTCGTAGACCTCGTAGCCCGCGACCGACGTGACGCTCACCACGTGCCCGTCGCCGGATTCGATGAGCTTCGGCAGCAGCGCCTTGGTCATCCGGAGGGTGCCCAGGACGTTGACTTCCCACATCCAGCGCCAGTGGTCCTCGTCGGCGTCGACGACCCGCTCGAGGCCGCGGGCACCCCCCGCGTTGTTGACCAGGACATGGCATTGTGGGATCTGCTGGACAAACGCGGCAACCGAGGAGGGGTCCGTGACGTCCAGTACGTGTGCGGTCCCGGAGACCTCGTCGGCCAGCTTCTCCAGGCGGTCGAGGCGCCGGGCGCCGAGCACCACGTGCAGGCCGGCCTTGGCGAGTGCCCGCGCGGTCGCTTCGCCGATTCCGGCGCTGGCACCGGTGATCACAGCGGTTCGCTTGCTCATGGCTCAATGCTGCCAGTAGGGGAGTGGGAGGTAACGTCGGACCGCTGACCAGCGGGCCCGGCGCTGCCTGGGTGACAACGGGAGGTTGACGGTGATCGAACGGCGCACGGTGTTCAAGGTCGCGCTCGCGACCGGCGCGTCGGTACTGGTCGCCGCCTGCTCGAGCGACGGCGGCGGTGGCAACGGGGAGCCGGGCAAGCCCGCGCCGGAGCAGCCCAAGGCGAAGATCGCCGCGGAACCGGCGGTGAACGCCAAGGACGTGCCGGTGCTGCAGCCGGTCACCGTGCGGGTCGCCGAGGGCACGCTCACCGACGTCAAGGTCACCAACCCCGAGGGCGAAGCGGTGCCGGGTGACTTCAACCCCGAGCGCACGATGTGGACCAGCAACAAACCGCTCGGCTACGGCAAAACCTACACATATGCGGCCAAAGCGTCCGGATCGGACAACAAGGAAGCGTTGCTGAACGGCACTTTCAGCACGCTCAAGCCCGCCAAGGAGATCCGCGCCACGCTGAACCCGGCCGACAACGCCGAAGTCGGTGTCGCGATGCCGATCAGCGTGAAGTTCGCCGCGGACGTGACGGACAAGGCCGCCGCGCAGAAGGCCCTGGAGGTCAAGACCTCGAAGAACGTCGAGGGCGCGTGGGCGTGGCTTTCGCCGCGCCAGGCCGACTGGCGGCCGAAGGAGTTCTGGCCCGCCAACACCGAGGTCAACGTCACCGCGAAGTTGTACGGCGTGCCCCTGGGCGGGGGCGCCTACGGCAAGGCCGACGTCACCACGAAGTTCAAGATCGGCCGCAACCAGGTGGTCAAGATCAACACCCCGGACCACGTGATGAAGGTCTACCGGGACGGCAAGGAAGTCGCCAGCTACCCGTCCAGCAACGGCAAGGACGGCGACCCGAACCTGAACACCCCGAACGGCACCGTGATCGTGATGTCCAAGGAGCCGGTCGGCGACTTCTCGAACCCGCGGTACGGCTACACGAACGTGAAGAAGAAGTGGGCCGTCCGGATCTCCAACCACGGTGAGTTCATCCACGAGAACGAGGAGAACCACGGCAACATCGGGAAGGCGAACACCTCCCACGGCTGCGTCAACCTGTTCGAGGGCGACGCCAAGAAGTACTTCGACTCCTGCCTGATCGGCGATCCGGTGGTGATCACCGGGTCGAAGGCGGATTTCCCGACCACCTCGGACGTGATGGACTGGCTGCTGGACTGGAAGACCTGGCAGTCCAAGTCCGCCATCTGACGACCGGGAGCGGGGATCGATGCTGACCGAGCTCATGGTGCCCGGTGGCGTGCGGCTGGGGCTGCGCGTCGCCGGGGCCGAGAACACTCCCGCCATCGTGTTCCTGCACGGCTGGGCCCAGTCGTCCCTGGCCTGGTCGGCGCAGCTCGCCGATCCCGAACTGGTCGAGCGGTTCCGGCTGATCGCGGTCGACCTGCGCGGCCACGGCACCTCGGACGTGCCCGCCCAGGGATACGACGACTCGCGGGCCTGGGCGAACGACCTGGCCGCGATCCTGGAGTTCGCGGGCACCCCGGCCGTCGTGGTCGGCTGGTCCTACGGCGGGCTGGTCATCGCCGACTACGTGCGCGAGTTCGGCAACGCCGGGCTGGCCGGGATCGCGCTGGTCGGCGCGATCACCGAGATCGGCCGGGGCGATCGGCCGGGTGGCCGGGTCGGCCCCGTGATGCGGGACGAGCTGCCGGACGTGCTGTCCGAGGACATCGACGTGGCGTTGCCCGCGCTGACCAGGCTGTGCGCCGGGATGGCGTCCCGGCCGGTGCCGGGCCCGCTCGCGCAGTCGCTGCTCGGCGCCAGCCTGTCCGTGCCGCCCGCGGTGCGCGGGGCGCTGTTCCGCCGCGAGGTTCCGGCCGCCGACGCGCTCGCCGCGATCGACGTGCCGACCCTGGTCCTGCACGGCGACTCCGATCGCGTGATCGATCCGGTGGCCGCCGAGTACAACGCCGGGAAGATCTCGGGGGCCCGCGCGCGTTGGTTCACCGGTGTAGGGCATCTGCCGTTCATCGAGGTCGCTTCCGAGTTCAACTCGGTGCTCCGGCAGTTCGCCGAGGAACGGCTCGCGCGCTAAGTCAGGAGTGACCAGTTGGCGATCTCGTTGCAGGGGTACCGTCGTGCGCCCCGCAGGGTAGCGGTGCTGTCGCTACACACCTCCCCGCTGGAGCAGCCCGGAACCGGTGACGCCGGGGGGATGAACGTCTACATCACCCAGACCGCGGTGGAGATGGCCCGCCGGGGCGTCCACGTGGAGGTGTTCACCCGGGCGACCTCTTCGGACCAGCCGCCGATCGCCGAGCTGGCGCCGGGCGTGCTGGTGCGGCACATCCCGGCGGGCCCGTTCGAACCGCTCGGCCGGGACGAGCTGCCCGCGCAGCTGTGCGCGTTCACCTCGGGCGTGCTGCGGGCCGAGGCGTTCCACGAGCCCGGCTACTACGACCTGATCCACTCGCACTACTGGCTGTCCGGTCAGGTGGGCTGGCTCGCCCGGGACCGCTGGGGCGTGCCGCTCGTGCACACCGCGCATACCCTGGCCAAGGTGAAGAACGCCGCGCTCGCCGAGGGGGACAAACCCGAGCCGAGGACGCGCGTGATCGGTGAGGAGCAGGTGGTCGCCGAGGCGGACCGGCTCATCGCGAACACCGCGGTCGAGGCCCGGGAGCTGATCGGCATGTACGACGCCGACCCGCGCGCGGTGCGCACGGTCTCACCCGGGGTCGATCTGGACCGGTTCTCCCCGGGATCGCAGGCGGCGGCGCGGGCCGTCCTCGGCCTGCCCGCCGACGCCGTGGTGCTGGCGTTCGCCGGGCGGATCCAGCCGCTGAAGGCGCCGGACGTGCTGCTGCGCGCCGCGGCGCTGCTCCTCGAACGCCAACCGGAGCTGGCCGAGCGGCTGGTGGTGCTGATCGTCGGCGGGCCGTCGGGCACCGGGCTGGAGCAGCCGCAGGCGCTGAAGGAACTCGCGGTGTCGCTCGGCATCGAGCGCCAGACCCGGTTCCTGCCACCGCAGAAGGGGGCCGCGCTGGTCACCGTGTACCGCGCGGCCGATCTGGTCGCGGTGCCCAGTTACAACGAATCGTTCGGGCTGGTCGCCCTGGAGGCGCAGGCGTGCGGGACGCCGGTGGTGGCCGCCGAGGTCGGCGGGCTGCCGGTCGCGGTGGCGCACGGCGTTTCCGGGATGCTGGTGCCCTCGCACGATCCCCGCGACTGGGCCACCGCGCTCGCCGGGGTGGCGTTGCGGCCGCGGCGGCGGGCCGAACTGGCCCGGAACGCGGTGCCGCACGCGCGCCGGTTCTCCTGGCGCCGCACCACCGACGCCCTGCTGGAAGCCTATGCCGAGGCGACCACGACGTTCCGGGACGCCCAGCGACTGGAGGCGGCGGTATGACCCTCGACGCGACCATTCAGTCCACTTTGGACAGCGCGGAACTGAAATACGAGAAGAAGGCGCCCGGTCGCTATTTCGTCACCTTGCCGGGTACCAAGAAACTGCAGACGAACTGCTGGCTGGTCGCCGGTGAGCACGCCTTCGCGGTGGAGGCGTTCGTGTGCCGCCGCCCCGACGAGGCGCATGCAGAGGTGTACCGCTTTCTGTTGCGCCGCAACGCGAAGTTGTACGGCGTGCACTACACCGTGGACGCGATCGGCGATATCTACCTGGTCGGCCGCCTCGGCCTGGACACGATCACCGAGACCGAACTCGACAAGATCCTGGGCCAGGTCCTGGAAGCCGCCGACGGTGATTTCAACACCCTGCTGGAAATCGGTTTCGCCACTTCCATCAAACGCGAATGGAATTGGCGGGTCTCCCGCGGCGAATCGCTGGCGAATCTCCAGGCGTTCAAGCACCTGGCGGAGCCCGCGAACGGTCACCAGCCGGGCGGCCTCGCCGATTCGTAACCGGGTGCAACCGACCTGACCGGGTCTCCCGTCTTCCCGCCACACCTGGAGGGAGACGAGATGATCAGAAGGACCCGAAGCCTGCTGCTGGCCCTCGCCGCGTTCGCGGCGCTCACGGCGTGCGGTTCGGACAAGCAGAGCGGCGAAAGCATGGCCGCCGCGCCCGCCCCGGCCCAGCAGAGCGCGCCCGACGCGAAGGCCGGTTCCGGCAAGGCCCAGCAGCCTTCGGACCCGGCCCCGGTCGGCCGGAAGCTCACCCGCGGCGCCCAGCTCGCCCTGACCACCCCCGAGGTCGGCCGGGCCGTGGACCGCGCCCGCCAGGCCGCCGTCTCCGCCGGTGGCTACACCGGCGCCGAACGCGCCGAGACCAGCACGGCGTCCCTGGATCTCGTGGTTCCCGCCGACAAGCTGGACTCCGTCCTCGCCGAGCTGGCCACCTTCGGCCAGGTCGTCAGCCGGAGCCAGTCGGCCCAGGACGTCACCGAGCAGGTCGTGGACGTCGAGTCGCGGCTGGCGACCGAGCGCAAGAGCGTGGAACGCGTGCGTGCCCTCCTCGACCGCGCCACCACCATCAGCGAGATCACCTCGCTGGAAACCGAACTCACCAAACGCGAATCCGACCTGGAGTCCCTCCAAACCCGCCACACCCAGCTGGCGGGCTCGGTCGCCACCTCGAAGATCACCCTGACCGTCACCACGCCCCCACCCGCACCCCCGGCGAAGGACTCGGGCTTCCTCCCCGGCCTCACCACCGGCTGGCACGCCTTCCTCACCTTCGGCTCTGCCACCCTCACCGCCCTAGGCGCCATCGCCCCCTTCGCCGCCCTCCTGGCCATCCCCGCGACCGCCCTCTACTGGCGCCTACGCCGCAAATCCGCCGCCGCAAAACCCACACAACACCCAGCCACGAGCTAACCCCACCCACCCGGCGACCAGAGACACCCAAAGTCCAAAAACGCGAAAGTCACTCAACGCGCGCTGGTCATCCCTCAACGCGCCCAGCGCCCGTCAGGCCGAGGAGCTCGCACCGTGGGGGTTTGGGGGGCTCGGCCCCCCAAAATACGTTGAGGGAGCCACCGGGAAAGGGAGGCCGAAGGCCCCCTGAACAGGGTTGCCCAGCCCCTCAACGGGACGGCTCGAGGGAGGGGGAGTCGCGAACTCGAGCCGCCCCGCTGACGCTCCCGCCGCTTGGTGGACCCGGTGACGAGGGGGATGCCAACGGGGCCTGGCGGGGCCGCAGCTCGGCAGGGGGGAGACGAGCTGCGGTCGTAGCCCGGACCCGGCTGGGGAGTGCGTGGAATCCAGCCGAGCGGGTCGTAAGCAAACTTGTCAGAAGCCGACCTGTAATCACAAGACTACTCGTTACTCCGTTCGAGTGAACTTGAGAGACTTCGTTAACGGAGTGCATCGTCCAGAAGTCGCGGGCAGGTGGTTACTTGCCGGTCGCGGGATACCCGATTTGCTATTGGCACACTGTGGGTAGAACGTCGTTCAAGCAGCTCAGCGGGGTTGTGGCCGGGGCGGCGAGTGGGCAGGCCCACTGCTTCGGCGGACCGGCATTCTGGCAGGCTTGGCGCATGGCCGAACTAGGGACGCTGGTGCTGCTGCGGCACGGGCAGAGCACGTGGAACGCGGAAAACCTGTTCACCGGCTGGGTGGACGTGCCCCTGTCCGAGCAGGGTGAAGCCGAGGCTCGCCGGGGCGGCGAACTGCTCGCCGACGTCCGCCTGCTGCCGGATGTCGTGCACACCTCGCTGCTGCGCCGGGCGATCGCGACCGCCAACCTGGCGCTGGACGTGGCCGACCGGCACTGGATCCCGGTGCGGCGCGACTGGCGGCTGAACGAGCGGCACTACGGCGCGTTGCAGGGCAAGAACAAGAAGCAGGTGCGGGACGAGTTCGGCGAGGAGCAGTTCATGCTCTGGCGCCGGTCGTACGACGTGCCGCCGCCGGAGATCGAGCGGGGCAGCGAGTTCAGCCAGGACACCGACCCGCGCTACGCGCCGCTCGGCGACTCCGCGCCGCTGACCGAATGCCTCAAGGACGTGGTGGCCCGGCTGATGCCGTACTGGGAGTCGGCGATCGTGCCGGACCTGCGGGCCGGGAAGACCGTCCTGGTGGCCGCGCACGGCAACTCGCTGCGGGCGCTGGTCAAGCACCTGGACGGCATCTCCGACGAGGACATCGCCGGGCTGAACATCCCGACCGGCATCCCGCTGCGGTACGACTTCACCGGCGACCTCGAACCGGTCACCCGCGGCGGCACCTACCTCGACCCGGCCGCCGCCGAAGTCGCCGCCGCCGCGGTCGCCAACCAGGGCCGCTGAGTGTCATGAGGGGACCCCTCCGGACGAAATCTGTCTGGAGGGGTCCCCTCATGACATCGGGCAAGGCAACCCGTCACCGTCAGCCCAACGGAGGGGTGGCCCGACTCGATCAGATGAGCGGGAAACGCCTGGCAGTCGACCCAGAGCAACCAGAGCGTGAACGGGGCCTGAAGCGGCGGCGAATAAATGCCCCGAAGGTGTCACGGCTGTCACGACTGGGCTGCGAAGACTAGGCCAACAGGCGGCCGGGAAGCTTACGATTCCCCCGTGACCGTGCCTGCTTCACTCGCGCTGGCCGCCGGGACCCTGGTGATCGGCGCGGTCGTCGGTTTCCTCCTCGCGCAGGCCCGGCGTCGCCAGGCGCAGCGGCGCCCCACCGGCCCGACCGTGGCCGAGCTGCTGCAACGCCTGGTCAGCTCGTCCAACAACGGCGTCCTCGTGCTCAACCGGTTCGGCGACATGGTGCTGCACAACCCGCGGGCCGAGGCGCTCGGCCTGGTGCGCGCCAACCAGGCCGACTCGCGGGCCCGCAAGGCCGCCGAGCAGGTCGTGGAGACCGACGATCCGCTGGAGATCGACGTGTCCCCGCTGGAGGCCCGCGGCCGCCAGCCCGAGGCCGTGCTCGCCGAGGTCCGGCCGCTGGGCGACGGGTTCACCGTGGTGGAGGCCGTCGACCACTCCGAGGCCGTCCGCCTGGAGGCCACCCGGCGCGACTTCGTGGCCAACGTCAGCCACGAGCTCAAGACCCCGGTCGGCGCGATCGCGCTGCTCACCGAGGCTGTGCTGGACGCCGCCGAGGACGTCGACGAGGTCCGCCGGTTCGGCAGCAAGATCCTGCACGAGTCCACCCGGCTGGGCACCCTGGTCACCGAGCTGATCGCGCTGTCCCGGCTGCAGGGCGCCGAACGGCTCCCCGATCTCAACGTCGTCGAGGTGGACGCGGTGGTCCGGGAGGCGCTCGGCCGGACCAAGCTGTCCGCGGAGTCCGCCGAGATCAACGTGACCACCGACGCGCCGAGCGGCCTGCTCGTCGACGGCGACCGCACGCTGCTGGTGACCGCGCTGTCGAACCTGCTGGAGAACGCGGTCGCGTACTCCCCGGCGGGCAGCCCGGTGTCGATCAGCCGGCGGCTGGTGGACGACGGCGTGGAGATCGCGGTGACCGACCGCGGGATCGGCATCGCCGAAGAGGACCAGCAGCGCGTCTTCGAGCGCTTCTACCGCGCGGACAAGGCGCGTTCGCGCGCCACCGGGGGCACCGGGCTGGGGCTGGCCATCGTCAAGCACGTGGCCGCGAACCACGGTGGCGAGGTGCGGCTGTGGAGCAGCCCGGGCACCGGATCCACCTTCACCCTGCGCATCCCCGCGCACCAGGGCCCGATCAACACCGAAGCCGCCAAGCCGAACGCGCCCGCGCGGGCGGACAAGAACCCCGAGCGGATATCCCGACTCGTGGCGACAGCGCAGGAAAGCGCCGATCATGGAGGAATAACGTGACCAGGGTGCTCATCGTCGAAGACGAGGAGTCGTTCGCCGACCCGCTCGCCTTCTTGCTGCGCAAGGAGGGCTTCACCGCCGCGGTGGCCGCGACCGGCCAGCAGGCGTTGGAGGAGTTCGACCGCAACGGCGCGGACATCGTGCTGCTGGACCTCATGCTCCCCGGGATGAGCGGGACCGACGTCTGCAAGCAGCTCCGGCAGCGCTCGGCCGTGCCGGTGATCATGGTGACCGCGCGGGACAGCGAGATCGACAAGGTCGTGGGCCTGGAACTGGGCGCCGACGACTACGTGACCAAGCCCTACTCGGCGCGGGAACTGATCGCCCGGGTGCGCGCGGTGCTGCGCCGGGGCGGCGAGCCCGGCACCGACGGCGAGCTCGCGCCGCTGGTGCTGGCCGCCGGCCCGGTCCGGATGGACGTCGAACGGCACGTGGTGACCGTGGACGGCGGCGAGGTGTCGCTGCCGCTCAAGGAGTTCGACCTGCTGGAGTACCTGCTGCGCAACGTGGGCCGGGTGCTCACCCGCGGCCAGCTCATCGACCGGGTGTGGGGCGCGGACTACGTCGGGGACACCAAGACCCTGGACGTCCACGTGAAGCGGTTGCGCTCGAAGATCGAACCGGATCCGGGCTCGCCGCGGCACCTGGTGACCGTGCGGGGCCTCGGCTACAAGTTCGAGACGTGAGCCCGGTGGCCGGGGGCATCGCGCACGGCCAGGTACCGTAGGCCATTGTGCGCCTTGGGGTACTCGACGTTGGTTCCAACACCGTCCACCTGCTCGTGGTGGACGCGCACCGTGGTGCACACCCGCTGCCGATGCATTCGGAGAAGACCGTGCTGCGGCTCGCCGAGCAGATCACCGAGGCCGGTGACCTGAGCAAGGCCGGGGCCGAGGAACTGGTCAACGCGGTGGAATCCGCGAAGGCCTCCGCGGCCCGGCTCGGCTGCGAGGAGGTCATGGCCTTCGCCACCTCGGCGGTCCGCGAGGCCGAGAACTCGGGCAAGGTGCTGCGCAAGGTCGCCGAGCAGACCGGCGTCGAACTGCAGGTGCTCTCCGGCCGCGACGAGGCCCGGCTCACCTTCCTCGCCGTTCGCCGGTGGTACGGCTGGTCGGCGGGCAAACTGCTGGTCCTGGACATCGGCGGCGGTTCGCTCGAGGTCGCGATGGGGATGGACGAGGAACCCGCGCTCGCCGAGTCGCTGCCGCTCGGCGCCGGGCGCATCACCCGCACCCGGTTCGCCAGCGACCCGCCGACCCGTTCGGAACTGGTCGCCACCACCGCCTGGCTGGAGGAGCAGCTCGGCGGGCTGGCGAAGAAGGTCGCGAAGCTGGGGCAGCCCGATCGGGTGGTCGCCACGTCGAAGACCTTCCGCTCGCTGGCCCGGCTGACCGGCGCGGCGCCGTCGAACGCGGGCCCCCGGGTGCGCCGGACGCTGACCGACACCGCGCTGCGGCAGCTCATCGCGTTCATCTCGCGGATGACTTCGGCCGACCTCGCCCAGCTGGAAGGCGTCAGCTCCAGCCGCGCGCACCAGCTCGCCGCGGGGACGCTGGTGGCCCAGGCCACGATGCGAGCGTTGTCACTCGAAGAACTGGAGATTTGTCCGTGGGCGCTGCGAGAGGGTGTCATCCTGCGGCGACTGGACCATTCGAACGGTAACGACCACACTGCGTCGGGAAAACGGAACAGTTCGTCGCGGAATCGGACCGGTGACAGCAGGGCACTGGACGAAGCTGACGGACAACGGGCACGGTGGAAGGGATGACTCGAGAAAGCGGAGGAGGCGAGCAGCCACAGAAGACCGTGGCTGAACTACTCGCTCAACACGGCGCGAGCGTGGACGGCGGTCGCCGTCGTCATCGGCGTGCCGCCGATGACGACGAGGCGCCGGCCCCCGGAGGCGCCCGGCGCGCACCGGACATGGGCGACACCGCTCCGCAGGCGATCATCGACCGGGTCACCGCCGAGGGCGGCGCCCCGCCACCGGCCGGCCCGCGCAACGGCGGCGCCCGCCGCCTGCCGCCGCAGCAGCAGGACTCCGCGCCGCTGCCCCGCCCGCAGCCGCGCGACTCCGGGCCGATCCGGCGTCCCAAACCGCAGGATTCCCAGCCACTGCGGAGACCGCCGCAGGATTCCGCGGCGATGCCGCGCCCGCCGCAGGACTCGGGCGCCCATCCCAGACCGCAGGACTCGGCCGCGCTGCCGAGACCGCAGGATTCCCAGCAGCTGCGCAGACCGCCGCAGGAGTCCGGGGCGCATCCGAGGCCCCAGGATTCCGCGGCGATGCCCCGGCCGCCGCAGGACTCCGGCGCCCACCCGCGCCCGCAGGATTCGGGTGCGCTGAAACGCCCGCAGGATTCCGCCGCGCTGAAGCGGCCCCCGCAGAACTCGGCCGCGCTGCCGCTGCCGGACGCACCGGGCGATCAGGGCCGCCCGCCGCGCGGCCGCCTTCGCCGCCAGCCGCCGCCACCGCCCGCGGTGAGCGTCGAGGAAACCCGGGAAGCGCTCCCGCCCGCGACCGCCCGCCCGGCGCCGGAACCGCCCGCGCCGCCACCCGGCGCGCTGGCGGCCCGCCTGGAAGGGCTCGACGCCGCCGAACCGGACGCCCCCGCCGAGCAGCCGGGCCCGATGGCGAGCGGCGCCTTCCCGGCGCCACCCGCCCCGCCCGGCCGTCCGCGCCGGCGGCCCCGCGCGGTGCCCCCGCAGCCCAAGGCCGAACCACACACCGAGCAGTTCCCCGCGGTCGACGAGGCCCCGGAACCGGCCGCCCCCGAGGTGACCGCGTTCGCCCCCGCGACCCCGGACGAACCGCCGGCCGGGCTGGCGAACTGGCGGCAGCGGCGGCGCAAGCAGCAACTGGAGGACACCGAGGTCGGCGTGATGCCGGCGGTGCCCGAACCGCTGGACGAGGAACCGCCCCCGGGCCCCGGCGGGCACCCGTCCGGTCATTTCGCCGCGCCACCGCCGTACGCCCCGGCCCGGCCCCAGATCGACGAGGACGAGCTCGAGTCCACCGGGTTCCACGATCCGTTCGCGGACGACGAGGACGAGGACCAGGCCGAGGATCTCGACGTCGCCGACGAGTTCGACTACGACGACGAACCGGCCGCGGAACTCGACGAGCTCGACGACGACGAGGAGGAGTCGGAACCGTCCCCGGGCAAGCAGTGGCTGGCCATGGCCGGCCAGCTCGCCGGGGGCGTGGTCGGCGGCGCGGCCGTCTGGCTCGGCTTCAACTGGCTGTGGGGCAAGCTCCCCGCCGCCGCGTTGATCGGCGCGCTGGTGGTGATCGTCGGCCTGGTCTGGATCGTGCGGAAGATCCGCCGCGCGGACGACATCCAGACCACCGTGCTCGCGGTCCTGGTCGGCCTGGTGGTCACCGTGTCGCCCGCCGCGCTCCTGCTGCTGTCCCGATAGGACAATGGCTGGGTGAGCGCTCGTGTCCCGGTCGGCCTGTCCACCGCCTCGGTGTGGCCGCTGCGCGCCGGTTCCGGGTTCGAGCTGGCCGCCGAACTCGGCTACGACGGCGTCGAGGTGATGGTCTGGGCCGATCCGGTCAGCCAGAGCGTGCCCCGGCTGCGCGAATGGTCCCGGCGCACCGGGATGCCGGTGCTCTCCGTGCATTCGCCGTCGTTGCTGATCACGCAGCGGGTCTGGTCGCCGGATCCGTTCGTCCGGCTGAGGCGGACCGTCGACGCGGCGACCGAACTGGGCGCGGACACCGTGGTGGTGCATCCGCCGTTCCGCTGGCAGCGCCGCTACGGCGACGGGTTCGCCGACCTGATCACCGAGCTCGAAGAGGCCAGCGGCATCCGGGTCGCGGTGGAGAACATGTTCAAGGTCCGGCCACCCGGGGGCTCGAAGAATTCGCGGGTTTCCGCGTTCCGGCCCTCGATCGATCCGACCGATGTCGGCTACCGGCACTACACGCTGGACCTCTCGCACACCGCCGCGGCGCGGATGGACGCGCTCGCGCTGGCCGAGCGCATGGGCGAGGGCCTGGTCCACGTGCACCTCGCCGACGGCGACGGCATCCCGAAGGATCAGCACCTGGTGCCCGGGCGCGGCGGCCAGCCCTGCGCCGAACTGCTGGAAGGCTTGAGCGCGAACGGGTTCGGCGGGCAGATCGTGCTCGAGGTCAACACCCGGTACGCGCGGAGCCCGGCGCAGCGGGCGGCCGATCTCGCCGAAGCGTTGCTGTTCGCCCGGTTGCACTTGGGTCAGTGAGTCCCGACCAAGATCGTTTTTGCGCCCTTCCTGGGCCGGGCGGCTGCTTTTCCGAATTGTGAACACGTAAAGTTTCCGCCGTGAACCCCCTCCGCTCGTTGATCCTGGCCGCCGCGGGAAGCGACACCATCCGCCGCGCGGTGGCCACCGCCCCCGGGACCCGGGGTGTGGTCGAGCGTTTCGTCGCCGGTGAGACGAGCGCGGACGCCGTCGCCGCGGTCCGGCGGCTGGCCGAGGACGGGCGGTACGCCACCCTCGACTACCTCGGCGAGCACACCGCGGACCGCGCCCAGGCCGAGCGCACGGTCCAGGCCTACCTCGCGCTGCTCGACCAGTTGCACGCCGAAGGGCTCTCCGCGCGCGCCGAGGTCAGCGTGAAGCTGTCGGCCGTCGGGCAGGCGCTGGACGAGAAGCTCGCCGCGGACAACGCGGTGCGCGTCTGCGCCGCCGCCGAGCAGTGCGGCACCACGGTCACCCTGGACATGGAGGACCACACCACCACCGATTCGACGCTGCGGATCCTCGGCGAGCTGCGGCGCACCTGGCCGTCGACCGGCGCCGTGCTGCAGTCCTACCTGCGCCGCACCGAGGCCGACGCGGCCGCGCTCGCCGGGCCGGGTTCGCGGGTCCGGCTCTGCAAGGGCGCCTACGCCGCACCGCACGAGGTCGCCTTCGCCGACGTGCACCAGGTGGACCTGGCCTACCTCCGCGCCGCGAACATCCTGCTCGCCGGGGACGGCTACCCGATGTTCGCCACCCACGACCCCCGGCTGCTGGAGATCCTCGGTGAGCGCGTCCGCTGGTACGGCCGCGAACCGGGCGGCTACGAGTACCAGATGCTCTACGGCGTCCGGCCGGACGAGCAGCGCAGACTGGCCGCCGACGGGGAAACCGTCCGGGTGTACGTGCCCTACGGCGAGCAGTGGTACGGATACCTGATGCGGAGACTGGCCGAGCGGCCCGCGAACACGGCCTTCTTCCTGCGAGCACTGGCCAGCCGTTCGTGAGCGCGCCGACCGATCCCGCGCCGTTCGGCGCGGCCTGCGCCGTGCGGTCGCTCGGCGACGGCACGCTGACCGCCGATCTGCGGCCCGAATGGGCGATCGGCAACCATCCGCACGGCGGCTTCCTGCTCGCGCTGCTGGCCAAGGCCGCGCTGGTGATGCTCGCCGAACGCGGTGAGCCCTCGGCCGATCCGCTCGTGGTGAGCGCCGAGTTCCTCCGCCCGCCCGCGGTCGGCCCGGTGCTGCTGCGCACGAACCTGCGCAAGGTGGGCCGCCGCGCCACGGTCGTCGAGGTGTGCCTGGAACAGCGCGGCCGCAGTTGCGTCGAGGCGCGCGTGACGGCCGGGCGGCTGCCGATGCGCCGCCCCGACTGGTCCGATCTGCCGCCGATGCCCGCCGAACCGCCCGCCGGGGCGATCCCGGTGTCCGGCGACACCGCCGAGGGCTCGTTCAACCTGGCGAAGGGCTGCGACGTGCGGCTCGATCCGGCGACCGCGGGCTACCTCGCGGGCCGCACCGGGGACGCGCCGAAGATCCGGCTGTGGGTGCGGCCCAAGCACGCCCACCCCGATCCGTACTTCGCGCTGCTGGCCAGTGACGTGAACCCGCCCGTGGTGTTCAACCTGGGCCGGTTCGGCTGGTCGCCGACCGTGCAGCTGACCGCGCTGCTGCGCACCCGTCCGGCGCCGGGCTGGCTGCGGGTGCAGGTGGAGAGCCGGTCGGTGCAGGAGTCCTGGTTCGACTCGGACGCCGTGGTGATCGACGCGGCGGGGCGGCTGGTGTGCCAGGCCCGCCAGCTCGCCCTGGCCCCCGCGCCGTAACCCCGCTCGGCCGTTTGGCAAGGTGAACGGCATGAGCACTGTGGCCTTACTCGGCGCCGGGAAGATCGGGGAAGCGCTGCTGTCCGGCCTGCTGCACGGCGGCCGGAACGCGGACGAACTGCTGTTCACCGAGCGGCACCCGGAGCGGGCGGCGGAGCTGGCCGAGCGGTACGGCATCGCGGGGGTCGAGGTCGCCGAGGCGGCCAAACGCGCCGACGTGCTGGTCGTCGCGGTCAAACCGCAGGACATCGAGCCGGTGCTCGACGAGCTCGCGCCGCTGGTCGGGCCGGGTTCGCTGGTCGTGTCGCTGTGCGCGGGCCTGCCGACCGCGCTGTACGAGCGCCGCCTGCCCGAGGGCACGCCGGTGGTGCGGGTCATGCCGAACACCCCGATGCTCGTCAACGAGGCGATGAGCGCGATCTCGCCCGGCCGGTACGCCACCGAAGCGCATCTCGCGCTGGTCGAGGAGCTGCTGAGCACCGTCGGCTCGGTGGTGCGGGTGCCCGAATCGCAGCAGGACGCGGTGACCGCGCTGTCCGGTTCCGGGCCCGCGTACTTCTTCTACCTGGTCGAAGCCATGATCGACGCGGGGATCCTGCTCGGGCTGCCGCGGGCGGTGGCGGAGAAGCTGATCATCCAGTCGGCGGTCGGCGCGGCGAAGATGCTCGCCGAATCCGACGAGCACCCGGTCATCCTGCGCGAGGCGGTCACCTCCCCGGCGGGGACCACCATCAACGCGATCCGCGAGCTGGAGAAGCACGGCGTCCGCGCGGCCCTGCTCGCCGCGATCGAAGCCGCCCGCGACCGCTCGGTCGAACTCGGCAAGGCCCACGACGAGGCCTGACCCGAAAGCGCGCTTCAGCTCACGGCCACCCGAAAGTGCGCGCACTTTCCGTGTGTGGCGAGTGGCGCTGGGTGGTCACTCCCGGTACTTTCTTGACTCGGTGCCCTGCGCGATCGTCGCTGGTAAGGGCCAATCTTCGCGGCTGGCGTCGCATCAGTCCCACCAGTCCCGCTACCCTCTCCAGAGCACGTGCGTGTCGGTACCGCCGGTGGGGAAGCCGAGCGGCGCGACACGTGTCGAAGGACACGGTGAACTATGCCGCCGAACAAGAAGGACGACGTGCCCGCGGTCGGGCAGGTCCAGTTTCTGACGGTCGCCGAGGTGGCCACGCTGATGCGTGTCTCCAAGATGACCGTCTACCGCCTGGTCCATTCGGGTGAGCTGCCGGCCGTACGGGTCGGCAAATCGTTCAGGGTCCCGGAAAAGGCCGTGCACGACTACCTCGAGGGCGCCTATTTCGACGTCGGTTAGGGGCCCGCGACCGGCAGGGCAGCGGTCACCGGTAACCTGGTAGACCGCTCGTGCCTGATGCGCTCCATCCGTTGGACGCTGCGCCGGGCAGCGTGATCGACGACCGATGTAAGGAGCACCCGTGGGCTCGGTGATCAAAAAGCGCCGCAAGCGCATGTCCAAGAAGAAGCACCGCAAGCTGTTGCGCCGCACCCGGATGCAGCGCCGCAAGCAGGGCAAGTGACACCGAGCCGGTTCACGACCGTGCGGTGACCGAAAGCGTTCGCGGCCCGTCCAGGACACCTGGGCGGGCCGCCGCCATTCGGGTGAGTCGCTATGAGCTGCGTGACTCTTTATGAGAAGTGCGTGACCAGGGTTAATAGCATGTAAGACACCGCTCGCGGGGCCTACTTGCGCGGTAACATCCAGGGTGCGTCAACGCGATCCTTACAGCTAGCAACGAGTTCGCGCACCGAGCCCACTTTCCCACGCTGCAGGGGGTCGAATGCCGTCCAACATCGTGCTCGTCACCGGGGTCGGCGGTGAGCTCGGTGGCAAACTGCTGGCCCGGCTCGGGAACAACCCGCGCTTCGAGCGGGTCATCGGCGTGGACACCACGCCGCCGCAGAAATCCGTGCTCCGGCGCCTGGGCCGCGCCGAGTTCGTCCGCGCGGACATCCGCAACCCGCTGATCGCCAAGGTGATCAGCACCGCCAAGGTGGACACCGTGGTGCACGCCTCGTGCACCGCGCATCCGGCGGGCCCGGGGCGGCGGACGGCGATCAAGGAAGTCAACGTCATCGGCACCATGCGGCTGCTCGCCGCGTGCCAGCGTTCCCCGCTCGTGCGCAAGCTGGTGGTCAAATCGACCGCCGCGGTCTACGGCGCGGGCGCGCGTTCGCAGGCGGTGTTCACCGAGGACTCCGAACTCATCCCGGCCTCGTCCAGCGGCTACGCCAAGGACGCGGTCGAGATGGAGGGGTACGTCCGCGGGCTGTCCCGGCGGCGGCCGGACATCACGGTCACCATGGCCCGGTTCTCCAACCTCATCGGTCCCGAGGTCGACACCGTGCTCGCCCGGTACTTCGCGCTGCCGGTGGTGCCCACCGTCCTCGGCTACGACGCGCGCATCCAGCTCCTGCACTCGGCGGACGCCCTGGCCGTGCTGGAACAGGCGACGCTGGAAGACAAACCGGGCGTGTTCAACGTCGGCTCGGACGGGGTACTCACCCTGTCTCAGGCGATCCGCCGCGCCGGACGGGTGGAGCTGCCGGTGCCGAGCGGCGTGGTGCCGTCGGTTTCCAAGGTGCTGCGCGGCGCGCGGGTGGTCGATTTCTCGGCCGATCAGGTGCGCCTGCTCAACTTCGGCCGGGTCGTGGACACCACCCGGCTCAAGCGGGACTTCGGCTACACGCCGAGGTGGACCACGCGGGAAGCGTTCGACGACTACGTGCAGGGCCGGGGACTGCGCCCGGTGGTCGACGGCAGGAGTCTGGCCGGACTGGCCGGGAAGATGGTGGTCGCGGCGGCGACGGGGCAGGCCGCGCGCAATCAATGAGTCGACACCTGGGGGAGGAAGGCAAGGCGGACATCGTGACGACCAGCACGTCGGCGCAGGTCATCCCCCTGCACGGACCGGGGCGGGAGAAACCCCAGCGTGATCCAGTGAACGTGCCCGAACAAGACGTGACCGAGGCCGAACGCACGGCCGATGCCCCGGTAATCGGTTTCCCCGGCACCGCGGAGCGGGTTCAGCCCGCGGACGCGGAGGAGACGCTGGCTTCCCTGCCCCCGGGAGTCCGCACCGCGCTGAACTTCCTGCGCAACCGGCTGACCGGCGACTACACCGTCGACGAATTCGGCTTCGACGCCGAGCTCACCGAAACCCTGCTGCTGCCCCCGCTGCGCGTGCTGTACGAGAAGTGGTTCCGGGTGACCGCGCACGGCGTGCACAACCTGCCGGAATCCGGCGGCGCGCTGCTGGTGTGCAACCACTCCGGCACGTTGCCGCTGGACGCGCTGATGACCGCGGTCGCCGTGCACGACGAGCACCCGGCGCACCGGTACCTGCGGGGGCTGGGCGCGGACCTGGTCTTCCAGCTGCCGCTGGTGGGCGCGCTCGCCCGGAAGTCGGGGCAGACGCTGGCCTGCAATCCGGACGCCGAACGCCTGCTGCGCACCGGCGAACTCGTCGGCGTGTGGCCGGAGGGGTTCAAGGGCATCGGCAAACCGTTCGCGTCGCGGTACAAGCTGCAACGCTTCGGCCGGGGCGGGTTCGTGGCCGCCGCACTGCGCGCGCAGGCGCCGATCATCCCGGTGTCCATCGTGGGCGCGGAGGAGATCTACCCGAAGATCGGCGACCTCAAGCCGCTGGCGCGGCTGCTCGGGTTGCCGTACTTCCCGGTGACGCCGTTCTTCCCGCTGCTCGGCCCGCTCGGCGCGATCCCGCTGCCGACCAAGTGGCACATCGAGTTCGGCGAGCCGATCCGCACCGACGAGTTCTCGGCCGAGGACAAGGACGACCCGATGCTGGTCTTCAACCTCACCGACCAGGTCCGGGAATCCATCCAGCACACCCTCTACCAGCGCCTCACCCAGCGCCGCGGCATCTTCAAGGGCTGACGGCAACCCGGCGACGAGATGCCGGTTTCAGCGGCGGCGGTAGGCGATGCCCGCGGCGACCGCGCCCGCTACGGCCCCGGCGCCCAGCACCGACGGGACGCCGATCTTGGCGGCCTTCCGGCCGGTGCGGAAGTCGCGGATTTCCCAGCCCCGCGCCCGCGCGACCTCGCGCAGCCCGGCGTCCGGGTTGATCGCGACCGCGGTGCCGACCGTGGACAGCATCGGCACGTCGTTCTGCGAGTCGGAGTACGCCGTGCACCGGCGCAGGTTCAGCCCTTCGCGGGCGGCCAGCGCGCGGACAGCGTGCGCCTTCGCGCGGCCGTGCAGCATGTCCCCGACCAGCCGCCCGGTGTACACCCCGTCCTCGCTCTCCAGCACGGTGCCCAGCGCGCCGGTGAGGCCCAGCCGCCGCGAGATGATCGCGGCCAGTTCGACCGGCGTCGCGGTGACCAGCCAGACCCGCTGCCCCGCGTCCAGGTGCATCTGGGCGAGCGCCCGGGTGCCGGCCCAGATCTTGTCCGACATCAGCTCGTCGTAGATCTGCTCGCCGACCTCGTTCATCTCCTTGACCGTGCGACCGGCCACAAAGGACAGTCCCTGCTCGCGGCTGGACTTGATGCTGTCCTTGCTCTCCCGGCCGCCGACCCGGAACTTCACCTGCTGCCAGGCGAAACCGGCCAGATCCGCGGTGGTGAAGTACTTGCGCGCGGCCAGCCCGCGGGCGAAGTGGAAGATCGACGCGCCCATCATCATGGTGTTGTCCACGTCGAAGAACGCGGCCGCGGTGAGATCCGGCGGCGCGGGCGGGGAAACCGGTGCGTCGGCGTCCTCGGTGAGCACCCCGGCAGTGGTGGTCTCCATGGCTACGGCAGCGTCGGCCGAGGCTTCGCCGGCCAGCGCGGCGAGCCGTTCCAGCTCGGGACCCTTACTTCTGCCACTCCACCGGACCACGCACACCGCCTCCGCCGATCTCGTGCTCACCCCGCGGTCGGAGCGAACGAGGTGCCATGAGCACAGCGTAGCGAGAGCGCCCGGCGCCTGTCCTAACCGATACCTACTCCCGGCACACCCGTCATCAGGGGCGGAACCGAAATAAGCGGGGGCGGCGGGGGCGGCATGGTCGGCAGCCGGGGCCCGGTGGTCGCGGCGATCGGCGGGGCCACCGTGGTCGGCGCCGCGGAACTCGTGGTCGGCGCGGAGGTCGGGGTCGGCCGAGCGCTCTCGCTCGGTTCCCCGCTGGTCGTGGCGGGCGGGGCCCAGGTCACCTGCTGCGCCGGAAGTTCGGGCCGGTCCGGCTCCCGGGTCGGGGTCGGGATCGGCGCCGGTTCCTCGGCGCCGGGTTGCAGGTCGTGCCGCGGATCGACCGGTGGCTCGCAGACGCCCTGCGCGGGCAGCGGGCCGAGGTCGTCGGATTCACCCGAGGTGATCCGGTAGCAGTTGAGCCGGTTCGTCAGTGCCACCACCCGGTCCGCCACCCGGCCGAGCAGCACCGCCGACTCCCGGTAGTCACCGTCCGCCGCGGCGGGAATGGCGGCCCGGGCACCGGCGAGTGCGCTCGCCTGCCGCTGCGCCCAGGTCCGCAAGTCGCCGAGCTGCTGCCCGCCGCTGCCGACCGAGAGCGCGGTCAACCGGGCGACGCCGGCGCGGGCGTCGCGGTCGAAGTCGTCGAGGGCGAGCGTGTAGGCCCCGTGGTCGCCGCCGGAACCGAGTTCGGCGAGCTCGTCCAGCCTGCCGTGGGCGTATTCGAGTTGCTTGAGCGCCTTGGCCTGGTCGTCGAAGGTCAGGCCGAGCGCGGCCGACTCCCCGGCCCGTTTGAGCCCGTACAGGGCGTCCCCGGGCAGCGCGTCCTTGGACAGCAGCAGGCTCAGCCCGCCGAGCGCGACCAGGAGCGTGAACGCCCCGGCCCAGACCGCGGCGACCGCGGGGCGGCGGCGCTTGCCCTCCGGCGCGGCGAGCCGGTCGGTGATCCGGGCGCGGATCCGCAGGCGTTCGGCCGTGTCCGGGCCGGTGTCCCGGGCGATCTCCCGCAACGCGGAGACCACCGACAGCTGGCGGGCGAGTTCCTCGTCGTCGAGCGGGAACCCCTCGTCCTCGACGGCCCGGGCGAACCGTTCACGTTCCGCGCGCTCGCGCGGTGACCACCCGGGCATCTTCACGGTCTCGCTCCCACTCCACGGCTGTCCACAGCGTCCACAGCCTGTCGTGGAGGAGCAACGAGTGGCCGCGCCGCGCGGTTACGGCTTCGAGGCCCAGGAGACCGAATGGGGTTGACCGGACGCGGCGGGCTGGTCCGGTCAGCGCAGTCCGCCCGGGAGCAGTTGCGCCAACCTGCGCACCGCGCGGTGCTGCAGGGCTTTGATCGCGCCCTCGTTGCGCTTCATGATGCGCGCGGTCTCGGCCACCGAAAGGCCCTGCAGGAAGCGCAGCACGATGCACTCGCGCTGGTCCTCGCCGAGGTCCGCGACGCAGCGCAGCAGCTCCGCCCGGGTGGCGCGGCTCATCACCTGCTGCTCGGGGCCCGCCGGGGATTGGGCGCCGCCGCCCGCGAACGGGGGCACGCCGGATTCGGTGATTTCGTCCGTGACAATCTCCAAGCGGAAGCGGCTCGACTTCACGTGGTCGAGCACCAGGTTCCGGGCGATCGTGATGAACCAGGCGCCGACGTCGCGGCCCTGGTAGCTGACCGTGGTGATCCGGCGCAGCGCGCGCAGGAAGGTCTCGCTCGTGACGTCCTCGGCCAGTTCCCGGTCGCCGAGCCGGAACAGGACATAGCGGAACACCACGTCGACGTAGCGGTCGTAGAGCGCGCCGAAGGCGGCCGTGTCCCCGCCCTGGGCGGCGCGGACCAGTTCCCAGGCCTCTGCCTTCGCGGCTTCGGCCGCGGCATCGGGCTCGGTTTCGGCGACCCGCTGCCGGGGCCGGTCGGCGGTCCTCGCGTCCGGGCGACGGACGCCCGGCCCGGCGAGCGCGGGCAGGCCACCGGCGGTGGCGACGTGCAGGCTCATCGTGTCGTACCTCCAGAGCCCCGGGGGTCCCCAGTGCCGACGTGCAGGTGGGCATCCCGGACCTCGAAAACCGCCTCGTGAGCAGTCAGCCAGTTCCTCACAGCGACACCCTTTCCCGTCCCCTCGTGATCAACACCACGCAGGGACGCTGAGCAGCATACGTGTTGCTACCGCGAAGTAGGTAGTGGTCTTCTGGTTGCGGATTTACGACGACTCCCGGTTCTCCCCATGACGGGGGATGGAGATGACAAACTGAGAACGCTTCGAAAAGCTCGGGAGCGCACACCGGGTGTGACGATGTGGACGCAGAGAGGGGTCGGGGTTGACCGCCGAGAGCAACGTCGCAAATGCCGTGGGTGACGAGGTCGCCGGGGAAAGCATCGCTGACCTGCTCTCCGCCGCCGCGGGCCGCCGGCCGGACTCGGTCGCGGTGATCGACACCGAATCCGGGGCGCGGTTCACCTGGGCCGAACTCGACGCCGCGGCCGACGGCCAGGCGCGCCGGTTGGTGGCCGAGGGCGTGGCGCCGGGCGACCGGGTGGTGCTGCGGCTGCCGACCTCGGCGGATTTCGTGATTACCCTTTTCGCGGTAGTGCGGGCGGGCGCGATCGCGGTGCCGCTGTCCCCGCAGGGGCCCCCGGCCGAACTGCGGTCCCTGCTCGAGCACAGCGGCGCGCGGCTGATCGTCGGCGCGGGCTCTGACGACTTGCCGGAGAGCGTCCGAGTGCTGGCACCCGGTCGGGAACCGGGCGCGAAGTTCGCGCCGAGCGGCGGCGGCGAGGACATCGCCGTGCTGTCCTACACCTCGGGCACCACCGGCCGCCCGCGCGGCGTGATGCTGTCCCACCGCGCCCTGCTGGCCAACCTCAACCAGCTCCGCGCGGTCACCCCGGCCGTGCTGGAACGCACCGACCGGGTGCTGATCGCCATTCCGCTGTTCCACGTGTACGGGCTCGGGCCGGGCCTGCTGCTGGCGACCGCGGTCGGCGCGACCGTGGTGCTCGCCCCGCGGTTCGACGCCCGCTCCGCGCTGGCCGCCTGCGCGGAGCACCGGATCACCGCGATCACCGGCGTGCCCGCGATGTACGTCGAATTCGCCGCGCTGCCCGCCGACGAACTCGGCGAGGGGCTGTCCACCGTGCGCATGCTGACCTCGGGCGCGGCCCCGCTGCACCCGAAGGTGCTGGCGGCGATCCGGCAGGCGACCGGGCTCGGCGTGTACGAGGGCTACGGGCTGACCGAGACGGCCCCGGTGCTGACCTCGACCGTGGTCACCGGGTACCCGAAACCGGGTTCGGTCGGCCGCCCGCTGCCCGGGGTGGAACTGCGGCTGGTCGAACCGGACGGCGACAGCGAACCCGTGCCGCTCGACCCGGACGATCCGGACGACGCGTTCGACGAGGGGACCGGTGGCACCGGGCTGGTCTCGGTGCGCGGCGCGAACCTGTTCTCCGGCTACTGGCCGGACGGGGCGCACGGCCCGGACGCCGAGGGCTGGTTCCGGACCGGGGACGTGGGCTACCTGGACGTGGACGGCGATCTGCACCTGGTCGACCGGGCGAACGACCTGATCATCGTGAACGGGTTCAACGTCTACCCGCACGAGGTGGAGGGGGTCATCGGCGAGCTGCCCGAGGTGGCCGAATCCGCCGTGGTGGGCGTGCTCGACGAGCGCAGCGGCGAGGCGGTGAAGGCGGTCGTGGTGCCGGTGACCGGGGCGGCGCTGTCCGAGCAGCAGATCGTGGAGCACTGCGCGACCCGGCTGGCCGGGTACAAGGTGCCGCGGACCGTCGAGTTCGCCGACGAGCTCCCGCATTCGGCGACCGGCAAACTCCGCCGCGTCCGCCTGCGAGGATAGGTTCCATGTCGCACCAGATAACCGTGATGACCCGGCGGGGCTGCGGATCCTGCGAGCAGGCCGAGCGGGTGATCGAGCGGCTCGCCGCGGAACTCGGCGTGGAATGGTCGGCGGCAGACGTGGACAGCGATCCGGAATGGCGGGCCGAATACGGCGACCGGGTGCCGGTGATCCTGCTCGACGGCGACGAGCACTCGTACTGGACGGTCGACGAGGACCGCCTCCGCCGCGACCTCTTAAGGGACTCGTAAGGCTCTCGCGCAAGCCGGACGGGCGGATGGCTCCGAAGATGGAGACGTGAGCACCGAACTGGACACCCGCCCGCGGCTGGCCGCCCGGCCCGCCGCACTGATCGGCGTGCTGGCGCTGCTGGCCGCGCTCGCCGCGGGGCACCTGGTCGCCGGGTTCGTCGGGCCGAACGCCTCGCCGTACCTCGCGGTCGGCAACAGCGCGATCGATGTCACCCCGTCCTGGCTGAAGGACTTCGCGGTGAGCACCTTCGGCACCCACGACAAGGTCGTGCTGCTGCTCGGCATGGCCGTGGTGCTGCTGGGGCTGGCGGTGCTCGCCGGGCTGCTGTCCCGCCGGAGCCACCTGCCCGGGCTGGTGCTGGTCGCGGTGTTCGGCGCGGTCGGCGTGCTGGCCGCGTACGACCGGCCCGACCTCGGCCAGATCGCGATCGTCGCGCCGCTGGCCAGCCTGCTCGTCGGCGTGGGGGTGTTCACCTGGCTGCACCGCCTCGCGTGGTCGCAGACCGTGAGTACGCCGGACCGGCGCAGGTTTCTGAAGACCGCGGTGGGGGTCGCGGCCGGGGCGGGGGTGGCCGGGCTGGCCGGTCAGCTGATCGGCTCGCGCAAGGACGCCGAGGGCTCCCGGGCCGCGGTGGGCAGGCTCGTTCCCGCGCGGCCCGCGCCCGCGATCCCGGCCGACGCCGATTTCGCCAAACTCGGCACGCCGCCGTTCCTCACCTCGAACCGCGACTTCTACCGCATCGACACCGCGCTCGTGGTGCCCCAGGTGCGCGCGGAGGACTGGCGCCTGCGCATCCACGGCATGGTCGAACGCGAGGTCACCTTCGGCTACGCCGATATCCGCGACCGGCCGCTGGTCGAACGCAGCATCACGCTGACCTGCGTGTCGAACGAGGTCGGCGGCCCGTACATCTCGACCGCGAACTTCCTCGGCGTGGAACTGCGCGACCTGCTCGACGAGGCCGGGGTGAAACCCGGCGCCGAACAGCTCTTCTCCACCAGCGCGGACGGCTGGACCTGCGGCACTCCGGTCGACGCCGTGCTGGATCCCCGCCGGGGCGCGCTGCTGGCCATCGGCATGAACGGCGAACCGCTGCCGGTGGAACACGGTTTTCCCGCGCGGATGGTCGTTCCCGGGCTCTACGGTTACGTTTCCGCGACCAAATGGGTCACCGATCTGGAAGTCACCACGTGGAAAGCCCGCCGCGCCTACTGGCTCGACCGCGGCTGGGGCGAACGCGGCCCGATCAAGACCCAGTCCCGGATCGACGCGCCGAAGGGCTTCGCGAACGTGCCCGCGGGCAAACTGATCGTGGCCGGAATCGCCTGGGCCCAGCACACCGGCATCGAAAAGGTCGAAGTACGGCTGGACAACGGGCCGTGGCAACCGGCCACACTGTCCACTGTGGTCAATGACGACACGTGGCGGATGTGGCAGGCCGAACTCCAGGTCTCCCCGGGCGGCCACCAGGTTTCCGCGCGGGCCACCGACAAGTCCGGCTACCCGCAGACCGGGGAACGGGTCGGCACGGTCCCGGACGGCGCCACCGGCTGGCACACCATCCGCTTCGACGCGAAGTAACCGGTCAGGTCAGGCAATCACGACAGCGGTTGTCGGCCCAGAGTTCGGTGTTCCCCGCGGTGGCCCGCACCGGATGCTCCGGGCCGATTTGTTCCCAGAGGCCGGGTGCCGGGCCGGTGATCCATCCCCAGCCAGCGTCCTCATGGCTGGTCTCGGGGTGGTGGTTGCAGCGATCCGGTAAGTGCGCGAGCTTGTGCGGAGAGATCAGGATTCGCTCTACGGCAAGGGTTCGTGTGCGTGCGCGGTCATGCCCGGGGCATCCCAACCCGATCAGCATGTCGCAGATTTCGCATCTTTCACCGTCCACGTCGGCATTATGTCGTGGGCAGGCAATCCGGTGGGGTCGTTGCGCCGAATTCCCGGTGGGAAAAGGAAAACCACCGCGAATGGAGTGATCGTCCGTGAACATCCGACGCATTCTCGGAATCGGCGCCGTGGCGGCGGCCGCCGTTTCGCTGGCCGCCTGCGGCGGTGCCGACAACGCGAGCTCGCCGAGTTCCGCGCCGTCGCCGAGCCAGTCCGCGCCGATGCCGGCGCCCGCGGGAGGCGGTGGGGTGACCACCGCCAAGGACGTGTTCGGGCCCGCCTGCTCGCAGGTGCCGACCTCGGGGGAAGGGTCGGTCGCCGGGATGGTCGACGATCCGGTCGCCACCGCCGCGAGCAACAACCCGCTGCTCACCAAGCTGGTCACCGCGGTCAAGGCGGTGCCGGGGCTGGCCGACACCCTGAACGGCCAGCAGGCCATCACCGTGTTCGCCCCCGCCGACCCCGCCTTCGACGAGCTCGGCGACGCGAAGTTCAAGGAACTGGCCGCGGCCCCGGACAAGCTGGCCCCGATCCTGAAGTACCACGTCGCGCCCCAGCGCTACGACGCCAAGGGCCTGGAAGCGGCCGGGACCGTCCCGAACCTGGACAGCGCCGCGGGCGGGGACCTGAAGATCGAAGGCACCGGCGACAAGCTCACCGTGAACGGCGCCCCGGTGCTGTGCGGCAACATCCCGACCAGGAACGCGACCGTGTTCGTGATCGGCAAGGTGCTCATGCCCGGCGCCAACAAGCAGTGACGTCCGACACTCGAAGGAATTAACCAGCAGCCGTCCCCGGCCCCGCTCGCACGCGGGGGCGGGGACCTGGCTTTGTGTGCCTGGTCATGCCCCCTACCAGTCACTTTGTGCCTGCGTTCACAAATGGCTACCGTAAAGCGGTACCCCCGGCGAGGCGCCCGGCATCGAACCCGACTTCGCGCCTCGGGTCAAGGGTTACTTCAGGTGAAGTGTCAGCGGTACCGACGAGGAGAGCCAGCGTGGTTGCAGAGCGCGACCGGCACCGGCGGACAGCCGGGCACGGCAATGAGCGCAGTGCAGCCCCGCCGGCGAGTGAGGCGAAGACAGAGCGGGGCCGGCGCAACGGGGCCCAAGCCGCGCACAAGCGCACTCGCTCCGCCGGCAAACCGATTCTGACCCCGGACGCGGACAACGCGCCGACCGCCGAGATGCCCGCCGTCGACGTGAACGGCGCCGAGCCCGAAGCCGTTCGCGCGCGGTCCATCCCCGAGGCCGCGGTCGCCCGGCTCGCCGTCTACCTGCGCGTGCTGTCCGCGCTCGCCGAGCAGGGCGCGACCACCGTGTCCAGCGAAGAGCTCTCCGCGGCGGCCGGGGTCAACTCGGCGAAGCTGCGCAAGGACCTGTCCTACCTCGGCTCCTACGGCACCCGGGGCGTCGGCTACGACGTCGCGGTGCTGGTCGGCCAGATCGAACGGACGCTCGGCCTGACTCGCAAGCACAAGGTCGCCGTGGTCGGCATCGGTAACCTCGGCCACGCGCTGGCCAACTACGGCGGCTTCCCGGGGCGCGGGTTCCCGGTCGAGGCGCTGTTCGACACCGACCCCGATCTGATCGGCGTGCCGGTCGGCGGGCTGCCGGTCTCGCACATCGACGACATCCCCGCGGTCTGCGCCGAACGCGAGATCTCCATCGGCGTCATCGCGACCCCGCCGACCGCGGCCCAGTCGGTGTGCGACCGGCTGGTCGCGGGCGGTGTGCAGTGCATCCTGAACTTCGCGCCGGTCGTGCTCCAGGTGCCCGACCACGTCGAGGTGCGCAAGGTCGACCTGGCGGTGGAGTTGCAGATCCTCTCCTTCCACGTGGCCCGTCGTGCGGACGGCAATCCGAAGGAGAACGGCTCGCGGCCCGGCGCCGGTAAACTCGGCCTGGGCAATGGACTGGGGGTGCGGTAATGAGCATTCTGGCGATCGGGCTGTCTCATCGCACGGCGGAACTGACCACGCTCGAGCGGGCCGCGATTCCCGCCGGTGAACTCGGCAAGGTCCTGCACGAGCTGCAGCAGACCCGGCACATCAGCGAAGTGATGGCGCTGTCGACGTGCAACCGCATCGAGGTCTACGCGGTCGTGGAGACCTTCCACGGCGGCCTCGCCGACGTCACCGAGGTGCTGGCGCGGCAGGCCGGGCTGGAACCGGCCGCGCTCTACGACAACCTCTACGTGCACTACGCGGGCGCCGCGGTCGAGCACGTGTTCTCGGTCGCCGCCGGGCTCGACTCGATGGTCGTCGGCGAGAGCCAGATCCTCGGCCAGGTCCGGTCCGCGTACGCGGTCGCGCGCGAGGCCGGGACCGTCGGCCGCACGCTGCACGAACTGGTCCAGACGACGCTGCGCGTCGGCAAGCGCGTGCACACCGAGACCGGCCTCGGCGCGCTCGGCGCGTCCGTGGTGTCCGAGGCGCTCGCCGAGGCGGACGACCTGACCGGCAAGCACGCCGTGGTCGTGGGCGCCGGATCGATGGGCGCGCTGAGCGCTTCCCAGCTGCGCAAGGCGGACATCGGCCGGATCACAGTGGTCAACCGGACCCTGGCCAACGCCGAGCGGCTCGCCGCGTCGATCGCCGAACAGGGCGTGCCCGCCCGGGCCGCCGCGATGGCCGAGCTCGCGGAGCCGATCGCGGACGCCGACGTGGTGATCTGCTGCACCGGCGCCCAGGACGTCGTGCTGCACAGCGGGCACCTGCGCCCGCGCGCCGGTCGGCCGCTGGTCATCTGCGACCTCGGGCTGCCGCGGGACGTCGACCCCGGCGTCACCGAACTCGCCGACGTCCGGGTGGTCGACCTGGAGACCGTGCGGCACCGGATGGACGCGGCCGCGGCCCAGCCGCACACCGCGCTGGCCAAGGAGATCGTCTCCGCCGAGGTGCGCGACTACCTCGCCGGGCAGCGCAGCGCGGAGGTCACGCCGACCGTGACGGCCCTGCGCAAACGGGCCGCCGAGGTCGTCGACGCCGAGCTGCTGCGGCTGGACAACCGGCTGCCCGAGCTGGACGACTCCGTGCGCGAGGAACTCGGCCGCACCGTGCGCCGGGTGGTGGACAAGCTGCTGCACGCGCCGACCGTGCGGGTCAAGCAGCTCGCCGCCGAAACCGCGGACACCGACTACGCCGGTGCGCTGCGCGAGCTGTTCGGGCTCGACCCGCAGGCTCCCGCCGCGGTGGCCAGCCCGTCGGCCGCCGGTTCGAAACACGATCAACTCGATGTCCGCAATGGACAGTCCAAAGCAGACGGTGAAGGCAAGTGACACGGACCATCAGGATCGGGACCAGGGGTAGCAAGCTGGCCCTCGCGCAGACCGGCACCATCGCCGACGCGCTGAAGCGAGTGGGCCAGCAGGTGGAGATCGTCGAGGTCTCCACCCCCGGCGACCGGTCCGGCGCGCCGATCGCCCAGATCGGCGTCGGCGTGTTCACCTCCGCGCTGCGCGAGGCCCTGGCCGAGAAGCAGATCGACGTCGCGGTGCACTCCTACAAGGACCTGCCCACCGCGCCCGAGCCCGGCCTCGTGCTGGCCGCCGTACCGCCGCGCGCCGATCCGCGCGACGCCCTGATCGCGCGGGACGGGCTCACCCTCGGCGAACTGCCGCCCGGTTCCCGCATCGGCACCGGTTCGCCCCGGCGCATCGCCCAGTTGCGCGCGCTCGGGCTGGGGTTCGAGGTGGTGCCGATCCGCGGCAACATCGACACCCGGATGCGCAAGGTCGCCGACGGCGAGCTGGACGCGGTCGTGCTGGCCCGGGCCGGGCTGGAGCGGATCGGCCGCGCCGGGGAGATCACCGAGTCGCTGGATCCGATCCAGATGCTGCCCGCGCCCGCACAGGGCGCGCTGGCGGTGGAATGCCGCGTCGACGACGTGGACATCGAACACCTACTTCAGTCCACTGTGGACGATGAAGTGACCCGGGTCGCGGTGACCGCGGAGCGCGCCCTGCTGGCCGCGCTCGAAGCCGGTTGCAGCGCGCCCGTCGGCGCCCTCGCCGAGGTGGTGGAGGACCTGGACAGCGACGGCGCGATCTCCGAACGGATCTCGCTGCGCGGGACCGCCGCCGCCGGATTCGACGCCGAAACCGAGGACACTCCCGTGATGCTGCGGGCCTCGGCCGTGGCCGACAAGAACGAACCAGAGCAGCTCGGCCGGGCCCTGGCCGCCGAACTGCTCGACCTCGGCGCCGGTGCGCTGTCCGGCCCCGGGCGCAATCCGCGTTGACGTAGCCGCGCCGAAGCTTCAGCAGCGGTGAAGTAGGGCCGAACAGCGGCCGATCGAATGAGGAGAAACGCAACAATGACCCCCGCGCGCAAGACCACTGGGCGCGTCGCCTTCGTGGGCTCGGGCCCCGGTGACGCCGGGTTGCTGACCGTCCGTGCCCAGGAACTGCTCGCCAAGGCCGAGGTCGTGGTGACCGACCCGGACGTGCCCGCGAGCGTGCTCACCTTCGCCACCGCCGAAGCCGAGGTGCGGCCCGCCGTCGGCGAGCCGGCCGAGGTCGCCAAGGACCTGACCACCGAGGCCAAGGCCGGTCGCCTGGTGCTCCGGCTGGTCGCGGGCGACCCGCTGACCCAGCCCGCGGTGGTCGCCGAGGTGCAGGCCGTCGCGCGCACCAGCGCCGTGTTCGACGTCGTGCCCGGGGTTTCGCCCGGCGCCGCGGTGCCCGCCTACGCCGGGGTCGCGCTCGGCGGCACGCACACCGAGGCCGACGTGCGCGGCGAGGTCGACTGGGGCGCGCTCGCCGCGACCCCGGGGCCGCTGGTGCTGCACGCGACCTCCAGCCACCTCGCCGAGGCCGCGTCCGCGCTGATGGAGAAGGGCCTGGCGGGGACCACCACGGTCGCGGTGACCTGCAACGGCACCATCAACACCCAGCGCACCGTGGACAGCACGCTCGCCTCGCTCGCGCAGGACGCCGGGGAACTGGTCGGCCCGCTCGTGGTGACCGTGGGCCCGGCGGCCGGCGCCCGGTCGAAGCTGTCCTGGTGGGAATCGCGCGCCCTCTACGGCTGGAAGGTGCTCGTCCCGCGGACCAAGGAGCAGGCGGGCGAGATGGCCGAGCGCCTGCGCGGCCACGGCGCCACCTCGCACGAGGTCCCCACCATCTCCGTCGAACCGCCGCGCAGCCCGGCCCAGATGGAGCGTTCGGTCAAGGGCCTGGTCGACGGCCGCTACCAGTGGATCGTCTTCACCTCCACCAACGCCGTGCGCGCGGTCTGGGAGAAGTTCGAGGAGTTCGGCCTCGACGCCCGCGCGTTCTCCGGGGTGAAGATCGCCTGCGTCGGCGAATCCACCGCGGCGAAGGTCCGCTCGTTCGGGATCATCCCGGAGCTGGTGCCGACCGGTCAGCAGTCCAGCGAGGGCCTGCTCGCGGAGTTCCCGCCGTACGACGACGTCCTCGACCCGGTGAACCGCGTGCTGCTGCCGCGCGCCGACATCGCCACCGAGACGCTTTCCGCCGGTCTCGTCGAACGCGGCTGGGAGGTCGACGACGTGACCGCCTACCGGACCGTCCGGGCCGCCCCGCCGCCCGCCGAGACCCGCGAGATGATCAAGACCGGCGGTTTCGACGCGGTGTGCTTCACCTCGTCCTCGACCGTGCGGAACCTGGTCGGTATCGCGGGCAAACCGCACACCCGGACCCTGGTGGCCTGCATCGGCCCGAAGACCGCGGAAACCGCGGTGGAGTTCGGCCTGCGGGTGGACGTCCAGCCGGAGAAGGCGGACGTCCCGAACCTGGTGGACGCCCTCGCCGAGCACGCCGCCCGGCTCCGCGCCGAAGGCGCCCTCCCGCCCCCGCGCAAAGCCAAACGAGCCCGCCGCTCGTAACCGGCGACTTCCATGAGGGGACCCCTCCGGACAAATTTCGTCTGGAGGGGTCCCCTCATGACATTGGGGAACCTCTCAGTCGGGGAGGGCGCATAGGGGAGAAAAGGTTGCCGGGGAGTACCGTCGGAAAGGTGTTCCCTGAGCATCGTCCCCGCCGGTTGCGCGGCACCGCGGCGCTGCGCCGCCTGGTCAGTGAAACCACGCTCCGGCCGCGGCAACTGATCCTGCCCATGTTCGTCGCCGAGGCCGCCGACGCGCCCCGGCCGATCGCCAGCATGCCCGGTGTCGTCCAGCACACCCGCGATTCGCTGCGCAAGGCCGCGGTCGAGGCGGTCCGCGCGGGCGTCGGCGGGCTGATGATCTTCGGCATCCCGCGCCACCACGACGCCGAGGGCTCCGGCGCGACCGACGAGAACGGCATCCTGAACGTCGCGTTGCGGGATCTGCGCGCCGAACTCGGTGACGACACCGTGCTGATGGCCGACACCTGCCTCGACGAGTTCACCGACCACGGCCACTGCGGTGTGCTGGACGAGAACGGCGGCGTCGACAACGACGCCACCCTGCGCCGCTACGCCGACATGGCGCTCGCGCAGGCCGAGGCCGGGGCGCACCTGCTCGGGCCGAGCGGGATGATGGACGGCCAGGTCGGCGTGATCCGGTCCGCGCTCGACCAGAACGGGTACACCGAGACCGGCATCCTCGCCTACTCCGCCAAGTACGCGAGCGCGTTCTACGGCCCCTTCCGGGAGGCCGTCGACTCGCAGCTCAAGGGCGACCGCAAGACCTACCAGCAGGATCCCGGCAACGCGCGGGAAGCGTTGCGGGAGATCGAACTGGACATCTCCGAGGGCGCCGACGCGATCATGATCAAGCCCGCGTTGTCCTATTTGGACATCGTGCGCGCGGCCGCGGAGAACTCGACGGTTCCGGTCGCGGCGTACAACATCTCCGGCGAGTACGCGATGGTCGAGGCGGCCGCGGCCAACGGCTGGATCGAGCGCGAGCGCACGGTGCTGGAGGTGCTCACCTCGATCCGGCGCGCCGGCGCCGACATGATCCTCACGTACTGGGCGGTAGAGGCGGCCGCCTGGCTCGACTAGGCTCCGCCGGGTGACCGCACCAGACGAATCGGACGACCAGCGTCGCGCCCGGGGGTTGCCGCCCGCGCCGAGCGTTCCGGGCGAGCAGCGGCCCTCGGTCGACCCGCCGAAACCGGTGAACATCTCGTTCGGGCTGTGGCTGGCCTCGGGCGTGGTGTCGATCATCGGCTTCGCGGTCATCCTGATCGGCAAGCAGGGCTTCATCGACGAGCTGGTCAAGGCGAACAAGGACCCGCGGATCAGCCCCGAGCAGATCGCCTCCGGGACGACCGCGCTGCTCTGGGTGCTGTTCGTCGGCGCGGTGGTGTTCGCCCTGCTGTTCGCGCTCTTCGCCTACAAGGCGCGCGAAGGGACCCGGTCCGCGCGCACGGTGCTGTTCGTGCTCACCGTGATCACGGTGATCTTCCAGGCCATGCTGTTCTTCAGCCTGGTGACGCTGCTGGCGATGCTGCTGGCCGTGGTCGCGCTGGTGCTGATGTTCCTGCCCAGCGTCAGCGACTACTTCCCCAAAGTCGGCCGCAAGCTCCCGTCGTGACCGAGCCGCCCCAGCCGTCCGAAGCGGACCTGCGGTACCGCGAGCGCGGCGCCGCGTGGACCGCGCTGCTGTGGGGGCCGCTGTTCGCGCTGCTCGGATTCCTCGCCGAACTGGCGACCGGCGGGCCGCTGCACACGATCGCCTGGGTGCTGGTCGGGCTGGGGCTGGCCGCGATGACCGCGCCCTGGGTGTACGCGCGCAAGCGGTTCCTCTCGGTCCGGCTGACCCGGGAAACCCTCTGGCAGGGCCGGGAGCCGCTGGAGGTGCGGCGGATCGCCGAGGTGACCGACGTCGGCGCGCCCGCGGGCGCGCGGGTGCTCGGCGGTGGCTGGAGCGTGCCGCGGAAGTTCGACGAGGTGCCGATCAAACTCGACGACGGCACGGTCGTGCTCGCCTGGGCCAAGGACGGCGAGGCGTTGCGCACCGCGCTGCGGGGTGTGCTCGAGTCGTGAGAAGCTCTGCGTCGTGACCGAGCAAGCCACCGAGCAGGCCATCGAATGGCCGCCGGAAGAACCCGAGTCCGGGGCGCCGCCCCGGCTGCACCGGCCGTGGCGCGCGCTCGTCGCGGCCGGTGAGCTGGTGGTGGCGGCGCTCGCCGTCTGGGCCGCGTTCCCGAGCTGGTCCGCCGCGATCAGCACGGTCTCCCTGCGGCTGACCGACGGGACCGTGCTGACCTCGACCCGCCTGTCCGGCTCGTGGATCGCCGCGGCGATCGGGTTCGGCGCGCTGGCCGCGGTGCTCGTGGTGGACGCGGTCCGGCAGCTCCTGCTCGCGGTCCGCGCCCGGCACCGCAAGCACCGGGGCAAGCCGAACAAGTCGGCGAACATCGCCGATACGTACGGCCCCGACTTCGCCTGATCCAGGCGGCTCGCAGCCGTCCGGGACGGCTTTGCGAGACTGGGACTCGTGACGCAACGGGTCGATCAGTCCAAGGCATGGTTCGAACGGGCTCGCGCGGCGACACCCGGTGGGGTGAACTCCCCGGTCCGGGCGTTCAACTCGGTCGGCGGCACCCCGCGGTTCATGGTCCGGGGTGAGGGCGCCTACCTCTGGGACGCCGACGAAAATCGCTATGTCGACCTGGTCTCCTCGTGGGGGCCGATGATTCTCGGTCACGCGCACCCGGCCGTGGTGTCCGCGGCCCGGGAGGCGGCGACCTCCGGGTTGTCCTTCGGCACGCCGACCACCGGGGAGGTCGAGCTGGCCGAGGAGATCATCGAGCGGGTGGAGCCCGTCGACCAGGTGCGGCTGGTGAATTCCGGCACCGAGGCGACGATGAGCGCCATCCGGCTGGCCCGCGGCTTCACCGGGCGGAGCAAGATCATCAAGTTCGCCGGGTGCTACCACGGGCACGTGGACGCGCTGCTCGCGCAGGCGGGCTCCGGGGTGGCCACCCTGGGGCTGCCGACCTCGCCCGGGGTGACCGGCGCGCAGGCCGCGGACACGATCGTCCTGCCGTACAACGACCGCGCGGCGGTCCGTCAGTCCTTCGCGGACAACCCGGATTCGATCGCGGCGATCATCACCGAGGCGGCGGCCGGGAACATGGGCGCGGTCGCGCCGGACGAGGACTTCAACGCGACCCTGCGGGAGATCGCGCACGCCCACGGCGCGCTGCTGATCATGGACGAGGTGATGACCGGGTTCCGGGTCTCCCGGTCGGGGTGGTTCGGCCTGGAGCGGGTGCCCGGCGACCTGTACACCTTCGGCAAGGTGATGTCCGGCGGGCTGCCCGCCGCGGCGTTCGGCGGGCGGTCGGACGTGATGGCGCGGCTGGCCCCGGGCGGGCCGGTGTACCAGGCGGGCACGCTGTCCGGGAACCCGGTCGCGGTGGCCGCCGGGCTGGCCACGTTGCGAGCCGCGGACGAGAGTGTGTACCGCGCGCTGGACGCGAACTCGCAGCGGCTCGGCGCGCTGTTCGGCGAGGCGCTGGACGCGGCGGGCGTCGCGCACACCGTGGCGTACGCGGGGAACCTGGTGAGCGTGTTCTTCACCGCGTCGCCGGTGCGGAACTACCACGACGCGAGCGGCGCGGAGACTTGGCGGTTCCCGGCGTTCTTCCACGCGCTGCTGGAACGCGGGGTGTACCCGCCGCCGAGCGCCTTCGAGGCGTGGTTCGTCAACGCGGCGATGGACGACGCCGCGTTCGAGATCATCGAGGCCGCGCTGCCCGCCGCGGCCCGCGCGGCCGCCGCCGCGGAGCGGCCCGCATGAAGACGATCGTCCACCTGCTGCGGCACGGCGAGGTGCACAACCCGGACAAGATCCTCTACGGGCGGCTGCCGGGATTCGGCCTGTCCGAGCGGGGCAGGCGGCAGGCGCTGACCGTCGCCGAAGCGGTGGCCGGGCACGACATCACGCATGTGGTGGCCTCGCCGCTGCAGCGCGCGCAGGAGACCGCGGGGCCGATCGCGGCGGCGCACCGCCTGGACGTGGCCACCGACGAGCGGCTGATCGAGGCGGCGAACGATTTCGAAGGGCAGCGGGTGGCCGTCGGCGACGGCGCGCTGCGGCAGCCGAAGGCGTGGCCGAAGCTGCGCAACCCGATCCGGCCGTCCTGGGGCGAGCCGTACCTGGAGATCGCGCACCGGATGCTCGGCGCGGTGTACCGGGCGCGGGCCGCGGCCGACGGGCACGAGGCGCTGTGCGTTTCGCACCAGCTGCCGATCTGGACGCTGCGCCGGTTCCTGGAGGGGCGGCGGCTGTGGCACGACCCGCGGCGGCGGCAGTGCTCGCTGGCCTCGCTGACCAGCCTGATCTTCGCGGACGAGGAACTCGTCGACATCGTGTACAGCGAACCGGCGGGCGCGACCGACCCCACGGTGACCGGCGCATGAGGGAGCAAGGGACCTTTACTCCGGTTCAACCGGAGCGAGGGACCTTTACTCCGGAAAAACGTGAGCGAAGGTCCCTTGCTGCAAGCGAGTACCGGCGGCGCGGGGGCCGGGGCAAGATGATCTTGGGGGCGGTGCTCGCGGCCGTCCTGGTGACCGGGTGTTCCACCGGGAAGGACGCCGTCGACCGGGGGAGCAGTTTCCAGTTCGTCGCGCCCGGCGGGAAGGTCGACATCACCTACGCCGTCCCGGAGCGCCAGGTGGTGCCGAAGCTCTCCGGTGAGGACCTGATGAACGAGGGCAAGCAGCTCTCGACCGCGGATTTCGCGGGCAAGGTCGTGGTGCTGAACCTGTGGGGCCAGTGGTGCGGTCCGTGCCGCAGCGAGGCGCCCGAGATGGAGCAGGTCCACCAGCAGACCAAGAACTCCGGCGGCCAGGTGATCGGCATCGACGTGCGCGACCCGGACCGCGACGCCGCGCAGGACTTCGTGCGGGACCGGAGCCTGACCTACCCCTCGATCTACGACCCGCCGGGCCGGTCGCTGCTGCAGCTGTCCGGGTACCCGCGCAACGCGATCCCCTCCACGATCGTGCTCGACAAGCAGCAGCGGGTCGCCGCGGTCTTCCTGCGCCCGCTGCTGGCGAGCGATCTGGTGCCCGTGGTGCGGCGCCTGGCCGCGGAGTAGCCGCCACCGCGCCGACCGCCCACGACCCCTGCCCGAGGCCGGGGTCACGCGGGCGCCGGGGCGGTCGGTTTCACCGGGACCACATTCCCTACCCTCAACAGGGTGAACTCCGTGACCGAGCTGGCGACCTCCGGTCCGCTGCTGCTCGCCGCCGGGGTCGCCCTGCTCGCCGGGGCCATCTCCTTCGCCTCGCCGTGCGTGGTGCCGCTCGTCCCCGGCTACCTGGCCTACCTCGCCGCACTGGTCGGCGCGGACGCCCCCGCGGTCAAGGCCGACGAGGAACGCAAGCGGGGCCGGTACGCCGTCCTCGGCGCCGCCGGGCTGTTCGTGCTCGGTTTCACCGTGGTGTTCACCGCGACCCTGGGCAGCCTGGTCTGGCTCGCCGACGCGCTGGCCACCAACCAGGAGTGGCTGCAGCGCATCGGCGGCGTGCTCACCATCGCCATGGCGCTGGTGTTCCTCGGCCTGATCCCCGCGCTGCAGAAGGACGTCCGCTCGCACAAGGTGCCGCGGGGCGGCCTGCTCGGCGCGCCCCTGCTCGGCGCGATCTTCGGACTGGGCTGGACGCCGTGCATCGGCCCGACCCTGGCCGGGGTGCTGTCCATGGCCAGCGCGACCGGCGGCTCGGCGGCCCGCGGGTTCGTGCTGGTGCTCGTCTACTGCGCCGGGCTCGGCCTGCCGTTCCTGCTCATCGCGCTCGGCGCCCGCTGGGCGGTCCGCGCGACCGACTGGCTCCGCCGCAACGGCCGCCGCGTGCAGCTCACCGGCGGGGTCCTGCTGCTGGCGGTCGGCATCCTGCTGGTCACCGGGGTCTGGGGCGATCTGGTCGCCTGGATCCGCGACGCGTTCGTCTCCGACGTGGTGTTGCCGCTGTGACGGTCACCGAAACCCCGGCCGAGCCGGAGAAGAAGCCCTACCGCCCGTCCGCGGTCACGCGGATCCTCGGCTTCGCGCGCAACACCTGGCGCGGGCTGACCTCGATGCGCACCGCGCTGGTCCTGCTCTTCCTGCTCTCGCTCGCCGCGCTGCCCGGCGCCCTGCTGCCCCAGCGCGCGCTCAACTCGGCCAAGACCGACGAGTACATCGCCGCGCACGGCTGGTGGGGCGAGCTGCTGGACCGCCTGCAGTTCTTCGGCGTCTACTCCAGCGTCTGGTTCTCCGCGATCTACCTGCTGCTCATGGTGTCGCTGGTCGGCTGCCTCGCGCCGCGCAGCGTCGAGTACGTCCGGTCGATGCGGGCCCAGCCGGTGCTCACCCCGCGCAACCTGAGCCGGATGCCGCACCACCACCGCGTCGAGGTCAGCGCCTCGCCCGAGGACGTGCTCGCCGCCGCGCACACCCGCCTCAAGGGCTGGCGCAAGGTCGAACGCGAGGAAGCGAACGGCGTCCGCAGCATCAGCGCGGAACGCGGCTACCTGCGCGAGACCGGGAACCTGGTCTTCCACTTCGGCATGCTCGGCCTGGTGGTCTTCTTCGCGCTGGGCAAGTTGTTCAGCTACGAGGGCCAGGTCATCGTGCAGGCCAACGGCAGCCAGCCGTTCTGCAACTCCGGCATCTACGCCTACGACTCGTTCCACCCGGGCCTCCGCGTGGACGGCACCAAGCTGAGCCCGTTCTGCCTCAAGGTCAACGACTTCGCGGCCCGGTACACCCCGGCCGGGCAGCCCGAGCACTACGAGTCCTCGATCGAGTACCAGACCGGCGAGGACCTGAACACCGGCGCCTGGCGGCCGTACCACCTCGAGGTCAACGATCCGCTGCGCATCGCGGGCGACCGGATCTACCTGCTGAACCACGGTTTCGCCCCGAAGTTCACGGTGACCTTCCCGGACGGGACCAGCCGCACCCAGGCGATCCAGTGGCGGCCGGTGGACGTGCAGACCTACCTGTCCGAGGGCGCCACCAAGTTCGACCGGCCCGGGGTGACCGATTCCGAGCAGCGCCGCAAGCAGCAGCTCGCGATCACCGGGCTGTTCGCGCCGACCGCGTTCCTGCACGGCAACGTGCTGACTTCCAGCTTCCCCGAGCTGCGGAACCCGGCGGTCGCGGTGGACGTGCTGCGCGGTGACCTCGGCACCGATTCCGGCCGCGGCCAGTCGATCTTCGAGGTCGACCAGTCCCAGGTGGACAAGGGGGCGCTGAAGAAGGTGGCGCGCCAGAACCTGGAACTGGGCCAGGAACTCACCCTCGACGACGGCACGAAGATCAAGTTCGACGGCGTGGAGCAGTGGGTGGCGTTGCAGGTCTCGCACGATCCGACGCAGGGCTTCGTGCTCGGCTTCGCCATCGCGATGTTCGCCGGCCTGATCGGTTCGCTGCTGGTGAAGCGGCGCCGGCTGTGGGTCCGGGTGACCCCGGTGACGACCGGTGATGACTTACGACGTACTGTAGTAGAAGTGGGCGGGCTGGCCCGCACCGATCAGGCTGGTTACGGCGAGGAGTTCAACCGGATAGCGGTGGAGATACCGCGGGCCGGGAGGAAGGACTGAGATGCCGATCAACGAGACGTTGTCGCGGTTCAGCGACTGGTCCTACACCACCACGGTCGCGATCTACGTGCTCGCGCTGCTGTTCTTCCTGATCGAGCAGTCCTTCGGCGTCAAGGGCCGCAACGCCGCCCAGCGCACCCGCGAACGCGCCAAGGAACTCGTCGGCGCGGGCGCGCCGGTGGTCACCGAGTCGACCGTCCCGCCGACCGCGGTCACCCCGGACCGGGTCGGCCGCGCCGAGCGGATCGGCCGGATGGGCATGGCGCTCACCGTGCTCGGAGTGCTGCTGCACCTGTCGGCCCTGGTCCTGCGCGGCCTGGCGACCAGCCGGGTGCCCTGGGGCAACATGTACGAGTACGTCATGGCGGTCACCTTCATCGGCGTGGTGACCTGGCTCGTGATGGCCCGCCGGTTCCCGGTCCGGCACCTGTCCGGGTTCGTCCTGCTGCCGATCGTGATCCTGATGTTCATCGGCGGCACCATGCTCTACGCGGTCGCCGCGCCGGTGCAGCCCGCGCTGCAGTCGTACTGGATGGTCATCCACGTGTCGGCGGCCATCATCGGCTCCGGGGTGTTCCTGGTGCCGGGCGTGGCCAGCGTGCTCTACCTGATGCGCTCGGCGCACGAGAAGAACCCGAAGAAGTTCGCGCGGTTCGCCGACCGGATCCCCGCCGCGGACATCCTGGACCGGATCACCTACCGCACCACGGTGTTCGCCTTCCCGGTGTTCACCTTCGGCGTGCTGTGCGGCGCCATCTGGGCCGAATCCGCCTGGGGCCGGTTCTGGGGCTGGGACCCGAAGGAGACCGTGGCCTTCGTGGCCTGGGTGGTTTACGCCGCGTACCTGCACTCCCGCGCCACCGCGGGCTGGCGCGGCCAGCGGGCCGCCATCATCAACGTGATCGGCTTCGCGCTGACCGTGTTCAACCTGTTCTTCGTGAACCTGGTCTCCGTCGGCCTGCACTCCTATGCCGGGGTCGGCTGAGTAAGCGGCGAAATCGCCGACTACCGTCGTATCCTGCGCGCAGGGGGGCGTTTGGAGAGCACAGCGCGACGACGTTCAGGAGGATTTCGCCGGTGACCGGACCCAACGACCAGTCGGCTCCTGGCCACCCGGAACCCCAGGAAGGTCTGGCCGCCGAAGCTCCCACCCAGTGGCAGGCCCCGCCCGCGGAGGCCCAGCAGGCGCCACCGGCGCCACCGGCCCAGCCGGCTCAGCCGGCTCAGCCCGCGCCACCGGCCCCGCCGCAGCCCGAGCAGCCGGAGCCCGCGCAGCAGGCCGCGCCCAACCTGTTCTCCGAGGACCGGACCGATTCGACCCCGCATCCCGGCAGCACGTCCGGCCCGCATCCGGTGAACCCGGCGACCTCCGGTCCGCACCAGGTGAACCCGGCCACCTCGGGCCCGTACCCGGTGCCGGGGGCGCAGACCCAGCAGTACTACACCGATCCGACGCCGTCCGGTCCGCAGCAGCAGCCGCAGTACTCCGCGCCCTACGACCCGCAGTTGCCGCCGCTGCACCCGCAGTACACCGACCAGGGCCAGTACACCGACCAGACCGGGTACCACCCCGAGCACTACCCGCCGCAGCCCCCGCTCCCGCAGCCGCAACAGCAGCACGGGCGGCACGCGCTGCACGGCGGCGAGGACCTCTCGTCGGCGCAGCTGGTCCGGCAGGTCAAGCGGCGCCCGCAGTCCGGCTGGCGCAAGGCGGTGTTCGTCGCCAGCGGCAAGCTGATCAACCCGGGGGAGAGCCCGGCCGACCGGCGGCGCCGGGAGCTGATCGCGCGGGTCAACCAGCCGCTGCGCGGGTGCTACAAGATCGCGATGCTGAGCCTGAAGGGCGGTGTGGGCAAGACCACCACGACCACCACGCTCGGTTCGACCTTCGCTTCCCTGCGCGGGGACCGCGTGGTCGCCGTGGACGCCAACCCCGACCGCGGCACGCTGTCGCAGAAGATCCCGATCGAAACCACCGCGACCGTCCGGCACCTGCTGCGCGACGCGGACAAGATCACTCGCTACAGCGATGTCCGCTCGTACACCTCGCAGGGTTCGAGCCGGTTGGAAATCCTTGCCAGCGAACAGGACCCGGCGGTCTCCGAGGCGTTCTCCGAGGACGACTACCGGCGCACGGTGAACCTGCTCGAGCACTTCTACAACATCGTGCTCACCGACTGCGGGACCGGGCTGATGCACTCGGCGATGAAGGGCGTCCTCGACGTCGCCGACGCGCTGGTGATCGTGTCCTCGGGTTCGGTCGACGGCGCGCGCAGCGCCTCGGCCACCCTGGACTGGCTGGAGGCGCACGGCTACGGCGACCTGGTGAAACGCTCGGTCGCGGTGATCAACTCGGTGCGTCCGAAGGGCGGCTCGGTCGATCTCGACAAACTGGCCGCGCACTTCGGCGCCCGGGTTCGCGCGGTGTGCCGGATCCCGTTCGATCCGCACCTGGAAGAAGGTGCGGAGATCGAACTGGACCGGCTGCAGGCGGAGACGCGGCTCAGCCTGCTGGAACTCGCCGCGACGGTCGCCGACGCGTTCCCGCGGAAGTAGAACCGACGGTTACTTCCCGTCCTCCTCGTCGCGCGGCCGGCGCTGCTGCTCGCCCAGCTTGCGGAGGAAGTCCGGGTCGTCGTCGGGGGCGAGCGGGGCCCGGCGGGTCGGCACGCCGACCCGCTCGGCGCCGAACGCGCGCCACAGCAGTACGGCGATGGTGAGCGCGCCGATCGCCGCGAGCAGGTAGATCATGCTCGCTCCCTTCCGGAGTGCGCGTGTAGGTCTGCTCCCCCGAGGTTAACCCTTTTGTCGGGATTCGGGGCGTGCCGACCCACCCGTTCACAGCTTCCGGAAGTGGTTACAGCTTGCGCGTCGGCTCGTTCGCGTCCGTGGTCAGCTCGGCCAGCAGCTCGTTGACCTCGGACTCGCGGAACCGGCGGTGCCCTCCGGGGGTCCGGATCGAACCGATGCGCCCCGCGGTCGCCCAGCGGGTCACGGTCTTGGGATCCACTCGGAACAGCGCGGCAACCTCGCCGGGGGTGAGCAGTCGTCCTCCCATGGTCGCGGTCATTTTCCGCCTCCTTCACGACCTCACTGCTATACCGGAGTGGGCGGGCCGAGCCGGAAAGGTTCAGTCGTCGCTCCGGGTATCCAACACCGCAATCGTTGCATCTCACCCGCCAGGTACTCGAACGGTTGTCCTTGGGTAAAGAGCCCTTAAAGGACAAAGCGCCCCCAATCGGACATGGCGAGTTCGTGGCTAGGGTGACCCGGTGGACCAAGTCGATCGCAAGCTCATCGCCGCGTTGCGGGCCAACGGGCGGGCCACCTACGCCGAGCTCGGGCGCACCGTGGGGCTGTCCGCCTCCTCGGTGCACGAGCGCGTCGGCAAGCTCGAGGCGGCCGGGGTCATCACCGGGTACCACGCGGTCGTCGACCCGAGTTCGGTCGGGCTCGGGGTGACCGCGCTGGTCGGCATCCAGCCCAGCGACACCGCCGCCGACGAGGACGTGGCCGAGGCGCTCGGCGGCCTCGACGAGGTGGAGAGCTGCTACGCGGTGGCCGGGGACGAGGCGTTCGTGGTGAAGGTCCGGGTGGCCACGGTCGACCAGCTGGAGCGCACGCTCGGCCGCCTGCGGCGCATCGACGGGGTCGCCCGCACGCGCACCACGGTCGTGCTGTCCACCCGGTTCGAGGGCCGCCCCAGCCACGCCGGTCTTGACCTGCCGGAAAGCGAGCCGGGCGGCGACGCGTAACCTGAGTGCGGGCGGGAGCAAGCCGTAGCAACCGCACCCGAGGCCGCCAGCAGTGCGGGGCGAGCGCCCTGCACGCGGAGCGAAGCGAGGCAGATCAACACAGTGAGCAGCGAGACGCAGGAAGAGCAGCGCACCGGCGCCGAGCATCTCGGCCGGGACGTGACGCTGTACGTGCTGGCCCGGTTCGGGCTGGTCGCGGTCATCGCCGTCGTGCTGATCCTGGTCAAGGTGCCGCTGCTCGTCGCGCTCGCGGTCGGCATCGTCGCCGGGCTGCCGATCGGGCTGCTCGCCTTCCGCGGCCTGAACGCCCGGGTCACCGCCGGGCTCGCGGTGCGCAACGAGAAGCGGGCCCGCGAACGCGCGAAGCTGCGTGCCCAGCTGCGCGGCGAGGACCCCGAGGAACCCCGAGAGTGAATCGGCCGCACAGCCGGGCTTGGGTGCGTGAGGCCGTCCGGATCATCGAGGCGGACGCCAACCGCAGCGCGGACACGCATCTGCACGTGTTCCCGCTCCCGCCGGAATGGGGCATCGACCTTTACCTCAAGGACGAATCGGTGCACCCGACCGGTTCGCTCAAGCACCGGCTGGCCCGTTCGCTGCTCCTGTACGGCCTGGTCAACGGCCAGATCGGCCCGGAAACCACGCTCATCGAGGCGTCCAGCGGGTCGACCGCGGTCTCCGAGGCGTACTTCGCGCGGATGCTCGGCCTGGACTTCGTCACCGTCGTCCCGCGCAAGACCAGCCGCGAGAAGGTCGAGCTGATCGAGTTCTACGGCGGCCGGTGCCACTACGTGGACGTGCCGATCGCGATGTACTCCGAGGCCGAACGGCTCGCCGCGGAATGCGGCGGGCACTACCTGGACCAGTTCACCTACGCCGAGCGCGCCACCGACTGGCGCGGCAACAACAACATCGCCGAATCGGTGTTCGAGCAGATGCGGTCGGAACGGCATCCGGTGCCGTCCTGGATCGTGGTCGGCGCGGGCACCGGCGGCACCAGCGCGACCTTCGGCCGGTACGTCCGCTACCGGCGCTACACCACCAGGATCGCCGTGGTGGACCCGGAGAACTCGTCGTTCTACGGCGCCTGGCAGACCGGCGCGCTGGACTACGCGACCGGGATGCCGTCGCGGATCGAGGGCATCGGGCGGCCGCGCTGCGAGCCGTCGTTCGTGCCGGGCGTGATCGACGAGATGTTCCAGATCCCCGACGCGGGGTCGCTGGCCGCGATCCGGCTGCTGCGCGAGCGCACCGGGCACTGGGCGGGCGGATCGACCGGCACGAACCTCTACGGCGCCTTCCACCTGATCTCGCGGATGCTCGCCGACGGGCAGACCGGCAGCGTGGTGACCCTGCTCTGCGACGGCGGCGAGCGCTACGCGCACACCTATTACCGCGATGAATGGGTCGCCAAGCAGGGCCTCGACCTCGCCCCGCACCGCGCCGCGCTGGACGAGTTCTTCGCCACCGGCAAATTCCTGCCGCCGAGCGCTTAGCCCGCGATCAGGCCGATGCCGGTGAGCACGGCCCAGGCCAGCATGGCCATGCCGGTGTCCCGCAGCACCGGGATCAGCCCGGGCCCGGTCTTCCCGCCGAGCACCGCACGCGTCGGCACGATCAGCAGCCCGGCCGCGAGCAAACCGAGCAGCAGCAAGGGTTTCGTGATCCCGAACGCCACGGTCACCACGAACGGCACAAGCACCAGGCCCAGGTAGAGCCGCCGCGTCCCGGCGTCACCGAGCCGCACCGCGAGGGTGCGCTTGCCGGATTCGGTGTCCGTCGGGATGTCCCGCAGGTTGTTCGCGGTCAGCACGCCCGTCGACAGGCAGCCGATGGCGACCGCGCAGCCCAGCGCGTACCAGCTGATCCGCCCGGCCTGCACGTACACCGTGCCGAGCACCGCGGCGAGCCCGAAGAAGCAGAACACCGCGATCTCGCCGAAACCAGCGTAGCCGTACGGGCGCTTGCCGCCGGTGTAGAACCACGCCCCGACGATGCACACCGCGCCCACCGCGAGCAGCCACCAGCGGCCGCTCGCGGCGACCAGCCCGAGCCCGAGCACCCCGGCGGCGCCGAGCGAGACCAGGGCCGCGGTGAGCACGGCCTTCGGCTTCGCGACGCCGGAACCGACCAGCCGCAGCGGCCCGACCCGGTGCTCGTCGGTGCCGCGGATGCCGTCGGAGTAGTCGTTGGCGAAGTTCACGCCGATGATCAGGGCGAGCGCGACCAGGAGCGCGAGCAGCGACTGCCACCAGGTGAACGCGTCGAGTTCGACCGTCGCCGCCACGCCCGCCAGCACCGGCGCGATGGCGTTGGGCAAAGTCCGCGGGCGCGCCCCCTCGATCCACTCCGAAACCGTTGCCATGGCGATCATTCTTCGCCGACCGTTCACCCACCCGTGCACCGCCCCCCGCGCATCCCGCGCGCCGAATGCCACATCGGCCGCGCCGCACGCGCCGAATGTGGCATTCGGGGAGGTGCGGCTACGAGGTCTGCCAGGCGGTGAGGTCGATCTCGCGGACCTCCGGCGACGCGCCGTCGTGGGACCTGGTGACCAGCAGCCGGGTCTGCACCGACTGGGTGCTCCGCGGCAGCACCGCGAACTCGTCGGCGGTGATCGGCGCCCACTCCGTCCAGGTGCCCTCGGCGGTCAGGCCGCGGACCTCGACGGCCGTCGTGGAGCCCGCGGGGACCGTCGCGTCCGTGTCGGCCCACACCGCGTTGACCCCGCGCTCGAGCTGATGCGGTTCGAACTCGACGACCTCGACCGGCTGCACGGCCGGTTTGATGGACCAGGTGAGGGTGCCGCTCGCCGGAAGCCCCGGGTCCGCGTTCGCCGGGGCGGCGGTCACCGCCAGCGCGGCCGCACCCGCGAACAAGGCCGCGAGCGCTCGCCCGGCGCGGGCGACCGGACGTGGACGGCGGATCTTCCCGAATTCGGCAGGGGTCATCTTCGGTTCTCCTCGCTTCCCCGTGAGCTTGGCATCGAGCCAAAACCGGCGAGTAGCGAACTGTCAACCGGCTCCGGGTATTAGCTCGCGAAATGCAGACGAAAGTAGCTGCCGATGGCGCAACGTCACTGCTCCGGACGGGCGAAGACCCCGCGTACCGCCGCGCGGTCGACCTTGCCCGGGCCCCGCAGCGGGAGCGTGTCGACGAACTCGAGGAGTTTCGGCACCGCGGCGGCACCGGCCGCCTCGCGCACCGCGGCCCGCAGTTCCGCTTCCGGCGGGGCGGCTCCGCCGGGCACGACCGCCGCCGCGACGACCTCGCCCCATTCGCGATCGGGCAGCCCGACGACACAGGCTTCGCGCACGCCGGGGCACGCGGCGAGCGCGCGTTCCACGGCGGCCGCGGCGACCTTCACCCCGCCGGTGTTGATCACGTCGTCGATCCGGCCGAGCACTTCGAGCCTGCCGTCGGCGGTGAACCGGCCCTGGTCGCCGGTGGTGAACCAGCCGCCGCCGAAGGCTTCCCCGGTCAGGTCCGGCCGCAGCCGGTAGCCGTGTGCCAGCACCGGCCCGCCGATCCGGATCCGGCCGCCGGCGTCCAGTTCGACCCGCACCCCGTCCAGCGGCAGGCCGTCGTAGACGCAGCCGCTCGCGGTCTCGCTCATGCCGTAGGCGGGCCGGATCGTCACCCCCGCCTCGGCGGCCCGGGTGCGCAGGTCCGCGGGGGTGGCGGCGGCCCCGATGATGATCGCGTCGAACGCGCGGGCCGCGGCCAGGCCGGCGCCGCCCGCGTCGAGCAGGCGGACCAGCTGGGTGGGCACCATCGCGGTGTAGCGGGGGCCGTCCCCGGCGAGCAGATCGGCGGTGGCCTCGGCGAACGCGTCCGGCCGGAACGGGCCGGGCGGCAGCGCGGCGGGCCGGGCGTCCGCGAGCAGGGAACGCACCAGGACCTGCAGCCCGCCGATGAACTGCGCCGGGGTGGCCAGCAGCCAGCGGCCGGGCCCGCCGAGCCGTTCGTGCGTGGCCGTCGCCGACGCGAGCAGCGCGGCGGCGGACAGCAGCACGCCCTTCGGGGCCCCGGTCGACCCGGAGGTGGCGATGAGCACCGCGGTGCCCGCTTCGACCGGGACCTCCGGCGCCATCGCGTCCCGCAGCGCGGTGGCGGACGCGTCGCGGGCGTTCAGCGGCAGGACCGCCGGGCCGCCCTCGAGGGCGTCGGCGAGCGCCCCGCGCAGCTCGTCGATCGACTCCCGGCTCCCGTCGAGCCACACCTCGCGCATGACGGCCCTAGTAGTAGTACGGGAACGCGGACCAGTCCGGGGCCCGCTTCTCCAGGAAGGAGTCGCGGCCCTCGACGGCCTCCTCCTGCATGTAGGCCAACCGGGTGGTTTCCCCGGCGAACAGCTGCTGCCCGACGAGCCCGTCGTCGATGAGGTTGAACGCGTACTTGAGCATCCGCTGCGCGGTCGGCGACTTGCCGTTGATCTCCCAGGCCCAGCGCAGCGCCTCGGCTTCCAGCTCGGCGTGCGGCACCACGGCGTTCACCGCGCCCATCCGCTGCATCTCCTCGGCCGTGTAGGACCGGCCGAGGAAGAAGATCTCCCGCGCGAACTTCTGCCCGACCTGGCGGGCGAGGTAGGCCGAGCCGAAACCGCCGTCGAACGAGCCCACGTCCGCGTCGGTCTGCTTGAACCGCGCGTGCTCGGCCGAGGCGAGGGTGAGATCGCACACCACGTGCAGCGAGTGCCCGCCGCCCGCGGCCCAGCCGTTGACGACCGCGATCACCGGCTTGGGCATGAAGCGGATCAGCCGCTGAACCTCCAGAATGTGCAGGCGACCGGCGGTGGCCGGATCCACAGTGTCCGAGGTCTCCCCGGCCGCGTACTGATAGCCGGAGCGTCCGCGAATACGCTGGTCACCACCGGAGCAGAACGCCCAGCCGCCGTCCTTGGCCGAAGGCCCGTTGCCGGTGAGGAGGATGCAGCCGACGTCCGAGCTGCGCCGCGCGTGGTCGAACGCGTGGAGGAGCTCGTCGACGGTGTGTGGACGGAAGGCGTTGCGGACCTCCGGGCGGTGGAACGCGATCCGCGCGACGCGTTTGCCGGACCGGCTCTCGGACGAGCGGTGGTAGGTGATGTCGGTGAACTCGAACCCCGGGACCTCGGTCCACGCGGTCGGGTCGAACAGCTCGGAAACCTGGGCGTCATGCACGTTTGGGAGAATAGGACGTGTGCCCGTGAACAGCCGCGCCAGGATTGCCGCCGGACCAGGAGTCCGCCGGTGAATCCGTCCACCGCGCAGGCCCGGGTCATTGTGGACGAACTGGTCCGCAACACCGTCTCCCACGTCGTGTTGTGCCCGGGGTCGCGCAACGCTCCACTTTCGATCGCGCTGTACGAGGCCGCGGCCGCCGGGAAGCTCCGGCTGCACGTGCGGATCGACGAGCGGGGCGCCGCGTTCCTCGCACTCGGCATCGCCGCGCGCACCGGCCGCCCGGTCGCGGTGCTGTGCACTTCGGGCACCGCGGCGGCGAACTTCCACCCGGCCGTGCTGGAGGCCGATCGCGCCGGGGTGCCGCTGATCGTGCTCACCGCGGACCGGCCGCCGGAACTGCGGTCCGCGGGCGCGAGCCAGGTGATCGACCAGCACCAGCTCTACGGCGACGCGGTCCGCTACTTCGACGAACTGGCCGTCGCCGAGCGCCGCGCGGGCCAGAACTCCTACTGGCGCAGCCAGATCTGCCGGGCGTGGAACGCCGCCTACGGCGAATGGCGTTGCGGCCCGGTGCACCTGAACATCCCGTTCCGCGAACCGCTGGTACCGGATATCGACGGCGACGAAGACTGGTACGAGTCCCTGGAGGGGCGGCCCGGCGGGGAACGCTGGACCGAGCTGCCGGATTTCGGGGCGCTGCCCGCGTTCGTGGTGCCCTCGGCGCGGTGCGGCCTGGTGATCGCCTGCGACACCGGGGTGCGGGCGGCCAGCGAATGGGCCGAACAGCACGGCTGGCCGGTGGTGTCCGAGACCGGCGGGCTCGGCCTCGCCGGTTCGACCGCGATCGGGTCCGGGGCGTGGCTGCTGGGCGTCGAGGAGTTCATCGCGGCGCACAAACCCGAGCAGGTGCTGTGCCTCGGGCGGCCGACCGTGTTCCGGCAGGTCCAGTCGCTGCTGTCGGACGCGGACGTCGAGGTGCTGCTGGTGCGGCCCGATTCGGACTGGCCCGCCCCCGCGCACAACGTCCGCCAGGTCGGCCAGTGGTTCGCCGAACCGACCAAACCCGCCGATCCGGACTGGCTGGCCCACTGGCAGCGGGCGGACGCGGCGGCGAAGGCGGCGGTGACCACGGCGCTGGCCGACGAACCGTGGCCGAGCGGGCTGCGGCTCGCCGCCGAACTGGTGGACGCCCTGCCCCCGGACGCGCTGCTGGTGGTGGGCTCGTCCAACCCGACCCGGGACGTGGCTTTGGCGGGGGGAATCCGGCCGGATGTGCTGGTGCACCGCAACCGCGGGGTGGCCGGGATCGACGGCACGGTGTCCACCGCGATCGGCGCGGCGACCGTGCACCGGGGCCACTCCTACGCGCTGATCGGCGACCTGACCTTCCTGCACGACGCGAACGGCCTGCTCACCGGGCCCGCCGAGGCGCGCCCGGACCTGACGATCGTGGTGCTCAACGACGACGGCGGCGGCATCTTCACCCTGCTCGAACAGGGCGCGCCGGAGCACAACGACAGCTTCGAGCGGGTGTTCGGCACTCCGCACGGCGCCGACCTCGGCGCGCTGTGCGCGGGGTACCACGTGCCGCACGTGGTGGCCGAGACGCTCACCGAGTTCCGCGCCGCCCTGCGCCCGGCGCCCGGCCTGCGGGTCGTCGAGGTGCGGGTGGACCGGTCCCGCCACCGCGACCTGCACGCCCGCCTCCGCGCGGCCGTCTCGGCGGCCGTTTCTTCCTGATCCGAGAAACAGGAGGACTTCCGGCTGGGAGGCGTTCCCAGTACCCGGTGCCCTCCCGTGTGCCCGGGAACCCGCCGTGGCGGGGAAGTACCGCCGCGACGCGGCCCGAAAGTGCGCGCGCTTTCGACGCGACCGCGCGAGGCGACCCACCCGAATTCTCATCCCGCAGCGGGCGCCCCTCCGGGGGCAGCGATGACTAACCGGGCGCGAACGGGCGCAGCGCGATGTCGGCGGCGAGCAGTGCGGCCCGCACTTCGCGGGCGATCTCGACCGCGCCCGGGGTGTCGCCGTGCACGCAGATCGACCGGGCGTCGACGGGCAGCGCGGTGCCGTCGATCGCGATCACCCGGCGGTGCACCGCCATGTCCACGCAGCGCGCCACGATCTCCCGCACGTCGTGTAGCACCGCCCCCGGTTCCCGCCGCGACACCAGATGTCCCCGCGGGGTGTAGGCGCGGTCGGCGAACGCCTCGGGCACGGTGACCAGGCCCGCCGCGTCGGCGGCCGCCAGGAGTTCGGAACCGGGGAGCCCGAGGATCGGCAGCTCGGGGGAGTAGCGGCGCACGCCCTCGACCACCCCCGCGGCCTGCGCGGCGTCGGTGACCACCGCGTTGTACAGCGCGCCGTGCGGTTTCACGTAGCTGACCCGGCTCCCGGCCGCGCGGGCGAACGCGTCGAGCGCGCCGATCTGGTAGGTCACCTCGTCGGCGAGTTCCCCCGGCGCCACGTCGATCCGGCGCCGGCCGAAACCGGCGAGGTCGCGGTAGGACACCTGCGCGCCGATGGCCACCCCGTTCGCGGCGGCCCGTTCGCAGGTGACCCGCATGATCGACGGATCGCCGGCGTGGAAGCCGCACGCGACGTTCGCGCTCGAGACGATCCCGAGGAGCGCCTCGTCGTCCCCGAGCGTCCAGACCCCGAATCCTTCACCGAGATCACTGTTGAGATCCATGGTCAACGTCGCGCTCGCCTCGTTCTCAGATTTCAAGACCCTCCTTCCGGCCGTTACCGGCGATCGTTTTTCCGGTTACGTTCTTCGCGCTCGTTGCAAAAGGAGGGTATACATGCGTCTGCGAACTCGCGCGGGCCTGGGGGCCGTGGCCGCCGGTGTCGTGACAGTCCTGCTGGGCGGCACGGCCGGTGCCGCGCCCGCGGCAGGTGCGCCCGGCGTCGGGGATTCCTACTACCCGGGCGCGGGAAACGGCGGTTACGACGTATCCCATTACGACATTCGGCTCACTTATCAACCCACTACCGACCAGTTGTCCGGTACTACCACCATTCTTGCCACCACCACCCAGGAATTGTCCAGTTTCAACCTGGACTTCGGGCTCAAGGTGAATTCGGTACGGGTGAACAACGCGCCCGCGAAGTTCGCCAACGATCCGGAGGATCCGAGCGAACTGGTCGTCACCCCGGCTCGGCCGCTCGCCGCGCGGCAGCCGATCACCGTGGTGGTCAACTACGCGGACACGCCCTCGAAGGTCGTGATCGACGGGGTCACCGCGTGGAAGAAGACGCCGGACGGCGCGCTCGCGGTGGACGAGCCGCAGAGCGCGGAGTGGTGGTACCCGTCCAACGACCACCCCACGGACAAGGCCACCTTCGACGTTTCGGTGGAGGTGCCGGACAACGTGTCGGCGCTGTCCAACGGCACGCTGGTGCGCAAGACCAAGAACCGCGCGGGGTGGACCCGCTGGAACTGGCGGAGCACCCAGCCGCAGGCCACCTACCTGACCTCGCTGGAGGTCGGCGCCTTCGAGATCTTCCAGTCGACCACGCCGAACGGCCAGCCGTTCATCACCGCCTACGACCCGTCGCTCGGCGAGGCGGTCCCGGCGGCCAAGGCGAGCATCGAGCGGACCCCGGAGGTCAACGAGTTCCTGGCCACCCGGTTCGGGCCCTACCCGTTCGAGGCGCAGGGCGGCGTGGCGTCCAACGGGCTCAGCTTCGCGCTGGAGAACCAGACGCGGCCGGTGTACGGGCGGGGCTTCTGGCGTTCGGGCACCAACACCTCGGTGGTGGCGCACGAGAACGCGCACCAGTGGTTCGGCGATTCGGTCGCGGTCGGCTCGTGGAGCGACATCTGGCTCAACGAGGGCTTCGCGACCTACGCGGAGTACCTGTGGTCCGAGCACGAGGGCGAGGGCACGGCCGACGAACTGGCCGAGTACACCTACGACTCGTACCCGGCCGACAGCCCGTTCTGGCAGGTCGTGGTCGCCAACCCGGGCGCCGACAAGCAGTTCGACGGCGCGGTCTACGACCGGGGCGCGCTCGCCGTGCACGCCCTGCGCAAGGCCGTCGGCGATGAGGCGTTCTTCACGATCCTGAAGACCTGGCAGGCGCGGAAGAAGGGTGGCACCGCGCGGATCCCGGAGTTCATCGCGCTCGCCGAGAAGATCTCCGGCAAGCCGCTGTTCGAGCTGTTCCAGACCTGGATCTACGCGAAGGGCAAGCCTTCGGTCAGCCCGAACGGCCAGCCCGCCGCGGCGGCCCGCACCGCGAGCGGCCCGCCGGTGGCGCCGAAGTCGTACCCGGCGATCCAGCTCACGCACGCCGAACTCGCCGCGCACCACCGGCACTGACCGGCACTGATCGGTCCGGCCGATCCGGGGCCGCCACCCGTCCACGCGGGTGGCGGCCCCGGCTCTATGCTCGGCTCGTGACGGCGAAACGGGAGCGGCTGCAGCGCATCTGGTGGCGCGTGGCCCTCGCGGTCGCCGTGTTGATCACGGTGCTGTGCGTGTCCCTGGTGTTCGCCGCCATCCGCAACGACCGGGCGATCGCGAACCACCTCGGCACCGCGAACGCCCAGGTCGACTCGGTGTCCTTCGACCGCACGATCATCCGCTTCGACACCCCGGACGGCATCCAGCACGTCCCGTCGACCGGTGTGCTCTACCCCGAAGGACTGCGTGCCGGTGACCTGGTGCGGATCGAGTACGACACCAGCGACCCGGAAATCGCCCGGGTCGCCGGCCGGTCCGCCGCGAACACCCTGCTGCCCCTGGGCACCACCGTGCTGTTCACCTGGCTGGTCGCGGGCCCCCTGCTGTGGTGGCTGCGCCACCGTTCCCGCCGCGCCGCCCCGGTCGCCTGACCGGCTCGCGCCGCGTTCCCCGGACGGCGGGCCACCCCCTCGGTTCCCGGCCGACGAACTCGCGGTCCCGAACGTGCAGTTCGCGTGCCTGAGCGTGCGACTCGCGGTCCCGAGCGTGCAGTTCGCGTGCGTGAGCGTGCAACTCGCGTGCCCGAGCGTGTAGTTCGGGTGCCCGGGCGTGCGGCTCGCGGGATCGGAGCGGGTCAGGGTTGGTGGGGGTGCTGGTACTGCGGGTGGGGTTGCGGCTGCTGGGGCGCGGGCTGGTGCGCGGCTTGGTCTTGGGCGGGCTGGGCGGTGGCGAGGACCTGCTGGGCTTGGTCCTTGGTCAGCCGGTTGGTCGCGCCGCAGAACGTGCACTGGGTGAAGTACTTCGAGTGGATCGGGAACAGCGGGATGAAGAACAGGGTGAACTTCGTGACGGCTCGCCGCAGGGCGTGGGCGGTCGGATTGCCGCAGGTTCCGCAGAGGAAAGTCGCCATGGCGAGGTGCAGGACCTTCTGCCGGTAACCCCAGATGAGCATGTGATCGCGCTCCTAGATGACCTATTCCAAGGTCAGTGGTCGTAGGCGGTGAGGGATCGGTGGACCTGGG
>NZ_VTHK01000129.1 GCF_009765355.1 Amycolatopsis anabasis | reverse complement strand
AACGCCACCCACGAAATCACCACCGGCCAGCTGATCACCATCGACGGAACCGCGGGCACCGTGCGGATAGAAGACCACGACTGACGGCTCAATTCCTGCACGTGGTCGAGCCTTTCGACCACGATCGTGCCAGCGACCAGGCGGGGGTCGCAGAGGATGCCGGTCGGCCGCGGGTCGTCCAGGATCAGCAGCTGCTGCGGCGGATGACGTCGGTCAAGGCAGCGATTCCAGGATGCGCACGGCGGTGGTGACTCCGTTCTCGGCGCGGATGCGGTGGCCGAACTCCTCGGCATGGCTGGCCATGGCGCGGCTGGTGACGGCGAGGCGGACGGCGTGGGCGAGGCCGTCGGGGGTGAGCCGGTGCTGGGGTTGCGGCGCGGCCGCCACGCCGCTGGCGTGCAGGTGCCGGGCGTAGAAAGGTTGGTCGGCGACGAAGGGACACACGACCTGCGGGCGGCCGGAAGCCAGCGCGGCGCCGGTAGTTCCCGCCCCGCCGTGATGGACGATCGCGGCCATGCGGGGAAACAGCCAATCATGCGACCTGGTCGAGGCAGAGCACGTCCTCGTCGGGTTCGACCGCCTGAATGCCGCCCCACCCGGACACGATCACCGCGCGGACGCCAGCCCGGCGGACGGCCTCGATGACCAGCCGGCCGCGGGCCTGTGGATCGGTGCCGGTCATACTGCCGAATCCAATGTAGACAGGCGGCTGTCCGGCGGCCAGGAAGTCGGACAACTGCTGCGGTGGTGTCCAGTCCGGCGCGGTGGGCAGGAACCAGAATCCGGTGGTGTGCACCGACTCCGGGTAATCCAGGGGAGTCGGCAGCAGGTGCCGGCTGAAGCCTTGCAACACCGTCGCCGAAGTACCGTCCGGACGGCGCAGGACGTTGCGGTGCCCGCGCCGGCGGGGCAGGCCGAGGGTGTAAGTGCGCCAGCGGGCGGTGATCCGGGGGAAAGCGTGCAGCGCGACCCGGATCGGCAGGTACGAGGCGCGGTTGAGCGCCCTGGGCAGCCGGACCGGGATCATCGGATTGGCGAAGGAACGCGTAGGAACCCAGACCGGTTGCAGGCAGACGGGAACGGCCGGCACGCCGAGCCGTTCGGCGACCTCGTGGCCGGGGATGCCGACCTGATGCACCACGAGATCGGCACCGGCCTCGGCTGCGGCGGCCATGTCGTCGAGGACGCGGGCCATCAACGGGGCACTCTTGCGCAGCACCTGCACGGCGATCCGCTTGCCGCGCAGGCCGCGGTAGTTGGTGTCCATCGCCGCACGGACCTCGGGATCACCCATCAGCCGGTTCGGCCCGTCGTCCAAGGGAGTACAGCGCACACCGTGCGACTCGGCCACCGCCAGCGTCCCAGTCGGCGCGGCGAGCACCGGATCATGACCGGCACGGTGCAGAGCGTGCGCCAGCGCCGCGAACGGCTGCACGTCCCCACGGGTCCCGTGCGTGAGAATCAGGACTTTCATCGCTCCCCCTTTGCCTGCATGGACTGCCAGGGCCTGCGGGGCCGTGTCCACACAACCGAGACTATACTGAGTTTTCGGAAAAGTCAGAACACCCAAAACTACGGTGTGGGGAAGGCATCGAGGAGGTTGCGATGGGGCTGGTGTGGCAGACATGACCGCGGCGGAAGAATTCGCGCTCACCTTGACCAAGTACGGGTTGCAGCGGATGACCGCCCGGGTGCTCGGGGCGCTGTTGTTCACCGAGCAGGAGACCATCACCGCGGGCGAGATCGCCGAGCAGCTCGCGGTTAGTCCGGGTTCGGTGTCCACCGCGATCAAGTCGCTGGACGCGGTCGGCTTGATCGAACGTGTGCCCGCTCCGGGCAGTCGGCGCGAGCACTACCGCTTCCCCGACGATGGCTGGGCGCGGCTGATGTCCACCCAGAACGCGGTGGTGCGGATGATGCAGGAAGCCGCGCAGCGCGGTATCGACGCTACCGGTGCGGACAGTCTTGCCGGGCGGCGCCTGGCCGAAATGTGGGATTTCTATGACCACGTCCTGCGCGAGTTGCCCGCGGTGATCGAACGCTGGCGCGTGGACCGGAAGGACGGTGCCTGACATGTCTCGCCGTTTCGCCGACCTCCGGCGCGCGGTCTTCGCCCGGCACTCCAACCCGTGGAGTGCCTGGACCCGGTGGCTGAGTACCCCGCTGGTGCTGGTTCCACTGTGGACACGGCGGTGGAGCCACGCCGCGATCATCGGTGCCTGGATGGCCGTCAACCCGGTCGTTTTCCCGAAACCCGCGCACGAGCACGCCTGGTCTACCCGGGCGATGCTCGGCGAAGAGCTGTGGATCACCGAACGGCCCCGGGATACCGCGATGGCGGTCAATGCGGCGGCCACGCTGGCCGGCATCACCGCACTCGTCGCCGCCCGGCGCCGCCGCGCCGCACCGGCAGCCGGTGCCACCGCGGTCCAGATGGCGCTGCTGCTGGTCTACTGGCGGCTCATGGCCACCTACTACGACCGTCACCAGCGCGGCAGCACCCCCAATCGACGGGACCGTTGACCTGACCGTTCGCGTTGTGCGCAGGAGATACGTCGTCGTGAACGCCAATCGGTCAGGTGAGGTCGGCGAACTGCTCGGTCTGGCGGGTGGTGCCGGCGACGATGAGGGTGTCGCCGGGGAGGACGACGGTGTCGGCGGTGGCGTAGGTGAAGTCCTGGCCGCGGCGTTTGAGGCACACCACGGTGACCCCGTACTTGCTGCGGATTCCGGATTCCCCGAGTGATTTCCCGATGGCGAAGGTGGGTGCCATGGTTTTGACCATGGCGAAGTTGTCCTCGAACTCGATGTAGTCGAGCATCCGCCCGGTGACCAGGTGGGCGACGCGTTCGCCCATGTCGTGTTCGGGCAGCACCACGTGGTGGACGCCGAGCCGTTCCAGGATCTTGCCGTGCTCGCGGCTGATGGCCTTGGCCCAGATGTCGTCGATGCCGAGATCGATCAGCAGCGAGGCGGTGAGGATGCTGGCTTCGAGTTCGGTGCCGATCGCCACCACGGCGCGGGAGAATTCGTGGACGCCGAGCTGGCGCATCGCCTCGAGATCGGTGGAGTCGGCGACTACGACCTGGGTGAGGCTGCCCGAGAGGGCCTGCACGATCCGCGAGCTGCGGTCGATGCCGAGCACGTCGATGCCGCGTTCGGCCAGCTCGACGGCCAGGGAGGTGCCGAACCGGCCGAGGCCGATCACGACGACGCCGGAATCTCGTTTGTGCTCAGCCAACGATGGGTCGCTCCTCCGGTAACTCGTAGCGGCGCGGCCGCGACCTCAGCGCCAGCGCGGCGCCGAGCGTGAGCGGGCCGAGCCGGCCGATGAACATCAACACGGTCAGCATGACATGACCGACCCCGCCCAGGTCGGCGGTGATTCCGGTAGACAATCCGACGGTCGCGAAGGCCGAGACGACTTCGAACAGCACCTTGTCGATCGAGAAGCCGGTGAGGGTCAGCAGGGTCCAGGTGCAGCCGATCACCACGCCCACGCTCAGCAGCGCGATGGTCAAGGCCTGGCGCTGGACGTCGTCGGGCAGGCGGCGGCGCAGCACGTTCACCCGCGGCTCGCCGCGCAGCTCGGCCCAGAGCACGAATCCGAGCAACGCGAACGTGGTGACCTTGATACCGCCCGCGGTACCGGCGCTGCCGCCGCCGATGAACATCAGCAGGTCCATCGACAGCCAGGTCTCGGTGTGCATCCCGGCGACGTCGACGCTGTTGAACCCCGCCGTGCGCGGCATCACGGCCTGGAAGAACCCGGCCAGCAACCGTCCCGGCACCGACAGCGCGGCGAGGGTTTTGTCGTTGTTCCATTCCGCCGCGGTGATCACCACGGTGCCCACGACGAGGAGCAGGGCGCTCATGCCGAGAGTGATCTTGGTGTGCAACGACCACCGGCGCGGAGACCGCCACTGGCGGCGCAGCTCCCACAACACCGGGAACCCGAGCCCGCCGGCGAGGACGGCGACCGCGATCGGCAGGCAGATCCACGGGTCGGTGGCGAAGCGGACCAGGCTGTCCGGCCACAGCGCGAACCCGGCGTTGTTGAACGACGAGACCGCGTGGAACACCCCGAGGTAGATCGCGCGTCCCCACGGCTCGTCGTATCCGGTGGCGAACCGGACGGTCAGGATCAGCGCGGTCACCACCTCGCAGAGCAGGCTGGTCCGTACCACTCCGAGCACGACCTGCCGGGCCGCGCCGGGGCCGACGCTCTTGGTTTCGGCCTGGGCCAGCAGCCGGGTGCGCAACCGCATCCGGCCGCTGATCATCAGCCCGAACAGCGACGCCAACGTCATGACCCCGAACCCACCGAGCTGGATCAGCATAAGGATGACCAGTTCCCCGAAGCCCGACCAGTGCCCGGCGGTGTCCACCACGACCAGCCCGGTGACGCACACCGCGGACGCGGCGGTGAACAGCGCCGTCACCAGCGCCGAGCCGGTACCGGACTCGGCCGCCACCGGCAGCGACAGCAGCACCGCGCCGATCAGCAGGGCGGAGCCGAAGGCGACCACGACCACCCGGACCGGGTGCACGAACTGCAGGAACAGCCGCCGCCACGCTCTGCGCAGGAAGCCGACCACCGCCACGACGCCACAGCGTACGGGCAGAGCGGCATAAATCCGGCCTTAACACGGTCTGTGGTGACGATCACTCTGGCGGAACCGCAGGTGGCAGGGCGTAACCGCGACGGTGACCGAACTGGGTCGGTAAGGCGGTTTGCCTCTGCCTGGCCTTTGCGGCATCTTTACGGGCTGGAGCGCCGGGAAGTCTGGTCGGCACGCCTGCCTCGAACGGGGTAGGCGGACGACTCGGGTAGGGGGACTGGCGTGGCCTTGGTGCTGGCGTTCGGCGTTGTGCTGTTGGTCAGCGTGTCCTTGTCCGGGGTCGCGGCCCGCACTGTCCTGTCCACCGCGTTGCTGTTCCTGCTGGCCGG
>NZ_VTHK01000128.1 GCF_009765355.1 Amycolatopsis anabasis | reverse complement strand
GTCGATGTGGCAGTTCGGCTGCTCCCGGGCCAGGATGTCGGCCGCGTTCCGGTACGCCTGCAGCGCGGTGCCCGGAATCCCCAGCGGCCCGCTCGGCGCGGCGGAACCCGGGTACCGGGCCGGTACGGTCAGGTCCTCCGGGGTCGGCGCCGAGGGCAGGCTGCCGTCCACGCCCACCATCGGCAGGTCCGGCCGGAATCCGCCCACCAGCGCGGTTTCCACGGCGTGCTTGCCGCCGGTACCCCCGGCCCAGACCGCGACACCGCTGCCGGTGACGGCGGCGGGCAGCACGACCAGGGTGCCACCGAGCGCGGCGAGCGCCTTCCGCCGCCGCAGGGCACGCGCGAGCCTGCGGGCCAACGACCTGCGGGACAACTCTGTCCTGCGCACGAGATTGCCTCCTCTTTGCTACGCCGACGAAGCGCTGGCGAGATGCCGGACCGCGATCGGCGATCGGCCGGGGATTTCGCGTACCGCCAACTGGTAGAGCGGATTGACCCGGTAGCGGTAACACCCCGGAGCCTCACCGGCGGAAACCGGATCGGCCAGGCGCACCTCGACCAAGCGCTCCAGCAGGTGTTCCGCGACCTCGGGTGTGGTGCCCAGGGCACCGGCGGTCCAGGAGACCGACAGCGCTTCCGGCCGCGGGCCGTGCCGGACGATCGCGGCCAGGCCGTCGAATTCGGTGTCGGTGAGCGCCTTGGCACACCGTGCCACGCTCGCCCGGAAATCGAAACCCCCGGCCGCCAGCAGGTCCATCCCCGCTACTCCGGACAGCCTACCCAGCAGCTTCGCCAGTGACCAATGTGGACGGACGCGCAGCTGCGCGGCGAGCGCGCTGACCGCCAGCGGGAGCCCGAAGCACCGGTTCACCAGCGCGCGGGCTTCCTCCTGCTCGCGGCCGATCCGGGCGTGACCGGCCCGCGCGGCGAACAGTTCCAGCAGGTTCTCCCGGGACATCCGGGGCAGGTCGAGGATCGCGGTACCGGTCTCCACCGGCAGCCGGAGCGGGCACGCGAGCAGCAGACCGCTCGTCGCCGATCCGGGCCGCAGCAGGTCGAAGTCGTCGGCCGAGCGCACGTTGTCGGCGAACACCAGCACCCGCTTGTCCCGGGTCCATTCCCGGAACAGCCGGGCCCGGTGCTGCGTGTTGTCCGGAATCTCGGCGTCCGGCCGCAACGCGGTCAGGAAACCGCCCAGCGCCTCGGCGATCCCGCACCGGTCCAGATCCACGTGCAGTTGCCCGTCGGGGAAGTAGCCGCTCGCCTGGTTGGCCACCCGGGCGCAGAACGTGGTCTTCCCGGAGCCGGGGGAGCCGACGACCGCGACCACCCTGGGGCGATCCGCCGAGGTCAGCGCCGCCGACACGGCCCGCAGTTCCCGGTCGAAACCCAGGAAATCGAGGGGTTCCGGGGGCAGTTGCGCCGGAACGACCCCGGCCCGCCGCGGCGCGGCCGGATCCGGTTCGCCACCGACCACCCGCTGGAACGCCTTGCGCAGCACCGGTCCCGGTTCCATCCCGGTCCGCTCGATCCGCTTGCGGCGCAACGCGTGGTAGGTCTCCGCCGCCTCCGCGTGCTGGCCGGAGGCGGCCAGCGCGAGCAGCAGGCTCGCGTAGACCTCCTCGTGCCGCGTGTCCTCCCGCGCGATCCGGTCCGCCTGCTCGAGCACCGCGTCCGGGCGGCCGAGTTCGAGGCACGTGCGCAGATAGAGATCGAGCACCCCGGCCCGAGCGGAATCCAGCCGGGTCTTGTGCTCGCGCAGGATCGGCCCCAGCGAGACGTCCGAGAGCGCCTCACCCCGGCAGAGTTCCACCGCGGACCGCAGCGTACGGGAAGCTTCGGACAAGGATTTGTGCCGCAACTGCTTCTCCGCTGTGGCGCGGAAATCGTGCAGGGTCTGGACGTCGAGATCGGCCGACGGGTCGAGGTGCAGCCGGTAGCCGACCCGCCGGGTGTGCACGAGTTCGCAGTCCGGGGAGGCGTGCAGCAGGCGGCGCAACTCCGAGATGTAGGTCCGGATGGCGCGCGTGAGCTTCTCGGTGGGCGCCTGCCCCCACAGCTCCGCGGTCAGGGTTTCCAGGCGCACGACCGTGCCGGTGTTCACCGCCAGCAACGCCAGCAGCTGGCGGATCTTCGGCTGGGACGGGGTGACCTCCGCTCCGCCGGAGAAGACTTCCAATGGCCCGATCAGGCCGATGCGCACTGCCATGCCCGGACTCTACTGACGAGTAGCGCACTTTTTCGCGGCTCGTTACCGAACCGCTTCGCGAGTTCCGGGCGGTTCGTACGCCACCCACAAACTCGCGCGCGGGAGTTGTCACCTCGAGGCCAGATAACGCCTCAGGACGGCCGCCGGAAGTTCCGCGCCGCGAGCGCGCCACCGAGGGCCGCGGTCACCAGCGCCAGCCCGAGCGCCGCCGCGAGCGCCGAGCCGACCGGCCGCCCCAGGGCCAGCGCGCGGGTCGCGTCGATCGCGTAGGTGACCGGATTCAGCAGCGACAGCACCCGCACCCACACCGGCATGGTGTCCACCGGCAGGTACGCGCTGGAACCGAACATCAGCGGGAACATCGCGATGAACGACACGGCCTGCATGGTCTCGGGTTTGCGCACCCAGGTGGAGATCGCGACGAAGATCCAGGACAACCCCCAGCCCACGACCAGCGCGAGCAGTAACGCGGCGGTGACGCCCGCGAACCCGCCACCCGGGCGGAAACCGAGGAACAGCATGCCCGCGACCAGGGTCGCGACCAGTTGCACGGCCAGCCGCGCCGCGTCGGCGAGCGTCCGCGCCACGAGCACGGAGAACAGGCTGATCGGCAGGCTCCGCAACCGGCCGAGGAACCCGGTGTAGACCTCGCCGAGCAGCCCCGCCCCGGAACTCATCGCCGTGGTCATCGCGATGTTGATCAAGGTCGCCGGCATCAGGAAGTTGATGTAGCCGTGGTAGCCCGCCAGGCCGGGAAGCGTCCCGATGCCGTCGAAGACCTGGCTGAACAGCAGGAGCAGGACGACCGGTTGCAGCAGGCCGAAGAACACCAGCCGCCGGTCGCCGAACGCCGTGCGCAGCGAACGGGCGGCGAGTACCCGGACCTGGACCGGAAAGGCGGCCCCGCGCCACGCCGTCGTCATGACCGGCTCCCGGCGGACCGGTGCAGGGACAGATAGACGTCGTCCAGCGTCGGTTCGGAGACCTTCAGATCGCGGATCTCGGCCTCCTCGGCGTCGAGCACCCGCACCAGGACCGCGATGTCGCCGGGCGCGGCGATCGAGGTGACCACGGCCCGCTCCGGCGCGCGCAACGCGGGGCGCATGCCCAGCCGGTCGAGCGCGTGCGAGGCCCGCCGTGCCGTGCGTTCGTCGGCGAAAGTGATCGTCGCGGTCCGGTTGCCCAGCCGCGCCTTGAGGTCGGCGGGGGTCCCGGACACGGCGACCCGACCCAGGGCCAGCACCACGATCTGATCGGCGAGGCGGTCCGCCTCCTCCAGGTACTGCGTGGTGAGCACGATGGTGGTCCCACCGGCCGCGAGCCGTTCGACCAGTGCCCACAACCCGGTGCGGCTCACCGGGTCCAGCCCGGTGGTCGGCTCGTCGAGGAACAGCACCTCGGGGGCGCCCACCAGGCTGGCGGCCAGGTCCAAGCGGCGGCGCAGGCCGCCGGAATAGGTGCGGGCCGGGCGGCCGGCGACCTCGGCCAGGCCGAACGCGTCGACCAGTTCCGCGGCGCGCGCCCTGGCCTGCCGGGGGCTGGCGCCCAGCAGGCGGGCGACCAGCACCAGGTTGTCCACACCGGACAGTGCGTCGTCGACCGCCGCGAACTGCCCGGTGAGCCCGATCCGCCGGCGGACCTCGTGCCCGTCGCGCACCACGTCCAGCCCGCAGACCTCGGCCCGCCCGGCGCTGGGGCGGGCCTTGGTGCTCAGCACGTCGATCAGGGTCGTCTTCCCGGCGCCGTTGTGCCCCAGCACCCCCACCACGGTCCCACCCGCCACCAGCAGGTCGACGCCGTCCAGCGCGACCACGTGGCCGTAGGACTTGCCCAGGCCGGTGATCCGGATCCGCGGTTCTGCCATGGACCTTCCTTCTGGGGTCGCTCACCGGCTCGCGACGATACTGAGGATCCAGCCCGCGCGGGTCCGCGGAAGCCGGATATGTGCGGGCGTTGAGCCCGCTATGACCGCGACTTGATGCTCAGGTGACAAGATCGCGCACGTCCCACACCCAGACCCCGCCGAGCGCGGTTCCGGGCCGCCCCAGGAGCCGTTCGACCGCGAACCGCAGCGTGGTCGCCCGGCGGTGCGGGCCGAGCACCACCAGATCCGCGCGCCAGTACCGCAGATCGTCCACGGCGGCGAGCCGGGTGCCCAGGTCGATGTCCGGGAGGGTCCCCGTTTCGGCGATCCGCTCGAGCAGGTTGGAGGTGGGCCGCCGGACCGCCCCGTACCGGCCCCGGCGATCGTGTTCGTTGGGGCCGACGAAGTATCCCTCGGCGAGCGGGAAACCGAGACCCGCCTCGACCTGCCAGTGCAGCGCCTCCGCGTCGCCGGTGTCCGGCGGCGGCACGGTCACCAGGGACCGGCCCGGCCGCACGAGGCCACGCCAGTCGTGCTGGGCGAAGAACGCCGGAGTCTCGGCGCGCTCGTGTGCCGGCAACCCGGCGGGCACGATCGGCAGCAGGGCGAACGCCAGGACCGCGGCCCAGATCATCCGGAGGTGGCCGCGCCATTCGCTGCCGGCGGGTGTCGCGCGCAGCACGCGTTCGGTGGCCAGGGCGAGCAGCACGCCGATGGCCGGGACGCAGCCGAGCGCGAACCGGGACTCCAGCACGGATTCCAGCAGCGGCAGGTCCGCGAGCCAGGACCACGGCAACGGGATCCCGGTCGGCTTGCGCGCGACGGTCAGTTCGACCCCGAGCGACAGCACCGCCAGCACGAACAGGGCGATCGCGGCCGAGCGCGCGACGACGTTCCGCCACAGCCAGGCGGCGATCAGGACCAGGAGCGTCACCAGCGGCCAGCCGAAGAAGGCGTTCTCCTCGGTGCGGTTCATGGCGAGGCCGCGGGCCGAGGTGCCGGTTCCGGCGAGCGAATCCGTCGCGAACGCGGTGAACGCCCTGAGGTCGTTGCCCTTCGGGCCGTGTTCGAGGGACTGGTAGCTCTGCGGCCCGAAGAACTGCCACCACAACGGAA
>NZ_VTHK01000127.1 GCF_009765355.1 Amycolatopsis anabasis | reverse complement strand
GGGACGGTCCGTACTCAACGTGATCCGGACGAACGGCATGGGGACCCCTTCGGTGGCTACTCGCCGATTGTCGTGACGCCTTCAGTGTCAGGTAGATCGACCACGGTCCCGACCAGCCGGTTTGCGTATCCGCGCAGGTCAGTGTTGGAGGAAGATCGCATTGCGAACCACCTCATGTCCGGTCGATTCTCCGGCCCGTTCGGTGGGGGAGCGGGCCCCGGTGGTCGGTGTGATCTCGGTGATCATCGGGACTGTGGTCGGTCTGGCTTCGTGTTCGGTTTTGGCAACTTCCTCGCCCCTGCCCTCCGGCTGGGAGTGCCGGTGTGAGTGGCCCCGCTGGTTGCTCCCGCGGTCGATCTTTCCGCTGTCGGACTCCTGCTGGCAATCCGCCACCTCGCGCTGGCAGGGGCGAAAGCGAGTCAACTTCGACCGGCCCGCAGACTGCTAGTCTTCGCGAGCGCGGTGACGCTCGCTCTGAACGTTGCCGAGCCCCTCGCGGCAGGTGACGTGGGTAGGGCCGCATTCGACGCTGTTGGACCTCTTTTGCTGATCGGTTGGGCTGAAGTTCCCTCCTGTCCATGCGCGGTAGTGAGCGTCTGCCAGTCAACCGTGGCGCCGGAGAAGCGCCGATCACGGATACCTCAGCGGACCGAGAGGAGAGGGCACACAAGCCCACGGCGAAGGTTCGAGCTAGGGGAGAGGGTCTGGCGGCGCCCTCGCCGCTGATGGACGATCTGCTTGATCGTGCTCGACAGGAGGACGCCGCACACCGAAAAGCTTTCCAGCGCCCGATCTCGGCCGAAACCCTGCGGAAGCGACTCAAGATCGGCGCTGCACGCTCGCGCCGACTTGCGGCTGCGGTGCGCGCGAGCAAGTCGCCATGCCTGGCCAGAACGAGAGTCATCTAAAACTGCGCGAGTTAGAGCGGGGCCGCAACCCGCTGGTTAAGAGTCCGCTCCCTGGGGTGTCGGGTTGTGCCGAGTGATGTCGGACAAGATGTTATCGGCTGCTCGAGGGGGTGCACCTCTGCCGTCGAGCAGCGCCTGATGATGCCGCCTGCCAGGAGCATGCTCATGGCAAACGAGCACTCACGTGGTCCCATGCTCGTACATACCGCCAACATCCGCACCGCCCTGCTGCCGCACCCGCTGGTTGTCCGAGTCCACAGGCTAGGCACGCGTTGCGTTGTCCGACTGGCTCTGGACCTGGCCACCCGACACATCTGCGACCATCAACGCCTGCAGAAGATCTGGGCCGGTCTCGGCTCAGCCGATCAGCAGCAGCCCGACCTCGTCGAACAGTGCCCGCCCAACATCACCGGTGATCAAGGGCTCCGCTACGTTCAGCGCCGCCTCCGGCGGGTTGTAGTTCGAGACTGACGGGCTCTCCTGACAGATGGGAGATCATCAGCGGCGTCTTCTGAAGACCGTGGCCGAACCTGACCTCCGGCGCAACTGTCACCTGCTTCAGGTCGGGGCAGCGTTCCTTGATGTGGTCGCAAAGAATTTTCGCTTCGTTACGCAGACGGGTTCTGAACCTCTTCCTCTAGAGCAAGAAGCTGTCCTCGAACGTTCTCGTCTTCGACATAGGACTAGAAGCGACTCATGAGGGCGGATGGTTGGGCTACTGACGGGAATGTCCGACACAGCGGTGAGGGGGCGGAAGCCCCGTACAGAGAAGCTTGCCAAAATGCACTGCTGCTGACAACTCCTTCGAGAATTGACGAAGCTGAGCAGGCCCGATCGCCGCTGCGCGGCTCGAGCAGTGGCCGCGATAGGCTCACACGGTGGGTTGCAGTGCCTGACACACCACGCATGTGCAACTTGCAGATTTGCCCTCGCTCGGCGTCGAGTACCCGTCGTGGACACACCGGGTAGCCGAAGAATTGCTCGACTTTTTAGCTAGCAATTTATGACGGAGCGTCAGATCCGACCAAGGTGACGATCCTCGAGCCAGGACCGTACGGCACCGACTGGGCCGGGGCCTCGGCGGCGCACACCACCCCGATCGCGGCCTACGAACCGATCCGGCAGGCCCGCCGCGCCGGCGCCACCACCCGCGCGCCGCGCGATCCGTCGGTCACCGCGGAGGTCGTCCTCAGCCTGGTCGACCTGCCCGAACCGCCGCTGCGGCTGTTCCTCGGCAGCTACCCGTACCCGATCGCCGAGAGCGTGTACCAGCAGCGGCTCGCCACCTGGCATCAGTGGCGCGAGCTGGCCGAAACGGCCTGACCCATCCGGCGCCCACCACCTGCAGCGTCGGGCACCAGCAGGGGGCAGGCTGGCCAACACCACTTCGTGAACCCGGGTGCGGGTCCAAGCATCGCTCACGCACTCAACTCGGCATGACAGCGCGTCCGGGGTTCCTCGGCCGCCCGTTGCCCCTGGCGGCGACCGCGCCACTCATCGCGTCGCCGTCAACTGCAACGGTTCCCGTTGTGCCGGCCACTTACTATTGTGATGACCGCGAGATCGAAACAGGCGCCGACCAGCGAGTCGGACCCAGCGCTGTGGGAGCGTGCGGGGCTGGGGGACGAGAGCGCTTTCGCCGCGCTGTTCGAACGGCATGTCCAGGCGGTGTGGAACCACATCTATCGGCTGACCGGGTCCTGGTCGGTGGCGGAGGATCTTGCCTCGGCCACCTTTCTGACCGCTTGGCGCAAGCGTGCCGAGGTCACGCTGGTCAATGAATCCGCTCTGCCGTGGCTGTTCACGGTGGCCGGGAATCTGGCGCGCACTGAGCACCGCAGTGCGGTTCGCCGCCTGCGACTGATCCGCCGCGCCCAGGTGCCCGGTGAGGTACCCGACCACGCCGAGTCGGTGGTGGATCGGGTCACCGCGAGCGCCCGGCTGCGCGAACTGGCCGATGCCATGGCCACGTTGCCGAAAGCGCAGCGACGGGTGGTGGAGCTGTGCCTGGTCGGTGAACTGCCGGTGCCCGATGTGGCCGAACTGCTCGGACTGGCCGAGCCCACGATCCGCGTACACCTGTCGCGGGCGCGTGCCCGCTTGCGCACCGAACTGGAGAAGATCCGATGACCGACTTCGACCTGCCTCCGAAGCGTGAGCTGCCGGACGCGGTGCGCGCCGAGATCCGGCTGGACCTCTACAAGGGCATGACCAGGCCCGAGCGGCGCTCGTGGCGTAAACCCGTGGCCGCTGCGGCGGTAGTGGTCGCGCTGGCCGGCGGCGCTTTCGTGGCGACCATCGACTTCCGTGGCCGGGACGAGCCAGCGTCGGCCACGGCACCGCCGCCGGGCGTGTCACCGGATCTGCCGGTGTTGCCCCTGGATCTGCCACTGGCGAATGACGCACTCGATCGCTGCTGGGCGGCACTGCGCGCGGCGGGCAGGAGCGACGCGTTCCCACGCCGGGAGACCTGGCGACCGGTGGGCAACACCAGGCCGGGGCAACGTTCGCCACTGTACGAAACACCGGGGCGAAGCGCCCCACCGTATGAGGTGACCGTGCTGGCCCGCGCCGACGGTAAACCGCTGGTGTGTGACACCACGGCCACCACGGTGACCGTCTCGGACCCGAACGCGCCGCTGACCTACGTGGCGGGGACCTCGACCGCGGCACTGTTGATGAGCCCGACCGGTTTCCTCGCCGGAGTGAGTGACGAGCCCGGCCCCGTACCGCTGAGCGTGGAACACCACCGCCCCGGTGGTCTGTCCGGGGCGGGAGTAGTCGCACGGCCGGTGGACGGCATGTTCCTGTGGGCCGGTACGCCGAACTCCTCGGCGGCCACCTTCACCACCTCAGGCGCACCACTGGTCGCGCCACCACCCGCGTTGCGGGTGGTGGATCGCCCGACCCCGGGCGTCGACCGGACCAGCGATCTGGGCCGGTCGCTCGGCGACTGCCTCTCCGGATCGAGCTACCAGATTCCCGACCCGGAGAGCTTCCAGCCGACCGCGACGCTGACCGCGGGCCCGACCACAGTGATCGCGGGCCGGTTCGGTGACCGGGTCGTCTTCTGCGCGGTGGATAAGCGCGAGAGCAAGCCCAGCTACCACGCGGAGGAGATGAACTTCCTCGCGGGCTCGCCCCTGCTCAGCGGGCGTGCGCTGTTCGAGGGGATCAACCGCACTCCGCAGGGTTACGGGCAGTTCGTCGCGGGTGGACTCGTACCGGCGGATACCGCGCGGATGACCGTGGCCAGGCAGGGTGGCCGGCAGCCACTGACCCCGGTGGTCACCGCAGGCACCTTCCTGGTCCTGTTACCTGCCGATTTCGGCCCCGACACACTTCACGGTTCAGGGGCGGAGGACACGACCGTCACCCTGTACAACGCGCGTGACGAGATAACTCTGCAGCGGTCGATGCGGTTTCCCGAGTAGGCCCGCCGAGATCTGACCCCTGCCGGAATTCCGGCCATCAGGGCCGTGCGAGGTGCCGGTGCGGCCGCGCGCCCCCACCACGCGAAACCCGTCGGCACCCCCGACTAAGCCTGGAGTCCGGTCTTGCTTGCTCTTCCCGTAGTGAACCGCGCCCTCACGCAGCGTTCATGGCTCACGGCAGCCGCGCTGGCGGTGGTCGCGGCCGTGCTGTACGCGGTCGCCCGCGGGCACCTGATCGACGATAGCTTCATCACCTTTTCCTATGCGCGCAATCTCGCCTTCCATGGGCATTGGGGGCTGGTCGCCGACGCGCCGTCGAACACGGCCACCTCACCTGGCAACGTGCTGGCGCTGGCCGCGCTCACCGTAATCACCAGGGACGTGCAGCTCGCCGCGGGCGCGCTGTTCGCCACGTGCCAGGTGGTGGCGTACTTCGCGCTGCGGCGAATCGGTGCGTCGCTCGAGCTGCCAAGATGGTTCCCGCCGCTGACGGTCGCCGCGTTGATGGTCAACCCACTGCTGATCTCCTCGATAGGTCTCGAGGTAGCGATGGGTGCGACCGGACTGTGCTGGCTGCTGGCCCTTTCGCTGGACCGGCGGCCGTTCGCCCTCGGCCTGACTATCGGGGCGGTGGTGCTGATCCGAGTGGATCTCCTGCTGTTCGCCGTGGTCCTGGTGCTGGTCCGCAAGCGGTTCTGGCAGGGCCTCGTGCGGTGCACGCTCGGTGCGCTGGCCGTCGTCGTGCCGTGGTTCGGCTTCAGTTGGCTCGTGCTCGGCGGGGTCGTACCGGACACACTGGTGATCAAGACTCTGCAGGGCGCGCAGAAGGCGTGGGGCGACTGGGATTTCAGCAACGGACCGCTGCTGTACTTCCAGAATTTCCCCTGGCAGACCGCACTGGCGTTCGCTCCGCCGTTGCTGGCCGCGGCGGTCGCCGACGCCCGCAGCCGCTTCCCGCTCGGCATGTTCGCATTCGCCGGGGTGGCACACTACACCGTCTACAGTGCACTGGGAGTGCCGCCGTACCACTGGTACTACGCCCCGATGATCATCGCCGGAACGGTGTTCGCCTGCGCACACGCCAAACCCGCGGTGCTGGGACTGCTGGTCGTGTCCGCCGTCACCTACGTCGCCACTCCGCGCGAGTTCGCACCCATCACCTCGAACTACGCGTCCACCGCTGAATACGCGCGGATCGGCCGCGACCTGAGCGCACTCGCCGAGGGTCGGGCGATCGCCAGTCATGGTGAGATCGGCGTGCTGGCCTACTACTGCGACTGCGCGATCGTCGACACGTTCTCCGATCGCGGGCGGCTGGCGGTGGCCGTACGCGAGCGACTTGCCCACGCCAGCCCGACCGAGCGCGCCCTGTACACGGTGAACTTCGCGTTCGCCGACGAGCAAACCACACCACGCCGGGTCGACCTCGAACTGGTGCGCGCGAGTGCTCCACCTCCGAACACCGTGGCCCGCTGGGACATCCACGCACCGACGCTCGGGCCCGATCACCTCTACCTACGCCGGGTACCTTGAAGCTGGTCGACGCGGCACGATCCGGCCTGAACCCGCCCGGAATCCTGACTCCCGTGTTCAGAATCCCGAGTCCAAGGATCCAGCCGGTAACCGCGAGGGGGCGTCGTCCACTGTGGATGGCGCGGCGCCCCGGGTGATCCACTACCGCGCCGGGGTGTTGCGCGGTAGTGGATGTCCGCGGGTGTCGG
>NZ_VTHK01000126.1:876-6261 GCF_009765355.1 Amycolatopsis anabasis | reverse complement strand
CGAGCGGTTCGGGCGCCTTGACGGCGTGGTCAACAGTGCGGAAGTCGTAGCGTCCCCCCGCTCGGCGAGATCGACACCGTGCGAGGGATCTGGGCTTCCACCGTGCTGGGGCCGACGTTCCTGGTGCAGGCGGCACTTCCCGACCTCACCCGCAGCAAGGGATCGATTGTCAACGTGTCCAGCAGTCTCGGCCACCGGCCCGCGCCGGGGATCAGCCAGTACGGCGCGGCCAAGGCCGCGCTGGAACAACTGACCCGCAGCTGGGCGGTGGAACTGGCCGATCGGCAGGTGCGGGTTCAACGCGGTCGCACCCGGACCTGCCGAAAGCGAAGCACTTAACCGCGCGGGCGCGCAGGGCAACGGGGACACTGCGGCGGACAGGCGAGGCCGGATCCCTCTGGAACGCGGTGGTGATCTCGAGGACGTGGCGCAGTGGGTGCTCGCGCTCGCTGACCCCGCGTCCCGTGGGGTGACCGGCCAGATTCTCGACGTCGATGGCGGACTCGAGCTGATCTGACGGGTGCCATCGTGCGGATCGGGGATAAGCTTCGTCGATGGCGCTCTCCTCCCGCCTGGCAGAGATCGTAGAGGCTTTACCGCTCACACCGCGGTTACGTGTGCTTGAAATCGGTTGCGGGACGGGCGCTGCGGCAAGGGCGGTGGCGGCGCGGCTGAGTTCCGGGCACATCTGCGGTATTGACCGGTCCGCGAAGGCGATCGAACAGGCACGAGCAGCATCGGCTCAGGAAATTGCTCGGGCAGGATGAGCTTGCGCCATGTCGCTGCCGAAGCCTTCGTGCTTGAGCCGGGGGAAGCACCTTTCGATATCGTTTTCGCCGTGCGTGTCGGTGCGCTCGACGGACGGCATCCGGAGTCCTGCCGTGCTGTGCTGGCGCGCATCGCGGCCGCCTCGGCGGTCGGCTGCCGACTGTTCATCGACGGCGGCAATCCGCTCCGCGAGCTCCCGATAGTGCCGACCTCCTGAAGGATTGTCTCGCCACCGCGTCAGTCGGCGACCGATCCGGCTGTCAGGTTGACGGCTGCGGCCGTGGTGTCGTCAGCGGTCGCCAGATAAACGGCGGCACGCCCCGCCTCCGCGACCGAGGGCACCCCGGCCGAGCATCGTGTCCGTCTCTGCCGCGGCTAGCACTTCCTCTGCCGCGGCGTCACCAGCCCAGTTCGACCCGTAGTCCCGGTGGGCCAGGACGGAATCGCGGAACCCGGTCGTCCTGAGCCAGCACACGTGTACCCCTGCCGGACCCAGGTCGACGGCCCACTGGCGCAGCATCCCCTCCACCAGTCCCCACTGGACCATGGTCGTGCCCGTTCCCGGGTACGGCGGACCATGTCCGGTCACGGTCAGGATCACGCCGCTGCGCTGGGCCGCCATGCGGCGTGCCGTGGCCTGGGTGACGGCGTATTGCGCCGCGACCGTGGTCCCGACCGCCCGGCGAACGTCTGGTAGCTCATATCTACCAGTGACTCACCCTGCACGTCCCCGTGCGTCACGGCGTTGAACACAACATCGACGCGTCCGGCGGCCGAGTGGATCCCGTCGATGTGCCGCGCGACCGCGTCCGGGTCGGTCGCGTCCACCCGGTCCCACTGGACGTGTCCGTTCGCGTCGATGCGGTCCGCCAGAGCGGCGAGGCTGTCACCCGTCCGGCCTGCGAGGAAGAGCCGGGCCCCGGCATCGGTGAACGCGGCTCACCGCCTCCCCGACGAAACCCGTCGCTCCGTACACCACCGCCACCTGTCCGAGCAGATCGGTGCTCGGGATGCCGACGGTCACGCCGGTCATGTTCACGCGGTCTTCTCCTTGCGGCGTAGGACCGCGAGGGACACGGCGAGCAGCCAGAGCACGACCAGACCGGGGGCGAGCGCGGTGGTGCACCATCCGACGGCGGCGTAGAAGTCGGCCGGGTCGGGTCCGAAGTAGACGGTCGGTACGAATGCCAGTTGCACGGCGCAGAGCGCTGCGCCGGCGAGAAGCAACCAGCGCGGAAGCAGGTCTGCCTGTCGAGCCCGCAGCACCGAGGCGCCGACGAAGACCGCTGCGACGATGCGGCCGAGGGCTCCTTGGAGCAGGAACTGCCCGGGCGCGAGCGCACCGTCCTGCGTTGGGTCGATCGGCTCGACGGTGACGATGGTGGTGCCGGCCTCCAGTGAGAGGTGGACGAAGGTGAGCGCCACCCAGAGGATTCCGGCGGCGAGCACCACCGTCTCCGGCAGGCCGCCGGAGGTCGCCGTTGCCGCGCCACCGGGCGCGCCAGCCCGGCGCAGGTACCGGCTCCACGCGCAGGCGAAGACCAGGAGGGCAGCGCATCCCAGCGCCCCGGTCAGGACGCGGGTCAGGATGTTCCAGTCCGGCGGCGCCCCCGAATACACGAAGTACAGCGGCAGCGACACGAACGAGAGCAGGCAGAACGCCAACCCGGACACCCCGGTGGCGCGCGCCAGGGCGCGCGCGGGATCTCCCGCGGTCGAAACCGCTCCACTGCTGTCGAAAGTCATGGCCTCTCCGGCGTGGCGTCGGCGCGGGGTACCGGTGCGTAGCGCGAGTACGTGACGTTGCCGAAGCTCTTCGCGTCCAGCAGGCATAGTCGCGGCAGCTCGTAGCCGTCGGGGAAGATGCGGCGTCCGGTGCCCTGCACGCTGGGGTAGACGAACAGGCGGTATTCGTCCACGAGCCCGGCGGCGATCAAGGTGTGGCACAGGGTGATGCTGCCGGTGACTACGATGTCCTTGCCCGGCTGCTGCTTCAGTTCGCGTACCTGGTCGACCGGGTCGCCTGGCAGGACGGTGGTGTTCTGCCATTGCGGATCGGTCATCGTGGAGGACACGACGTACTTCCTTTGGTCGTTCAGGGAAGCGGTGATACCGGTGGCGTCGTCGTTCTGCCGAGGCCAGTACTCGCGGAGGGCCTCGAAGGTGCGTCGGCCCACGAGCAGTGCGTCGCTCTCGTGGTCCTGGCGGTGCAACTCCTCGAGCACGCCGCTGGTCTGCTCCTGTGGGGAGAACCAGTCGGTGAGCATTTCGATCGAGCCGTCGACGGTGATGTTCTGGGTGATGACGAGCGTGCGCATAAGGGCTCTCCTCGGGGCCTTCCTCGTGGGTTCGCGGCGTCGTACGCCGACGGAATCCCGGTCCTTGTGGTTGGGCCGGGCTCGAATCGCCCGGCTCCGGAGGCGAAGATCATGGACGAGTGGGTGCTGGCCCGAGGGAGTTGAGGGCGTTCACCACTGTCTTTTCCTCGTATTCGAAGTGGGTTTCGAGTTTAGCGGCGAGATGTTCGAGTTCGTCGCGTATCGTGCTCGGGTCGCTTTCGCCGGGGACGTAGTCGTCGACGAGTTGCTGGATTCGCCGGCGCAGGCGCGCGACGGTCTTGTGTTCTTCGCCGAGTTTGGTCAGGTCTTCGGCGAGTTCGGGGTACTGCTGGGCCAGCATCGGGAACGCGCCCTGGTCTTCGCCGGTGTGGTGTTGCTCCAGCGCACCGCAGAATTCCAGGCAATGCGTGCGCAACTGCTGGGCCAGATCCGGCGACGGCCGCTCGAGGGTTGCGGAGTCCGCGCGACCCTCGGCGAGCGCGTCGAGCTGGCGGCGGAGTTCGCCCAGTTCGTGGCGGAGCCAGTCGTGGCTTTCCACGAGGAAATCCCCGAGCCCGGTGACCCGATCGCCGGTGGTGTCGGGCTGGGGTTCGACCGCGACAGGTGCGGGCCCGGAATGAGAATCCGCTCGGTGCAAGGTCACCACGGGGATCTTCCGGGTGGTTTTTGTTTGGTATTCGGCGAATCCTGGATCCTGTGCCGTCACTTCGTCGAAGAGTGCGTCGCGTTCGTTCCCGGTCGGGATCTCGGCGATGGCGGTGTAGGTTTCCGTTCCCGTTTCCACTGTCACGACCGGGTTCTTCCGGATGTTGTGATACCAGGCCGGGTGCGTCGGCGCGCCCATCGCCGAAGCGACCACGACCGCCTTCCCGTCGATGTGCAGGTACGCCAGCGGGCTGGTCCGGCTCAGCCCGGTCCGGGCTCCGGTGGTCGTCAGCAAAGCCAGTGTGGAGCCTTCGAACATCCCGCCGACCCGACCGCCGTTGGCGCGGAATTCGGCGATGACCTGGCGCTGAAAAGCGTTGAAGTCGAAACCTTCAGACATGGTGCCCTTTCCCATTGATCGAAGAGATTGGAGGGTGGACACCACCGGAAAAAGGCATGAGTAAAACCCCGCAGGCTGCGTACGCACTGAAGTGTGAGCGTGATACCTCAACGTGAGGTTGCCAAATGCGAGAGATACGGAACCATGCCGCTCTCACGGTGGCGACGAAAGTGGAAAACCTCCATGCGTAGGCCCATACGGGGCTCAAGCCAAAAACTAGCACGAGGCCCGCGACGGTCGCAACAGCCGAGGTGTGGCAGGAGGTGAGCCGGGACAGGGGAGCGGTGAAGGCGATGTCTTTCGGGTGAGTATCCGCCCGGCAAAGTATGACTCCGTGTCGAGGGGGCTCGTCCGCCGCGTCTCTGCTCAGCCGTGTGCAAGGTCTGCAGTGGTCGCTGATCGCGCAATGACGTTCCACAAAGGCGTCGCCGTCGCTCGGCCCACCGTGGAGTCACTTGGTCTTGCCTTGAAGGGATTTTTACGGCATCTTTACGGTAGGAGCGCCGGGAAGCCTGGTCGGCAACTCGGCCCCCGCGTGGGTCGAAGTCAGCATGCTGTCGACCGAGATGGGGGCCGATGTTCCAGCGCATCGCCAGAGAAGTTCTTTCCGGTTTGACCGTGGCGATTGTGGCGTTACCGCTGGCTATCGCGTTCGGTATCACCGCGACCGGCACCTCCGAGGGTGCGCTCGTCGGCCTGTACGGGGCGATCTTCGCCGGGTTCTTCGCGGCGCTGTTCGGCGGTACGCCCGGCCAGGTGACCGGCCCGACCGGTCCCATCACCGTCGTCGCCACCGGAGTCATTGCCGCGTACGGACTCGAGGCCGCGTTCGTCGCGTTCATCATGGCCGGCGCGTTCCAGATCCTGTTCGGACTGTGCAGGCTCGGCTCGCTCATCCGGTTCATACCCCACCCCGTGGTGTCGGGCTTCATGGGCGGGATCGCACTGATCATCATCCTGGGCGAGCTAGACCAGGTGCAGCGAAGTTTCCTGGTGGTAGCGGGCACGATCGTGCTCATGCTCGTGTCCGCGCGAGTGATCAAGTCGGTTCCGGCGAGCCTGATCGCGCTCGTGATCATCACCGTCACCTTGCGGGTCGCGGACTCGCTGCTGCAGGACGTGCGCGTTGGACCGGTGTCGCTCAACGCGGCGGTCGACTACATCGGCCAGATTCCGGAGTCGTTTCCCTCGATCACCCTTCCAGAGTTCAGCGGGTCGCAGATCCTCGGCCTC
>NZ_VTHK01000126.1:0-866 GCF_009765355.1 Amycolatopsis anabasis | reverse complement strand
TCGTGATGGACAACATCACCGGCGGTCGGCATCGCAGCAACAAGGAACTGATCGGCCAGGGACTCGGCAACATCGCGAGTGGACTGTTCGGTGGCATGGCCAGCGCCGGCGCGACCGTCAGGTCCGTGGTCAACATCAGAAGCGGCGGCCGCACCGCGCTGTCGGCGGCCACGCACAGCGTCATCCTTCTCGCTCTCGTGGCCGGTCTCGGAGCCGTCGTGCAGTACATCCCCCTCGCGGTGCTGTCGGGGATCCTGATTCTGACCGCGTTCGGCATGTTCGACTGGGAGAGCATCCGCAAAGCGCACGTCTCCCCGAGAGGTGACGTCGTCGTGATGTTCGCGACGATGATCATCACCGTTCTGGTCGACCTGACCGCGGCGGTCGCCGTCGGCGTCGTCCTGGCGCTCATCGTCCACGCCGTGCAGGCGCGCCAGCGCAAAGCCGCGATCGTCCACGACGACGACACCGGCACCTACCGCATCGAGGGCCCGCTGTCGTTCCTGTCCGTCGACCGCGTCTTCTCCACGCTGCGCAATGACCAGCCCAAGCTGTCGCTGAACCTGGAGAACGTGAGCTACATGGACCTGTCCGGGGCGAAGGGGCTGCTGACCTTCATCGACCACTCGCACACCTCCGGCGTCGACCTCGGCATCAAAGACCTGCCACCCCACATCGAGAACAGACTGATCGCGCTCGCGAACGAGGAACAACGCGCCAAGCTCAACAACGTCGTCGAAAACCGCCTGACCACCGAAACCGCCTGACCGGCGTGCTCCCCGCACTGGAGACGGATGTGGAAGCTGTGAGGAGGATGAGGGGATGGCATTGATTCGTCTGTCTGCTGTTGGCTCTTCGATGATCGA
>NZ_VTHK01000125.1 GCF_009765355.1 Amycolatopsis anabasis | reverse complement strand
TGGCGCGGGGCTTTCCGGGCGTGCTGCGTCACTCGATCATCGTACTCCTTGCGGAGCGAATCGCTCCGCAGTAGGTTGAATGCAAACGGAGCGTTTCGCTCCGTCTTGGGGATTCGAGGAGACAGTCATGAGACAGAGTGAGCGGGCGGCGTCACGCGAGGCGGACACGGCCGCCATCCGGCGCACGGTGGACGACGCCGAGCGGTATCAGGGCGACCCCGAGCCGTTCGTCGCGTTGCACACCGCCGACGCGATCATCGTCAACATCGCGGGACGCCAGGTGCTCGGCAGGGACAGCATCCACGAGGCGATGAAGAAGGCACTCGAAACACCACTCGCACAGGTGCTCACCAGGATCGAGGTCGAGGACATCCGCTTCGCGAACCCCGGCGTCGCAATCGTCAGCTGCGTCAAGCACGTGTCGGATGAACGTGACGCCGCGCCGAAGTCCGATCCCGGCGCGAACCTCCCCTTGAAAGGCCGCCTCGTCTACGTGATGGCGAAGGAGGACGACGCGTGGCGAATTGCCTCCGCGCAAACCACTCCGATCATCGAAGCCTGAAAGCAGGACTACTCCCATGAATCCGGCAGAAACCGACGAACTCGCACGCGCGGCTGAAATCGAGGCGATCAAGCAGGTGGTCGCCACCATCCAGCATGCTCAGCGAAACGAGCTCGTCGAGGAGTTCGTCGACTTGTTCCGCGCCGATGCGATATGGACGACCAGCGGCGGCAAACGCCTTTTTGGTCGCGATGAGATATCAGCCTTCACCCGGCAAGTGCTCCCTGGCGGAATGCAGGGTCTCACGGTGACTTTTGACGTGGTGCACGTGCTGTTCATCCGAAGCGACGTCGCCGCCGTCAAGGTACGCCAATTATATGCGACCACCAGCGGTCAACCCTCGGCGGACGAAGGTGAAGGCACTCCCCTCTTCGTCATGTCCAAGGAGGACGGACAATGGCGTCTGGTCGCCTGCCAGAACACCGGTGTGGTGGACCCATAACCGTCAGCTAGCGGTTACGGCAACGACGATCCTGCTACCGTAACACCCTCCGGCAACTCGTGTCTCCGCTGCGGAGCGTCGTATCTCCCGTTCGTTGCCCGGGCACAGTCACTTTCCGGTGATCCGGGAGAAGAACTCGAGGGCGCGACCGAACAACGTTCGTCCCGTGCTGAATTGCGCTGCGCGTGGCGGTCGTCGAGGGCGTCACATCAGCCCGGAGACGGCGCGAAACGTGGTCGAATACCGCTCTCCGGTGCCGCTTTTTCTTCAGATACCGCACGATCACCCCCAGATTCAGGCTCTTAGAAGCTCGGGCTCTCAAGCTCAGCAGGAAAGGCTGAGAGATGATGTTCCGGACCGACAGATCGAAATCGGCAAACAGCAGCCGAGACAGCTCGAGTCGCCTGCTTATGGGCTGGAGGAGTACTGGCAAGTGCACGGATACATCTGCTCAGCGTGCGCTCGGTGGAGCCTCCACGGCATGTCGCCAACGCCACCCAAAACGGACTGGCAAATACCAAGCGACCGCAATGAATCTCACCCTGGATGGCACAAGTGCCATCCAGGCGGTGGCGCCCACCATGCCGCTGATCACGTTATGAACGGCCGGCCCCTCTTCCACCCGAGGCAGTCGGCCAGCCACTACGTACGCACGGTGATGAATCGCCAGGGGAAATCATGTGAAAAGGTGAGGCGACCGACGAGAACCCTGCGATGACGGTGCCCTTGGCGATGACGCCGGTGGCCCGGTACGGAACGACTCGTGGCTATGACGGTGTGAATTGGCTGTGGGGTGCTCGCGAGTCGTGACCGCACGGGGTATCGACGTAGCTGCCCGTCAATACGCGTGGGCGATGTAGATCGGGGTGCCTAAGACGCCGTGGCCATGTCCGCCGCCGGGATGGCTGACCTGCGGGCTTTCACCCAGCGGTACCGCCAGGAATTCCAGGGGCTGCGACGGGGCGTCCAGGCGGAAAATCGACGCGGCGTTGCTGAGGTGCCATCTATATTCCTCTTCGAGGGGCGTTCCGGTCTGGAGGGTGCGCTCGTCGCGTTCGCCCCAGGCGGGATACTGCGGCGTTCCCTCCAGGTCGGAGATGTGCGCGCGGAGAACGGCCACGATGCTCGGCGCGGAGGAGAACCCGAACTCAGCGTTGGCCCGGTCATCGGCTGGGTATTGGCCGAGCACGTGGCTGCGCGAGCCGGCCAGGGCGACAAAATCGCGGCCTTGCCAGCCGCGGAAGAAGACGACGGGGAGGCGGTCCTCGGGCTGCGCGTCCTGGTTTCGCGCGAGGAAGCCCCATTGCATGTCGAGCCGACCGCGGAAGTACTGCCGGCCGGGGGCCGCGGTGGTGCCCACCAGATGGTGAGCGTCGATGTACCGCTCGACGACCCGCAGTTTCGCCATCCGGGCCGCCGGTGACGGCTCGGCGCGACGCAGGGTGAGGCTGGCGAGCTTGAGGTCGACCTTGGCCTCGGCGGCGATGCGTCGTCGCTGCGCGGGGTCGATTTGCTCGAACAGCATGTCCAGCTTGATGTCGGACACGTAGACGAAGTAGCGCAGCGGCGGTCTCTGGCGACGGAACATAAAGACCTCAGGTATTCGGCGAGTGCGGTCGTCTCGGTTCCACTATCGCTCATCCAAAGTGCGGCACGCCCGGGGCGCGCCAGCCAGAGTGTCTCAGCGGATCGCCAGGTGGGTAGCGCTTTACGTTCGACGGTGGAGACATCGTGTTCCCTCTGCCGAAGTACACGCGGCCGTCCACCGCAAGGGGCCACCTGGGGGTCAAACCGGGTCCGTAACACAAACGGTGTTTCCGGCGGTTTTGGTTAATAGCTCTCGGCGACCGGCCAGCGATCACCGAAGGTGACGGAGAACGCGTTCACCACTGGCTTCCAGCGCGTCATCCATCGTGCGGCCCCTGTCCCGGTGGGGTCCAGGCTGCGGGTCACAAGATACAGGCACTTCAGCGCGGCCGCCTCGGTCGGGAAGTGCCCGCGGGCCCGCACCGCGCGGCGGTAGCGGGCGTTGAGGGATTCAATCGCGTTGGTCGAACAAATCATCCTCCTGATCTCGATGTCGTAGTCCAGAAAAGGGACGAATTCGGTCCAGGTGTTGCGCCACAGCCGAGTCATCGCAGGGTATTTCGCTCCCCAGTTCTCCTCCAGCACCTCCAAGGCGGCTTCGGCGGCCTCCGGACCGGGCGCGGTGCAGATCGCCTTGAGGTCACGTTTGAGCGCGTCGACATACTTCCTAGAGGTGAGCCGAAAAGAATTACGAATCAAATGGACCACGCAGGTTTGAACGATGGTGTCCGGCCAGACGTTCTCCACAACTTGCGGCAGCCCTTTCAGTCCGTCGCAGACGAGGAAGAAGACATCGGTGACCCCGCGGTTTTTCAGGTCGACAAGGACACTCATCCAAAATTTGGCGCCCTCGCCGCCACTGCCGGCCCACAGACCCGCGAACGTTCGAGGTACAGATGCCGTCGGGCAACCGGTATTGGACGGTGCTCGACGAGGATCTGCTGGTGGTGCCGGTTGCTGATCGGTATGTGCGGGAGCGGTTTCGGGGTGGTTAGGAGCGTGATCGGGGAACACCCTGGTTTCCGCCTGCTTTCGGGTGTGTGCTCGCGGTTGCGTGGTCTTGCTGGTCAACGTCGGGGTTCGTGGGGTGTGGTGGTGGGTGGGATGGTGAGGAGGGGGTGGTAGTGGCCTGCGGGGAAGGGTTCGCCGATGGGTTGGTCGTCGGTTTGGATCCAGGCGTGGGCGGTGAAGGGGTGGACGCGGACGCCGGTGCACCAGGTGGGCCAGGTGCCGTGCAGGCGGCAGTGCAGGGCGGCGGCCAGCGAGCGTTGCAGGCAGTGTTGCCCGGCGCAGCGCAGGCTGACCGCAACCACGGCGTCTCGTGCGGTCTGGGCTTGTTGCTGGGTGGCGGGGCGGGCACCGCGGCGCACGAGTTCGAGCACGGGCTGCAGGCGGGCGGGGGTGAGGCGGGCGAGCGCGCGGGCGGCGCCGACGGCGAGCAGGGGCAGGAGCCGTTGGTGGAGGGGGAGGTGTTGCTGGTGGGCGAGGGCGACGGGGCTGGTCATGGGTTTTCCAGGAGGTTGGCGGTGTGGAGGTGGGTGGTGATCGCCTCGACGTCGTGGCGCGCTTGGTCGGGGTCGAGGTGGTGCAGGTCGGCGAGTTGGGTGGCGATCTGTTCGGGTGTGTGGCCGGCTTCGAGGGCGTGCAGGATGCGGGTGCCGGTGGGGTTGAGTTGGTAGTAGCGGCCGGTGCGTCCGTCGAGCAGGACGATGCCGTGTTCGGTGTCGGTGGTGGCGATGTCAGGGCGCAGGCGCGGGCTCATCGGCGTTTCCCTTGTCGGCGGTTTCGGTTCGTGCCACCGGGATCGGCACCGGCGTTGGTGGGGTGTGGGTGTTGCGGAGCCAGGTTTCGGCGCCGAGGAGGTGTTCCAGGGCGAAGGTGGTGGCGTGGTCTACCTGCGGTGCCAACAGCCGTGAGCGAAGGGCGTCGGGGTCGATGAGGCCGTGCGCGGCGAGGGCGGAGTCGGTGAACAGGTCGAGGATCGCGGGCAGGTTCCTTTTCAGGCCGAGGCGGAGGTCTTCGCTGAAGTGGCCTTTGGTGGCCCGGCCCGCGATCGTGTCGGGCAGGATGCCGCGCATCGCCTCGGCCAGCAGGGGTTTGTAGCGCCAGGGGGTGCGGCGTTCGTGGGCGCGCACGGCCAGCGCGGCCTCGATGACACTAGTGTCCAGGAAGGGCATGTCGAGTTGGATGCCACCGGTAGTGAACAGCCGTAGCATCTGCCGGTAGCCGGAGCCGGCCATGCGCAGCACCGCGAGGGTGGTGTGCTGGCCCCGTTGGGGCGCGAGTGGGCTGGCTTGTTCGGCGAGCTCATACAGCAGGTCTCGGGTGGCGTCGATCGCTGTCGGTGTTGACCAGGTCTGGGCACGCAATGGGTGTCCCCAGCCCAGGTCGGGTGTATACCGGGCCGGGGGCGGGGCGGTGAGCTGATCGGCTTGTGCACGCCACCAACCGGGCAGGTCCTGGGGGTCGTGCAGGGCGGCCAGGACCGCGGGCAATGGCCAGTGCAGTAGCGCACCAAAACCGCGGATGTGCTTGAGCGCGGTCCAGGGGCGGCGGCGGAGCAAATCGTGCAGGTAGTGGGGGAACTCGTCGAACAGTTCGTCTCCACCTTGCCCGGCCAGATGCACCCGGGCTCCTCGACCGGTCAGGAATTCGGCGGTATGGCGGAAGCGTGCCTGAACGCGGGCAAACGGGAACGGGGTTTCCGTGTCGGCCAAGTCGCTGGGGTTGTCGAAGTCCCATGGCGGGCCCACGGCGGGCAGCACCAGGTGCTCGATAGTGGTGGGCAGGGCCGTGGCCGCGTGGACGGCGTAGACCCCGTCGTCGTTGCTGGCGTCGGATTCGGCCCAGCGGAACGTGACCTGCAACGCCTCCGGCTGGATTTCGGCGGTCAGGAAGCACAGCGAGGTCGAGTCCATCCCGCCGGACAGGTCCGCGCTCACGTTTCCCGCCCCGGACACCCGGGCGGCCACGGCGGTCCGCAGCGCTTCGCGTACCGCGCCCGCTCCCTCCGCCATCGATTGTTCCGGGACTGGAGGGCACCACCACCGCACCGCCTCGGCTGTGCCGGTGCGGTGGTCGATGCGGAGGTAATGGTCCGGTGCCACCGCCCGGATCCCGTGCCAGAAAGGGAGGTCGTTCAGCGGGGGCGGCACCAACGCGCCACACGCCACACGGGCGGCCAGCACCCGCTCGTCGATGTCGGCGCCGGTGACCGCGGCCAGCACATCCGCGCGGTCACCAGCCACGACCGCGTCGCCGACGCGGGTATGCAACACCCGCCGCAACCCGGCCGGGCCGCTGCCCTGGACCCGCAGCACCCCGTCCACCTCGGCCACCACGTGTGCGCTACCGGACAGGCCGCGCACGAGAGTGTCCAGGTCGGCCACCCGCCGCACCCGCGCGATCAGCTCGGTCAGGCGGGTGGCGGTCACCGGACGGGACCCGATCACCGCCACCCGCACCGACCCGGCACGGGCCACCGTCAGCTCGCCCGGAGCCCAGCGGCCCGCCAGCCACGGACGGCCCGACGCGTACGGGACCACCTCGGGCGAGCCCAGCACCGCCGACATCGCCAGCACCCACGACCGGGAATCCGCACGATCCGGCAGCACCAGCCACCCCTGCGACAACACAGGTGATCCACTCCTCACGTCAAACCGTCAACTCGAAGAAACGCCGCGCGGCCAGCCCATGTCGGGCCTCGTGAAGCCGATTCCGAGGGTGTCGTCGCTGAACACACCCAGCTCCACCAACGCCGGCGGCTCGTACGGCTCCACCGTGCTCTGCTCCTCGCGCATCAGAAACTCCTTCCGTACCAGTCACGTTCGCAATCCCGGTGATCACGACCCGTGCACAAGCCACTGTGTGCCCCAGAAACCCCACCGCACCACACACTCACCCCAACGAGCATCCCCACCCCGCACGGCACCAGCACACCCCTCACCCACGCGAGAACCGCACCGACCACACCCACGAAGCCGCACAAACCGTTGCACACCAAGGAATTGAACTGGCCGCATCGCCGCCTG
>NZ_VTHK01000124.1 GCF_009765355.1 Amycolatopsis anabasis | reverse complement strand
CCGGCGGTGGGTGCGCTCGCGGATCATCTCGTTGCTGTGCACGGCCCCCGGCTGGCCGCCGCGGCCGCCACCAGCACGAGCACTCCCGCCCCTCCCGTGATGTCCACCGTGGACCCGGACACTGCCGCGGTTCCCGCTCCGGCCTTGCCACCGGCACCGGTCGCCGCCGCGCCACCCGTGCCGATCGCGCCATCCGTTCCGTCCGCGCGGGACACCGGGCGGACGGACATCGCCGTGGTCGGGATGAGCGTGCGGTCCGCAGCCGGACGCGACGTCGACGCGCTGTGGTCGACGCTCCTGGACGGGACGCCGACGACGCGGGAGGCAGGCGGCGACGAACCCGGTCGCCGCGACGTCGCCGGGCTGGCCGCCGCCTACCTCGACGGAGTCGACGAGTTCGACCCGTTGTTCTTCGAGATCGCCCCGGCCGACGCGGTGACCATGGATCCCCGCCAGCGGCTGCTGATGCAGGAGACCTGGCACGCGCTCGAGGACGCCGGGATCGGCCCGCGCCAGCGACGCGAGCGCCGGATCGCCACGTACGTCGGCGCCGAGGACGGCTACTTCCCCCGGCTGCTCGACGAGCCTGCCGTCGTCACCGCGAACCACACCGGCGTGCTTGCCTCGCGCATCGCCTACCTGCTCGACCTCGACGGGCCCGCGGTGGTGCTGAACACCGCGTGCTCGTCCGGTCTGGTGGCGGTGCACCAGGCGCGGCAGGCGCTGCTCGCCGGTGAGTGTGACACGGCGCTCGCGGCGGGGGTCAACGTGCTGGTCAGCGGTGATCATCTCCAACTGGCGATCGACGCGGGCATGACGTCGCCAAGCGGGGTGTGCCGCCCGTTCGACGCCGACGCCGACGGCATCGTGCCCGGCGAGGCGGTCGTGGTGCTGGTACTGCGGCGGCTGGCCGACGCGCTCCGCGACGGCGACCGGGTGCTTGGCGTCGTCCGGGCCACCGGCATCAACTACGACGGCCGCACCAACGGCCTCACCGCGCCGAGCAGGCGCGCGCAGGCCGACCTCGTGCGGCGGGTCCACACCGAGGCCGGGGTGACGGCCACCGACATCGGCTGCGTGCTGAGCCACGGCACCGGCACCCCGATCGGAGACCCGATCGAGGTCGACGCGCTCGTCGACGCGGTCGGAGAAGCCCCGCCGGGATCATGCGCGCTCGTGTCCGCGAAGGGCGCTGTCGGCCACGCGTTCGCCGCGTCCGGTGTACTGAACCTCGCCGCGTTGCTGATGGCGCTGCGGACCGGGGTCGTGCCAGGCACTGCGGGGTACCGGCGGGCCAGCGGCTACGTCGAGTGGGACCGGGTGCCGTTCCGGGTGTCCCCGGAGCCGCTGCCGTGGCCGGGACACCCGGCGGGCACGGGCAGGCCACGGGTCGGCGTCACGAGCGCGTTCGGGATGACCGGCACCAACGCCCATGTCGTCGTCGAGGAACCATCGGCCGCCCCGCACCGCGAGATCCTGCTCGGCCCGTACCTGCTGGTGCTGTCCGGCCGGGACACGGCCGCCCTCGACCGCGTCGCGTCCGAGCTCGCCGCCGCGCTGGCCCGGCCCGGCGCGCCCGAGTTCGACTCGGTCTGCCACACCCTGCTCGAACGGCGCGACCACGGCCGCCATCGGAGGGCGTTGGTCGTGTCGGACGCGGGCCAGGCGGTGGTCGCGTTGCGTGCCTCGGGCTCGACCGGAAGTTATGACTTCTCGGGCGTCGTGCCCCGCACGCCGCCGTCGGACCCCGGTGAGGTGGCGGGACTGCTCGCCCAGGCACGGGCGGGCGCGCGCTGTCCCGAGCGCTCGGTGCTCGAGCGGCTCGCGCGGGCCTACGTCGAAGGCCACGACCTCACCGGCGATCACCTCACCGGCGGGCGGTCCCTGCCGGTCGCGCCGCTGCCGGGCTACCCGTTCGCGCGGAAGTCCTACTGGCCCGAGTCCCGCGCCACCACGAACGCCGGGGTCGATGCCGGGTCGAAAGCCGGGTCGAAGGGCGGGGCACCTGCGGTCGTCCCCGCCGGATCGGACGGCGACCAGCTGGTGATCAGTGTTCCCCGCGAGGTGGCGCATCTCCCGCGGTCCGCGGTGGATCCGGGCCACCGCCTCATCGTGCTGGTGCGGCCGGGAACGTCGGCGGTCACCGCGGCAGTCGACGGCTGCGAGGTGTTCGAACCGCGGTGGGACCGGCTGTCGATCCCCGGCCTGTACGCCGACGCCACGGTGACGCTGCTCGCCCGGCTCAAGGAGCTCCTCGCCACGCACCCCGACGGCGACCTGACCGTGCAGCTCGTGGTGCCCGAGACCGGGCGGGCCGCCGTCGCGGCCGGACTGCACGGCCTCGTGCTGAGCGTGTGCCGCGAGCAGCCGCGGGTGTGGGGGCAGCTCGTCATCGTCGCCGACGACGCGCCCGACGACCTCACCGGGCCGCTCGCCCAAGTGGCAGGCGACCGCACCACCACGCGGCTCACACTGCGCGCCGACCGATGGTGGCGCACGGCGTGGACGCCCGTGGCCGGTGTGGCCTCGGCCGCCGCCCGTTCGCGGCCGGGCGGGGTCTACCTGCTCACCGGCGCGGGCGGTATCACTGGCCACCTCGCGCGGCACCTCGTCGCGTCGGCACCGGGGGCGACCGTGGTGCTGGCAGGCCGGTCCGCACCCGGGACGGGGCACGCCGACCTCGTCCGCGCCGTCGAGGCCGACGGCGGCCGCTGCGTGCACGAGCGGGCCGACGTCACCTCCCGTTCCGACGTCCACGACCTCGTCGACCGGGTGCTGCGTGAGCACGGCAGGCTCGACGGCGTGGTGCACGCGGCGGGCGTGCTCGACGACGGCTACCTCACGCGCAAGGACCCGGAAGCCGCGCGGGCCGTGCTCGCGCCCAAGATGGACGGCGCGGTGCACCTTGACGAGGCCACCCGCGACCTCGACCTGGAGTTCTTCGTGTTCTGCTCGTCCATCACGAGCGTGCTCGGTAACGGGGGTCAGACCGACTACGCGGCGGCCAACGGCTTTCTCGACGGCTTTGCCGCTGAACGCGCGGGCCGGGTCGCTGCGGGCACCCGCCGTGGCACGACCGTGTCGATCGCGTGGCCGCTGTGGGCGGACGGCGGCATGCGCGTCGACGACGCGACCACGGCCGTCCTGCGGGAGACCACCGGCCAGTCGCCGCTGCCCGCCGCCGTGGCGCTGCGCGCGTTCGATCAGGCCCTCGCGCTCGGCCGGCCCGGAGTCGCCGTGCTCCACGGCGAGCGCGCGCGGGTCGTCGCGCTGCTCAACGACGGCATCCGGGACACCCGAGACGTCCACAACCAGCATGTCCAGCACAAACGGGATGGAAACCAGGACGGGCCGGGGTACGCCGTCGCGCCGGCACCCGCCGCGCCGGCGCCGGTCGCTGATCCGGCGGGCGCGGGGCGCGAAACCGCTGTTCTCGCTCGGCTCGCCGTGCTGTTCGCCGAGGTGAGCGGGGTCGCGGAGGCCGAACTGGACCCCGACGAGTCGCTGGGCGCGTACGGCCTCGACTCGTTCCTCGTCACCCGCCTCAACCACCGGCTCGCACCGGATTTCCCGCGGGCGGCGAAGACGCTGTTCTTCGAGCATCAGACGTTGCGCGAGGTGGCGGGCGCGCTGGCCACGACCTTCGGCGACGACAGCAGGCGCTGGACCGTGGCCACGCCGTCCACCGAGACCACCCCGGCCACCTTGGCTACATCGTCCACATCGTCCACATCGGATGGTTCGGTCGGTACGCCCGGTGCGGCAACGGCGCTCGTGCGGACGTCCGCGCACGAAGCGGCCGGGCCCGCACCGATCGCGATCATCGGGATGAGCGGACGATTCCCCAGCGCCGACGACCTCGACGAGTTCTGGGACCGGCTGCGGGCGGGCTACGACGCCGTCACCGAGATCCCCGCCGACCGCTGGCCGCTCGACGGCTTCTACGAACCCGACCCCGAACGTGCCGAACGGGAACACAAGAGCTACTGCAAGTGGGGCGGGTTCCTGCATGGCCATGCGGACTTTGATCCGCTGTTCTTCGGCATCTCGCCGCGCGAGGCGGTGGATGTCGATCCGCAGGAACGGCTGTTCCTCCAGGAGTGCTGGCGGGCCGTCGAGGACGCGGGGTACTCGCGGCGCAGGCTCGCGAAGACGTTCGGCGGCCGGATCGGCGTCTACGCCGGGGTCACCAGGGCAGGCTATGCGCTGTGGGGCGACCGGGTTCGCCGCACCGGCGCGCGGGCCATGCCGCGGACGAACTTCAGCTCGATCCCGAACCGCGTGTCGTTCGTGCTCGATCTTTCCGGGCCTAGCATGCCGATCGACACGATGTGCTCGTCGTCGCTGACCGCCATCCACGAGGCGTGCGAGCACCTGCGCCGGGGTGAATGCGACGCCGCGCTGGTCGGCGGCGTGAACATCTACAGCCACCCCGACGCCTACGTCGAGATGTCGCGGCGGCGGATGCTGTCGCCGAGCGGGCGATGCCGCAGCTTCGGCGACGGCGGCGACGGCATGGTGCCCGGTGAGGGCGTCGCTGTCGTCATGCTCAAACCCCTCGACGCGGCCCGCCGCGACGGTGACCGGGTGCTGGGTGTCATCGCGGGCAGCAGCGTCAACCACGGCGGCCGCACCTCCGGCTACACCGTCCCCAACCCGCGCGCGCAGGCGGTTCTGGTATCCGAGGCGTTGCGGCGCGCGGGCGTCGGTGCGCGGGAGGTCAGCTACGTGGAAGCCCACGGCACCGGGACGGCGCTCGGCGACCCGGTGGAGCTGAGCGGGCTCAACGAAGTGTTCCGCGCGGACGGCGCGTCCGTCGGGGCGTGCGCGCTCGGCTCGGTGAAGTCCAACATCGGGCACCTCGAGGCCGCGGCCGGGATCGCCGGGCTGGCCAAGATCATGCTGCAGCTGCGGCACCGCGAGCTCGCGCCCACGCTGCACGCCGATCCGCCGAACCCGCGGCTCGACCTCGACGGCAGTCCGTTCCGGCTGCAACGCGAGGTGCGGCGCTGGACGGCGACCGGGCCGCTGGTCGCCGGGCTGTCCTCCTTCGGCGCGGGCGGTACCAACGCGCATGTCGTCATACGGGCCGACGACGACCAGCCCGAACCCGTGAGTTCCGTCAGTTCCGTGAGGAGCGTCGTCGCATGAGCACCACCACCGGCGTGAGCCGCACCGCCCGCCAGACCGTCGACCGGGGCAGCGTCGTCGTCCTGTCCGCGCGCACGCCTGAGCGGCTGCGGGCGGTGGCGCGGGCGCTGCTCGACGCGGTGTCCGGCACGGACCGGGAGTCCCCGGCGCTGCGGGACATCGCGTACACGCTGCAGGTGGGGCGCGACGACATGCGCTCGCGGCTGGGATTCGTGGCCGCTGACGTCGACGACGTGCGCGAGCGGTTGCGCCGCTTCCTGGACGCGCCCGCCGGGACGGCCGCGCCCGGCGTCGCCGTTGGCGAGGTCGAAACACCCGCTCCGCTGCAACGAGCCGGTGCGGACGTCTCTGGAGTGCCGCCGGAGGAGGTGTTGCGGCGGTGGCTCGGCGGTGCCGTGCTCGACTGGGACTCGCTCTACGACGGGCAGGACGGGCCGCGCCCGCGCATTGTGGCACTGCCGACGTATCCCTTCGCCCGCGAACGGTACTGGGCCGCCGACGCGCTGGCCGACGAACCGGTCGACGGCCCCGCCGCTGCGGAAACCGCCGTGGCGTCGAAGCGGCGGCACCAGGAGACAGGGCAGGCCGCGTCCGCGTCGTCGTTGCCCGACGGGGTCTGGTTGTACGACGAGGACTGGGTCGCCGCGCCGCTCGCGAAGTCCGCGCCCTGCTCGGGCGCGGTACTCGTGGTCACCCCGGACGACACGGCGTTCGGGGCCGGTGAGCTGACCGGCTGCTCGTGCACCGTGACGTTCGCTGCGCCCGACGCGGACGGCGTTGCTCGTGGTCTGGACCGGCTGACCGAACGACACGGTCGGGTGGCCGCCGTCGTCCTCGACCTCGCTGGGGAGGGGCTCGCCGACCCCGCTGCGGCGCTCGCCGTCGTGCGGGGCATCGCGTCCGCGGGGCAGCGGCCGGAACGTCTGGTCATCGCCGCCCGGTTCCGCGACGCGCACGAGCGCTGCTACGGGGAGGCCTGGGTCGGGTTCACCCGGTCGCTGCGGATGCCGCTGCCCGGGGTGCGGTCGACTACCGTCATGTTGTCCACAGTGGATCTACCTGAAACCTCGGTGTGGTCGCGGCTGCACGACGAGCTGGTGGCGGACCCGCCCGCCGACGTGCTGCTCGACGGCGGCAGGCACGTACTGCGGGCGAGCCCGGTCGAGCTTGCCGCGCCGGTGCCCAGATCGCTTCGCCGTGGCGGCGTCTACCTGATCACCGGTGGCACGGGCGGCATCGGCAGGCTCGTCGCCGAGTGGCTGCTGCGGGACTACGGCGCCGCGGTGGTGCTCACCGGCAGGCATGAGCGCGGCAGGCGAGCCGCCGTGCTCGACGAGCTGGAGCGGCTCGCGGGAACCTCGTGCGGGTGTCTCGTGTACGAGCAGGCGGATGTCACCGACGCCGCGGACATGCGTGCCGTCGTGGAGCGCATCGACTCTCGTTTCGGCGGTTTGGATTGCGTTTTTCATGTTGCTGGGGTGGGGAGTGTGGGTTCTGTGGTGGGGAAGGGTGTGGGGGAGTTTTCTCGGGTGGTGGGTCCGAAGGTTGGGGGGTTGT
>NZ_VTHK01000123.1 GCF_009765355.1 Amycolatopsis anabasis | reverse complement strand
CTCTGTTTCGACCCGCAAACGACGTGCTTGAACCGCTTCCGTCTCCGAGCCCCTAGCCGACGCGGACGGCTGCTTTCCCAGGAGTCGCCGAACCGCGCGTCCGGGCCATCAAGCCCTGCGGGCAGCGTGTCGCGCTGGTGCTAGTCGCCGTGGTCGGCTGCCGTGGTGAGGGTGATGCCCAGCGTCTGTGGCCAGTCGGCGCCGAAGTATTCGCGGGCGAGCCGCATCATTTCGGCCAGGTGACGTCGGTAGTGTCCGGCGATCGCGTAGGCGCGGTTGGCCGCGGACTGCAGATCGGTGTGCAGGGCGGCCAGGTCGGTGTCGGTGACCGGGCGGGTGGCGGTGCCGCGGGCGCGGCCTTCGGCGAGGTTGGGCAGCTCGGGCAGGTTGGCGGAGAAGTCGTAGGTGGCCCAGCGATCGCCCTCGGCCTGCCAGTGGTCGGCCGCGCGTTCGGCGGCGGTGATGCCTGCGGCTAGCAGGTCCTGAAAGTCCCCCTCACCCATAACCGGTGAGCCTAGCGTGACCGGGTGTGATCCAGGTCATGGCTACGCGCGATCGGGTGGGGTGTGCGGTCCTGGGCCAGAGCGCGGTTCACCGCTTCGGCGGGGGCCCCCGGATCTTGGCGTGCCGCGGCAGGACAGCTCAATTCTCCGGCTTGGCCGGGCCCGTCCACGTCGCGGCGACCTGTACCAATGTCTGGCCCGAAGCCAGAGGGGGTGGCGGGGCATGAGTGGGCGACCCCGGCGGTGATGCCCTGATCCGGGTGCGTGGTCGGTATCCTTTTCGCCCGGGGGAACAAGCTCAGCCGAGCAGGTGCAGCGCGAGGCCCGCGAGCCGGATGTTGCCCCACACACCGGGCGGGGCGACCAGCCGGAGTTGAGCCGCGGTGACCGGTTTCGCCGGGTCGTCCGGGTGGTGCAGCCCGCGGTAGGTCCGGCTGGGCAGGTCGGATACCAGCCGTGCGACCTGTCGCCACACGCCGGCCGGGCCGTGGCGCACCTCGAGTCGGAGATCTCGCAGCCAGGACTCCGGATGTGCTGGGTCGTCGTGCAGGGTGAGGCTGTCGAAGGTCACCGCCGTGGTGGTTTCCAGCAGCAGGTATGCCGCCGGGAAGCCCTGGGCGGCGAAGTCGACGGAGAAGTCGGTGAGCCACGGTTCGACCGGGGGGACCGGGCGTGGCGCGAGTACCGCGTCGATGTCGACCCGGACCGGGTCCTGGTGGGTTTCCACCTTGAAGGTCAGCGTCCGGACCAGGCTCCGGGTGAGCACATTGGCCGGTGGCGGATCCGCCGGCGGCTGGCCGTTGCCGGATCCGGTGATCCGGCTGACCGGCCGTTCCTCCGGTGCGAGCAACCGGCCGCGTACGTCCGCCGCCGACGACTTCAGCACCGCGGACCAGACCGGCTGGAACGAGGCGCCGGTGCGGCGGCTTACCTGGCCCAGCCGGGTCGCCACGAGCAGATCGCCCCCGGGCAGCCACTGCGGCGCCGGGAGTGCCTCGACATCGGTACTCCACAACGGATTCGCGTTCGCGTCGAGCACGACCACGCGTCCCTGTTCGTCGCCGCAGGCGATCCGCCCGTCCGCGGCCACCGCCAGGTTGTGCAGCACGTCGCCGCCGGGGAAGGACCGGTCCAGCGCCCATCCGTCCGGCCGGACGCGGCACAGTTCGATCCGGCTGTCGTGCAGCGTGACCAGTGTGCGGCCGTCGGGCGCCCACGCCAGTTCGTGTACTGGCCCCGGAAGCACGCTGACGACATTCCCGGTCGTGACGTCCAGCAGCACCAGCATGCCGCCGTCGTGGGTGGTGGCCAGCGCGCAGACGCGACCGTCCGGACCGACCGCGGCCGCGGTCGCCCTGCCCTCGATCGTGGTCACCGGTCCCAGCAGGGTGCGGCTCCAGTGCTGCCCGCCGGTGCTCACCCGGTAACTGGTGACCTGATCGCGCGCGATCACCAGCAGCGTGTCCTCGTTCACCGCGACGAGGAAGGCGTCGGCGGCCGTGCCGGGACGCTCCCGTGGCGTGGCCTGCTGCCACCAGTCGACGTGCCACAACGGGGTCCCGTCGCGTTTCCACACCGCGATGCCCTGGTTTCCGGCCGTGGCGACCCACGAGCCGCTCGGCGGGACCGCGAAGGCCGGTGGACGCCCATCGTTGATCCTGGGGGTGATCCGGTGTCCCCAGCGGGGCTGGGTGCCGTGCAGGTCGAACCGGCGCTGCGGCACGCCGGTGGCCGGGTCGACCAGGTACAGGCCGTGGCCGCTCGGCGCGTCGAGTGCGGTGCCCCGTACCGCGATCGCACCGGACACCGCTTCCGGGTCGAAGGTGAAGTGCTGGCCGATCCTGGCCTGCCACCGCTGCTGCCCGGTCCCGAGGTCCAGCGCATACAGGTTGGCGTCCCAGTTGGCGGTGGCGAACACCGCGAGGTTTCCGGACAACGCGAGGCCGCGTACCCGGGCGCCGAGCCGGGATGCGGCCGGTCGCCACTCCGCCGCGGCCGCACTGTCACCGGATGTCTCGGCGGGGCCCGGGGGAGCAGAGCCGCCCGGCCGCGGGCCGGTGAGCAGGTCGAGCGGCAGCGGCACGGTGGTGACCCCGGCGGTGTCGGTGGCCTGGTGCCCGGCGAGCAGTTCGACCGTCTCCACCCGAACCTGGCCCCGGACCTGTGCGGGGGCCTCGAATTCGCCCCGCGCCGGGGATTCGGTGTGCTGTTCCCACAGCACCGCGTTGCCCTCGTCGAGGATGCGGACCCGCACCGGCACCGGTGTGTCGATGGTGGCGCCGCCGACGGTCACCACCTCCGCCGACCACCGGAGCCGGTTGTTGCCGACGACGACCGCGTCCACCTTGACGCCGTCGATCGGTTCCGGCAAAAGCGCAAGGATGGCGATCGGCCAGTGCCGGAAGTCGGCGGTCATCGTGCCGTTCTGGGTGCTGACGGGCCGCGCGGCGAGGACGTCGTATCCATGCAGGCCGCGGTGGGCCGGAGGCAGGGTCAACGCGATTTCCGCCGCCGGCGGGGTGATGGCGGTGACCGGGGCCGCGCGCCGCAGCACCGCGGGATCGACGTCGAACAGGGAGTTGTTGAGCGCCAGCACGACCCGGGCCGCGCCGAACTTTCTCTCGCTCAGCAGCACGTCGGGATCGGCGCAACCGACCCGTCCGGCGGCGCCACCCAACGCGGAGCGCAGCGCGGGCCGGTGCTCCAGCGCGAACCGCCGCCAGATCCGGTAGGAGCCGTCACTGCCGCCGTGCCGGTTGAGCGCGGTCTCCTTGTCGAACGCCACGCCGAGCGGTTTGCTGCCCAGCTTCCGCACCACGTCGAGTTCCGGCGGGGTGTCCCTCGAGGTGCCGTCGTGGAAAACCGGTGTGCCGGCCGCGGTGAGCCGCCCCAGCGCCGCCACCATGTCCGCACCGAACTCGGTCCGCTCGTGCACCAGCAGCACCGCGGCGTAGTCGGTGATCGGGCGCGTGCCGGGCAGGTCGAGGTCCTCGACGAACACCACGCTCGCCGGGACCTGCGCGTACAGGCAGGAGAGATACGCCTCGAAGACGCGCGCCAGATGCTCGGGCAGGTTCTTCGTCCAGCTCTGGACCGCGAACTGTCGCCGGGAGAGCAGGATCGCCACCGGATCGTCGCCGTCGAACCGGCGTACCCAGCCGCCGTACTCGTGCAGGACCTCGCTGAGCACCCGCAGCACCGAGAACGACGCGCTCACGTCGTCACGGGGATCGACATGGGGTTCCCGGAAGGTGGGCACCAGTTCGGCGTGGCCACTCGTGTCGGAACCCCGCAGCAGGGCGGCGAAAGCCTGCCCGAAAGTCTGGTCCCCGGTACCGCTGTCGTTGTTGTTCTGCGGATGCAACGTGCTCGGCTTGCCCGGCCGGGTGTGGTAGTCGATCGCGAACGCGGTGTGCAGGAACAGCGGGAACTGCTCCCACTGCGCCTGCAGGTCGACCTCGTCCACCTCGCGGTAGGAGTCCGGCGGGTAGACGTTGATCTGGTAGAACGGCCCGGCCGCCGAGGTGACCAGCCGATCGGCCTCCGCGCCGACACCGACGCGCAGGATCTCCCGCAGCCGCCGCTGGGCGTCCGTCGCGTGGTTGGTGCCGTCGGCGGCCATCATGCCCAGCAGCGGGGACCAGGTGCCCTTGTCCCGGCAGGTCTTCAGCGCGGCCGCGAAGGCCGCCCCACCGGTTTCCGGCATCTTCGCGACCACGTCGGGGGATTGCTGCCAGGTCCACCAGTTCGCGCCCCACTGCCAGCCGCCGAACCCGTGGTACCGCATCAGGACGCTGCTCATCTCCAGCAGGTCGTGGTACCGGGTGACCGGCGAGCGGGCCTCGGTGGTGAAGATCTTGTAGTACTCCGGTAGCAGGATCATTTCCCGCATCGGCAGGTACGTGTCGTTGATGAGCAGCACACCGCGCTGCTCGACCCCGAGCGCACCCAGCCCGGTAACCGTGTCCAGCAGCGGGCTGAGGGTGATCACCTTGGCCGGGTCGATCGCTTTCCGGTCGACGGTCAGCCGGCGCACGAGCACGTCCAAACCGACGACCTGGTCCCATTCCAGCACCGCGATTCCGCCCCGATGCAGGATGCCGAGCCGGTCCACCACGATCGTCCAGCCCAGCCGCCGCACCCGGTCCAGATGGGTGGCCACCACATCGGCGATGTCGAGGTGCTCGGACTTGATCAGCGCGTTGGAGGCGCCGAGCTCACCCGGGTACAACTGCGCGGTGAGATCGGCGAACCACACCCGGCGGTGACCGCCGCTCACCCGGCCCGGCCCGAGCTCGATCGGCTGGGCCGCGACGGCGAAACCCGGCGTGTCGGCGGTGAGCAGGTAGCGCCCCGGCTTCAACAGACCGGTCACCGCCGCGGGCACGGTCACCGTCAACGGCGCTCCGGCCGGGACGGTGACCTGGCTGGTGGCCACGGTCCGCGGCGCAGACCCGGACACGTCGTCCAGCCGCAGCACCAACTGCTTCACCGCGGGCGGGTCCTGGCGGACGGAGACCGACAGCTCGATCGGCTCACCGGCGGCATACCGGGTCCGGTTCAGCACCCAGTCCCGGATCGTTCCGTTGCCGTACCGGTAAAGGGATCTGCCGCGGGTGCCCAGGCTCACCGAGCCGGTGGCCCCGCGCGGCCGGACCTCCACCACCCGGCGCACCCGGAACGCCGGTGTCCTCCCGACCCGGTACGGCGCCGTGTCGGGGGACAGCGAGAACTGGACCAGCCCGCTCACGTCACCGGGAACCCCGATCAGCAGCCGAGTCGGATCGGCCTGGTCCGGCGTCACGGTGAATTCACGGTGGTCCTGGGCGCCCGGTGAACGGCCCCAGGCCCGCCACGTCGGCGCGGGCAGGCGGTGTGGCTCGCCGCCGTCCGAGCGACCGATGCTCACCGTCACAGGCACGCTGGTGCCCGCCTCCCACGGCCGGTCCTCGGGGATCTCCGCGCTGAGGAAGTCGTGACGGGACCACACGGACCGCTGGAAGGCGACCTGCGCCGAGCCAGGCGCCGGAAGCGCGAACACCGAGTACAGCTCGCGGTCCTGCCTGCGTTGCAGGACGACTTGTTGTTGCCAGATACGCAGTTCCCGGTAGGGGGCGGTATCCGTCGGGAGTGGACGGTCGGCGCCGAAGGGCAACTCGTCCGGTGCGCCGGTGCCGTTGTCGGGGTATCGCAGCAGCCGGTCGCCGAGCCGAGTCACCAGGTACACCCGGCCGTCGGCACCGAGATCGAACCCGCCGCTCTCGTGCGGCACCAGCGTCCGGAGATGGCCGTCCGACCGGTCCCACACCACCTGACCACCCGCGCGAACCTTGGCCAGCCGCGTGACCCCATCGGAAGAAGCCTTGTACAGCACGAAGAACACCGGTTCGCCGCCGGCATCGCTGATCCGGAAGTCCAGCACTGACGCCTTGTCCGGAGTGAACGGAAGCGGGTGTAACACCGGCTCCGCCGGGGAAGCGGGATCGCCGAGATCGACGACGTGCGGCGCGGTCGAACCGGGGGAGACCACACCGTACTGGGCCAGGACGTAGATCCGGCCACTTTCCCCGGCCTCCACCCGGGCGGACGCGTCGAGATGGCCCTCGGTGCGGGACCGGCGCCACTGGAGCACCTCCTCGTCACGCCGATCGATCACGGTGACGCCCGGCTCGGCGTGCGTCTCGGCCCGTGCCAGGTAACCGGCCGAGTTCGCGGTGACGTACCCGAGCACCGTGTTGCGGCCGATGGGGCTCGCCACGCCGCGCCGCAGGCCGCCGTCGACGGTCATGCCGAGCACGTCGTCGGACCGGCCCAACGGGGTCTCCAGCCAACCGGTCAGGTACACGCGCCCGTCCCTGCCGACACTCAGCCATGCCTTCGCGCAGCTCAGCACCGGGTGCTCCCGGCTGATCACCGTGTCCAACCGCGTCATGGCCCGAAGCTTCGCGCGAAGGTAAACCGGGTGGCATACCCGAACACGAAACACACCAGGCGGGAAAATCGCCCACAAATCAGCCCGATCGGGCGGTCTTTTGGATCTGGTTCCTGGTCGCACTGGTCAGCGCGCTGGGTGAATGCAGCACGGGACGAACGTTGTTCGGCCGCGCCCTTGAGTTCTTCTCCCGGATCACCGGAAAGTGATGTGCCCGGGCAACGAACGGAAGATACGACGCTCCGCAGCGGAGACACGAGTTGCCAGAGCGAACTTCCGCTCATGCCGTGAGGAGGTCGTTCTCGCGCGCGTTCCGGTAGTAGGATCGACGATTCCGTAACCGCTAGCTGACGGTTATGGGTCGACCATACCGGTGTTCTGGCAGGCGACCAGACGCCAGTGTCCGTCCTACTTGGACATGACGAAGAGGGGAGTGCCTTCACCTTCGTCCGCCGAGGGTTGACCGCTGG
>NZ_VTHK01000122.1 GCF_009765355.1 Amycolatopsis anabasis | reverse complement strand
GCTCCTGTCCGTGGGCCGTGATCGCTCTTACCCTGCTCGGTCCACAGAGGACGCGTAGGGTCTATCCCGTGATCGGCTCTGGCCCGAATCCGGTGGTGACGGCGCGTGTCGGGGCGTGTGAGGGTCCGCCGGCAGGGAGGGTGCTCGCGCGTCGGAACGGATGGTGCGGGTTAGTGGTGGCAGGCGGCGAGTGCGGCGAGGATGACGTTGACGAGTCGTTGTTGGGGATAGGGGTCGGTTAGCTCGCCGGAGGCGGTCAGGGTTTGCGGGCGCGCGTAGGTGAGGCCGACCAGGCAGTCGAGGGCGAGGTCGGTGTCGAGGTCTGTGGGGAGTTCTCCTCGTTGGATCGCCTTGTGCAGCATGGTGGCGCCGGCCGCGCGGCGGGGTTCGCGGAGGGCTGCGTAGAAGGTCTGGGCGAGCTGTGGGTTGCGGATGGCTTCGGCGCTGAGGTCGGCGATGATGCGAGTTGTGCGCAGGTCCTGTGTGAGCGCGTTGGCGTGTGCGACGTAGCTGCTGACGTCGCCCCGGAGGGTTCCGGTGTTGGGGACGGGGACAGTGTTCCAGGCGAGATCGGCCACGATCTGTTCGACCATGGCCTGTTTGGATGTCCAGCGTCGGTAGAGGGCGGCTTTGCCGACCCGGGCACGGCGGGCGACCGCTTCCATGGACATGCGGGCATAGCCTGACTCGGCGAGTTCGTCCAGGACCGCCGCTGTGATCGCGTCGGTGACCTGTCCTCGCAGCAGGGCCGCTCCAGTGGCTGAACGTGTTCGGGTTGGTTCGGTCATCACGGTTAGCGTAGTACGGAACGGAACGGTTGCGTTCCGGCGATGTCGAGAACTAGGCTTCAATACGGAACGGAACCGTTCCGCCTTGTTGGTCGTGGAGTTTGTGGGTGGCCGTCATGGACGTGGTGGACAGTGGGTTTGATGCTGGGTTGGACGCCGAGGTGCTGGTGGTGGGTGCTGGGCCTTCCGGGCTGGCGCTGGCTTGCGCGCTGCGTCTGAGTGGGGTGTCCGTTCGGGTGGTGGACGGTGCCTCGGGACCGGCGTCGACGTCGCGGGCGAACATCCTGCATGCCCGGGGTGTCGAGGTGCTCGATCGCCTCGGTGCGCTCGGTGACCTGCCGGAGCGTTCGCTCACCGCGCTCACCATCACGCAGTACCTCGACGGGCGGCCAGCGATTACGGTCCGGTTCGGCGATGTCGGCCTGGGCACCGCCCGCCCGGCGCTGTACGTGTCGCAGGCCGACATAGAGAAGGAGCTACGGCGCCGGCTCGACGAGTTGGGTGTCGACGTCGACTGGGGCAGCCCGCTGGTCGATGTCTCCCAGGATGCGCACGGTGTCACGGGCGTGCTCGGCAACGGTGACACGGTGCGGTGCCGGTGGCTGGCCGGTTGCGACGGGGCGCACAGCACCGTGCGCAAGCTGACTGAGGTCGGGTTTCCCGGTGTTCGACTCACCGAACAGTTCCTACTGGCGGATGTGCACGCCGACTGGCCGGTCGATCGCGCCGGAGGGCATGGCTGGCCACACCCGGACGGCCCGTTCTTCGCCGTACCGATGCGCGAGGTCGGTCGCGCGGAGGACCTGTGGCGGCTGATGGCCTACGACCCGGCCGGCGACGACAGCCCCCAGGACGATCAGGCGATCCTGGAACGCTTCCGCAAGCTGGTGCCCGAGCGCACCGGACGAACCGATATCCAGATCAAGGACACGGTCTGGACCTCGGTTTTCCGCGTGCACCGCCGATTGGCTGACACCTACCGCCAGGGCCGGATCTTCCTCGTCGGCGACGCGGCCCACATCCACAGCCCGCTCGGTGGACAAGGCATGGTCACCGGGATGGGCGATGCGGAGAACCTCGCCTGGAAGTTGGCTCTGGTCGTGCACGGGCGAGCCACAGACGCGCTGCTGGACACCTACGAGGCCGAACGCCGGCCACTGGCGACCGACGTGCTGCGGCGAACCACGACCGCGACCCGGCTGCAGGTGGGTGACAGTCCGCTGATGCGGTTCCTGCGCAGGCGGGTGCTGATCCCCGTCGCCACCCTGCCGTCTGTGCAACGACGGGCCAGCCAGCTCGCGTCCCAGCTGTGGGTGACCTACCGCCGCGGCCCGCTGGCCCACGACATCAGGGCCCGGCTGGGGCGCCGACCACGGCCCGGCGACCGCGTCCCGGACCTGGCATGCACCCGCCCAGACGGCAGCCACACCCGTCTGCATGCTGAACTCGGTCAGCGATGGGCACTGCTGGTCCCCATCGAAAGCTGGGACGCCCACCTCGCCGAGGCGCGGAAACACCTCGGCGATAACGTCGTGCCCCTTACCCCCGAGGATCCCGAGCAGCGGGACGTATGGCTGGTGCGGCCAGACGCACACCTGGCCTGGCGCGGCGGCCGTACCGAAGCGCCACACCTCGGCAAATGGCTCGACGACGCACTCCACCGCGGAACAGCCTGACCATGACGCACCACATTCTCAAACCAGACGCGGAACGCTCTATCTCCGAGGAATTGATCGGGCTCTGCTACGCGATCGCCAACGCCTCCGCGTTCACCTTGCCCGCCGGCCAGCGACGCCTCCCGCGCTGGCTGCCCGCGTCCGGTCTGGTTGGCTGCCTGCTGTTGGCCGCGACGCTGCCCTGGCTCTCGGTGGTGACAGGGCTTGCTGTCTTCGCTGCCGGTCTCGTCGGCCGCGCCCTGGTTCTCGCTCGCCGAAGGGCGTGAGCCCTGTCCGCTTGCCGGTACGAGGCAGCCACTCTCGCAACGCGTGCTGATCGTCACGGGTGTGCCGTTGCTGATCGCCAGCCGGGGGTGAGGTTCTACGTGGGGGCGTTGGCCACGTCGTCGTGCCAGCCGAGTGCGGAGTCGACGGCGTTTTCCAGGATGGTGGACAGGGTGGTCATGTAGGTGGCGCTGATGTGGTTGTTGTCCATGTACACCAGGACGTTGCCGATGACCGGTGGGCAGGTGTCCTGTTCGCAGAAGTAGTCACTGAAGTCCAAAAAGGACACATTCGGTGGGAGGTCGGGCAACCCGGCATACGGCGGTTCCGGTGCGTACAGTTCGGCGCGTGGCCTGCTGCATTCGGGAGCGGTCGGGCCGTTGGCTTCCACGCACAGCGGGGGTGAGTAGTCGTCGAAGCGGGGGTTGTCCCGCACGGCCAGCACCGGGATGCCGGCGGCGTCGACTTTCCGCCACTGGTTGACGAAGCCGGGGGGCAGGTGTTCGGTGGCGCCGGGGCGGACGTCCTTGGTCGCGATGGTGAACACCGCGTCCGGTCGCTGTTCGAGGATTTCCTCGGCCACGTTGTTGTTCCAGTCGATGCAGGGCTGGTCGCCGGGCACGGTCTCGGAGTCGGTGGAGAACGGGCAGCCGCCGCGGAGCATCGCGATGATCTGCCAGTTGCGTCGTTCGGCGATCGGGCGCAGCGCGCCGATGAACTGGCCGGCGTGTGAGTCGCCGGTGACCACGATCCGCCGAGCCGGTGGCCCGTTGGTTTCGGTCGCGCAGACCTCCAGGTCTGCGCTGCGGGCGGCGGTGGTGCAGTGTTCTTCGTCGATGCGCGCGAAGTCCTCCGGCAGTGCCACGAAGGATGGGGCGAGCGGGGCGTTCGGGCTCGCCCAGCGCTCGAATCCCGCGGTGCGGGCCAGCGCACCGGGATGATCGGGATCGTTCACCGAGGCGGCGTAGGACTCCGCCTTGCGCATGCTGACCACCTGCCAGGCGCCCGCGGCCACCAGCACCGGCACCAGCATGGCCACACCGAACCGGTAGGCGCCCCAGTTCGTGCGCTGCCCGATCCGGGAATCCCGCGCGGGTTTCTCGACCAGGTGATAGGTCGCCGCCGCCAGCAGCAGCGACGCCGCGATGATGATGGCGCCGCCCCGCAGGCCCACCGTGGCGCGGTCGCGGGCGACCAGGTAGAAGATCAACACCGGCCAGTGCCACAGGTACAGCGCGTAACTGAGGTTGCCCAGATACACCAGCGGACGCGACGCGAGCAGCCGATCGGCGCCGAGGCGGCTGCCGGTCGCACCGGCGGTGATGACCAGGGCCGCGGCGAGTGTGGGCCACAGCGCGAGGTAGCCGGGGAAGACCTGGCCGACCTGTAGCACCAGCCCGCAGGAGATCAAGGCGGCGATTCCGGCCCAGCCCAGTACGATCCGCAGCCACCGAGACACCGTGACGGCGTCGATGGCCAGTACGAGCAGGCCGCCCAGTGCGAACTCCCACACCCGGGTCAGCGAATGGAAGTAGGCCAGGGGCTGGTTGGCCGCGGTGAGCCATACCGAATACGTCAGCGACGCGGTGAACAGCACCAGCAGCGTGATCGACAGCATCGGGCGCAGGCTCTGCCGGGTCAACCGGGCGGCCAGCGCGACCAGCGCCACCAGCAGCGGCCACACCAGGTAGAACTGGCCCTGGATGGACAGCGACCAGAAATGCTGCGCCACGCTCGCGGAATCGTGCTGGGTGAAGTAGTCGACCGAGTCGGCGGCCAGTCGCCAGTTCTCCACGTACAGCGCCGAGGCGACGACTTCTTTGATGGTCTGGAACCAGCGGTTCTCCGGCAGTACCAGCACACTGATCGCGATGACCGCAGCGAGCACGGTCAATGCGGCGGGGAACAACCGTTTGATCATCCGCCCCCACAACGGACGAAACGCGATCCTTCCGCGGGTGCTGGCCCGGACGAGTTGCCCGGTGATGAGGAATCCGGAGATCAGGAAGAACACGTCCACGCCGCCGGAGATCCGGCCCAGCCACACGTGGTAGACGACCACCAGCAGCACGGCCAGTGCCCGCAGCCCCTGCAACTCCGGACGGTACTTGCGCGCGGCGTTGGTGCGGTGTCCGGGGCTTGTGGTGGTTCTCGCCCGGGGTGCTGTTCCTGCGTGACGTTGCGCCATCACGGTTTCCTCGGCGGTACCAGGGCATGGGCCACACGGGGTGGTGCGGCTCGAGTGCCAAGTCCGTGTCGGTCAGGTGTTGTGGTCCTGGCGGTGGTGTGCGGCGCGCAGGGCGAGGACCACCAGGACGAAGAGGCTGATGATCGCGAGGGTGGTGAGCAGGTTGGCCACGGCGCTTTCACTTCCCCGACTTGGTGCGTGATGGGCATCACAAGGATCCTTCTGAGTGTAGCTGTGGTCAGGCGAGCAGGAAGTAGCGCAGCCATAGGTAGGGGGCGGCGATGATGATGGTGATCAGGGTGACGATGGCGCCTTTCTTGGTGAATTCCCAGAACGAGATCGGGGTGCCCTCGCGGGCGGCGATGCCGAGGACGACGACGTTGGCGCTGGCGCCGACGGCGGTGAGGTTGCCGCCGAAGTCGGCGCCGAGCGCGAGTGACCACCACAGTGCCTCGGAATGGACGGGGTCGGCGATGTCGTTGGTGAGCGCGAGCACGAGCGGGCTCATCGTGGCCACGTAGGGGATGTTGTCGATGATCCCGGACAGCAGCGCGGACACGACCAGGATGAGCATGACCGCGAGCAGCGCGTTGCCTCCGGTGGCGTCGGCGGCGAGCTTGGCCAGTTCGCCGATGACGCCGGTCTTGACCAGGGCGCCGATCATGATGAACAGCCCGGCGAAGAAGAGCAGGGTTTCCCATTCCACGCTGGACAGGTAGTCCTTGGGTTTCGCCCGAGAAATGAGCACCAGGACACCGGCGCCGAGCAGCGCCACCACCGAGGGCTCGATATGCAGGGCCGAATGTCCGACGAACGCGGCGAACACCGCCAGCAGCACCACGCCGCACTTGACCAGTAGCCCGTGGTCCTTGATGGCCTCGCGTTCGTTGAGCGCCATCACGTCATCAACCCGGCCCGGGTCGACGGTGAACGAGCCGCGGAACAGCCACCGCAGCATCAGCGTGAACACGATCAGCTCGATCAGCACGATCGGGCCCATGTTGACCAGGAAGTCGTTGAACGAGAGTCCCGCCCGGCTGCCGATGATGATGTTCGGCGGATCCCCAATCAGGGTCGCCGCGCCGCCGATATTGGAGGCCAGCACTTCGGCGATCAGGAACGGGATCGGGCTGATCCCCAGCCGGTCGCACACCAGCAGGGTGACCGGTGCCAGCAGCAGCACGGTGGTCACGTTGTCCAGCAACGCCGAGGCGACCGCGGTGATCAGCGTCAGCAGGATCATGATCCGCAGCGGCGAGCCCTTGGCGCGTTTGGCGGCCCAGATGGCGGTGTATTCGAAGACGCCAGTTTTGCGCAGCACTCCGACGATGATCATCATGCCGAGCAGCAGGAAGATGACGTCCCAGTCGACCCCGGTCTCGTGGGAGTAGAACGCGTCCTCGGCACCGACCACCCCAACCCCGAGAACGATGCCCGCACCGGCGAGCGCGGCGACCGTCTTCGGGATCTTCTCGGTGGCGATCAGCAGATACGCCACCGCGAACACGGCGATCGCGACCACGGTCATGCCGTGGCCCCGCAGGTCAGTGTGGTGTGAGCGCGAGCTCCAGCAGGCGGGACGCGGTGATCACGCCCACGAGCGTGCCGTCTCGGAGCACGGCGGTCAGCGGGCAGCGCAGCCGGGCCATCATCGCCGCGACCTCGACGATGGTGTCGTCGTGGTTGACCGCGGGTAGCTCCTGCGGCTCCCGGGGCAGCAAATCCCGGACCGTCTTGCCGCCGAGCTTGTCGGCGACCCGGTCGGCCATCGACTCCGACAGCACCCCGGCCAGCGACGGGTCGTCCTGCACATAACTCGGGACCAGAAACTTCACGACCTGGGAGGCGGGCAGGATCGAGTACGGCTTCCCGGTCTTGTCGGTCACGACGAGGCCGGGCATCCGATGGCTGGCCAGCAGCCGCGAGCCCTCCAGCGCGTTGGAATCCAGATCGACGACCGGGAATTCCTCGGCCATCTGCTCGGCGTGCATACCCACAAGGTACGACGATTCGGTCATTCCCGCCGAGGGTCATCGGCTTCTCCTGTCGTGTTTTTGACGCGAGCGTCGTCGCGGTCGGGCAGGCCGGTGGGCAGGTTGTCCGGCGGCTCCACCTGCAGTGCCTTGGCGACCGGGACGTCGGTGGAGGAGTGCAGGACGATGGATAGGGCGATGGTGATGGCGACCAGGTCGAACACGATCTCGCTGTCGGGAATCCCGGACTGCAGCGCGAGCAGGCCGTAGACCACCGAAGCGAACCCCTTGGGCCCGAACCACGCCGCGGTCGCCCGCTCCCGCCGGTCCAGCGGGGTGCGCAGCAGCGACAGCAGCATCGCCGCGGGCCGGACCAACACGATGGCCAGCGCCGCCAGTACCCAGCCGCCGAGGGTGATGTGCGAGATGCGGTCCGGGGTGATCAATGCACCGAACACCAGCAGCGCGGCGAACTTGGTGGTCTCCGACAACAGCTCGCCGAACGGTTCGAAATGCTCGGCCGCGACCCGATCGAGCGTGGCCAGCGTCGAGCCCGCGGCGAAGGCGGCCAGGTACGGGTTGGCGTGGGTGAGGTGGCAGGCGCCGTAGAGCATCACCGCGATCGCCAGCGGCCCCAGCGCCTGCAACCGCGGCTCGGCCGTGAGGATCCGGGTCCGCCACGCCAGCGCGACCACCGCCGGGATCGCGATCCCCAGCACCAGGCCGAGTACGAGTTCGAGCGCGACCGTACCCAGGTGGGATTCGGTGTGCGCGGCGGTGGCCAGGAAGATCAGCACGAACGGCAGCGC
>NZ_VTHK01000121.1 GCF_009765355.1 Amycolatopsis anabasis | reverse complement strand
AGGGTTCGCCGATGGGTTGGTCGTCGGTTTGGATCCAGGCGTGGGCGGTGAAGGGGTGGGTGCGGACGCCGGTGCACCAGGTGGGCCAGGTGCCGTGGAGGCGGCAGTGGAGGGCGGCGGCGAGGGATCGTTGCAGGCAGTGTTGTCCGGCGCAGCGGAGGCTGACGGACACGACGGCGTCTCGTGCGGTTTGGGCTTGTTGGTGGGTGGCGGGGTGGGCGCCGCGGCGCACGAGTTCGAGGACGGTGCGCAGCCGGGCGGGGGTGAGGCGGGCGAGTGCGCGGGCGGCGGCGACCGCGAGCAGGGCTGGCATCCGCCGGTGCGGGGGGAGCGGGGTGCGGGTTTCGAGGGCGACGGGGCCGCTCACGGGTCCTCCAGGAGGTTGGCGGTGTGGAGTCGGGTGGTGATCGCGTCGACGTCACGCCGGGCGCGGTCGGGGTCGAGGTGGTGCAGGTCGGCGAGCTGGGTGGCGATCTGGGCGGGGGTGTGGCCGGATTCGAGGGCGTGCAGGATGCGGGTGCCGGTGGGGTTGAGCTGGTAGTAGCGGCCGGTGCGCCCGTCGAGCAGGACGGTGCCGTGTTCGGTGTGGGTGGTGGCGATGTCAGGGCGCAGGTGCGGGCTCATCGGCGCTTCCCTTCTCGACGTGCGCGGACCGTGGTGTCGGCACCGTTGCTGGTGGTGTGTGGGTGGCGCGGAGCCAGGTTTCGGCGCCGAGGAGGTGTTCCAGGGCGATGGTGATCCGGTTGTCGATTTGTGGCGCCAGCAGCCGGGAACGGAGGGTGTCGGGGTTGATGAGCCCGTGGGCGGCGAGGGCGGAGTCGGCGAACAGGTCCAGGATCTGGGGCAGGTTCCGTTGGAGGCCGAGGTGGGCGTCCTCGCTGAAGTCGCCTTTGGAGGCCCGGCCCGCGATCGACTCGGGCACGATGCCGCGCATCGCTTCGGTCAGCAGGGGTTTGTAGCGCCAGGGGGTGCGGCGTTCGTGCGCACGCACGGCGAGCGCCGCGTCGATCACACCGGTGTCCAGGAAGGGCAGTTCCAGCCGGAGTCCGCCGGTGGTGAACAGCCGCAGCAGTTGGCGGTAGCCCGAACCTGCAGAGCACAGGACTGCGAGGGTGGCGTGCTGGCCCCGCTCGGGTGCGAGCGGGCTGACCTGCTCGGCCAGGCCGCGCAGGAGGTCTTGGGTGGCGTCCAGCGCGGCAGGGGTGGCCCAGGGGTGGGCGCGCAGCGGGTGTCCCCACCCCAAGTCGGGGGCATAGCGGGCCGGTGGCGGGCCGGTGAGCTGGGCGGCCTGCTCCCGCCACCACCCAGACAGGTCCTGGGGGTCGCGCAAGGCGGCCACGACCGCGGCCAGGGGCCAGCGCCCGAGCGCTTGGTAGCCGCGGATGTGCTGGAACGCGGTCCAGGGGCGGCGGCGGAGCAGGTCGTGCAGATAGCGGGGGACCTCGTCGAACAGCTCGTCGCCGCCTTGCCCGGCCAGATGCACCCGGGCACCCCAGCCGGCCAGCACGCGGGTGCAGTGGCGGAAACGGGCCAGGGTGCGGGCACACGGGTAGGGCGCTTCGGTGTCGGCCAGATCCCCGGGGTTGTCAAAGTCCCACGGCGGCCCGCCCGCGGGCAGCACCAGATGCTCGATACCGGACGGTAAATCCGTGGCAGCGCGGGCGGCGAACACGCCGTCGTCGTTGCTGGCATCGGTCTCGGCCCAGCGGAACGTGCCACGCAAAGCCCCCGGCGCGGTGTCGGCGGTCAGGAAGCACAGTGAGGTCGAGTCCATCCCCCCGGACAGATCGGCACTCACGCCTTGCGCGCTGGGCACTCGGGCGGCGACGGCGGTCCGCAGCGCCTCCCGTACCGCGCCGGCCCCTTCGGCCAGAGAGCGTTCCGGGGCCGGTGGCCGCCACCACCGCACCACCATGCCCGTGCCGGTGTGGTGGTCGATGCGCAGATAGTGATCCGGCGCCACCGCGTGCACCCCGCGCCAGAGGGGAAGATCGTTCAACGGTGGCGGCACCAGCGCGCCGCACACCACCCGTGCCGCCAGCACCCGCTCGTCGAGTGCGGCGCCGGTCACCGCGGCCAGCACATCCGCGCGATCACTGGCCACGACCGTGTCACCGACGCGGGTGTGCACCACCCGCCGCAACCCCGCTGGGCCGCTGCCCTGGACCCGCAGCACCCCCTCCACCTCGGCCACCAAATGCGCACAACCGGGCAGGTCCCGGGCCAGGGTGTCCAGATCGTCCACCCGACGCACTCTGGTGATCAGCTCGGTCAGCCGGGTGGCGGTCACCGGACAGTGCCCGATCACCGCCACCCGCACCGAACCGGCGCGGGCCACCGTCAACTCGCCAGGAGCCCAGCGGCCCACCAGCCACGGACGGCCCGACGCGTACGGGACCACCTCGGGCGCCGCTACCACCGCCGCCACCGCCGAAACCCACGACCGGGCACGCGCAACATCCGGCAGCACCAGCCAACCCTGCGTCAACACCAGCGATCCACCTCTTCACGTCCGGCCGTCAACTACGGCATCGCCGAATTACCAGTCGTACCGCGGGTACGGCCAGTCGTAGCGGAGACCAGGGACGCCTCCGAGGGTGTCGTCGCTGAACTGGCCCAACTCCACCAATGCCGGCGGCTCGTACAGCTCCACCGCGGTCTGCTCCTCGCGCATCATGAACTCCTCTCATTCCAGTCACGTTCGCAATCCGGGTGATCGCGAATTCCGTGCGCAATCCACTGTGCTGCCCAGAAACCCCCACCGCACAACACCCTCACCCCAACGAGCACCCCCACCCCGCAGGGCACCAGCACACCCCTCACCCACGCGAGAACCGCACCGACCACACCACGAAGCCGCACAAACCGTTGCACACCAAGGAATTGAACTGGCCGCATCGCCGCCTGGCAGGACCCGGCCGACACCGACCGCTCCCTCGGCGCCGCGGTCGGCCTCACCCACGGCGCGGTGCAGAAGATCCGGAAGAAGCTCGACGAGCGCGATGACGCGCTGGCCCGCCTCATGCCCACCGTGCAGAGCCTGGTCCGGGCCTGGGACCCCGAGCCCCTCCCCGGCCTGGACGACACCGGCGTCGGCGCCTGCGAGGCGAACTGAACCGAGAGATCACGAGCGGGCACCGTGACCGGCCAGAACGCTCAAGTTCGGACTCCAGTACCCGCCGGACTGAAACCCGCACTGCGTTGCCCGCTGCCCAACCAGCGATCCCGGCTGGGTGAGAGGTGCGCACGAGCGAGCGAACATCCACCGTGAGGCCTGGCCAACCGGGATGCTGCTCCGATTCGATTGCAGTCCGGAACGAGCACCGCGCCCAGCGACCGGAAAGGACAATGCCGTGATCAAACACGTGGCAAGGGGCCTGATAGCGGCCGCCGTGCTGGCAGGCACGTGCGCCGCCGCACCCCCCGCGTCGGCCACCGTCGACGACTGTGTCGACCACGCCGTCGACGCCGGCGCCAACGAACACCTCGCGACCTACGCCTGCCACGAGGACACCCTCACCAACTGCTACCGCATCTTCCGCGACAACTACGGCAAGCAGCAGTGGGCACTGCAAGCCTGCCGCAAACGCACCCAATAAACAGGCAGCCCATCTCCGAAGCCAGATACTCACCGCTGCCCGCGCCGAGTGCCAGCCGGCAAGGCCGATGCTCACCGCGGTGATGCAGAGCCGACGCCGAACTGGCCCTCGGCGTCGGTCCACAGCACATCCGCCAAGCCCGACGTGGACAACATCGGCCACACCCCCTCTACGTCCTCGCCGCCGGATGGCCCACCCAGACCCCACGCAAGCACCACCACCCGCCCGATTCGCCACCTTCCGAAACAACCCTGCGATAACCCCAACACCCCCGGCAGCGACGACCAGATCCGGCTCCGGGGCGCGCACCACGGCTTCCTCGCGGATCTTGAGGTGTGCGCCATGCTGGCTGCGTGGCGGGGCGGTCCGAGCAACGGGACTTCGTCGCCCTGCGCTACCGCACCCGCGCGAGCCTGTACAACCAGGCTCCGACCGCCCTCGACTACGCGGCCGGTCACATCTCCGAGCCATTCGAACCTGAGGACGACGACCAGCTCACCGCCAACGACGTGCACGTAACCCGGGAAGGCGGATCCTCCTATCGGGCGGTCGAGGAAACCGGCGCGCTGTCCGTCCAGCCGCCGCCGGACGGTGTCGGCCGGTACGAAAAGGACAACCTCACGATCAACATGGACGCCGACGGGCAGCTCACCGATCATGCGAACTGGCGGCTGCACCTCGGCACCGTCGACGAAGCCCGCTACAGCTATGCACCGCTCTGGAGAACATTCAATTCTACACCGCAGTAAACGGAGCGAATAGCTACGTGGTCCAAGCTGGCGGTTACATTCGAGTTGAGCAAGTGATCAACTATCAATGGGCTTATGGGCATGGCACCGGCCACTCTGATCGGTTCTTTGTCTATCGACATGCGAACGGATCTCATCGACTTGGCGCATGTCACTTCACGTAACAATTATTCGGAATAAACTACGCGCGGCAGCTGTGGCGAAGCAAGATACGGCATCGTCCAGCGCATGCGTTAGTAGACCTGTTTGAAAGTGAGGTGACTGCACCGGTCCCCGCGCTTCCGGCGGTTGAGCACGGGGGCCTTGTTGTCGTGTTCAGCTGTTCTGGCTGCGGTTGATGGCTACCTCGTTCTCTGGCGAGTCCAGCCATACCCATTGACGTTCCGCGGTGACGGTGATGTGGAACCGTGGCCGGACTGGGCTGCCCTGCTCCAGCCACCAGGAATAGGCGGCTTCGGCTTCATCCCACAGCCGCCGCGCCCCGGCCTGGCGAACAGCGCCGCCGGATACCGACGCCCAGGAGTCCGCGGCCAGCAGCCACAGAGTTTCCCCGGAAGCGTCGGTCTCGAACACGGCACGGCATTCGCCCAGGTGCAGCGCGACGGCGAGCCGGGCGTGATTGCCCAGCACCACGCGCGGGTCGAGGTCGGTGGTAGAGGTGTCGGCGATCTCGTCGAAGTCGTCGGGCTCGTCCGGCGGTTCCCACCGCTGGGATCGCAGGCGCATGAAGTTGGCCGATTCGATGATCGTGCCGACCGCGCTGTCGTCACCGACCACAAAGCGCATCAGGTGGTGGTTCGCCATAGGCGGCCCCCAGGGCACGATCATCAGACCACCGGGGCGGGTCTGCTCGACCCAGCTGTACGGCACCGTTTCCACCGATGCAGTGGCGATGACCCGGTCGAACGGGCTGCCTGGTGGGTACCCCGCCGCTCCGTCTCCGGTGATCACCGTGATCGGGCTGTCGACCTTCGCGAGGTTCACTCTGGCGCTGTCGGCGATCTGCGGGTCGACCTCAATCGTGATCACGTTCTGCGGGCCGATGCGGTGCCCCAGCAGAGCGCCGCTGTAGCCGGTACCGGTACCGATCTCCAGCGCGGTCATGCCCGGCTTGACGTCGAGTTCGTCGAGCATCGTGAGTACCAGGGACGGCATCGAGCACGATGAGGTGAAATCCCCGTCCCCGGCAGCGGCGCCGTCGTCGAGTTGGGTGATGACCGCGTCGTTGGAATAGACCGCCCGCAGCCACGTGTCCGGATCTGTGCTGCGGTCGATCGGAACCGTGGTGTGGTCGCTGCGCAGCCACAGGGCTCGGTCGGGGATGAATAGCTCGCGGGGGGTTGCGTCGACCGCGGCACGCCACGGCTCGGGCACATTCGTACCCATCGCAGCGGCTAGCCGGGCCGACTCCGCTAGCGGTCGTGCGGTCAATTGTCGTCGCCCGATTCCGATTTGTCGTCGGTGCCGTGTCGGCCGCTGCTGGCTTCGTTCACGTCCTTCGTTTTGGAGTGATCGTAGTCGCGTTGTCCGTCCCCCGAGGGCTCCTTATCGTGTCTCCCCATGTCGGGGACGCTATGACCGGTGCGGTGGTGGGCAAAGCAGCAACGGAGTGAACCCGCTGGCCAGACGGGTTGGATGCTGGTCACGCAACGTCGCGGACGACAAGGTGCCCCGGCACCGGTGCGGTGTGGAACTGGATGGGCGCCGGGGCGCGGGCGACCGTACCAGCGGGCACCGACGGTGCGGCGTGACCGTGTACCTCCGGAGGTAGTCGCAGCGTCATCCGATAGAGGCTTTCGGCTCTACTTGTCGTGGTTGTTGAATCGCCGTAACTTGGTCGGGCGGTCCTGACTAGGCGTTGCGCGGGATGCGTAGCGCCGAACAGTGAGGGAGGCGCTTGATGGAGAACAGCAACCAAGCCATGCCGCCGGATACCCTCACGGTGAAAGTCGCCGCCCTGGAGCCCGGCCGGGTGCTGGTGGCGGCGCTGGGAGAGATCGACCTCGCAACGAACCTCGAGTGGCAAGAGCGCCTGTCCGGCGCGCTCGACCCGCCGCCACCTGCGGTCCTCGTCGCGGACCTGACCAAGGTGTCCTTCCTCGGCAGCCACGGGCTGAACTCGCTGGTACGCGTCCAGGAGAAAGCCGAAGAGACCGGTACCGACTTCCGAGTCGTCGGCAGCCACCGAGCAGTGCTTCGCCCGATCGAACTCACCGGCCTATCCGGCCACCTGCACCTGTTCGATTCCCTCGACGCCGCACTCGCTGCACAGCATCACCCCCGCGTACAGCGACCTTAATGTGACCGCCAGCGACATCTGTCACCGCACTCCCCGGTCGACCTGGGCTTTCAGGCCCAGTGACCACCGCTGGTTGTCACCAACGGCCAGCTGTACTTGTCACCAAACGTGGATGCCAGCCTTGTTGTCACCAGCTCAACCAGCGTCCACGATTCCGCACCGGATCTTGGTGACAGAAAGCGATGACAGGTAAGGGATACCGCTGTCACTCACAACGTCGTGCCCGTGATCTACGCTGCCACGTTGCGGAGCAGGAATCGAAACTTTGTTCGAAGTACGACAAGCGGGCTGCCGGTGATGGTGGGGTGCTCTCCTGTGCCTACAGGCGTTAGTTGGCACCAGACCGGCCTGCGAACGGGCTATTTGCCTGCGACGACAGACCATGGTTGGCACCAAACACAGATCGCAGTTTGCGCAAAATGAGCAACCACCGCACCGCATCAGGCCGCTGACGAGCAGCGGTAGGTCCAAGCGCGGCGTCGGTGCCAACTATCTTCGGTAGGTGCCATCCATCGTCTGTCGGCACATCTGCCCGCAGTGCCTGGGGCTGATCGCGAACACCAGGCCCGCCTTCTGGGACGACAGCGCGGAGACCGGCCCGCCCTCGGCGGCTGGGGCGAGCTCGCCGTCGTCGTGATCCAGGGGCCGGACAGCGGGAGCCGGGACCGCCGGGAGGTGCCGGTCATCGGCGTAGCCCGGTGGGTGCCGGGCACGCCGCCGCCGGGCAGGCTCCGGGAGAGCTGGAATCCCGACCACGGCGGTCTGACCGAGTACACCTGCCAGGCCTGCTTCGAGCAGGACCCGTATGCCGCCTCGTGGTGCGTGTGGCCGGACGACGCCGCGATGTGGAAGGCCAGCGGACCCGAACCACCTCCAGGCCGGACATCGGAAGGTCGGCAGTGCGGTTGCGCCGGACGCGGCTGCCCACGGCCAGGTCGAACACGGCGGTGCCGGCATGCAGAACCGGTGGGGTGAGGGCGATGTAACCGAGGTGCCAACCGTCCTCGCCCGGCCACCAGGCCAAAGAGCGCGCTTCGGCCTCCACGGGTCCGAGATCCTCCGCGGTCCCGGTCGCGGGGTCGAACAGGTGCAGTTGG
>NZ_VTHK01000120.1 GCF_009765355.1 Amycolatopsis anabasis | reverse complement strand
GACAAGCCTGGTCGCCTGACCCCAGTAACGAGTCTCTACCGAACCCGGGGCGGTTCATGATCAATTGAGACTGGACACGAGACCGCTCTTAGCCTCGATCCACCGTTGGTTTTGGGTGATGATGTGGGTTGTGAACGGGAGATGCCCTCCGAGCTGGAATAATCGGTCTTGCTGAAGGATCGATCCGCCCGGCTGAGAGGGCATCTCTGAGGTGCGATTGTGTCATAGTGCCGCGCGGGTGGCCGCGGTGTTCGATGAGCCGAATCTGATGGCATCGGCGGGATTGGTGCCGGTGATGCGGCTGGCTGAGCGGGTGGGTCTGCACCGACTGGTCGGCGAACGGGTGCGGGTTGCGGGGTCGGAAGGCGCGAACCCGGGGTTGAAGGTCGGCTCGATCGTGGCTGGGCTCCTGACCGACGCGGACAGTATCGACGACTTGGACGTGATCCGGCGTGGCGGGATGGGCCGGTTGTTCGCCGGTGCGCGGGCACCGTCCACACTGGGCACGTTCCTTCGATCGTTCACGTGGGGGCATGCCCGGCAACTGGAGTCGGTGGCCCAAGAGGTCACGGTCAACCTCGCCGCGACCACACCGATCCTGGATGGCGCGGATCAGATGCTGTTCATCGACGCGGATTCCACGCTGGGTGAGGTGTTCGGGCACGCCAAACACGGTGCGGCGTTCGGTCACGCGAAGGTCGGTGGCTATGTCGTGCGGCTGCGTGGCTATCACCCGCTGATCGTCACGCTGGCCACCTCGAACACGGCGCCGCTGGTCGCCGCCACCCGGCTACGAGCTGGAAACGCCGGCTCAGCGCGAGGCGCGGCCAGCCTGATGCGGGAGGCGATCGAGAGTGCCCGACGGTGTGGTGGACGTGCGGGCCGGATGCTGTTTCGGGGTGATTCAGCGTTCTACGTCGGCGAGCTGGTGTCGGCCTGCCGGCAGGCCGGGTGGACCTGTCGGTCACCATGGTGGTGACACCGTCCGGGCCGGTGCAGGTGACCTGCTGAACTCCGGTGAAGTCGTCACGCGCCACCCCGGGAATTCCCGGCAGCGGAATTTTCCGCACCGGCTGGAGCCGCGTCGCGCCACACGCCGAGAGGCGACCCGGTGCGTCGACCTCTTCTTGGTTGATCAGCGGGCAACGCCTGACTGCGGCCGTCACGCGGCGTGGCCATGGCTCTCATGAACCACTTCAAGGGGACCTCCAGAATTCCGCATGACCGGACGGTTACCGTTCAGATCCGATTGCTCCGTTTTCCGATTTTGCTATTTATATTCATCTGACGACAAAGGAAAGGTGTGGCAATGTCAATCCGGCGAAGAATCTCGACGCTGCTTGGGATGGTTACCCTCGTTCTGGGTGTGGCCTTGGTTGCGACGCCGTCCGCACAGGCGGAAACGACCAACGTTCATCCAGTCGAACTGCGCTCGGTACTCAATGACGAGGTAATCCCGTATGGTTTCACGTCGAGGCCGGTGGGCGAAGGCCGTGATGCATGCCCGATATACCACCTATGCATTTGGACGGGTACTAACTTCACCGGCCGCGGCCTCGGCATTACCGGCAACGTCGTACCTGGTGACGGTTTCGAGTGGCTCAACACAGTCTGGGAGAACAATGTCCATTCTGCGGTAAACAAAGGCACCGTCACACTCGAGTCTTTCAACTACCGCCCGGGCGGTGGAAAAGAATACCTCGGCGGGTTGGCTCCCGGCTACGACTTCCGTTGCTGCTGGCCGGGCGCGACCAAGGCTGACGGCATCCTGTACAGGTAGCCGCACCGCAGTTCAATCTCGCTCGGTGTCGTGGCAGCGGACTTCAGGGGTAGGTCCGTTGCCACGGCATTGGGCCCTGCGGTCGGCATCGCGAGCAACCTGCAACTGCGGGAGTTACCTGCCAGACCTGGCCATGCGCCGCATCGCCGACCTGTATCCCGGCAATGCCAAGACCGACGCCCGTGACGCCTACGTCATCGCCGACGCCGCCCGCACCCTGCCCCACGCCCTGCGCCGAGTCGATGTCGGTGACGAGGCCCTGGCCGAGCTGGACGTTCTGGTCGGTTACGACGACGACCTCGCCGCCGGAGCGGGACGAGAACGACCAGGCCGCTCCGGCGAGAACATATTAATAACCGAGCAGCGCGAGCGCGGACAGCAGCAAGGTTGCTGTGGCCTCGGTTTGGTGGCCGTCCCATGTCCGGCTCGTTCTGCTTCCTTTGGGCGCCGCGCGTGCCCCTTGCGAATTTGGATCGCCAGTGATGACGGCCGGGTTACAACACGGACGCAGGATTGCCTCGCAGCCTTCGAGAAGGCAGGGTCGTGTGCTGGAGCGCCGGGAAGTCTGGTCGGCACGCCCACCTCGACCGAGCTGGGTGGAGTTCGGCGAGCGGAGTTCCGGTGGCGTTGGTGTTCGCCATATTGGTCATGGTGGCGTTGGTCTTGATCCCGCGGCGGCTGTGGTACCTGCAGATACCGGCGATTCTGAGCTGGGCCGCGATCTGGGTGGACAACGAAGTCTCGAACCAGTGGACGGACTGGGTCGGGGCGGCGATCTTCGCGATATGTCTTGCTGGGCTTGGCTTCCAGTATCAGCGGCAGCGTTCGCAGATTGCCCGTTGAGCGGTCCTCACGCCTTCATCGATCGTCCTGCGCAGGCTGCCGGGAGCGGAAGGCGGCGTAGGCGATCATGAGCAGCAGGGTGACGACGAGGCCGAAGCCGCCGAACAGGATCGTCGCGGCGGCGCCGTTCATGGGGATCTCGATCGTGCTGTCCGGGGTGTGGCAGGTGACGGCGATCGCGGAGCGGAAGGTGACTTCGGCGGTGCTCGTGCCGGTGTCGCCGAGGCCGTTCTCGCATGCGCGCTGGACTTCGAGGAAGCTGATGACGCCCGCGGCCACCACAGCGGTGAGCATGGCGATGCTCCAGCCGAAGACGAGCATCACGACGATGCGAGGGGCGTTGTAGTTCCGCCTTCGCCGCTGGTGGCTCGCGGGGACGTCGATGGTGTAGTTGTCCGAGTGGATCGTGATCTCGGACGGATCGGGTTCCTCGGACTTCATCGCCGGTTACCGAGCGGCCCGCTTTCGAACCATTCGTCGTCGTCCGGCGGTTGCCTGCGTCGGCGTTCGCGCTCGCCGGCGGGTGCGCGTTCGGCGATGTTCTGGTCGACTTTTCGTTTGAGAGCGGGGGTGTTCTCGAGTTCGGCGGCGAACTCGGCGACGTCGAAGTCGAGGAAGTTCGCGGCTTGCTGGGCGGCTTTGCAGGCGCTGGAGATCTCGTCGGTGAGCCACTGTTCGGCGCCTTCGTGCAGGGTGCCGGGCGCGATGTGGATGCGTTTGAGCCTGCCGAGCAGGTCGACCGACGCGGTGACCGCGCCACTGCGGGAGGATCCCTTGAACTCGCTGAACAGCGCCAGTTCCGGGTTGTCCTTGATCTTCCCGAGGCGGCTCTTCATCAACTCGGCGGTTTCGACGTCGTCCTGCGGATCGGTCATGACGGGGGTCCTTTGGTTACGGGGCGCTGGTGTTGGCCGAGTTCATCGTTTCGGTGGCCTGCTTGGACGCCTCGTTCAGCGCCTCGATCTTGGCCTGCTCGTTGCTGTGGATGGTCCACCAGATCGACACGGCGCCGACCAGGATGCTGAGCACGCCGATGATGAGCCCGATGACCGCCCCGATGCCGGTCCAACCGGCGGCGATCTCGACGATGACCGCGACGGCCACGCCGATGATGGACAGGATGAGCCCGATGATCGCGAGGATGTCGCCGAAACTGCTGCCGAAGATCCGGTCCCAGGCGTCGGCGATCGCCACCAAGGCTTTGCCGACATCCTGGGAGGGCTTCTCCATCCCTTCGATCGCGCCCTTGGTTTTGTTCACCCGTTTGACGTAGGCGTTGTTCGCGTCGCCGGTCCAGGCGGAGGTTTGCTCGTTAGCTTTCGAAAGTTCGGCGATGCACGCGTCGAAGGACTTGCCGACCAGATCGGCACCGTCCTCTCCCCCGATGCCCCAGACGTCCTTGCCGACCTTGCGCAACCGGTCGGTGTCGATGTCGCGCACCAGCCGCAGCGTGTTCTCGATCGACGGCACCGACTTGCCGTGTTCCTTGGCGAAGCTGTCGATCTTGCGGGCGTCCGCCAGGACTCCCTCGTCGATCAGGTCCTTCAGTTTCATGATCGTCCCCTCGTTCCCAGCCCGGCGGGATGGTTACTTCGGCTCGTGCTCTTTCATCCACTTCTCGACCTGGTCCTCGGTGGCCTGGTACTTCTCACCGGCCTTCGACACGCCCTCGGCAGTACCGATGATCGTGACGTGCGTTCGGGCGATGAACTTCTCCATGGCCGAGACCACACCGGGGTATTTGGTGTTGCAGAATTCGGTCAGTTTGAGGACCTTCTCCTCGACCGTCTCCTGAACGTTCTCATAAGCGCTCACCGACTGCACGGTGAGGAAACCCTCCAGCGTCGCCTTCTGCTCGAAGTCGTTCATGCCGAGCGCGTCGCTAGCGCCTTCGAGGATCTTCTTCAGACGCGGAATTTCCTCCGGCTCGAGGCCATAGCCATTCGGGCTCATCGTGCTCCCTCCCCAGCAGGTATGTTTCCCTGAGACGTGCACCGGACATCGCCGGTTCCCCCGGGCACGGTGTCACACCAACACCACGCGCACCAGGCCATCGTCTATCCCGATGAGGCATTGGGACATGGTGAATGGGCACAGAAGCCGGCGAGTGGTCAACGGCAGTTAGTGGTTCTGACGCTTGTGTGCCAAGCGCAGAGCGAGCACGGTGGCGAGGAAGAGCACGATCACGGCAAGCGCGGTGACGAAGTGTTCCATAGGGCGGCTTCAATCGTCGTTGGTTGGGCCGGAAATGTTGATGTTAGCGCTGTTCATTGCGCTAGGCGAGCAGGAAGTAGCGGATCCAGAGATACGGTGCCGCGACGGCGATGGTGATCACGGTGACGATGGCGCCCTTCTTGGTGAATTCCCAGAAGGAGATCGGGTATCCGGCTCGTTTCGCGATGCCCAGGACGACGACGTTGGCGCTGGCGCCGACGGCGGTGAGGTTGCCGCCGAAGTCGGCGCCGAGCGCAAGAGACCACCACAGGGCCTCGGAATGGGTCGGGTCGGCGATGTCTCCGGTCAGTTCCAGGACCAGCGGGCTCATCGTCGCCACATAGGGGATGTTGTCAATGATTCCCGAGAGGAGCGCGGACACGCCGAGGATCAGCATGACCGCCAGGAGCGCGTTGCCTCCGGTGGCGTCGGCGGCGAGTTTCGCGAGGTCGCCGATAACCCCGGTTTTGACCAGGGCGCCGATCATGACGAACAGCCCGGCGAAGAAGAGCAGGGTTTCCCATTCGACGCTGGCCAGGTAGGTCTTGGGCTTGGTGCTGGAGATCAGCACCAGCACACCGGCGCCGAGCAGGGCGACCACCGAGGGTTCGATGTGCAGGATCGGGTGGGCGACGAACGCGGTGAACACCCCGAGCAGCACGATTCCGCATTTGATCAGCAGCCGGTGGTCCTTGATGGCCTCGCGTTCGTTCAGCGCCATCACGTCATCAACCCGGTCCGGGTCGACGGTGAACGAGCCGCGGAACAGCCACGGCAGCACCAGCGTGAATACCACGAGTTCGAGGGCCACGATCGGGGCCATGTTGATCAGAAAGTCGTTGAACGACAACTCCGCCCGGCTGCCGATGATGATGTTCGGCGGATCACCGATCAGCGTAGCGGCGCCGCCGATGTTGGAGGCGAGCACCTCGGCGATCAGGAACGGTGTGGGTTTGATGTCGAGCCGGTCGCACACGAGCAGTGTGACCGGTGCGATCAGCAGCACGGTGGTCACGTTGTCCAGGAACGCCGAGGCGACCGCGGTGATCAACGTCAGCAGGATCATGATCCGCAGCGGCGAACCCTTGGCACGTTTGGCCGCCCAGATCGCGGTGTACTCGAAGACGCCGGTTTTGCGCAGCACCCCGACGATGATCATCATGCCGAGCAGCAGGAAGATGACGTCCCAGTCGACACCGGTTTCGTGGGAGTAGAAGGCATCCTCGGAGCCAACTACCCCCACACCCAGGACGATGCCCGCGCCGGCGAGCGCGGCGGCCGTCTTCGGGATCCGCTCGGTGGCGATCAGCAGATACGCCACCGCGAACACCGCGATCGCGACCACGGTCATGCCGTGGCCCCGGACGTCAGTGCGGTGCGAGCGCGAGTTCCAGGAGCCGGGACGCGGTGATCACACCGATCAACTGGTCGTCGTGCAGCACGGCGGTGAGCGGGCAGCGCAGCCGGGCCATCATCGCCGCGACCTCGACGATGGTGTCGTCGTGGTTCACCGCGGGCAGTTCCTGCGGCTCTTCCGGCAGCAGGTCCCGGACGGTCTTGCCGCCGAGTTTGTCCGCGACGCGGTCGGCCATCGACTCGTTGAGCACCCCCGCCAGTGACGGGTCGTCCTGCACATAGCTGGGCACCAGGAACTTCACCACCTGCGAGGCGGGCAGGATCGAGTACGGCTTCCCGGTCTTGTCGGTCACGACGAGGCCGGGCATCCGATGGCTGGCCAGCAACCGCGCCGCATCCAGCGCGTTGGCATCCAGGTCGACGACCGGGAATTCCTCGGCCATCTGCTCGGCGTGCATACCCACAAGGTACGACGAATCGGTCATTCCCGCCGAGGGTCATCGGCATCTCCTGTCGGTTTCTTGACGCGAGCAACTTCGTCGCGGCCGGGCAGGCCGGTGGGCAGGTTGTCCGGAGGTTCCACCCGCAGCGCATGCGCGACCGGGACGTCGGTGGAGGAATGCAGCACGATCGACAGCGCGATGGTGATCGCGACCAGATCGAACACGATCTCGCTGTCCGGAATCCCGGACTGCAGGGCGAGCAGGCCGTAGACCACCGAAGCGAACCCCTTAGGCCCGAACCACGCCGCGGTCGCCCGCTCCCGCCGGTCCAGCGGGGTGCGCAGCAGCGACAGCAGCATCGCCGCGGGCCGCACCAGCACGATCGCCAGCGCCGCCAGCACCCAGCCGCCGACCGTGATGTGCGAGATGCGGTCCGGGGTGATCAACGCACCGAACACCAGCAGTGCGGCGAACTTGGTGGTCTCCGACAACAGCTCGCCGAACGGTTCGAAATGCTCCGCCGCCACCCGGTCCAAGGTCGCCAACGTCGAGCCCGCCGCGAACGCGGCCAGGTACGGGTTGGCGTGGGTGAGATGGCAGGCGCCGTAGAGCATCACCGCGATCGCCAGCGGCCCCAGCGCCTGCAGCCGAGGTTCGGCCGTGAGGATCCGGGTCCGCCACGCCAGCGCGACCACCGCCGGGATCGCGATCCCCAGCACCAGGCCGAGTGCGAGTTCGAGCGCGACTTTGCCCAGGTGGGATTCGGTGTGCGCGGCGGTGGCCAGGAAGATCAGCACGAACGGCAGCGCCAGCCCGTCGTTGAGCCCGGACTCGACGTTGAGCAACCGACGCAGGCGCAACGGCACATCCGTCCGCCCGACGATCGCGGCCGCGAACACCGGATCGGTCGGCGACAGGATCGCCCCGAGCAGGAACGCCGTCGGCCAGTCCAGCCCGGCCAGAAAGTGCGCGGGAACGGCGATGCCGACCATGGTCAGCGGCATCCCCAGCCCCAGCGCCCGCCCGGACAGCTTCCAGTTCTCCCGCAGCGCGGGCAGGCTGGCCCGTTGCCCGTCGGTGAACAACACGGTGAACAGGGCGATGTCGGCCAGCATGGTGACCAGCGGGTCATGCGGCGCGATTTCAACAAGGCCGAAACCGCCGTCGCCGATCAACGCCCCGGCCAGCAGGAACAGCAACGCGGTGGACAGGACAGTGCGGGCCGCGACCCCGGACAA
>NZ_VTHK01000012.1 GCF_009765355.1 Amycolatopsis anabasis | reverse complement strand
CCGATGGTACTGCAGCCGAAGGGCTGTGGGAGAGTAGGACATCGCCGAACACAACATGAGAACAGGCCCGGAGCCTTGGTCGAGAACCCGTAGGGTTTTCCCAGGCTCCGGGCCTGTTTCAGTTCTGCCGGGTGATGCCCCGCCGCCGGACCGGTGAGGAGAACACCAGGGACGTCGTGGTCTCCCCGTAACGCTGGATGCGCTCCACCAGACTCTCCAGTTCCCCAGTGGAACCGCAGCTGATCCGGAGAAACCAGCACTCGTCGCCGGTGACGTGATCGGCGGCCAGTACCTGAGGCAGCGCGAGGATCGTTTCGCGGAAACGGGTGCCGTCCAGGCTGCGGACCTTGGCACGCACGATCGCCGCGATCGGCCGTCCCAGCTTCTCGGCGTCGACCTGCGCCGAGTACCCGGTGATGATCCCGCGCTCCTCCAACCTGCGGACCCGTTCGGTGGCTGCGGGCGCCGACAACGACACGCGCCTGCCGAGCTCGCTGTAGCTCATCCGGGCGTCCGCCTGCAACAGTTCGAGAAGCTGCCAGTCGACGTCGTCGAGATCCACCTTCAAACTCCAGCTCATCCGGGCACGCGGGCTTGAAATCCCAGGTCTTGGCGGTGTGGAACCTGGATTCGACCATGGGAACACAGCCCGCGGGCCCGGAGGATTGAGCTATGACCAATCCCTCCCGCGTACTCGCCCAACCCGCCGCGACGCCACCGGCCGCGGCCGCGTACTTCGCCGCCGAACTGGCTTTCGACGTGGACCCCGACGACCTCGTCCGTGATCTGCTCGGCGGCAACCAGCAGGGCTACCTGGTCGTGGAGACCCGGGCGCCGGAGGCGTTCGCCGCGGTACGCATCCCCGGTGCGATCAACCTGCCCTACCGCGAGATGACCCGGGAAACGACCGCTCGCCTTGATCGCGAACTCGTCTACGTCTGCTACTGCGAGAGCTTCCAGTGCAACGCGGCGACCAAGGGAGCGCTCAACCTGGCCAAGCTCGGCTTCCAGGTCAAACGCCTCGCCGGCGGCATCACGGCCTGGCAGTTGGCCGGATACCCCGTCGAAGGCGAGCGCGCCGCCGACCCGGCGCCCGCCATCGGCTGTGCCTGCTGATCCGCCCATATTTCCGTGGACCGCGTCCCGGCGTCGGTGTGATCGTGTGCGTATGGAGATCACTCTGCACACCGATGTCCCGGAATTCGTCCGCTACGCGCGGCCGTTCTACGAGGCCGACCCGGTCGCGCATACCGGAGCGCTGACCGCGCTGGCCAACGTCGAACGTACCGGGAAGTGGGCAGTGCTCGTCACGGTTCGCGATCGGGGCGAGTTGTGCGGCGTGATGATCGGCGACGGTGACCGGCCCGCCGGGGTCAGCGGCCTGCCGGTCGCGGCCGCGGCACCCGTCGCCGCCGCGCTCAGCGATGCGGGCGTCGAGCTCACCGCGGTCTCCGGGCCGCGCGAACCAGCCGAAGCGTTCGGCGACGCGTGGTCCCGGGTCACCGGCGGGCCGGTGCGCCAGGTGTCCCAGCAGTGGCTCTACGTCCTGGACTCCCTCGCGGAACCGCGCCGCCCTCGGGGAGAGTTCCGCGTCGCCACCGCGGCCGACATTCCCCGGATCGCCCGATGGCGCGTGGACTTCACCACCGAGCTCGAGCCGGTCGTCACGCCCGACGAGGACTCCGCCGAGGTGGTGCGGGTCGCCATGGCGCAGGGCGGAGTCCACGGCCTCTGGTGCGTGGACGGAAATCCCGTCTCGATGGCCCTGGGCCGCGCGCCGGAAGGCGGCGTCTCGCGCATCAGCTTCGTGTACAGCCCGCCCGGCCAGCGAGGCCACGGCTACGCGTCGGCCGTCACCGCGGCGGTGACCCGGCAGGTCCTGGACAACGGCGTGCGGAACGTCGTCCTGCACGCCGACGCGAACAACCCCGTCGCCAACGCCATCTACCAACGCCTCGGCTTCCTCACCCGGCACCAGGTCCTCCGCCTGGCGTTCCCGGTCGCGAAGAAGTAGGAAGGGACCTTTACTCCTCTTCACCGGAAGTAAAGGTCCCTTCCTATCGCTGGGGATACGCTGGACAGGGTGAGCACACCACGACTGTTGATCATTCAGCCCGACCCGCTGGACCCGCCGGGCCCGTTCGGTGACTGGCTGATCGAGGCCGGCGCGGAACTGGACGTACGGCAGCCGCCGCAGGAGGAGCTGCCGGAAAACCTCGACCACTACCAGGGGCTGGTGTGCCTCGGCGGGGCGATGGGCGCGGAGGACGACGCCGATCACCCGTGGCTGGCGAACGTTCGCCGGTTGCTCGCCACGGCTTCCGCCGCGCGCCTGCCGACCCTGGGAATCTGCCTCGGCGCCCAGCTGCTGACCGTGGCCACCGGCGGCCGCGTGGTGCGGGGCGGCAACGGACCCGAGGTCGGTCCCGCGCTGGTGTCCAAGAAGGACCTGGCGTGGATGGATCCGCTCTTCGCGGACCTGCCCCTGATGCAGGATGTCCTGCAGTTCCACAACGATGCCATCGAACAGCTGCCGTCGGGCGCGGAGTTGCTGGCCTCGGCACCGGCCTACCCGAACCAGGCGTTCCGGTTGAACCGCTGCGTTTACGGGGTCCAGTTCCACATCGAAACCACCCCCGAGATCGTACGGAAATGGGCGCGAGACGATCCCGAGATGGCGGCGTTCGCCCGTGCGGGTGTCTTCGAAACCGACAGCCTCACCCAGGTGCACGCCGACATCGCGCACACCTGGCGACCCTTCGCGCACCGGTTCGTCCGACTGGCCGACGGGACGCTGGAACCAGCCGCCGATTCCGGTAAAACGTTGCCGCTCGTGTAACACCCCCCGACGAAAGTCCTAACGGCACCTTAACGCTCGGGTACCTCCGTCAGGTACGTTGCGGAAGTAGTCCCAACGGGTTCGGAGGTCGGGGTGGACCCTACGCTGCTGGTCGTCGTCGTGATCGCCACGGCGTTGGTCTTCGATTTCACGAACGGATTCCACGACACGGCCAATGCGATGGCCACGTCGATCGCAACCGGCGCACTGCGTCCCAAGGTCGCCGTCGCGCTGTCCGCGGTGCTGAATCTCGCCGGCGCGTTTTTGTCCATTGAGGTCGCCAAGACGATTTCCAGCGGGCTGGTCGACGACAGCAAGGTCGGCCCCGCCATCGTGTTCGGCGGGTTGATCGGCGCCATCATCTGGAACCTCTTCACGTGGTTCGTCGGGCTCCCATCCAGCTCGTCGCACGCGCTCTTCGGCGGGTTGATCGGCGCGACCTGGGTCGCCGCGGGCAGCGACTCGGTGCACTTCATGAAAATCCTGGACAAGGTGCTGCTGCCGGCGGTGGCGTCGCCGGTGATCGCCGGTGTGGTCGCGATGACGGCGACCTTCCTGGTGTACCGGTACTTCGTGCGCACCAGGAAGCCCGAGAAGCGGGTGTCCGGATTCCGCGTCGGCCAGATCATCTCCGCCTCGCTCGTGTCGCTGGCGCACGGCACCAACGATGCCCAGAAGACGATGGGCATCATCACGCTGACCTTGATCAGCTCGGGCCACCTCGCGCCCGGCTCCACCCCACCGGCCTGGGTGATCGTCAGCGCGGCGCTGGCCCTGGCGCTCGGCACCTACCTCGGTGGCTGGCGGATCACCTACACGCTGGGCAAGGGACTCACCGATATCGAGGGGCCGCAGGGGTTCTCCGCGCAGACCAGTTCGGCCGCGGTCATCCTGGTGTCGTCGCACCTGGGTTTCCCGCTGTCCACCACGCACGTGTGCTCCGGCGGCGTACTCGGCTCCGGCGTCGGCCGACGCGGCGCACCGGTCCGCTGGCGCCTGGCGGGTCGCATGGTCATCGCCTGGCTGTTCACCCTGCCCGCCGCCGCCGTGGTCGGCGCGGTCGCGGGCAAGATCGCCGCCCTGGGAACCGCCGGGACGATCGGCGTCGGCCTGGGCGGTGTCGCCGTCGGCGCCGGCGTCTACCTGCTCTCCCGCCGCAAACCGGTCACCGCGCACAGCTTCCACGTCCCCGAGCCGTCCGCCCCCGGCACCGAACCCGAACGCCTCGCCGCCTGACCCCGAAGCAGGAAGGGAGCTTTACTCCAGAACAACCGGAGCAAAGCTCCCTCGCTACCGGCTATCGAGAGCGAAGGTCCCTTCCTGCCGGTTTCGCCGGAGTCCGCTGCCGGGCGCGCCTGGAGCAAAGGTCCCTCGCTGCGGAGCCGGGGCAGCGAAGGTCCCCCGCTGCCGACTTGCCGTAGCAAAGCTCCCTTGCTGCCTTCCTGCCCATTACGGTGAGGGGTGATGACAGAGCGAGCCCGGGCCAGCGCGTCGACGGCGAGGTACGGCTTCACCGACGGCCGCGCCGAGGAGCAGTTGCGCGCGGCGGGCTGGTGGGGGGCGAGCGGCCCGACAGACGGCAGCGTCGAGATCCTCGTCGCCCTGTCCCGGAGCGCCGACCCCGATCTGGCGCTTCGCGGCCTCGAGCGGATCCGGGAATCCGACGAGTCCGGCTGGCCCGAACTCGCCGCGGCACTGCGCACGGATCCGGCGTTGCGCGGTCGCTTGATCGGCGTGCTCGGGACGTCCACCGCGCTCGGCGACTTCCTGGTCGGCGCGCCCGGCCGGTGGCGCGGTCTCGCCGGATCGCCAGCCACCGCCACCGAGGAGTACACCGCCAAACTGCTGACCGCGGTCGGCAGCGGGACGCGGGAGCCGCTCACCGAGAACGCGGCGGAGCAGGCGCTGCGGGTCGCATATCGGGCGTTGCTGCTGGAGATCGCCGCGGCCGACCTCGGGTACGTGGTCGAATCCTGCCTTGATCGGCCGTCGTACGCCGACGTGGCCGCGCGGCTCACCGCCCTCGCCGAGGCCGCACTGATCGCGGGACTGGCGGTCGCCGAGTACGAGATCGGGGCTGCCGACGAGGCGCGCCTGGCCGTGATCGCTATGGGCAAATGCGGAGGACGCGAGCTGAACTACGTCAGCGACGTGGACGTGATCTTCGTGGGTGACGGCGATCCGCAGGTCGCGACCCGGCTCGCCAGCACGATGATGCGCGTCGTCGGCAAGGCCTGCTTCGAGGTCGACGCCGCGCTGCGCCCCGAGGGCAAGGCCGGAGCCCTGGTCCGCACCCTCGACGGGCACACCGCGTACTACCAGAAATGGGCGCGCACCTGGGAGTTCCAAGCGCTGCTCAAGGCACGCCCGGTGGCCGGCGACGCCGACCTCGGGCGGCAATACGCCGAGATGGTCGCCCCGATGGTGTGGTCGGCGGCGGATCGCGAGAATTTCGTACCCGATGTCCAGCAGATGCGTCGCCGGGTGGAGGGACACGTACCGTCGGAACTGGCCGAGCGCGAGCTCAAGCTGGGCCGCGGCGGGCTGCGGGACGTCGAATTCGCGGTGCAACTGCTGCAACTCGTGCACGGCCGGGTGGATCCCGAACTGCGTTCGGCGTCCACTATGGATGCCCTCAAGGCCTTGGGCGCGGGTGGTTACGTCGGCCGGGCGGACGCCGCCGAGCTCGCGGACTCGTACGAGTTCCTGCGCAAGGTCGAGCACCGGTTGCAGCTCCGACGACTGCGCCGGACCCACCTGTTCCCCGCCGCGTCGGAGATCACCGAACTGCGCGTGCTCGCCAGGGCCACCGGGATCCGTCCGGCCCGGGGGCGCGGTGAGGGCGAGGTGCTTCTCGCCGAATTCCGCCGGCACGCGCAGCGCATCCGCCGCCTGCACGAGAAGCTGTTCTACCGCCCGTTGCTGCAGTCGGTCGCGAACGTGCCGACCGACGCCCTGCGGCTGACGACCAAACAGGCGGCCAGCCGGCTGGCCGCCCTGGGGTACGCGGCACCGGACGGGGCGCTCCAGCACATCAAGGCGCTGACCGCGGGAGTGTCCCGGCGGGCGGCGATCCAGCAGACCTTGCTGCCGGTGCTGCTCGGCCTGTTCGCGGACACGCCGGATCCGGACGGCGGCCTGCTCGCCTACCGCAAGGTTTCCGAGGCGCTGGAGGCCACACCGTGGTACCTGCGGGTGCTGCGGGACGAAGGCGCGGTCGTGGAACGGCTCGCCTTCCTGCTCGGAACCTCGAGACTGGTCCCCGATCTCCTGGCGCGCGCGCCCGAGGTGCTGCAACTGCTGGGCGATCCGGAACGCCTCGCCGGGCGCTCACCCGCCGAGGTCGCGACCTCGCTCCGGGCCGCCGTCCGGCGGCAGCCCGGCCTCAACGCGGCCGTGGCGACCGCGCGTTCGCTGCGGCGGCACGAGATGTTGCGGGTCGCCTCGGCGGATTTGCTCGGGCTGCTCGACGTGCGAGCCGTCTGCGAAGCGTTGTCCAAGGTATGGGTCGCCGTGCTGCAGAGCGCGCTGGCCGCGGCGATCCGCAAGCGGGAAGCCGAACTGGGCAGCCAGCCCGCGAGTATCGCGGTGATCGGTATGGGCCGGCTCGGTGGCGCGGAACTGGGCTACGGCTCGGACGCGGACGTGCTGTTCGTCTGCGAACCCGCCGACGGGGTGCCGGATTCGGACGCCGTCCGGTACGCGTCCTCGGTCGCGGAAACCGTGCGCAAGATGCTCGGTGCGCCCAGTTCCGACCCGGCGCTCGTGGTGGACGCGGATTTGCGACCCGAGGGACGCAACGGTCCGCTGGTGCGCACGCTGGAGTCCTATCGGGCCTACTACCAGCGCTGGGGCGAGGTGTGGGAGGCGCAGGCGCTGCTGCGCGCGCGGTTCGTCGCGGGCGACACCGGACTCGGCGAGCGATTCGTCGCCGCGATCGACCCGATCCGGTATCCGGACGGTGGTCTGGAGCCGGCCAAAGCGCGCGAGGTGCGCCGCATCAAGGCCCGGGTGGAGACCGAGCGGATGCCCAAGGGGGCTGATCCGACCCGGCACACCAAACTGGGCCGGGGCGGGCTGGCCGACGTGGAATGGACCGTGCAGCTCTTCCAGCTCCAACATGCCCACGAGGTGCCGGAACTGCGCACCACGTCAACCCCGGGCGCGCTCGCCGCACTGGCCGAAGCCGGGCTCGTCGATCAGGCCGACGCCGACTCCCTGACCGAGGCGTGGCTGCTGGCTACCCGCGTCCGCAACGCGGGGATGCTCGTGCGTGGCAAGGCGGTCGACGAGGTCCCCAGTTCGGGCCGCGAACTTGCCGCGGTGGCACGCGTGCTGGGCTACTCCGCCGAGGACGACCCGGGCGAATTCCTGGACGCCTACCGCCGCACCACCCGCCGCGCCCATGCCGTCGTGCAGCGCCTCTTCTACGAGATCCCAGGGTGAGGAGCAAGGGACCTTTGCTCCAGCTCACCGGCAGCGAGGGACCTTTGCTACCGCGAGACGTGAGTGAAGCTCCCTTGCTCACATCCGCTGCGCCCGGAATGTCCTGCCGACTTAGGGTGAGGTGGTGAGTGAGCGGGAGCCGATGCGCGTCCAGATCAAGGTTCGGCACTACGAGCTGGACACGCTGGGACATCTGAACCACGCCGTGTACCACTCGTATGCCGAGGTGGCGCGGCTCGAGCTGCTGGAGCGGGCCGGCGTGCTCGCGGATGGCCTGCGCGAAGAGCAGCTCGGTTCGGTGATCCTCGAGACGCATGTCCGGTTCCGCCGCGAGTTGCGCGCGGGCGACGTCGTCGAGGTCACCTGCGACACCGTGTTCGGCGAGGGCAAGACCTTCCAGATGAACTCGAACATCTACAAACTCGACGGCACGCTTGCCGCCGAGATCAGCTGCACCCTCGGCCTCATGGACCTCGAGCGCCGCAAGCTGGTCGAGGACCCACGCGCGCGGTTCGAGCGCGCCGGAGTCGATCTCAAGGTTCTGTCGACCGCCGAATAACCGCTGCTACTCGGTGTGCACCGGGTAGCTCAGCGCGATGCTGCCGCCGGTCGCGTAGTTGGCGACCCCCGCGAGCGCGGTCCAGGCCCAGCACGCCCAGCACAAAGAAACGCCGACGGCGAGGGTGTTTCCACTCCTCGCCGCCGGCGTGTCCGGGTTATCGCCGACGTACGGTCACACGTCGTAGTAGAGCGCGAACTCGTACGGGTGCGGGCGAAGGCGCAGCGGGTCGATCTCGTGCTCCCGCTTGAAGCTGATCCAGGTCTCGATCACGTCCGGGGTGAAGACGCCGCCTTCGAGCAGGAAGTCGTGGTCGCGCTCCAGGGTGTCGAGCACGGTGCCCAGGTCGCTCGGCACCAGCTTGACGTCCTTCGCCTCCTCGGGCGGCAGCTCGTAGAGGTCCTTGTCGATCGGGTCCGGCGGCTCGATCTTGTTCTTGATGCCGTCCAAACCGGCCATCATCATCGCCGCGAACGCCAGGTACGGGTTGCCGGAGGAGTCCGGGCAGCGGAACTCGGCGCGCTTGGCCTTCGGGTTGTTGCCGGTGATCGGGATTCGCACGCACGCGGAGCGGTTCCGCTGCGAGTAGACCAGGCTCACCGGAGCCTCGAAGCCCGGGACCAGGCGGTGGTAGGAGTTCACCGTCGGGTTGGTGAACGCCAGCAGGCTCGGCGCGTGCTGGAGCAGGCCGCCGATGTAGTGGCGAGCGGTGTCGGACAGGCCCGCGTAGCCGGATTCGTCGTGGAACAGCGGCGTGCCGTCCTTCCACAGCGACTGGTGGCAGTGCATACCGGACCCGTTGTCGCCGAACAGCGGCTTGGGCATGAAGGTCGCGGTCTTGCCGGCGGCCCACGCGGTGTTCTTCACGATGTACTTGAACAGCTGCAGGTCGTCCGCGGCGTGCAGCAGGGTGTTGAACTTGTAGTTGATCTCGGCCTGCCCGGCGGTGCCGACCTCGTGGTGGGCACGTTCGATCTCGAAGCCGGAGCCGGTCAGGTTCTGCACGATCTCATCGCGGAGGTCGGCGAAGTGGTCGACCGGCGGGACGGGGAAGTAGCCGCCCTTGTACCTGGTCTTGTAACCGCGGTTGCCGCCCTCTTCGTCGGCGCCGGTGTTCCACCAGCCCTCGACGGAGTCGATCTCGTGGAAGGAGCCGTTCTCCGCGGAGTCGAAGCGTACCGAGTCGAAGATGTAGAACTCGGCCTCCGGGCCGAAGAACACCGAGTCGGCGACGCCGGATTCGGCGATGTACTGCTCGGCCTTGCGCGCGATGTTGCGCGGGTCCCGGCTGTAGGGCTCGCGGGTGAACGGGTCGTGCACGAAGAAGTTGATCGAGAGAGTCTTCTGCTTGCGGAACGGGTCGATGCGCGCGGTCGCCGGGTCCGGGAGCAGGAGCATGTCCGACTCGTGGATCGACTGGAAGCCGCGTACCGAGGAGCCATCGAACGCCAGTCCCTCGTCGAAGGCATCCAGGTCGAAGGCCTTCGCGGGAACGGTGAAGTGCTGCATCACGCCCGGCAGGTCGCAGAACCTGACGTCCACGAACTGCACATCCTCATCGGCGATGAGACGTTGGATATCGTCTGGAGTAGTGGACACCCTCGGTGACTCCTTCATATTCGTTGCCGTCGGCAATACTCTCTTCGGCTCACGCTAAGAGCGCGGTGTTGCCCGACCATCACCCGGATGTTTCGCCGATGTTAACGGATGGGTGGATATCGGGTAGTGGACCAGGGCGGATGCGGCCGGCGCCAGCGGCATACCCTGGACGGGTGGCGAGATGGACCGGCGAGTGGTTATCCGGACCCAACGCGGCGTTGGGCGGCGACGGTGAGCCGCCGCGCTGGCGAGGTGAACGGCTGGGCCTGCCCGAAAGCGGGGCCGGCGCGGTGGCGGGCGGTGGCGCCCGCCTGCTCGCACTGGTCCTCGACCTGGTGCTCGCATCGCTGGTGACCTCGTTGTTCATGCGGCCCGACCTGCAGGACTCCGCGTTGATGCAGTCCTACAACCTCTGGGCCGGAGTGGTGTGGGCCGTGCTTACCGTAGTCCCGGTCACATTCTTCGGTTTCACCCCGGGTATGGCGGCGCTCGGCATCCGGGTGGCACGGCTGGACGGAGCCGCGATGGTCGGCGGGTGGCGCGCGTTCGTGCGCGCCGTGCTGACGTTCCTGATCATTCCGGCCGTGCTGCGGAACCTCGACGGCCGGAGCTGGCTCGACCGGCTGACCGGCACCGTCGTCATCCGCATGCGCTGACGTCGCCTGCGGGAAGGGAGCTTCACTGCTGCTGGTCGGCAGGAAGGGACCTTTGCTATCGATCAGGCACAGCGAAGGTCCCTTCCTGCCGCCGCGGCCCCGCCCGCCCGGTTACCGGGGCTGGGCGGGGCGAGCGGTGACCGTGGGTGGTGGGCGGTTGGTGGCTTGGCGATGCGCGGTACGCAGTTCCCGGATGACCGCGGCGGGGTCGTGGCGTATGCGGGAAGGCAAGGTGCGCACGACGACGACATCCGCGGCGGCCAGCGCGGTGCCGTCTCCGGTGGCGTCCGCGTGGCGAGCCGGGCCGATCCGGTACTCGTGCGAGTCGATCTCCCACGCCAGACCGACGTCCTGCCAGTAGGCGTCGGCGAAATCGAGCAGCTTCCCGGAGCGGTCGCGGATCTCGACGTTCCACTCCGGTTCCGGCAGGTCGCTGCGCTCGATGAGGGCGCGGCCCCACTCCTCGGCAGCGGACCGGACACCCCGGTCGATCTCGTTGATCACCCGGCGGGGAAGCGCCGATCCGATCGTGGTGCCCGCTTCGAGTTCGTGCCGCAGTTCCAGCGGATCGCAAAGCCCGCGTTCGACCGCGTCCGTGATCATCGCGCGCACATCCTCCAGCCGATCCATCCGGTGGGCGGCGTCGATCAGCGCGCGGGCGAGCGGGGCGACCGGAAGGCCGTTGATCTCCACCGGCACCGGTAGGTGAATGGTGCGTTCGACGAGGGCGAATCCGCTGGTCGCGACCTTGCTCTCATGCGGAATGAGCACATGCACCCGGCGGTCGTTGGGGAGCTGCTTGACGCCGTGCAGGCGGGCCGCCTCGACACCGGTGACCATGGCCTTCTCACCGGCGTGGGTCAGTGCGGCCCAGCTCAGCTGGTAGCGCGTGGGCGGGCCGTTGTTCAGCATGACGACACCGGGTATCAGGCGTCGCCAGGGGCCCTCGGGGCGGCAGCGGGTGGACACGGCGGAATGCGACATTCCGAGCGCGACCAGTGTCGCCCGCGCGGCTATCCCACCGGGGAACATCTTGTTCAGCGCTTCGTGCTGGGGCACGCGTACTTTCGACACGCGGTCATGGTGTGACTACACACCGACAGTTCCGGTGTTTCGGGCTCCCAGAACAGTAGGAAGGGACCTTCACTGCCGAAAATCGGTAGCGAAGGTCCCTTCCTACTGCGCGTCAGCGGCGGCGGATGGTGCGCTGGACGTTGCGCATCTTGGCGCCCTGCGGCATCGGGCCCTTGGGCATGGCGGCACCTCGGTTGCCGAGCGCGGCCAGCTTCGCCTCGAGCGCGTCGACCTGGGCGGGTTTCAGGTTGCGCGGGAGCTTCATCAGGTAGCCCTGGAGCTTGCGCAGCGGGACCTGGTTTTCCTCGTGCCCGATGATGACGTCGTAGATCGGGGTCTCGCCGACCAGCCTGGACACGCGCTTCTTCTCCTGCGCGAGCAGGCCCTTAACGCGGTGCGGCGCGCCTTCGGCCACGAGAATCACCCCGGGCCCGCCGAGCACCCGGTGCACCGCGTCGAGCTGCGTCGTGGCCGCGACCGTCTGGGTCACCCGCCACCGGCCGCGCAGGTTGTCCAGTGCCCACGCGGCGGCGCCCGGCTGGCCGTCGGCCTTCGTGTACACCGTCTTCTGCACCCGCCGGCCGAAGATGATCACAGCGGCGAGCAGCCCGAGCAGGATGCCGACCGGCAGCAGCATCCACTGGATGCCGAAGATGAATCCGAGCCCGAACACCACGCCCGCGACGACGAGGAACGAGCCGAGCATCCACGGGATGAGCGCCTTGTCTTCCTTGCGCTGCATCTTGAACGCTTCGAAGATCTGGCCGCGCCGAGCCTTGCTCGCCGCACGCTTCTCCTTCTTGGCCTGCCTGGCAGCCTCTTTGTCCTGCTTTCCCGCCATATGAACCAGGATACGGCCGGGTGGGCACCCTCACCGCCGTCGGCCCCCTCTGCGAGGATGCATCGGTGGTTAGCGCACCTGCCTCCAAGACCAGGCCGGGGCTGCTGGACGGCCTGGACCCCGAGCAACGAGCCGCCGCCAGCGCGCCGCGCGGGCCGGTTTGCGTGCTGGCCGGCGCCGGTACCGGGAAGACGCGAACCATCACGCACCGCATCGCCCACCTGATTCGCTCCGGACATGTTGCCGCTGGTCAGGTGCTCGCGGTGACTTTCACCGCCCGCGCCGCGGGGGAGATGCGCTCCCGGTTGCGCGGTCTCGGCGTGGACGGCGCGCAGGCGCTCACCTTCCACGCCGCCGCCCGTCGCCAGCTGCGGTACTTCTGGCCGCGAGTGGTCGGCGACCGGCCCTGGGACCTGCTCGAAGGCAAGTTGCGGTTCGTCGGACAGGCCGCCCAGCGTGCCGGGGTCGGCACCGAGGCGGAGATCCTGCGCGACCTGGCCGGGGAGATCGAGTGGGCGAAGGCCTCGCTGGTCAGCCCGGACGACTATCCCGCGGTCGCCGCCCGGACACAACGGGACATCCCCGCCCCCGCCGCTCGCGTCGCCGAGGTCTACCGGGGCTACGAGAAGATCAAGAACTCGGCTCAGCTGCTCGACTTCGACGACCTCCTGCTGCACACCACCGCGGTGCTCGAGGAGCACGGGGAAGTCGCTCAGGAGTTCCGCGACCGCTACCGCTGCTTCGTCGTCGACGAATACCAGGACGTGACCCCGCTGCAGCAGCGGCTGCTGGACGCGTGGCTCGGCGGACGCGACGACCTGACCGTGGTCGGCGACGCCAACCAGACGATCTACTCGTTCGGCGGCGCGTCCCCCCGCCCGCTGCTGGAATTCACCCGTCGATTCCCCGAGGCCACGGTCGTCCGCCTCGAGCGGGACTACCGGTCGACTCCGCAGGTCGTCTCGCTGGCCAACAAGGTGATCGGGGCCGCGCGCGGCCGACCGGCGGGGTCGCGCCTGCGCCTGCTCGGCCAGCGGCCCGAGGGACCTGAGCCGCGGTTCGCCGAATTCGAGGACGAGCCCACCGAAGCCGCCGCGGTGGCCGCCCGGATCCGGCAACTGCTCGACATCGGAGTCGCCGCCAGCCAGATCGCGGTCCTCTACCGGGTGAACGCGCAGTCCGAGGCCTACGAGCAGGCTCTCGCCGAGGCGGAGATCCCGTACCTCGTCCGAGGCGGCGAACGGTTCTTCGATCGGCGCGAGGTACGACAGGCGATGGCCGCGCTCCGCACCGCGACGGGCGCCGCGGACGACGACCTGGTCACCACGGTCCGGCGGGTGCTCGCCGGGGTCGGCCTGACCGAACAACCTCCGGCGGGGGGTGCGGCGAAGGAACGCTGGGATGCGCTGCTCTCCCTCGTCGAGGTCGCCGAGGAGCTGTCGGCCACGGTCGAGGGCGCGGATCTGGGGCGGTTCGTCGCCGAACTCGACCAGCGTGCCGCTGCCCAGCACCCGCCGACGGTGGAAGGCGTCACGCTCGCCTCGCTGCACGCCGCCAAGGGGCTGGAGTGGGACGCGGTGTTCCTGGTCGGGCTCGCCGAGGGCACGATGCCGATCCAGCACGCCGACGGTGACGACAACGCGATCGAGGAGGAGCGCCGGCTCTTCTACGTGGGGGTGACCCGGGCACGGGAACATCTGTGGCTTTCCTGGTCCCTGTCCCGGCATCCGGGTAGCCGGCGCCTTCGGAGGCGGAGCAGGTTCCTCTACGGCCTGCTGCCGGAGGATCACCCGGCGGCCAAGGTCGGGCGAGCCAAATCCGGTATGGGTTCGGGCCCGAAGCCGCGCTGCCGGGTCTGCGGCGGACCGCTCACCGAGACGCTGGACATCAAGCTCGGACGGTGCGGCAAGTGCCCATCCAACGTGGACGAAGACCTGCTTGAGCGGTTGAAGAACTGGCGGGTGGAGCGGGCGAGGGAGCTCAAGGTCCCCGCCTACGTCGTCTTCACTGACGCCACCCTGGTGGCGATCGCCGAACAGCGGCCGACCGACAACGGGGCGCTGGTGTCGATCTCGGGCATCGGGCCGACCAAGCTGGAGCGGTTCGGCGCCGAGGTGCTCGCGGTGGTCCGCGAGGGCGATCACTCTTGACCGCGTTTCGGCCCTGATCCGCGCGGCAGAACCGCTGGTCGGAGGCGATCTTCGCCGCCAAGGAGAGATTTAGGGAAAATAAGTTGCCCCGGTGTGCTCGTGGGCAATAGCCTGCACAGGCGCGGGTGAAGAGCCCGGGGAGAATCCGCTTGTCGACTGGGGCGACGGGCGTCGGACAGCGAGAGGAGGTGCCAAGGTGATGAAGAACTTCACGATGATCGGCAACCCTGGCACCACGCTGTCCTGCGCGAGCGGGAAAGGCGCGTTGACCGGCCAGGGCACCGCCATGTTCGGAGCCAATGAGCGACGGCAAGTGATGACCAGTGGCCTCATCGCCCCGCGTCGTCACCGTTATGACGGGACCCTTGTGTCCCTCGCCGAAGCCGCTCGCCCGGCCTTCAACCCGTCCACCGCCGATTTGGTGCAGATCAAGCAGTTCTGTGTTCCGTTGTCTCGACCGGAGCGAAGTCCCTGACACCGTCAGGACGAGAGGCTCACGGAGGCCGCGGAACCGTACATCGGTACCGCGGCCTTCGTGTTTTTTGGGGTTCAGCAGTGTCCACATCCACCAACCAAAAACCGTTACGACACAAAGGAGAACGGGAAATGTCTTCGGCAATCGCCTTCGCGTCAGAGAGGGCGTTACCCGACGGACTCACCGACAGCCTGGGAGTCGGTGAGCTGCTCGACACCGTCGCGTCGCCCGATCGCGACTTGCCCTGCCGGACCGGTGACGCGGACCTCTGGTTCGCCGAGTCCCCGGCGGACCTGGAGCAGGCCAAGCGCTTCTGCGCGGACTGCCCGGTCCGGGCGGCGTGCCTGGCCGGCGCGCTGGCCCGCCGCGAGCCGTGGGGCGTCTGGGGCGGCGAGATCTTCGAGCGCGGTGCCGTGGTCGCGAGGAAGCGGCCCCGGGGGCGTCCGCGCAAGAACGCCGTCGCCGAGCAGCCCGTCGCGGAACAGCCCGCCGAGCAACCCGCACGCGAACAGCGGAGCGCGGCCGCATGACCGTCGCGCCAGTCACCACCCGAAAGCACAACGCGACGCTCGGCCGTCCGAGCGCAGCGCCCACCATGATCAAGGAGATTACCGAAATGTTGATCTATGAAGAACTGGCCAGAGCCCGAATACGGGAGTTGGAAGAGGCCATCCACACGCAGCGGGCGCGAGTCGGCGCCCGCGCCGGACACCGGATAGCCCGCTGGATCACCCGCCGGGCCCGGCGCTAATCCGTCCGGAGACCGGAGCAAGGGACCTTTACTACCGTTCAACGGCAGCAAAGGTCCCTTGCTCGCTCCCGGAGCCGGTGTTAGATGGGGGCCGTGGCACATACGCACGATGACGTGGACTGGGCCGAGCGGTTGCCGGCTTTGCGCAGGGCTGACGAACTGGACGCCGAGGCGCTCGCCGAGGCCGCCGCGCGCCTCACCGGAGGCCTTCCCGCGGGCGCGACCGTGGTCGACGTCGGTTCAGGGGCCGGTGGAATGAGTGCCGCCCTGGCCACCGTGCTGAGCAAGCAGGCTGGCGGCCGCCTGGTACTGGTCGACGCCGTTCCGGAACTGCTCGCCGCCGCCACCGAGACGGCCACCGCCGCGGTGTCCGGCGTCAGCGATGGACAAGCCGTGCGCATCGAGACGGTGCACGCCGACGCCGCTGCCGAGGACTTGCCCGAACACGTCCCGCCCGCCGACCTGGTGTGGGCGTCCGGGCTGGTGCACCACCTGCCGGATCAGCAGGCCGCCGTGGCCACCCTGACCGGGATGCTGCGCCGGGCGGGAATTCTCGCCCTGGGCGAAGGCGGCCTGGACACCCGGTGCCTGCCGTGGGATCTCGGTGTCGGCGAGCCGGGGCTGGAGCAGCGGCTGCTGGCCGGACGCGCCCGATGGTTCCTCGACATGCGCACCGCCATGCCCGGCTCGGTGCGCATGCCTTACGGCTGGAGCGAAGCACTGAATCGTGCCGGCCTGATCGACGTTGGTTCGTTCAGCACTCTGATCGATCACCCCGCTCCCGCATCTGCCGCGTTGCGCGCGTACGTGGTGGGCCAGATCGAATGGCTCGCCGACACGGCCGCTGACCACCTCGGTGAAGACGATCGGAACGTGGTGCGGCGGCTGCTCGATCCGGACGCCGCCGAGTTCCTCGGCAACCGGGACGATTTGTACCTGCTCACCTCGCACACCATCCACTATGGACGTAAGCCGTGACGGAAACCGCGCCTGCGGCGTGCTTCCGCTGTGGGGCCGTCCGAGATCCCGATGCCGACCCGGTCGCGGCGCTGGCCTGGGTCGCCGAGCGGGATCGCGGAACCCTGCGGTGGCTCTGCCCTGCCTGCGCCCGCGAGCACGCTCGCGACATCGAAGGAAAACTCCCTGGCGAATACTGGTGAGCTTGCTCAGCGCGTGCCCGGATCATGCCGCGCGCTCCATACCGTGGGGCTGAATCCGAGGCCGTGGCCGACGAGTCCCCTCGCCGAACGCGCTGGTCAGTTCGCGGATGACGGCTTCGGGTTCTTCATGCAGCCGTTCCGGCCTGGTGCGAACCAGGATCACTCCGGCCGCGGTCAGCGCCAGGTGCGTCATCTTCGGCTCGGTTTCCGGGCAACCCTGCGCGCCGAACTGCCAGCCCACCGCGACGTCGTGCCACCACGCATCCACGTGGCCGATCGGCCGGCCGCGAATGTCGCGGACCGTCACGTTCCATTCCGGCGCGGGCAGCGGGGCGCGTTTGACCAGGCGACGGGCCAGCCCCTGGACATAGGTGTCGCCCATGGAACCGAGATGGCGCAACAGAGCACGAACCGCCGCCGAGCCACGCTGGCTGCCGGCGTCGAGTTCGGCACGCAACTGTTCCGCCGTGCACAGTCCGTAGTAGACGGGCAACGTCACCAGCCGCCGGAGCACGTCCGGATCGTGCGCCTGCCGGGCGACGTCCAACGTGGCCCGGGTCGGCGGCGCGAACGGTAGCCCTTCCAGGAATACCGGTTGCGGTACGCGGGAAGTTCTTTCCAGGACCAGGAATTCCTGCGTCTGCATCCGCCGGGAGGAAGGAACGAGCAGACGCACCCGTGGGGGTAACGGCATGCTCATCCCGTATGCGCACAGAGCGTCGATTCCGGTGATCACCGATTCCGGGCCGGCTCGCGCGATCGCGGCGCGAAGTTGCTGGCGGCGGGTGGGTTCTCCACCACTCAACAGAATCACGCCGGGCAGCAGTCGCCGCCACGGACCGTCGGGCCGGCATCTCGCCGCGATCGTGCTGTCGGACATCCCCATCTTGCGCAGCTGAGCTGTCGTGATGATGTCGTCTAATGCGGTGCTGTTGAGCGCCGTTTCGTAGGCGCGTGTTGTGTGGGTCATGAGTCGAGCTTGCTCGTGCGCTCGTCGGGATGGAACCGGGCTCGGGGAAATGTGGACAACTCGCGGCGCGAGTGGTCATTTCGTGCGATTTTCCGCGCGGCTGTGGACAACTCGCCGGTTGAGAAGTGTCAGTCGGCGAATCCCGGCTGCCACCGCTCCACAATGGCTCGTGCGGGGATCTCCGCGTCGAGCTGGCACAGGATTCCCGTCGACCCCGCCGTTACCCGGTGGATCAGCAGATATTCCGGGGGGAGGTTCAGCGAGCGGCCGGTGCGGAAGTCCTGGCCGCGGGTGTCGCCCACCCGCCCTGCCTGCCGCTGCATCCAGCGGCGGGTGAAATGAAAGCGTTCGGTCGCCAACGGCTCGGTGAAAGGAGCGAGATATGCGAGTACGTCATCGGCACTCAATTCGGTGTCGGCCCGGATGAAGCCGGAATCGCGCAGGAGCTTCATCAGTTCATTCGAGCGGCCGTCGAGGGCGAGCCGGGTCATCTCACCGAGATGCCGGGGGATGCCCTGAGGCAACCGGGCGACCGCGCCGAAGTCGATCACGCACAGCCGGCCGTCGTCGAGAAGCATGAAATTGCCGGGATGCGGGTCCGAATGCAGCAGGCGGGCTCGCTCGGGCGAGGAATAGTGAAACTCCGCCAGCAACCTGCCGACCTTGTTGCGGGTTTCCGGCGTCCCGTCCTTGATGATTTTGGCGAGTGGAGTGCCGGTGATCCACTCGCTGACGACGACCTTCGGCGCGCTCGCCACCACCTTGGGGATCAGCACTTCCGGGTCGCGGTGAAACGCTTTGGCGAACCCACGCTGGTTCTCCGCCTCCGCGCGGTAGTCGAGTTCCTCGTTCATCCGCGCGGCAAGCTCGGCGAGCAGCGGTTTGACCTCGGTGCCCGGGATGAGGGCCTGAAAGAGGCGGCTGAACCGCTGCAACTGGCGAAGGTCGCTGCGTAGCGCCTCGTCGGCGCCGGGGTACTGGACCTTGACCGCGACTTCGCGTCCGTCGTGCCACACCGCTCGGTGGACCTGCCCGATGCTGGCGGCGGCCGCTGGTTCGTCGTTGAACTCGCGGAATCGTTCCCGCCAGGCCCGGCCGAGTTGCGCGGCGAGCACTCGATGGGTTTGCCGGGCCGGCATCGGCGGCGCGGCGGCCTGGAGCTTGGTCAAGGCGTCCCGGTAGGGCGCGGCCATCTCGTCCGGCACCGCGGCCTCGAACACGCTCAGTGCTTGGCCGAACTTCATCGCGCCGCCTTTGAGCGTGCCGAGCACCTCGAACAACTGCTCGGCCGCTTTGGCGGAGAGCGCCGCGTTGACCTCCTTGGCGCTTTGACCGGTGAGGCGCTTGCCCCAGCCGCCTACCGCCCGGCCCGCGATACCGAGCGGCAGGCTGGCCAGCTTCGCGGTTCGTGCCGCCGCCCGGCGAGGGATCACGGCATCGGTCCGGTCATCGGTCGAATCGCGATAATCGCTCACCTCTGCGATTCTGCCTTGCCGATCAAGGTCGGCGCAGCCGATCCAGGGAGGACTTGCGATCTACGCCACCGCGCGTACGCCGGCACCGTCCGAACGCGCTCGTCAGGCGTTGGTGCGGGCGGCCTCGCAGGTGCAGGCGGGATGCGGCGGCCATTCGGTGCGGCCCATGGTGCCTTCGTAGGTGTCGATCTCGATGGTCGCGTTCCACACCGGCGGCGGGCCGTCCCCCGGGTTCAGGATCCGCAGGACCTGGCCGCACGCCATCGCCGCGGTGGCGTGCACGCTGGCGAGATCGGCCTGCTGACGCCGGCCGGCCAGTTGGCTCGCGACCTTCGGCCAACATGCGTCGAGAGCAGTTCGATGGAGATCCGCGCAGCGCAGGCAACTGCTCCGGCCTGGCAGGACCAGCGGCCCAACGATGCCCAGGCCATCGCGGATGCGCACCGCCAGATGGGGCACGCTTTCGGCGACGAGCATGCAGACGACCTCGGGTGCGGGTACGACGGCGTCGGTGAGGACGACCAGTTCGGGGCGCCGATCGCTGGGCAGGCGCCCGGTCCTGGTCGCCGGATTCGTCCGCCGGATCGCCGCGATCGACGCGGCCGCCCGGGACGAGCCGAGGTCCGACTCGACGTAGCCGCAGCCCAGGTCCTCCTCGGTGACGTTGCCACTCGTTTCGACGTGGATGCGGCCGATCCCCGCCGCGGCGAGTTGCGTCGCCATCGCGATCGCCAGGCGGCCGCTGCCGTGCAGGACGACCGCGGCGTGCTCGCGACGGGTGGCGATCTCCTGGCGCGGCCGCCTGGAGCGCAGGGACCAGAGGCCAGCTTCGGCGGCCGGTCTCCGGTGGCGCGCGGGTGGCCCCGCGTCCTCGATCAGGCCGAGCTGGGTGAGCCCGGTGAGTACCGCGCGAAGCTCCTCGACGTGTTCGCTCTTGGCGAGCGCGAGCAGGGCTTCGGTCCGCCTGGTCCCGTCCAGGCTGCGGAGCGCCGCGACCAGATCGGGCGGTAGCCCGCTGGCCATCACGCCGTGCCGGGGATCAAGGCCGATCTGGATCTCGTCTTCACCCCGTTCCAGCACTTCGAGGCCGGTGAGGAGCCTCGGCCATTGAGGCAGGGTGACCTCGGGAAACTCGGTGAGTTGATCTGTCATGGGCAAAGCGTGACAACACCTCGCTAACCAGCCGCTAAGCAAGGTGCCGAGTTATCCACAGGTGTGGCTAAATGTGGACAACTCGGCCGATGTGACTTTCCAGCCATCGGAGTTGTCGGTCTCTGGCCGTACCGTGAATGGGTGGTCGAAGCACGGGTGCCCTCACTGGGGAGCCGGGACAAGAAGGCCCGGCAATCGCAGCCTTCACAACAAAAGATCGAGGTGCGGCGGAGCGCACGGCGTCGTCGCACGGTCACCGCGTACCGGGAAGGCGACACGCTCGTCGTCCTGATCCCGGCCAAGATGAGCCGTGCCGAGGAGGAACATTGGGTCGCTGAGATGGAGCGCAAGCTACAGCGCACCGAGAATCGGCGAGCGTCCCCGGCCAGGGCGTCCGACGCTGCCCTCGAGGCCAGGTGCTTGCAACTTTCCACCCGCTACCTGGACGGCACGGCGACCCCGGCGAGCGTGCGCTGGGTTCCGCCGATGCGGACGCGGTGGGCGTCGTGCACACCGGCCGACGCCACCATCCGGGTCAGCGAACGTCTGCGTGACGTTCCGTCCTGGGTGCTGGACTACGTCCTCGTGCACGAGCTCGCGCACCTGCTGGAGGCCGGGCACAACGCGCGGTTCTGGACCCTCGTCCGCAGGTATCCGAAGACCGAGCGGGCGATCGGTTACCTGGAGGGACTGTCCGCCGCAGCAGGCTGGGGCATCACCGAACTGGACTCGGACGACTGAGGCGAGGAGGCGACACATGGACAGGTCAACCACCGCAGGACGGCACCTCGGGTGGACGCCGCGACCTGCGCGGGGACCAGCCCCGCGGGGTCAGGCCTGGCCGGTCTTGCCGTCGTCGCCCTTGTCCTCGTCCGCCTTGGCCTGCTCTTCGGCGCGCTGGGTCCGCTCCAGTTCGGCGATCGGGTCGAGGTCGGCGTCCGCGCCGCCCTCGGCGCCGAGCCGCTCGGCGAACTCCATCGGGTCGTCCAGGTCCTCGGTGTTCGGCATCAGGTCGGGATGGGACCACAGCCCGTCCCGCTTCTCGGTGCCGTGCTGCTCGCCGACCAGCTTCCACAGCGCCGAAGCCGCGCGCATGCGGCGGGGCCGCAGTTCGAGGCCGACGAGCGTGGCGAAGGTCTGCTCGGCCGGGCCGCCGGTGGCACGCCTGCGCCGCAGCGTCTCGCGGAGGGCGTCGGCGCCGGGCAGCCGGTCGCCGATCGCGTCGGCGACCACGACGTCCACCCAGCCCTCGACGAGGGCGAGCAGGGTCTCCAGCCGGGAGAGCGCCGCCTGCTGCTCCGGGGTGGTCTTCGGTTCCAGCAGGCCGGAGGACATGGCCTCCTCGATGCTGGCCGGATTGTTCGGGTCGACCTGGCCGGCGAGCTGTTCGAGCGCCGACGTGTCGACGGTGATGCCGTGCGCGAACTCCTCGACCGTCGCGAGCAGGCGCTGCCGCAGCCAGGGGACGTGGGCGAACAGCCGTTGGTGCGCCGCCTCCCGGGCGGCGAGGAACACCAGCACTTCGCTGCTCGGCAGCTCGAGGCCCTCGGTGAACTTCTCGATGTTCGCGGGAAGCAGAGCCGAAGTGGCGTCCGGCCCCAGGGGAAGCCCGACCTCGGTGGAGGTGAGCACTTCCGACGCGAGCTGAGCCAGCGCGTTGCCGAGCTGGGAGCCGAAGGCCATGCCGCCCATCTGACCGACCATGGACAGCAGGGGGCCGGCCGCCTGCTTGGCCTCCGCGGGGAGTGCCTCGACCCAGGCGCCGGATACCTGCTGAGCGACCGGATCGCACAGCCGCTGCCAGGTCGGCAGGGTCTTCTCCACCCAGTCGCGGGCCGACCAGGCCACCGAGGTGGACGCGCCCGCGGGCAGGATCGTGGCGGCATCGAGCCACAGTTCGGCCAGGTGGGCGGCGTCGCGCACCGCGGTGCCGGAGTCGCCAGCCGAGGAGAAACCGACCTTGGCCTCGCCGGAGCTGGTGAGCTTCTGCACGGCGATCTGCTTGGCCAGGTCGTAGTTCACCGGGCCGGACGAACTACCGGCCTGGCTGAGCATCTGCCCGAGCTGGCTGAGCATCTGGCCCAGCTGGTTGAACGCGTCGGCGCCCATGTCGGGCTGCTGCTGACCGCCACCCTCCGCGGGATCGTTTTCGCGGCGCTTGTCGGGATCGGGTGGACCGAAGCCGAATGGGGGATTGCTCATAACACCACCGTACGCGGCCGACGCACTCGGCATTGCGCCAGCCGGATGCCGTTCACCTCGTGGGGCGTGGCCTCCACACTGATCGTATGCCGGTGACCGTACGCTGTCTCGGGTGACGGAGCCCCGCGACGAACCCGCAGCCAGAGGCGCCAGGCAGGCGAACGCGTCGCCTGGCGGGACGACCGCATCCGCGGAGCACGCGGAACGCGGACAACCTGAACCTTTTCCGCCACCGCCCAGCCCAAGCCGCGCGGACGGCGGAACGCGGCTGAGCAGGCGTGGCTGGACGCTGCTGCTCAGCGGGCTGCTGGTGGTCGCCTTCGGGCTGACCGGCGCGTTCGTGCGCGTTCCCTATGTCGCGATCGGCCCTGGCCCCACTTACGACACGCTCGGTCAGGCCGGTGGCGTTCCGGTCATCCAGATCGACGGGCAGCAGAGTTACCCGACGTCGGGTGAGCTGAGGATGACGACCGTGTCGCTCAACGACGAGGTCAGCCTGTTCGGGGCGCTCGGGCTGTGGGTGAGCGGCCGGTACGCGCTGGCCCCGCGCGAGGAGTACTTCAAACCGGGCGAGAGCGACGAGGAAGTCAAGCGCGAGAACGTCCAGCAGTTCCAGGATTCGCAGAGCAACGCCGAGGTCGCCGCGCTGCGCCACCTGGGCTTCCCCACGAAGGTGCTCGCGAAGGAGATCGTCTCGGGCAGCCCCGCCGACCACGTACTCGCCGCGGGTGATCGGCTACTGGTAGTGAACGGCAAGGAGATCAAGAACGAGGAGGACGTGCGGGCCGCGCTGGCCGGCACCAAACCCGGTCAGTCGATCTCGATCACGTTCCAGCACGACGGCCAGCCGCAGCGGACCGAGTCGCTGGTGCTGGGGCAGAACAAGGACCGGCCCGAGGGGTTCATCGGTCTGCAGCCGATCGACCGCGCGGACGTCGGGTTCGATGTCAAGATCTCGCTCCAGGACGTGGGCGGGCCGTCCGCGGGCCTGATGTTCGCGCTGGCGATCGTGGACCGGCTCACGCCGGGCGAGATGGTGGCGGGGGAGCACGTCGCGGGTACCGGTGAGATCACCGAAAAGGGTGAAGTCGGGCCGATCGGCGGGATCTCGTTCAAGGTCGTCGCGGCGCGCGAAGCCGGCGCGACGGTGTTCTTGACCCCGGAGAGCAACTGTTCGGAGGCGGCCGCCGCGGCTCCGGAGGGCCTCAAGCTGGTCAAGGTGACCAGCCTCGACTCCGCCCTCACCGCCCTCGATGATCTCAAGGCCGGTCGCCCCACCCCGTCCTGTTCGTAGCGTCGCGGCAGGAAGGGACCTTTACTCCGGTTCAACAGGAGTAAAGGTCCCTTGCTCCCCGCAGACGGGAGCGAATAGGCCTTCCTGCAAGTTTCCAGGCTAGGGGGCCAGGGTGGCGCGCAGGGCGGTGATGAGGTTCGGGGCGAGGTCGGGGTGTTCGATGATTTCGTCGACCGCGGCGGGGTCGGGCGTACCCGCGGCGCCGGTCGGGGACGGGGCCGAGTCGGTGGCCCCAGCTTGGACGGCTTCCGGAACTTCGGCGGGGGACGTCGGCGATTGGGCGCGCAGGCGCATCACGCAGGCGCCTTGACCGTCCCGCAGCACCGCGGCGACCAGCCGGGCTTCGGTGCGCCGCGGGTGATCGGCCGCCGCCTGCCGAAGCCGTTCGGCATCCCCCGCGCCCTCGTCGGGCAGCTCCGCCTCGGCATCCGGGGGCAGCACGATGATCTCCTGCGCGAGCGCGCAACCCGCGACGGCGTCGGGCCACGCGATGGTCGCCAGCGCTTCGGCCAGATCGCCTTCGGGCAGGGCCTCCTGGGCCACCGGGGTCAGCGGACCGGCGTCGCCGAGCTGCTCGGCGAGTTCGGGTTGCTCCCGAATCAGCGCTTCGGTCGGCACGAGCGCGAACAACTGCGGCGGCTGGTCCCACCCGCCGGATGCCACGAATTCCTCGACTTCACGGGCGAGGGCGGCCACACTCGTTTCCGCCGCCTGATTCTCACTCTGCGCCATTCGGCCATCGTCGCAGGCGCGCCTGGAAGGTGTCGCCCCGCGTCCGGTTTGGGTGGTTCCGGGAACTCGGAACACCATCCGTAGAGTTAGGTAGCCAGGGGTAGCTTGCGGGTGCCGGCAACCCCGGGAAAGAGATCACGACATCAGGAGCGTGTGCAGTGGCCAGTCGGCCCCCTGTCAGCCTGCCGAAGCTGTCCCGGCGTAGCCGGATCCTGCTGATCATCGCGGCCATCGTCGTACTGGCCCTGTTGCTCGGCGCGCGGTTGCTGGATACCTATGTCGACTGGCTGTGGTTCGGCGAGGTGGGGGCACGCAGCGTGTTCAGCACGATCGTGCTGACCCGGATCGTGCTGTTCTTCGCGATCGCGGTGCTGGTCGGCGGCCTGCTCGCGATAAGCCTGACGATCGCCTATCGAACCAGGCCGGTGTTCGTACCCATTTCCGGCACCGACGATCCGCTGGCCCGGTACCGCTCCGCCGTGGTCGGCCGGATCCGGTTGTTCGGTATCGGCATCCCGGTGATCGCCGGGGTGATCGCGGGCGCCACCGGACAAAGCGACTGGCAGCGCGTGCAGCTCTTCCTCAACGGCACCGAGTTCGGCCAGACCGACCCCGAGTTCGGCAAGGACATCGGCTTCTACGCGTTCGACCTTCCCTTCTACACCTGGCTGCTCGGCTGGCTGTTCATCGCGCTCGTGGTGAGTTTCTTCGGCGCGCTGATCGCGCACTACCTGTTCGGTGGCATCCGCCTCGCGGGCAAGGGCGGGCAGCTCGCCGGTCCGGCCCGGGTCCAGCTCTCGGTGACCATCGGGATCTTCGTACTGCTCAAGGCGGTCGAGTACTTCTTCGATCGGTACAACCTGCTGTTCTCCGACCGCAACGCCCCGCTTTTCTACGGCGCCACCTACACCGACCTGAACGCGGCGCTGCCCGCGAAGCTGATCCTGCTGTGCATCTGCGTGTTCTGCGCGATCGCGTTCTTCGTCGGCGCCTTCCTGCGCAACATCCAGCTGCCGGCGATCGCGCTGGTGCTGCTGATCCTGTCCGCGATCATCGTCGGCGCGGCCTGGCCCGCGGTGCTCGAGCAGTTCTCGGTGCGGCCCAACGCGAACGAGAAGGAAGCGCTGTCCATCCAGCGCAACATGGACGCCACCCGGAACGCCTACGGCCTGACCAACGTGCAATACGAGCCCTACAGCGGCAAGTCGCAGGCCACCGCGGCGGACATCAAGGCGGATCAGGGCACGATCCCGAACATCCGGCTGCTCGACCCGAACGTGCTGAGCCCGACGTTCACCCAGCGGGTCGCGCGGGAGAACATCTACGGCTTCCCGCAGAAACTGGACATCGACCGCTACACGGTCAACGGCAAGACCCAGGATTACATCGTCGCGGCCAAGGAGATCCGGACCGACGGCCTCGCCGAGAACCAGCGCAGCTGGATCAACCGGCACCTCGTCTACACCCACGGAAACGGGTTCGTCGCCGCCCCGGCGAACACGATCGACCGCGCGGTCCAGGGCGCCAACAGCGACGGCGGATACCCGGTCGCCTCCACCAGCGACACCCAGAACCCCAAGGGAAGCGGGATCGAGGTCACCGAACCCCGCATCTACTACGGGGAACTGGCCACCGACTACGCCATCGTCGGTGGCGCGCCGGGCAAGGCGCCCGGTGAGTACGACACCGCCGCCGACCGCAACTACCTGTACCAGGGCACCGGGGGCGTGCCGATCGACAACTGGTTCAACCGGCTCGTCTTCGCCGCCCAGTACGGCGAGCGGAACATCCTGTTCTCCGACGCCATCGGCGACGGCTCCAAGATCATGTACAACCGGGATCCGCGTGAACGCGTCCGCAACATCGCGCCCTGGTTGCAGGTCGACGGCGACCCGTATCCGGCTGTGATCGACGGCAAGATCCAGTGGATCGTCGACGGCTACACCACGATCGACAACTACCCCTACGCCCAGAAGACCGGCTTCGGCGCCGCGACACAGGATTCGCTCTCCGGCGTCGCGCGGCAGGCGAACAACTCGATCAACTACATCCGCAACTCGGTCAAGGCGACCGTGGACGCGTTCACCGGCCAGGTGAACCTGTACTCGATCGACGACAAGGAACCGGTGCTCAAGGCGTGGGAGAACGTCTTCCCCGGCATCGTGAAGCCGAGCTCGGAGATCTCGCCGAAACTGCGTGAGCACTTCCGGTACCCCGAGGACATGTTCAAGGTCCAGCGCGAGCTGCTGTCCAAGTACCACGTGCAGAACCCGCAGGAGTTCTACACGACCCAGACCTTCTGGAACGTGCCCCAGGACCCGACCCAGGAAGGCGGCATCAACCCGGACGCGTCCGGCGTCGCCAAGCAGCCCGCGTACTACGTCCTCGCGGAAGTCCCGGGCGAGGACAAGTCGAAATTCCAGCTCACCAGCTCGCTGACCGCGCTGCAGCGGCAATACCTCGCCGCCTGGGTATCGGTCTCCTCCGATCCCGAGGACTACGGGACCATCCGCGTGCTCCGACTACCCACGGACGGCAGCGCGCAGGTCGACGGCCCGGTCCAAGTGCAGAACAGGTTCCAGAGCGACGCCAAGTTCGCTCAGGACCGGACGTTGTTCACCAACCAGAGCGTCAACGTCATCTTCGGGAACCTGCTGACCTTGCCGGTGGCCAACGGCTTCCTCTACGTGGAACCGGTGTACATCCAGCAGCGCAACCAGAACAGCTATCCCCAGCTGGCACGGGTACTCGTGTCGTACGGGCCGAAGATCGGCTTCGCCCCCACCCTGGACGAGGCGCTCAAACAGATCTTCGGGGAGAGTCCGGGCACAACGACGCCGCCCGTGCAACAGCCACCACAGAACCCGACGACCACCCCCACGACGCCGAGCCAGACATCGCAGACCCCGGCGCCGCCGCCGACCGGCCAGGCCAATCCCGAACTGGACAAGGCGGTCGGCGAGATCCAGGCGGCGCTCGCGAAGCTCCGGGCCGCCCAGCAGTCCGGGAACTTCGCCGACCAGGGCGCCGCGCTGGCCGAACTCGACGCCGCCGCCAAGCACTACGAGACCGCCAAGAACGCCGGCGGCCAGACCGGCGGAGGGTGACACTGCTTACGAACGGGACACCCGCTTTGCACTCCGGCGAAACCGGAGCGTAAAGTAGGTGTCACCGACGCGGGGTGGAGCAGCTCGGTAGCTCGCTGGGCTCATAACCCAGAGGTCGCAGGTTCAAATCCTGTCCCCGCTACAGATGATGGATGCCGAGTGTCCGCGGAAGGCGCGGACCTCGGCATCTTTCGCATTGCACTGGGGGTCCGACCCCCAGACCCCGGCCAGGAGGGACTCCGTCCCCCTGGACCCCCTGGCGGGGGCTGCGCCCCCGTACCCCCGATTGGGGGCTTCGCCCCGTACCCCCGGTGGTGGTTGCGATTTGTTGGTGGGTGCGGCTTGGGTTGGGTGCACGATTGGGTGATCTTGGCTGGTGGGGGAGGGCGCGATAGGGAGGGACCTTTGCTCTTGCTGGGCAGGAGCGAGGGAGATTTGCTGCGGTTTGAGTGGAGTAAAGGTCCCTTGCTGCTGCGGCTCGCGCGGGGACGGGGTGTCGGTCCGTTGTGGACGAACGGTGGGCGCGGTGGCCGGTTGGACGGTGAGGTGGGCGATCGGGTACACCCCCGGCGCGGTACCCGATCGCACCTCACCTCCCCCACACCGGTCAAGAGCAGGGAGGCTCCACGCAGATACATGGCGCGGGGAGATTTCTTCGAAAAGTTTGGCGGAGATCGTCTTCGGCGCCGGTCGGGAGCGTTTGCTAGCCGCCGAACATTCGGCGGACGCCGGCGATGAGCGGCGTTTTCGTGCCCGTGTCCGTGGCGACCATGACATACCGCGCCACGGCGTGAACCACCCGCCGATCGCCCACCAGGCCGTCGAAACCGATCGTCAGCGAGGTCTCGCCGACCCGGTCCGCGCGCACCTGGAACCGGAGCAACTCGTCGAACCGGGCCGGTGCGAAGTAGCGGATGCGGAACTCGGCCAGTACGAAGTCGACGTTCTGGCGTTCCAGTTCCCGGTAGTCGCCCAGCCCCGCTCGCAGCGTTTCCACCATCGCCGCCTCGCAGAACACCGCGTACCGCGACGCGTGCACCACGCCCTGCCGGTCGCAGTCCACCGGCCGGATCCGGACCGTGTGCTCGTGCACCACCGGTGCGCTCACGCGATCTCCTCCCGTCGCCCGTGCATTGGCCCGCCGCGGACGGTATCGGACCAGGTCACGACCGTCCTCCCGCCACAGAGGGAACCCGCCGTAACGGCCGGATCAGGCACCCGCTACAGTTGACATCACAACGACGCGGGGTGGAGCAGTTCGGTAGCTCGCTGGGCTCATAACCCAGAGGTCGCAGGTTCAAATCCTGTCCCCGCTACAGAGGTTGGAGGCCCGTGCCTGCGGAAAGCGCAGGGCGGGCCTCTTTCGTGTTGTTCTGGGGGTCCAACCCCCAGACCCCGGCCAGGAGGGCTCCGTCCCTCTGGACCCCCCCCTGGAAGGGGCTGCGCCCCCTTGGACCCCCGATTGGGGGCTTCGCCCCTTGCCCCCGGTGGTGGTTGTGTTGGGAGGGGTGCGGTCGGTTGGTGTTATGGGGTTGGTTATGGGGCCCGTTGGGTGAGTGGGTCTACATAGGACTGTGTTGGGGGCACTAGGCCGAAAGGGGGATTTCGGGTGGGTGTCTAGCCATTGTGGACGGAAGCGGTGACCACTGTGGACAGATGGGGCGAAAAGTGGGAACGTGGAGGTGTGTCTGATTTGAATGCAACAGCCGCAGCATTGCTCGGGCTGCTCCACGACGGCCCCGCCACCGGTGGCCAGCTGGTCGCGGGCGCCTACGAGCGCTTTGGCGCCTTCTTCAGCGTCACCCGGAGCCAGGTGTACCGGGAGCTGCCCGCGCTGTCCAAGGAAGGCCTTGTCCGTCTCGGCAAGCAGGGCCCGCGTTCCAGCCAGCAGTACGTGCTCACGGCGGCCGGCAAGAAGGCCTTCAAGGCCTGGCTGACCTCCGAGGCTGGTCCGGACCACATGCGCAGCCCCACGATCCTGCGCTTGGTCAACGCGAGCGCGCTGACCCCGAAGCAGCGGGCGACGCTCGTGGACAACGCCCGGGCCAGCTACACCCAGGAACTGGACGAGGCCAAGGCCGCCACCAAGGCCGCCGAGGACCCGTACGCCAAGGCGGTCGCGGAGTTCGCCCAGGCGCACGCCAAGGCGGCCCTGAAACTGCTGGACACCATCCCGCAGGCGTGAAAACGGCGCCCGGAGCGTGGCCGGGACCCGGTTACCGGTAACCGGCCGCGGCTCTTGGCGTAACGTTGAACGCCGTGAGTGTTGAGTTCGAAGCAGAGCTGAAGGACCTTGCCGGCAAGCTGACGCAGGTCGAGTCGGTGATGGACCTCGAGTCGCTGCGCGCCCAGATCGCCGATCTGGAGCAGCAGGCCTCCAGCCCCAACCTCTGGGACGACCCGGAGGCGGCGCAGAAGGTCACCAGCCAGCTCTCGCACAAGCAGAGCGAGCTGCGCCGGGTCTCCGACCTGCGCCAGCGGCTCGACGACCTCGGCGTGCTCTACGAGCTCGCCGAAGCCGAAGGTGACGCGGCCAGCCGCACCGAGGCGGAGAACGAGCTCACCGGGTTGGCCAAGGACGTCGACGCGCTCGAGGTGCGCACGCTGCTGTCCGGCGAGTACGACGAGCGCAACGCGGTGGTCACCATCCGCTCCGAGGCGGGCGGCGTGGACGCGGCGGACTGGGCCGAGATGCTCATGCGCATGTACCTGCGCTGGGCGGAGCGGCACGGCTACCCGACCGACGTCTACGACATCTCCTACGCCGAAGAGGCCGGGATCAAGTCCGCGACGTTCAAGGTGAGCGCCTCCTACGCCTACGGCACGCTGTCCGTCGAGCAGGGCACGCACCGGCTGGTGCGCATCTCGCCGTTCGACAACCAGAGCCGGCGGCAGACATCCTTCGCGCACGTCGAGGTGCTGCCCGAGGTCGAAGAGGTCGACCACGTCGACATCCCGGAGAAGGACATCCGGGTCGACGTTTACCGTTCGTCAGGGCCTGGTGGGCAGAGCGTGAACACCACCGACTCCGCGGTGCGCATCACACACTTGCCGACCGGGGTCGTGGTGTCGTGCCAGAACGAGAAGTCGCAGCTGCAGAACAAAGCCGCCGCGCTGAAGGTGCTGCAGGCCAAGCTGTTGCAGCGCAAGAAGGAAGAAGAGCGCGCCGAGATGAACGCGCTCAAGGACGGCGGCTCCAGCTGGGGCAACCAGATGCGGTCCTACGTGCTGCACCCGTACCAGATGGTCAAGGACCTGCGCACCGACTTCGAGGTCGGGAACCCGTCTTCGGTGCTGGACGGCGACATCGACGGCTTCCTCGAGGCCGGGATCCGTTGGCGTAAGCAAACCACGGCGGCCTAGGCGAGCTGCCAAAAAAGCAAGGGACCTTTACTACGGTTCAACCGGAGTAAAGGTCCCTCGCTCTCGTTGAGCCGTAGCGAAGGTCCCTTGCTGCCGACGCCAACCCCGGCTTAACGAGCGGCATGAGTAGGATGCGCAACCGTGATCCGGCTCGAAGAGGTTTCCAAGGTCTACAAGACCTCGACCCGCCCCGCCTTGGAGCGGGTATCCGTCGAGGTGGACAAGGGCGAGTTCGTCTTCCTGATCGGTCCGTCCGGATCGGGGAAGTCGACGTTCCTACGGTTGCTGCTGCGTGAAGAGGTGCCCACCAAGGGTCGCGTTTTCGTCTCCAACTTCGACGTCGCCAAGATGGCCCGGCGCAGGGTCCCCCGCCTGCGCCAGACGATCGGCTGCGTCTTCCAGGACTTCCGCCTGCTGCCCAACAAGACCGTCGCCGAGAACGTGGCGTTCGCGCTCGAGGTGATCGGCAAGCCGCGCCAGACGATCCGGAAAGTGGTGCCCGAGGTCCTCGAGCTGGTCGGCCTCGACGGCAAGTCCGACCGGCTGCCCACCGAACTCTCCGGCGGCGAGCAGCAGCGCGTCGCCATCGCCCGGGCGTTCGTGAACCGGCCGCTGGTGCTGCTGGCCGACGAGCCGACCGGGAACCTGGACCCGGACACCAGCCAGGACATCATGCTGCTGCTCGAGCGCATCAATCGCACCGGCACCACCGTGCTGATGGCGACCCACGACCACTCGATCGTCGACTCGATGCGGCGCCGCGTGGTCGAGCTGCAGCTCGGCAAGGTCATCCGCGACGACGCCCGAGGGGTGTACGGCGTGGGCCGCTAACCCCGCCGGCGCCATCCCCGCCCACACCCCCCGCCAAGCCCCCGACCCACAAGGGACAGTCCCCGATGCGTGCCAGTTTCGTCTTCAGCGAGGTCATCACCGGTCTCCGCCGGAATGTCACGATGACCATCGCGATGATCCTCACCACCGCGATCTCGCTCGCCATGCTCGGCGGCGGCCTGCTCGTGGTGCGAACCATCGACAAGATGAAGGTGAACTACCTCGCCGACGTCGAGGTGACCGTCTTCCTCACCGAGGACATCAGCGCGAACGACAAGAACTGCGCGCAGCAGACCTGTGCCGCGATCCGCCAATCGCTGGAAGGCAACAAGGCGGTCGAGTCGGTCATCTACGAGAACCGCGAGGACGCCTACAACCGGTTCAAGAAGATCTTCGAGAGCCAGCCGGAACTGGTGCAGCTCGCCCGCCCCGAGTCGCTGCCCGCCTCGCTCCGGGTGAAACTGGTCGACCCGCAGCGCAGCGACGCGGTCGTGCAGGAGTACACCGGCAAACCCGGGGTGGACAAGGTCGACGACCAGAACAAGTTCCTGGACCGGTTCTTCAGCCTGCTCAACGGCGCCCGGAACCTGACCTTCGTGATCGCGCTCATCCAGGCGATCGCCGCGTTGCTGCTGATCTCCAACACGATCCAGATCTCGGCGTTCACCCGGCGAACCGAAGTCGGGATCATGCGCCTGGTCGGCGCGACACGCTGGTATACCCAGCTGCCGTTCCTCCTGGAAGCCGTCGTCGCCGGGGTGATCGGCGCGGTGCTCTCGATCGGCTTCCTGGTGGGGGCGAAATTCGCCTTCCTGGACCAGGTTCTCGGCGCGATGGGTGGTGTCGTACCGCAGATCTCCGCGTTGGAAGTGCTCTTCCCGGTCGCACCGATCCTGCTCGGCGTGTCCATCGTGATCTCCGCGATCACCGGCTACGTCACCCTCCGTCTCTACGTGCGGCATTAACCGGCTGCTCACGCCCGGAGAATCACGTAGAGTCGCGATTATGTCCAAGGAACGTGGCCGCAAAGTGATCGTGTCGAACCGCCGTGCGCGGCACGACTACTCGATCCTGGACACCTACGAGGCCGGTCTGGTCCTCGTGGGCACCGAGGTGAAGAGCCTGCGCGCGGGCAAGGCATCGCTGGCGGACGCCTTCGCGACCGTCGACGACGGCGAGGTGTGGCTCCGCAACGTGCACATTCCGGAGTACGAGCAGGGCACGTGGACCAACCACATGCCGCGGCGGAACCGGAAACTGCTGCTGCACAAGGGCGAGATCGAAAAGCTGATCGGCAAGACCAAGGAGGGCGGGCTCAGCCTCGTCCCGCTGTCCCTGTACTTCAAGGACGGCAAGGTCAAGGTCGAGATCGCGCTGGCCAAGGGTAAGAAGGCCTACGACAAGCGCCAGGCCCTGGCCAAACGCGACGCACAGCGGGAGATGTCCAGGGCCATGGGACGGGCACTGAAGGGGCGCTACTGAGTACGCGCTTCGGGCCGGGGTCCGATGAGGACGTCGCGGCCTGGGTTCGTTCGCTCGGCCTGGACGGCCTGGTTGATCTGCACGTGCATTTCCTGCCCGAGCCGATGCTGCGCAAGGTGTGGGCGTACTTCGACCAGGCCGAGGAGCATTACGGCACACCGTGGCCGGTGCACTACCGGCTGCCCGAGGATGAACGGGTCGCGGTGCTGCGCTCGCTCGGCGTGCGGTGTTTCGCGCCGTTGGTCTACCCGCACAAACCCGGGATGGCCGACTGGCTCAACGGCTGGGTGCGCGAGTTCGCCGACCGCACCCCGGGTGCGGTGCCCACCGCCACGCTGTACCCCGAGCCCGGTGCGGCGTCCGCTGTGGAATCCGCGCTGCGCGCGGGCATTCGGTGCGTGAAGGCGCACGTGCAGGTGGGCGCCTACGATCCGCGGGACCCGCTCCTCGACGGCGCGTGGGGCGCCCTCGCCGACGCGGGAGTTCCCGTGGTGGTCCACTGTGGACACGGACCGAAACGCGGCGACTACACCGGCCTGGACGTGTTCGGCGAGGTCCTGGCCCGTCATCCGCGGCTGGTCGCGGTGCTCGCGCACGCCGGGATGCCGGAGTTCGAAGCGGCGGTCGAACTGGTTCGCCGTTATCCGCGGGTGCACCTGGACACGACCATGGTCGGCGTTCCGTTCACCGAGTGGATGTCGCCGCTGCCCTCGAACTGGCCGGACCTGCTGGTCGAGATCGCGGACCGGGTGGTGCTGGGCACCGATTTCCCGAACATCCCGTATCCCTACGCCACACAGCTCGAGGCGATCGCCGGCTGGGCTGCCGACGATCGCCTCGGTGAACCGTTCCTGCGTGCCGTCCTGCACGACACCCCGGCCAAACTGCTCAGCGTTTGACGGCCTCCACCCGGGCCACCGCGCGGCCGAGCACGTAGGTGGCCGCTTCGCGGACCGGCAGCCGCCGGCCCGCCAGCGCGAACGCGGTGACCACGAGCGCCACCCAGGGGAGCGGACCGCTGAGCAGGCCGCCGCCGAGCGGGGCGGTGAACCCGTGCGCGGCCAGGCCGAGCAGCCCCGCGGAGCCGAGCACCGCCGCGACCGCGAGCTGTGCGGCAGGCGCGGTCACCGCGCCACCGGGCCGCCGGGTTTCGAAGCGGCCGAACACGCGCAGCAGGGCGGTGAGCACGAGTGCGGCGGCGGCGACCCAGACCGGAACCATGGCCAGCCAGAGCACGGTGCCCGGTTCGGGGGTGGCGTAGCCCAGGCCGAGCACGCTGATCCCGGCGACGACCACCAGCGCCGGCATGTGCCAGAGGTAGACGCTCATGAACCGCGGCCCGATCCAGCGCAGTGCCGTGGCCATCGCGGGCCGGGCGGCGAGCGCGTTCAGCGCGGGGCGGAGGAAGAGCAGCAGACCGATCTGGCCGACCGCCAGGCTCACCAGCAGCACGGTCGGCGGGCTCATGTTCGACACCGGCGCGCCGGGCATCCCGATCATGCTCGCCGGATACGGCCCGAAGGCCACCAGCAGCGCGGTGACGGTGAAGCCCGCGATCGACAGGCCGAGCGCGGACCGCCGGTCGAGCGTGCCGAGGCGGCCTTCGGCGTAGTGGAAGCCGAGCTGGTGCACGGCCAGCCAGACGAACACCGCGTTGGCGAAGCCGACCAGCCCCAGGTCGTTGAACCGGGCGATGTCGACGCCCACCGCGAGCACGGCGAGCACCGCCGGGACGGCCAGGCCCCACCTGCGGTGCGCCGCGGCCAGCAGCGGGGTGGCCAGCACGGTGATCAGGTACACCGCGAGGAACCACAGCAGCTGCGCGGCGATCGCGCCCGCGACCTGGAGTGGTTGTTCCGGGACGCCGAACTGGCGCAGGAGGTCCGGGACCACCAGCCACACCGCCATCAGCGGCAGCACCGGCATCAGCAGCCTGCGCACCCGGCCGGCCAGCCAGTCCCGGGCGGACGGGGCGGCCCGCAGCGACATCAGGTTCGCCGCGCCGCCCGCGAAGAAGACCAGCGGCATCACCTGGGACAGCCAGGTGACGATCCACCAGCCCGGGGTGGCCAGGGCGTTGCCGGTCGCGAGGTGACCGGCGGAGTAGGAGAGCACCGGCATGATCCAGTGCTGGGAGATCACGGCGAGGATCGCGCCGGCGCGGACGACGTCGAGGAAGGTGTCCCGGCCGCCGCGACGCGGGGCGGCGGGGCGCTGCAGGCTCGGTTGCATGGGGTAAAGCCTGGTCGCCGAGCGTGCTCGGCACAGCCAGGCAGGCCACCGTCTTGACGTTCGGCTTTCCGCCGTGGTTCTGGTGGGGCTTTCCCTACTAGTGCTCGCAGGTCTCGTCGGAGTTGAGCCCGCACAGCCGGTACTCCCAGCCGGTCTCCGCCGAATAGCCGAGCTCGTAATGCGTTTCGATCTTGGGGCCGTCGTGCAGGTGGACGTGCCGCATCACGGTGCCGCTGACCGGTTCGGCGTCGCCAAGATCCTGCACTCGGCCGTCCAGCGGGCCGCCGAAGAAGCGGACGATCGCCTCGGTCATCGGCACTCCTCCTCGCGGTCGCCGGCGTTCGCCCCATCGTAGGTGAGCCCGGAACGCGATGCCGCCCTCAGACGGGTGACGACATCCTCACCACACCGGCCGCAGGGTGATCCGGCGCTCCCGGGCCGCGTCGTCGACGTAGGCCAGCAGGTCCTGGCGCAGGTGGTCCAGCCGTTCCCGGCCGACCAGCCGGGCCCAGCGGTCCTCCGCTTCCTCGGACAGGGCGACGAAGCGCTCGATGCACCGCCAGCCGCGGGCGGTCAGCGAAACCAACCGGCTCCGGCGGTCGGTCGGATGCGGCCTGCGTTCGACGTAACCGCGTTTGACGAGCTCGTCGACCAGCTGGACGGCGGCCTGCTTGGTGATGCCGAGGTGGTCGCCGAGCTCGACCGCCGTCGCGCCGTCGCGGTGGGAGAGGTACTGGAAGGCGAATCCGTGCGCTGGGCGGACGTCCGCGAACCCTTCCGCGGCGAGCTGCTCGTGGATCTGGTCCAGCACCGCGCGGAACGTCAGCGCGAGCAGGGCGGGCAGGTCGCCTTCGGCCACGTTGCGACTCCTTTGGTCAAGTAGCTTGACTACTTGGTCAAGTCTCTTTACCTTATAACTCGTCAACCAACTTGACTACTTGGAGGTTATACATGACTTTGGCGACCCTCGCCGAGGCGCCGGTCTTCGAGAACGGGGGCTTCGTCTTCCGTTCCCTGGGGGTGCCCAGCCGCGGCTCGACGGAACTCGCGGTCTGGACCGTGGAGGTGGCTCCCGGGGCGCGGAGCGAACGGCACACGGTGAGCCGGGAGGAGGTCTTCGTGCTGCAGTCGGGTTCGGTGCGGATCGAGGTGGGCGACGCGGTCCACGAACTCGGGCCCGGGGACGCGGTGATCGCCGCGCCGGACACGCCGCTGCGGCTGGCGAACCCGGGCGGGGAGGCCGCCCGGCTGACCGTGTGCACGTCGAAGGGGATCCTGGGCACGCTCAACGGCCGCACCATCGCCCCGCCCTGGGCCCAGTAGCCCCGGGCTCGCGGCGGCAGGAAGGGACCTTCGCTATGGCTCAACCGGAGCGAGGGACCTTTACTCCTGTTGAACCGGAGTAAAGGTCCCTTCCTGCCGCCGTCAGCGGCCGAGGTAGGTGAGCACGGCGCGGACCCGGCGGTGTTCCTCGGAGCTGGCTTCCAGGCCGAGCTTGGCGAAGATGTTGCCGATGTGCTTCTCCACCGCGCCGTGCGAGACGACCAGGGAGTTCGCGATCGCCGTGTTGGACAGGCCCTGGGCCATCAGCCCCAGCACCTCGGTTTCGCGGGCGGTCAGCGAGTCGAGCGGGTTCTTCCGGCCCCGCGCCATCAACTGGGCGATGACATCCGGGTCGATGGCCGTGCCGCCGCCGGCGACCCGGCGCACCGCGTCCAGGAACTCGGCGACGTCGGCGACCCGTTCCTTGAGCAGGTAGCCCACCCCACCGGCGCCCCCGGAAAGCAGTTCGACGGCGTAGCTCTCCTCGACGTACTGCGACAGCACCAGCACCGGCAGCCCGGGCATGGCCTCACGGGCGCCGAGCGCGGCGCGCAGGCCCTCGTCGGTGAACGTCGGCGGCATCCGCACGTCCACGATGGCCAGGTCGGGCCGGTGCTCCTTGACCGCGCTGAGCAGGTCGTCGCCGTTGTCCACGGCGGCGACGGTCTCGATGTCCTCGTCGGCGAGCAGCCGCTGCACCCCCGCGCGCAGCAGAACGGCGTCCTCGGCGATCACAACTCGCATGAATGGACCCTACGGGCCGAGGGCCCCTCGGGGGTCTGGGGGTCGTCCCCCAGATAGATACAGCACTCACGACCGGGTTACCACTGGCACGGCAGGTCGGCTCGAATGACCGTGGGCCCGCCCACCGGACTGACCACGGTGATCACCCCGTCGATCGTGGCCGCCCGGTCGGCCAGCCCGGCGAGCCCGCCGCCGGGACGCATCTCCGCGCCGCCGTGGCCGTTGTCGGTGATCTCCACGACCACCTTGTCGTCCGTCCGCCACACCTTGACCCCCGCCTCGGTGGCGCCCGAATGCTTGGCGATGTTCGTCAACGTCTCGCCGACGATGAAGTACGCCGTGGTCTCCACCGCCGCCGGCGGGCGCGGTTCGCAGTCGACCGAGACGTCGACGTGGATCGGCGACTTGGCCGCCTGGGCGGACAGCGCCGCGTCCAGACCGCGGTCGCCGAGCACCGCGGGGTAGATGCCCCGGGCCAGGTCACGCAGCTCGGACACCGCGAGCTTCGCGTCGACGTGGGCCTCGTTGATCAGCTCGCGCACCGCGTTCGGATCGTTGTCCAGTTTCGTCTTCGCCCGGCCCAGGCTCATCGCCACCGCGACCAGCCGCTGCTGCGCGCCGTCGTGCAGATCGCGTTCGATGCGCCGCCGCTCGGCCTCGGCCGCGTCCACCCCGCGGGCCCGCGACGCCTGCAGCCGCTGCGCCTTGACCTCCAGCCGCTGCGCGCGGTTCGGGCCGAGCAGCGACATCGCCAGCTGACCGTGCGTCCAGCCGATCCACGGCACCACCCAGATCGCCAGCGGCACCAGGATGATCGCGGCCAGGCCGACGGCGAACTCGAGGATGCCGAGCGGGAACGAGATCATCAGGTAGGCGAGGTCGCGCCAGGTGGTCGGATCGACCAGCCGGGTCCGCCAGCGGCGCAGGAAGTTTCCCTCGGCCGGGAGCCGTTCGGCGGCCGGCAGCTCGGTGTTCAGCGTCGCGCGGACCCAGCGGCGTTCCACATCGCCGAACCCCCGCACCATGCTCGTGGTGAAGATCAGGATCGGGATGCCGATCCAGATGATCGTGGTGGCGATCCCGACCAGGCCCAGCGTCACGATCAGGACGAACTGGAACAGCCGCAGGACGAAGCTGCCGACCATGAACCCGATGGCCTTCGCCGCGTGCGGTCGCGGCTGGTCGAGCGGGCCCTGTTCCTCGGCCATCCGCCGACCTCCTGCCAACCCAACGGTGCTGGTCACCATCCTGCCACCGTGCTCATGCTCCCCGGCTCCCGAGCGGGCGCACCGGCTTCGGCGAGCCGGCGGACACTCGGCGCCGGGCCGAGCAACGCCCGCGCGAACCGGGCGTGCGTGGTCCCGAGTGCCCTGGTCAGCGCCATCGAAAGGGCGAGGAACAGGACCCCGAGCGCCGCCCACGGCAGCGCCTCCACCGTCGAGTCGACGGTGATCCACCGGACGTCCCACGCCGGGAAGTAGTAGGCGCCCTCGGGCAGGAACCGGAAGTAGATCGGCAGCGCGGTCAGCGCGAGGCTGGTCGCCCAGAACACCACCACCAGGACGAACTCGATGATCCCGAGCGGGAACAGCAGGACGAAGTACGCGATGTCCCGCCAGGTCGCGCCGTCGCCCAGCCGCGCCTTCCAGCGCGCCTTCTGCCCGCCGTCGGGCAGCGGCCGGTACGGGATCGCGATGTAGGTGTTCAGCAGGGCGTAGACCCGGGCCCGTTCGACCCGCGCGGCGCCCCGGGCGATCAGCACGGCCAGCGCCGCGAGCGGCAGCCCCACCCACACGATCGCCGTGCCGATACCGGCGGTGATGAGCGTGAGCAGCGTGACGAAGCCGGCGATCCCCACCGGCAGGTTCATCAGCAGGTACGCGACCGAACCGCCGACCGAGGGGCGTGGCCGGGTGCCGTCCTGCTCGACGAGGGCCGAAGTCATGGCTGGTTCCTTTCTCGGGGTGTCGCGAACCAGCTTCGCCCGCGAGGGCCCCGCCAACCATGGTGTGCACGGGCATCTCGCAGGTAGGGCTAACCCCACCGCCGCGCCGCGGGGGTGAGGGAAATATCCCGCTTGCCCGGCGCGTTATCCTGTGTGGGTTGTGATCCACCAGCAAGGGGGTGAACGGTTTCGACTCTGGACGTTGATTCAGGGGAAGCGTGCCGGTGCAGGCGAGAGACCACCGTAAGCGTCATCGCAAACCAATAAGCGCCAAGGCCAATAGCCAGCGCGACTACGCCCTCGCTGCCTAAGCGACGGCTAGTCTGTCGGCCCGGGAGTGCCTCCGTCCCGGTCGCCGGCATCAGCTAGGAGGCTTACCGCCGGTCCCGGCCACGGGGACCGGTTGGGAAACCCACAGTGGCTGGGCCCGTCACCTTGGCTTGTTCGCGTGACCAAGGGGGCCGAGTAGAGACCTAGCGGACTGCGCACGGAGAAGCCCTGTTGAGGCGGCAGAGGACCCGGGTTCAATTCCCGGCACCTCCACTCGTGGCGGCGAGTGCTCGCGGAGAGCGCTCGCCGCTTACTCGTGTTCGGACATTTCTTGTGGGGGCCGAGCCCCCGCACCCCCAGCCGGGGGCGCGCCCCCGGACCCCCATCCGCGGTGGTCGCTTTGGGCGGGTGGGGGACAGTCCCGAATTATGCGGCACGGTTGCGTTGGTGGGGGATTTCCGGTGTTGGGTGGTCGGTGGTCATTTCTTCGCGCAGCGTGTTGTGGACGTGGCGGGCGGCGGTGCGGAAGGCCAGGAGGAGCCCGGCGATCAGGACGAGGGCTGCGACGGTCAGGGGAGTGATGGTGGGCTCCGTGGGTGAATCGGCGGGGCGCTGAACGGACCCGTACACGATTGCCGGTGCGGCGCGTGGGAACCAGGGCATACCGTCCCGGACTGGACAGGGGCGAAAGTCCCTCAGCGGGTGGCCGGTGGCCGGGGTTTGCGCCTTGCGGCGTAGACGGCGGCTTCGGTTCGGCGTTCGAAGCCGAGCTTGTGCAGCACCGCGGACACGTAGTTCTTCACCGTCTTCTCGGCCAGGAACAGCTTCGCCGCGATCTGGCGGTTGGTCAGCCCGTCCGCGACCAGCTCGAGCACCCGCCGCTCCTGCGGGCTGAGCTGCGCGTACCCGGAGTCCTGCTGATTGCCCTCGCCGCGCAGCTTGCTCAGCACCGACGCGGTCAGGTGGGCGTCGAGCAGGGAGCCGCCCGCCGCGACGCTCCGGACCGCGGAAACCAGACTGGTCCCGCTCACCTGTTTCAGCAGGTACCCCGAAGCGCCCGCCATGATGGCGCCGAACAATGCCTCGTCGTCGGAATAGGAGGTGAGCATCAGGCAGGCGGGCGGCGGATCCACCGACGCGCGAATATCGCGGCACACGCTCACGCCTTCGCCGTCCGGCAATCTGACATCGAGAATGGCAACATCCGGTTTCGCCACCGGAATTCTGGCAAGGGCTTCGGCCGCCGAACCGGCCTCACCGGCGACTTCGAGATCGTCTTCGGCTTCCAGCAAGGTTTTCAGTCCGGTACGGACGACTTCGTGATCATCGAGCAGGAACACCGAAATCGTCATGCCCGTGCCTCCCGGAAAACCGATCACCCTCTCAAGGGGACCGTCCACACCAGTGTGGTACCACCCTCGGGCACGCTTCGCACAGTGCAATTCCCCTTTCGCGATGCCGCGCGTTCGGCGAGATTCGCGAGCCCGCTGCGCCGCGTGACGCCGACCGGAATTCCGGCGCCGTCGTCGGTCACCGTGACGGTCAGTTCCCGGCCCGCCCGGTCGACCACCACGCTCACCGCAACCGAGGTCGCCGCGGCATGCCGGGCCACATTGGACAGCGCCTCCCGCACGGTCGCGATCAGGTCGTCCCGCAGCGGGGCGGGGACCGCCGTGTCGAGCGGCCCGTCGAAGTCGATCCGCGGTTCGAAGCCCAGCATCCCCGCGGCTTCCGTCCCGAGCCGCAGCAACTCGGCGCGCGGGCTGTCCCGGCCCTCGGCCGGTTCCCGCAGCGAGAAGATGCTGTTGCGGATGTCCCGGATGGTGCGGTCGAGTTCGTGCACGAAACCGGTGACCCGGTCGGCGACCTCGGCCTCGGTGATCATCTTGCTGAGCCCGGCCAAGCCGAGCCCGGTCGCGAACAGCCGCTGGATCACCAGATCGTGCAGATCGCGGGCGATCCGGTCGCGGTCGGAGTACACGGCGAGCCGCCGCCGGTCCTCCTCGGCGCGGGCGAACTCCATGGCCAGTGCCGCGTGCCCGGCGAAGGTCTGCGCGAGTCGCACCTCCTCGTCGGTGAACGGGACCTTGTCCCCGATCTTGGCCACCATGAGGACGCCGAGCGTTTCCTCGCCGACGGTCAGCGGGACGGCCACCGCGGAGTCCAGATCCTTCACCAGCGCGGGCAACGAGATCCCGGTCCCGGCCTGCTGCGCGACCACGTGATCGCCGTACTGCCGGACGACCACCGGCTTCCCGCTGGTGAAGGCGAGCCCGGTCGCGGTGCCCTTCGCGGGCACGGTGATCCCGGCGAGCCGGGACACGGTTCCCGGCTCGTCCGATTCGACCACCTCGAACACCAGGGTCGACCGATCGCCTTCCCGCGGGCGCGCGATGCCGCCGACCGTGGCACCGGCGACCAGCCGCGCGCGTTCGGCGATCAGGTGCAGGGCCGCGGTCGGGTCCTCGCCGGTGAGCAGGGCGCTGGTGACCTGGTGCGAGGCTTCCAGCCAGCGTTCCCGCCGCCGCGTTCGTTCGAACAGCGTCGCGTTCTCGATGGCGACGCCCGCGGTCACCGCCAGCGCGCCGATGGATTCGCGGTCCTGCTCGGTGAACGGCTCACCACCGGGTTTCGGCGCGAGCTGAAGGGTGGCGAACACGGTGTCGCGGACCCGGATCTCGACCTCGAGCGAACCGGGGCCGATGCGTTCCGGCCGGGGACCGGCCTCGGCGACCCGCGTGCCGTCCTCGGCCGTCGTGAGCGCACCGTAACCGGCGCCGACCAACTCGCACGACGACTGCACGATCCGGTTCAGCACGTCGGGCAAGCTCAGGTCGGCGGCGACCCGCACCACCCCGTCCAGCAGGCGGCGGACATTGGATTCGATCACCACACCCCTACTGCCGTCACCTCGGTGTGGTCGGTGCCGTCAGGGGGTTCGTTACTGCCAGCCGAGGCCCTGAAGTCGGCGGCCGTTCACCACTTCCGCCGGGAGCCGGATTCGCCGATCGTCGGTCGCCGGATACTCCCACCGCAGGCCGGGCAGGCCGCTGAGCGGGTCCGGCGCCGTGTCCTCGCCGGCGCGGCCGAGCACGGTGACGCACCAGCCCTCGGTCAGGTCCGGCGCGAAGGAATCCGCCTCGAAGGCGATCACCGAGTCGTTCGCGGCGGCGAACAGGGCACTGTCCGCGGGCGCGGGGAAACACACGCAATCGCCGTTCAGCAGGAACCGCACCGGCTGCACCGCGGGTAGTCCGCGATTGGTGAACACGACCCTGCCGATCGGCGCGGTGCGCAGCAACGCGAGGCACTGGGCGCGATCGAGCACCTCGGGGGCGGAGGAGTCCAGCATCGAGTGCCTCGGCATTCGTGGTCGCAATGGTTTCGAGACTCACCTTCGCCCGATGGAGTGAACCTCGGTAGGGCCATAGGACCCGGTCGGCCGGGTGAGTGTTCAGTGCGCGCGGAGGAACCCGGTGACGGCCTCGACGTAGTCCCGTGGGCGCGTCACGAGCAGCGAATGCCCGCCGTCGGGGAACATCCGGAGTTCGGCCCCGGGGTGCAGGTCGAGCAGGCGGCGGGTGTGGGTTTCGGTGATGCTCCGGTCGTCGGCCGCCTTCAGCACCAGGATCGGGCCCTGCCACGCCTCGGACTTCCGCAGTTCGGGTTGGCGGCGCGCGAGGTCGAGCAGCATGCGGAGGGAGCCGATCGCGTCCCGCGGGCCGCCCCGCTCCTGGGCGGCGTCCACCTGTTCGGTCCAGAACTCGGCCTCGCCGGAGTCCTGCCACACCGCGCGCAGCGCCTGCCGGGTCAGCTCGCGGTAGTCCGCCCACGGGGTGTTCTCGATTTCGGCGATGCGCCCTTCGAGCCGCTCGACGTCCTCCGGGCCGTAGAGGCCGGTGCCGGTGAACACCAGCGAGCGGATCCGCCCGGGCGCGCGGCGGGAGAACACCTCGGCGAGCATCCCGCCCGCGGACTGGCCGACCACGTGCGCGCGGTCGACGTGCTCGGCGTCGAGCACCTCGGACAGGCCGTCGGCGAGCGCGTCGAACGAGCACGCGCCCCGCGGGTAGTCCACGACGATCGTGCGGAACTCCGGGGTCAGGGCGAGCGCGAGGTCGATCCAGGCGATGCCGATTCCGACGCCGCCGGTGAGCAGCAGCACGGGCTCGCCGCTGCCGCCGGTGCGGTAGTGCCAGTGCAGTGCGCCGGTGCGGAGTTCCCGGCTTTCGTGCGCCCGCTCGAAAGCCGCCGCCCGTTCCTGAATCGGCTTCATATAGTCAAATTAGCATAGCCTAACCAAAGTTGAAGCGGAGAGTCGATGGTCCTGGTCGGCGGGGGTCGTTGGACCCTTATGCGGTGACCGCGTGTGCGCGGATAGTGCTGGTGCGGCGCGAGTCGCACCAGGGGGAGTCGCGTATCAGGAGGGCCAGAGATGTCCGGCTACGACCTTGCCTCCATCATCCGCCGACCCGGTCGCGTCGGTTTGGCCGACGTCGAGCGCGTGGAAACGCTGACCGCCGGGCTTCGAGCGGTGGACTACCAGTACGGCGGCGGGTGCTGCCGGGATTCGGTGGTCGCGCTGCTCGCCTGGGGACATCAGTTGCTCGCCGCCGACTGCTCCGGGGCGGTCCGGAAGCGCTTGTGCGTCGCCGTGGCCGATCTGCACAACCTGGCGGGCTGGGCATCGTTCGACACCGGCATGGTGGACGCCGCCCGCCGCCATTTCGACTACGCGCTGGAACTGGCCAAGGAGGGCGGCAACGACGCGCTCGTCGCGAACGTGCTCTACCGGATGGGCCGGGTGCACCTGCACCACCGGTCGCCGGAGGACGCGCTGGCGCTGTTCCGGCTCGGGCAATCGGTCGCCGGGGCGAGCGGATCCTCGCTCATGGTGAGCATTCTGAGTGCCAACCAGGCCTGGGCCTTCGCGAAACTGGGGAAGACCGAGGACGCCCTGCGCCAGCTCGGCGGCGCGCAGGACAAGTTCGCCAGGGCCGATGTCGCCGAAGCGCCGCCGTGGGCCCGGTTCTTCGACTACGCCGATCTGCACGCGATGATCGGGACCGTGCACACCGAGCTGGCGCTGCACGCCGACGCGAACCACGTGCGGCGGGCGATCCCGGCGTTCGCCACCGCGCTCGCCCGGTACGGCGAGGGGACCGCGCGCAGCCGGGCGTTCAACCTCGTGCAGCTGTCGCTGAACCACCTGCTGGCCGGTGAGGTCGACCACGCGGCCGAGGTCGGGGCCGAGGCGATCGACCTGGCCGCGACGGTCAAGTCGACCCGGATCAAGGACCGGATCTGGCCGCTGAAGAAGGAGGCCGATCGGCGCCGCGACCATCCGGCGGCGGTCGAACTGTCCGACCGGATCCTGATGTTCATGGGCACGCTGCGCGCCGCGGCGTGACGGCGGTAGCCTCGCGGCATGCCGTCGGAGCACGTGATCGTTTCGTCCACAACGGACAGTGAAGACGCCGCCCGGGAACTGGCGGCGCGGGCGATCGAGGCCAATCTCGGCGCCTGCGCGCAGATCGTCGGGCCGATCACCAGCGTCTACCGCTGGGAAGGAAAGGTCCAGACCGACCAGGAATGGCGGGTGGAGATCAAGACCGCCGCGGACCGGGTCGCCGCGCTGACCGATCAGCTCAAGGCGAACCACACCTACGACGTGCCCGAGATCATCGTGACCCCGATCGAAGGCGGCAGCGCCGACTACCTCACCTGGCTGGTCACCGAAACCCGCCCCTGATCCCCAGCGCCGCACTTTCATGAGGGGACCCCTCCGGACAAAATTTGTCTGGAGGGGTCCCCTCATGAAACTTTCGCGCTAGGTGGCGAGGGGGAGGAGGAACTGCCGGGTGCGGGTTTGTTCGGCCTCGGTGCCGACCGGGATGGCGATTAGTTCGGTGGCCCCGGCGTCGGCGAGGCGGCGGATTTCGCGGACGACCGCGGTTTCGTCGCCGATGAGGGCGGTGTCCGCGATGCCGGTGTGGCCTTCGCGGTCGAGGATCGCGCGGTAGTAGGGGATTTCCGCGGCCGCGCCGAACTGGTCGGCGATCTCGGCGCGCCGGGCCGGTTCGTCACCGGTCACGCAGACGAGGACGTTGGCGACCACGCGGGGGTTCGTCCGGGGACCGGCGGCTCGGGTGAGAGCCGGGACGATGTATTCGGCGATGGTCCTGGGCCCGGCCCACACGGTCACCGTGCCGTCGGCGAGTTCCCCGGCCACGCGCAGCATCGCCGGCCCGAGCGCGCCGACGAGGAGGGACGGCGGCCGTGCCCCGGGAGCCTCGATCGATCCGACCGCGGTGAGGGTTTCGCCTTGGCGGGAAACGGTTTCGCCCCGGAGCAGGGGGCCGAGCACGGACAGGTATTCGCGGAGATGCCGGGCCGGGCGGTCGAAGGACAGGCCCAGCTGGCCTTCGACGATGTGCCGGTGGGCCACCCCGAGGCCGAGGGTGAGGCGGTTGCCGATTGCCGACTGCACGGTCAGCGCCTGCGCGGCCAGCGCGAGCGGGTGGCGGGGATAGGTCGGCAGGACGGCGGTGCCCAGGTCGATCCCGGGCACCTCGCGCCCGACGACCGCCAGGGCGCTGAGCACGTCCCAGCCGGTGCGCTGACCGGCCCAGGCCGCGGTGAACCCCGTCTCGGCGGCTTCGCGCGCCTGATCGACCATCGCGTCGACCGGGGCGCCCAATTCGTTGAGGAACAACCCGATGCGCATGAATTCTCCCTAGGCGTAGGCGCTGTGCAGGCGGGTGCGGTCGAGGTCGGCGGATTCGGCGAACAGTTCGATCGCGCGCGGGCCGACCGCTCGCAGGGCCTTGGCCGGAGCGGGCCGGGTGGGTTCGAACGCGTGCTGCACGGTGGTCGCCAGCAGATCCGCCTTGTGCTCGGTGGGCTCGGCCGTGCGCCCGCCGTTGTAGGAATCGGTCAGCAGGAAACCGTGCAGGGTCGCGTGGTAGGCGTAGGAGATCTCGCGCACGGTCAGGTCGGTGCGGAGCAGGTCGTGTTTCGCCAGCAGGGCCAGGTAGTCGTCGAACGCCTCGTGGTGGCGGGGGTGTTGCAGATCGTGCAGGGCCTTCGCGAGCTTGCCCAGGACTTCGGGATCGGTGGTGTAGACCGCGCGGAGCAGCGGTCGGCGCAGCACGTTCGTGAAATGGATCTTGGTGAGCCGGTGCAGCAGGGCGGTGGCGGGATCCGACCGCAACGCTTCGACGAGTTCGTCGAGCGAGGCCACCACCTCGCGCTGCAGCACGGCGAGGAAGAGGTCCTGCCGGGTCTTCCAGTGCAGGTAGACGGTGCCCTTGCCGATCCCGGCCCGTTCGGCGACGTCCTCCACGGTCACCCGGCGGTACCCCAGGTGCAGCAACAGGTCCGCGGCGGCGTCCAGGATGCGGTCGGCCCGGGCGAACCGGCCTTCGGTGTCCGAGGTGGAGGATGCGTCGGTCATGGTGCGAGCATATGACCAGATTTGAAATTTCGTCAACAGTCACATGTCAAGCGAGCACTGGTGACCGTGCGTGGCCGGAGGACGGTGTTCGAGCGAGTTTCTTCCGCTGACCACTGGAACGGCCGATAGACCATTTCGGGTAATTGGGAGAAAATGGTTATCCGGTCACGGACCGTGGGGGTCCGGCCTTGTGAGGTGACCATGGCCCTTGGAATCGATCTTTATGCGCGATACCAGAAGGTCACGGATTGGCGGGCGGTGCGCAACCGCGGGGTCGGCTATGTGTGGGTGAAACTCACCGATGGTGGCGGCCGGGCGCAATATCCGGGTGACGGTCTGGTTTCCGGTGCCCGATCGGTGGGCATTCCGGTCGGTGGTTACCACTACGCGCAAACTTCTCCCGCGCCCGAACGTCAGGCCGAAATCCTGATCAACGAGGTTCGCCGCCTCGGCGCGACCGGCCTCGTCCCGATGCTCGATCTCGAGGCCCCGTTCGCCCCGAACAACGCGGCCCGGGATTTCGCCATCCGGTTCTGCCGCAAGGTGGCTTCCCTCGGCTTCCGGCCCGGCGTGTACATGAACAACTCGTTCGCCAAGGCGCTGCGACCGGACAACTGGGGCATCGGCGAACTGGTCATCTGGCTCGCGCGGTACGGGGCGCGGCCCGATGCCGCCGCCGGCCGGTACGACGTCCACCAGTATTCCCAAGCCGGGCAGATCCCCGGAATCAACGCGAGCGGTGTGGACCTGAACGAGTCCTACACGAACCGGCACTTCGCCGAGGAGGAAGACTTGCGAGACGATGAACGCAATGCGTTGATGACCATTTACGGTTACATCGTGGACGGTCGCGGGGACAGCCCGATGCCCGGTCGCGGAATGGTCCTTTCGCAACGCGAAACCGAGAAGACCGTCAACCGGATTCTGGAACGCCTCGAGCTCGCGGTCATCGCCGCGATCTTCACCGGCGGGCCGTCGATGCCGAACGGGCAGTCGATCAATTCGATGCTGGCCGAGCTGCTGGGGCGCAAGGAATCGGCGGAAGTCGGTCCGGAGGCGCGCAAGGAGATCGCGACGGCGATGCTGGAAGCCCTGCCGGACGACCTGGCGAAGGAGATCGTCGAGGAGCAGGGCCGGCGGCTGGCCGGATCGAGCTGATCGCGCCGCAACCGGGGGTCGGTGAGGGCTGTCACACCGATGGGTGACATGCTGTCCGGGTCCCGACCATACGGGGGCCGGAAGAAGGTGCCAGATGACTTGGGCAAGGCACGCAAGCAGTCCGAAACCGGTTGACGAGCAGGGATGGCTCGCCGGGGTCCGCGCGGAGGAGCGGGTCCGGCTTGACGAGCAGAACGGCCGCGCGGCGCTCACCGTCGCGGGGCACTCGTCGGACGCCCGGGAATGCGCCGAATTGCTGGCGATGCTCGGCCTGACCGCGGATGGACGCAGCACGGCGGACAGTTAGCGACCCTTCACGGACGGCGACCGCCGATCCGGCTGGTCAGTTCGTCCGCGGTGCGGCGGATCTCGGCGGCCAGTTCGGGCCAGGTCTGCCCGCACACCGCGGGCTCGTTCGCGCAGTGGTGCCGGAAGGTCACGCTGATCGCGGCGAGCGGGCGGCGGCCGTGGTCGAAGACCGGATGCGCCACCGAGGCGAACCCCGGGGTGACGTATCCGTCCTCGACCGCCCAGCCGAGCCTGCGCTCGGTGCGCAGGACCTGCCGCAGCTCGGCGAGCCCGCGCGGCCCCCGCTCGGTGCGCCGCAGGAAGGCCGACGCGGCCGGGAACAGCGCCCGGACGTGGGCGGCGGGCACCTGCGCCAGCATCGCCCGGCCGGAGGCGGTCAGATGCGCCGGCAACCGTACCCCCACCTCGGTCACCAGCGTCTCCGGGCGGCCGGGACGTTCCTTGATCAGGTACAGCGACTCGTTGCCGTGCAGCACGCCGAGATGCGCGGTGTGCCCGACCCGGTCGACGAGCTTGCGCAGCAGCGGACCGGCCAGCCGCTCCAGCGGATCGTGCCGCAGGTACGCGGAACCGAGCTCGAACGCGGCGATGCCCAGGCCGTAACGGCGTTCGGCGGGCAGATGCGCGACGAACCCGGCGGCCTCCAATTCGGACAGCAGGTGGTAGGTCGTCGAACGCGGCAGGCCCAGTTCGCGGGCCACGGTCGCGGCCGACACCGGACCCGCGCGCCCGGCCAGCACGCGCAGGATGCTCAGGCCCCGGCGCAACGCCGGGACATCGCTGCTCGTGCCCACGCGGTGCCCTCCTCGATACTCCTGGTGATTCCCGAGGCTACGACTCAACAGAATGATCCGCCGTCACGTCTGAGGGACGACACCCCGCCGGAAGGACTGCCTTGGCCCTCAGCTTCGACGAGTTCGTGGCGGCTCGGCTGGACGCGTTGCTGCGCTATGCCACCGTGCTGACCTGCGACCCGCATCTGGCGCAGGACGTGGTCCAGGAGGTGCTGCTCCGCGCGCAGCAGCGCTGGCCGCGGATCGCGGAGACGGACGCGCCGCACGCCTACGTCAAACGGATGGTGACCAACGAGTACCTGTCGTGGCGCCGGCGGCGGGCGGCCCGCGAGGTCGCGCTGTCCCTGCCCGTGCTCGACGCCATCGGACCGGTGGTGCCCGATCCCAACCTCCAGTACGACGAGCGCGACGCGATGCTCGCCCGGATCGCCCGGTTGCCCCGCAAGCAGCGCACCGCGGTCGTCCTGCGCTACTACGAGCACTACACCGACGCCGAGATCGGCGCGGTCCTCGGCTGCCGTGAGGGAACCGTGCGCAGCCACCTTTCCCGTGCGCTGAGCACCTTGCGCACGGTCACCCGCCAGCCCGCGCTTTCCCCCAGGGAGGCTCTGTGACCGCGCCGCACGACACCGAACAGCTCATCCGGGACGCCCTGGCCCGGCAGGCCGAGCGCGCCCCGCATCCGCAACGCGTGCTCGCCGGGCTGCACCAGGGCCGCACCCCGCGCCGCGGATCCTTCCGGCTGCTGGCCGCGTTCGCCGCGGTGGCGATCGTGGCGGTCGGGGTGCCGTTGTCGTTGCGGCTGCTGGCCCCGGTGAACCAGCAGGCGCCGCTGCCGCCCGCCGCACCGGCCGCGCCCCCGGAGCGGCCGGGGACGCCCCTGCGTTTCGGCCCGGGCTGGCTGCCCGAGGGCCTGGTGGAGACCGAACGCGGCCACGCCAACGATCAGGGGGTGTACCGGACGTGGACCCCCGGGCACAACGGGGGCATTCAGGACGGGAACGAGCCGTACGCCCAGCTCTCCGTGTACCCGGCCACCGCCCCGGCCTGGGCCGACGTGCCGCGCGTCCTGGCCAGCGGCAAGAACGGGGTGCCGGTCGGCGGCACCCGCGGGTACGTGGCGGCCGACCGGGCGGAGGACCAGTTCGCCCGGCTGGTCTGGATGCCCGGGGCGGATACGGTCCTCGTGCTCAACGTCGGCAACCTGCCGAAACCGCTCGCGCTGGCGCGGCGGATCGCCGATTCGGTGCGCCCGGTCGAGGCCCCGGAGGTGCGGATGCCGGTGATCGGGGACGGCCTGCGGGACCTGGGCTTCTCGGTGCGTGGCGCCTCGCCGGACGGCTGGACCGCGGTCGCGCAGGGCCGCCGGGGGAAGTACCTGGTGTCGGTGGAACTCAGCCGGGCCGAGTTCCGCCCGGGCGGCCAACCGGTGACCGTGCGCGGCCGGTCCGGCAGCTACCTCGAACGGCCGGACGGATCGCTGCCGGGTTCGCGGATCGCGGTGCCGCTCGGCAACGGGCTGCTGCTGTCGGTCTACGGCACCGACGCCGACGGTTTGATGCCGCTGCCGGACCTGATCGCCGTGACCGACGCGCTGACCGTCGACGAACAGGCCGGTTACCCCTGGCTCGGCACTCGCTGACCCGCCCCGCGGCGCTCGCCGAAAGTGGCGGCACTTTCGGTGCGGTCCGGGGTGTGTCTGGGATACCAGACACTCTTGGTGGATCTCGGGTCGTGCGGCGGGCCGGGCCGCGCTGGGATGGGGGCATGGGTGAAACCGTCCTGCTCGGCTCGAAACCGCTGACCCGCGACGAGGTGGTCGCGATCGCCCGTGGCTCGGTGAACGTGCGGCTCACCGACGTCGCGGCGCGGAACGTCGCCACGGCCCGGGAACACATCGACGCGCTGGCCGAGGCCACGCAGCCGACCTACGGGGTGTCGACCGGATTCGGCGCGCTCGCGGTCCGGCACATCCCCGCCGACCGCCGCGCCGCGCTGCAACGCTCGCTGATCCGCTCGCACGCCGCCGGGGCCGGTTCCGCGGTCGAACCCGAGGTGGTGCGGGCGATGATGCTGCTGCGCCTGCGCACGCTGGCGTCCGGCTACACCGGGGTCCGCCCGGCCACCGCGGCCGCGCTCACCGGGCTGCTCAACGCGGGCATCGCACCGGTCGTGCACGAATACGGTTCGCTCGGCTGCTCCGGGGACCTGGCGCCGCTGGCCGCGGTCGCGCTCGCGCTGATGGGTGAGGGCGAGGTCTTCGACGCCGCGGGAAACCGGGTGCCCGCCGCCGACGCGCTGCGCGAGGCCGGGCTCGAGCCGATCGCCCCGGCCGAGAAGGAGGGCCTCGCGCTGACCAACGGCACCGACGGGATGCTCGGCATGCTGGTGCTCGCGTCCGCCGATCTGCACCGCCTGCTCGACGTGGCCGATCTGACCGCGGCGATGAGCGTCGAGGCGCTGCTGGGCACGGACCGGGCGTTCGCCGCGGACCTGCAGGAACTGCGGCCGCATCCCGGTCAGGCGCGTTCGGCGCGCCGGATGTTCGCCGCGCTGGCCGGTTCGGAGATCGTGGCCAGTCACCGCGGCCCGGACTGCACCCGGGTGCAGGACGCCTACTCGCTGCGCTGCGCGCCCCAGGTGCACGGCGCGGCGCGCGACACGTTGAGCCACACCGATCTGGTCGCCGACCGGGAGCTGATGTCCGCTGTGGACAATCCGGTGGTCTTCCCCGACGGCCGGGTGGAGTCCAACGGCAACTTCCACGGCGCGCCGGTGGCCTACGCGCTCGACTTCCTCGCGATCCCGGTGGCCGACGTGGCGAGCATCGCCGAGCGCCGCACCGACCGGATGCTCGACGTGGCCCGGTCGCACGGGCTGCCCGCGTTCCTCGCCGCCGATCCGGGCGTGGACTCCGGGCACATGATCGCGCAGTACACCCAGGCCGGGCTGGTCAGCGAGCTGAAACGGCTCGCGGCCCCCGCCTCGGTGGACTCGATCCCGAGCAGCGCGATGCAGGAGGACCACGTGTCGATGGGCTGGTCGGCCGCGCGCAAGCTGCGCCGCGCCGTCGACGGGCTCACCACGGTGCTCGCCGTGGAACTGCTCACCGCCGCGCGGGCGCTGGACTTTCGCGCGCCGCTGCGCCCGGCGCCGGTCACCGGCGCGGTCCGGGACCTGCTCCGCACCCGGGTCGACGGCCCCGGCCCGGACCGCCACCTCGCCCCCGAGATCGCCGCCGCCGAAGACCTCATCCGTTCCGGCGCCGTGCTCGACGCCGTTGCCGACCAGTGGGAGGAAATCCGATGACCAGGACGGTTCGCGCCGCGCGCGGCACCGAGCTGACCGCGAAGAACTGGCAGGCCGAGGCCGCGTTGCGGATGTTCCACAACAACCTCGATCCGGAGGTCGCCGAGCGGCCCGAGGATCTGGTGGTCTACGGCGGCACCGGCAAGGCGGCCCGCGACTGGGCCAGCTTCGACGCGATCAGCCGGTCCCTGTCCACTTTGGACGCAGATGAGACGCTGCTGGTGCAGTCCGGCAAACCGGTGGGCGTGTTCCGCACGCACGAGTGGGCGCCTCGCGTGCTGCTGGCCAACTCCAACCTGGTCGGTGACTGGGCGACCTGGCCCGAGTTCCGCCGGTTGGAGCAGCTCGGGCTGACCATGTACGGCCAGATGACCGCGGGTTCGTGGATCTACATCGGCACCCAGGGCATCCTGCAGGGCACCTACGAGACCTTCGCCGCGGTCGCCGCCAAGCGGTTCGGCGGAACGCTGCGCGGCACGCTCACCGTGACCGCGGGACTCGGCGGCATGGGCGGCGCCCAGCCGCTCGCGGTGACCATGAACGACGGCGTCGCCCTGGTGATCGAATGCGATCCGCGGCGTGCGCACCGCCGGGTCGAAACCCGGTACCTGGACGAGGTCGCCGACGACCTGGACGACGCCGTCCGCCGGGTCGAGGCCGCCAAACGCGAGCGCCGCCCGCTCTCGGTCGGGGTCGTCGGCAACGCCGCCGAGGTGCTGCCCGAACTGCTGCGGCGGGGTGTCGAGGTGGACATCGTCACCGACCAGACCTCCGCGCACGACCCGCTGGCCTACCTGCCGAAGGGCGTCGAGCTGGACGACTGGCACGACTACGCGGCGAAGAAGCCGGACGAGTTCACCGACCGGTCCCGCGATTCCATGGCCGAGCACGTGGACGCGATGCTCGGCTTCCTGGACCGGGGCGCCGAGGTGTTCGACTACGGCAACTCGTTGCGCGGCGAGGCCAAGCTCGGCGGCTGCGAGCGCGCGTTCGACTTCCCGGGTTTCGTGCCCGCCTACATCCGCCCGCTGTTCTGCGAGGGCAAGGGCCCGTTCCGCTGGGCAGCGCTGTCCGGGGACCCGGCCGATATCGCGGCCACCGACCGCGCGATCCTGGACCTGTTCCCGGAGAACGAATCCCTCGCCCGCTGGATCCGGATGGCTTCGGAACGCGTTGCCTTCCAAGGGCTTCCGGCCCGGATCTGCTGGCTCGGCTACGGCGAGCGGCACCTCGCGGGCCTGCGGTTCAACGAGATGGTGGCCAGCGGTGAGCTGAAGGCGCCGGTCGTGATCGGCCGCGACCACCTCGATTCGGGCAGCGTGGCCTCGCCGTACCGGGAGACCGAGGGCATGGCCGACGGCTCGGACGCGATCGCCGACTGGCCGCTGCTCAACGCGCTGGTCAACACCGCCTCCGGGGCGAGCTGGGTGTCGATCCACCACGGCGGCGGGGTCGGGATGGGCCGGTCGATCCACGCGGGGCAGGTGTGCGTGGCCGACGGCACCGCACTGGCCGGGCGGAAGGTGGAACGGGTGCTCACCAACGATCCGGGCATGGGCGTCATCCGGCACGTGGACGCCGGGTACGACCGGGCCGCCGAGGTCGCGGACGAGCGCGGGGTGCGGGTGCCGATGCGGGAAAGCGAATGACCGCCGACGTACTTTCTCCCGCGGAGGCGGCATGACTACCGCCTCGAGGCTGCTCGGCGAACTCGCGGACACCGGGCGGGACCGTTCCCGGGGCGGGTACTCCCGGCACGTGTTCGACGCGGCCGAAGGGGAACTGCGCACCTGGTTCGCCGAGCAGGCCGCCCGGCGCGGGCTGGACGTGGAGACCGACCGCAACGGCAACCTCTGGGCGTGGTGGGGGAGCCCGGGACCGGACGCGGTGGTCACCGGCAGCCATCTGGATTCGGTGCCCGGCGGCGGCGCGTTCGACGGGCCGCTCGGCGTGGTCAGCGCGCTGGACGCGGTGGATTCCTTGCGTGCCAAGGGGTTCGCTCCGGCGCGCCCGCTCGCCGTGGTGGTGTTCGCGGAGGAGGAGGGCGGCCGGTTCGGCGTGCCCTGCCTGGGTTCCCGGCTGCTGACCGGTTCGCTCGACCCGGACCGCGCCCGTGCGCTGCGCGATCCGGACGGCGTCACGCTGGCCGAGGCCGCCGCCCGCGCGGGCCACGATCCCGAACGGTTCGGCCGCGATGACGAGGCGCTCGGCCGGATCGGCCGGTTCGTCGAACTGCACGTGGAACAGGGGCGGGGCCTGATCGACCTCGGCTCGCCGGTCGCCGTCGGCAGTACGGTCATCGCGCACGGGCGGTGGCGGTTCTCCTTCACCGGCCAGGGAAACCACGCGGGCGCCACGCTGCTCACCGACCGCAGCGACCCGATGCTCCCGGCCGCCGCGGTGGTCGCCGCGGCCCGGCGCTTCGCCGCCGCGGCCGAGGACGCGCGGGCGACCGTGGGCAGGCTGGTGCCCACCCCGGGCGGGACCAATGTCATCGCGTCCACTGTGGACCTCTGGCTGGACGCGCGGGTGCCGGGCGCGAACCGCACCCGGGCGCTGGTCGAGGAGATCAGCGGCGAGGCGCGCTCGGCGGCCGCCGCGGAGGGCTGCGCGGTCACCGTCACCGAGGAGTCCTATTCGGACACCGTGACGTTCGACGCGGGCCTGCGTGACGAGCTGAACGGCGTGCTCGGCGGTGTCCCGGCGCTGCCGACCGGGGCGGGCCACGACGCGGCGATCCTTGCGGCGCACGTTCCGGCTGGGATGCTGTACGTGCGCAACCCGACCGGAATCAGCCATGCGCCGGAGGAGTTCGCCGAGGCCGGCGACGTCGACCGAGGCGCCTCGGCGCTGGCCGAGGTATTGGAGCATTTGTCGACATGACGACCTACTGGTGCGAATACGCGTGGTTGCCCGACGGCCTGGCCTCGGGGGTGCGGATCGAGATCGAGCGCGACGAGATCCGGTCGGTGACGCCGGACTCGCCGCGGACCGAGAACATGCTGTACGGCCTGGTCGTACCGGGTTTCGCGAACGCCCATTCGCATGCTTTCCACCGGGCGCTGCGCGGGCGGACCCACCACGATCGGGGGACGTTCTGGACCTGGCGCGAAAAGATGTACGCCCTCGCCGAGAAGCTGGACCCGGACAACTACTACTCGCTGGCGCGGGGCGTTTTCGCGGAGATGGCGCTCGCCGGATACACCTGTGTGGGCGAATTCCACTACCTGCACCACCCGGGCGGCGGCAAGCGGCACGACCCGCCGCACGAGATGGCGCACGCCCTGGTCTCCGCGGCGGAGGACGCCGCGATCCGGCTGACGCTGCTGGACACCTGCTACCTCGCGGGCGGGTTCGGCCGGGAGCTGGATCCGGTCCAGGAGCGGTTCAGCGACGGTGACGTGGACGCCTGGGCCGAACGGGTCGATTCGTTCGAACCGGAGACCCCGCAGGTGGTGGTGGGCGCGGCGGTGCATTCGGTGCGCGCGGTGCCCGCCGAGGCGCTCGGCAAGGTCGCCGAATGGGCGAAGGGCCGCCCGCTGCACGTCCACCTCTCCGAACAGCGCGCGGAGAACGAGGAATGCCTGAGCCACCACGGGCGCACGCCGACCGCGCTGCTCGACGAGCACGGCGTGCTGGGCGAGCACACGGTGGCCGTGCACGCCACGCACCTCACCAAGGACGACATCGCCCTGCTCGGCCGCACCGGGACCGGCGCGTGCTTCTGCCCGACCACCGAACGGGATCTCGGCGACGGCATCGGGCCCGCCCGCGCGCTGGCCGACGCCGGGGTGCGGCTTTCGCTGGGCAGCGACAGCCACGCGATCGTCGATCCGTGGGAGGAGGCCCGGGCGCTGGAGATGAACGAGCGGCTGGGCGTCGAGCGGCGCGGGCGGTTCACGGTCGCCGAGCTGATGGGCGCGGCGAACAACTACGCCTCGATCGGGTGGCCGCAGCTGGGCAGGCTGGCGCCGGGCGCGGGCGCGGACCTGGTCCGGGTGGACCTGGAGAACATCAACACCGCGGGCATCGAACCGGAGGCCGCGGTGTTCGCGGCGACGGCCGCCGACGTGACGGACGTGATGGTCGCGGGCCGGTGGAGCGTGCGGGACGGGCGGCACCAGAACATCCGGAACCCGCGCGCGGTGCTGAACAGGGAGATCGGAAAGCTGTGGCAACAGTCGTAACGGGAATCGCCGAACTCACCACCAACGACGAGGAACTGGGCAAACTGCGCGACGCCGCGATCGTGTTCGACGGCGACCGCGTCGCCTGGGCCGGCCCGGCCGCCCGGGCGCCGTCGGCCGACGAGCGGGTCGACGTCGGCGGGCGCGCGGCGTTGCCCGGCTGGGTGGACAGCCACACGCATCTGGTGTTCGCCGGGGACCGGACCGCCGAGTTCGAGGCGCGGATGGCCGGGAAGCCTTACACCGCGGGCGGAATCCTGGTGACCGTCGAGGCGACCCGGGCGGCGGAGGACTCCGCGCTGGCCGCGAACCTCGCCCGGCACGTCGCCGAGGCGGTGCGGCAGGGCACGACCTGCCTGGAGACCAAGACCGGCTACGGGCTGAACGTCGAGGACGAGGCCCGCTCGGCGCGGATCGCCGCGGCGGTCGCCGACGAGGTCACCTTCCTGGGCGCGCACCTGGTTCCCGCGGGCGCCGATCCGGAGTCCTATGTGGACCTGGTGTGCGGGGAGATGCTCGACGCGGTGGCGGAGCACGTGCGGTGGGCGGACGTGTTCTGCGAGACCGGCGCGTTCGACGAGGAGCAGTCCGGCCGGATCCTGACCGCCGCGGCGGAGCGGGGGCTCGGCCTGCGGGTGCACGGGAACCAGCTCGGGGAGGGCCCGGGCGTCCAGCTCGCCGTGCGGCACGGCGCCGCGAGCGTGGACCACTGCACGTACCTGTCCGAGTCCGATGTGGACGCTCTGGCGAATTCGGGCACGGTGGCCACGCTGCTGCCCGCGTGCGATCTGTCCACGCGCCAGCCGCTGGCGCCGGGGCGGCGGCTGCTCGACGCCGGGGCGACGATCGCGTTGGCCAGCAACGCCAATCCGGGCAGTTCGTACACCACGTCGATGGCGTTCTGCGTCGCGACGGCGGTGCTGCAGATGGGGCTGTCGGTGGACGAGGCGGTCCGGGCGGCGACCGCGGGCGGGGCGCGGGCGTTGCGCCGGGACACCGGGGATGGCGCGGTGGGCGTGCTGCGACCGGGCGCGCGGGCGGATCTGCACGTGCTCGACGCGCCCTCGACGACGCATCTGGCCTACCGACCCGGCGTCCCGCTCACCTGGGCCGTCTGGCGCCACGGCACCCGCGTGCACTGACCCGCCGTAATCCGGCAGGAAGGGACCTTTGCTCCGGTAGATCGGGAGCGAGGGACCTTTACTCCGGTCAGACGTGAGTAAAGGTCCCTTGCTATCGCGCCTGGGCGAAAACGGCGGGGCGCCGGGGTGGGAAAGCGCCGGTCGTCAGCCCGCCAGTTCGTCGAGCACGCCGAGTTCGCGGGCCAGGGCGATCGCGCGGTCCCGCGGCCCCGGTTCGAGGTTCTCGATCGAGGCCACCAACCGGGCCCGGCGTTCCGCGCCGACGTGCTCGAGCAGGTCCAGCGCCGCGGGCCACAGATCCCGCTCGCCCGCCACCCGCATCACGCCGTCCACCCGGTCGCCCGGGAGCAGGCCGAGCACGTGGTCGATCCGGTCCTTGTCGTCCAGGACGAACGCGGTGCGCAGCAGCGCAGCGTCGTCGATCACCTCGAGCGCCGCGAGCACCGTCCGGTCCGGCAGGTGGCCGACGAACCGGCCGATGGTGATCCAGTCCTCGCGCCGCACCAGTTCCCGGGCGACCGCGACGACCGTCGGCGCCGGGATCCGCGCGATGATCCCGGCGGCCCGGCGCGGATCCAGTTCCGCCGCGACATCGGCGAGGAACGCGGGGGAGAGGCGTTTGGCCACGTCGACCCCGCGCGAGACGTCGACCAGCCCGGCGATCCGGGCGCACAGCAGCGGGCCGAACGTCCGCTCGGCGATCTTCGCCAGCACCGCGCTGGGCAGCAGCCCGCTCGCCGCGGCCATCCGTCGCAGCGCGCCGAGGTTCGCGTCGAACAGGAAGTCGGTGACCTGATCGCGCAGGCGGCGCAGGTCCTCGGGTGTCCGGTCTTCCAGGTAGGCCAGGCGTTCGGGTTGGGTGCCGAGCAGGCGGGCGAGCTTGAGGACTTCGGCGTGCGAGTCGAGGCGCATCTACAGCCCCACCGCCTTGCGCACGGCGCCGCGCAGCAACGCGGGCACGTGCCGCAGGCCCGCCTCCCCGGCTTCGGCGAGGGCCGCGGACTGCCTGCGACGTGCGTCACGCAGGGCGTCCGCCAGGTCCTGCCGGTGTTCCTCGGGAAGCGCGACGATTCCGGCGGGCAGATCGTCCCCGAGCAGGTCGGCGAGGGTACGCCGCGGGCGCGTGCTCATCATCGGCCTCCGTTACTCGGCGTCGAGCGAGGTCGAAGATCATCATGCCTGATGGCGGAGTCCCGGGCGGGGTGATTACCGTGCGGGGTATGCCGCACGAGATCGAATCGTCACTGATCACCGTGGACGGATTGCGGGCCTATCTCTCCCGGCCGTCGGGCGGATCCCGCCAGGGCATGCTGCTGCTGCCGATGATCACCGGGATCGGCGCGCAGCTGCGGGAGTTCGCCGACGACCTCGCGCGGTCCGGGATCACCGCGCTGTCCTGGGACCCGTGGCACGGACCGAGCGCCGACGACACCCCGCTGGACGACCTGTTCGGGCTGATGCGGAAACTGGACGACGAGGTCGTGCTGGACGAGCACCGGCGACTGCTCGACCACCTGCTCGGCGAGCTGGGCTGCGCGAAGGCCGGGGTCATCGGCTGGTGCCTCGGCGGGCGGCTCGCCCTGCTCTTCGGCGGCCGGGACACCCGCGTCGCGAACGTGGTCGCCTACCACCCGACGGTCCCCGGCACCCCGGATCCGAACCACACGCTCGACGCCGCCGAGCACGCCGCGCGGATCGAGGCGCCGGTGATGATGCTGTACCCCGGCGCGGACGATCTGGTGCCGGTGGAGAGCTTCACCCGCCTGCAGACCGCGCTGAACTCGCGCGCCGGCGGGCCGAGCATCGTGCACGTCTACCCCGGCGCCGAGCACGGGTTCACCTCGCGGCAGCGGCGGGAGAAGCCGGTCAACGCCGACGCCTACGCCCTCTCGTGGCCGCAGATGCTGGAGTTCGTCCGGGTCACCACCGCCGGTTCTTGACTTTCGTCAATGGTGCCGCCGCAGGTCGGCCGGTAGCGTTCGGCGGGTGTGGGAGGGACTGCGGCGCAGGCAGGGGGTGCTGCCCGAAGCGGTGATCGGGGCGGCGCTGCTCGCGCTGCTGAGCTACGAGACCGCGGTGAACCGTTCGCCCTGGGAATTCGCCCTCGGCCTGGTGGCGGTGGTCGTTTCGGTGGTCACCGCGCGCCGGGCGCCGCTCGTCTCGCTGATCGCGACCGCGTCCTCCAGCGTCGCGATCCTGTTCGACTTCGCGGGCCGGGTGCCCGCGTGGCCGATCATGCTGATGCTGTCCATGGGGTTCCTCGCGGGCCGGCGGATGGAACACGCGCGCCCGGCCCTGATCACCTTCGCCGCGGTCTCCGCCACCGGCATCCCGATCTCGCTCGCCATCGGCCGGCACGATCTGGCGGACTGGGGCGGGATGACCACCGTCCTGGTCTTCGCCGCGCTGTTCCCCTGGCAGATCGGGCGGCATTTCCGGATGCGCGAGGAACTCGCGCGCACCGGCTGGCAGCGGGCCCAGGAGCTGGAGATCCAGCAGCGGATCGTCGCCGACGAGGCGCGGCTGCGCGAGCGGACCCGGATCGCGAGCGACATGCACGATTCGCTCGGGCACGAACTGGCCCTCATCGCGGTCCGCGCGGGTGCGCTGGAAGTCGCCGGTGGCCTGGACGAGCGGCAGAGGAGCGCGGCCACCGAACTCCGGCAGAGCGCCGCGACCGCCACCGAACGGCTGCGCGAGATCATCGGCGTGCTCCGGGCGGACGAGTCCGCGCCGACCGAACCGGCCGACGCGACCATCGGCGAACTCGTCGAGCGCGCCCGGGCCTCCGGGATCGAGATCAGGTCCGATGTGGACGATGGTGGCGAGGCCCCGCCCATGGTCGAGCGCGCGGCCTACCGGGTAGTCCAGGAGGCGCTCACCAACGTGGCCAAGCATGCGCCGGGAGCGGCGGTGACCGTGCGGGTCACCCGGACCAAAGAGGAGACCGCGGTCCGCGTCCGCAACACCGCCCCGCCCGCGGGACCGCTGCCCGGCCTGCCGTCCGGGCGGCGCGGGCTGGCCGGGCTGCGGGAGCGGGTCCGCCTGGTCGGCGGGACGCTGCGCGCGGGCGCGGCCGGCGGCGGCTTCGAGGTGGTGGCGACGCTGCCGCACCACGGTTCGCCCGCGCCTGCCAGCCCGGTCACCGACGCGGAACTGTCCGAATCCGCCCGGCAACTGGCCCAGCGGCGGCGGCAGGTGCGGCGCAGCCTGGTCTACGCGTTGATCATGCCGCCGTCGATCATGGCGGCGATCGCCGCGGTGGCCGGGATCTGGTTCGCCTACACCTGGCTGACCTCGCAGCTCAACTTCGGCGAGTACGACCAGATGCGGATCGGCCAGCCCCGCGATGAGATCGCGCACCTGCTGCCCCCGCGCCAGCGCGACGAACGGCCCCCCGGTCCGGAACCGGCCTCGCCGCCTGGATCGGTGTGCGAGTTCTACGGCACCGGCGTCAGCATGTTCGACTTCCGCAGCGACGTGTTCCGGCTGTGCTTCGTCGACGGTCGGCTCGCCTCAAAAGACCTGTTTTTGGACATCAATCAGAGGTATTACCAAGATGATTCGGGTACTGCTGGCCGATGACGAGGCGATGATCCGCGCCGGAGTCGCCGCGATCCTGGCCGCCGACGAGGGGATCGAGGTGGTCGCCGAGGCGGCGGACGGCCGCGAGGCGATCGAACGGGCCCGGAGCACGCGGCCGGACGTGGCGCTGCTGGACATCCGCATGCCCCGGCTGGACGGGTTGTCCGCGGCCGCGGAGATCCGCAAACTGGTGCCGGAGACCGCGGTGATCATCCTGACCACGTTCGGCGAGGACGCCTACATCGCGCGGGCGCTCGGCGACGGGGCGAGCGGTTTCCTGCTGAAATCGGGCGATCCGCGGGAACTCATCGCGGGCGTGCGCGCGGTCGCCGAAGGCGCGGCGTTCCTTTCGCCCAAGGTCGCGCAGCGGGTGATCGCCCAGCTGCCCGCCGGGAAGCTCTCCCGCGGCGCGGCGGCCCGGGAACAGGTCGCCGCGCTCACCGAACGGGAACGCGAAGTGCTCGCGCTGGTGGGGTCCGGACTGTCCAATGCGGACATCGCGAAGAAGTTGTTCGTGGTGGAGGGGACGGTCAAGGCGTATGTGAGCGCCATCCTGAACCGGCTCGGCGCGAAGAACCGGGTGCAGGCCGCCATCGTCGCCTACGAAGCCGGTCTGGTGGCGTAACGGAGAGTCTGTCTTCGGTCCCTCGGACTTGGTTCCCGTACAAGAGACGGTGACCGGTCTGGGCGTGCAGGCGCGGCCTGGCTGCCGTCCCGATGCTCGTCGCGCTTTGTCGGCTAGGAGGGGCCGCAACGAGGCCGTGCTCGTCGGGGTGCCCGGGGGCGCCTGCCGAAATGGGGAACTCGGCCTGCCGAAACGAGGGACTCGCGCGTCCGAAACGGGGGACACGCGCCAGCGGGATGCCCACCCGCGGCGAGTCCCCTCGTCCTTGGTCGCGTGTGTTCCCCGTTCCGGTACCCGGAGGACACCAGTGTGGCTTTCGGGGCGTTGAAGGTACCGAACGCCGCATTGGGTACCTCCGAGCACCACCACCCGCGCGGTTTCGCACTGTGTCGGCTAAGTGCGGGCTCGTCGAACGGAAACGCCAGGTCACAAGTAGGTGACCAAATGAGAGCCCGTTCTAACCGGCCGGAACACTCACGACGGGCGGGGTCCAGTCGGCGATCGCGGCGGCGGCGCGCGCGGTCAGGCTCGACGGCAGCAGCCGGAGGGCGGTGTCGCGTGCGGCGACCGCGAGCGGATTCGTCAGCTGCGGACCGGCCTTGCCCGCCCGCGCGGATCGCGTGGCGATCGTCTGGCTGCGCGGGCGGCGTTGTGCGTCGTAGCGGGCGAGCAGATCCGGCACCTCGGCAGACCGGGCGGCGAGCGCGGCGAGCACCACCGCGTCCTCGATGGCCTGGCACCCGCCCTGGCCGAGGAACGGGGGCATCGCGTGCGCCGCGTCGCCGAGCAGCACGACCCGTCCGTGCACATAGGACGGTAGCGGGGTGGCGAGCCAGTACAGGTCGTGGTGCAGGATCCGTTCGGCGGGGGTGCGTTCGATCACGTCCCGCAACTGCCGGTGGAACGAGGCGAACCGCTCGCGCAGGAAGGCTTTCGGATCCGCGTGCCGGACGCCCGGCGGGCTGACCAGCGAGATGTACCAGTACGCCTTCTCCTCGGCCAGCGCCATCAGGCCGAATTCGACGCCCGGGGCCATGGTGCCCGCCAGGTCCCGCGGCCGCGGCCAGTCGATCACCGCGCGGAAGGCGGTGGAGCCGCAGTAGACCGGGGCCGGATGCGCGGGCCACAGCCGGGATCGGAGTCCACTGTGGATTCCGTCCGCGCCGACGACCAGGTCCGCCCGCAGTTCGCCGCCCTCCCAGCGCACCACCCCGTCGGCGGTCACCTCGGTGACGTCGACGCCGGACCGCAGCGCGCCGGCGGGCAGGGCCGCGCGCAGGATGTCCAGCAGCCGGGCCCGGTGGACCGGGAGCAGCAGGCGGCCGAGCAAGCGGGCGAACTGCTCGCCGTCCACCCGGGTGAGCACCCGGCCACGCCGGTCGAGCATGCCGCCGGTGCCGTGCGAGACCCGCAGGGGAGCGAGCCGCGCCCCCACGCCGAGCTCGTCGAGGGCGCGCAAGGCGTTGGGCCACAAGGAGATTCCGGCGCCGATCTCCTCGAAAGCGGCCGCGCGTTCCAGCACGGTCACCCGCCAGCCCGCCTTGCGCAGCCCGATCGCCGCGCTCAGCCCGCCGATCCCGCCGCCGACCACCACCGCATGTGCCACGGCCGCCTCCTCTACGTCTGTAGAGAACTCTACCCCTGTAGAGACTCGGTTAGGCTGGGGATGTGGCAGGTGTTACCGGGGACCGGATCGCGCTGATCGGCGACACCGCGCTCGAGGTGATCGCGCGGGACGGGATGCGCGGGCTGACCCACCGCGCGGTGGACCGGGCGGCGGGGCTGCCCGCGGGATCCACCTCGTACTACGCCCGCACCCGGCTGGCCCTGCTGGAACTGGCCGTCGCGCGGATCGTCGAACTGGACCACGTGGAGCTGGACCCCCCGGAGGACGTGGCGGGTTTCGCCGAGTACATCGCGCGGTTCGTGCACGGCGCGATCACCGCGGGGCGGCTGCGGATGATCGCGCGCTACGAGTTCGCGCTCGAAGCCACGCGCCGCGAGGAACTGCGCGCGATCTACGACCGGGCGGGCCAGGCGCTTCGCGTGCGCGCCGCCGAGGTGCTGGCCAGGGTGGGTTCGGCCGAGCCGGAACGGCACGCGCGGATGCTGGTCACCTGGTGCGACGGCCTCATCTTCGACTCGGTCGCGGGTGCCGGGTCGAAAAGCCCGCCCAGCCTGGCCGAGCTGACCCGGAGCACCCGCGACCTGCTCGCCGCGATCCTCAGGCATCCCGCCGGGTGAGCACCATCCGCCCGGCCGCCAGGCTCACCGCCGACCACACCGCGCAGATCAGCAGGCCGATCCACGGCGCGTACGGGGACGGGGTGTGGAACACCGGGTTCTGCTGCCCGGAACCGACCATCCCGTTCGTTCCGGCGAGCCCGGGGAAGAAGCCCAGGATGGCCTCACCGCCCAGCGGCGCGAACACCATCGGCAGCGCGAGCAGGATCGCGAACACCAGCGTGATCGCCCCGGCGGTACTGCGCACCGCGGCGCCCACACCGAGCGCGAGCAGCCCGAGCAGCGCGAAGTAGGCGCCCATCCCGGTCATCGCGAGCAGGGCCGCGGGCACCGTGGTCGTCCGGCCGAGGCCGCCGAGCAGCGGCTGCGCGATCAGCATTCCGGCCATGGCCAGCACGAGCCCGAACACGAACAGCACGGGCACCAGCACGATGCCCTTGGCCAGCAGCATCCGATCGCGCACCGGCACCCATTGCAGGGTGGACCGGATGCTGCCGCTGGCGTACTCGCCGGTGATGAACAGCGCGGCCACGGCGAGCACCGCGAACTGGGACAGGTAGAAGCTGCCGCCGATCGCGATCTCGTGCGGGGCCATCGCGTCGTCCGCGCCGAACCGGATGGAAGACGCCACCGCCACCGCGTAGACGATCATCAGCACGGCCGCGGCGGCCAGGCTCAGCCAGGTCGAGCGCACCGACCAGAACTTCGTCCATTCGGCGTGCACGGCGCCGGTGAGACCGCCGCCGGTGCGGGCGGGAAGGGTGGTCGTGGTCATGGTTCAGCCCTGCACTTTCCGGAGTTCGGGATAACGGGCGGTCGGGTTTTCCAGCAGCGGGCTCGGTATGCCCCGCAGGTGGTGGTCGAACATCGCGGTCAGGTAGTCCCGCGCGAGCCCCAGCGCGTACCCGGAATCGATGTCGCCGTACTGGTTCGCGATCAGCCGCGGCGGCAGCCGGTCGCGCAGGCCCAGCCGGTCGACGAGCACGCCGTTGTCGGTGGCCGAGGAATGCCCGCTGCCGGTGAGCAGCAGCCACTGCTGCCAGCCGGTCACCTCCGGCCAGGCCGCACGCCAGGTGTCGCCGAACGACTCCGTCCCGATCGGACTGCTCAGCAACGCCAGCGGGCGATCCAGGCCGTGCACTTCGAACAGCGGGCCGTCGAAGTTCACGCCCGCCCGGACGCGGCGATCGGCGGCCATGGCCGCCGCGGTCGCCGATCCGCCCGCGGAATGCCCGGCCATGCCGATCCGGGACGGATCGATGAACCAGGAATTCCGGGCCAGCAAGCGGTCCAGCACGAACGAGACATCCCGCGCGCGGTTCGCCGTCGCGGCGGGCCACGGGTTCGGGTTCGTCATCCCGCACGGCAGGCAGGTCAGCATCCGGCCACCGGGGAATTCGACGTTGTTCGCCTCGTGGGCGTGGTCGATCCCGGCCACCACGAAACCCTTCGACGCCAACTGCTCGGCCAGCGCGGTGAGCGTATTGCGGCTGTTCCCGGCGCCGGGGGAGAGCAGCACGAGCGGCCACCCGCGCGGCGACGGCAGCGCGGGAGCCTCGGCCCGGGCGGCCACCCGGACCCGGGTCAACGTATCCGGTGGCAGGGGGATGCCGAGGGCTTCGACCGTCGCCGCGGATTCCGCCGGGGTCACGTACCGCGCGGGTTTTCCGCCCGGCAGCGCGGGATACCACAGCGAGACGAGCAGTTCCCGCCGTTCCTCCGGCCGCCACGGATCGGCCCGCGCGGGATCCACCAGGTCCAGGGTGGTCGTGCCGACCGGCAGGGGACCCGACGGCGCGGGGAGCGCGACCCGAGCCGGGGCGGCGGTGCCGACCGCGGTGCCGAGCAGGCCGAGGAGGACACCAAGGACAACAACCAGCGCACGCATGGTCACACCCCCGCGCCGTACTCGACCGAGGACGCGGTCAGTTCCATGTACGCCTGCTCCAGCGAAGCCCGGTGCTCGGCCAAGCCGTGCAACCGGACGCCGATCTCGTGGGCCAGATCGCCGACCTGCTCGACCGAGGCGCCGCGCACGGTCAGCTCGCCGCCGTGGTCCTCCGCCACCGCGCCCGCGGTGCGCAGCCGCCCGGCCAGCGCGGCCCGGTCGGCGGGCCGGGGCACGCGGACCCGCACGCGCGCTTCGGAATTGCCCGCGATGAACTCGTCGACCGGTGCGTCCGCGAGCAACCGGCCCCGGCCGATCACCACGAGCTGATCGGCGGTCAGTTGCATCTCGCTCATCAGGTGGCTGGACACGAACACCGTGCGGCCCTCGGCCGCCAGCGCGCGCATCAGCTGGCGGACCCAGCGCACCCCGTCCGGGTCGAGCCCGTTCACCGGCTCGTCGAACAGCAGGGTTCCCGGATCGCCGAGCAGCGCGCCGGCGATGCCGAGCCGCTGCCCCATCCCGAGCGAGAACTGCCCGGCGCGTTTGCCCGCGACGCCGGTGAGGCCGACCGTGCCGAGCACCTCGTCGACCCGGCTCGCCGGGATTCCGTTGCTGCGCGCCATGGCGAGCAGGTGCTTGCCCGCGCTGCGGCCCGGGTGCAGCGCCTTCGCTTCCAGCAGCGCGCCGACCTCCCGCAGCGGATGCCGGAGTTCGGCGTACCGCTTGCCGTTGACCAGCGCCTCGCCGGAGGTCGGCCGGTCCAGGCCGAGCAGCATGCGCATGGTGGTCGACTTCCCGGCGCCGTTCGGACCGAGGAACCCGGTGACCTTTCCGCTCGGGATGTCGAAGGTCAGCTCGTCGACCGCCGTTTTCTCCCCGTACCGCTTGGTCAGTGACCGAAGCGTGATCATGAACCCCTCCTGGTTTTCGCGGTGTCATGAGCACGCTAGAAACCGGAGCGGGGTGTCCACAGCGCACTTTGGCCCGCGGTCATCCCTTACTTTCGTCAGGGTTCGTGCGGCGTCCGTGTCCACCGGCAGGCACAATGCGGCGCATGACCACTGGCGCCTCGAGCCCCCGGCGACGCCGGGTCAGCCCGCTTGACCTGGCCATGCTGGTGCTCGCGATCTTCTCCGTGGGCCTGCTCCTCTACGTCACCTTCTTTCCGCATTCCGACGCCACCGCGCATCGGGTGTTCATTATCGACACGAGCATCTGCGGGGTCTTCTTCCTGGAATTCCTGTGGCGCTGGCGCAAACGCCGCTGGGAACCGAAGTTCCCGCTCCGCAACTGGTACGAGATCCTCGGCATGATCCCGATAGCGCATCCCGCCCTGCGCGGTTTCCGGCTGCTGCGGATCATCGCGGTGCTCGTCCGGCTCGCCCGCACGGCCGATCGCGCGTTCGGCGAACTCTTCACCCAGCGGCTCGTCGAACGGCTTTCCCGGCCGATCGTCCTGGCGATCAAGAAACCGATCACCATCGCGGTGCTCGACGAGGTGGTCAAGGTGCTGGAAACCGGGAACTACCCGCAGAACCTGGCGCGGTCGCTGAGCGAGAACCAGACCATGCTGCGCACGATCGTCACCGAGAAGCTCAAGAACGACCCGCAGGCGGGCCGGTTGTCGCGGCTGCCGTTCCACGACGAGATCGTGCGCACGGTGGTCGACACGGTCATGCGGATCACCCTGGAAGTCCTCACCGATCCGCGGATCGACGAGTTCTTCGCGCACGTCGTGCGGGAGAACCGGGAACAGATCCGGCAGGCGGTGCAGATGGGGCTGCACGAGGACGAAGATCCCGAGGACTACGAACAGCGCGCCCAAGCCCTGCCCACCCGGCCCCAGCACGAATTGCTCCACTGACCGGGCGAGCAGGGCGGTTCACCTAGCGGAAATCAGTACCACCATTTGTGGTACAGGTGGTTGTCGGTGCCTTCGACGAAGACGTCGATCCGGTTGTAACCCCAGGAAACGGCCGAAGGGTTGTGCAGGAAGACCCCGCCGAGGCCCTCCCAGCCGGACCAGCTGCTGCCGTTCCACCACTTGTGGTAGAGCTGGTTGTCGGTTCCGGTGCCGAAGATGTCGATGCGGTTCGGGCCCCAGGAAACGGCCGCCGGGTTGTCGATGATGACCCCGCCCAGGTCTTCCCAGCCGGACCAGCCGCCGCTGTACCACTTGTGGTACACGTGGTTGTCGGTTCCCTTGACGAACACGTCCAGCCGCCCGGAAGACCACGACGAGACCGCGGGGCCCGCGGTGATGACGCCCCCGAGGTCCTCCCAGCCGGACCAGGCGCTGCCGTTCCACCACTTGTGCCACAGGTGGTTGTCGGTGCCCCGGCCGAAGACGTCGATGCGGTTCGGGCCCCAGGAGACCGCCGCCGGATTGTCGATGATGTTGCCGCCCAAGCTTTCCCAGCCGGACCAGTTGCTGCCGTTCCACCACTTGTGCCACAGCGCCGAATCGGTGCCGCGGCCGAAGACGTCGAGCCGGTTGGCCGACCACGACGAAACGGCGGTGCCCGCGGTCAGGACGCCGCCGAGATCCTCCCAGCCCGACCAGGTGTTGACGACCACGTCGTCGTTCGGCTGCTGCCCGGCGGTGGCGGTGCCGAGTGGCGCGATTACCGAGAATACGGCAATCAAGATGGTGATTAACGCCCGTCTTCGCATTACAACTCCTCGGTATTTTTTTGCGGTCAATGAGGGATCCCTGGTTGGGAAGCTAGCATTGATTCCCGTTTTCGCTTGCCGGAAAGGGAAAAACCCTCGTTTCGAGCAGTAGGCGGGCCGGGTGGGCGACGGAGGGTTCCGGAGATAGCTTTCGTTAATGCGCCAGGTGGCTGTTTTCGCGAATCGAAAGTGTGAGTTGAAGCCTCAGCATCTCGTGCCGATAATTCTTGCTCCGCGCGATTTCGGCGGTTTCGCCTCAGCCGCGTGCGCGCCGGGTGGTGTGCCGGGTCGGCGTGGCCGCCCAGGGATCCTCGGGCCACGGGTGCTTCGGGTAGCGGCCGCGAAGTTCGGCGCGAACGGCCGGATAACCGTTGCGCCAGAAGGACTCCAGATCCGAAGTGACCGCGGCGGGGCGCCCCGCGGGGGAGAGCAGGCGGAGCACGACCGGAACCCGCCCGGCCGCGATCCTCGGCGTTTCGGCCCAGCCGAAGGTCTCCTGCAGTTTGACCGCCAGCGCCGGCACGTCCCCCGAATAGTCCACCCGGATCCGCGAACCGGAGGGGACTTCGAGCCGATCGGGGGCGAGTTCGTCGAAGCGGGCGGCTTCCGGCCACGGCAGCAGCCTGCGCAGCGCCGCGGCCGTGTCGATCCGCGCGAGATCGGCCCGCCGCCGGGCGGTGGCCAGTTCCGGGGCCAGCCATTCCTCCACTGTGGACACCAGCGCCGGTTCGGAAACGTCCGGCCAGGCCGCCCCGACTTCCCGGTGCAGGAAGGACAGGCGTTCGCGGAGCCGGATCGCCTCGGCGGGCCAGGGCAGCAACTCGGTGCCGTGCTTGCGGAATCCCGCCACCAGGGCCGTGCGCACGAGGCCGGGATCGGGATCGCGCAGGGGCCGGTCGGCGAGCACGATCGCGCCCAGGCGGCGCACCGAACGGGCGGTCACGTCCCCGTCGCGCCACGCCACTTCGTCCACATCGGACACCAGGTTCGGCGCCGCGCGGGCCGCCAGTTCGGCGTCCGCCCGGGCGGCCAGGCGGACCACGCCGTGCGCGCGCCCGGGATCCCGGGTGGCTTCGGCGACGGCCAGCCATTCGGCGTCCGCGAGCCCGCTCCCGGGCGGGAGTTCGGCGGCCGTGCCGCCCGCCAGCAGGTACACCGGCGACCCGGGTCCGCGCCGCCGCGCGAGCCGTTCCGGATGCGCCAGCGCGACGACCAGCGCGGGATCGGGGCGGTCCGGGCCACCGGGGACCAGCCCGGCCAGCCGGTCCGCCTCCCGCCGCCACCGCCGGGCGGGCTCGTCGGTGGCATTGCGCAGGCGCCGCAGTTCGGCGTCCACATCGGTCAGCGAACCCCCGGCGTCGAGCAGGGCGACCACCTCCGCGGCGGGCCGGGCGCCGACCTCGGCGGCGCCGTCCAGCAGTGCCCGTGCCAGCCGGGGATGCAGGCCGAGCCCGGCCATCGCGCGCCCCCGCGCGGTGACCTCGCCGTCCCCGCCGGTCGCGCCCAGCGTGCGCAGCAGGGCGCGAGCGGCGGCGAGCGGCCCCTCGGCGGGCGGATCCCACCACGCCAGGCCGCTCCCGTCCGGCGTCGACCAGCAGGCCAGTTCCAGGGCGAGCCGGGCCAGTTCGGCGGTCCGGATCTCCGGCTCGGGGTAGGCGGGCAGGCTCGCCTGATCGTGCCGCGCCCAGCAGCGGTAGGCGACGCCGGGCGCCTCGCGCCCGGCGCGCCCGGCGCGCTGCTCGGCCACCGCCGCGGACACCCGCACGGTGGCCAGGCCCGGCAGCCCGCGCCGGTGGTCGACGCGCGGCACCCGGGCCTGCCCGGAATCCACCACCGCCCGCACCCCGGGCACGGTGAGGCTGGATTCGGCGACCGCCGTGGCCAGCACCACGCGGCGGCGCGCGCCCGGCCGCAGCGCCGCGTCCTGCTTCGCGGCGGGCAGCCTGCCGTGCATCGGCAGCACGTCCACATCGGGCAAATCGGAAAGCGACGCGTGCACCCGCGAGATCTCCCCCACCCCGGGCAGGAACACCAGCACGTCACCGTCTACTTCGGACAAAGCGGTGCGAATGGCCCGGGCCACGCAGGCTTCGGCGCGTTCGTTCCGGGCGGGCGGGGAGTACCGCACGTCGACCGGGTGGGCGCGGGCCCGCGCGGTGATCACCGGGGCCTCGCCGAGCAGAGTGGCCAGCCGGTCCGCGGCCACCGTCGCGGAGGTCGCCAGCAGGGTGAGGTCGTCCCGCAGGCCACCGCGCACGTCGAGCAGCAGCGCCAGCAGCAGATCGGCGTCCAGGTGCCGCTCGTGGCATTCGTCCAGCAGCACGGTCGAGACTCCGGGCAGTTCGGGATCGCCCTGCAGTCGCCGCACGAGCAGGCCCGAGGTCACCACCTCGATCCGGGTGCGCGCGGAAACCTTCCGGTCGCCGCGCACGGAGTAGCCGACGGTTTCCCCGACCCGTTCGCCCAGCAGCGCGGCCATCCGGGCGGCCGCGGCCCGCGCGGCGAGGCGCCGCGGTTCGGCGACCAGGATCCGCCCCCGGACGCGTTCGGCCAGGGCGAGCGGCACGACCGTGGTCTTCCCGGTGCCAGGCGGCGCGACCAGCACCGCCGTGCCGTGGGCGTCCAGCGCCGCGCCCAGTTCGCCGAGCACTTCCCGAACCGGCAGATCGGGCAGCTTCACTTCTCGTTGACCTCCGGCGGTGGCGGCAGTTGATAACCCGACGGCCCGATATTGGCTTTCAGCGAATTCAGCCACACGCCGGTGGAGATCATTTTCCGGATCGCGTCGTTCAGTTTCGCCTGGCCCTCGGGATCGCCCAGGCGCAGCCCGATGCCGTAGCGCTCGGTGGAGAACGGGTGACCGACCAGCCGCAGCAGTTCCGGATTCTGCGCGGCATATCCGGCGAGAATGGCCGCGTCGGTGGTGACCGCGTCCACCTGCCCGGCCAGCAGCGCGGTCACGCAGTCCGGATAGCGCGGGTACTCCACCAGTTGCACGGCCTGCGCGAACCGGTCCTTCACCTTCTGCGCCGGGGTCGAACCGGTGACCGAGCACAGTTTCCGGCCGTTCAGCACCTCCGGGCCGGTGATGTCCGTCGACGACAACCGGACCAGCAGATCCTGCCCGGTGGTGAAGTACGGGCCCGCGAACGCCACCACCTGCTTGCGCCGGTCGGTGATCGAATACGCGGCGACGATCAGGTCCACCGCCCCCGAGGTGAGGTCGTTCTCCCGGGTCGCCGCGCTGGTCTCCCGCCAGGTGATGTCCTTCGCTTTCACCCCCAGCTCACCGGCCACGAACCGGGCCACGTCGACGTCGAAGCCGACCTGCCGGCCGTCGACCGTGCGTTCGGCGAGGCCCGGCTGGTCGAACCGGATGCCGATGGTGAGTTTTCCGGTGTCCTCCGCACGGGTGATCACCGAATTCTCACTCGCCCCCGACGAGCAGGCGACACCGCCGCAGAGCAGGACGAACGATACGAACATTCGGATGAACCGCATCGGCGTCTCCCCTCCCGGCGGTGGGATGACCTCACGGCGTTCTTAAGGCCGCCCGATAGCCTATGCCTGTGCGCCGACCGTCGCCCAAGGCACTCGACATCATCGGGACGCTGGTCAGACTGGGTCTGGCCGCGATGTGGCTGATTTACGGCGCGGTCAAATTCAGCGACCCCGGCCAGACCTACGTGGCCGTGCGGGCCTTCGACATCCTGCCCGGGAGCCTGGTCGGTTTCGTCGCGACCACGATGCCCCTGCTCGAACTCGTGGTCGGGGTGGTCGTGCTCGCCGGGCTCGCCACCCGGTTCGCGGCGGCGGTGTCCGTGCTGATGCTGCTCGCGTTCATCGCGGCGATCGCGCAGGCGTGGGCGCGCGGGCTGACCATCGACTGCGGCTGCCTCGGCGGGGGTGGCCAGGTCGCGGCCGGCCAGACCGAGTATCCGCAGGAAATCCTGCGCGACGTCGGCTACCTGCTGCTCGCCGGATGGCTGACCGTGCGGCCGCGCACACTGTTCTCGCTCGACGGCTGGCTCGGCTGGAACCGGCCCGCGCGCGACGAGTACTCGGGTGAACCGGAAGGGACTTGATCAGGTGGGTGGAGCGGAGCGCGCCGAGCGCAAGCGGCGCCAGCAGGAGACCGCGGGCTCGCGGGCCGTGGCGCAGGCCCGCGGTGGCGGCAACCAGACGAAGGTGATCGTCGCCGTCGTCGGCGTGGTGCTGCTCGCCGCCGCGGTGATCGGCGGGGTGATCTGGACGAACTCCTCGAAGAACAAGACCGAGGGGCAGACCATCGACCCGAAGTCCGGGCAGACCGTCGCGGCGGGCGTCGTCGAGAAGCGCGAGGGCGTCGTGGTGGTCGCCGGGAAACCGGATGCGAAGACCACGGTCGACGTGTACGCGGACTTCCTCTGCCCGGCCTGCGGCCAGTTCCAGAAGCGGGACGGGGCCAAGCTCGAGGAGAAGATCAACGCGGGCGATCTGAAGGTGCGCTACCACATGGTGCCGATGCTGGTCGAAGCGTCGGACCCGCCCGGGTACTCGCTGGATTCCGCCAACGCGGCGCTGGCCGCGGCCGACGCGGGCAAGTTCACCGCGTACCACGACAGCCTGTTCGCCGCCCAGCCCGAAGAGGGCAAGCGGGGGTACGACAAGGGCCAGCTGATCGATTTGGGCAAGCGCGTCGGCATCACCGATCCGAACTTCGCGACGAGCGTGCAGAACGGCGTCTACAACCAGCAGCTGATCAGCGAGTTCGAGAAGACCCAGCAGGACCCGAACTTCAAGGGCACGCCGACCGTGACGGCGAACGGCCAGCGGGTCGAGCTCGGGGACCCCGGCTGGCTGGACAAGCTGATCGCCGCGAACCGGGGCTAGCCGCGGCCGTCTGATCTGGCCGTTTTCACCCGTGTGGGCGTCCCCGGTGGTTTAGTCTGAACCCGGCGTGTCCGAGGGGAACCGCGCGGTGAGCGGGCACGTCGCACTCCAGGTCAGAGGAGGGGTAAGTGGACGGCACACCACGACAGGGTTTCCACGTCGAAGAGGGCGCCTACGGCAGCTACGCCCGGCAGATCGACCCGCTGGGGGACGAGGTGCGGGGCGCGGTCGACAAGCACCTGGCGCCGCACGCCGACGTGGACGGCGACGGGTTCGGCGAACTCGGCCACGAGACCGGGCTGGCCGACGCCTACCGCGGTCGCATGCAAGGTTTGCAGGACGACATCCGCAAGCTCGGCGGCAACTGGCGCGACATGGCCGACGCGTCGCGCCGGACGCAGGGCAACTACGACGTGCTCGAAGGCGATCACCAGCAGGTGATGCGCGATCTGGGTAAGGACCTGGCGTGACTGAACATGGCGCATTGCATGTCCTGGCGCGGAACGCGAACGAGGCGACGCTCAAGATCCGGCACAACGCGAGCGGGCTGACCGACGCCTCGCAGGGCCACCGGCAGACCCAGCTCGCGCTGAGCAACGCGGGCGGCACCGCGCAGACCCAGCGCGCGTACCTGGCCGACAACTCGGGCGGGGCCACCACCGACCGCGCGACCGGGGCGTCGGCCAACCTGGAGAAATCGCTCGAGCAGGTCAAGGGGCAGAGCCAGGAGATCCAGAGCGCGGTGGAGAAGACCACCGAGGCGCTCAAGATCGCCGAGACGACGAACCAGCAGAAGCTGGACGAGTTCGTGCGCGAGGCCACCCAGATCATGTCGGCGATCCAGTCGGTCAAGCAGGCCGATCCGGCGGGCGCCCGGCAGATGCTGGTCGACCGGCTCACCGAACTCGGCCGGCGGCTCGACATCGACGTCGCCGCGAACCTCCGCCAGGCCGACGGCGTGCTGACCCAGATCGCGTCGAGCCTGTCCGCCGGGGGCCGCCAGTCGACCACTACGTCCAGCGCGGGCAGTGCGCCGCCGCGTTCGTTCAACCGCGGTGGCGGCGGACGCGGCGGCGGTGGGGGAGGCGGCGGTGGCCGGGCCTCCAAACCGCGGCTGCCGGTGGCCATCCCGCCGCAGCCGGGCACCGGCGTGGACGTGAACCTGCCCGACGGCAGCACGGTGAAGGCCCCGAACGAGACCGCTGCGAAGGCCGTGCGCGCGGCGATCTCCCAGCTCGGCGTGCCGTACGTGTGGGGCGGCACCGCGCGGGGCCAGGGACTGGACTGCAGCGGCCTCACCATGACCTCGTACGGCGAGGCGGGGCTGACCATCCCGCGCACCGCGGCGACGCAGACGGTGGGCGCCGAGGTGCCCTCGCAGGACCAGCTGCTGCCCGGCGACCTGGTGGTGTGGTCCGGGCACGTGGCGATGGTCGTCGGCAACGGCCAGATGATCGAGGCCGGGGACCCGGTGCAGATCGGCCCGATCCGGACCACGAACGCCGGCCAGCAGTTCATCGGTTTCTACCGCCCCACCGGGTAATTCCCCCGGTTCGACGAGCGATAACCTGCGCAACGGACACGGGAGGGCCGCAGGTGGCGGAGATGGATTTCGACCGGGAGATCTCCCGGATGTCCGAGCAGGTGGATCGGACGGCGGAACGCGCGGGGCAGCAGTTCGCCCGGATGGGCCGGATCTCCGGCAAGGCGGAGGCGCCGGACGGTGCGATCCGCGTCGAGGTGAACCCCGGTGGCATGCTGACCAGCGTCAAGCTGACCCCCCTCGCGCTGCGCAGCGGTGCGGAGGCGGTCGCCGAGCAGATCATGCACCTGGCGAACCGGGCGACCCGCCGGGCGGGCGACCAGATGTACCACGCCCTCGCGCCCGTGCTGGGGCCGAGCGGTGAGAAGCACCTGCGCTCGCTCGGCTACGAGCCGATCCCGGAAGACGACGAGGACGCGCCCCCGATGCCCGGGTACGGAAGGTGAGCACGCCGATGGTCGAAGAAGTCCCCATCGTGCGGACCACCAAGCAGCTGATCGCCGACGCCGAAGCCCGCCAGGAAGCCTTCGCCCAGGTCCACGACCTGATGGCGAGCGCCACCGGTACGGCCCACGATCGGGACAACACGATCGAGGTCACCGTGGACGCCCGCGGCAAGCTGCAGAAGCTGTGGCTCGCCCCGGCCGCCGTGAACTGGGGGCCGGCCCGGCTCGGCGAGCTGATCGTCGAGGTCGCCGAGGTCGCCATGCGCGAGGCCACCCAGAACAGCTACAACAAGGTCGCCCTGCTGCTCGGCGAGGACCTGACCTACGCGATCGAACAACTGTCCGGTATGCCCGCCCCCGCCCGCGCCGAGGACGACGACCCCGGCATGACGGTCGAGGAGTTCCAACGGCAGCGGGAACTGCGCCTGCGCGGCACCCAACGCCGCACCCCAACCCCCGCCCCGGCCCCCGAAGATGACGATGTGTACTCGTTCGATCCCGCTTCGCTACGCTCCGACCGCTGACCCGACCCCCCGTGCGGCTGCGCCGGGCCGTCATGTACCGTATGTACCTACGAGGTGATGAGTTCACCTCAAAACTCGGGGCTATGGCGCAGCTGGTAGCGCACCTCACTGGCAGTGAGGGGGTCAGGGGTTCGAGTCCCCTTAGCTCCACAGAAGAAAGTTCCAGCTCAACGCCTCTTTTTCAGATCCTGCAGACGCAGGTCATGATCCTAGCGTCTCACAGAATCTCACAAACGGTCTTCACTACCGATCTCCAGCAGCGTGTCGAGCTTCTCCTTTCCCTGCAACAGGTGGTCGACCTGCGGGATGACGTAGTGCCTCCTGGTGACGCGGCTGCCGAGGGCGTGCCCGGCCCACGCGCTCACGATGGAGCTCGGCACGCCCGTCATCTCCAGGTAGGTCAGACACACGTGGCGTGCCCAGTACCACTCGATCACGGGCACCCCTGCGGCGATCATCAGTCCCTGCGCCTGGCGCCGCAGCCAGTCGGTCTCCTGCGGCCGCCCCGACTCGTCGACGAGGATGTAGCCGGAGTACTCGTATGCCGACCCGGCGCGTTGCCGTTCCCGTTCCTGCCGACGGTAGAGCCGGTTCAGCGCGGCATCGGCTCGCCGCGGCAGCGGCAGCCAGCGGTTGCGAAACTCGGTCTTGCCGGGCTTCTCGTCCACCACGCGACCGTGCTCCGTCCAGACCGTCGTCCGGGTGTTCGCCCCCGCGTTGATCATCGGTGGCTCACGATCCAGGCCGTTGAGCACGCAGCAACTCTCTCCCTCCTCCAGATCGATGACCGTGCCCCGGACCGCCCACGGATCGAGCACGGGACAGGTCGGCAGGTGCTTGCTCAGCCGCACGTCCTCGTCCCACCGCACCCCGCACACCTCGGCGGGACCCATGCCCATCACCCCTAGCAGGATCGGGCCTTCCAGTCGGTGCCCCGCGATGCTGTTGAGGTAGGTCCGCACCATCGGCGTCGTCCAATGCTCCTTCCTCTTCTCGATCTTGCGCGCAGCGTCCGCCCGGCGGGCCCAGAGCGGGATCTTCGTCTCCTCCGCGACGTTGCGGTCGAGATAGCCCCGATTCTTGGCCCTCCTCAGGTAGGTCCGGACGGCTTTGATGGTCATCTGCACCGTCGTCACACTCAGTCCGGTGCCGGGCTCGCCGCCACGTTTGCGGCCGGATCTCAGCATCCACTCCACCAGGTCGTCCATGTCCTGCTCGGAGAACTCCGACAACGGCTTTTCCCCGTAACACTCCTTGGCGGGGCGTACGGTATTCCGGTTCCTCTCCTGCGAGTGCAGTTCGACATGTTTTGCATCCTCCTCGACGCACCTGTCGAGCCATTCGCCGACGGTGACTTTCGTAGGGGTGATGTACTTGGGTGACTTGACCTCTTTCTTGATCCTCTTGTATTCGTCCTTGACCTTATTCTTGTCCCAGCCGTCGTCCGGGTCGTACGTGAAGGTCTTCTGAACACGCTTCTCGGTGATGGGATCTTTACCCAAATCCAGGACAAACCGATAAACCTGGTGTCCGTTCTTGTGGGTTATCGTCTTGATCGGATCCGGTTTGGCAGTGGATGCCTTCTTGGCCAAAGGCTACTCCTTCCTCGTGGACTTCCCTCCTTTTCCGGGAGAGGAGAACTTGATTCCACGCTCGCGGAGATCCGCCTCGATGAGCGCGGAAAGCTCACGCGTCGTCTTGTTCCGGCGGGCTTTGCGGTCGCCGGCCTCCGGCTGCTCGCGATCGCCAAGCCTGGCGTCGCGCTCCTCGGTCAGTGTCTTGTCCCAGAGCGCATACGCGGAGTCCAGGACTACCTGCGGGGCGACGCCAAGTCTCGCGGCAAGGACCAGATCGGCGTCGACCGGCGCCGGGTGCAGCGCCGCTTCCGCCGCCGCGATTTGATCCCGCGCACGAAACAGTTCCGCCCGCTTCGCGCCCGAGGGCAGATCGCTCAGGTCCTGGCGAACGTGGTCGCCGCGCAAGATTGCCCGGATCAGGCTGCGGCCCACGATCCGGTGCTCGGAAAGCCTGACTTCCCCCTCTCCCGCGGCGAACTCGCCAAGGGCCACGTTGAGCGCGGTCGCCAGTACCAGCAGATCCTCCACACGAAGTCCCTGCCGGCGACCGTTCTCGATCGCCTCGACCTTCCGGCGGTCCCACGCCGGATCGTGCGCACGCGCGAGCTGCGCGACCTCCTCCTGGGTCAACTGCAACTGCTCCCGCAGGCGGCGTAGATTGTCGCCGATCACTGCGCCGATTGCCTGCGGTGGTGTCACGATCGCAGTCTGCCACTTTGTGTGCTTGTTTGACAAGCACACATCATTCCACGACACTACACCTCGTTGGCGACAGCACGTCAGATCCCGCAGGGGGGTAGAAGATGGACGTGGTGACAGGCAAGCCTCGCCGCGTGCTAGGGAACCGGGCGCGGACAGTAGGGCAGATCGCACCCTCGCACGTCGGAGAGATGATCGCATGACCGCGGCGAAGGAAGCATCCGACGAGAAAAGGCCGACCCTGGAGGAACTGAAGGCATGGCCGGCGAACGTCTCGGTCGACCAAGCGGCAACGGCGCTGGGCATCTCGCCCTCACACGCGTATGCGCTCATTAATGACGAGGAGAACGGCTGCGGGGACCCCAAACGGAAGTTTCCCGCCAAGTTCTACCGCGCCGGCGAATCCATCCGCGTGGTCACCGCATCAATTATCGATCTCATGTCCGCCTAAGCGTGATCGCATCGCGGTCATGCTTAGGCGGGGCCTGCATGGCAACGGTCGCCGCGTGGACACCGCGGCTCATCCCTCGGATCCCGCCCGAACTGGACGCCGCAACTCCCGCGAGGGCTCCGGTGAACCGGGTCCGAGAGCGATGGTTGCCGTACATCAGCACAGCCTTGACCGCGCCTATGGGTCGTCACCATCGGTTGGCAATCCCGGCGCTTGCGGTGTTTCCGGACGGCGCCCAGCTTGAAGTCACCGACGAACCCGACCTGTGCCCCGGCTCGGTCTGGGACCCGCGTTTACCAGCCCGACCACCAAGAGTTACCGCTGTTGCTCCACTTGGGTGATACAGGGCTGCTTGGTGGCGGGTCAATGATGACTCTGCGTGGATGATGATCTAGGGTAACCGGCGGGGAGAGACAGCAAGCGCTTGCCGTGATGCCCATCCGGACGGCGAGTTCACGTCGATGTCGTTGACATTGGCTGGAGCGTCGGGAGTGAAGCTTGACGGATGGGCGTGGTGTGCCTGCGGAATGGCTCGTCGGAGGCGAGCCCCCGCCGGGGATAGTGCTGGCTAGTGATATCCGAGAGGTGGCGTCTGCGCCGGGAGCGCTTCTCGTGGTCTCGGGCATTTCGGAACCGTGGGTACGAACGGCTTCGATTCGATCCACGGTTGGCCCTGTCTTTGCGTTTGACCTGCAAGGCGCTAATGGTGGTTCGCAAACCTGTTGGTGGAACCCTTTTCGTCGTATTACTAGTGTTGCGGCAGCTGCAGGTTTGGCTCGCTCTTTCTTGGAAGCACATCGCTCTGCGCTTCAATCGTGGCGGCTCCATGCTCGGCAAGGGTTTGCCGATCCATTGGTTGTGATGCGTAATTTGTTGCTCGCAGTGGCATGTGCGGGTGGGTCGTTAGTGGATCTGAGTGATTGGCGGGACGCTCGTGACCTCGAAGACGCTGTAATCCACCTTGAGCATGCCCAATTTTATGCTCAAGCGGCGTCTTTGAAGTCCTTGTTCGACAATCCGGCCAGACTCGATTTGGTTCTTGAAATTCTGTCCATTGTCTCGACAGGGTTCGCCGACGCGTTACTGGTTAGATGGGTGACCCCGCCCGATGGTCGCGAGAAGGTGCATGGAATCACTGAATTTAGTCCTTGGGAGTTTGTTGCTGGCTTCGATGGACGCTGTCCCACCGTTTATGTGATGAACGCCGCGACGGAGGGCGGTGCCGCGGCGATAGCGGCGGCATTAGTCGATGAAGTCGTAAACGTGACTGTGCAGGCTGCCGCCCTCTCGGCTGGAAGACTCGACCCGCCGGTGACCATTTGGAACGAGCACTGGATCTCACAGGATTCGCACGGTGCTCGATGAACGGGTGGCGGCCTTTGTCGGGGTGTGTCTTGTAGAGGGGAGATTTGAGCGTGGAAGAATTCAAGGTTTGGCTTGATGGCGAGCGGTCAGAGCTAGTTTTCACCCCGGCGCCGGGAGAATGCGGCGGACGCTTGGATCCTGGTCAGACGCTGATTGCTGATGATCTTGCCCGGCAGATTGACTTCCATGTGTGGCCGTCAGTGTCGCCCTGGGCGATCTCTCGACAGGCGCGTACGGTGTGCGCGCATATCGATTACGAATCCATTCATCATGGCCAGCCGGAGTTGTTCGAGCGACGAAAGCAGTTCGGTGCCCCGGCACTGGCCGATATTTGGGAGGCCAAACACCAACTGGCAGGGCTGGGCTACCCCCTGTGTCTGGACATGGAGTTGGAAGATATCGACGGCGAACTGGCGTTGGTGTTGTGTGGCGCTGGAGTAGTTGGTCACCTCAGTGATGAAGCTTGGGAAGTTGCGGCCGCACTGCTGACCACTGACTGGTCCGAGGTGATCGAACCGGACCCCAATCTCGAAGACGGCGATCAACTGGAGCGTCCTGCGCGGCCGCCGACCTCGGTCGGCAAACGGAGTCTTCCGGTGCGGGTAACGCCACTCGGATGGCAGGTAGGCGACTGGGTGCATACCTGGTGGAGCTACCCCCTCATCGGACCACCAGATAGTGGAGCTCATTCGGTGACCATCGCTCGAAGGTCTTGAGGACGACCGCGGGATGGGTGGCGGGCGGCGAGCGTGCGCAGTTGCGGGCGAGCAGGCCGCGCACAGTCGGCCGCGTAGTTCGGCAACGTTGGCGAGCAGCCCAGCTTGAAGTGGCATGGAAGCCGAGGTCGGCGGCGTTCCCCGTAGTCGCAGCCTCAGCGCGGTCAGCAGCCTTGGTCACGTTGAGTGCTCGGCTTCAGTCTTGGTCTGTCGCGTCCGGGTTGCCAATGGTGACCGAGGCGATGCGGTCCGTAGGTGGGCACCCACCTTTGATCTTCGGCGGACCCGCGCCGACAAGTAAGATTGGCCGCTATCCGTAACTGATATACACCTGTTTGGAGTAATATTCCGGGCGAGAATCGGCCTTCTCGTGACTCTCGGTCATATTTGTGGTTAGCTCTCGGGCATCGTGACCGGAGCGGTCGGACAACTCCCCGGCGTTGAGCAGGCGTCGACGCCGGGATCCGGGAACGATGCTCAATATTGCGGAGAGTGACCGTCGTTAGGGCAAGGGGGGAACCTTTGGTTGCGACAGCACGGTGTAAGGCGTGGCGGAGACCGGGTCGGCCGGTGAGCTCGCTGGGCTTCCAGCCCGAACCGCGAGGGCGCGGCACCAGTTCAGCCCGGGGCGGACCCTGACTTCCGCCGAGCTCCCTTTATCGGATCGACTTCCATGTGTGGCCGTAGGTGTTGCCGCAGGTGCTTGCGTCGCGTCGCGTACGGCCTGTGTGCAACTAAAGGTGGAGCACACGCCCTGGTGGAGTGCGGGGGTTGCGGACCCGTCACCTGGAAACACCGGGGCCATATAAGTCTCCAAGAGCCGAAGGCCTATCGGCGCGCGCGCAAGCGAACGACGTGCCGGCGCATGGCCGGTAGGCCAAACGCGCATTGGTTTGGCCACTTGCGCCGGACCCTTGCAAGTTTCCGACTCGCTTTGCAAAACTCCACGTAGCGCAGCAACTGCGGCTATGTGGTTCGGCCCGATCCCTTCAGTCTCAGGGCGTGGCCATTCCGGCACCGTGTCCGGCACCACCGGATACGGCTGTCGGCCATGGACATGCGGACGTGGGATCTTTCTCTACGGCAGTGTCACCAACGGATTCCTGGGGCCTCGCCGTCGACACCGCCGACCGTTCCGCTCGAGAAGCCGATTTCATGCCCCGTGTCCTTCACCGAAAGGCCCGCTATCCAGCGCGGCCTCGACGGCGATTCAATCCCGGGGAGGACATCGACATGACCGCAGGCGACCGGAGGCTCCGCCGGCTGGCCAAGCAGACGATCCACGACCTGGTCCAGGCGGATCCCAACCCGCGCGAGCGGTGCGTCAGTGGTAACCGCTCACTGGACGGGTTTCTCGACGCGATGCTCGCGGGCCTAGAACTACGGCGCGGACGGCCGATCGAACTCGTCGAATCCCCGCATCTGGCCCGCAGGACCTGCGGTGCGGTCGTCCGCTATCCCGACGTCGACTTCGTCTGTGTCGCGGCCGGGCTCACGCCAGTCCACCGCGCGCATTGCTTCTTGCACGAATTCGGCCACCTTGCCTACTTCCACGATATGCCCGGCGTCCCGCGCGATACCGCGGCCACGCGCACAGTCACCGCCAAGGGACAAGTCGGGAACGAGCTTCTCCTGGACTGCGCGGCCCTGGAGATGCTGCTACCGGGGCGCGATCCTGCTCTCGCGCAGGGCTATCTCGGGCGCAACGTCTATGGCACCAGCGAAGAGCGTGCGGTCGAGATCCTCGCCTCGGTGGCCATGACCGGCGTGGGCGCGTGCCGTGCCACCCTCACCGAATCCTTCGAGGTCGACCCGGCTGACACTCTCCAGGCGCTGTTCGTGCCCCGTAGTCAATCCTGCACCTTGCGCCCCTGATGGCCGAGTACGCCGTGTTCCTGGTGGCTCTCGTGGCCGCCGCGTGCAAGCTTCTCACCAAATCCGGGCCGACCGTTCCGGCGTTCCGATACGTGGTCGCGGTGCTGCCGCTCGGCGGGGCCTCGACGGCCGTTGCCTCGCCGGAGACGCTGAAACTGATGGCTGAATCCGGGCTGGAACCGTGGCCGCATTTCACCTTTCTCGTGGGCAACGTCCTGGCGATGGCCGCCGCCTACTGCATGATTAAGATTCTCGGGTTCCATTTCCATTCCGCGGGTGCGCGCCGCCGCGCCCGCTGGTACGGAATCCTGCTGGCGTGCTGCACGGTCGCAATGGTCGAACTCATGCTCTCGGTGGACGCCGGCCCGGCACATGATTTCGTCACGTCCTACGGTGCGAAGCCGCAGGTAATGGTCTACCAGTTGCTGTATCTCGGGTTCATCTCCGCCGCCGCAGGCGAGTTCTTGGTCATCGTGCGGGGCTACGTCCGCGAGACACCGTTGGCCCGCTGGGCACTCGTCGGGCTCCAACTGGAGATGGCGGGTGCGATTGTTGCCCTGGTCTGGACCACGTGGGGCATGATCAAAGGCGTCCTCGCCGCCTGTCACATCGTATCGCCGGTGTTCTCGAATTCAGCGATGGGAGCCATCGGGGCTGTATGCCTCGTCTTCATGGCCGCTGGCATCGCATGGACCGCGTGGTCCTCGCCGACGGCGAAATTGCGCCGCTGGCTGTGGAGTCTGCGCACCGTCTACACGCTCGCTCCGCTATGGCGGCAACTCTCCGTCGCCGACCCGGACAAGATCCTGAACACCAGCCGCTATGGCGGCGCCCTGCTGTGGGCGATCATCCGCCCGGCCTACGTGCTTCACCGGCGCATCATCGAGATCAGGGATTGGCAGTTCACCCTGCGCGCCTACTGTCCTCGCGAGATACGTAACTGGGCCGAGGAACAGGCGGCGCAACGTCAGTTGAACAAGACAGATAGCAACACCTTCATTGAAGCTGTGGAACTCATTACCGCGCTCGCCGCGCATAAGGCGGGCCACCGATGTCGCGACACCGCCACGCCTCCGAGCGTGCTCGAGCCCCCAGAACCACATCAGCACGGTGAAGCCGACGCACTCCGGCGCGTGCAAGCGCTGATCCGGAATGGCGCCCTGCTCCACGAGCTACGCGCCGAGCCCAGCTTCAGCTTCCCCGGACCTACCGAGTAGCCGGCGGCGCAACGCCGCCTTAAGCCGCCGGTTCGGTAGACGCACCAATCACACACCGCTACCATAGGTACTCGCAACGTAGGCCCGTTCCCTTCAGTCTCAGGGCGTGGCCATTCGTCGGAAGCCACACGCCTGCGCGCGCTCACGCCCGCGACTAGCGGGCCTTCCGGCCGCAACGGCGAGACCTCTGCCCATTGTTGGTGTGACCGCCTGCGTGGCACGCTCGCCGGACGAACGACACACACCGTGGGGGACAGGGGTGCGAACACGATTCTGCGCGGTAGCAACGACCATCGCCGCGTTGTCCTTGGTGCTCGTCGCGTGCGGCGGACCGTCCGGAACCGCCTCGGATCCCGACGCCGCGCAGGCGAACTACCCGCCGACGGCGGTGTCCGACTGCGGTGGCAGGCAGGCGAAGTTCACCGCGCCGCCGAAGCGGGTCGTCGCGCTGACCACCAGCGTGCTGGAACTGCTGTTCTGGCTGGGCGTGCAGGACCGGATCGTCGGCATCGGCTCGCCCCCGAAAATCGCCACCCTTCCGCCGGGGTTCGACGCCGCGGCCCAGCGGTTGCCGAAACTGGCCGGGAGTTACGCGCCCGGTTCGTACAAACCGGTGCCGCGGGAACAGTTGCTGGGCGCCCAGCCGGATTTCGTGGTCGGCGGTTTCGCGTCGAACTTCGACGCCGACGGGGCCACCAAGCAGCAGGAGCTGGCCGACGCCGGGGTCCAGTCGTACCTGGCGCTGAGCACGTCCTGCCCGGCGGCGACCACCAGCCCGCGCGCCGATCTCGATCTGGTGTTCCGGGATCTGGAGAACCTGGGTGCGGCCTTCGGCGTCCCCGATCGGGCGCAGGCCCTGATCGGGGAGATGCGGCGCAAAACCGGGGACACCGCACGCGCCCTGGGCGGAGTCCCGCCCGTGAGCGTGTTCCCGTTCGAATTCGACGAGGGCACGCAGACCCCGTACGCGCCGGGAAACCGGCAGGCCGTGAACGCGGTGATCACGCTCGCCGGTGGGCGCAGCGTTTTCGCCGATCTGGACAAGCCGTACCAGAAGGTCAGCTGGGAACAGGTCGCCACCCGCGATCCCCAGGTGATCCTGCTGATCGTTTACGACAAGGGGAACCAGGCCGAAACGGACGCGGATTTCGCGGCCGCGGAGAACTTCGTCCGCACCTTCCCCGGCCTGGCCGGGACCACCGCGGTCAAGCAGGGCCGGTTCGCGCGCCTGGTCTACGAGGACGGTTCCAACGGCGGCGTGCGCAACGCCGACGCGGTGGTTTCCCTGGCGCGCCAGCTGCATCCGGGGCAGGTCAGGTGATCGCGCGGCGCCGGACCGCGCTCGTGTTCGCCGCCCTGGCCGTGGTGTTGCTGGCCGCCGCGACCGCCGGGATCGCCTACGGCTCGGTGACCGTCGCCCCGGGGGTGGTGTGGCGGATCCTGTTCCACCGGATCACCGGGCTCGGCGATCCGGGCGGCTGGACGCTGACCCAGGACGGGATCGTGTGGAACCTGCGGCTGCCGCGGGTCCTGCTGGCCGCGCTGGTCGGCGCCGGGCTCGCCGTGGTGGGCGTGGCCGCGCAGGCCCTGGTGCGCAACCCGCTGGCGGATCCTTATCTGCTGGGCATTTCCTCCGGCGCCTGTGTCGGCGCGGTGCTCTCGATCGTGGTGGGCCTGAACTTCTGGGGCGTCACCTCGCACGCGCTCGCCGGATTCGTCGGCGCGCTGGGCACGTTCGCCGTGGTGTACCTGCTGTCCCGGCGCGGTGGCGCGCTGGCCCCGACCCGGCTGCTGCTGGTCGGTGTGGTGATCGGGCACGCGCTGCTCGGCGTGACGAACTTCCTGGTGCTGCAGGCCGACGATCCCGGTAAGACCAATTCGGCGCTGTTCTGGTTGCTGGGCAGCCTTTCCGGCGCGCGGTGGGCCGATCTCGGCATCCCCGCGGCGGCCCTCGCGCTCGGCCTGGTGGCGCTGCTGGCGCGCGGCCGCGGGCTCAACGCGCTGCTCGTCGGCGACGAAACCGCGGCCAGTATCGGTGTCCCGCCGGGCCGCCTGCGCCGGGAACTGTTCGGCACCACCTCGCTGGTCACCGGCGTGATGGTCGCGCTGTCCGGGTCCATCTACTTCGTCGGGCTGGTGGTGCCGCACGCCGTGCGGCTGCTGGTGGGCAGCGATCACCGCAAGGTGCTGCCCGCGGCCGCGCTGGCCGGGGCCGGGTTCCTGATCCTGGTCGATCTCGCCGCGCGGTCGGTGCTCGCGCCCCAGGAGATCCCGGTGGGGATCGTGACCGCGGTGATCGGCGCGCCGGTGTTCCTGCTGCTGATGTCCCGGCGACGACTGTCGGAGACCGGGTTGTGAGCCTGCGACTGGACGACATCCACGTCGAACTGGCCGGGAAAACGATCGTGGCCGGGGCGTCCGTGCTCGTCTCCGCGGGCGAGGTCTGCGGCGTGGTCGGGCCGAACGGCGGCGGGAAATCCACGCTGCTGCGCACGATCTACCGGCACCTGCGCCCGAAGTCGGGCCAGGTCCGGCTCGACGACGTGGACGTACTCGCGCTGCGCCCCGCCGAGGCCGCTCGCCGGATCGCCGGGGTACCGCAGGAAACCCGATCGGACTTCGACATCACCGTGCGGGAAATGGTGGCGATGGGCCGCACCCCGCACAAACACCCCTTCGCCGCCGAGACCAGGACCGACCGCGCGATCGTCGCCGACGCGCTGCACCGGGTCGACGCGACCGCGCTGGCCGACCGGCACTACGCGACCCTGTCCGGCGGCGAACGGCAGCGCGTGCTGCTCGCCCGCGCGCTGGCCCAGTCGCCGGAAGTCCTGGTGCTCGACGAACCGACCAACCACCTCGACGTGCGCCACCAGCTCGACCTGCTGCGCCTGGTCCGGGAACTGGCGCTGACCACGGTGATGGCCGTGCACGACCTGAACCTCGCGGCGGGCTGGTGCGACCGCCTTCAGGTTCTCGCGGAGGGGCGGATCGTGGCGAGCGGCCCACCGGACGAGGTCCTCACCCCGGCCCTGCTGCGTTCGGTGTTCGCGGTGGACGCGGACATCACCACGCATCCGCGCACCGGCCGCCCGCATCTCATCCTGTCTCCGCTCGGCTGATCGGGGACGTCAATGGCTTCGGCTGATCGACAAGAACGTTGGTGTTTCGTGGGCCTTGGCCCAACCCCAACCGATGGTTTCGTGCGGGCCGGCGTCACGTCGGCTGTGACCCCGGCCCACCAGCCAGTGTCCCAACCCGGGAGAGGAGCCCGCAGTGAAGTTCCGGCGCACCCGCAGCCTTGTCGGCTACTGGCACCAGGGTCAGTTTGTTTTGGAGGACTACCTCGCCCCCAAGTCCTCAGACGTGGACGAAGACAACGCCATGGTTATCGACGAGAGCACCTGGAACTTTCTGTGCCTGTTCGACGACTGGATGGATATGGAAGCTGCTGTCGTGGCGTCGCCGGAATACACGCCCGAGTCTGTTCGGGAAGCTGTGGACGCGTTGGTGGAGGCTGGGCTGCTGCACACCCCCGAGCAGACCGCCCGGGAGGACCTGCTGGTGAACGAGTGGGCGAACTGGAGTGAGGAGGCGCGCTTCTTCCACTTCGGCACCAAAGACGCGGTGTACATCGGGGACGACGAGGACCACCGCCGCGAAGCTGCCGCGGTGGCGCTGGCGAGCGGGCCGCCCCCGCCCATCTTCAAGACCTACCCGGACGCGCCCCGGGTCCGGCTGCCGCGTGCTTTCCTGCCGCTGCGCGGCGAATTCGGCGAGGTACTGCTGGCGCGGCGCACGCACCGCGACTTCACCGGCCGGGCCGTCGGATTGCGCGAGCTGGCCACGGTCCTGCACTACACGTTCGCGCCGATGTACTTCGTGGACGCGCGCGAGTACGGGACGCTGCTGATGCGCACCAGCCCTGGCGGCGGGGCGCGGCACGAACTCGAGGCGTACGTCGGAGTGCTCAATGTGGACGGTGTCGCGCCCGGCCTGTACCACTACAACACCGAGCAGCACAGCCTCGAGCTGCTCGACGCGGAGTTCGGCGCCACCGAGGTCGACCGGCTTTCCTTCGGCCAGGAAATGGCGATCACCGCGGGATTCGTGGTGTTCCTGACCGCGCTGCTGAAACGGGCCACCTACAAATACGCGCATCCGCGCACGCTGCGGATGATCCTGCTCGACGCCGGTCACCTCGCGCAGACCTTCGACCTGGTCACCACCGCGACCGGGCTCGGCCCGTTCCAGACGGCCGCGTTCCGGGACAGCGAGGTCGAGTCCGCGCTCGGGATCGACGGGATCAGCGAGACCGCGCTCTACCTGCTCGGCGCGGGCCACCCCGCCGGACCGGTCGACGGCCACCCGATCGACATGACCGTCGCCCGAAAACCGAGCCGCCGATGAGCGGTACCGGATGCGGGGATGAGATTGGGAACGTGAAAGTCCTGGCGGATCCGCGCCGGGACTAGGAACGAGGAAGGGAGGTGAATCGATGACGAAACCGGCCGTCGTTGCGCCACTGCGCTCCACGCAGCAGGCAAAGAACAAGCCTCAGTCACAGCAAAAGATCATGACGGTGACCGTGCGTGGTACGAAGACCCGCAGCAAGTTGCTGTCGAACCACTTCGCCTGAGCATGAAGCGAAGCGCAAGGCGGGGGTGGAGCACAATGGACCTGTGCTCCACCCCCGCTGGGCGTACGCTAGCAGCACCACACCTCGACTCGATTCGAAATCCCACGACACGCGCGGATCCACATGCCGGTCAGCCGTCGCCAAGGCCGAGGAGGGGCACGACCTCCGGTGGATAGAAGTAGACGAGTACGTTCGACGGGTAACTCGTTGTGCGGACAGCGATGGCCTGAAGCGTCAGCTCGCGATAGCTTCCGTCCCGCTGACTCCGGCCGCCGGTGGCGAACCGTGCACGGATCAGCGGTGACGGCTCCGCTCGTACCAGCAATAGCTCTGGTGTGTTGTGCTGCGCAGCGGTTCGAACGAGCATCGCCATCAACCGCTCAAAATCGTCGGGATGGCACATCTCGCGCAGCAGGCGGTCAATGGGGAGGTACAAACCGAGCAGGTCGAACCGGTTGCTGCGTGACCACATCGCCCCGGTCGAGGTGTCGATCATCGCGTGTGGAGGCGCCACGGACGTGTGTGCGCCCGCCAGGTCCTGCAAACCCTCGACCAGATCGTTCTCGCCTGGTCGCTCATCCACCCCGGTCGTGGTCCCGCGGAGCAACTGGACATCCGGGCTGACCCCGAACGCCGTCGCGGCAGTGGCTTCTCGCCACAAGACCTGATGGAGGGTCTCTACTTTGCCTGTTCGCCTGTTTCCTTTGTGGAAGCGCTCATAGTGCGGCGTGTTGTGGGGGGCCCGTAGCGCGAGCTCGAACGCCCGGCGTAGCACCATGCGGTATGCGTACCCGACGTGCTCGTCGAAATACTGGGCACCGTGCCACCAGCTCAGGGCAGGATCGTCTGGATCGGTCTGCTCGGGGGCCGGTTCGGTGCCGTAGAGCAGGTGCATAGCTGGCGAGAGGTACATGCGCGCGCGCCGCTCTGCTGCGGCAGGCGGGACCAACCACTCGAACGCTCCCACAACCGGCGGTGACGCCCGTTCTTCGCCATAGCGTCCCAGCCAGGCAATCGGCGCCTTCGTCCACGGTCCTAGGATCGGAACGATCTGCACCACCAACTGCTCGCCGAACTTCGTGACCTCACGGGCGGCCTCCCCCTCCCCGCGTTCCCGAGCCTTCAGTAACGCTGGAAGAACCGTTCGGTTGGCCACCATATCCAGGGTCGAGGTGGCGGACTTTCCCTGGTACGGGGCAGGACCGATCTGCTGGATACGAAGCGCTGCGTCGAACAGGATCCACTGGCCCATGTGCCGTGTCGCCGCTCCCTTGCTCACCGCAGCATCGACCGCCCACCAGCAGGTAGCCAGCCCCACGATTGGCCGCACGTCACCAGTGAATCTCCCGAGTTCCTGACACGATCGTTCTTACTTCACGGTAAGTCTAGGAGGTGATCTCCGAAACCGCTGGTGGTTGCCATTCACGGCATCATGACATGGTGGCGACGACCATGACGAATCCGTGGACTTTCGCCGCCCGCCAGAGCTGTGGGCTACCCGGGTCACGCCGCTGCGGGTCGCTCGACGAGCTTGCCGTTGGTGAAGGTCGCGCCGGCGCGGACGAGAGCGGCCAGGTGTGGCGCGTTCACCGCGCGCCAGCGGTCGTGGGCGGCCTCGATGAGCTTGAAGGTCATGGCGAGCCCGGCGGCTCGGGAGCCGGGACCGCAGGTGATCTTGGTCCGGTGCCGAACGGTGAGGACCGGAGCGCGCATCCCACGCCGGGCGCAGTCACGCAGCAAGTCCGCCCACCCGGGGAACCAATGCGTTGCCGCAGGGCAAGTCGGGATCACGCCTGCGGTGGTGACCAGCCGTACTTGCGGATCAGGTCCTCGTCGAGCAGTTGCATCTTCCCGCCGCCCAAGGACCAGTCCTCCCGCCCGGACTCCTGCAGCATGATCAGCACATCGTCCGGTCGCACGCCGGCTTCGGACAGGTTGGCCACGATCGCCTGGTAGAGCGCGAGTTTCATGTCCCGGGTCCGCCCGCGGGTGAGCGTGATCTCCACCACCACCGGATCGCGTCGATCACCGTCGAGGAAGTGGCGGTCTACGTGGAAGGCGGTGGCCGGTTGCGCGTCGACGATCTGGAACCGATCGTCCGGGGGAACGCCGAGGGCGCTGACCAGCGCGCTGCGCACGCCTTCGGCAACGGCTGCGCGCATCGGTTCGGGACGGTCCGTACTCAACGTGATCCGGACGAACGGCATGGGGACCCCTTCGGTGGCTATTTCGCCGATTGTCGTGACGCCTTCAGTGTCAGGTAGCGGTCCGGGATGCCTCGTCCCCGCCGCCCTGCGTCTCCTGAAACTCATGCCTGGTCGTCGCTGGCCGGTGCGCGGAACTTGACTTCCGCAGCCCCGGACTGGGTGCTGCGGCGCCGGTTGAGGTCGCGCACCAACGCTGTCAGTTCGCGCAGTTGCTCGGGATCCACTGCGCTGAGTTCCGCGGCGAGTTCCTGCACGTCGTCGGAGTGCGAGCCACCGCGTAAGGCCACAATCGTGCCGCCTCCGGCCCGCTCCTGATACACGAACTCTGCGGCGACAACGATTTCGTCTAACGGCCGATGGTCGGTCGTGTCGAAGAACGCGGTGGAGACCTCGTAGAACTCGGCCAGCTTGTCCAGCAATTGGCGTTTGATGCCCTTTGTGGCCGTGCCGTTGAACAACTTGGAGGCGTACGCCGCGCTGATGCCTACCGAGCGTGCGACAGCGGATTGGTTGTAGCGCCGCTTCACCTCGGATTCGGTGAGGCCTTGGCCGAGGCTGTCCGCGCGGCGGCGCCGGTCCAGATACCGCAAGCGCCTGGCGAGCTCGCTGGGGAAGGAGTTGCTGGGCGACTCGACGTCGTCGTCACGGTCGGATCCAGTCATTGATACCCCACAGAAGCCATCCAGGTGTTCCTAGCGGTTGACATTCTACATGACCAAGCCGCGCAGTGTTTCCTAGTGGTTGACATCGTGAGGAGTTGACCTATCCTCGGTCCCAGGGGTGTTCCTGCCAGGAAACATCGCCATTGGCGAGGTGAACCGTTGGCAGGGCGCCGGGATCGGCGTTTGCACTGGTCAAGGGTGCAGTTTTGCGAACTTTCCGCACCTGCGCTCTCGGCCAGGGCGGACAAGGGGGGATGGATGGATTCGCGCACCCTGAGGCGGTCACGTCGCTTCCCGCGCGCTGGAACGGGATCGCGCTGTGCTCTACCCAGGACGTGGATGCACTCCACCCGCCGCCCGGGGGAGACCGGCGGCCAGATGGGGGGAAACTGGCTGGCCAGCCTGGTCAGGGTCGGTGTGCGGCGGCGGAGCGAGCAACTCGCTTACGTGCCGCGCACCGACCCGCATCTGCCGGTCCCGTACGCCGGGCGACCTGCTCGAGAGGGGAGGTGAAGCGCCCATGCCGCTGCTGGCAGAGCACAAGGACCTCCCCGGCCTCTACGCGACCGATTTGGACGCGGTCGAACGGGAAGCGCGCCACATGCTCACCGACGCCGCGTTTTCCTACGTCGCCGCGGGTGCGGGATCAGGTGCGACGGTCGAGGCCAACCGTGCCGCGTTCGCACGGTGGGGCATCGTGCCCCGTGTTCTGCGGGACGTCAGCGGTCACCAGCCGACGACGGTGCTGGGGGCGACCTCGCCGGGGCCGGTCCTGCTCGCGCCGGTTGGTGCGCTGCGGCTGATCCACCCGGACGGCGAACACGCGCTTGCTCGTGCGGCCCGCGAACTCGGCATACCGTTCGTGCTCTCTGCCGCCGCGTCCGTCCCGCTCGAACACGTCGCCGAGACCAACGGGCCGGGTGACCGATGGTACGAGTTGGTGTGGACCACTGATGAAGCGGTGAACGACAGCCAGATCGAACGTGCCCGGGCCCATGGTTACACCGTGCTGGTCATCTCCGTCGACCTCCCGATGGTGGGGTGGCGGCCGCGGCATCACGACGTCGCGAATCTCCCGTTCCTCGAGGGGATCGGCACGGAGAACCTCGCCCACGACCCCGCGTTCCTGCTGGGACTCGACGGCAAGGGTGACGAACGTGCGCAGGTAGTGCGCCGATGGGCGGAGATCATGACCGACCCGACGCGCACCTGGGATGACTTGGCCCACGTACGGGATCGGTGGGACGCCGGTCCCATCGTGCTCAAGGGCATCCAGCACGTCGACGACGCGCTGCGCGCCGTGGAAGCGGGCATGGACGGGATCGTGGTGTCCAACCACGGCGGCCGCCAGGTGGACGGCGCGCTCGGCGCGCTGCATGCGCTGCCGTCGATTGCTGACGCGGTGCGCACGCTGACCGCCTCGGCGGGCCTGCCGAAGACTACGATCTTGTTCGACAGCGGTATCAGGTCCGGCGCCGACATCATCAAGGCTGTGGCCTTGGGCGCGGACGCGGTGCTGCTTGGCCGCCCGTGGGTGTATGGCCTGGGCGCGTTCGGGCCTGATGGCATTGGGCATGTGGTGCGAAGCATCCTGGCCGACTACGGCCGGACGCTGGGCAACGCGGGCTACGCCAACGCCTACGAACTCACCAGGGCCGCGGTCAGGGAGGTGTCTTGATGCCGCAACGCGCCGGAACCTCCCCCGTCCACGCGGCCCCTCCGACGGTGCCCGCCGCCCGTTGCGGCGGAAGCACCGACCACGACGTCCGTCAATTCGCGGTTGGAACGCCACGATCGAAGACTGCGTTGCTGGTGAGCATCGCGTCGAAGCCCCGGGACCCTCCACAGAGGACCAGGCCGTCGACTCGCGCAGTTGCCGATCCGCAAACCGACGGATCATTGAAGTGAAAGCCCGGCTGCGGTCGCGTTCTCGCGACCCTGCACCTCAGAGGGTCGCGCCTCCCCGGCAATGCGACTCGCAGCCGTATTGGTCTCGCCGCGTCCTGTCACGGATGGGCGATTCGCGGGGCGCGGCGAGGCCATCCTACCGATTACGTGCAACCACCGAACAAGGTTCGGGCAAGACCAGTCGGGGTGCGAGGTGGTCACCCCAGCGCCACCGTGCCCCGGCTCCACCGGTTCCGTCGCGTGTCACCTCAGCTGTTGGCCCCGGCACGCGGGCGGAACCGGCACCAAGTTTCCGGGAAAGGAGCGAGCACCAATTACCCCGTTCGCGCGGTGTAGGCCGGTGAGGCGCCTGCATCGCGCGCTCACGTCCGGGAAAGTGTCCGCAGCACGCTAACCCATGGCGCACAACCTCATCCTGCCGGTTCGGCCACAAAACCGAACTGGCTATTCGAGCGTCTAGATTCCATGCCGAAGCAGTCAACGGATAATTGTCGAAGTGCTCGGCAAATAACTATTGACTACATTGTGTCTTAATGCCAAGGTGGCGGGGCGAATCGGAAATCTTTCGGTTCGACAGCAAGGGGAACACTGGTCCGCTCCAGGTGCACGGGAACCAGTTGTCAGGGGAAATCGATTGTGGCAGTGAGCGATCCGTCACGTCCTCGGTGTGAAGGTTGGTTTCTGGGAACGTCGCTAGACGACAATTCTGGCGCGGGTTGGTGACATTCGAGGAAACGGGGGAAATATGGCAGTAGTGCGATCAGCCCGCATCGCGGGCGTGGTGGCGGGAGCCGTGATGTTGGCCGGGATGGCTGCGGTGCCGGTCTCGGCGCAGGCGACCGGCAGTCCCGCGGAGACGACTGACCGCGCCGTGGTGGCGGGCACACACCCGAGTTGGGCGCTCCCACAGGCGCGCGTGGACGCGGTGGACACCAGCCAGCAGCGGGAGATCCGGATCGCGCTTGGGCTGCGCGACCCCAGCGGCGCGCGGCAACTCGCGCAGGCGGTGTCCACACCCGGATCGCCGCAGTACGGCCAGTTCATCACCGCGCAGGAGTTCGCCGACCGGTACGGGCCGACCGCCGAGACCGTCAGTCGCGTGCAGGACTGGCTGCGCGGCCAGGGCCTGGCCCTCGGAGAGGTAGCGGGCAACCGTCATTTCGTGGCCGCCCGCGGCACGGTCGCGCAGTTGCAGGTCGTGTTCGGCGTCCGGCTGGCGACCTACCGCAAGGGCCCGCTCACCCTGGCCGCGCCCGAAAGCGACGTCAGCGTGCCCCGCTCCGTCCGTCCGGCGATCACCGCTGTGCTCGGGCTCGACGACAGCGACCGCGCGGCCACCGCGACCGCACATCCCGACCAGGGCGTCACTCCCGCCGACACGCCCCGACTCGCCGCGCCGGACCAATACTGTTCGCGGTATTGGGGCGAGCACTCCAACCGCGACGTGCCCCAAAAGTATGGGAACGGGCGGCAAAGCAACCGCCTCTGCGGCTACACCGCCGGGCAGACCCGCGCCATCTACGGGCTCGGGGCCGGGCAGACCGGTGCCGGGCAGACCATCGCCGCGACCGGACTCTACGCGTCCCGGACGATCGTCGAGGACACCCAGCGATGGGCCCGTGAGGCGGGAGCGCCGCCGCTGGCACCGGGCCAGTACGAGAATCGCCTGCCCCCGGGCGGGATTCCGAGCAACTGCTCCGGCGGCGACGGCGAGGCGACCTGGAACTTCGAGCAAACGATGGACATCCAAGCCGCGCACGCCACTGCCCCGGCCGCACAACTTCTCTGGTACGCCTCGGGCGACTGCAACGGATACGACGGGCTCAACCGCGCAGTCGCCGAGGACCGCGCCGGAATCATCACCAACTCCTGGACCTCGAACCTACGCGACAACGAAATTCCCAGCGCGACCCGCGAACAGTTCGAGGCGATCGCAGTGCAAGCCGCCGTGCAAGGACAGGCGTTGCTGTTCGCCTCCGGAGACATCGGGGACGACTCGCGTGGCACGCGCACGCCCGGGGTCCGGTTCCCGGTTTCCTCACCATGGGTCACCGCGGTCGGGGGCACCACCGTCGCTCTTGACCGGGACAACAAAATCGCGTTCACCGGCGGGTGGGAGAACTCCGGCAACACGCTGACCAACGGGCGATGGGTCCCGCAGAATGATGCCGACGGACCATTCGCCGGCGGCGCGGGCGGCGGCCGGTCCACGATCTACGACCTGCCCGCCTATCAGCACGGTGTTGTCGGCTCCTCCGACGGGAAGCGGGCCGTGCCCGACATCGGTGCGCTGTCGGACAACTACACCGGCATGCTGGTCGGCGCCACCGGCAGGCAGGGTTACCTCGCCGGCCCGGCCGGGGGCACTTCCCTCGGCTCCCCGTTGATGGCGGGCATCGTGGCCGACGCCGCCCAGGCCCACGGGCAGGCCCGCCCCGGATTCCTCAATCCCGCTCTCTACCGGCTGGCCGGGAACAGCGCGGCGGTGACCGACGTGGTTCCGCAGCAGGCCGGGATCTGGACCCAGGGCATGGGCGCTCCGGGCGGAGTGACCGTGCCCAACGGCCCGGGCGACTACTTGGTCGATGTCGACTCCAAGCCGCAATCGTTGCAGAGCGCGCGCGGCTGGGATCCGGTGACCGGAATCGGTACCCCGACTACCGGTTTCGTCGCCGCGTTCGGCCGGTAGCCGCCCGCCACCAGTGGTGCGGCCCCGCTGCAATCCGGGGCCGCACCACCACGACCAGACCTACGAGGGAATGGGGAGACCACGCGATGGGCCGACACAGCAAACCCGATGACCACGACACCGATCTCACTCCCGCCAGTGCGACGCCCAGCATCCCGGAAGACGACAGCCACTCTGCTGATCCGCTGGGCGAGCACGCCGCGTCGACCGGCACCAAGCCATCCGCCGGGACTCCGCGATGGGGGCGGACCGCCTTCGTAGTCCTGGCCGGAATCGTCGTGCTCGCGGTTGTCGTCGCGGTCGCGGCGAGTTGCCGAACTGCAGCGTCCACCCCACCGCCTCTACCCGACCGTCCCTCGCCCGAGGCAGCGGAGCAGGAGGCGATCATTCCCGCGCGTCCGGTCAGCGACGCCGAACTCGCCGCGCTACCGAGCCAGACGACCTTCGCCGACATGCCCGCCGCGCCGCAGGATCCGGCTCCCGGCGAGGAACCTAGCGGGCTGGTGCTGCACCCGCGAACCACGGTGCCGCTCTACGCCGCGCCGGGAGGACCGGCGATCGCAGGACTCCCACCGCGCCAGTTCGACGCCGACACCTGGGTGCCGGTGATCGAACGGCAACCCGGGTGGGATCTCGTGCTCCTTCCCGGGCGCCCCAACGGATCCTCCGCCTGGCTATTCCGAACCGGGTCTGCTGTGGACGAAGCACGCACGCCTTACCTGTTGCGGCTGAACCGCGCCACGTTCCGCCTGGACGTACTGCGCGACGGCGTGGTGACCCACAGCTGGACTGTCGGGATCGGGAAACCACACTCACCGACACCGGCCGGTCGCGCCTACATTCTGGCGTCCATTCAGGACACTCATCCCACCTACAGCCCGCTCGTGCTGCCGCTCTCGGTGCACAGCGACACCTACCTCACCTACGGAGGAGGACCGGGGACCGTGGGCATCCACACCTGGCCCACCGCCGATGTCTACGGCCAGCAAAGCAGCGACGGCTGCATCCGCGTCCCGGGCGACGCCCTGACTCTCCTCAGCAGCGAGGTGCCACTGGGCACGCCGGTGCTGATCCGCTGAACCAACCCAACCACCGGCCCACCTACCGATCGTGGGCCGGGCGCACAACCACGAGGGGAAACGACATGGTCCACACCACCTTCCGACCGCGCGCCACGCTCGCGGCGCTGGCGCTGGGCGCCGGGCTCGCCGCCACCATCACCGGCACCGGCATCGCCCGCGCCGACACGGCGTCCACCGCCTACGGGATCTCCGCCTCCGGCGCGGACCCGCTCGGTGCGCAGCCCTCGGTCAGCTCGGCGGGGGCCGTCCGCACCAGCGAACTGGGCAGCGTCCGGTCGAAAGCGGGGTTCGTGGTCGCCAGTAGCCTGCGGGTGTCGGCCGGGGCGGGCACCGCCTCGGCCAGCGTGGGCAACGTGACCGTCGCCGGGAAATCCATCGGCGCGGTGTCGACCACCTGCACCAACGGCAAAGCCGCCGCCGGACGAACCGGCACAGTGAAGCTCACCGACTACCTGACCGTGACGTATGGCGCAGTCCGCGGCGGCAACGCGACCGGTGCCACGATCACGCTCACCGGCGCCGGAAACATGGGCGCGGAAACCGTACAGGTCGCGGTCGTCTCCTGCGGCACAGGCACACCGCCGAACAACCCGCCCGGCCCCGGCAATCCGCCCCAGCCCGGCCAGCCCGCGCCAGGCAAACCCGCTCCTGGGAAACCGGCTCCTGGCCACCCCGCAGGCGGCAAGCCAGCCACGAACCCGCCGAACGGCAAACCGGGCGTGGACATCCCGCCAGCGCCCAAGCCCGAACGCAAACCGGGCCACCCCGCGGTCACAGGCTGACGGGTAATGGTGCCGTCCCTGCGGACCGATCGTTCGCAGGGACGGAAACCCGGAAGCAGCAGGAAGACCAGGAATGAGGGCTGCTCCAGGCTCGCGTGGCCTCGCGGACGCGCATCGCCGCCAACCGGTCCTCACGGCCAATTCACGCGGAGTTGAGTCGTTCGACTGCAGTTGTCCTAGATGCCGGTATTACCCAACGTCATAGCGCTGGGCCGATCGGGTGATGAAAAGCGAGGAGTGTTTCCTAGCAGGAACACTCCCCTACAGTGGGGTGATCACTCGCCAACTATATTTGGTCACGCGCTGGCAGGGGGATGTCACGTGGGGGAACTACGGCGTGCCGGGCTCGGCAGCGAATATCGCATACTCGCGACCGGAGAGGCCATCTCCGTTCTAGGAGACCAACTGGCCAAGGTCGGGATCGCGTTCTACGTCTATCGCGCGACCGGCTCCGCCGCTCCGGCCGCCCTGGCTTTCGCCGCCACCTTCCTGCCCGATCTCGTGGCGGGCCCCCTGCTGAGTCCGCTGGCTGACCGGTTCGCCCGCCGGCCCGTGATGGTGACCTGCCTGCTGCTGCAAGCCGCGTGTGCCGCGGCCCTGGCCATCCCCAGCCTTCCCGTTGGTCTCGTGATCATCGGGGTGGTGGGCATCGCCGCCGCCTCCGCTCCCTTCAAGGCCGCTCAGGCGGTGACGGTCAACGACGTCCTGCCCACCGACGAGCAGCGCATGGCCGGGCGCCGTTGGCTGTTCATGATGCGCGAGGCAGGCCAACTGGCTGGAATCGGCACGGCCACAGCCATCGTGGCGGCGGTCGGCCCCAGCATGGCGCTGATCATCGACGCGGCCTCATTCCTGGCCGTCGCGCTACTGATCCAGCTCGGAGTCCGACTCCGGCCCCCCGCGCAGCACACCGCGGGCGGCCGGGACCGTCTGGGCTGGCAGTTGGTGTGGCGCGACCACCACCTGCGAGTGCTCAACGTGCTGGTGCTGGTCGGCACCTTGGCGATCCTCCCCGAGGCCGTGATCGTGCCGCTGCTGGCTGAAATGCCCGCCCCGACGGGAGCCCTCGGACTGCTGCTGGGCGCCAATGTGGTCGGCTACCTGCTCGGCACCTTGCTTCTCGGCCGCGCCAGTCCGCAGCGGCAGTCGTCGCTGGTCGGGCTCCTGCTCCTGCTGTCCCTGGCCCCGTTGGCAGGGTTCGCGCTGCGGCCCGGGCCGGCCTGGGCCACCGTGCTGATGCTCCTCTCGGGCGCGGGCGCGGCCTACCTATCGATCGTGCAGACGGTAGCCCTGTCCCTGGCCAGCGACCAAGTCCGGGCCCGGGTGGCGGGCTGGCTGCGCACCGGACTGCGCGCAGGCCAAGGACTCGCCGTCCTGGCGGGCGGACTGCTCGCCGACGTACTCGGTTCCCCGTCGCTGGCGGTCGCGGTCGCGGGCATGGCGGGAACCGCCGCCGCGGCGGCGTGCCTGGTGCCTTGGGCGCGGTCACCAACGATCCGGTACGGGGTGACGTGATGCGAAGCGTTCGCTCACATGTCGCGGTCGCGGTCAACCATGGCGCTACTCCTCTGCGTGAATGCGGGCAGGCCGAGACCTGCTCGAACGGATTTGTCCTCCAGCGCGATCACAGTCGCAGCCTGTATGGGGTCGCTCACATGTCGCGGTCGCGGCCGGCCATGGCGAAGCCTCCTTTCGCGGAACTCGCGCGGGAAACGAATGAGGGGTGGGCACGAGAATGAGAAAGCGTCTCGATGACGCGCACGGGGCTCAGGGGCTGTGGCGTTTCACGAGCAGCACAAAATCACCTCCGCTGCTCCCGATCGGCCCCGAGGCGCGACACGATAGCGGCAGGTCGCGAGCTAGCTGCGCCTGTCGCACGTCAGGGCGTATTCACGGATGGGCAGGGGCTAGCGTGACACGAATCGGAGAATATTTGAAAGCACGGCGGGGTCGCGATTCGTCCGTTCGGTCGGAAGAGGCACTCTCCGCGCTGAGCCTGCCGACCGTTGCATCCGTGATGGTGATCGACCTCATCGGCGCTGTCGCCGGCGGGCTGGGCTGGCACTTCTCCTCGACACCACAGCCGCGTCACTGGGTCCTGTTCGGACTGTTCCTCGCGGCTGCGCTCGGCTACACGAGGTTGACCAAGGTCGCTGAGGGACGCCGCCGCGCCGACCGGCTCGACCGCAAACGGGTCGAACACATCGACCTGACCAGCATCTGGTTCGGCGCGGCCGCCCTCGTGCTGCCCACCACCCTGGCACTCGTCCTGGTCGTGATCGTCCGCGCACACCGGTACCGCATCGCTCGTAAGCCGCCCGGAATCTGGATCAGCACCACCGCCACGATCGTGCTGGCCGTCGTCGGGGTCGGTGCTGTCCGGGACCTCATCGACCCCGCCACCTGGCTCGTCGACGGCGCGGCGCGCGACCTCGCAACCACGGGGAAGGTGACAGCTGTTGTAGTCGCCGCCGGAGTGGTCTACTTCGCGGCCGAGGCGATCCCGATCGGGATCTACCGTGGCATCCGCTTCTGCGGCCCGGCGCGGTCCTGGACCCTGTACAAAACCCTGGGCAGCCGAAAGGACAACCTCCTCGAGGCGCGCACCCTGCTCATCGCGGGGGTCAACGCCGCGGCCGTGGTGTTCTTGCCGCCAGGATTGGGGCTGGTCCTGGCCCTGGGACTGGCGGTGCGCGAGACTCGCAGCATCGCGCGGGATATCGCAAAGCAGGCCGAGATCGAACACCTGCGCGCCGAACTCGCCAAGGCCACCGCGCGAGCGGAAACCGACCACCTCACCGGGCTGTACAACCGTCGCGGATTCGAGGAGTTGGCGGACGCCGCGCTGAAGGTGGACCACGCCGCCGGGCACACCAGCGTGCTGCTCATGCTCGACATCGACCGCTTCAAATGGTGGAACAGCGAGATCGGTCACGACGGAGGGGACAAGGTGTTGGTGGCGGTCGCGGACGTGCTGCGAAAGCAGACCCGCAACGGCGACGTTGTAGGACGGTGGGGTGGTGAAGAGGACCTCGTGCTGCTCCCGGACACCACCGAGCGTGAGGGCCGCGAAATCGCCAACCGGATCCGCGTCGCGGTTTCCCAACTGAGGACCCAGGTGAGAATGCCCGTCGGCGGCAAAATCGAATACCTCGGAAGCGCCGCCGAGCAGCACGAGGACGGGCGCAAACGCGGCGACCTGCCCAAATGCACGGTCTCTATCGGCGTCGCGGTGGCCCCCGCCCATGGGATGACCACGACCCTGGAGCAGTTGCGACAGGAAGCCGACCGGGCGCTCTTCGTTGCCAAGGACGCGGGCCGCGACCGGGTAGTCGCTTACTCGGAACTGGTGAAAACGCCAGTTCCCATCCACGAGCCACAGGACCATACAATTGTGCCGAACGATGCTGCGACTCTTCACTGAGCGGTTCGCCGCCGATCCCTGGCCGGACCTGGCGCGGATGCGGGAAGCCGGAGGTGCGCACCGTGTCGCCACCCCTGACGACCCGCCCGCGTGGTTGGTGACGCGCTACGCCGACGTGAAGGCCGGGCTGCTCGACCCGCGACTGTCCACCCACGAGGTGGACGCCAGGAGCGAGGACTACCGCGGTTTCGTGCTTCCACCCCCGCTCAACGCGCATCTCTTGAATGTCCCGGCGGAGGACCACGCCCGGTTGCGGAGCCTCGTGACCACCGAGCTGTCTCCGCGCTGGCTGGCCACCCGGCAGGATGACCTGACCCGGCTCGTCGACCGCGCGTTGGCCGAGCTGACCGACTGCGGTCGGATCGAAATCGTCAACCAGTTCGCGATCCCCCTGCCCGCGCTCGTGGTTGGGGAGCTACTCGGCCTGGTCGACGACGAGGTCGCCGAGTTACAGCAGTGGGCGGAGGCGACCCTCCGGCCAGGAGACTCGGCACCACGCGCCCGCGACACCCTCGCCGTGATGCAACACCTGATCACTAACGTCATCACCCGGCGCATGACCCCGCGCAGCCCTGACGGCCCGCTCGCCCGGGTCGTTGCCGCACCCGGGCGCCACCAGGCCGCCGAGACCGAACTGGCCGGCTTGGTGTTCTACCTGCTGTTCGTGTTCTACGAGGTGCTCACCGACGCGGTCGCCTCCGCGGTCGTCGCGCTCGCCCAGCACCCGGACCAGGCCGGGCGCCTGCGAGCGGGACCGGCACACACGTCCCGTGCGGCGGAGGAACTGCTGCGCTGGGCCTCGCCGCAGATGCTGGCTGGGCCACGATTCGCCCGTGTGGACATCCCGATGGGCTCGGCGACGATCCGTGCCGGGCAGACGGTCCTGCTCTCGCTCGGGTCAGCCAACCACGACCCCGCGGTATTCACCGACCCGGACACCCTGGACCTGCGGCGCGAGCACAATCCCCATCTCGGGCTCGGTCACGGACCGCATGCCTGCCTCGGGTCCGCAATCGTGCGCAGAGTGCTGACCACCGTGCTCGACCGGCTGCTCCACCGCTGGCCTCGCATCACGTTGGCCACGCCCGTGCGGGGCTGGCGTTCAGGGTTCCGGCACCGCGGTCCGCAGGAGGTGATCATCGTTGTCGACACAAAATAGTCTCAGAATGCCACTCATCGTGAAGAAGGGCTCCGTGGGCCGCGAGCCCTCTCAGAGGTGTCTATGGGAATTCCCGCCCTTGCCGTCAGGCCAGGCGGCGGCCGTTTCTCGGCGGGGCTTGAAGCGATGCCAAGACGCCGCCTATAGTGGCTTCCATCAGGTCTGTCAACCATTGTTTACCGGAAGGCGGGCGCGGCGGAAGTCTGGGGAGACTCGTGGTGGACGAAACTAGCGCATTCTCAACCGAAGCGTTCCGGGAATTCGTATGTGCGTTATTTCCGCCACGCAAGAGCGATCCAGCCTCGGCTGACAGCTATAGGTTCCCCGATCCTGGCGTCACATTCAGCGAATTATCGCTCGATATCAGAGAAAAGACCGGGTACTCTATTTCTGTTGAGACTTTGCGGGGACTCTATCGTGGCAAGAATACAAACCCAACAATGAACACGTTGGATGCGCTCAGCAGATATTTCGGAGTTCCTGTCGGAGACTTCCACAACACCGAGCACGCGCAGCGGGACGCTCGGCAACTGCGAGCGCTCGTGGAGCATGGCCGGAACGCTCGCCAGGCCCGCGAACAGGCGCAGCGGCTGCACGAGCTGCTGCAGGAAGACCCGGATGGGGAACTGGCTGTGCTCCTGCGCGGTAAGGGACTCGACGCCGAAACGATCGCGGTCCTGGCTGAAGCCGTGGCGGAGCAGATCGCGGATGACAACGACACCGACCAGGAGAGCTGAGTGCTGCCGTGTCGGTTGACGTACAGGTCTGGGTGCACGAGGGATCGGACAGGACCTTCATGAACGACAGGGAACTGAGGAAGGCGCTCGCCGAACTCGGCCTACCCCGCCGGCGCCGCGTGTCCGCGCAGGAACTGGCGACGGCGCTGGCCGCTCATCGCGGGCGGCCGCTGCATCTGCGGGCCGTGGACTTTCCTCCCAAGGCCAACGGCGGAGTGGTGCGGACCCGGAAGTTCGACCTGCTGTGCTATCCCAAGAACGGCTGGCCTATCGAACGCCGCAACGCCTTCGCGCACGAGATCTCGCACCTGCTGCTGGATCACACCGGCGTCTCGCTGCACAGCCAGGACGTGCTGCGGTCGCTGCTGGCTCCGAACATCGCCCCGGAGGTTGCCTCGCGCCTGCTCTGCCGCACCGAGATGGACACCCCCGAAGAGCAAGACGCGGAAACGACCGGCATGCACCTCGCCAGGCATCACCTAACCTACGAGCTTCCTGATCGCGCTTGGGGTGCCACCCCGGAACAGCAAGGGGTTGTTCGGGGCCTGCTGCACAGCCTGAATCTGAACGAGGTGCTGTAGCGGGTGCCCAGCAGCTGGTTCACCGTGCTCTACGGCATCGTGGGCGGCCTGATCCTCGCCGCGACCGCATGGCGGCTGCGTGACGCGCTGCGTGACCCCGGCCGCCCCGACCTGTGGGCGGTGTGCCTGGCCCTGTTGTTCACCGGGATCGGGTTCCTCTCCGCCACGCCGCCGTTGTACATCGCCGCGGCCCGATGGACCGGGATCCCGAACATCGCCACGCTCGTGGTGTATGGCTCGATCGTGACCTGCGGGGGCGCAATGTGCGTGTGGACGTACTACATCCTCGCCCCGAAAACCGATGGCGTCCCGACCGCGGACGCCCATCGCCGCGGCGTGCGCGGGGCACGCTACATCCTGGCCGCCACGGTCGCGGTCCTGCTCACCATGGCCACCCTCTTCACCCTGGCACCCGTGGAAGACAGCATCCACGCCATCGACTTCGATGACGCCTACGCCCGAGTCCCGCTCGCGGTGGCCTTCCTCGCCGTCTATCTGACGGCCTACTGCACGGCCCTGATCCGGATCGTGTGGTTGTGCCGACGAGCCTGGTCCACAGTGGTCACCGTGCTCTGGCTTCGCCGCGGCATCCGCTCACTGGCAATCGGCGCCCTCATCGCCCTCGGCTACGCGGCTGGGAAAATCGTCTCGATCGTCGGTAGCTGGTTCGGCACACCGATGCACACCCTCAACATCGTGATCGCGCCCTTACTCGCAAGCATCGGCGCGTCGCTGATGATGGTCGGCTACGGAATCTCGGCCGCACCCAAGCTCCTCGACAGAGCCATAGAGGTCCGCACACTCCGCAGCATCCATCGTTTGTGGCGGATTCTGAGGGCCGTCGCACCGAACGTCGAACTGAGCATCCGGCATGCCGCGCGGCGCCCCCTCGCCAACCGGCTCTCGGTGCGGGAACGTGCCTATCGACGGGCCATCGAAATACTGGACTGGCTCAATCGGTTGAGCCCGCACCTGGACCCGCGCGTCCAACAGATCGCCCAGCGCCACGCCGACGCAGCGCGACTGCGTGGCATCGCCCGGGATGCCGCAGTCGAAGCCGCGCGGATCACCGTCGCCCTGCACGCCTGGGAAACCCAACAGGAACCCCGCACGTCCAGGGGAGGGGAGTGGCACACGCCCGGGCCAACCACCGGAGAGCAACTCCGGATGCTCGCTGCCATCGCCGAGGCGTACCTAGCGCCGTCGCCGGTGGTCACTGCCACTCTCAGTGAGCTGGATATCACGCGGCAAGGGGCGATCATGCTGCCTTGAGGTGGGCCCGTCATGGAACTCTGGCGCGGTCACTGCGAACGAGCGCGCGATTTGCTATAGTGAATCCCGTGACGCTCTACGTTCGGGATGCGTGGAACTTCCCCGAAGGGGAGGGTGGTGGTAGCTCAGAGTGGCCGCATGGTGCGAGTTGCGGCAGTAGCTGTGCGGCGGCGCCTCGCGTGCGCTCTCAATCCTTGCATTTTTCGTATGGGGACGTCACTTGAGGGGCGTGTTAAAGGCTGCCCTCTCTGGACAGTTCTCGACTGGACGCGGCCAGTTCTGACTCCGGCGAGGGAAGTCGAAGTGCCAGCCGTCATTTGGTGGCTGCTGCAGCGGCCTCGCGGAACCGTGCTAGCTACAACGGTCCAGTAAGACCTTGGGGAAAAACTGCCGTCATCGCCCATCCGGGCGGCAGTGACAGAAACGTAGAAGCGGGACAGGTGTCAGGGGGCGCATGACGGATGGGCCAAAAACGCCGTCATCCAGGTGTGAGTTCGGCGAATAGCCGGGGTATCTTGCGGCCGCCTTCTTGTTCGGGGATCGCTTCAGCGCACTCCCAGGGCGTCCGTCGCTCAGTGATACTCCTCGTTCACTCTGCCGGGCGCTTCATGGTCGTAGTGGCGCGGTCACCGTGGCTTGTGGGCCGTTGCGACGGAGGTTCTCCGGCGGTACCTGTGTGGCGGCTCGCCTTCTGGTGCTCGATTTTCGCGATGACATTCTCGGCCGGTGGCTGCGTTGTGGGCAATCCGCCGACGCCTGGGCGGCCCGTGCCGCTGCCATCGCTCGCGTTGTCGACGCCAGCGCCAGCGCCCGCGATCGGAAGGTGGCACGGGACTATCAGGGAAATGTAGCCGACCGATCACAATACCGTCGATTGGGCCCCCTGGTTTCTCGGCGAGCCAGGGTCATTTTGCTGCCTGAAATCATTATTGGTAACTCCAGTCGCGCGTCCAATAAACGTGCGATGAAGGTTGACAGCTGAGCGTTTGCTGTTGCAAAGTTGGTCGCATTAGAAGGAAGTTCCAGACGGCAACGGCGGACTGAGCGTGGCTGAGCACCGCCACCGCGCACCACGAGTAGACACGTTTCGGCGTGAAAGCGACGAGGTGCCACGTGCTCCGCTGTGAGCGTTAGTTTCGAGGGGGGTCTGTAGTGAACGAGCAGAATAAGTTCAACGCGCGTGGCCTGGTCAGGAAAGCGGCCGCGCTAGCGGTTCTCGCGTGCTCGGTGGTCGTCGGCACCGCGACGGCATCGGCTACACCTGCTGAGCACCTGAGCGATCGGCCCGCTATGGCGGAAGCGACCGGTCCGGATGGTGTGCGGATTACGGGTGCGCAGCTGGGCAACCGCGAGCTGGGCGTGAGTCCGGATGGTGTGCGGATCACCGGCGTGCAGCCGGGCAACCGGGAACTTTAGCGTCCTTGAGCACTCTGCGACAGGGGACTGTTGTGCGACTGGCGGGGAAAGCGGTTCGACGCCGATATGTGGTGAAGTCGCAGTATTCGATTGCGGCGGAACTTGCCAGCCTGGGCCTTGCTCACGACGAGTTCGAACAGTTGCAAAAGGATGGCCCGACGCCAGATGTGCTGGCGAGCGCCAAGCTGCTGGCGTTGCTAGAGCGAACCTGTTGGGTGGAACTTACAAGAAGTGTGGACCCGGGGCACCGCGTTGTCGGGCGTAGCCAGTACGTCCGGCATCGCGCCCCGATTCCAATCGGAGCTGTCTTGGCTGTCGATGCGCGATGTTCTTCAGTGAACGACACCCGCATCGACTGGAGCGTTCGCGCGTTCGTGGGCTCCCGGCTGGTCGCGACGGCCTGGCTCACGTTTGAAGTCGTCAGCCTTGAGTGGCCGGGCGCAATGGAAAGTGTTCGCGGCTCCACTGACCAGAGCAGCATTGCCCTGGCAACCCAAGCCCGAACCTGAGCGGGAAAGTTCAGGGAATTCTTTTTGGGGGAATATCATGAAAACTTCTGACTCCAGAGTGGTGCGGTGGGTCAACAAGATTGCCGCATGTGGACTGCTCATCGGCTCGGTTATGGCAGGCGGCGCCACGGCGATGGCCTCCCCGGGGACCGTGGCACAAACTCCATCCGAGGACGTCGCGGTGTCCGCCGCGCAACCGGCGATCAGCGCCGCGTATGTCGACTACTTCGTGCGGTACAACGGTGTGCGCGTCCGCGCGTGGAATACCACGCGAAGCGGTGTCGTGGCCGTCGTGAACAAAGGCCAGGGGTTCCGGGCCTATTGCACCCACGCCGGCGAGGGCGGTTACCGCTGGGCTTACGGCGTTCTGTGGGGCGGGCCGCCGGGCTGGATCCGGGGGGACATGGTCTACGGCGGTGGCGTCGGTTCGGGGATCCCGATCTGCCGCATGTGACGTCCGCCGACGGACCGTATCTACGAAACAGGGCTGTGAAGGGGGAACTGGTGTTCAATCTCAGACGAGCTCGAGCGCGGGCTGCGCTGCTCGGTGTTGGAGCAGGCGGTCTGCTGGCGGCGGGGGTCGCGGTGCTGGCGCCGGATGCCGTCGCGCGTCCGGACGAGACCGCGCACGGTGTGATCGTGACCGGCCTCGACGCGGTGGCCGCGGATTCCGGAACGGTTGAAGGCAGGACGGGAAGTTTCCGCGCCACCGGGATCTCCACAGAGAAGCGGCCTGGCTATGCCCGGGCCTCGGTCAAGGACCTGATCGTCGACGGGCGCGCGCTGGGCGGCGTCACCGCGATCTGCGATCAAGGTGTGTCGCGGGTGGTGTACGGCGGCGCGCCGCAGGACACCGGCCGGTTCACCGTGACGATCGGCCAGGGCGGTGCGGCGTCGGTGACGGGGTTGACCGTTACGGTCGTCGATCCCTGGGGAACGGTGACGCAAACCGTGCGCGCGGCCGCGATCAACTGCGACAACACCGCCACCTACGCGCCGGAACCGCCGGCCAACGGCGGGCCAGTGCAACCAGCATCTGGCCAGGTCGCGAACAGCACGCCAGGTTCCGGGGAGGTGCCGAAGGCGCCCGCGCCGCAACCGAATCCGGGGCACCACCCGGTCACCGGGTAGATGACCAACGGCCCGCGCGGGGGAGGCGCGGGCACAGCGTAACCGGGGTATCCGGGACTCGCCAGGTTCGACGATCTGTAGATAGTGGACGGCTGCCGTCGAAGCCCATCCGGGCGGCAGCGAGAAGAACCCGCACACCAGCGCGGGGACACGGTGTCTGGGGGGACACGTGACGGATGGGCAACGGCCGCTGCTGCTCGGCGGCGTCGCGGGCGGCGTGGGAACGTCCACGTTCGTCCGCGTGCTGCGCGCGGTGGCCACGATCCCGGTGCACGACTTGGGCGTCTACCGCGGCGGCTTGGTCGACTTGCTGATCACCAGCAACACCGCGAGCGCGACCGCGCAGCTGGGCTGCGCGCTCGCCGCGTGCCCGCGACCTCCGGTGCTGATCGTGATGCACACGGTTCCGGGCGGGATCAGCCGGGCGTCGAAGTCCCATCTGCGTAGCGCCGAGCCCCACCTGTCTTCCACGTTCGAGGTCTTCCACCAGCGGACCTGGCCGGAGTTGGACAGCCCGCCGGGCAAGTCCGTGCCGAAGCCGGTCGTGTCGCTGGTACGCGAGCTCCCCGAGGCGGTGCGGCGCATGTATTCCGTTCCCGCGCGCCACGTCGCACCGCAGAACAGTGGACCTCAGCCATTGCCGCCCGCGGTGACGCCGCCCGGGCGCACGGTGTCGCCGCCCAGGCCACGCGAGTTCCCCCCGCGCGCCGGTCCTCCGCCGCCTGCCGCGGGCCCGCCGTTGCCGGGTCCGCCTCAGTTTTCCGTGCCGCAGCCAGGGGGGCTGCCGCACGTCACCGGGGGATAAATGGGGGACACGCAATGCTCAGCAAGGCTTTTCTCGTAGCCAATACGTGGCTGCTCCAGCAATACGACTTACCTGACCCGAAACCCAAGGCGCCGGAAGGGAAACTATCCGACGCCGCGGACACCATCTTGGCCTGGATGAAATGGGGTGGCCTCGTCGGCGCGATCGCGGCGCTGGTCGCCGGGGGAATCATGATGGCGGTCGGGCGGCGGAATCGAAATAACATGGCCATCGAGGGCGCGCTGTCCATCCCGTGGGTGATCGGCGGGATCGCGCTGATGCTAGGCGCCACGTCGATGGTCGGGTGGCTGGCGAAATGACCCGCGCCCAGCGCCCCCGCCGTCGCTGGTGGATCGTCGCGGCCGCCGTGGTGGCTGTGGCCGCCGCGCTCGTCGGATGGCTCATCAGTTCCTCCGGGCCCGAGCCCACCGGTCCACCGGCCGCAGCAGCGTCTCCATCGATCCCGGACACCGTCCCGTCATCCGGTCCCGACCCGCGTTGCCAGTTGCGGTGGGAGACCGCGCCCAGCGGGGATCTCGTCCCGGTCAATGCCTGCGCGGGTCCGCGTGACATCAGCGGCGGCCGCGCTCGCGGGTTCGCCCACGACCAGACCGGCGCCGTCTACGCGGCGATCCACATCACCATGCGGATGTCCGCGACCGCGGGCCCCGCGGTGTACCGGCCCACCTATGCCGAGCAGACGGTTGGGGATTCCCAGGACGCGCTATCTCTTCTGGCGCGGGAGAAGTCGAGCACGCCATCGGGCGACTCCCGGGCTCGGCGGTGGTGGTGGAAGCTGGGCGCCGGCGACCCGACCGGGGACTTGGTCGTGGTCGAGTTGGCCGCCGCGACCGCGCAGGCCGAGGCCAGCGGCTCGGTGGCTCACCTGTCGGTGACGCTGCGCTGGGTCGATGGCGATTGGAAGGTTCAGCTGCCCCGGCCCCGTGCTACCCCGATGCCGTCGGTCGACGGGTATGTCGCGCTCGGCGACCTCCCTCGGGGAGGTGCGTGATGCTGGCCTTCCCCGGTTTTATCCAGCAGTTCAAGCCGCCGATCGAGCAGACCGACTGCGGGACGCTCGACCTCGGCTGCGAGGCCGGGGCGGCCGCGCGCAACTGGTTCACCGATCTCACGCTGTCGATTACCAAGGGCACCGCCGAGCTGATGGCGGAAGCGATGACGTTCTGGACCAAATCGGACCGGACCTCGATGTTGAAAAGCCCGGCCATTACCGACATTCAGGGCCTGCTGATGTACATCGGTCTCGTTCTGCTGGTCGGTTCGGTGATCTGGCAAGGAATTATCCTTGTCTACAAGCGCAAGATCGACCCGCTGGTCAACACCGGCCTGGGGCTGTTGAGCTTCTTCGGCTGGTCGACCGTCGGTACCACGGCAGCAGTGCTGCTCTACGAGGGCGGGCTGGCGTTGTCCGCTCAGGTGCTGGACGAATCGATCGAGAAGTTCTCGAACACCATGGCCACGGCGATGCAGGCCAATGTGGTCATGTCGGTCGCGACGGTGTTCTTCCTCGCCATCATCATGTTTTTCCTGGCCGCGATCCAGTGGGTCCTCGGGTTCTTCAGGATGGGCGCCTTGGTCATCCTGCTCGCGCTGCTGCCGACAGCCGCGGCCGGACAGATCAACGAGAGCACGAAACCGTGGCTGCAGAAGGTGTTGTCCTGGTCGCTGAGCCTGATCATGTATCAGCCGATCGCGGCGATCATTTTCGCGGTCGGGTTCACCCTCATCGGCGATGGGCGCGACATCGGCACGGTCCTGACCGGCATGGCGGTGCTGGCCATGGCCGTGATCGCCATGCCCACCATGCTCCGGTTTTTCGACTGGGGCGGGCAGCGTTTCGTCGGCGGCGGGGGTGGCGGCGGTGGCGCGATGGCGGCCGGTGCGGCGGCCAGCATGCTCGGCGGCGCCGCCGACATCAGCCGCCTGATGGAACGGTCGGGTCCTGCGGGGCCAGATAGCGGTGGGGGAGCCGGGCCCCCTCCGGTGGAGGCCGCCAATACCGGAGACGGTCCGGGCAGTGACACCGGCGAGGGCGCGGGTGTGCGCCCCGGCGGGCAGGACAGCACGCCCAACAGCGGCCAACCGGGTCAGGCCGCCGGAGATGACGCCACCCCCACCTCCGCGGCGACCGGTGCCGAGCAGGGCGCGGGAACAGCGGCCACGAGCGCCCAAGCCGGCGCTGGCGCCGAAGCAGCCGCCGGAGCCGGGGCTGGCGCCGCCGGTCCGTACGGCGCGGTCGCGGGTGCGGCCCTGGAAGCCGGGAACAAGACCAAACAGGCGTTGGGCGATTCGATGACCGATGGGTCCGGCGGGGGGTCCGGAAATGGCTGAACCACGCACATATGGAGGTTGGCGACCGCGTAGGGGCTTCGGCCTGGGCCGGTTGTCCGAGGCACAGACCGCGGTGATCGCCGGGTGCGTCCTGGTGCCGCTGGGCATGTGGATTCTGGTGGCCAGCTTCGGGTTACCGATCCTCGTCGTAGGTGTCGCGGTCGTGGTCGCGATCGTCGTCGGCGTGCTCACCGTGGTACCCCATCGCACTCGGGGTGTCTCGCTGGGCGGCGCGCTCATCATCGCCCTGCGCAGCGCTTCCGCGCAGCGCAGGGGCTGGTCGGAGTGGGAAAGCGGAGTGTTTACCACCCACCCACGCAAGGGCGAGTTGCCCGGGGTGCTCGCGCCGCTGATGCCACTGACCACAAAGGACGGTCTGGGAAACCCCTACGGCTTGCTGTGGGATCGCAGGACCGGGAGGCTCACTGCGTCCTTGCGGGTCGCGCCGGTCGGCACCGTGCTGGCGGACGAGGATCGCACCGACCTGTGGATCGGCAGTTTCGCAGCCTGGCAGGCCGCACTCGGCTATGAGCCGACGGTGGAATGGGCCTCGATCACCGTCGAATCGGCACCGAGTTCGGGAACCGAGCTCGCCGACTACGTCGCCGACAGGCTCGATCCGGCAGCGCCGGCCATCGCCCGGGAGACGATGACCGAGGTCGCCGACGCCCACCGCGGCTCGACCGCCGACATCTCCGTCCGCGTGTCGCTCACCTTCCAGCCGCAAAGGGCGCGCCCACAACCTCGCGACGACGCCGAACGGGTCGCGGAAGTCAGCCGCGCCCTGGCCGGGCTGGAGGGCGACCTGCCGCTGTGTGGCGTGGCGACGCTCGGGCGCGCGACGGCGGCGGACATCACCCACTGGCTGCGTTCGGCCTACGACCCGCACGCCCGGGGCGAGATCGGGCGCCTGTCCGAGCAGCAGCACCTGCTGGACTGGGGGGAAGCCGGACCGGTCAAGGCACAAGCGCTGGCCGATCACTACTGGCACGACTCGGGCTGGTCCTGCACCTGGGCCATGGCCGCGCTGCCGAACCAGCTGGTCACCTCGAACGTTCTCGCGCCCCTGGTCACGCCCGGTCGCTATCACCGCCGCGTCACGATCACCTACCAGCCGTATCCGGCAGACCAGGCCGGGGAAGTCGTGACCCGGGAAGCCACCGGCAGCGCGTTCCGCCGGGAGGTACGCCGACGCCGCGGGGTTGACGAGACCGCCCGCGACCGCGCGGACGAGATCCGCGCCCGTCAGGCCGCTGAAGAGGAGGCCCGCGGCGCCGGGGTCGGGCTGTGGGGCATGTACGTGACCACCACGGTCGAGGATCCGCGTCGCCTGCCGGACGCGATCGCCGATGTCGAAAGCCGTGCCCGGAATTCGAAGTTGCGGTTGCGCCGCTGCTGGGGCTGGCAGCACGCCGGGTTCGCCGCGAGCCTGGGCGTCGGAATCTATCCGCCGGATCTGGCGCGGCGGGGACGGATGGCGCGATGAACGTCCCACTTCGCCTCCAGCGCAGGCATCTGCGCACCGTCCGTCCACTCCCGACACTTCCGCGCCGGGTGGCACATCGCAGGGGCGCGCACCCGTATCGGGGCCGCTGCGTCGGCAGAGCACGCGGTAGCCGTGCACGGCACAACAGCGGGAAACCGTGTCCCGCGGTGCGCTTCCCACGGGGAATCACCACGGCCGGCCTGCGAACCGCCGGGGACGACGGGACGTAGTTGCCCAGACACGGACGAGACCTGCGGCGTACGCCCTTGCGCCCGGTGGCGGGGGCATGCGTCCGCACCACGGCGGTGTCCGGCCCGGCTGGGGGTCGCGCCGGACACCGCCACCTCAACTTCACACACCAGTTCACGCGTCTATCAGGGGGAACGCGATGAGCATGTTCGGTCGGCGCCGCACGCGCGCCACGACGAACGATTCCGCCGCCGATCCGGCGGCAGGCTCGACCACAACCGAAGAACCAGTTATCCCGCAGACGGTCGCCGACGCCGCGATCCGGCATCTGCCCGAACGGGTCGATCCGCTGGCCGATCTGCGCGCGCTACCGGTGCCACCGGCACGAGGGTGGGCTGTCCGCGACGGCGGCCGCGATCATCACGTCGGCACCCCCGTGCTGTGGCAGGGAACCACCACCCAGCTCGCCGGTTTGTATCCCTTCGTCGGGGGCTCCGGTTCCCGGGTTCGTGGTGTCCCTATTGGACACGATCTGCACACTCATGAGCCGGTCGGCCTGCATCCCGGGGACTGGCTCAAGACAGGCCTCATTTCCAACACCGGGCTGTGGGTGCAAGCGCAGCCAGGCGTAGGTAAGAGCGCGTTCGCGAAACGGCTCGGTACCGGACTTTGCGCCTTCGGCTGGATGCTGTTCGTCCCCGCGGACGTCAAAGGGGAATACACGGCGCTGATCCGCCGCCTCGGCGGAACCGTGATCAAGGTCGGGCGCGGCCATGACGCCATCAACCCTCTCGACCCCGGACCGCTGGCCGCGCTGCTGGCCACCACCAGCGGGCGCGAACGCGACGCCCTGCGCGAATCCATCCGGGCCCGGCAAACCACCCTGCTGGAAGGGCTGCTCCTGCTGGAGCTCGGCCGTGCCCCGACACCGACCGAACGCAACCTCGTCTCCCGCGCGATCGACCTCGCCACCGACGCCGCGGCGGACAACCAGCCCACCATCCCCGAGGTCCGCGCGGTGCTCGAGGCCGCGCCGCAACTGCTGCTGTCCGCCGCGCGCGTGCACGACAACCGCGAGCGCTACTACGACCTCACCCGCGAAGTGCTCAGCAGCTTCGATCTGTTGGTCGAAGGCCCGCTGCGGGGCTTGTTCGATCGCCGTTCCACCGCGCGCCTGGATCCGTCGTCCTCGGCGACCTCGCTCGACATTTCGGTGCTGGACGAGGAAACCGACGAAGTGGTCGCCGCGGCCATGCTGTGCTCCTGGGCCTGGGGCGCTGGCATGATCGAGGCGCGCCAGGCCGGCCAAGGCCGCAACATTTTGTGGATTCAGGACGAGGCGTGGCGCGCCCTGCGCACCGGCTCCGGCCTGGTGGAGAAGAGCGACCGGCTCACCCGCCTCAACCGGCACAAGGGCGTCGCCAGCGTCTATCTGACACACAGCATGGACGACCTCGAAGCGCTGCCTTCCGAAGAGGACAGAGCCAAAGCGCGGGGAATCGCCGCACGATGCGCGATCCATGTGTATGGCGGACTCCCGGCGTCCGAGCTACGCAGCCTGACGGTGTCGTTGTCCTCCCGCGAGAAGAACATGCTCTCGAGCTGGCAATCGGCCGGGACCTGGGTCCCCGGACAGCGGCACCCCGGCCGCGGGCTCTACCTGATCAAAGCCGGGGAACGCGCGGGGCTGCCGGTTCGGATGAACCTCACCCAGAGCGAGATCGGGCTGTACAACACCGATTCCGCCTTCGACACCCCTCCGGCCACGGCGGTGGCGTGATGAACGCCCTGATCACGCTGCTGCACCGTGCCCTGCGCGGCGCCGAGCTGGCGCAGATGCGGCTGTTGCGGTGGGAAAGCGCGACCGTCCGCCGCTGGTCGGAAGCGATCGCGCACCGGTTGCGCACCCGCTACCACCTCACCGACATCGACGCCGATCCCGACGAGCACAACGAGCACGACACGCGACGACCGGTGCCGCTGCTGCGGCACCTGGAAATCGCCGCCATGAAATGGAGCGACGACCGCGCGCACCGGCACGCCGCCCAGTTCACCGAGGCGTTCTGCGCCCGGCACGGCATCGACCGCGATGCGCTGTCCTCCCGCACCGGGCACGCGGCACCCGCGAGGGGGCGGCGATGACCTCCCCCAACGACCGCAGGCACGCAGGCGGCGCCATGCCGGTACTGCCGTGGGTGATCGTCGGCCTGATCGGCGCGGTGTTCGGGCTGCTGGGCATCGCCTGGATCGCCGCGCAGGCCACGGCCGCCACCGGCCACCCGATCCCCGCGGTCACCGACATCCCGAACACGCTCACCGACACGGGACTGGCCGGCCTGATCGGCACGGACGGATCCCGGTTCTGGTTCTGCGTCCTCTTCGGCGCACAGATCGCCGTGCTCCTGGCCGCCGCGATCACGATCGGCGTGCTCATCGCCAAGCACGGCCGACCCAAGGACGGGCACAAGGCCATGACCGCGGCCAAAGAGTTTCGCGAGCTGCAACAACCCGCGATGGCCAAACGCGCCCAAGGGCTGCAAAAGTCCTTGGAGAACACCAAAGCACGCGAACTCACCGCCCGGCAGGTCGGTGCCGCGCTGGGCGACATCGGCGGCCAGACCGTCTTCAAAAGCCACGAAGATGTGGAACTCGTGATCTGCGGGCCCCGCTCGAACAAGACGTCCGCGAAAGTGGTGCCGGAAATCATCAGCGCTCCGGGCACCGTGGTCGCCACCAGTAACAAGGGTGACGTGTGGGCTTTGACGGCCGGGTTGAGAGCCATGGTCGGGCCGGTGTTTCTCTTTGACTGCAACCAAATCACCTACCAGCCGCAGACCTTCTGGTGGAACCCGCTCGGCGGCGTCATCGACGTGGAGTCCGCGTCCCGGATGGCGGCCTATTTCATGCGTGAGGTCGGCGGCGGTGCGGGTGGCGGCGCCGACCGCGCGGACCCGTTCTTCACCCCCGCCGCGGAGAAAACCTTGAGGCAGATCCTGCTCGCCGCCGCGGTGTCGAAGCGTTCGCTGCGTGACGTCGTCGCCTGGGTCGCCACCCGCTCCGACGAGCCCGCGGTGCAACTGGACCGGCACGGCTTCTCCAGGCAGGGCGATTCACTGCGCGCCACACTGGAACTGCCACCGGAGACCCGCGGCGGCGTCTATGAGGGCGTCGCCACGGCGATCGCGTGCCTGGACTCGGAGAACCTGCTGCGCTGGGTCACCCCACCAAAAACGTGGGAGCAGCCGCCGCAGGACCCCAAGTCCATCAAGGAATTGAACCTGTGGGAGCTGATCACCCGGCCCGGCGACCAGCACCCCACCCTGTACTTGCTCACCCGCGAGGGGCAAGGCTCCGGACGCCCGATCGTCGCCGCCATCGTCGGCGAACTGTTCAACGTCGCCTTCCGCGCCGCGGCCGCCAACGGCGGCAGGCTCGACCCCGCTATGACCGTCCAACTCGACGAGGCGGCGAACATCGTCAGGATCCCGGAACTACCAAGCTGGTACAGCTGGTTCGGCAGCCAGTCGATCATGGTCACCACCGTTCTGCAGTCCCGCGAACAAGGGAGAGCGGTCTGGGGCAAAGAAGGATTTGATGCCCTCTGGTCGGCCGCGACGATCAAGACGATCGGCGCCGGTGTGGCCGATCCGGATTTCGCCGAAGACTTGTCCCGGCTGGTGGGCGATCACAAGGTCGAGGAGACCTCCACCAGCTACAGCTCCGGCGGGCCGTCCACGTCGCGTTCCCTGCGCACCGAACGCATCCTCACCGCCGCGGACATCGCGGCGATGCCGCGCACCAACGCGCTGCTGATCACCTCCGGCCGCCGCCCGGGCCTGCTGCGGCTGCACCCCTGGTACGCCGAACCCGACGGCGAGGAAAAGCGCAACATCATCCAGCTGTCCCAGGAGGCCACCGGGCAGATCCAGCAGGCCGCGATCGCCTACCTCGGCCCGGACAACCCTGTCACGCGGTCCCTGCAACAACCCGCTGCCCCGACACCGACCGGGGAAGGTGGTTCCCGGTGACCACGTTCCCTCCCGGCGAATCGCCGGGCGAGCAGCTACAGCCGCACCCGTTCGACATCGTGCAGATGGGGCTGCCCGCCCTGGAACGCCGCCTGACGGCGCGGGTGGACGCCGTGCACGTCGAGTTGCACGCCATCCTCAAAGTTCTCGCGCCGGGCCTCATCAACCACCGCGCGGAACCGCCTGCACCTCCGCATTATGACGAGTTGCATGCGTCCGAGACGCTCCGGGCCGACCCGACGCTGCACCGCTGGCTCACCGCCTTGGAGTTCTCGCTTTTCGAGGTGGCGACCGAGGCGCACCAGGCGCAGCGCACGGCGGAGGTGGCCAGCGACGGGCTGGACACGCTCGAACACGCCATCACCGAGCTGGCTGCGATGTACCACGAGCTCAATCAGCGCGTGCAGGACACCAACGCCGAACGCCAGGATCCGGCTGGTGGTGATCAGCAGCCATGACCATGCCACCACAGCCTCCGCCGGGCTCACCGCTCGGCCCGCGCCCGGCCCCGCCGGAGCGCTCGCTCGCCACAGTCGGCCAGTTGGCCGCGCTGGAGGAGAAGTTCGGCCGGTGGTTGCGGGCACTGGAAGTCGAGCAGTTCCACATCACCGGCGAGTTGAGCCACGTCCGGGACGCCGCGGACCGCGCGAACAACGGCCTGGACACCCTCGAAGACAGCCTGCTGGAGGTGACGGACAAGCTCTCCGGCCTTGCCGAGCAGACGCAGTTCGACGGCGTCGCACAACCCGTCGCCATTCCGCCGGCGCAACCTGCCCCGCCGACCACCGCGGCGCAGCCGGAGCGTCCCGCCGAGGACGGCGACGGTGTGGAGCGGCCCTCACTGGACAAGCTCTACGGCTGGGTGGAGGAACAGATCGCCCCGATGGTCCGGAAAACCACCACGACCGGCGAAGGCGGCGGGATCCGCTGGTGCCGTCAGTGGTGGCTGCACCACGACGCGGTCGAGCGCTTCACCGCGCTGTACCTGGCCCACACCGAGTTGTCCGAATCAGACGAAGCGACCTGGCTTTCCGCGTATCTGCGCGATCACCTCGACCCGCACCTGTCCACTTTGACCAGCCCGTACGGGCCTTTCCACGCCTGCACACCACATCGGCATTCCACGGCGATCACCGCACTGGGCCAGGACGAGGCTCCCGCGCGAACGGCCGCACCACCAAGGGGGAACACGTGACCGCGCCAGACGATGCTCCGCACTTCCTCGGGTTCGCCAACCGCGGAGTTCCGGCACCACCACCGGACTACCCCGGCGAACCGAGCCAGTTCTTCTTCGAGGTCGGACGACAACACGCCGCAGCAGTCGTGGATGAACTGATACGCCAGCAGCGCTCACCCCAGTTCCAGCTGCCGTACGACCTGGCGGAAGCAGAAAGAAACTTCCACCCAGAAGCCCCATTCAACTTCGGCCACGAGCACGACAACAACGCCGCGGACTACGCCATCGGGTTTTGCGACAAAATGGCGTCGGATGCCCTCTACATGCGCGACATAGCGGAGCTGGAGCACGTGCAGAGGATAGCGATACGGCTTGAATACCTTGCCCGGAACCTGTCAGCCAACGCGAACGTTCCGCTGCCCGAACCGTTCGCTGCCGACGACCTCAGCCGCGAGCAAGAGGCGGAACGGCATTTCACCGGCTATGCCGGACGTAGCGTTCCGATTCCGCCCTGGGACGTTTTGGAGGTAGACGAGGTCGCAGGCATGTACGGGGAGACTGGTGACTTCTTCCGCGAGGTCGGCGCGCGGCACGCCACCGCTGTCATAGGCGATTTGTTGCTGCAGCGGAGGTCGCCGGAATTTCTCCTGTCGTACGACTTCGACGACACGGTACGGAATTTCCGTCCGCAGGCGCCCGAACACTACGGCGGTGAATTCGACTTCAACGACCGGGATTACGTCAGCGGCTTCTGCCGAGAGCTGGTCGAGGAAGCCAACCGCATGCGTGAGGCGCTGGAGGCCGAACGTGAAGGAGAAACGTATCTGCCCTCCTACTTCCGGCACGAATCGGAAAGGTTCCAGGGCTGGTCCATCCGATTCCGGCAACGTCGAGGCGATCTCGACCCTGACGAAGTGCTGGCGATAGCCGATCAGTTCGACGACCTCGCCCGAACGCTGTCAGACAACGCACGTGTGGAGTTGCCCGAGCGGCTCAAGGAGGTCGACCGGCGACTCGAGCAGGAAGCACGCGACCGTGTCGCCGTCGCGGAGTTGACCGCCGCGATCGACGCCTACTGCCTGCACGCGGCGATGCCGGGCCTCCGCGAAGACGACGGGCAGGCGGTACGCCGCGACCAGCTCGCGGCCCAGGTCGCCATCCTCGATACGCGCAATCCCCACTTGCTCGCCAGCCTCACCGAAGATCGCGCCCGGGTGGTCCACGGCATCATCCCGGAATCGGCCACCCGTCGGCACCTCTACAGCTGGCCAGACCCGCTGCCGCCCGCCCCGGCGCCCGACGAGTTGTCCCTGCGCAGGCTCGCCGACACCGCGAACGAACTGGCCACCAGACTTCTCCACCCCGCCGTCGGCGAGATGTCCACCGACGACGCGGTGGACAAGGTCCGGCTCACCGACAGGATCAACGAACTGCACCAGCAGCATCCGACGCTGGTGGACTCCTTACCTCCGATGCAAGCGGGCCTGGTCCGAGATGTGGTCAACGTCTACGCCGAGGCTCGGGAAAACGCCGCACAGGACGCCGCTGTGGCATCGACCGCGCAGGGACGACAACGAGTCGACGGCTCGGCTGCGGACCACCCGAGGGACGAGAGCCCGCAACCCCGACTCAGCCCTGACGCAGCGCTCGCGCGTTGCCTGGACCAGCACGGCCGTTTCGACTTCGGCACCGTGCGGAGGCTGCTGGGTGTAAACGCGCGGCAGGTTCCCGAGCTGATGGGAGACCTCATCTATTGGGATCCGGCCGGGCCAACGTGGAGAACCGCCGAGGAATACCTGTCCGGCAACGTCCGTGAGAAGCTCGCCTTCGCCACCAGCGTCAACCCCGACGCGGTGCGTGGCGACTTCACTCGCAAGATCGAAGCGCTCTCGGCGGTGCTGCCGCCAGAACTGGGTCCGGACGAGATCCAGGCCCAGCTCGGCGCCTCATGGATTCCGGCGTCCGACGTCCGGGACTTCGTCGCGGAACTGCTGGACGACCCGGACGTGGTGGTCGAACGCGAGGATCCGGAGTTGCCCTGGCATGTACGGCCGGGCAGCAGGGAGCGCCGGCTCAGCGAGGCCGCGACCCAGCAGTGGGGCACCGAACGGAAGAACGCCTACCGGCTGATCGAGAGCACCCTCAACGCCCAACCGGCACGGGTCAGCACGGTGGATACCGGGCACCGGCTGGACGTTGAGGGCACCGAGCAGGCACTGCGCAAGCAGTTGGAGATCAACGACCGCTTCAGCACATGGGTGTGGGAGGACCCGGATCGCACGGCACGGCTGACCCGCGACTACAACGTCACGTTCAACTCCCACGTGCAACGCCGTTTCGACGGCTCGTACCTGAGTTTTCCCGGCATGGCACCGGAATTCCTGCCGGCCCTCCATCAGCGCGACCAGATCGCGCAGATCCTGGCCTCGCCGACCTCACTGTGCACCTACACCGATCCGGGCGAGCGCGACACGACCATGTTCGCCGCGGCGCTCGCGCTCAAGCAACGCGATCTGGTCTCGAAACCGGCGCTGCTGGTCAAGCAGGGCGAGGCCCACCGCGTCGCCGCGGCCGGGGTCGAACGGTTCCCCGGGTCACGCGTCCTATCCATCACCGGGGACCAGATGCGTGATCCGGTCAGCCGCGCCACGATGGTCTCGCGCTGCGCACTGGGTGACTGGGACGCCGTGGTCATCGACGACGCAGCTTTCAGCCAGTTGCCGTTACGCCCCACCGACCACGCGCGCCTGCTCGAACAGGACGCCGAGAAGCTCACCAGCGCGCTCAACTCCGGCGCCGAACCCCGACGCTTGCGCCGGATCGAGCAGCAACGTGACACCCTCCTCGCACACGCGCAACTTCTGCGCGACACCACAACGGGACTGGACGACGCGTTCTTCTCCGACACCCGCCTGGATTTCCTGCTGATCGACCAGCCGCACTGGCTGACCAAACGCGGCCAGGACACCGGAGTCGTCGGATGGCCCTCGACCGGGGCGCACAAGGCCGAAGACCTCGATCTCAAGGTCCGGTTGCTGCGGGAAAGCAACCCCGAGCGCGTGATGGCGGTTTTCACCTCCGGGACCTCGGTGAACAACCACTCCGAACTGCACGCACTGCTGCGCCTGCTCCAGCCCGAATTCCTCGCAGCCGCCGGCCTCGAGCGCCCGGAGGAATGGACCCGCACCTTCGTCAGGCAGCACCACGTGGTCGCGCCCACTCCGCACGCTCCGGACGGGGCCGTGCACGCCGCTCCGATCAGCCTCATCAACGTGCCCGAACTCCACGCCCTCTGGCAGCACACGACCGCTCCGGACCTCGCGCGGCCGATCGTGGCACAGATCAGTATCGCCTCGAACTTCGTCCCGGTGTTCAACGAACGCGCGGGCGCGGTCGAGATCGTGCCGGTCGAGTCCATCGAAGACAAGCACCTACGGCCACCTGCTGATCAGGGACCGGCCACATCGGACCACCGGCACCCTCCCGGGACCGCGGGGGCCCGGCATGCCGCAGTCACCAATCAGACAGGCACCGGCCGATCCCGGTAGCCCAGCCAGGCCACCACGGGCACCGGGCCGGTGGTGGAAACACACCGAAAACAGGGGGAAGCATGAAGCTCTACAGCTACACCGCGCAGGCACCGAGCCCGGCGGGAACGAAACCCACCTTCACGATCACCGGCGCCTGTGCGCTGGACCTGCTGCGCTACGTCACCAAGGACACCGGCGAAGAGTACGAACACATCCACGACGAGCACGGCCGCCAGGTCGAGATGGACGAGATCATCGCCGAATCCCGGGCCCTGGCCACGACCCCGGAGTCCCGCCACCACTGGGCGCACCACATGGCGCACGCGGTCCTCGCGCAACTGCCGCCCGCCGACCCCGACAGCGGAATGCGCGTCACCACGGAAGACGACTGGCTCGACGCCGGGCGCTGGTGGGCACGCCATGTCGGCGTCGTGCCCAACGCGGAGGTGCTCAGCCACCTGGGCTACGAGGTGCAGGACTACGACGACGAGCCGCTGTACAGCGCGATCTGGATCTTCCTCGAAGCGGCGATCACCCGACCCGTCGAGGGCGACTCCATCACCAATCGGACCGGCTCAGCCTCGGCGACGCGCCCGGGCTGAGCGAATCAAGGGAGGCGCCGCGCCCCGCGACCGGGTGGAGCGCGGGCCGCGGCGACTCCCCATCGGTCGCGCGGCGCCGGGGAACGCCGCACGTACCCAGCAGAAGAACAAACCAGGGCGCTATCTCGGGGGGGAAACGAGTGAGCACCGAACAACCAGACCTGTTCGACCACAATGGAGACCATGTCGATGAACCAGTACGGGGAGCGAGCCCAGAGGCACTGGCAGCAGTACCGGGCGACGGAGTACGCCCAGCTGCGGGATCCGGAGAAGTTCTTCACGGATCTCGGGGAGCGGATCGCGGCGGAGATCGATCACCGGAAGAACCAGCAGCGGACGCCGCTGGGCTCGGACTACCTGGCGAACGTGGGGGCGCTGAACAACGTGTCCAGCTCGGTGGAGGACGACGTGATGAGGGAGATGGCCTTCACCGATCCGGGCGGTCCGATGTAGCGCGGTTCCAGCCCTACAGCCAGGACGATTTCGCCCCGTCCGGGCGCAAAGCGCGCGTCGGGGCGAACCTGGCCGCGCTGCGGATCGTCCTGGAGCTGCGTGAGTCCGGGCGCGCCGCGACGGCCGAGGAACAAGCGGTGCTGGCGCGCTGGGGCGGCTGGGGCGCGTTCGGGCAGCTGTTCGACACCGACGAGTTCCTCGACGAGCGCGCCGAGCTGCAGCGGCTGCTGACCGCCGAGGAGTACGCCGCGGCCAGGTTGTCGACGCAGAACGCCCACTACACCGACGCCACGCTGGCGGCGTCGATGTGGGACGGCCTGCAACGCCTCGGGTTCACCGGCGGGGACGTCCTCGAACCGGGGTGCGGCTCGGGCCACTTCATCGGCCTGGCACCGGAGTCTGCGCGGTTGACCGGTGTGGAGCGGGAACCGATCAGCGCCGCGATCGCGGCCGCGCTCTACCCGGACGCCGAGGTCGTCACGGGCAGCTTCGCCAAGGTCGACGCGGACGAGGGCCGCTTCGACGCGGCCATCGGCAATGTCCCGTTCGCGAAGGTCAAGCTCCGCGACGACAAGCACAACCCGGGCCGCAAGCACTCGATCCACAACCACTTCATCCTCAAGTCGCTGCGGCTGACCCGCCCCGGCGGGCTGGTCGCGATGGTGACCTCGCAGTACACCATGGACAGCCTCAACCCGGCCGCCCGCGCGGAGATGGCGCAGCTGGCCGACCTGGTGGGGGCGGTGCGGCTACCCAACCGGGCGCACGAGCGCGCCGCCGGCACCGTGGTGGGCACCGACGTGCTGATCTTCCGGGTCCGCGAACCCGACGCGGACCCGATCGTGGATTTCGCGACCTGGGAAAAGGCGCTGCCCACTGAGATCGGCGCCGAGGGCGAACCCGTCAACGTCAACGCCTACTTCCGCGAGCACCCCGAGAACGTGCTCGGCGAGCTGGCGGTGGGCTCGAGCCGGTACGGCGACGCGCTGGAGGTCCGCGGCGACCTGGACACCCTCCCGGAGCAGTTCGCCGCCGCGCTGGGGCGCATCGCCGACGAGGCCGCCGAACGCGGCCTGGTGATGACCCCGCGCAGCGACGTTACCCCGCGCCCGGCGACCACGGTGAACCTCATCGATCCCGAGAGCGCCAGTTTCTCCGGGTTCCTCACCGCCCTGCCGGACGGCACCTTCACCCGCCGCGTCGGCGACCAGGACCAGCCCTACCAGCCGCCCGCGTCCCAGGCCGACGAACTGCGGGCGCTGCTGCACGTGCGCGACGCCGCGATGGCGCTGATCCGCGCCGAGCAGGCCACGGTGGACGACACCCCGCAGATCCAGGACCTGCGCGCCCATCTGAACACCGTCTACGACTCCTACGCCACCACCTACGGGCCGATCAACCGGTTCAAGGAACGCCGCCAGATGCGGCAGGGCTGGCACGTGTTCGGCGAATGGTGCGCCCGTAACGACCACGACAAGTTGCCCGCTAGCCGCGACGCGGTGCTGTCCTACCTCACCGAGCTGCGGATGAACGGGCTGGGCCAGGACCACCTGACCCGGCACCTCGATTCGATCGTCAAGAACCACAACACCGCGTTCGACAAGGCCGTCAAGAAGGCCGCGCAGACCTACGCCGAGCAACGCGCCAACCTCGATCCCAGCATCGACGTCGACGACCTGGCGGCGAAGCTGCCGACCCAGATGCGGCCGGAGAGCGTGCTCGGCCTGGCTGGCATGAGCGATCCGCGCCTGAGCGCCGCGGTGGTGGCCGCGGCGCGGGAGGTCGTCGCCGGCGCACCGGAGAAGACTGATCCCGATCTCGATCTCGATGAGCTGGGTCTGCGCACGACGATGATCGTCCGGGATCCCCAGGGTGGGTTCCGCGACGACCCGTTCGCCAACTGGGCCATCGGGTTGGAGGACTTCGACGCGGCGACCCAGACCGCCCGTAAGTCCAAGATCTTCACCAGCCGGGTGGTCAACCCGCCGGTGCAACGGCTCGGCGCCGACACCGCCGAGGAAGCCCTGTCGATCTGCCTGGACACCCACTCCCGGGTCGTCCTGTCCGAGATCGCGCGGCTGATGGGGCTGCCCGGTGAGGAGGAAGCCCGCGCCGCGCTCGAGGGGCTGGTGTTCGACGACCCCGACACCGGCGAGGTGGTGTGGGCGCCGCTGTACCTGGCTGGCAACGTCCGCCAGAAGCTGGCCGTCGCCCAGCTCGCCGCCGAGGACGACCCCCGGTTCGCCGCCAACGTCGCCGCGCTGGAACAGGTCATCCCCGAAGACCTGGGACCGGAGGAGATCGAGGTCCGGCTCGGTAGCTGGATCGGGCCCGAGTACGTGCAGCAGTTCCTGCGGGAACTGCTGGGCGACGAGAACGTGAAGGTCGAAACCGTCGCCGGGCTGTGGAATGTCGAGACCAAGAAGTCCGGCCTCAGCAAGGCCGCCCACCTGGCGGCGACGGAAATCTGGGGCGGCGGTGGGCTGGATGCCTATGAACTCACCGAACGGATTCTGGTTGGCAAGCCGATCAGGGTCACCAAGACCATCGAGGTCGACGGCCGGGACGTGGAGGTGCTCGACCCGGACGCCACCGCGGAAGCCTCCGACAAGGCCACCGAACTCTCCGATGAGTTCGCCGACTGGATCTGGAACGACACCGCGCGTGCCGAGCGGGTGATGCGGCTCTACAACGACACGTTCAACGCCGAAATCCCGATCGACTTCTCCAGTGTCGAACTCTCCCTGCCGGGGCTCTCGCAGGCCTACACGCTGCGCGACCACCAGAAGATCGCCATCGCGCGGATCATCTACCAGAACGGCACCGGCCTGGTGCACGACGTCGGCGCGGGCAAAACCCTGGAAATGATCGTCGGGATCATGGAACGGCGCCGTCGCGGGCTGGCGAACAAACCGGTCATCGTGGTTCCCAACGATTCCATCGCCGAGCAGTTCGTCCGCGAATGGCGGCAAGCCTACCCGGGCGCACGGTTGCTCACCGGCACCAGCGAGGAGATCGCCGACAACAAGAAAAAGGGCCGGAACGGCCGCGCGGAATTCGTTGCCCGCGTCGCCCATGATGACTGGGACGCGGTCATCATGACCAAGGAGAGCTTCCAGCGCATCCCCTTGCCGCCCGAGATCCAAGAGCGGTTCCTCAGCGATGAACTCGCCGATCTGCGCGCGGAGAAAGAAAAACACGCCGAGGCCATGAGCGAGTCGATGACCAAGCGCATCGAAACGCAGATGGAAAACGCGGAGGCGCGACTCGAAGCGCAGATCGACGCTATCGAGCGCGACACCGGCGGCATGACCTTCACCGACGCCGGTTTCGACCTCGTCGTCGTCGACGAAGCGCAGAACTACAAAAACGGTCTGGTCCTTTCGCAGATCCCGGATCTGGTGATCGAAGGTGCCAAACGGTCCATCGACCTCGATATGAAGCTGGGCCATCTGCAGGAGAAGTTCGGGTATTCCCGCGCGGTCCTGGCCACCGCTACACCGTGGGTGGGCAAATTCTCCGAGCTGTATCTGTGGATGCGCCGCCTCGGGCACGATCTGGACCGGTTCGACGTCTGGGCACGCACGTATGTCATGCCCGAGACCTTCATGGAAATGACACCTGGCGGAACGCTGCGGTCGAAAGTCCGCACCCGTCGCGTCATCAACGAACCCGAGCTGTGGCACGCGGTGCGGCTGACCTCCGACATCCGCATGAAGGAACTTCTCAACCTCAAGACGCCGAAGCTGCGCGGCGGCGAGATCGAGATCCTCGAAGTGCCCGCCTCGACCGAGGCCCGGATCGTGACCCTCGACCTGGCGCGCCGGGAACGCAACCTGAGTGGCCCGCCCGAAAAGGGCGCGGACAACCATCTGGTCATCGGCCACGACGGGCAGCTCGCCGCGCTCGACCTGCGCGCCATCGGGCTCACCACCGAGGAACGGCAAAAGGTCGATGTTGTCGCCGAGGACATCTACAACGAGTGGTCCGCGGCCAAGGACAACGTGTACCTGCGCGCCGATGGGACCGAACACCCGGTGCGCGGCGGGTTCATCCCGGTGTTCTGCGACGAGTCGACACCGAGCCGTCACTGGAACTTCTACGACGAACTCCGCAACCAGCTGATCCGGAAATGGGGCATGCCCGAGGGGTCCGTCCGGTTCATCCACGAAGCCAACAGCCCCCAGCGGAAAGCCGACATGCTCGCCGCCTGCCGCGAGGGCAGCATCTCCGTTCTCATCGGCTCCACCGCGAAAATCGGCGCCGGGATCAACATGCAGACCCGCGCCATCGGCGGCTACGAGATCACCGGTCACTGGCGCTACGACCTCAGCGCCCAAGCTATCGGCCGCGTCGAACGCCAGGGCAACCAGAACTCCGAGTTCTTCTGGAAGCGGGTCGTGCTCGCGCCCTCGATGGACGCCAAGAAGTGGGAGATCACCGCACAGAAGCACGCGATGTTCGACCCCCTGTACCGGTCCACCCCACCCGACCGCAGCCGCACCGTGCAGAACGAAGAGGCGACCGGCCTGGCCGACGTCATGGCCGCCGCGACCGGTGACCTCCGGTACAAGGAGAAGGCCGAACTCGACGCCGAGCTGAAGTCCCTCAACCGGAAGCGCTCCAGCCACAACCGGAGCCAACAGGCAATCAAGCTGTCGCTGGCCCGCAGCACCGTGCGGATCCCCCAACTCGAAGCGCGCGCCGAACGCCAGGACGCCCTCGCGAAACAACTCGTCGACCTTTCCGGTGACAAGTTCCGGATGCAGGTCGGCCAGACCACCTACACCAAACGCCCCGAGGCCGCCGCCGCCCTGCGCGACCGGTTGACCTCCGCGCTCGCCGCGGCCCCTCGCACGTTGAAAGGGCAGACCGTCTCCGTGGGGTCGATCAGCGGCTTCGAAATCACCGCCGACCTGTATCCCCTCCGCGACACCGGAATCGAGGTGCGGCTTCCCGGGGCTGCGGAGAGCACGACGGGCTTCGGCCTTGATGTGAAGGACCTGCCCGGCGGGATCGGCCTGGTCATCCGTCTGGAGAACCAGCTCAAGCAGATCGCGGGCGCCGGTGATCGCAGCCGTGCCACGATCGAGGAAGAACGGGGCAACATCGCGCAGGCCGAAGAGGCGGTGGGCAAGGAATTCCCCGGCGAAGCACGGCTCGCGGAAGTCATCGCCCGGCGCAAGGAGCTGATCAGCCAGCTGAGTGAGGACGAGGACCTCGATCGCGGCGGCGACGAGGACCCCGACTCGCAGGAAGCCCAGGCCCGCAGGGCGCGCGCCGAAGCACGCTACGCGGAGTGGACCCGCCTGCAGAACGAGGCGCGTGAAGCAGCCGAACTCGCCGGCCTGAGCGAAGAGTCCGCGAAAGACTTCGAGAGCTGGTATCTGGCCATCGCCGGACAGGTGAGCGCGGAACATCGCCCCCCGTTCGAGCAATCACTCGACGTCTGGGCCGGAATCGGGCGCCCCAGCTCGGGCGGTCGCACCCGCCTGGCGCCCCTCGGAGCGGACGCGACGTACACGCTTCCCGCGGCCGATGAGGATGCAGCGCACACCCCTGCCGGTGCCACGACGGTGGAGGCCACGGAATCCGCTGCCGCAGCCGACGTTCCCAGCGAGCCGACCGACACGACGGACCCGCCACACCAGCCACCCGACACCGGACTCACCACACCACCCGTTTCTCGCGGCAACGCCGCGCCGGGGCTGACCCGACCGGGCACCGAAGCCCCCGCTGGCGACGAGTTCGACGAGGAACTGCCAGCCATCGGCGAGCCTGCGGGTGAAAATGTCCTGGCGACGCTGGACGCCATCGATTCGGCTCAGCAGTGGGTCCAGTTGCAACGGGAGGTCAACGACGCCGGCTACGCGCACGTGCGCAGGGACGATGCCGGGCTGGGCGGAATCAACCACTACTCGCGGCTGGTGCTCACCGACAGCGGCGACAACTTCGACCAGGAACTGCGGGTGCTGGCCACCCACGTCGAAGACCTGCGCGAGTACCTCAACACCCCCGCGGCCACCGCCGCGATCGACGGCGTCCTGGCCGCCGACGTGACCCACGACCCGGAGGAACGCCTCGCCACCATGCAACTGGTCCGCGAGACCGGGCTGCGCGGAACGGCCGTGCGATGGGCCACGGACTCGCTGAGCCAGATCTCGGCGCTGCGCGCGATCGCCGCGGCCGCCGCCACCACGCCGGACGCCCCGTTCCTTGCCCCCAACGGCAACGAACTGACCAGCGATACCCACCTTGCTGCGTGGAGCAGTTACCGCGGTGGACCGGTCACGTGGGGAGACCTGGAGATCCATCTGACGGATTCCCCGGCCGGGCGTGAGGCCCGCATCACGCCCGCTGGTGGCGAGCTGCACTCTCACTGGCTCCGGCTGCCCGCATCCTCCGGCGAGGACAGCACGCAGGCGCTGGAGGCGATCACCCACGTCATCACCACCGCCCGCGAAGCCGCCGACCGGATGCACGCCGAGACGATCCACGAACTCGCCATCGCGCTGCCCGCAACTCCACCTCCGGACCACGTCGAGGCCACCTCGGACCTGCTGGCGGAGTGGGCGGCAGTGACGAAGCTCCGGCAACAAGCGGTCGCCCTTCCGGCCGACGCGCCCGCTCGGGACGAAGCGCTCGCCGCGGTGACGCGGGCCGAAGCGCACTACGACCTCGCCTACGTGGTCGATCCGAACGCGCGCCGCCTGCTGCGGCCGGGGCCGCCCCCGCTGCGCGTCGAGGGCGACCTGATCGGGCTCGCCATCGCCGAGTCCGCCTTCAACGCCTTTCGCGACCGCGAGCCGGAGAGCCTCCGGTGGCGCGGGCTCCGCCTGGAATTCGGCTACGTCGACGGCAAACCGTGTGCTGCGCTGTCCCGTTTCGACGACCCCGCCTACCAGCCGCTGCACCCGGACACCCCCGTCCATTCCGCCGACACCGACACCTACGTGCGGGTGCCGATCGACGAGCGGTGGGTCACCAACCCCGCCGACCTCGGCCGCATCCTCACCGCGCTCGACGAAGCGGTGGACAACCTCGCCGAACGGGCACGGGAATGGCAGCAGATCGCGGAGAACCACCTGCGCGCTGCCCAACCGCAGCCGTCCCAGACCGCCGCGGCAACCGACCCTCGAGAGGAAACGGACGCCACCCCAGTCACCGCACCGGAATCGTCGAGCGCCGAGCAGTTGGTTCTCACCCCGGAAGAAGCCGACGCCGTCATGGAGGCCACCGACCTGGCCGACGCGCTGCGCCACCTTGCCGAGAACGACCCGGCGCTGCAACCGATCACCGACCAGGGCATGGCCATCCTGACGACGGCCGGCAACCACTTCTCCCTCACCCTCGCCACCGCCCGGGCCGACACGCAGGACGCGGTGCGGTCGGGAGCCCCCTCCGAGTCCGTCCCGCCCGGAGAGATCGCCCGGGTGCTCGGCGAGATCGCCAGGCAGGCGCTTGCTGACCCTCGCCAGGCTGAGCACCTGGTGTGGCGCGGGCTGCGCGTTGAACTCGGCAACCAGGACGGCCGCCTGGTCGGTGCGGTCTCCCGGCACGGCGACGAGCGCTACAGCAGTCCTGTCTGGTCCGAAGGCGCCGGGTTCGTCGCCGTGGACTTCGGCAGCGTCACCGGCCCGGCGCCGGACGGCGAAGCGATCCTGACCGCGTTGCACGAGGTGGTGGACTCCGCGGCTGATCGTGCCCGCCGAGGCCGCCAGCAGGCCGCTGAACTGCTTGCCGCGCACCAACCGGAGCAATCCACGGGTACTCCCGTGGTGGAGGACACGGCGGCCGCGCAGGCCCGCTCGGACCACCCGGTGCCCGAGCCTGCCACGACGCAACCACCGGAACCGGCGCCGTCCCCGGCGGAACAGGTCCCGATCGACGCGGCCGACCAAGACCCGGCGGCACCGGCAGCTCAACCCGGTAAGTGGACGCGCAGGATCCAGATCGAGGTCACCGGCTCCACGGCGACAGTGTCCGGCACGGACACCAACGATCCCCGGCAACTCCGGGAGGCATTGAAGAGCAACGGTTTCCGGTGGAAGCGGAATGAAGGCGAGGTGTGGAAGTTCGTTCCGCGTCGCAACGGGCCATCCCGCGACACAGCGGTGCAAGCGTTACGCGACGTACTGGCCGAACTCGACGCGCAGGAGGCTCCGAGTTTTCCGCCGACCGCGCAGCAGCAGGCGATTATCGACGCGTGCCTGGCGGGGAACGACGTGGCCGTTCGGGCCCTTGCCGGTACTGGGAAAACCAGCACGCTGCGCATGATCGCCGAGCGGATGCCCGACAAGAAGATCGTCTACTTTGCGTTCAACAAGAGCATCGCCAAGGAAGCCCGTGGGGTGTTTGCCAGCAACGTCCTGCCCACGACCTTCAACGGCTATGCCTTCAGAGCCCTGTCGTCAGATCCCCGCTATCGGGACAAGCTCGGTCGGGACGAGAACGGGCGCAGCAAGATTGCTGGGAACGATGGCTTCCCCAACGAAATCGCTCGTACCTTCCTTGAGCAGGATGCGGCTCGCGGGGATTCGGCAGCGTTGGGTAAAGATCCCGACGATGTGCTGTTCGGTGTGGCGGCGACCGGTGAGGAGTGGAGCGCCGCCGACATTGCGCGGCTTGCGTTGGGGACGGTGACCCGGTTCCGTCACAGCGCCGACCCCGAGATCACGACCCGGCATCTGGCCAGTCGAGTAGCCGAACATGAACACGGTCTCGACCGTGTTGTGCTCGACTACGCGCGCCGGATCTGGGAGGACAAGACCAACCCGGACGGCGTGCTGAAGTTCACCCACGACGACTACTTGAAGATTTGGGCGCTCGGAAATCCGACCATCCCGGTCGACGTCATATTTTTCGACGAGGTCCAGGACGTCAACGAACTCCAGGCCAAACTGGTGCAAGCCCAGACCGCCCAGACCATCGTGGTCGGCGACAGCTACCAGTCTATCTACGGGTTCCGGGGCGCCCGGGATTACCTGCGCAACTGGCCGGCCGAGGTGAACCTGCCACTGACCCAGAGCTGGCGGTTCGGTCCGGCCGTCGCCGCGCTGGGCAACGATTTCCTGCAACTGCTCAAAGCCAAGATCGAACTGCAAGGGAATCCCGCGCTCGGCTCCGAGATCGGGCCGGTCTCCGATCCGGATGCCGTGCTGTGCCACACCAACGCGGCGGCGGTCGCCGCGGTGTTCACCGGGTTCGAAGCCGGCAAACGCGTCGCACTGGTCGGAGGCGGCGATGCGATCAAAGACATCGCGAAGGCCGCCAAGCAACTCGCCCGTGGCCGTCGGACCTCACATGAGGACCTCAGCGCGTTCGCCTCGTGGGCCGAGGTCCAGGACTACGTCAACAAGCATGAGGAAGCCCAGTCGCTGCGCACCTTCGTCCGCCTGATCGACCAGTACGGCCCGGACGGGCTGATCGCCATGGCCGACGACCTCACCCGCGAGGACGAGAAGGACCCGGAACTGGCCGCCGAACTGGTCGTGTCCACCGCACACAAAGCCAAGGGACGCGAATGGGACACCGTGCGGATCGCCGACGACTTCCCCGGACCGACCACCGACGAAAACGGCGAAGTCGTCCTTCCCGACGCCGAGGCGCTGCGGTTGGCCTACGTCACCGTCACCCGGGCGAAGAAACGACTCGAACTTGGCTCTCTGGAATGGATCCTCGACTACGCGAGCACTACCACGCCAGCGACCGCGACTGTCGAGCGCCCAGTGCGTGTAACCGCTGACCAAGCGAAACCCCAGGCGGGAGCACAGGATGTCCAGGCGCGCACTGAGGACGCCGCCAACAATCCTGCCGTCGAACCCGCGCCACCTGAGTCCACCGAAGACGCACAGCCCGAGCGGGACGCCGCCACCCCCGACATCGCCCCGAGCACCAGCCCCGAGCACCCCGAGACCACGGCCCCGGTGGCGCCAGCAACCGAGTCCGCACCGGCGAACGCTATGTCCGCTGCCGAGCCAGGTGCGGGGGTACCGAGCTTGGCGCAGGTGCGGGAGTTCGCGTCCGCGCACGAATTGGACGTCACGGTGGTGCGGGTCGGCCTGAGTACGTGGGTGACCGTGCACGAGCCGGGGGTGCCGGTGCCGCCCGTGCTGTCGTATTCGGCGGATCGGACCAGCGTCACCGACGGCGCTGGCCGGCCGCTTCCCTTGGAAACCGTGCCCACGTATGTGGGCGCCTACATCGCGGCGATCAGTCCGGCGTTGTTCACCATGGCCACGACGGTGCGGCAGTGGCCGCGCCGGGTGGCGCAGCTCGCTCCGCACCTGGTGTTCGGGGAGCATTTCCGGCCAGCGGTACGAGAGCAGTTCGGGGAGTATCACCGGCCCGAGGTGCGCGCGGCATTCGAAGAGGCTTTCCGGCTGATGGACCTCGGCGAACCCGAGGACGCGGAACAGGCGCTGCGCCGCGCGGAGGCGGCCGCCGGGCCGTTGACGCTCACCCCGGAGCGTGAAGCGCAGATCGTCCGCGCCATCACCGACTACGCCTCGGGCTATCGGCTCAGCGGCGACCCCGGCCGCCACCTCACCGAGACCGACGCCCACCTGGTCGGGGGCGGTACGTGGCGGGAATGGGACTGGATCGACAACTACATCTCCCAGCACCGCGAGGTGATGGAGGGCCATCCGGACCATGAGGGCATCGCGGCACGCAACGCCGAGGAACTGGAGCAGGCCAAGGAAGCCGCCCGGCCGCTGTCCAAGGAGGCCTTCGACAAGTTCAAGGCGGGCGATTTCGAGCGGGCTCTGGAACTGCTCGACGCGACCGAGCTGGCCTACCCGGACAACCGGGACCGGATGGAACAGGCCCGCCGCAGGGTTCGCGCGGCGATCGCCGAGCGCGATGGCCAACCAGCACCGCCGGAACCCACACAGGATGACGCCTCGGCGTCGATCGCGCCCGCCGCACCCGAGGATGCGACCGGGTTGGACACTGCGGTCAGCGGCGTCACCGAGCCGACGCTGGACACCTCGGACTACCAACTCACCCTGCACGCCTCGCTCAACGAGGCGGCGGCGGCCTGGTTCGACCAGCAGCTGGACAGCAGCGCCTACGCCCAGGAGTACCTGCGCAACCGGCTGCGGGGCCAGGCCGCGGTGGATCGCGTCCGGGCGAAGACCCCTGGCGAGGCGGGCAAGCTGCGGATCGGCTACGCCCCGGACAGACCCGGGACCGGGCTGGTGGAGCACCTGCGCGCCCGGGGAGTCCGGGATCAGGATCTGCTGGACGCCGGGGTCGCTGCGCTGGACAGGCAGGGCAGGTTGTATGACCGGTTCCGGGGCCGGATGGTGTTCGCCGTCCACGATCTTGAGGGCCGGATCGCGGGCTTCACCGGGCGCGCGTTGTCTGAGCACGCGGAAATCAAGTACCTCAACACCGCGGCCACACCCCTCTACGACAAGAGCGAACTGCTGCTCGGGCTGCACGAGCAGCGCGAGCGAGTCGACGAGGGGGCCGAGCCGGTCTACGTGGAAGGTCCCTTCGACGTGGCGGCGATTCTGGCCGCCTACGACCCCGAGCGGCCCCTGCTGCCGGTCGCGGCTTGCGGCACCGCGCTGAAGCCCAGCCACCTCGACGTCCTGGACACGCTCGTGCCCCTGGGGCGTCGGCGTGTCCTCGCCTTCGACGGCGACACCGCCGGGTTGGACGCGTTGGTGAAGGTCGGCGAACCCATGCTGCCCCGCTACCGGAATCTCGACAGCACGCTCTTGCCCGCCGGGCTCGACCCGGCGAAGTTCGCCGAGCAGGTGAGCCGGGACGAACAGCTCGCGGCCTACCGGGAGCCTCCCTACACCCGCCCGGCGCTGGAGGTGCTGGTCGACCTGCGGATCGCGCCGTTCGCCGACAGGCTCCGCGATGAGAACGACTGGGAGGTGGAGGCCAGTACCGCCGCCGCCCGCAGCGCAGCGCAAGTCCTGGCCCTGGTCGATGCCGACCGGATCAAGGACCTCGCGCTGACGGTGGCCGAGCGTGTACGCATCGATCCGCTGCACCTGGCGGACTACATCCAGCAGGAACGCACGGTCCCTGCCGGGCAGCCAGCCGCCCCGCCGGTGCTGGAGTCCCGGACGGCAGCGGAGTCCGCGTCCACCCCGCCCGGTACACAGCCAGAGAGCCCCGCCGAACAACGCGAGACCGACCGCGGCGCCGCCGGTGAGGCCGAACCGTCCGAACAGGACACCAGAACCGAGCAGGCGGGGAACGGGGCCGGTATCGAGCCCACCGTCGACTCCGACACCGCCACTCAGGAGCGGAACGAAGGCACCGGGCCGTGGCTGCTCGAGCCCGTCGCCCGCGATCTCGACGCCCAGACCCCGCTCTCCCGCGTCCACCGTGCGGAAAACGCGAACGCCGCCTACGACGCGCTCGCCACGGTGGTCACCGACGAAGCTGTGGAGCAACTCCCGGAAACCGAGGGCCACCTGGTAATGGATCTGCTACTGCAAGCGGATCGGCTGGAGGCCATCGCGCAAGCCGTCGAGCGCGGCGAACGTGCCCCGGTGGTGCTGGTGCGCGGCGACACCGAGCGCGAGATCGAACCCGACAAGATCGACAACGCGTTCACGCTGCTTGCGCAGCGTCCCGGCTACGGGTTATCCCTGCGCTGCGGGGATTTGGTGCTGCGCTCGAACACCGATCCGCGGGGACAGTACCTCTCGATCGAGCCCACGGTCTGGCACTCCGAGGGTGATCAGCCCTGGCGTGACGTAGTCCGGCTGACCCCGGACGCGGTCCAGCCGGAAGCCGCTGCCCGGCTGCGGGCGCGGGTGCTGGATCAGATGCGCACCGCGCGGGGCCGCGCGACGATCGCGCGGGGCCAGCTGAATGCCCTGCTCACCCGTCGGGCACTGAGTGAGGGCGCCCTGCTGCGCACCCGGCTCGGCGAGACGAGCGAGCGGCTCGGGGCCGTGGCCACCCGAGACATCCACGCCCAGATCACCCGGGCGGACGTGCTGCGCCACCTCGCCGCCGTCACCGCCCTGCCCGCGGACCCGGAGTTCACGCTGGCCGGGCAGCCGATCGCCGATGCCGGTGCAGTACTCGCCGCGGTGGCGCCGGATCCGGACCAGCCGCACCACTCCGAAGTGCTGCGCTGGCGCTCCGGGCCCAGGCGGCCGGGACTGGAGGTCAGCACCCGGTGGGAACCGGGCGCCGAGGCCCCGACTCTCTGGGTTGCCGCCGCGCCGACCGGGCGAGCGGGCACCGAGCGTCGGTTCCCGCTGTCGTTCGCGCTCGATCCCGCGTGGTTCACCGAAGACCGGCACGACCAGATCGTGCAGCACCTGCGCCGCACCATAGCCAATGCCGAACGCATCGCGCTCAGAGAGCTGAACGCCGCCGAGCAAGCCATCGGCGAACCCGAGCGGCAAGAGGAAGAACAGGCCGCGGCCGCCGCCGAGCAGCGCGCCGCCGCCCGCGCCCGCGCGGCCGAGGGTGTGCTGGTCATCGAGCACAACCACTCCGGCACCGTGCTGCACGGGGCGCACCCTGGCGATCAGGCGTTGGACAGCCTGCTGCACGACAACTATTTCAAACACTCCAAGCGGTATGACTTCTGGCACCTGAGTCGGCAATGGAAGTACCGGACCCGCGACGTCCACGTGCGCAGCCTCGTGCGTGCTCTGGAGCAGACGGACCGCACGTTCGAGTTGTGGGAGGCCGAAACCGCACTCAACGCCGAGGACACGCCACCACCCGTACCGGTGGTCGAGCCGTTCACCACCAACCGGCAGTTCCTGGACGCGCGACAGGCAGTCCACCGGGCCTACCGCGACGTCCTCGACACCGCCGCGGGCAGGCGCATGCTGCACGGAGACGATCGCCCGGATGCCAGAGCCCTGGCCACGGCGATGGACAACACCCGCAGCAAGGACAACGGGCCCGCCGGCGAGGTCGACCGATACGTCGCGGTGTTCCGCACGGCGAAGGTGCTGCACGAGAACCTCACGGCTGTGCGGAAGAACGCGCCGAAGATGATGAAACGGCTGAAGGCGCTGGTCGAGCGGTCCGGCTACTTCGCCGGTGGGTTGTCCGCGGTGGTCGACCAAAACTCCGACACCGACCAACTCGACACCCTGGTCATCACCTCGGACGCGCAGGAGCAGCCCGCCACGTCGCCGGAGCCGACAACTGCGCCGGCGGAGGAGCAGCTGGACATGTTCGCCGGGCTCGGCAGCACCGAGCCCACGGACCCCGCCGAACCGCAGCCGGAGAACTCCGGTGAGTCCATCTCCGCCGAACAACTCGCCGCATCCCCGGAGCACACGGAAACGGGCAATGCCACGCCCGCCTCCGGTGTGGACGATCCCGCCTCTGGGGAACGGGACAGCGCGGGAGACGTGGAGTTGCCCGAACTCACCGGCCTCCAGCAGGCGGACTTGCGCGCCACGCACAACACCCTGCTGAACCAGCTCACGGCCGCGAGCTTCACGCACGTGCAAACCCATGGTGTCGGCGTGCCGGGAGAGATCGACGTCGAAGCGCGCACCGTGACGACCGATCCGGATCTCCCGCTGCTGGAAGAAATGCGGTGCCTGACCCTGCAGACCGACCGGATGCGGCTGTACCGGGCCCAGCTCGCCGAACGCGCCGACACCGCCCTGCTCGCCGACCACGGTGATCCGGCCCTGGTCGAACGCGCTACCGAGTTGGGGGTGCTGGCCATGAACCTGGACACCCTCGGGGAAACGGTGGCCAAGGCCACGGAATCCCACCAGCGCTACATCATCCCGAACCCGGTGATGCCCCAGCAGCTCAACGACGGGCAGATCGAGGCCGCTCTGCTCGGATTCGCCCGCGCCGCCGAAAACGGCACCAGCCCCGCCAAGGCATTCACAGGCCACAAGTTCCTCATGGTCAGCCCACAAACAACCGGGCTGAGATGGCACGACCTCCAGTTGCAGTTCACCCGCGACGACGACCACAACGTGGTGCTGTCGATTACCACCCCCGATTACGGCGCCCGCGCCCGCGACCAGATCACCCTCGATCCGGCCTGGTTGCGCAGCGCCTCCGGCGGCGAGCACATCCGCGCCGCATTCGAGCAGCACATCACCAACCTTGGCACCCGTGCCGACACCGCCCGGCGCGACATGCTCGCCTTGCTCACCACGCCCGAAACGCCACACGAAGACCGCCCAGCCGAGCCCGATCGCGAGATCACCACGGGCACGGCGGTCGAACAGGCTGATAGCGCGGCCCCTGCGGAGGAGCCAGATCCGGCGGCGACCGCCACAGGGGATCCCGAACCTGCTCACTCGGTTCGCATGGGCTGGGGCGATCGGGTTCTGCAGATTACCGCCCGGCCGCTGGGCGAGGGCGCCCTCGGCGGGGGCTGGACATCGCTGGATGCGGTGGAGCTCCACTGGGAGCAGATGGCAAATCCACATCCGGTCGACAGCCCCGAAGGGCAGGACTGGGAACGCGGCCGGGCGGCGCTCATCGCCGACCTGCACTACGCGACCGCGGCGCATCTCTCGCCCGGCGGGGCGCTGCTGGCCTACGAGAAGGGGCGGGACGCGGCGTCTGACGGCGGGCCGTGGGCGGTGGTGCAAATCTCCACTGGTCATCATTTGACCGGCGCCTTCGGCAACGTCTCGCTCCCGCCGCGGCCCATGCCCGGCGCTGCAGGCGAGGACACCTGGTTGTACCTGCCCGAAGTGGCAATACCACGGTATTTGGACGCGCTGGAGCGCGGTGTCGACACCCGGGGCCAGCAAATCGATTGGACCGACCACGCCTCCGTGACCCGGACCGCTGACCTGTGGCACGGCGCGACGGCAGACGGCACCCGGGCCAAGCATGACTCGGAAACCCATCCCCTGCATGTTCAAGCGCTGTGCCACGCTGCGGCCGCGCATCCCTATGCGGTGGCCGGATCCCGGGCGTTCAACCACGCGTTGTGGGCGATCGAACCTGACCTCGACGAGGTGTGGGGCAACCGGCGTGCCGGTGAACTCCCGGTCGCGTTCGACACGACCGCACACCAGTTCAGCGCGGAGGGGCCCGGCCAGGGGGATACCAGCCAGGCGCGTTTCCGTGAGGACGACCAACACACGCACGCCGTGATCAGGCTGGCCGCCGCGCACGCCTTCGGTGGGAACCCGCACGAAGCGGTACGGCAGTTGCGCAACCGCGCCGAAATGCTGTCCCTGCACGACGATGACCGCCCCCCGCAGTACAACTCGGCTCGTCTGCGAGTGCTGGCCGACGAAGTCGCCGACCTGTTCAGCCCGGCCGACACCGAACTGGACCGGCTGCTCGCCGCCAAGCCGGGCGACCACATCGTCGGCGGCGTGGCAGGCCGCGCCGCCGACGGGGTCGGTGCGGTCTGGGTCGTCACCGGCCCACCGCAACGGCGGCCCGGCGACAACGACGGGCGACTGGAGATTCCGGTGGATCTGCTCCGCGAGGACGGTCCAATGCCGGGCACCGTGCACGTCAGGCCGCGGGAAACGGGGCAGCGTGTCGTCGTCCGCTACACCGACTCCACCGAACTTGACCGGCTGCACCATGTCGCCGCGGGCAGTTGGGCGGTCATCGACTCCGGCGACCCAGTCCCGACCACCGGCGAGGCACTCGATGCGCTATCCCGGCGCGCGGAAACCACGTTCGTCGAAGCGGACCCGCGCCTGAGCGTGACCTTCCCCCAGGACGGTCCGATCTCCGTGGAGTCGCTGTACGCCCTCCAGGCCCTCAACACGGTGGCCACCACCGGCGACCCCTCACCGGGCAACATGGCCGCCGAGGAGGAATCCACCGGGCAGTCCCGGGATTTTGCCCGGGAGTTCTTCGAGCACACCGTCTCCGTGGCGGCGAGAACGCTCGCCGACAATGCCGCGGCCGGAGCAGGCAGCGATCACAGCGTGAATCCCCACCTGTGGAGCGATTGGCGAAGGCTGATGCGCAGCGATCCGGACACCGGGCTCGAGGGCGGTGGCAGCACCGAGTACTACGCCAGGATCGATCGGCGGTGGTTCGACCTGGCCACCGAAGCGGCAGCCGAGGCCGGTTACCAGATCGAGGAACGCCGATACCCAGGGCGGCCGCAGTATCGGGACGCCCAGATCGAACTCGCCCTCGATCAGCGGCTGATCGTTCTCGACGCTGCATTTCCCAGAAGCGCCAACACAGGCAAGCTGATCCTCCAGCTCGCCAAGATCCGCATGGACGCCGAGCGGGAGGCCGCCCTGCGCACGGTCGCCCCACCGCGGCAACCGATCCGGACCGACAGTGCGGCCATCGATGCCGATCTGCAGCTGTACGAGGTCACCGAGCCCGACCAGTTGCGGCACCAGACGATCGCGCTACCGGACAAGGGGACCACGTTCGGCGCGCACCACATCGACGTCGACGAGGCAACCGGCCGTTGGGTCCTCTGGCACCGCGACGGCACGGGGGAGTACTTCGAGCGCATCGTCGAGCCGGGACTGTGGTTCGACGAGCCCGGGGGCGAGTTCCTGACCCGCGAGCAAGCTGACGAGCTGCGTCGGCAGTGGCACGACTTGGTCGCTGAGGCCAACGCCGCTGGCTACGAGTTGCGCCATGGCCATCATCGCCGGTTCGAGCGGCCGCTGCCGCTGCACACGCTGTTCGTCAGTGCCGGGCAACCGCTGCGGGAACGGATCGCCGAAGGACGTGTGCTGCTGGCCGGTGCCCGGATCCGCACCACCGAGGATCTCACCGGGCATCTCGCCGTCGACTACGTACGGCAAGCGCTGGCCCGCACTCGGCCGCCTGAGGATCCGCGGGGCCGCGAACATACGCGGGCGCTCGTGGCGGCCGAGGCGGTTGCGGAATTCCTTCCGGTGGCGGGGAACTCCGACCTGGCGGCGCTCGTGCACGACTTGGTGCGTGTGCCGGGGGACACCGCGTGGGCACTCCCGCGCTGGCTCGACTTCACTCCCGGCTTCGCCTGGTCCGAGTGGGCCGACATGTTGCGGCAGGCCGCGCGGGTGATCGACACCGCCGACGTCGGCCTGTCCTGGCTGACCTGGCGCCTGCGCGACGCCGGACGAGCCATCGACGTCGGTGTCGCCGACCTGAAGCACACCAGCGAGGCGGCCCAAACCCGCCGGGGCTTCGCCGGAATGGTCCTGCTGCCCGCCGACCATCCGGCCACCCCGCCGCTGGACGAGCAGTTCGACCACTACCACTCCATCCCCCTGCTCCACCGCAGCGGCGAAGGCCTGGAATCGATGTACGCGCTGCCGCACCTGCGCAACGTCTTCACGAACCCGGCGGACACCCCGGCCGAGCAAGCTGCGCGCGTCCTGGAGGTCTCCTCGGTGTCGGGGCGCAGGGCCTTCCATATTGGACAGCAGTTCGTCGACTTCGCGCCGCGGTTGCGCGCCGCGGGCTACACCGAGCCGATTGGGAACCCGGGACTCCCGATGCCGGACTACCTGCACGAGGTCGGCCGTGTACTGATCGACCGCTCCGAGGTGACCGAAGCCGACCTGGTGCACGTCTTCGTCACCCGCCCGCAGTATGCCGGTATTCGGGGCAGCGATCCGGTCGAGCGGGCACTCACCCGGATCCGCACCGCCGAGAAACAACGCGAGCTGAACGCCCGATATGCCGCCGAGGTCGTACCCAACGCCCGGGAAGAAATCGAGGACACCTTCCAGCGCACCGAGAGTGTCTCGAAGGCCGCCCAGGCGATGGAGAACGCGCACACCGCGGCACAGGCCGGGGACATCCCTTCGGCGCGGGTGCATCTGGCCGAAGCACTGCTGGTCGGCCCCCTGTATCACACCGCCGCCGACGGAGACCAGGCACGAGGTTTCCTCGCGCTGGCGCTGCGACGCCCAGTCCTCGGGGACGAGGCGCCGTCCCTGCGCTGGCTCGCCCGCGCCATCGAGCCCGGCGAACGCATCGGGGCCGAGTTCGTCGCCGCGAACCTGACCACCTGGGTCTCGGAGTTGCGCCACCGCGCCACGCTCGACGACCCACTGGGGGCGCTGCTCACGAAGATCGGCATCAACGAGGTCACAGCCGAACTCCACGACCTCGCCCGCCAACTGGCTGCGCGGAACAGATTCACCCTCCCCACGGCGCGCCAAGCACAAATCACATCCACACCGGCGCCCGAACGTGAACAGACCCTGTTCGACACCCTTGGCGAGCCAACCGCGTCCGACTCGGCATCTCAGTCCCATGTGGACGCCACGGCCTCCAGTGCCCGCCCGGAGACCGCATTACGGGACCTGCTCGCTCCGGGAATCGTTTCTGAGCACGATGAGCGAGCATGGCAAGCGGTGCTCGCTCACGTCGTGGATGCGGGGTGGGACGTGGAACGCCTCCACGGCACGAGTGGGTTCCCGCATGCCGCCGCGGTCCTTGCGCTGGGGACCGAAACCCGCGTTTTCGTGGCCGGAATCGACCGGCGACCCGAGCAGGCGGTGCTCGACCTTGCCCGCGCGGCGGTGGCCGCATACGAGGGCAGAAGCCTCCGCGAGGTCTCCCTGGACGAAGCCTCGGACCTGGTGTACTCCCTCACCACCCGTCGGATCGTGCCGGCACCGGTCGATGTCGAGCACGACTTTTCCCAGGCCCGCGAGCGTGCCCGGGCACTGCTCGACGCGATCGACGGGAAGACCGTGTTCACCGCGGCGCAGTTGATCCACGAGCCGGGAGCCGTGGAAAGCGTGATGGACGACCTGTGGCGGAGCCTGCCCCTGGACAATCACGAGTTGATCGACCGGTCGACCAGGCTGATCGTGACCGATGCGCTCCACGCAGTGACACGCGGGCTCGATTTCGACCCGGCCGAACGAGCCAAGCTCGCGGTCAAATCCGGCGTCGGATCCAACACCGCGTTCGCGATCACCGCCCTCGCCGACGAGATCACGACACGACGTGACGCAGGCGACCCTCTCGGCCGGGTACTGGCCCGTACCCGTTTCGACGAAGTCGTCACCAACCTGCATGCCGTCGCCGACTGGATGGCCGACCACGCCACGTTCACCATCCCTGGCCGTACCCCGGTGGTCGCGGAGCTGGAGAACGCGGAGGAGCTTTCTTTCTTCCCCACGGACCCATTCATCGACGGGTTGACCGACGTACCCGAGCTGTTGCGGAGCAACGGCTGGACGCTGCGGTTGCGAAGCCAGTCCGGCGATCTTCGGATCGAACAGTGGCGTCGCCACGGCGACTCGATCAGGGTCTGCGTCGACTCCGACGGGCGCGCGATGCGGCGGCTATACCTGCACCCGGCGCGACGGGAGTGGAACGACGGCGACTGGGACGTCGAAGTCTACGTCCACGCCGAGTGGCTGCGGGAAGTGATCGAGCATCGCGGGCTGCACGGATTCGCCGAACCCGCCCGGTTGCCCGGGCTGTGGCGCATCACCATCACCGACAACCCCGACGATGCGCAGGCCGCCACGGCGGACGGCGATGAGGGCACGCGGCTGATTACCCGCCTGGACGTCGACGACGACACCTGGTACTTCGCCGATGACGGTCAACCGGTCCCGATCGCGCCACCCTTGCCCGACGTGCCGGTCAGCACCCGGAACGACCTGATCAACTACGTGCTCGCCGGGCGCGACGACAAGAAACTCCGCACCCTCGTCTCACGGGTGTTGCCCGCCCGCAACACCAGCGAACATCCCGGCGAGGAACTCCGCGCCCTGGCCGCGGAAAGCGAGGAGATCTACCGGCGCGCGGTCACCGCCAGGGCGGGCGTGAGGGACCTCCACAAGGAGCCCCTGCAGGTGGATCACGCCAGGGATGCCTTGGTCCGTTTGGCTGAGGGAGACCCCTCGTTGCCGATGAACAGCATCGGGCAATACGTCGCACTCGATCTGCGGGGCGAACCGGTTCGCGGGCTCGTGGTCGCGGTCACGCCCACGCCCGGCAACCGCGTGCGGGTGGTGATCGAGCGGGATTTCCCCGCTGCGGACGGCGATACCCGGGCCGAGCGCCTGGTCCGGATCGACGCCGACCTGACGGTCTTGGACCTAGCCACCCGACCGTCGGAGGCTGACCGCGCTGCCGCACACGCAGCACGACAGCCGGAGGTGGCGCCTTCCCCCGAAATGGTCCAGCGCGGCACCAAGCCCGAGCAGGACGTCAACGACGTCCACGTCGAGAAAGGTCGCGCGCTCATCCCAGACCTGACCGGGATTTCCGACCGGTTCCGCGCGCAGCACTGGACACCGGTGGGGGAACAGGCCACCGAGCTGTTCGGCATGTACACCGAGCACTGGTGGCGCCACGACGTCTGGATCGCCGTCGGCATCACACCCGAGGACCGGGTGCTGTCCACTGTGCTCCGCCGGATCGAGCCTTCCGACCCTGAGGACTGGCAGGAAGCGGAATTCGCCACCGCGCAACAACTGCTCGACCTGGTTGACGAAGCTGGCCTTTACGGCGCGGCCCGGCCCGCGCGGGTGCCTGGCCAATGGCGAGTCCAGACCGCCGACTACGCCGCCGAAGCCCGCTCCGCCGTCGAATCCGACGCCGCACTGCAGTTGGTCACGCGGCCAGCGGGCGCTACCGAGGACACCTGGTACTTCTCCGATGGGCGACCGGTGCCGCTCGCGCCGCCGGCGCCCGAGGTGCAGGTGACCAACCGCGCCAGCCTGCTCAAGTACATCCTGGGAGAGCGCCACAACGAGAAGGAAATCCGGGACCTGGTCTCGATCGTGATCTCAGGCAAGGCCCGCAAGGACCTCTACCCGCAGACGGCACTGCGCCAGCTCGGCGAACTCGATGAGGCGATCGCCCAGCGGGCGCTCACCGCGGCCGCCGGGCTGCCCCGCAAACGGGGGGAGAAGTTCAGCTTCGACCGGGCCCGGGACGCGCTGGAGCGGCTGGCCGAGGGTGACCCGTCGCTGCCAACCAACGCGGTCGGCCAGTACGTCGAGTTCATGCTGGAGGAGCCGCAGCCACCGGACGAGGACGGCTGGGTCCCGGTGCCCAAAGCGCCGCAGCCGGTACGCGGTGTGGTGACCGAGGTCGAACCTATCCGCGGCGTGCAGCAAGTCCAGGTGATCATCGACCGGGATGTGGTGGACTCGGACGGTGCGTCGCACGCAATGAACGAGTTCGCCGTTGACGGCCAAGTGCGCGTCCTGGACCCGGCAACGCGGCCCACGCCGGAGGAACGCGAGGCCGCGAACGCGGCGATGGCGTCCGCGCTGGCCGCCCACCAGCGCAACCGCGAGCGCCTGCTCGGCCAAAGCCTGGCAACAGCCCTTGAGCGCACGGCCGACCCGGACGTCGCGAACGAGGTGGCCACGGTCACCTACGCCAATCCCAGCGACTGGCACGTCGAGGTCGGGGAATACCAGTACAAGCCCCACAGCGCCGACGACCGGCGCAGCCTGGGACACAACCTCGCCGCAGCCTGCGAGTGGGCGACTCGCACTCTCACCGAGGACGGGTGGCATCTGAACGGCGACTGGACCCGCGTCGACGACCGGACCGCCACCATCACCGCCCGGCGGGAGTCCGTGCCGGGAGCCACCGAACCAAGCACCGTGCAGGAAACGCAGGAAACCGCCCTCTCGGCGCCGCCGTTGCGGTTGCCGGACGGGCGCGAGCTGACTTACCAGGTCAATCCGCGCGGCCATTTGGCCACACACGCGTATGTGTGGTCCGAACCTGGACGGTTCCGACTGGTTGTCGGGCGGGTTTCCGGCGTCGGGGACGACAAGCCGCAGTGGTGGTGGGCCCTGGACCAGATCGACGCCGAAGGCAAGGTCTCCGGATCCGGTATCGCGCCTGGTTCCACGATGCACGCCACCGCCGAGGCGGCAGCGACGACCGCGGCGAGATGGTTGGAGCCGCTGGAACGGTATCTCGACACACCGTCGCTGTTCGCGCCGCAGGTGTCCGGACCGTTGGCCGCGATCACGTTCGTCCCGGAGTGGGGCACCATCCCCGAACAGCTTGAGCTGATGGGGGCGAGGACTCCGCCTGCTGTGACCCGACACGAACCCGCGCGGCTCGCGATGATCCTCGCGTTCCGGTTGTACGACGGCGCCTACCCCTATGAGCGCATACATTCGGGATGGCTGCTGAAGAATGCCGGGTCAGCCGAGATTGCCCGAGAGGCCGCTGACCAGATCCAGCAACTCGTTGACCTGATCGCCGCGACGGGCCTGCCAGATACGTTGCGCGAGGGCAAGTGGACGTTGCGCGACGCGTTGCTCGCGAACCGGGACGCCGTTCTGGAACAACTCGCCGCTGCGTCATCTCCGGCCGAGCAAACCCCGGTGGCGGCACCAGCCAACCTCGCCGCCCCGCACACCAGTGACGCGGCGGCGGTGTTCTCCGACCTGGCGCGGTGGCGTCATGCACAGCGCGACGGCAGCGACGTCGGGGTGCCGGACCAGGTCGCCCGCGTGCACAACCGTCTGGTCGACCTGCTGACCCCGGAGACGATCTCCGCCCTCACCGAGCGGGACCGCGACGACGTGGCCGCGTGCGTGCAGCGGTCTTACCAAGTCAACCTGCTCGCCGCCGCGCACGCGAGCGCCCGGGAATCTCGCGCGGTGCTGCAATACCGGGAGCACACCGCCCGCGGGGACGTGGTGTTCAACGGCCCCGCGGACGCGGGCGCCTGGGACGACACGTTCGCGTCGCTGGTGGCCCGCCCGGTCGACGGTGCTACCGGCTCGGTGTGGTGGGACCGGATCCGGTTCACCGTCGCACGCGGCGACGACACCGTGGTCGAACTCGCGGTGCCCGCCGGATCCGACGTTGAGGTCGTGGAGCGGGTGGAGATCGAGCCGCAGTGGCTGGAACCCGGCCACAATCAGGAGATCGGGAGCGCCGTGCGGCGCGCCGTGGATCGCGCCGAGGCACAAGCGGTGCTGGCGCGGTCCAGCGTGATCGCCGTGCTGCGCTCGCCGGGGCAAGCCCGGGCGCGGTTGGACGCGCTACCCGACTTCCCGCAGAAGGCGCCGCTGCTCCGCCAGGCCGACGAAGCGGCGCGCTGGGCCGAGGTGGCTCTCACGGTCGCCGCGGCCAGAAACCGCGCCGCGGACCAGGGCGGGCCCGTCGACGACGCGGCGGCGTTCGTCCCCGACTCGGCGACCGCCGTGAAGGACTTCATCTCCGACCGCGAGACGATCGGGACGGTGCTGACCACCCTCCACGAACGGCGCGGATACCGGGAAAGTGACTGGCTCTGGTGGCGTGACCTTCTGGTAGCGACACACCAGGACGAGGACGGCCAGCGGATGCTGCTGCTGTGCGACGCCGACGGCGCGGTATTGGTCGACGTTGCGATCCCGGCCGACAAGTTCACCCCTGACGGTGTGCCGGACGTGTTCTACGACGCGATCGACGCCGCCGAGCAGAACGTGCTCGACCGCATGGATTCGATCACGGCCGCGATCACCGAGTTCGACACGCGGACCGTCACGGCACCCGCTGAAACGCCCGCGCCGACGACCTCCCCTGAGTCCGAAAAGTCCGCACGCGACAGCAGTGAGGAACCGGCGGCCGCGACGGCCGCAGCGACGCCTCCCGCGAGGCCAGCAGAATCCGCGCCTCCCGCCACATCGCCCCCCGACAGCAGCGGCCAACCGGGAACCGCACCCCCGCCCGGAACGGAGGATCCGGCCACGGAGCCGAGCCTGTTCGACCTCGAACCGCATCCGGCGGCGCCCACGCCCGCCGTCGCTGAAGCGACGGGCACAGCCCCGGAGACTGGGCAGCCATCGACCGGCGAACGGAACTCGGAACGGGACACCGAGCCGAGCCGTGCTCCGCTGACGGCGGCGGATATCGGCTTCGCGCTGCAACTGACGCTGGGCAACCGCCTGGACGAGTTCCTGCGCGCGACCACCACGCCCGGCGCGCAACTGGTCCCGGAACCCTACCTGGCACACCGGGTCACCCGGGCCGAAGGCGAGCCCGACGCCGGCGCGCTCGTGGTCGTGCAGCCCGCGTCCGCCGGTGTGCGGATCCAGGTCGAGACCACAGACGAGTTACGGACGGGCAGGCCGAGCTGGAAGGCGATGGCCGAGTGGCTGCGGGCCGGGCTGGAGCGCACCGATCTGCGGATGCTCACCGAGGCGGCCGCCGCATACCGACGGTTCGCCGAGCATCGCGACGCCTTCGCCACAGCAGAGGACGCCGAACTCGCCCGCCAGGCCACCGCCGAGCTGGCCGAGATCCGGCAGACCGCGACCGCGAGCATCCTCGAGCGCGCCATCCACACGCACACCAGCGGCGAGGTTCCGGTGCCGTGGAAAGGGCGCGGCCGCGACCCGCTGAAGCGGGCCGCGTCGGACAACGAACTCAGCGACCAGCAACTGGCCGCGCTGGCCAGGATCCGCGAACTGGTGGCGGTGCTGCCGGAGAACCCCGAAGACCGCCCGGGATCACTGGCCACTTTGTTCGGACGGGCCACGCACACCTCCGCAGACCGGCCCTCCGATCCGCCTGAGGTATCCGAGGCGGCCACGGCAGACCAACCGGCCGAGACCCCCACCGCGGCGGCGGACACCCCGCTCGCCGCGATCACTTTCCAGTCGGACGGGCCGGGACTCGCCGAGCAACTACGCGATATGGCCATGCCCGACGCGGTCCGGCGGCATGAACCCGCCCGTCTGGCATTCGTCACCGCCACCCGTGTCATCCAGCAACCCGGCACCGCCCTCGACACGCAGGCGACCTGGCTGGCGAACGTGGCAGCCAGCCCCGCCGAAGCGCGGGAGACAGCCCAGCAACTGCACCAGCTGGCCGCGGTCATCACCGCGACCGGCCGACCCGACGACGTAATACCAGGCAGTGACCTGCATCTGGTCGACGCACTCACCCAGACTGAGACGGCGCTGCGCACCCGACTCGGGCTGGACCCGGAACCCACACAGCCAGCCGCAGCCTCCCCGAGCAACGCGGAACCGGCGACGTCGAGCGACGCTACCGAACCGGCGGCGTCCGATGCGTCCACCGTGTTCCCGGAGGAGATGGAGCTGAGCTGGGACGATCTGAAAGAGATGGCGCTGGAAGTCGGGTACACCACGGCGTTGAAGCGCAACGTGAACGAGCCCTCCACCGATCACGCCTATCGCGTCATCACCATTCCGCTGATCAGCGACAAGACACGTCGTCTCGAACTGCTCAGGACCGAGGTCGCCGCGGTCCTGAGCAAGCCACCGGCACCGATGCCCCCCGAACCCCCGGCAGCCAGGTTCTACCCGGCGGCAGGGAGCACCAGCGACGAACCGGTAGCCGAGACGGCCGAGCGCACACGGGAACCGGCACCCAACCTCACCACCCCGGCATCCGCCCACAAGGAAACCAACGAGGCCCGGCAGGCACCCGCCGAGCAAACCCTTAACGACCCGGGAAACGCCCCACCGAACGAGACGACAACGGAAACACCCGCCGACCCCGGGCACACCGTCCCAGCGGACAAAACGCACACCATGGACACCGATCAAGCCGACGAGAGCAGCGACGAGGAGCTGACGCTCTTCGAGGACTACCTCGCGGACCAGGCGAAGGACTCGCAGGACGGCGCGGTGCCCATCGGGACCGTAGAGGAGGGCGACCCATTCCTTCCAGGGGCGGCTACCGCCGCGGAGCGCGGCGAACAGACCCCGCAGCCTCCAAGGCCAGCGCAGGCGCCGGCGGTGAGAACAGACCAGCGCGCCGAGCAGTCACTGCAACCGGAACCAGCCGAGGTTGCCGCCGCCCGGGCCGGGGCCGAGCCGGAACCACCGGCAGCGCCCGCTGCCGCGCCAACGGACAAGGCAGGCACCTCGCCGCAGGAGACCGTTGGCCTTGCCGATGCCGAACCGAGCGAGGAGGATCTCGCGGCCTTCGAGGAGTACCTCGACGAACGGCAGGCCGCCGACGCCCCGCCTGCCAACCACACTGCGGACGGGACGGCGGAAACGGCCACAGAAGCGGCTGCCGAAGTGCCGAGCACAACCGATCCTGCGCCGACGAACCGCGCGACCGCGCCGCCCTCGACCGGGCCACTCGCGGCGAGCGCCGAGCGCGAGCCCTCCACCGCCCGTGGCCCCGCTGCGCGGCCGGAATCGTCGGCGGTGAACGCGTCGCCGCCGGTACGCCGGGACCGGCCCGCGCGGCAGGAGTCGCCGCGTCCATCCGGCGCGGGTCGCGCGCCGGGCTCGAGTGACCCCCGGCAGTTCGATTTCGTGGCGCAGCAATGGGCTGAGCTGGTGGATCAGGCGACCAGCCTCGGGTTCGAGGTCCGCACCTCGTACCACGGTTCCACCGCCGTGGATTGGGACGACCGGGTCATGACGGTCGCGGTCGACGAGCCGGTGAAACGTGTGATCGCGCTGGCCAAGCTGGTGGGCGAAGTCGGCGCCGCAGGCACCCAAAACCACGGCGCGCGCGCGATCACCGGCGCCCAGCCCCTGGACGCTCGACTCGCTCGGACCGTGGAACGTTCGTTGCCCGCGCCGGAACGCGATCGTACGGACCGCGCCACCGCGCCGAGTTCCTCGACGCCTTCACCCGAGACAACCAGGGTGGTTCGGTCAACGCCCCCCGAACCGGATACCACGGAGGTGCCCGCCGACGACCCATTTTGCGACGAGATCCTCGCCGAGCTCGGCTGGGCGGACGAGCCGCCGTTGACGGTTCCCGACACCTGGCCAACCGGGCCGGTTCGCCACGAACCAGCGTTCACCGCGCGACCACAACCGTCCACAACGGACAACGAAATGGCGGGGATCACTGTCGCTCAGGGCGGTGTCGCGGTGCAGCAGCACGTGGCGACGCAGACGGATGAGGTGCCCTCGGACGACCCGATTTTCGATCGGCTGCTGAGCGAACTCGGCTGGAACACCGAAAACGTTCCGCACACCGACCCTGCGCCCCCGGCAACTGGAATCGACCACGGCAACCAACTCCCGAACGGGACCGACCAGGATCGGCCGGACCCAGCCCCACCGTCGCAGGCGCCGCCGGTGGAGCCAAACGCGGGCACGCCGCAGTCTGGCCGGTCGGAGAAGCGACCGGGAAAGCCCACCGACCGCTCAGCGGCCGGTCCGGTGCAGCGAACCCCGGCGGCACGTAACGCCGCGGCGCGGGCCCTCGACGCGTTCGGCTTCCGCCGCCCGGGAAGGCGGTGATCACCGAGCCCACGATTCTGACCAGCCGCGCGGAGCCGACGGGAGAGAACGGCCGCTGACCGGCGACCAGCAGCACAGCTCAGGTCTCGATGGGGATCGAGACCTTCATGGGGGGACACATCATGGGGGAACGACGCCCTCACACGGGCACATCACCACACCGCGTATCGCGCCGCCGTCTCGGCAGGATCACCATGCTGGCCACGCTGGTGGTCCTGGCGGGCACCGCGTGCTCGCACACGAACCCCGGCACCACGCACCACGACGGCGAGGAGCCCGGCACGCCGATCGCGGCACCTGCACCGGTTCCGGCCGACGTGCAGCAGCAATGCACCCGGTTCGTCACCGCGGCGTTGTCGGTTGACGCCGCCACCGATTCCGGACCGGGCGAGGCCCGCCAACGGGCGGCCGACCAGTTCGGCATACCCGGCCTGGCACAGCAGATCGGGGGAGAAGGCCGCGACAACGGCTGGGAGCAGCTGGCGGCGCACCGCGCGCACGTCGAGGTCACCACCGAACCGGTGGGTGACGACCCGCCGCCGGTGCGCGGCGACGAAACCGGCGCCGGGGTCAAGGCCAGCAGGGTCGCGATCGCCGAGGGCTGGCGCCAAAGCCTCGACCCGCTGGTGGCCTACTGCTCGCTGCGCCGCGACGGCGGCGGCTGGAAGATCACCGGTCTCACCCTCTCCGACGCTCCCGACGCCGGAGCCGGCTGATGGGCCGTCACACGAAGATCGCCGCCGCAGCAGCGTGCGCACCGCTGATCGTGCTGATCCTGGTGATCGTCCTGCTCTTCGGCGGCGGAGGAGCACACGAGACCATCGACTCGGCCGAGAAAGGCGGCCGGGTCGCGCTCGATTTCAACGGCGACTCCGTGCCGTCGTGGGCGACAGGTCCGTTGCGGGAAGCGGCGACGACCTGCCCCGAGATCACCGCGCCCATCCTGGCCGCGCAGATCGAAACCGAAAGCAACTGGAATCCCAACGCGCACAACGCGTCCGGCGCGGACGGGCTGACCCAGTTCATGCCCTCGACCTGGGCGACATGGGGCCTCGACGGGGACGGCGACGGCCGCGCAGATCCGCGCAATCCCGCCGACGCGATCAAATCCCAGGCCGCCTACATGTGCCACCTGGTGGACTACGTCAAAGGGCAACAGGGACTCTCCGGCAGCGTCGTCGACCTGGCCCTGGCCTCGTACAACGCCGGACCCGGCAACGTAACGAAGTACCGGGGGATTCCACCGTTCACCGAGACGACCAACTACGTGGCCAAGATCAACAGATTGGCGGCTTCGAAATACGGCAAACCCCGCCCCGGCGGGGGCGACAGCAGCGGCGGAACCGGAGGTGTGAGCGGAGCGGCCGGGCCGGTCATCGAAGCCGCCCGCAAGCAGATCGGACTGCCCTACGCCTGGGGCGGGGGAGGGCTCAACGGTCCCAGCGGCGGCTCGGCACCAGACGTCGGGGTCGTCGGCTTCGACTGCTCCAGCTTGGTGCGCTTCGCCTACTACCAGGGCACCAACGGCAAGATCACGTTGCCACGCACCAGCCGTGAGCAGTACGCCGCCACCCAATCCCGCCGGATCCCGGCGGAGCAGCTCCAGCCCGGCGATCTGTTGTTCTGGGGCAAATCACCCGGGTCGATTCATCATGTCGCGCTCTACATCGGCAACGGAAAAATGATCGAGGCGCCGGAGTCAGGCAAAAAATTGCGCGAAACCCAAGCGCGGACCTCCGGCGGGGATTTCTTCGCCGCGACCAGGGTGCAAGACCCGGCAGCCAGCGCAGCTTAGCGCATATGAACAGAACCTTTTCAGTGTCTCAAGGAGAGTACCATGAGCCAACCAGATCAAACCGAACCCCGAGGCGCCGCACGCCCGAACCCTGGCCAACGCACCGAGAAACTCCTCATGCCGAACAACTGGATGCGAGAACTGCCGGGTGGCTGGTTGTACTGGATGGGAGCAGCCCCTCCTGGAGACGAATTTGACGTCATGTTTTTCGGGCGCGGGGATGATCCGAATAACCCGGCTTCTCCCGAATGGACCATGGTTTTGCAGCCCGCTCGGGATGGTGACCTGATTCTCCGTAACCCCGTGACGTTTGAGGGGCCTGACGATGAAAAGCATGAATTCTGGCCTGACTGCATCGAAGACCTGGAAGCCCTACTCCTGCAAGTCGGACGCTATGGCTACGCGCAACCGGCTCCGGGCGGTTGGAAAGTCGAAGCCACGGTCACCGCGGCCGCAGCTCGCGCAGCCGCCGCGGACGAAGACTTCCGCCACACGGTGAACCGCCCCGACGGGGTCGGATGGGTGTTCACTGAAACCGGAACGCCCGTCCCTATCGCCCCCGAACCTTCCTCACAGGCAACACCAGGTGACGCCCGAGGGGGCATCCGAACCAAGGTGAGCGAGCAGCACAATCGCGCCCCTCGCCGAGGGACGCAAGCTCCAGCGGGCGGGCACGCTCCACGGCGCCCTGGTACCGCGGGAGCGCGACACGAAGTACCGGGAGGTCGCTCCGGAGGTCGAGGGCGGAGCTAAGCGGCCAAGGCAAATGCTCAACTCCCCCGGAACAAGACCCCGCCCCCGGGATTCAACTACTCCGGAAACGGCGGCAAACGGGGGCCACCAGTGAGCATCTTCGGCAGGAAAGGACAAGCCAGCGCGTGATCACCAGCCGTGTTATGCGCGGCAAAGAAGCCATATCGAAAGGAGACTAACGTGCGAGCAGGGGGAGTCCTCGAATTCGCAGGCACCGGGGAATTACCGGTGCCAGGCAGGATTGACCGGCCTCCGGACACTGACCACCTACGTCGTTCCGCCCTCCCGGAAATCGGGCCCGGTGACCGGCCGCTGGTTCTCGTCAGCCCTCACGGTGATGATCTTCTGCCGCTGGTGACCGCCTCCGGCCGGGTTGCTCCCGGTGCTTTCCCGCCGGTGGCACTGGTGACCGGCGAGCCGAATAGCGATTGCTGGCCCGTCACCACGGTTGGCGGGTGGTCGCTGGAAGACCTCGGCGGCGTGCGGCGGCGCTGGAACGCCACCGACCTGGACGACCTCGTCCGCTTCGCCGCGGTGTCGGTGAACGCGGTCGCATCCCCCGACCGACCCGCGCTGATCGTTCCGTGGGCGCCGAGCCCGGCCTGGACGGTGTGGGCACGCACGCACCCGGAACAGGCCGACATCGCGGACTTTCACGACACCGCGGCAACCGTCCTCACGAACAAGATCGTGACCCGGGAATGGCTACGCCGCTCCGCACTGCCCGTGCCACGCAGTGTCGCCGCACTCGCCGACGCGGTCGATATCGACGACATCACCGGGGCGGTGGGGTTGCCGTGCGTGCTGCAGGAGCCCACCGGCTCGGTCGGCAGCGGCACCTACCTGGCCTTCGAGGACACCGACTTCCAGCGCATCGTCACCAAGAGTCCGCAGGTGCCCGCCTGGCTGATCTCGTCGTTCACCGGAGATGTGATCGTGAACTACCACGGCGTGGTCTTCGCCGATGCGGCGATCGTGACCGCCCCGTCGATCCAGCTGACCGGCATCGCCGAGGTGGGAGCCGAGTTCGGCACCCACTGCGGCAACATCTTCGGAGCCACCGACTACCTGGGCGAGGCGACCAGGTTCGCGGGGGAGCTGCTGACCTACCGGATCGGGGCCTGGCTGCACGAACTCGGGTACCGGGGCGCGTTCGGCGCCGACTTCGTCCTCACCCCGACCGGGCCGGTACTGCTGGAGATCAACGCCCGCCTGCAAACGTCCACCGGGCTGCTGGCCGAGTTGGAGGCCGAGCGCGGCCACACAACGGTCCTGGACCGCCACGTGCGCGCGGCTCTGGGCCAGCACCGCGGCGCGGACGTATCCGGGCCGGTGCGCCGGATGACGCAACTGGTCGTCCACTGGACCGGCAGCGACCAGATCGTCGAGCACTCTCCGCCGCTCGGGCTGTATCGCCTGGACGGCACCGATCTCCTCTCGCGGGCACCCGGCCTAACCGGATTACCCGACGCGGGGACAGGCGAAATCCGGCTCCAGGCCACACCGCGCCCCGGTACACGGCTGGCCCCCGGCGCGACGCTCGCCCGCCTGACCGCCAGCACCGACCTGACCGTGCCCGACGGCACGGAACTGACCCCGTTCGGCCGCCGGTGCATCGCGGCCGTGCGCCGCGCCGTCCGCTGAGCCGTCACACCGTGCTCGCGCTCTTCGCGGCCAACCAAACGCACGCCCCAAGTCGGGGCTCGCGGGAAGGGGACATCACCGTGGACGACCTGTACACGATTGAGTGGACCGGGCACCGCGACACCGGCGCCCGCCCACGCATCCGGGGCGAGGATCTCACCGCACTGGATGTGCTGTCGCTGATGGTGTTCGACCAGAACCCACCGGCGATGCTCGTGCGGGACGCGACCGGCACACAGGTCGCGGTGGCCACCATCGTGCGGGCCGCCCGGACACAGGCGAGCACGCCAGCCACTCGTCGGCAGTGGACTCGCTGCATGGGCAGGGCGCTGGTCGAGCAGCTCCTGCTGCACGCCGATACCGACGGCGCAATCACCGATCACGACTGGTGGCGCACCGGCCTGTGGTGGAGCGCCACGGTCGGCCCCGGAGACATCGATGCCGACGTGCTCGACGACTTCCGACGGCGCGGCGTACCCGACAATCCCAGGGACCGGCAACGCGGAATCCGCCTGCTGACCGCGGCGGCCATCGGCTTCCCGGTACCGCCGCCAGGAGCCCGCTGGCTGGCCACCACGGCAACCATCCCGGCGCGCCCCGCCCCGTAGCGAGCGTGCAGGGGAGCCCACGAGATACTGGCCGCATGGTCAAGGTGGCGACCGCCGCAGTGACAACATCAGCCAGCCACGGGGACGTTCGCGAGCAGACGTCTCTCTTCGCGAAGACGCTGCTCGTACTCGGTGGAATCCACCACCTTGAACCACAGCCACACTCGGCTGAGGATGGCAGCGTGCTCGTTGCGTACGTCGACTTTCCAGGCGCTGGATGGGCCTTCGGCTTCGAGGCAGGACGCGGTGATCGTGATCTCGGTGCCGATGACAGCGGGCCGGTGATGCTCGATGAACATCGTCTTGCCGAGACTCCAGTCGTCGGCGGTGATGAACTTGCGGATCTCTTCCATGCACGGGCCTTCGGCCAGCTTCAACAGGTGGGCCGAACCTAGGACGTTGGGCTTGCGAGCGTATTCGGGGCTTTCGTCGGCCATGGATTGCACCGAGTCTTCGGCGCGCACGCGGCGCTGCACACTGATCGAAACGCCCAACGGGGACAGCTGCTTCATCGAGAACTCCTTGACCTGCAAAGGAAGGCTGTGCACGGCAATGGATAAGTGGCGGTAGGACTGGGGAACTAGCGCAGGCGGCCCCGCGGCTGCTGCTCCGCCGGCGGGTGCGGCCGGGGCGTTGGCGCGTCGTCGAGCACGCGGGTGAGCGGGGTTTGCGCGGGGCGGCCGGTCAGCCGCTTCGCGTCGCGTTGCAGTTGGGATTCGGCCGAGCGAGCGGTGTCCACCACGTCGCGGATCGGGCGGCCGCGGTCGTTCGCCGCGGCGTGCATCGTCGTCGCCATCTCCTGCCCATGGCGATAGAGCGCGGCCTGCGCCACGGTGGAGAGCGTGGCGTCGTTGACCGGTGCGGGTTTGCGGCTCATCGCCAGAAGTTCCTCGGCGTCGAGCCCGGGATTGCCCGAGATCTTCTCGGTTTCGAACGCCACGAGAATCGGATCGATCGGTGCCGCGAGTTCGGTATTGCCCACCGCGAGGATCGCTCGCCAAGTGCTGGCATGCTCGGGGGTGGAGAAGTCGCGGGGTTCGAAGCGCTCGCGCAGATCCGGGCGCCCGTGCTCGAGGTCGGCCAACACGGCAGCGATGAGTCGCTTCTCCGCACGCTCGACCAGATTCGCCGGTGGCGAGGTTGCGGGAATCGGAATCAAGTCCGGCTGGTCGACGGCATTGACCGTGCCGAATCCGCTGGCGCGGCTGAGCCGGTTGCTCATCTGGACCAGGTCGTGGCGCAGTTGTGCCGGGTCGATCGCGGCCACCTCGCCAGAAGCGGCAGAAATGCTCAACAGTCTCATGTGGACGGCTCGTTGCTCGATCTGGCGCCGGAACGAGCCTTCGAGCACGATATGCGCGTAGCGGTGGTGCCGTGGCGCCGCGCTGGTCGGGGCCGCGGCGAGCACGTCGTGCATCAGCTGGCCGTAGCGGGCGCTTCCGGCGGGGCCGTCGGCCAAGGCGTCCTTCACCGTGAGGGCGTTGCCGATGATGGTGGAGCGCGTCTCGGCGGAGAACTCGGCCCTGACCAGCTCGTCCTCGGGCACCGAGTGCAGGCGGCCCTGGGCGTGCAGGGACTCGATGGCCGCGTAGGCCTGGCCCAGTTGCGGGTCGGCGAAATCCTCCGGACGGAGCCACTCTCGCACGTCGCGCAACCGATCCGGGCGACGTAGCAAGGCGCCGACCACCGCGCGCTCCGCGTGCCGGGTCGCTCCGGATGGCTGCGGAACCGCCGCCGCAACCGCTGCTGCGGCGGCGGGCGTACCCGCCGCACCGGCGGCCGCGGCACTGCGGCTCCCGGCCGCGCTGCTTGGCGCCCCTGTGGTGTTCGGGGCGGGCGCGGTCATCCGCCTGCGCGGACGTCAGCCTTAGCAACAGCCTCGTCGGCGAGGGACAGGCGCGCGTCCGCGTCGTCGAACAGTGCGGCCAACCTGGGCGACGCTGGGATGTAGTCCTCCCTGCCCAGTTCCCGCACGTACCAATCGTTGTTCATCTTGACCGCGTCTGGCACTGCTCCGCCCAGCGATCGCGTCCAGCGCTGGGCGCGGCCAGCCCGGACATGGGCGTCCATGTCCTCTGCCGTGATTTCGCGCTGCGGTTCTGTCATGGTGATCTCCTCGACGTTGTCCCGGTGATGTGCCTGATCGGCGAGTTCGCGTGTCCGAGCCCGGTCATCTCGTTGCCCCGCGGTTGCCGAGCATCTCGGTGGCCCGTTGGTGCTGCGTTCCGGCGGTGTCGGCCCGTTTGGTCAGCTTGCTGACCTCGTCCTTGGCGTAATTCAGCAGCGCTTGTGGATCGACACCGCGGTTGCGGGCCGCCGCCTGTACGGCATCGCGGGAGTTCCCGGAGAACTTCCTGAGGCCGGCCGTGACCACGGTGCGCAGCGAACGGCCGATCCTGGCTTCGTCGTTCTTGGGTTCGACGGTGCCCATGTCGAGGATCGTCTTGTCCGACAGCACCGGCCGTGGATGGTTTTCCCGGGCCAAGTCCGCGGGTTTGACTGCCAGGAACACCGATGTGGCATTGACCGTCTCGCCGGCGGCTTGGACCCGTTGGATCGCGGCCCAGGTGTTGGCGTGACGCCGGTTGGAGAAGTCGTCTGGGGTCAGGTCGATATCCAGCCCGGTGCCCGAGTACAGGGCAAGGTGGATCAGGTGCCGCTCGGCACGGTACACCTGCGCTTTGGTCAGCCATCCACGCCACGGCTTGTATGGCTTCGCCTCGTTCTGAGCGACCCGGGCAGGGTCGATGTCGGACTGGTGCGCGGCCGGACCGGTGCGTTCCACCGCGAGAGCCAGACGCTGCGCGAGCTTATCGAGCGAGGCGTCGACCAGCGCGAGGTTGGACCGCATCTCTTCAACCGTGCCGCGCCCCTGGACGAGCGGCGGCCGGGTCAATGCCGCTGGCCGCACCATCTGCACGCCGAGTCCTTCGACGTGACGACGGATGGAGTCCTCTAACACCATTCTGCCCAGGCGCATCTGCGCGCCCTCGTCGTAAACGCCACGGTAGGGCAGTGTTTCCGCTGGTGCGGCGCGATACATCTGTGCGAGCAGTCTGGATGCGTTCGGAACCGTGTCCTGCGTGAATCGCTGGTCGGCCAGCGCACGGACCACTGCGAGGCGGTTCTTGTCCGCGGCTTCCTTGCGGGGGCCGTCCCCTTGCACGGAGAGAACATCGATTAGTTCACGGGACACCGCGAGACCACGCACGGTGGTGTAGATCGCCCGCACTGACTGCGAAGAAAAGTCGCGCGGTCCCAGGAACTTTTCCAGGTCGTTGATCGCGTTCGGAGCGTGGATCAGGCTGCCGATCAACGCATGCTCGGGCAGCAGATTTCGTTGGTATGTATAGAGGGTCGGTTCGTCCTCCTCTTGTCCGGGGGCGGTGTCGCCGTCCTCGGGTGTGGCGCCGGAGTCGTCGGGAGGCGGAGTCTGGGCGGCAGTCGCCTGCTGAGGTTTCGCCCGTGTCGCCTGTGCGCTGTCGGCTGCTTCCGTCGGCGCGATCGCCGCACGGAGGTCGGTATCCGGTACCTGAAAACCATCGTTGGCCGGGACGGCAGCATTCAGGCGGGTGACCAGTTCCGCAGGGTCGGCGACCGCTGCGGGGATGAATCGCTGATCCCGCAGGGCCTCGAATACAGCCGTGTAGTTGCCGAACGCCGCTTGCTTGCGCTTGTCGTCACCTACGATCTCCCGCACATCGCGTAGTGCTCCCGCTTCCGCAAGGCCTTTCACGGTGCTGTAGATCGCGCGCAGTTCCGGTGTGATGAGGTGGTGCTCTTCGAGCGGACGCTGGCTCTTCTTGATCACATCGAACAGATTGTGCGCGTTGAGCAGACCGCCCAGGGTTTGGTACTGGCGCTGTTCTTTCCGCTCGTTATCTGCGGCCGTTGGGGATTCTGCCCCGGAGCTTTCCGGCTGCGCCTCGTCTTCCCTGGCCGCCTGGTCGTCCCTTGTGGACGTTGGACTGGTGGGCTCGTTCGGTGCGCTGGTCCGGACTTCTTCGGCCGGGCGTCCGTCTACGACGGTTGGAGTGGGTTCGGTCATGGTGTTCCCCCCTGGAACTGCTGGCTGCGGGATGACCGCGTGCAGCGCGGCCCCCACGGCGCTGCACGCGGCCGGTCAGCGGCGAGTACGCGGGCGTGCTGGCGGTGTGGCGCCGGGATGGCGCACTGTGGCGGTCCGGGCGCTGGCCGCGCCTGCGGCGGCTTTCTCGGCGTTGGCGGCGTGCTGCTCCCCGGTGGCGGCTGCTTGCCCCTGCGCCTGTTCGTCGACCGCCGGTGTCTGTGGAGAGTCCGGTGTGGACATGTTGGCGGCGGCGTGTGCGTCGTCCGCGTCTGCCCGGTTGCGCCAGGAGGCGGCCTCGGGCAGCCCGTCCGGGTACAGCTCGGTGACGCGCTCGGTGATCCGCTCGTCATCGGCGAACTTGTCCGCGATCATCCGGTCGATCTCGGGCGGCACGTGGCCGAGCATCGTGAGCGCTGCCCGCCGGTCGATGGACTTCGCAGGGTCGAGCCGTTCCACGTCCTTGGCATGTGCGGCCAGGGTCTCGGCGTCGATCTCGCGCGCCGCCGGGGTCTCCGCCGCCGACGTGCCGGTCGTGGCGGCCGCAACCGGTGCTTCGCCGCGGCGGCGCGCTTCCTTACGGGCGGTGTCTTTGGCTTTGGGAACCACCGACGGGAACTTCTCCTGCAGAACCTCGTCCACGGCTGATCCCCACCGGGTGTATTCGGCCTTCGCCATCACTCGGTGCTCCAGGTTGCGCGGATCCAGGCTTTGCGCCCATTTCAGCGCCTCAGCTGGTGAGCTGCCCGCGCGCGGCCGCGGCGGCGTCGTGTCCACGACCTCGCTGTCGACGACCATGCCGTTGCCCCCTCCCGGGCCGCGCCCGCGTTCGTCGCGAGCGCCGGTTCCCGGGGCCGGACCGGCCTGCTGGCCCGGGAAAGTCGAGCGGACCATGTCCTCGTAGCGCGGTAGCTCACGAGCCTGGTTGAGCACGGAATGCGCCGCCCTCGACGGCCATTTGACCTCGCGCCACCCACTGAGCATCCGGCCGATCACGCCGGCCAGCTTGTCGGGGTCGGCACCGACCCGGCCGACCTCCTCGTTGGCGAGCCGATGCAGTTCCTGCCAGGCGGGGAAATCCGGATGGTTCAGGTCGCTCTCGGCGAGCAGCCGGGTGGCCAGCGGCTCGGGCACGTTGCGGCCCAGCGCCGCTGCCCACGCGTCTTCGCCGAGCACGAGCGGGCGGGCCGCGCGGTCACCGCCGCGCCGGGGACCGGTGTTCTGTTCGGCGCCGTCAGCGTCTGCGGTGAACTCGTACTCGCCGGGGGAGTGTCCGGCGACTTCGTGGATGCGCGCGAGGTCGCGCGGGGTCGGATGGTCCCGCAGCCACCGGGAAAGCTCAATGGCGTCCTCGTGGTCGCGGCAGACGACGAACAACGACGAACTCGGCGCCCCCGAGGGGGTGTAAGTGTGGGCCTCGACTCCCCAGCCGCTGCCCTCGTCGTCCATTTTCGCCCACCACACGGCGAACGGTTCGCCGTCGGTCTGCGTGGCCAGATCGGCGGGGACGCGCCGCTGCCAGGCTTCCTGTTCCTCGGTGCTCATCAGCCGCATCGGCGGCACCTGGCGTTGCAGGTGCGCCAGGGCGGCCTGCTCGGCATCGTCGTAGGCCATCCGGCCTTTGCGCTCGCGGTTGGCGGCCAACCGCTGGAACAACGAAATAAACCCCTGTGCGGCAATCGTCCATTGGTAGGCCGTCTGCCCCGACGGCACTACCGCCGGCGGCTCGCCGTCGTTCTCGCTCATCTGGTGTTCCCCCAAGGTTCGCCGGTGCCGGATGAGCCTCGTGTCCCCACACGAGTTGCGCTCTTCCCGCTACCGCAGTCATCTCCTATCCCTGGCGCACGCGCCAGCACCCCAGATGTGCAGTACCGCCGACGATCGGCCGAGGAGAGGTGAGAACGACGCACCGGCCCGCTGGCGCGGCTGCGGCACGAGCCGTGTACGCGCCACGTCGAGTCGACACCGTTCCTCCCCCGGGGAACGTCAACTAGGACACAGAGTAACCACAAATCGTGTCTTGATGTAACCCTACTCGGAAATCCGCAGCTAAACGCTGGTCAGTGATCCACTGAAGGCTCACAATCTGTTACAGACGGTGGGAAGCTGGTGTGGTGAGCGTTCGCGCCGGTGAGCAGAAGCGAGGGCGCGCCAGGACTTGGGGGAGCGGATGCTGGACGACACCTTTTGGCAGCAGTGGTCTCCGGAAGCGCATGCGTGGTACGCGCGCATCATGGACGCCCTCGAACTTGTGCCGGGCTTTCGGAACCGGTACCGGTTCACCGCGGCCGCGCCCGTGCCGCGCTGGCTGGCGAGAGCAACCGACGGGCTGTTGCTGGCGCCGGAAGCGCCAGCGCTGCAGATCGCCCGGATCTGGGATCGGGTGGAGTGGCCGAGGCTGCTGGCCGAGCACAGCGAGGACCTGGTGGTGGCCGGGCCGGTGGGAGCGGGCGGGCCGCGGTGGGAAGCCCTGCTGCACGCGTGGCAGATCCTCGATGACGCTGATCACCGTCCTGCGCTCGATGTCGATCTCGACGTCGACGTCGACGGGCGCGTGCTGGAACTCCGGCACGGCGGAATCTCCACCGGATCCGGCCGCCCAGTCACCGACGCCCTCGCGGAACAGCTCGCCGAGGTCCTCGCCGTGCCCTGCGAGGTCATCTGGCCAGCGAGCTCGCTGGCCAGCGAACTCGGCCCGCCCGGGACGCCTCCGGAGCCCCGGGCGCCGGTGCGCCCGCACCAAAGCATCTGCGATACCTGGTGGTCGTGGCTGAGCCTTGGCCCGGAAGACATAGCGCCTTCGGCGAGCAGGTAGGCGACGATCCCGGACCCGTCCCGCCAGGTGTGAGACACCGTCGGCGCTGGCGCGACGCCCGATCGAGCAGCGGCTCGCCGAGATGCTGACGCCAGGAGACTGGCGTCGGAAGCGACACGGTGCCAAAGGCGACGGAAGGGCGTGGACCGGGAGCGCTGGGGCGCGCGCCACCAGGCGGCGGGATGTTCGCGTGGCGGGTTCGGGCGTTCCCGGTGGCGGGATCGCGGCTATCTACCAGCAGGCACGTTGATGTGGCCCCCTACGTTCCGGCTTGATCCACACGCTTGTCAGCACGCCGGTGCCGGATTAGCGCGGAGGTCGCGAGGCAGCTGGGCGGCGCTGGTCGGTCACGGGCGTTGGTCTGGCGGGCTGCTGCTGGTAGTCCGGGCTGGCGGTCGCGCGCTTGGCCGCTGCGGCCGCGACGCGAGCGGCGCCACGAGCGGCAGCCTCCCGGTCGATGGGCAGGGCGCTGATCGCGCGCTCCGCGGCGGCCGCCTGGTGCGGCCGTGCCTTGGCCAGCTGCCAGTCCCGGATCGCGGCGATCAGCCCGGCGAGCGCGAGCACGAGCGCCGCCAGCGCGAACTTCTCATGCCCCCGGCCGGACAGACTGCCCACCAGCGCGATCCTGCGTGAGGCTCGCCGAAGTTCGCGAGCAAGGGCACCGGGATTGCGGGGCTGAGCCCGGACGGGGCTACGCATGGCCCGGTCGTAGCGGTCCATGGCGGCGGTGAGCGGGCCATGCGTGCGGTACTCCTTGCCGAGCGCGAGCGTGCCGAGCAGCTCGCCAGCGGCGTGCGCGATCCCGTCCGGATCCTCTTTCCCGGTACGGACCCGCTCGGCGGCTTCGTCGACCACAACGGCAGCTTCCTCGAGCACCTCCAGCCGGGCTGCCGCGGTGGAGCGGCGGCCGTCGTCGGTGCGCTCGACCGGTTGGGCTGACGGGGTGCTGGCCCAGCGTTCCTGGAGTTTCGGCCAGGTGAGGTCGGCAGCCAGGCGCCCGCCGCCGAACCACACCGGCTCGCCTGCTGCGGTGGTGTCGTCGGCCATCGCGCAGCGCCAGCCCCGGATCTCGCCGCTGGCGCCGCGCGTCAGCTGGTACTGGACCTGGAGCTCGTCCAGCCGGGCGAGGAACTCGTCCGGCCCGGCCGCGGTGGCGGCGGCTTGCGCGACGAGCCGGTGCAGCTGGGCGCGTGCGGGTTCGGCGCGGCCGAGGCGGCTGGCCTTGCCGACCTCGTTGCGGGTGGGCTGGCGGCTGGCCGTCCAGTCGACGTCCGGCGTCGGGGTCAGGCCGAGTTCGCGTTCAAGGGCGCGGCAAGCCTCGCGCAGCCGCATTCTGTAAAAGGATGGATGGAACCGATGCAGTTGCCCTCCTTGGTCGGTGACGAGCGTGGCCATCAGGTGAATGTGGTCATCGCCGTGCCGCACGGCGACCCACCGGCAGCCGGACTGGTGGATACCGGTGGCCTCCATCAGCCGCTGCGCGATGCGCTCCCACTGCTCATCTGACAGCACCGGGTCGTCCGGATGCAGCCGCACCGGGCAGTGCCACACGTAACCGGGCCGGAGCACTACCTGGTCGAGCTTGGGGTCGTACCGGTAGAGCTTCACCCAGTCCGGGGCGTGCGCCGGTGGGCGCCGCTTGCCCGCGATTCGCAGCCAGTCCATCCACTCCGCGGCGTCGGTGAGCCCGTCCGGCGTCGGGGCGGGGTTGTCCAGCGGCAGGCCGAACTCCTTCGGCAGCTCCGACATCACCCCGATTAGGGCGCGCAGGTCGAAGTCGAACTCGCCCGGCCCGCACTTCGGCGGCTGGTGCAGGCCGGGTGCTCCGTCGAAGGACGCGACGATGCGCGGGTTGCGGTGTTCCTCGTGCGTGCCCGGGCCCATGAGGTAGGCGAGCAGCCCGCCCGGCCGCCACCCGTCGATGGCTTTGGCGATCATCGGGTCATCGCAGGGCGTGCCGCAGCCCGGCCAGCAAGCCGCGTGATTCGGCGATACGGCGGCGCACGATGTCCAAGATGGAACTCGCCTGGGCGCTCACCGTGTCGATCTCGCCGGTGCTGTTGCCGTACGCGGCGATCTGGTTGAGGTTGGTGCCGATCTTGGCGAGCTGGTTGCTCAGGTTGTTGATCGCGTCGTAGAGCTTGCTCAGTACGCCGCGGTCGAGCGTCACGCCGCTGATCCTCATCCGGGCGGCGTCGAGTGCGTATCGCGAAACCCACGATCCCGGTGTCAGCCCGTCGAGCGCGGCGGCCTGTTCGATGATCAGCCACTCGGTGTCGTTGTAGGACAGCGAGGTTCGCTGCCTGCGCCTGCCCTCTTGGCTGTGCTCCCGCTTCCTCGCTCCACCCGGCTTCGATCGGGCTACCGGTGTGGCGGTCGCGGTTTCCTTGTCCCCCATCGTGTTCGTCCCCCCATGCGGCCCGCCGGCCTGAGGCACCCCCTGCGCCTCGTCGCTGGTCCGCTTAGGACCAGCGTGCCAGGTCGCGCAGCGACCTGGGGAACTTCGTATAGAAGTTCCACATCTTGCTCTGCGGAATCCGGCTGTGCCACAAGGGTTTCCCACTGGGCACGTGGTCGGCCTCAACAACGTAGCGGCAGCGGCGTGGAAAGTCCACGATGTACCGCCTGCACACCATGCTCGGAAGTAGGAGAGCACAGCAACGCCCCGCAGGAGGAGTTCGCTGCCAGGGGTGGCCGGTGGCGTGTCTGTGTGGATCGCGACTCCGGCGGGTCGCTGGGCGCGGGCATGGGAAGCCACATTCAGCACCAACCCGTGACGCTTCAAGGCGTCACGATGCGCGGAGCCGCGCGCTGATCTGCGTGGGAACGGGCCTGGATAGCTGCGTACAAGGGAACGCCCCGCGGCGCCAGGGCGCTACGGGGCGAGGATTCCTGCGGGACGTTACGCGCACCTCATCCGTACAAGGTCAGACCAAGGTGGTCCGCGAGGTCGTCTGCGAGGTACTTCGGGTTGTACTCATCTGCGGTGACGTACCGGTCGAGGACGGCGCGAGCATTCCAGTAGTCCACGTCGCCGCTGTTCCACAGCGCGGCGAGTTCACGCGCGCCAGGACTGCGGCCCTGTCGGCGGGGATGCGCGCCTCGTCTTGAAGCCAAGTCTGAAGCACATTCTGGTGGATCGTCGTCATCCGGAGGTCACCTCTCGATCTTGGTCGGGTGCAGTGCTCGCCGAACTGGTGTCCACCGCCGTCGTAACCGTGCTCCCTGAGCTTCGCCGTGACCGCCTTGGCGATGACCGTAGCGCAGGATCGGCTCCTCCTATCGAGCGTGCGTTCCTCGGCTTCGCGGTCCAAGTCGTCGTCCACCAGCCGCGAGAACCGCTTGGACGACGCCCCGACGCGGGCGAGATCGCTGCCGCTGAGCGGAGCGGTCACTGCGTCCCCAGCCAGGTGGTGAGGAACATCGCCATGGCGACCACCAGCGGGAGCATCACGTACAGGACCAGGTGCCCTCGTGGATCTTCCCTCCAGTCCCGCGGCCAGCCGTGCCGAAGCCATGACCAGACGCTCAAGCTTGCGGAGGGCCCGGCTTGGTCGCGGTCGCCAACCTGGACGGTCTCGACGTCATGATCGTCCGGCTCTCGTTCGAGGTCGACAAGGATTCGGCGACCGTCCGGTGCGGTCAATTCCACGATCGGGCCGGTGCTCTCCCTGACGTTGTCCCACATCTCCTCGGCGGCTTCGCGCGGTGTCCTGCCTTCTACATCCCACTCGATCTTGCCGTGGTAGCTCTGCGTCGGCATCGGCGCCCGTCCGCCCTGGCCGCTGGTGTCGGTGGCCGAATTGGTTTGCACAGGGTCCTCCTGATCTACGTGACGTGCGTGGGGTTGGTGTCGATTGACCGGGCATGCTCACCGGTTCCGACACGATCCACTCTACCCTCAGGGGGTATCTTGCTGGCCGGTTTCGGGGCGCGTGATCGACTGCGGAACAGTTCTGCGCCAGTAGAGGAACCGGCTGAGCTGGCGCCGGGTGAGCGCTCGGCTCGGGACGCGCAGGGGTCAAGTGCTGCGATAGGGCTCGGGTCCCGCAGGACGTCGTGGGCGCCTCAGTCCTACTACGCGAACGTGAGCACCCCGCCGCGCCGGCCGGGCGGGCGGGGTGCTTGTGTGCGCGGTGCGGACGCGTTCGTGTGGCTGTCAGTTTGTGGACACGGCGGTCAGCATGGCCTTCACGGCCGCATCGCCGAACGCCTTCAGCAGCACGCTTTGGAAGCTGTCTCTCACGTCGTCCCACATGCCGTGAAGGACTTCGTAGGCGCCCTCGTCGAGGTCCTGCGCGGGTTCCTGGCTGTCCTCGTAGATGAACTGGTGCCCGTCCGGGTCTGGCCAGGTGAGCACCACCCTGCCGTTGGGGAGCTGGTAGTGCAGCACCGGACCACTCAAGCCCGGGAAGTACGACGTGTGCTGGTAGCTGATCGCGAGCAGCCGCCCGTCCACTCCGTCGCGGTACTTCCGGACCCAGGTCAGATCGAGGTCAGCCTCGATGGCGGGGATGGTGACGATCGTGGTGGCCGATTCGGCCATGGGAATCTCCTTTGAGTCGGTGCGGCACTGACTCCGGTGCGGCGCCTGGTGCTGGTCCGGTGTCACGGCATGCGGGAGAGTTGCCGTCGAGAGTCGGCTTCTCGTGCGGCCTCGGTGCGCTGGTCGCGGAGGTAGCTCTGGAGCTTCAGGTAGCGTCCGGCCCCGATGAACAGGTTGAAGTCCGAGTAGTCGCTATCCGGGCCAGAGCGGATGTTTACCTCGCCGCGGTACGCGGTGAGGTAAGCGGCTCCACCGTCGTAGGTCACGGGCAGGGTTACCGCGCGGCCGTACCGGGTCTCGGTTCGCGGAGCGGTCACTGGTCATCACCATCCTTCTGTCAGTGTCGGAAGTCGAACAGACGCCGCCACTCGGAGGTGCGACGTCGTCCGCGCGCGGGGGCGGGCGTCCCCGCTGCGCTTGCCCCGGATGTCCTCGGGCCTCACCATAAGAATACCCCTATGGGGTATATCGCCATGGGCGTTTTGATCTGGCTGATCGAAACCGGAAGCACTTTGCAGACGGGGAAATTCGCGGGCGTGGGCGGGGAAGGTGCGGGCATTCAGGGGGCAGAAGTCATGCCGGGGTTCGAAAGACGTCGCTGCGATCCGTGGGGACTCCCGTGCTTCGGCGGATCACGTGGCGCGGACATCCGGCGATACCTTCAGTACCAACCCGTGACGTTTCAAGGCGGCACGGAGCGCACGCAGCTGCGCGGCGGCTTGCCGGGAGCGGCCTGCCTTCGCGAGGGTCTTAACCCACAGCAGGTGAGATTCGGCGATGAACTCGGCGCGCTCCGGGGCAGCGTCCAACACAGCCCGCACCCGGGATTGGACGCGGCTCTGCCCCTCCCAGATCACTCCCGACTCGTCCGTCCGCTCGCGCACGCGAACCCAACCATCGATGACGTTGAGTTCGTAGGAGACCCGAGTCACTCGGTCCCTCATGCGCTTCTCGTCAAGCGCTATACCGCGGATCGCTCCCAGAAAGAACTCTTCGCGGATGTAGGTGGTTGATGTCCCGGCCTCCCCGGATGTGGACGCGCAGGCGACCATGTCTGGACTCCTTGGTGCTCGTGGCTTGCGGATGCAGTGGATACGCGGCACGGCTCGGCGCCTCGCGCGCCTCGGAACCGGTCTGCGCAGGGAAAGCGGGCTACGTCGGGCCGAATGCCGTCGGGTTCGTCTGCCCTTGCACTCCGGCTCGAAGACCACGGCGGTGCCGGGGTTCGCCCGGTAGCAGTCCCGCTCGTCAACGCCGAGTTCGGCGCACGCGCGACGGACGGTCTGCCGGTACGCCTCGGCCGCGCGCTCCTCGACGTTGCCGAACGTCCGGACGACGGGCAGGTTGAGCAAGTCCTCGATCGTGGGGAACGGTGACGACCGCGATGTCCGATTCGGCCATCGAAACTCCACCGCGTTAGGGCGGCGCGGCATCCGCGCGGGTACCGCGCCGCCCGTCGAAACCTGGGCGTCAGTCGGCGTGCTCGACCGAGGTGGGATCGAAGTAGGCCGTCACAGCCTCGTCGCCTTCAGCGAACCGGCGGCGAAGCTCCGCCAGCGCGGACTCGAACAGGGTGTTCAGGGTGCCCCGGTTCAACCGGCTGGCATCTTGCTGGTGGAGGAGCACCCTGCGCCGCGTCTGACTGATGTTCGGCCGCTCGCTCGTGATCCCGACACGGCCGCGCATCTCGACCTTCTCGCGCCCCACGACCAGCTCGGCCTCGTACCGCCGGGTGTGCATCGAGTGGTCCACCACCAGGCGAGCCTGTCGATACCAGCCGTCCGCGTCGGGCTGGCCGACGTTCCACTTCGCGGTGATGTGCCGATCGCCCGTCTTCACCACCGGATCCTCCGCCGGGCTGACGGTCGTGGGCGTGCTGTTTTCGCTCAAGGATTGCTCCCTTTTGATGCGGGTCCTACGGGTGGGATTCGGTGGCCAACGCTCTCGGCCCCACAACAAACATACCCACCGGGGGTATATGCCAGAAGTGATCAGGTCCGGCTGATCGAATCCGTGAGCATTTTGCTTATGCGGAAGTCATGGGTCGGCAGCAGATGTATTTCCTACTGCTGCAATCGAGAACGGGGCGGGGTCCTTCAGGGCCTGAGCGCGGCGCGGAGATCGTGCACGTTCCGGATCACACCGTTGTCGATGACGTAGTCGCAAGGGCGCGGATCCAGCCCGGCGGCATCCATGTCGACGTTGCGCGGGCGGACAAAGTGGAGCTTGCGAGGGTCGGTGACGGTCTCGATCGTGGTGGTGATGCTGCGACCGTGGTCTTGGCTGCGGGTCTGGCTCACGGTCACGTAGGAGTGGTCGCGGCTGGAGCGGAGCTGCTCGGCGTTGCCCAGATGAATGGTGCAGACGATCCAGCGACCGGGCAGACCGTCCACGGTCACGGTGTCGTCAACTGCGATAATCGGTGTCATGATCATGCGTTCCTCTCCTGCGGTGAGTTGGTGGCTGGTAATGCGGCTGAGTTCTGACGATGGTCACTTTGGCCCGCGAGGATCGCGAGGATGCTTGCCGTGGTGCCCGCCCGGTGTTCACCCGCGCTGAATCAGGCGTGTTCGCGGTAGAGGCTGCGAACACGTTCGCGCAGGATCGACACGTGCACGTCATGCTCGACAGCGAGTGGCTTCCAGGCCAGCGAACGTCGATCGAAGTAACCGATCATCAGGTTGTACTCGTCGCGCGGGTTGAGCTGCACGATGATCCGGCGTTTCGGTCGATGCGCACCGAGAACATCGAACTGCACGTAGTCCCGGTCGAACGCACGCGCGTGTGCGCCCATGTCAGCCAGCAGCCATCGACCGAGCTGGGCCCATGTCAAGTTCACGTCGATGTCGCTGCCGGTGCCCAGATCGAGCGGCTCGGGCTTGACGGAGGCGGGCATGGTGGACTCCTTTTCCTTGAGAAATGGTGGATTGCGCATCAATCTGCCGGGCGTGTTCACCGGCTTCGGACACTCCCGAATCTACCCCTAGGGGGTACTTTGGTGCGGTTTCACGGGATCAGGTTCAGTTCTGGGGAACAGATTCGCGCCGTAGTCCGGTCTCGACCGGCTTCGCCCCTCGCCAGCAACGCGGTCGCCCGCGGCTGCCTCGTTGGACATCACTCGCACCTCGCGCAGTTCCACCAGGGGTGGAGGTGAGGTCCTCGCTCGCGTCGCGACACGGGCAACTGGCGGTGAGCAAGTAGTTGTGCGGGCACTCGGCGACCTCGGCGACCTCGGCGGCCGCCCGGCCAGCGCGGCAAATCCAGTGACCGGGGGATGGGCGGCGACGTCGGCGACGATCGGAGACGATAGATCGCCCGGGGCCCTGCGCGCGGGACGCGGTCGGGTGTGCTCATCGGAGTTCGTCGCTCTCGAGGGAGCGCCATCCTCAGCCCGGTCTCGATCCCGGGGACACCGCGCTCGACGGTGTTTCGACCCAGGAGCACACCCGGTCACGGAGCGGCCGAGTTGCAGGTGCAGCCCTGGCACTGTGCGTGGTAGTCCCGGTAGCAGTAGCCGCGTTCGTGCGCTCCGCACCCGCACATCTCGGCGGTTTCGCCGGTCCGGGTCACGTGCCCGGGGTGCACGTCGCGTATCCCGAATCGCGGGTATTCGCGGTTCTGGAGCCGTAGCCGGGCGCCGACCTCGATGATCAGGAACTGCTCGCAGTGCTCGGCGGTGATCGTTCCGTGGTAGTCGACCACCGTGCCGATCGTGAGCAGTGGCGCCTTGGTGCCTGCTCCCGGCTGGGGTCCGTGCGTGGTGCTGTCCATCGTTTCTCCTTGCGGTTGCGCGGTGTGTAGCCCGGTGATCTGGTTCAGCCGGCGCCGAGCATGAGCTGGTAGCTGGTGGCCGATACTTCCTCCAGGCCCCAGGGCAGGTTGGTGTCGCGCCACTCGTCGAAACCGGTGCCGTCGATGGAGTCGACGCACTCGAGCGCGAGCAGATGGCGAATCCGCTTGCGGCTGTTCACGCGGCCGCAGTGGATGTGCAGGCCGCGGCGCTTGCCCTCGCGGCAGATCTCGGCCATCTCATCGGACAGCTTGTATTCGGTGGAGCCCGCCATGAACAGGGCGCGCAGGTTCGGCCAGCCCCAGGGGATTCCGACGGCTTTCGCGCCGTCCTGCACGCACAACGCCAGCGGGAGATGTGACATGAATAGCGCCCAGTCTGCGAATCGGCGCGCCGTTGCCTCCGCGTCGAACGGCACGTCCGGGACGGTCACGAACAGCAGGTTCTTGTGCCACGGCGGGAGCGGCTTGGGCGGTGTCAGCCCCATCGCCGCCGCGTCCAGGCCGAGCGGCGCGAGCGGCGCGAGCCGTTCGACCTGCCGGAGCACCCTGCCCCACAGGGCCAGTTCGATGCGCTGGATCTGCTCAACGAACGCGGGAAGGCTCCATTTGGAGAACGCGTCGTTGTCGATACCCACGCGGAAGTCGGCATCGAGCGTCTCGCGCAGCTGGCCGATGTGACGCGGTCGCGCGAGCCTGCCCAGGTGCGTCGCACCCGCCGGGTACTGCTCCCGGCAGCGCAGCAACGTTGGCAAACCACCGCCATTGAGCAGGTCCATACCACTCACCACTCCGCAAAGTCCGTGCGATCGAGGGCGAACGCGGACCCGGAAACTCGGCGGCTTGCGGGTTGGATCGCGCAGGGGGATCGCTGTCCGAATGTGTGCCGTCGGCTGCGATTCGCGGGAACGGGCGCTGGCGCTGGCGGAATTGTGTGCAGCTTGACCGCACGGGAGCGGTCCGGCCTTTCCCTTGCCGACACCTCAAACATATACCCCGCCCGGGTATAGGGAGGTGTTGGAAGGCCGGTGAGATTGTCCGCTGAGCATTTCTTCTTCTGCTGTGTCACAACGAATTCGGTCGTGCGCACCTGACTGCGCTCGGCACCGCGCAGGCACCGGCTCCACGGGTTGATCCGTCCAGGTCCATCGTCCGCGGGCTGCTCGGGCAAACGGTCATGGGCGCCGGACATGGCGACGCCCCCGCGACGTCGAGGCGCTGCGGGGGGCGTTCGCACCGTCCGGGGACGAAGCGATCAGGACGCCGCGGGCTCGCCGTCCGATCCGTCGCGTCCGCTGGACACGAAGGCGACAAACTGTCCGGGGCGGCCGGTCATCCGCCTGACGACCTCGATCGCTCGGGCCCGGCAACCGAAACGATGGCAGACCCACCCTGAAGCATGTGGCTTGGTCAGCCCGGCGCGCAGGTCCACATGCGAGGACACCCTGCCGACGTGGTCGTCGCGGTGCGGGCAGCCGACCGCGTCGGCGTAGGCGTACCCGGCTGTGTCGTGGTCTTCGGCGAACGGTTCGGTCAGCTGGGCGACTACGGTGGTGCCGTGCCAGAAGTAGCGGGCCGAGCCGTTGCGGAACCTCCATCGGACCACCTGGAAAATGGCTTCCGGTGGTCCGTCGAGCACGTGGACTCCCTCGATTCGCTCGTGCGGTTGCCCGCCGGCGGCGCGGATCTCGTCGGCGGCCAGTTCGGCTTCGAGGATGCTCACTTCGGTCAGCGTGCGCGAGGCTTCGTGGCCGGGCGGTGTCGGCCAGACCTGCTGTCCGGGTGACGCTTCCTCCGCGCGCACGGGAGTCATCTCCCCGCGAGCTGGGGCCGATGCGTTGTCGTCGTGCTCGGCGGTGATCGGGCGGAACCAGAAGACACAGCTCGGACGTCGCGAATCGACTGACCTCGCGGCCATCTCGTCGAAGGTGATGCCGCCCATGTCGTCCCGGGTGAAGGCGTAGCCAAGACCGACTGTGTGGTAGAGCTCGTTCCCCACGGCGACGTGCAGGCCGTGGTCGTAGCGTCGGCGCGCTTCACGTTTGGTGCACGGCACAAGTTGCGCGGTCATGCCCATTGCATAATCTCTTTTCTGCTGGTTGGCGGATTTCTTCAATGCGCCTTGGCTGCGGGGGTGGTCGCCCGCTTCAACGGCGTTCCTCGCCGGACACGAACCAAGGATCACCCTGACCGTATACCCCGCCGGGGTATACGGTCAGGGTGATCGGGCAGCGAGATCGAACGCGTTGCAGATCGGCCTGGACCTGGACCACCTACCGCCGGGGGTGATGGACCGGGGCCGCGCCGCTGGCGTCGTGGTCGAACGCGGCGCTGCCGTCAGCGAAGCTGAGTCACCAGTTCACCGTCGCCGGTCTTCTCCCGCGGTGCGGCCGACGGCCCCGATGGTGGGCATGGGCAAGTCCACCACAACCGACCGCCGGGTCTCCTCGTCGGTGTGCCCGGCGTCGTGCGGGTCGTCGATCTGGGGAAGCTCGGGAGGGTCGATGAGGCGGTCGCTGATCCAGACCTGTTTGATGACCGCAATTTCCTCGGGGCTGATCAGCTGGTGACCGACGTCGGCCTGGAGGTCGAGCAGCCGATCGAGCACCTGTGCCCGGACGTCGAGGGTGAGTGGTCCGTTTCCGGGCCGTCCGTTGCGGCGTATCGGTTCGCGATAGCGCTTCGGGTTGTCCCGCAGTTCGCAGAGCCAGTCGCGGAACGCGGCCAGTCCGGCGTAGTCGTCGTGGCCGGAGCCAATGAATCCTTCGATGGATTTGTCCCGCTTGACCACGGTGCAGGTCCAGCAGCCGAACCGGCTGTTGCCGCACGGCTGCGTGGTCTCGTCGAGGGCAACCGCGCACTCTCCCGAGTTGGCTTCCTTGTAGAGGTTCTGGAGTCTGCGGTGGTGGCCGCCCCACGGTGCGGGTGTGAGTGCGAGATATTCCCAGACCTGCTCGGTGGTGAAATGCCGGATGACTGGCCAGAGGTAGGCGCCCTTGATGGTGCTGTGCGGGTTGACCACAGACTGCGCGGTGTGCTTGCGCAGTGACGCCGCCCGCGCGCCGGACTCGGCGAACCGGCTGCCGGTGAGCACCAGCGCGCCGCCGTGTCGGCTGATGAGCTGGCGCAGGAACGTGTTCGAGGGCCGGATCTTGAGCCGATCGGTGCACCACCTGAAGTTTCGGGTGGGTGCGGCATAGCCGTAGCCGATCAGCCGCACCCAGAACGTTTCGTGCAATTCAGGCCGCACCAGGTGGGAGGTGATCGGTAGGTTGACTGCCCGGGATCCGGTCTGGATCGCGTCCAGTTGCTCGGCGACGAACTGTTCGATCGCCGGGGTCTCCACCTGCGTGTCCGAGGACAAGATGAGCACCGGTCTGGTCCGCCGGGACGGCCGGACTCGCTTGATGGCCTCGCACACCAGGTGCGCGACCAGGGTCGAGTCCTTGCCGCCGGAGAAGGCGACCACCCAGGGCCGCTCGTCGGCGGCGTCCTGGTAGCGCGCCGCCAGTTCGGCCACCACTGAGCGCGCCAACTCGGCTGTCTCGACCTTGACCGCGGGTACCTCCAGCAGCGACTCCGTGGCCGCGTTGTCGACCTGTCCATGCTGGTCAAATGGTCGGTGGGGCACCGCGGGGATCGGGTCCGGGCCGCTGGTGTTCGGCGTGTTCATCGGATGAGCTGCTCCTTGCTTGCCATGGGTCGCTCGGCAGCCGGCCACGAGCCGGGGCACGTCTTGCGAGGTGGTTGCGGCGCGTGACCTGGTGTCGGGACCGGATGGGGCCGCCGACCCGCGCGATGGCGGGTTCCTGCGCGGAGCGGCGGCCAGATCACTGGGGAGTGAGTTGGTCAGCGTCGGGTCTTGTAGATCGCGCGCAGATCGCATATCGCGGTGATGAACATGACCAGTCCGACGATGTTGAGGCAGATCCGTAGTGTGAGGAAGCTGTCCGGGTCGCTGACCGTGAACAGCATGCCGGTCAGCAGCATGTGGATCGGGAACAGCAGGGCCAGAAGCATGCCGCACACCCGCTTGGTGCGCTCGGGCAAACGAGGGGAACGACGTTTCATCGAGGCGTGCTCCTTGAGCGTGGATTGGCTGGATAGGTCGCGGGGCGGTGGGCTCGCCCGCCGGATCGGCCAGGCGATTGGTCAGTGGCCGTGACGAGAAACGCGGGGGGAAGCCCAGATCAGGCCGATGAGGCTGGCCACCCTCTTCAGCTGTGCCGGTGTCGCGGCGGCGTCCAGCAGAACGCGCAGGCGTTCATCGCGGCCGCCCGCGGTCACGTGGTTGAACAGCGCCTGCTGTTCGTCGCTGGTGTAGGTCGCGGGGTCACGCCCGGATGCCAGCAGCGCCAGCGCCACGCGGCTGTCCGGTGACAGGGGATCGAGCCTGTCGTCCTGGTCGATATCGGCCGGGTCGGCTTGGGACCACTGCCAGAGGTCCGCGATGCGGTACAGCCCGCGCTCGTCCGGCCTGATCAGCTCCGGCTCGTAGTCGGCGTCGTCTTCGTACTCGCACTCGAAGATCAGGATCGTGTCGCCGCGCCATTCGGCCCGCCGGAGCGGGTTGGTGCCGCGCAGCCAGGTCAGGTTGAGTTCAGCGATGACCCACTCGGCGACGACCCGCCGGAACCCGGGGGTCAGCAGGGTGTTGTTCGGCTTGCCGAGTACGGCGGGGAAGTAGGGCGAGTCGTTGATGTAGACCAGGGTTTCCCCCGGTCGCAGGATCGGTGTGTGTGTTTGGGGTGCGCTCATGGCTCGGGTACGTCTCTCCGGTTTGGGTTTCGTTCGATCTATGGCGGCTGCGTCCGGGGCGTCACTCCCGTCGCTCAACCACTGCTGTAACCCTACGTCCACAAAGGTCAGATAGAGCCGTTTCTGTTGCCACGAAACCAAGTTTGGTACGTTTCTCGCGGACGGGTGGCGTGTGGTTTGGTCGGTAGCGGCACCCGGGCCCGGCGTCCGCTACGGCACGCAGGGCCCGGGTGTGGATGTGCGTGGGTGTAACTTGGAATCAGTATTCGACCTTGTCGTAGTCCCAGACGCATCCGTCGTGCTGGGACCAGAACTCGTCCTTCTCAGCTTCGTTTCCGGCGAAGATCACCGTGTTGCAGGGGCCGCACATTTCCACGGTTTTCCCTTGTGTGGCGAGCAGTTCGCGGATCTGCTCGCTTCGTTTCGCGCTGGATAACAGGTATTCGCCTTCGGCGTCGCTGGGTGCGCAGTAGCACAGTTCGTCGCATTCGCCGGAGACGAAAACACGGTGTTTCAATGGGAACTGCTCGGCGACGTCGAAATGAGGGACGTAGTCGGACAGGCGGGTGGGCAGCGGGAACGGGGTCGGCAGGGCGTTGGTGTCGCTCATGGGCGTTACCTCCTGGGGGTTCTTGCGAGCTGGGAAGCGGCGTGTGGCCGGACGGGCACCGTGCCGGGTGCCCGTCCGGGCCTGGAGCGTGCTCAGCGGATGCTGAGGGTTCCGTTCACGTCGCGGAACTGGGTGACCGGGCCGCCGACATTGCCGCTGACGGAGTTCCGCACTCCTGGTCGCAAACCCTTTTTGATCAGTGCGAGTGCCGCGTTCTCGCGGGGGAGTCCGTAGGTCCGGGCGAAGTCGTCGACTTCTTCGGTGACCGTGTCGAGGTCGACGGGAACCGTGGTGGCGGCCGTTGTCTCGCCGGTGAACGTGTCCCAGAGAACCTGCGAGGTCGTGCGGAGCACCGCGGGCAGGATCGTTTCCTGGTAGGCGGTGTCGAGTGCTTCCCAAATCGTGGCGAGCAGTTCCCGCAGTCCTGCGTCGAGTTCGGTACGCACGTCGTTGAAAGTTTCCTTGTCCCGGACGGTCCAGTTGTCGCCGTCGGGCTCGACAACGAGGACCGTTCCATCGGTCGTTTCGAACTGAAAGGTCGGTCCGGCCTGGTTCGGGTAGTAGGTCTCGTGGTTGTAGGCGACCTGCGTGATCCGGCCGCGGCCGCTGGCGGCCAAGGCACGCAGGCGTTCGACGTCGAGTGCGAAGGTGATGGCCGGTAGGGTCATCTGGGTCGTCATGAAGGTGCGTCCCTTTCGGAATGGCTTTCAAGGGGATGAATTTCGTTCGATCTGTGTAGCCGCTTCCGGGGCGTCACTTCCGTTCGTCGGCCACTGCATTCATGCTATGTCCCATTGAGACACAACTGGTCGTTTTTCGCCGTGGCAAACGGAATCGTGCGCATTTTCGTGTGGGCAAATGAAAGCCCGGTGTGCCGGGACAGAGGTTCCGACACACCGGGCGGGATGATCGCGCTGGTGTTAGGGGAGGCGAGCGACGGCGGTGAACTCCGCAGCCAAGTCTGTGAGCGTGGCGCTCAGCGCTGTGCGCCACGCAGTGGTGACCCCGGCCCAGAGCTGGTCGAGCGCGGCTTCCAACTCCTCGGTGTGTTCCTCGGTGAGACCGAGGTCTTCCAGGTCGACGGTCGATGCGGCGCGGGGATCGTCCAGGGTGAAGGGCTGATCGGTGGTGAGATGCCAGATGTCGTAGCTGGGAACGTACGGGTCGCTGTCGGCGCGCAGCACCAGGCGCTTGCCGGTCGCTGTGGTGAGTTCGATCTCTGGGTAGATCAGTCCTGTTCGGGTGGTGATGCTGGGATCCCGTTCGGTGGTTCGGCGGATGTGGTTGACCGTGCCGTAGTCCCGGAAGCCGGCCAGGATCCGCAGGTCCACCTCGGCCTTGGCGGCTGGTAGAGAGACGGTCCTGGTCGTCCCGGTCAGCACGATCGGCCCGTCATCGCGCAGGTCCTCCTCGTCTGCGTCCACTTCTTCGGCCTCCTTGTCCTTGAGTTCGTGGTAGCCGCGGAGGGTGAGCGGGCTTCCAGGTAGCTGAAGGAGCTCCTCGGCGGCGTCGGTCTGTCCGGCCTGCCAGGCGCGGAGATAGGCGGTCAGGTTGTCCCGGAGTAGGAAGGCGCTACCTCCGACGTAGAGCATCTGCTGGTCCCATGCGCCGTCCAGGCGGCGGTGCGAGGTTCCCTGCCGGTCCGCGGTGTCGAGGGTCTTCCGTGCGTCCGTGGCGCTCTCGCCGTTGGCGCGCAGGCGGTCGATGATTTCTTGGCGCGTTCCGGTCGCCAGCGGGATGCCGTCATTTCCGGACCACAGGGCGTAGAGGGTGCCGTCGCGCTCGGCAGCGATGACGTAGTCGGACATCAGCGCACCCCCTGGTACGGGCGGGCGAGCGTAACCTCGTACCGCGTGAACGCGGCTGCGTGGCCGGTGGCATCGGTGTAGCCGAGGGCGACCATCGCGGCCTGCCACGTGGTGAAGACGTCCTCGCGCTGCTCGGTGGCGCTCGGGCCGTCAGGCGCACCGCAAAACATGTCGAAGTCGGGGAGTTCCATGGGTTCGCTGACCCGCCTTTCTGGTGATGGATTTCGTTCGATCCGGCCGGATGCCCAGGGGCGTCACTCCCTGCCCGCCCGACGCCAATAACTATACCGGCCGAGGGTGGTTTTACCTGCTCATGAGTGGTGTCGTCGTGGTTTGATGTGCATCGGCACTACCATCGGGATCATGGGGGACAAGGAGGCGCTCAAACGCGCGGAAGACGAAGCGGACAGGATCTTGGCTTGGCGACGGCAGGCGATGGTCGCGCTGGCGCTGGCCTCCGAAGCGGCCCGGGACGACTCGGTGGTCACCAAGGCGGACGAGAAGGCCGCCGCCGAGCTGGCCCAGGCGAAACAACGCGCTGCGGAGATCGTGGCCAAGGCGGAGGAGGAGGGCGCGAAGCTGCGCGATGCGGCTCGCGCTGAGAGGGCCACCCGCGCTGACACCTGGCGGGAGATGTACGACCGCGCCCGGGCTGCGGGGTGGACGGCCAGGGAAATCCGCGACAACGGGCACGCCCCGCCGCCGCGAGCGCCGGCGCGGCGGCGCCACTCGGGGTCACGCCGCACTCGCGGCCCCGAGCCGCCTCTGGATGCGGGCGCGGCATCGATGGCCGCGCACACCAGCGCTGATCCGCTCCCGAGCAACCTGAGGACGCCGTAGGGGGTTGCCTCGCCCGGCCTGACCGCGTCGGTCTCGGGCTTGACGGCCGTATCCCTGGTGGTCGCTGTTCGAAAGTGTCTGGAACATGGCGAGGGGGCCGATCCCGGGCAGGCTCGGGGCCTGCCTGGGATCGGCCCCCTCGTGGGAACGTGCGGGTGATTAGAACGGGTCGTCCAGGTAGGAAAACTCTCGGTCGCCGTCGTCGAGCAGGTCCGCAAGCTCCTCCAGTTCGTCGGACTCTTCGGTGCCGATCACGCCGTTCTCCTTGTCGGCGCGCAGCATCTCCTCGAGGCGCCGGGCAGTGGCCAGGTCGTTGGTCAGGTCGGTGATCTCGTACTCACGCAGTTGGACCGGCTGGCCGTGGTTCTCGCTGCACACCCGGATTTGCGCCTGCAAGTGGCTCTCGATGCCGGGGCACTGGCCGGACTCGCCCAGTTCGGCGCACTGGGCGCATTTACCGTCCGGGGTGAACAGGGTGGGGTTGCTGATCCAGACCACCATGTACGGGCGCTGCTTGTAGTCCGCTTCGCCGGGGAACCGATTGACGTAGAGGACCGCCACGCGCTGGGTGTTGTCCGGGGCCTGCGCGTCGGCGGTATCGGACGTCTGCTCGGTGTCGGCCGGGGCGGAAACGGCAAGGGAAGACATGCTCATTCTTTCTCCTGTGATGAATTCGTTCGATCTATGGCGGGTGATTTCCGGGGTGTCACTCCCGCTTTCAACCGTTGCCATAACTCTATCTCAGTAAAGGCTGCGCTACCCCGTTTGTCGGTGTGTGAATTGTTTTTGTGTGCATTTTTGCCACGTGGGACCGGCGGCGGTGTCCGGCCCGGCGCTCCTTATCACGGCGCCGGGCCGGACACCCGAAGCGCTAGCCGCAAAGGTTGCAGATCGCAAGGTCGCCGGAGGCAACGAGGTTGGCCGTGTTCAGGATCGCCTGGCGCGCGGCGTGCTCGAACGTGGCCGGGGCCTGCGGGGTGTCGGACGGCACGGGGAAAGCACCGATCACGACTGCGCTGGCCAAGGTGTCCAGGTGACGCGCCAGACGGCTCGCCTTCCAGCCAGGGCAGCACGGTTTCATCGGCGCAGCCCCGGTGTGCTGGCAGGTGGACGTGGCGAGCGGGCCGCGCGGGAAGACGCCGAGCACCTCGGGACGCCGCCACGGCTGGCCCGGTTTCGCGGTCACCGCGACCGTCCAGCACAGCTGTCCCCGCGGGGACGCCAGTTCGGGAACCTGCCAGCGCAGGTGCCACGCCACGATTCGGGCCTCGTCCATACCCGCCGGGTTCTTCAGGTGCCAGAGGGTCCCGTCGGTGCGGGTGATGAGCGTCGCCGAATGCAGGTCGATGGGCAAGCAGATCTGTACGGTGCCGTGGGAGGTCTTGGCCAGCACCAGGTTCTTGTGAGCATCGGCGTAGGCGTCGACGCGGAGCCCGCGCAGCGCGGCGGCCAACGCCAGCAGCTTCCACCGGCGCGCGAGGACCGTGTGCCGCGCGGCCCGGCGGGGCGCTCCTCCCGCCGCCAGGGCGCGGTTGGCCTTCTCCAGGTGTTCCTCGGCGCGCAGGTCCAGGTAGGTGATCCGGTCCACCAGGCACCGGCACGGGGTCGCGAGGATGAGGTCGGCCTGGTCGCGGCCGCCGCCCTGGCACCGGCCGCAGTGCTTGACCGCGTACCTGCCGCCTTCCACGGGGACGAGGTCGGCCGTGCCGACAACACCGACATCATCCACGGTGCAGAACGGACGGCACACCTCGCCGTATTCGGCACCGCAATAGAAACAGCGGGACATGACAAGAAGCATGGGAAACTCCTGTGATGAATTCGTTCGATCTATGCTGCGGCGTGATTCCCGGGACGTCACCCCCGGGAATCACCCGATACTTTGACTCTATGCGCACCGCGCGCGAGGTGAGAGTCTTTGCGCTTCGTCGATTTGTTTCGCGTGCATTTTTTTCCGGACGGTTCGCAGACGTCCTGTGCCGGGGCGCGCTACCGATCTCGGGGTGAGGTGGCCGCTTCACCCGAAAACGGCCACCCCACCCCGCTGGGGTCATGCCGCGGTCAGCGTGGGATCGGTGAACTCGCCCCACTTCACTTCGAAATTCTTGCGCTGTTTGTTGATCGCGCCGGGCTTGCTGATGACGTAGAAGTGCTCGGTCATCGGATAGCGTTTCTCAGCCGGGAACTTGCGGATCCACGCTCGTTCGATGCCCAACCGCCCATCGATGCCCTCGCCCTTGGCGGGCACGGGACCGAACTCACGCAGCGCGGTGCGGGCATCGTCGAGCGTCCCGGTCGCCACCGCCCGCACGCTGCGCCACGGCGTCCCTTTCCGAGTCGAGTCCACCCTTTTGGGCCTGCGGCTGATCTGCTTGGCGGCGAAGGCGCGGCGCACCTCGTACACCGTCCACCTCGGAGTGTCCTCGATTGCGGCCGCAGCCAAGTCCAGTGCGTCGGTCAGGTCGTACTCGCGCGCCAGGTCATAGGCGCTGGTCGAGCTGCCCAGCACCATGCGCTGGTTGAGCGCCACCGAGTGCCGCTCGATCGCCAGGGCCTCGGCGCCCGCCTCGGGTTCGGCACGCCACCGGGCCACCAGTTCGGCCCGACTTCCCTTGGACAGCTGGAAGGGACAGAACCGACAGCACGACCTCGGGTACGGGAACCCCAGGCGCTCGGTGATGCCGTCCTCGTCCAGCAGTGCCGCGCAGTCGGATCTGTCGTAGTCCCACGTAATCAGGGGGTAGTCCGGTCTGCGGGAGTTCGTGCCGTAGTGCTGATCGCGCAGCATCCGGTACTGCTCGTCGGCCGAGAACCCGATGATGTGGCGGAAATCCGGCGCCAGACGTCCGGCCTTGATCTCATCAGCCAGGAACCAATCCAGCACGTCACCCTTCGCACGCGCGGAACACTTGCGCTCTTTGTGAGCGACCTGCGGCACGGTCCCGGCGCGCAGCAGTTCATCGGCCAGCGTCCAGTGATTCCCGCGCATGATCATCCGCTGCGGCGCGGTCGAGTCGTCCAGGATCTCGTAGCCGGAGCTTTTGAGCTGGCCTGCTCGGGCGATCTGCACGTACCGCAATCCGACTTCGCGGAACCAGGGCAACATGATCTTGTTCATGGCCTGTTCGGTGGAGTCGTACTCGTTGCCGGTCATGGCCGTGACGGCCAGGCAGTCCGACCAGTCGAAATCCCGTCTGGCCGGGTCGGTGACGTACTCGTGCACGATCTTGGCGCAGTCCAAGCCCAGGCCGATGCCGAGCGCCACCGTCGCGGGCCGACGGGTCATCGCCCACCTCCGGCCGCGTGCTCGTCGACGGACAGCCCGTGCTCGATCAGCCAAGCGCTGAAACGCTCGGCGACCTCGTAGGCGTTCCAGCGCCCGTTCGCGTCGGTGGTGATGTCCGCGACCAGGTCGCGCACCGCGGCCGCCGCCGCGCTCGTGTCGTCCGCCAAGTTCACCGGCTCAGCGCCCGAGTCCTGCGGCTGCGGAACGAGATCCAGCTCGTGGCCGGACGCGTCGTTGTCCGCAACCTCTTCCTCGGCAGCCGCTTCGGCGGCGGAACGGATCTCGGCTTCGATCTCGGCCACGCCGAGTTCGCTCAGCAGATACCCAATCTGGCTGTACAGACCACCGTTGTTGATATCGCTGGCGATCTGGCTGGCCACATCGTGGACAACCTCGTCGAGATCAATGGACTCGACGTCCAGGCTGAGGGCGAGGTCTACCAGGCGCTTTTCGTCGGCCGCTTTCTCGGCAGGGTCGGTGAAGGTCACCATGTTCTCCTTGGGAATAACAACAAAAGGGGAGAGGTTCAGCGGGTGGCGGGCGGGCCGGTTCCGTCCGGCCGGCCCGCCACCGACGCGGGTCAGGCGCGCGACGCCGCAGGCGAGAAGGGCGTGCCCGGCACAGCCCCGGACCGGTCGTTGGTGCTGCGGGCATCTGCGGGGTCTGCCCACATGTCCTCGGCCCGGAGCACGGCGACCGCGGCGGCGCGCACGTCGCCGTCGAACGCGGTGGCCAGTTCGCCCAGCGTGATGTCGTGCCGGTCGAGAGCGTCCTGGGAAACCGGGATGCGCTGGCGGAACGGACGCGTGACACCGAGGCGTCGCTGGTTTTCCACCTGCTCGAGCACGCCGTCGGCGAGACCGTGCGGCACACCGATACCGGTCTTCCAGGCGACCGCGCTCATCTCGATGCCGCCGGGGCCCACCAGTGCCTGACGGCCGTGGGGAACGGCGTAGCCGAGGACTGCGGGAACCTGGTGCCAGTGCGTGAGCGAGGTCAAGGGCCGGTACCGGCCTTCGACCAGGCCCCGGGCGTACTCCCGGGCGGCGAGCGCGACCTCGCGGTGCCAGTAGGTGAGCACCTCGCGCAGCAGCGCGGGAATCGTCGCCGGGATGACCGCCACCCGGTTGAGGTCCAGCGCGGCCGGAACGGCGGTCATGTCGACGTCGAACACGCCGGAGTCGCGGCGCGTCTCCTCCCAGCCGGGCAGGAGGAAGGCGGGACGGTGCTGGAGCACGCGCTCCAGCAACTCGCTGGCCTCCTCGATCACCTCTTCGGGATGGTCACGCGCGAAATCCGCGTGCCACAGTTCGCCGATCCGGCCGTCGTCGTGGATGCCGGTGATCCGGCAGACGTTCTCGGGCCGCTCGGAATCGTCGACCACCAGCCGGACGGCGGTGGGGAACCGATCGCGGATCACCGCGTAGGAGTGCTGAAGACCCCAGTGGGCATGCTCCCGGGCCGCGTTCAGCACGTTGTCGTAGGCAACGGCGGCGCGCTGCGCGACATCGAGCAGCGGAACCGTCGACGTGTAGTCACTTCGTCGAGCAGGAATAGGCATGACAGGAATTCACTTTCCACGGGTATGGATTCGTTCGATCTAGTGCCGGTACTCCGGGGCGTCACTCCCATTTCCCTGACACCAATTACTTTACTTAACAACACCCATGGGGAGGGAATATTATGCCTAGTCAACCCAATTTGAGAGCAGATTTCGTGAAGCTGTCCGGGCAATGGAGAAGCACTGTCATACGACCCGCGTGACACCGGGGCATTTCTTCGCAACAGGACAGCATTGGCCGGCCCCCGCGTGTGCGGGACCGGCCAATGCGACAGAGGGCGCCGATCGAGGTGGCGCGTGCGGGGTCAGCGACGACCCGGCTTGCTGGGATGCGGGCCGTGGAGCGACATCCGCGCCACCGACACCACCGTGGCCTCGCGGGCAACGGTCCGGCGGCGGCCGACGACGTACAGGGCCTCGTTGCTGCGCCCGCGGCGGGCCGTTTGACTCCGGCTGGTGGCACGCACCACGACCTCGTCGCGGTGGCCTGCCTGGTCGTCCAGCGTCACGCGGTGGTTGTCACCCTCGGTGTAGCTGCGCAGCCGCTCCATCGTGCGCCGGAGCGCGGCGGCGCGTTCCCAGTCGTTCGTGGTTTCGTAGCTCAGCTCGATCCGGCGGAGCACCGCGTCCAACCGCGTGATCGCGCTGAGCTTCGGTGTGGCCCTGGGCGGCGGCGCTCGCATATTTTCGGATCTCAGAAATGGGCATGTCCGGCCCCGCGTACGCGGGGCCGGACATGGGGTGGGTGTGTTGCTGGGTCAGTCCTCGGAGGCGTTGAGTAGCCAGCAGGGCCGTTGCTGCTGCGGTGTGAAGCCGAGGGCGTCGAGGGCCGCCGAGAGTTCGGCGTTCCAATGCTTCCGTGCGGTCTCGTCACCCAGATCGGCGTTACTCAAGTCCATGGTTTCGTTCCAGTCCTCCAGGCAGAAGGACTCGGCGCTGAGAATCCAACCTTCGACCCCGGATTCCCCGTAAGTGGTCAGCACGACACCGGTGCGTATCAGGGCCTCCATGCGCCGGGCTTGGTAGTCCGCTGCGTCGATGTCGGTGTCGGTGAAGCCCGCCACGGTGGTCAGCAGCCGATGTTCGACCAGGGCACGGAAGTCATCGTCGGTCGTGATCTCGTGGTCGAGCCAGGGGGCGGTCGGCGCGCCGTGTTCGGTCAGTTCGCGCACTTTCCAGTTCATGGGCCAGCCGCCCAGGTCGTAGCCGTAGTCGAATTGTACGTATGCCTGCATTGTGCGGTTTCTCCGTTCTTCGAGTGAGGGGCCAAGATGTGTTGTGCCTCGGCACGAGCAGCGCTGGGCCTGGAAGTCCAAGGGCGCCCGGGTGTCTCAGTTGGGGGCAAGTCACCCGCGGTCGGTGGCGGGGGTGGCAGGACTCCACGGCTCGAAGTCCGGCGGCTTCACATACTGTGGACCCTCACCGAAGTCGGCCGTCCAGCCTTCACTGTGGTGTGCGAGCACAACACCGATACCGCCGGAGACCAGATGCCGTACATGACTCGGCAAGGTTGAGTCCGCGTCGGTCGCGACAGGTGAACGCCTATCCCGAATCTCGTGGAACTCGAACAATTTGTCTGTGACCTGTTCGGCGAGGTACGAGGTCAGGCTGCCGAGATGCTCCAACACGACGTGTTCGACCGCGTCGCGACTCGATTCGGATAACACGATCGCGTTGACGGCTGCCTCGTCGCGCTCCGGCAGTCGGTCCGTGATTCCGCTCAGGTCGGCCAGGTTCCGTTCCAACGCCTCGACCTGCTTGCGAAGCCGGGCCAGTTCTTCGCCGCGCAACTGCGCAAGAAGGTTTGCCAACGCTGCCGTATCGCCTTGGCAGACGAAGCACCATCCGTCGTACTCATGGTTCGCGTGCTTGCGGAAGCGGTCCACGTCAGCGTTGCCAGACGGCTCGAATGCCGCATTGTCGAGGGCCTGCTTGTACTGCTCCCGCAGGTTCCCACCCGGCCCGGGGTTGTCGCCGCCGCCTGTCACAGAGGCAACGTGGCGACGGTGCGCCCGGCCAGCTTCCGCAGAACTGGACAGCATGGCCCACCAGTCGCCGCAGGAACAGCCTCCGGAATAGCTTCCGTAGTGTGGTCCGGAAATTGTCAGCCGATGCTCGGGGGTTTCGTCCAGGATCTCGACGATGCCGGGAGCCAGCACGCGTAAGCCCTGAGGCGTCTCCACTGCTTCCAGCACGGAGAGCATGATGGCGAAATTCTCCTCGATGGTTCCATTGGGTTTGTCGCGGTTCCTCCCACGCACTTGCTGGCAGGGTTTCGGGGCTGGGGTGGTCATGCTGCACTCGCCTCCGTGGCTCGGTGAGGTATTGGGCTGGCGGTTCTCCGTGAGCAGGGCCCGGGGTTTCGTTCGATCTGCCGTCGGCGCTTCCAGGGGCCGTCACCCCCGGCCGCGACCACTACCCACCGTATGTCCATAGAGGACGACTCAGCATCTTTTTCCTTGTGATGGCCGATTCCGTGAGCATTTTTCCCGTGGCTGATGGCGGGCCGAATGTTGGGAATTGCTGGCTGTGTGCCCGCGTGGTGCTTCCGCGGGTACACAGCCAGCGAGGGGGGAGATCTTCAGCCGCATCCGGTGCAGGCCAGGCACCCCGGGTCGGTGGTGTGGGCGGTGCTGGCCTTGAGCTTGACGGGCTGGTCGAGGTGCCTGCGGACGCGGGCCTCCAGGGCATCGAATTCCGGGTTCTGTTCGTCGAGCACCACACCGGGGTCCGGGCCACCGGGCTGGGCAGCCAGTTTCAGCAGGCGGCTCATCGGCAGGTCGAGCTTGAACAAGTGCCCGGTGCGCTGCTCGACTTCGTGGTAGAGCGCGGCCAGGCGGGGCCGTCGGCGGACCGCGAGGATGCTGTCCCCTTTGCTGCCGAGAATGCACAGCGAGCAGGACAGGCGGCTGGCGCCGGCGCGGTCGCCGCGGCCGGGCGCGGAGTCGTACCACCAGTGGTAGGGCACTCCGCTGTCCTCGATGGCCCGCCAGACCTGCGCGGTGGAGAAGTGGTGACAGGGAAGGTGCTCGTCGACATGACGGTGTTGATTTGACGTCGTGCACTGGTAGGTGGGGCGTTCGGCGCGGTGGGTACTCTCATCCGCGCGCAAGCCGAGCACGTTTAAGATGCGCACCGGACGATCGAGTTGCTTGCGCAGATGCCGCACGAGCGGGGTCAGAGCCGCCTTGATTTTCGTAGATTTTAGGTCGCTGGTGCACCAGCGACGGGCCGCGTCCGGAAACATTCCCTTCATCGCGACGTACTCGATCAAGGTCTGGTCTCGCCAGGTCGTGCCATCCAGCACGGTGCGGTGCGTCTCGATGTGACGGCTGGCAGGCACACCGAAATAGGTGCTTTGCAGGGCCACCAGTTCCCGGTTGCTGGGGTAGTACCGTCCTTCAAAATGAACGCCCGGAGCTTCCATCAAGCCGAGGTCTGCATGCACGGTCCACAGGCGGTCGAAGACTCCGGCGGCGCGGCACCGTGCCGCCATTTCCATGAGCGCGGTGACTCCGTCCTTGCCGGACAAGCCGACCACGACGATGTCGTAATCGCACAGGTCAGGCTCGGGCGCTGGAGTGATGGTGTGTTGAGGCAATTCGAGCAGGGGGAGCTGAGACATGGCAGCGGGCGCCTTCCTGTAAAGAGGCCGGGGGATTTCGCCCGTGATCGCGCGCTGAGGCCGGTGGGAGGAGTCCTCCCTGTATCTGGCTCTTCCCGTCGCCGGATTCCGGGATGTGCGCTCTCTGTGGCCGGAGATTGACCAGAACAGGAGTCCGAATGTGTGCGGAGTTCCGACTAGGCTCGGCTCGTCACGGTGTTTTCCACGCTATACGTAAATCCCGCCCAGGTCGTCTAATCCCGCTAAAGAAGTGAACTGGCGAACGTTTTTGATGGACGCGAAAGTGCAGGCCCGTTACGCGGTCACCGTGCGGGATTCCCTTGAGGCGGTGGCGGGTCGTACTGGTTGCGGGTAGCGGTAGACCCACAGACCCCGCGCGCCGTCGTCGATGGCGTTCGCGACGCTGGGCCGCTGGTGCCCGCCGCCTTTGGCGCCCCGCGAGACCCGGATGCGTTCGAATCCGTCGAACCGGTACATCTGGCCGGGTGTTCCGGGCAGGCTGGTGCTCGACACGGCTTCGATCTGTGGCTGCCCGCATAACTCGGCGCTGCGCGCATCCCAACGGGGGTAGGCCCCGAGCCACAGCGGGACAAGGTAGTCCCGGGCGATGCGCAACACCGCGCGCAGGCACTGCTGGTCGCGGCGATCCGGGCTTCGTGCGATCCGGGCGAGGTCGACGGTGTTGTACCGGTGCCAGCCGCGTTCTCTGAACTACGAGCAACTGCTGCGACCTACTGGGATCGATGCCTCGCTACTCGGATTCGTGGGTGAACAGACCTTCGCCGTCGTTGCCGCCGAGGAGGAAGGTGAACCGATTGAGGTCGGTGCGCAGCTCGGCGAGGTCGTAGGCCCGGCTTCCGACGAACCGGTCCAGTGACTCGGCTAACCGGTCGGGGTCGGTGGCGAGCCAGTCGTGCAGGAACTGGAGCAGTTCGGCCAGCTCGACGGCATCGTTGGTGTCCAGGTTCATGGTGGGTGCCGTCCTTGGTCAGCTGACCGTGTCGAGAGCGGGAGCCTGCCGCGTGGGCCGGGCGGGAAGGGTGGCGGTTCTGCCGATGATCTCTCCGAAGGTGGGGAGGCCGAGGTTGATGGTGGTGGCGCGGTGGGCGCGTCTCTCCAGGTAGGCGAGTTTGTCGTTCGCGGCGGACAGGCTGACGTGCAGGCCTTCAGCTTCGCCGAGCCAGCCTTCGCGTTCGGCTTCCTCGATTCGGTCGGTGAGGTTGTCGCGGATCTCGATCAGACGGGGTTTCTCCTTCGGGTCAACGCGAAGAAGCGGGCATCGGATGCAGCTGTGCTCGTGCTGGCAACTGGTCCCGTAGGCGCGGCCGCAGTCGCCCAGAGCGACCTTGCGCCGCTGGAAATGGCCGAGGAACTCGTCCCATTCCTCGTCGGTGGGGACCCGGTATTCCTCGGCGGGGCGCAGGGCTCGGCGGCGGGCGATGAAGGCCCGGTGGCCGTTGATGGCTTCCTCGGGATAGACCGCCTTGTAGCCCATGGTGGTGTTGATGTCCTGGTGCCCGAGGATGAGTTGGGCGATGTGGGGCGGCATCCCGTTCATGATGGCCTCGGTGGCGAAGATCCTCCGGAAGTCGTGCGGTTGGAAGTGCAGCGGCTGCCCGGTGGCATCGGTGAGGCCGGTGTCCGCGAGGATCTCGTTGATCGCTTTTCGGATCAAACTGGGTGAGATGGCACGGTTTTCGCCCCCGCTGCGCCATTGAAACAGCAGGGGCAGAGGTTCCATCCAGACCTTCTCCAGGACGTCGTGGAAGGGGACCAGCGGGACCGCGCCGTTGTCACGGCGGATGCGGCTGATGATCACGCTGAGGACGTCGGCCAGTTCGGGACTCACGACCAGCAGCCGCTCCAGGTCGGTCTTGGATGGGGCGATCTGGAGGAGCGGGATGCGTTCGCCACTGGTCGGAAGGATGTATTGGGTGATGCTGTGGTGGCTGGTTTCCAGCATCTCCTCAATTCGGGTGCCGGTGTGGCGGAGGAACTCAATTGCCGCCCATCCCCAGAAGGCCCGATGTTCCTCCTGCCCGAAGTACCGCCGTCGTCCGCTTTGGTCGTAGGCGACGACCGACGCGTTCGGGTCGCCGTCGTCCCTGCTAGCCGCCTTCAGGAAGGTCTCGCCAAGGACTGTGAACGAACTCCTGGCAGTGGCAGCGCGGACGGCTTCCAGCCGGGCCCGGGCGTCCCGGAGTCGCTGCTCGGCAGCGCGGACCAGGGTAGGAAGCACTGGCAGGCGTTCCCGGGTCCGTTGGTCCATCTTCGCCTTGACGCGAGAATCGTGCTTCTTGTAGCTGATTTCTCTGCTGCTGACGGGGTTGGGTGCGGCCCAGGGTCCCCAGCGGGCCGGGTCCTCCTGCGCCCACTCGGCGAGGTCGAGATAGAACCCGCGGACGTAGCTCAGGATGTCCAGGTAGCTGTCGCGAGGACTCCTCACCTCGAGGACCGTGCCGTCTGGTAGACGACGGCGGGTGACCTTGGTGCTTATCCGCTGTTTCCAGGCAGTCACGACCTCCTGGGGAAGACGTAACGAGTCGATGCGTGGATGGTGGTTCTCCAGGTCCTTCCAGAACATCGAGACCAGCGCATAGGCGAGGGTTTGCAACGAGGTGTAGTCCAAGGTCGGCTGACGTTCGGTGATGTAGTCGACAAAGAGGTCGCGGATCGGACGGCATTCCGGTCTGTAGCGGTCGACCAGCTGCTGGGGAGTTACCTGTCCGGAAAATTTGGTGAACATCCTGAGCGTGGCTGGAGCGTCTGACGGGAACAGACCCAAGTCCTTGAGCAGCGCGTAAAACTGGAACCGGCTGTGGCCTCCTCGTTTGAGCGTGTCGTGTTCGACCCGGCGAAGTTCGAGGCAATCCCCAACCGTGATGTCCGCGACGTGACCGCCCTTCGCGGTGATGATGGTGGCAATCTGCCCGAGCGCTGTCCGCCATCTCCGGGAGACCAGCATGTCCGAATCGCAGACTTCCGCGAGTCGCGCAAACCCGACCGGATCGCGGTGGGTAGCGATGGCCTCTCGGAACTGCCAAGAGCGGTGAGTCTGCATGAGAAATTCCAGGTCGGGGCGTATGACGTCCGCCGCCAGCAGGCAAAGCAGCCCACTTTTCAGTTCCGCCGACCTGGGCCGCTCTCCCCGGCCGTCCAACCAGGTCACCAGAACCTGAAGCCACTGGGAGCCCAGGGACGAGGCAGAGCTGGCCTGCCACCGCTCCTGCCAGGTCGAACCCGGAAAGGTCTCCAACCACCGCAGCAATCGCTTGACACCATAACGCCGCGCGTCCTGCGTCCTCCTCTCCCCGGCCCGCATCTGAGGTTGATCGATGAGAGTGAGGATCTCGGCCCTGCTGGCGGCAGTCGTCGGCCAACTGTCGGGCCGGGTGCGAGCAGGGAACCGAAGCACCAGCTTTCGAGCCGCCTCGCCGTGGAAAGTGGCTGGCGCGTCTGCCCCGGTGTCGACTTCAGCTGATTGGTCGAGGGTCTGTGCCCTGTCGGTCACGACCGTCCCCCGAATAGGACGTTCAGGGAATCCGGGTTGTAGCCCGAACTTGGCGGCGCCGCAGTGGGTGCGGTTCGGCCCTCGGCCCGCCGTCGGTGGTGGGCCAGGGCGCTGGCGATGACGTCTTCGGCGGTGGGGGTGGTGTAGATCTGGGTGGTGCTCAGGCTGGCGTGGCCGAGGATCTGCTGGACGTCGGTGATCGGCATGTCGGGGTCCTGGGCCATCCGGTAGGCCCCGGTATGCCGCAGATCGTGCGGCGAGTAGTTCGAGCCGAGCAGGGCCTGGGCGCGGATGAGCATGGCGCGGGCGGCCGGGTAGGTCAGCGGGCGCCAGGGCCGCCGCAGCGTGCACCACAACGGCTCGGTCCGGCCGCGGGGAGCACCCTTGCGCCAGAGTTCTTCCTGGTAGAGCCGCAACCACACGAACGCATCCGGCGACGCCGGCAACCACTGAAACGCCCCGCTGCCCTTCCGGGTCACCCCGATGACCTGCTGGCCCGGATCGGCGTGCTGCTGAGGGACGGTGAGCAGTTCCTCGGCGCGGGCGGCGCTGGAGACCCAGAACGCCAGCAGCGCCCGGTCCCGGTGGTGGTTCAACCCGGCGAACAACTCGGTGAACACCTCGTCGGGGATCCGCTTCGGGATCCGCTGGGGTGTCTTGGGCCGGTAGCGGCCGGTCCGCTCCTTCTTGAACGGCTCGAGCGGGTTGTGGTGGGCGTTCGCCCTGCCTTTCCGGCGCGAGCGGTCCAGCGGGAACGGGTTGATGATCGGCCCGGTCCCCACCTGCAGGTGGTAGTCGTAGAACGCCCGCAGCACCGTCTCGGCATGGGCACGGGTCGACGCCGCGTACTTCCTGCCCGGCCTCGACTTCCCAGTCACCGGATTCACGGCTCCCGACGACCGCCGCGGCGCGGAACGCGGGGGCTCGGGGTTGTCCTTGTGGCGCCAGTGGGGTCGGACGGGTTTGTCCGCGATCCGCATCCACCGCATGAAGTCCCGCGCCTCCACGCGCGTGGCCCGATTCCAGGCCACGTCGACCGCGTAGAGGAACCGCCACCACCGCAGAAGGTCGTTTCCATACGAGTAGACCGTCGACTTCGACGCGTCGGCCGCCTGCAGCTCGGCGAAGTACGCGGCGACTGGACGAACCACGACGTCATCAGCGTCGAGGAGCAGGTAGGGCTCCCACGCATCGCCCGTGCCGGCCAACCGGCCGACTTCTGGCAGCACAAGCGCAGCCAGATCCCGTTGATCTCCCAGAGCAGGCATGGCGCGGGAAGCTAGCAGAAACCCCTTCTGAGCTGCAAAAACTGTCCCATTAGTTCAGTCAATACACGCGCCTTGCACACGCTCGCGTTGATGGTGCTGGCCAGCACGACGATGGCCGCACGCCGACCTCGGTCCTCCATGACGAAGGCCAGGCTGCCGAACGGGCGCGTGTAGGGCCTGCCAGTGGGGTGCTCGTCAGAGGGCAGATGCAGGGGATGCCGCCAGGCGATCAGCAGTTCTTCCGCTTCTGCCACCCCCACCTGGTAGAACGCGACCACAGGTGACAATCGCAGGGCCAACTGGCGACTCATCGCTTCTCTCCTTCCGCGAACGGAGTGAGGTTCAACGGGTTCAACATCGGTGTCCTCCACTTCGGACGGTCGAGGCGTGAGTTCCCAGGGCCTGAACCGCGGCGGGTCCGGCCGACTCGCGGTCGAGGCCGGACCCGCACACGGCTGAGGCGGGGGTTACATGCCGATCCCGAAGAACACGGTGTAGCTCCTGCGCCGCGTGTGGCCGCCGGTGCCCACGAGCTGGACTGGCCGGACGATCCGGGAGTCGAGTGCGATGCCCTTGAGCTCGCGGGGTCCTACGGGACGCTGCGCAGAAACCGGGTTGCGGGCGGCGGGTGGGAAGGTGATCTCGTAGACCGCGTCGCTGCCGAGGTAGTTCTCGTCTCCGTCCGGGGCGTAGTGCGGCCAGCCAGCTGTGGCCGGGTTGGCCACCTCGAGCACGATGTCCACGATCGTCTCGACGTCGGCCCGCTGCCGGGTCCAGTGGTCATCGATGAGGCCGTGCGGTCCGCGCGGGCCATGGACGTTGTCGTGCCACACCGGCTGCCGGGTTCCGTCGTAGACGGCCAGCAGGATCGATTCGCTGTTGTTCTCGAACCAACCGCCGAGGTCGACGTGGATGTGGGTGGCGTCGGGCACGACGCTGCGGATCCGGTCCGCGATCTCGTCGCGGGCGAGGCAGCTCAGCTCGGTGGTCGCGGTCTCGACGCGCTGCTTGGCCACGACCAGCGCGTCCTGCTGGAGACCGGCCTGGACGTTCGGACGGAAGCGCGCGATGCCGCGCTCGCGGGACCGCAGCCGCGCGCCAACCTTCCCGTTCGGCGACGCGGCGAACACGGCGCCGGTCACGCTATTGAAGACCCGGTACTTGCCCAGATGCGGGCGGGGCCGATCGGTCCTCGGGTGCCAACGGCAGATGTGGTCGTTGCGGTGCGGGCCCGCCGGGTCCGGAAGGTGGCGCGGGACCGGGATCGCGTAGGGGGCAAGTTCGGTGTCGCAGTACGCGCATGCGGGAAGCCACAGTTCGAACTCGCCCAACTGCTTGGGCTGGCTGTCCCAGCCGATCGGCGCGGGGTGGAGGGCGACGTGGCCGGCGCGCACGATCCGGGGCGTGTGGCCTGGTTCGCGGTAGACGGTGACCAGCTCGTCCGGGTGGCGGCGTTCGACGTCAGGCGGCGCGGAGACGAACAGGGCGTCCAGGTCACCGTTGTCGTCGGTGAGCATGGCCATTTCGTAGTCCTGGTACTCGATGTTCACGATGGAGCCCTTCGTGGAGTGCCTGCGGGGTCACGCGGCAAGCAAGCTCGGCGCGGTGATCGGTTGCGTTGTGAGAGGCAAGGGGGTGCCACCGGCTTCGCCTGGGCCAGCGGCAACCCTCGGCGGACCTAGCGGCCAGCCATACAGGTACGACCGCGGGATCGGGTCACGCGCAGGAACGCCGTGGCGGCGGCGGGGAAGTCGTCGGCGAAGGCGGCAGCGAACCCGGCCAATGTCAGCCCGGTGCCGGTAAACAGGTCGCCGGGCAGGTCGAGCCTCACGCCGAGCGGGGTGTCCTCGCCATGGGTCTCGCCGGTGCGCGGGTCGGCGACCAGACCATCGACCAGACCGTGAATCAGGCCGATCCCCTTGCGCCACGCCTGGTAGCCGATGACCGCAGAGCGGTCGCGCGAGACGCCGCGCGGCCCGGCCTCCGGCGTCCACCCCTCATCGGTGCTCAGCATGGTCGTGTACTCAGCGGGACTGCCGAGCGCGGCCGCCAGCGACTCGTACTGAAGCCAGTCGGTCACGGGGGCGACCCGCCCGGAGACGATCCCGGCCGCATAGGCCGCGGCCGCGCGATGCTCGGGCTGCTCGTCCGCGCCCAGGTAGCGAGCCAGAACGGTCTCGGTGTCGGTCAGCTTGATCGGAAAGATCGGCAGGTGGCAATTGACTCCTTTGGCCACTCGCTGGCCGCACCTCGTGCGGTGCTTCAGTAGATCCTCGAGGAGAGCTTCGCGCTCGCCCGGGGTGAGCACCACCCGCTCGGTTTCGATCCAGTCGCCTGTGCCCGGGCGTTCGTGCCCGACGTGCAGCACCGTGGAGCCCTCGAGGGTGAACGTGATCTTGCCGATCACGCTGCTGCCGCTCGTGGTGATCGCCACGTGGTCGTGTGGGTCGCCCTGATGCTCGGCGGTTCCAGCCCCGAGTCGTTCGGGCACGTGGTCGAGCACCATCGCGAACGGCACGGAATGGTCGACAATTGTATTTACCATCAGACGATACGCCTTTCCGGCAGGGATTTCGTTCGATCTATCGTCGTTGGTTCCGGGGGTGTCATTCCCGTTCCGCTGACACCTCTGACTTTACGAGACCAAGGGAGGTTAAGGCTCGGATTTTCGTGTCAGGAATCTATTTGTGCGCATTTGTCGGGCTGTGGGTCGCGTAGATGGCCCGGCCTCCCGTTCGGGAAGCCGGGCCTGCGGTGCCGGTGGTCAGGCAGGGTGGTGCGGACTCCGTACCTGGCGGCACCATGCACTGAGCGAGGCGTGCATCTCGCCGAGCACCGGGTGTTCCCGGTATCGAGCCCCCTCGCCCGATTCCAGCCATTTGTAGAGTGCGGTCGCGGCGTCCGGGGGCAGCGTGATGGTCAACGGCACCTCGGGTTCTGCCATGAAGTCGTAGAGGGTACCAATCCCTGGCTGTAGCGACTATTTCGGCGAGCGCGGTGTGTTCCCAGTATCAGGGTCCCTCGGACGACATCGTGAACCATTCGTAAAAGCCCGCCGCTCGGTTCTGTTCCGTCAGCGTGATTGTCCACGTCATGGTGTGCTTGCCTTTCTTCTCGATCAGGGGGTGTCCGTTTGTTGTCGACTGCGCCGCCGCGGGAGCGGTGCGCCGTGCGGTCCCCGTGGGGCGGCTGGAGCGGGTCCAGCCGCCCCACGGCGCGGTGCTCAGGCAGCGGTGGGGTAGCCCAGGGATTCGCCGATCCGGCCGTAGAGCCATTCACTCGCAGGCGGGGTGACCGCGTTCCCGAGTTGCTTGGCCCGGGCCCGGCGGGTGCCGGTCATGGTGTAGTCGGCACCGAACGCCATGGCGGCCTGGATCTCGTGTGGTTCGAGCATCCGGAACGTGCAGTCCTCGATCTGGATCTTCGGGCGCATCTCGTGGTCGACCAGTCCTTGATGGCCTCCGGTGCTGAAGGTGCTCGCCGGTTCGGAGATCGGCGTACGCATCTGTCCGTCCTGCGCGTCCCGGGTGCCGGTCACGAGCAGGTGGTGGAACCCGTTGGCACAGAACGCGGCAAGGGGTTCGGTCACGCGGCGGACCTCGCGCTTGCTGCCGCCGCCGCGCAGCGTGGCCACGAACGCGACCCCGTACCGGTCGCGGGTGGTCAGCGTGCCGATCGGCGCGCTGACCGGGGTGGCGCTGGACGCCGTGCCGTAGTAGGGCACCAGCAGCGCGGTTTCAGCGCGAGTGGTCAGGGTCCGTATCGGCTGGGTGACCGGCGCGGCCTGCTTGCCCGCGCGGCCTTCGGTGGGGATGAGCATCGCGCTCCCAGGCAGGGACAGCAGGCCCTCGGTGTCCCGGGTGGTGCGGGTGCGCATCGGGTCGGTGACCGGGGTCGTGTCGTCGTTCCAGGTGCCGCCAGCGGGGACCAACTGAGCAAAGGCGAAGCGGTCGATGCCGAGCTGGATGCGGGCCATCGTCGCCGGTTTCAACGGCTTGTCGCGGTCGCCGATCCGTTGGCCGGGCATCGACCAGTCGATCGCGGTGAGAGCGGGGGATACGAGGGGTGCCACCTCGGCGCCTCGGCAGCTCAGTTTCGGGCAGCGGTAGAAATACTGCTTGCCGTACCGGCCCCAGCGTTCTTCCGGCCACGCCTTCGTGCGCGGTTTGAACATCTGAATGCCCTCGACCACTTCGTCGCAGGAATAGCAGTAGGACTTCGGGCGCAGCGCGAGGTCCGGGGCCTTGTTTCCTTTAAGCCAGAACACCACGTAGATGCGGTCGCGGGATTGCGGCGCGCGGCCGGTCAATGCGCCGGGAAAATGCATCGAGTTCGCGTAGACGACGTGGTGCTCGTAGTCCATGGCGTGCATCGCGGACAGCCAGGATTTCCACATCACCCAGTTCACGGCCTCGACGACGTTTTCGACGACGACGACCTTGTACCGGTGGTGTTCAGTGAACCGGACGACGTCCCACATCGTCGCTCGCGAACGCTCGGCCGCTTCGATCGGAAGCGTCTCGCCGAACATGTCCGGCTGGAGAACTGCCTGCTGCAACGCCCGCTTGACTCCCTTGGCTCCTGAGTGGTTGGTGCACTCGGGCGAGGCCCAGAGCAGTTCCGTCGTGGCGAAGTACCGAGGGTCGATCTGGGAGATGTTGGCGACGACGTGATTGATGTTCGGGAAATTAGCGGCGTGTGTTTCTATGGCCTGTTCCCAGTGGTTGGCCGCGTAAATGGTTTCCAGCCAGGGGTAAACGGCTCCGCCTTGCGCTTCGCCGCCCGCGCCACAAAAGAGATCAGTCGCAGTAAGCACAGGTGTACCCACCTTTGAATTGAGGAATTTCGTTCGATCTATGAAGTCGGCCGAGTCGTCACTTCGGCGTCACATGAACAAAATTACCAGCAATTCCGGCGGTTCACGCAAGATAGGCAATGCAGGATTGTTTTGAGTGCAGATTTTCGGGAGGTGGGAGCCTGATTCCCGAGATGTGTGAACGAGTGGCACCATTTACTCGGACGGTTGCGGGTGCGGGGTGGCGATCGGCGCGTGCGGCCTGGGCACGCCTCCCGGCTTCGCGGGCGGGCGCCGCGCTACACTGCTGGTTCGGATTCAGGGCCAGGCAGGGAGTGCGCTTTTGCGCACGAGCCTTTCGGGTTGATGGATTCGTTCGATTGGTGTGGGGCGGCTGGTAGCCGGGCCGTCAACCCTTTAGCCGCTTCGGCGGTGGTGCCATTCCGCCCCACACCTCCTCCTCGACGGCCTAGTTCCGGCGCGTCGTGGTGCGCACGGACAACCCCGGCGCTGGTCGGCACCGCACCGGTGCCGACCAGCGGACTGGTCACACCCGTTCGGGCTGGAGGTGGGCGGCCATGGTGGCCAGGCGGGCCAGCACTGCTTCGCAGTCGCCGCGGGCGCGGTGGCCACCGTCGAGCCGGACGCGCGCGAATCGGCCCTTGTCCGGGTTCCACTCGCCGTTGAAGGCGGCGTACTGCTGCATGGCGCAGTCGATCTGGCGCACGCGCTGCCACCAGGTCGCGGTCCGGACGTGATGGCAGTGCAGGTGCCATTCCGAGCCACAGGATGGGGCGGTCTCGCTGGGGTGCAGGGCGCGGTGGTGGCGGTCGAGTTCGCGGGAGAGGACCCCGGTGTCGAATGCGGCGTGGTAGATCACTAAGCGCCTGCCCGCCAGTGCGTGTTCGAGCTGGGGCAGGATCTGGGAGAACGTGGGCGCCGCCGCCACGTCGGCGTCGGTGAGGCCGTGGACCGCGGTCGCGTCGGCGGGGATGGGGATCTGTGGGTTGACCAGGGTGTCCAGCAGGACCGCGCCGTCGGCGTCGAGCGCGGTGATCTCCACCGCGTAGCTGCCCACCAGACCGGTGGTCTCGCAGTCGAGGACTGCTATCCCCGGGTCGGCGAGGACGTCGGCGGCCCAGGCGGCGGCCGCGTCCCGTTCGGCGGTGACGCACCGGCACGGGGCCGTCGAGACGGCGTCGGCGCGGCCACTGCCGAGGCACAGCGGGCAGTCGCTGACCGCGCGCGTCTCGGGGACCACGGGTTTCGGACTGCACGCGCAGGTGGGCAGGGGTGAGTCGTCGAGAAACACGATAAACTCCTGGGAATTCGTTCGATCTATGCCTGGGTTTCGCGGGGTGTCGGTCCCGAGTAAATCCCGATATTTCTATTTTAGAATCGAACGTTAATCCTGTGGTGTTTTTGCCCGACGACTATTTTGTTCTGTGTGCAATTTAGCGATGCTGGCGCGCGCCCTGGTGTGTGGGGCGGGTTCTCCTCGTCGTGGTGCGCTGCCAGCGAGCGCGCCGGCAGCACCGTCGCCCTGGTTGACGCAGTCAGCGCCGTGTTCGGTTGCGCAACTGGGGCACCGCGGGAGTGACGTGGGTGGTGGGGCGGGGTGTTTCGCGCAGCGGCGCGAGCGTGGGAAGTTGCCGGGCCTGGTCCGTACCGTAGGTGTAGTAGGCGACGGCGACCGCGATCCATGGCGCCCATTCACCGCTGATCCGCAGGTCTCTCACCGGCCCGTGTCCGGGCAGGAAGGACAGCGTCAACGCCGGGATTCGGGGGAGCAGCGTGAGGTTGGTGATCAGGTCATAGTTGAAGTTGGGCCCATCTCCGCCGGTCAGACACCAGAGCCGGTGTGTGGTCACTACGACGCTGTCGATGCGGTATTCGTACCACTGCGGCGCGGCCATCGCCCGGGCTTTGCGGCGCCGGTGGATCCGGCGCATCGCGGTACCGATGAGGAAGCCTCCGACGAACTCCGGCGACCCGGCAGCGAAAGCGGGACCGCCCGGGGTGACCTGGACGGCTCTGCTCTCGAAACGCTCGTAGCGCAGGTATTCCCCGCGCAGTCGGGAGAACTCGGCCACTGTGTACTCGCCGCGCTCGCGTCGATTCTGCAACGCGGGTGGCGGAGGGATCGGCTCGCGTTGGGTGCCGACCGAGAATTTGCGCTCGAGGTCGACCGCGTCCCGCCACGCGACTCCGTTCTTGGTGCTCCGCATCGCCTTCCCCTCCTTGCACGACCTGTCAAGCCCCTCACACACCTTAGCCGGTCGTTGTGGTTTCGACGTCGGAACGACGGGCCGCTGGCCCGTCTCAACCCCGGCCCGGAGCGGTGGCTGTGCGTGGTGGGTAGCAGTGTGTTTCGCTCCACACGAAGCCCGCAACTGTCTGTTATGGCTGCTCAACCCGGCGAAGTGGCACTTGACGCAGAGTAGTTTTCGGGGAAAGAGTGGATCTTAGCGTTCCACCGCGTCCGGCTTGTTCAGCTGTACGGCGAGGTGGGTCGCTGGCCGGTTCGGGGGGAATCGGCCACGGCCAGAGGTTGGGGGACCTCATGCAGATCGTCGTTTCGCGCGGGCTGGCGTGTTCGCCGCCCGGTTCACCGTCGGTGTCACCGGATGCCGACTCTGCGGTATCCGGTCTCCTTTCCGCCGTGGCCGCCGCTCACACCTCGGCCCGGCGCGTACGCGCGGCGCCGGGCGCGCTCTCGCGGTAGCGAGCACGTCCACGGCGAGCGTGCTGACCTCCCGGATCCACAGGCAAAGCGCAGATCGAGCCGGAAGGTCTCAGAGGAAAATCGAGGGGGAAATTGAGACATGACAGCCGAGGTGACGATAGCGCCGCCGATACCCGGCGCTGCACGGTCAGCGACGCCAGCGGCCGCGGGCGCGCCGGTCGCGGCGGACGTGGTGCTGACCTGGGATCGATGGAGCGGCTGGGCGCATCTGGCGCGGCATCGGCGGGGCGACAGCGCGAAGCCCGCGTTCGCCGGATTCGCGCAGGTGGCCGATCCCGAAACGGCCGAGGATGACGTGCGGGCTCGGCTGACGGCCAGCGGGCTCACCGTGATGTCGGCGTACTCCGTCGACGAGCAGCTGGTGGAATTCCGGATCGCGCCCGAGGGGAGTTCCCGATGAGCCTCGACGCGACCACGCCGCCCACCCCGCACCCTCGATCGTCAGGGGCAGAACCCTTTCACACCAACGTTTCCGCGCTGCCGCCGGTGCGTGGGGTGCAGCAGCAGGTGCTGATTCCCGCCGTGCATTCCGGGGTGGCGCCCGTGCGCGGGCTCTCGGCCGGGGTGGTGCGGATGCCGGGCGGGCACAGCACCCAGGCGCACGAACACGCCGAGTCCGAGATCGTCGTCTACGTCCATCAGGGCATCGCCGCCTCGCTGTGCGGCGAGGAGATGGAACCGGTGCTGCATTGGCCCGGCTCGGTCATCTGGATCCCGCCCGGGGTGCCGCACGCGGCGCTGAACCTCGAGCCGGAGGAGGAGGTCGCCGCGTTCGAGGCACGCACCGATCAGACCTTCGGCGACGACACCGTACTGCGCCCGGATCTGGACGACCTGGTCGCCGAGCGGGTCCGGCAACTGCGCCGTGATTACGCGCTCGGGCAGCTCAGCATCGACCTGGCGCACAGCCTGACGCCCGAGACGGGTGTGGACCTGTGGGAGTGAACAGCACGGCCGCGGCGCCGGTCGTCGTTGCGGGGCGGGAGGTCCCGGCAGCGGTGAGGATGTCGGGCAACGAGTCGCACGCCGGTCCGCTTCCGGCCGCCATGCGCGCGATGATGCACGCGGCCAGCGGGGCCCACCGTTATCCCGACACCGCGAGTACCCGCCTGGTCGAGGCTCTCGCCACGCACCTGCGGGTCGCGCCGGAGATGGTGGCGGTGGGCGCGGGATCCTCGGCGCTGCTGCAGCGGCTGGTCGACATCGCCTGCGGCGAGAACGGGCACACCGTCGTGACGCCGAGCCCGGCGTTCGGCGCGTACGGGCTGTTCGCGGCGAACGCCGGAGCCCCGCACCGCCAGATCCCGCTCACACCGGATGGCACAGTCGATCTGGACGCCATCGGCGCCGCGCTCGATCCGCCGACCCGGATCGTGCTGCTCAGCAACCCGCACAACCCGACCGGCACTGTGCTCGACAACGGGCAGCTGCGGCGGTTTCTGGACACGGTGCCCGACCGCGTCCTGGTCGTGCTGGACGAGGCGTACGTCGAGTACGCCACACCGGGCGTCGTCGACGGCGTGATGCTGGCCAAGGCGCAGTGGACGGCGGGGCGGGACAACGTCGCCGTGGTCAGGACATTCTCCAAGGCCTACGGGCTGGCCGGGCTGCGTGTCGGCTACCTGGTCGCGCCACCGATGCTGGCCGCCGCCGTCGCGGCGGCCGCGCTGTCGTTCGAGGTCAGCAGCATCGGGCAGGCCGCCGCGCTGGCGTCGCTGGCCGCGCAGGGCACGTTGCACGCTCGCTGCGAGCTGCTGGCCGGCGAACGTGCCCGGGTGCTCGCGGCATTGCGGGAGCAGGGGTTCGTCCCGCCGGACTCGCAGGCCAACCACATCTGGTTGCCGGTGGGGGAGGACGCCGCCCGGTTCGCCGAGCACTCCCTCGGCTTCGGGCTCACGATCATGGTCTACCCCGAGCAGGGCGTGCGGGTCACCCTCGGCTCGCGCGCCGACAACGACCTGTTCCTGGCCGCCGCCCGGGCCTGGACGTCCGGAACGAGGGACTGACCATGGCTCCCGGCCGACACTCGCTCGCCCACCACGTGCCGTGGTCGCGGTTGGTCCGGCTCGCCATCGGCACGCTGGCCATCGGGGTCGGCATCACGCTGCTGCTGCGGTCCCGGCTCGGGCTGCTGCCGTTGGACGTGCTGCATCTCGGTGTCGCCCAGCGGTTTGGATTCAGCGTCGGCGGCGGCATCATCGCCACGCAAGCGCTGATGCTGATGGCGTTCGTGCCGCTGAAGATCCGGCCCGGGATTGGCACGATCGCCGGGTTCCTGGTCCCCGCTCTCGTCACCGACGCGTTGCTGGGCTGGATTCCCGTGGTCGACTCTGTCCCGGTCCGCATCCTGCTGCTCGCTGCGGGCGCGGCCTGCTTCTGCGTCGGCGTCGCCGTCTATCTCACCGCCGCGCTCGGGCCGTTGCCCCGTGACGGGCTCATGCTCGCGCTGGCCCGGGGACGTCCCCGCCGCGTCGCCGGCGTGCGCATTGGCCTCGACGCCGCCTTCCTGTTGCTCGGTGGCCTGCTGCTCGGTCCCTCGTTCGCCTGGCACAGCGGAACGGTGGGCGTCGGCACGCTGGCGCTGGCGCTGACCTGCGGGCCTGTGATCGCGTGGCTGCTCGGCCGCTTCCGCCACCGGTGCCCACTCCAGCCCAGTTCGATACCCGATACCTCGATGGGCGCGACGACGTCGACGGGTCCCGGCCAGCACCCCGTACTCAATGCGACGAACGGAGCTTCCCATGACAACCCCGCGTGAACCGGCTTTCTGCAGCCTAAGCAGTTTCTCCTCTCTCCCAAGGGATTTCGCATGACGACAGAACCGTCCGAAACGAACACCGCGCCCGCGGACCTAGAGGATTTGCTGGGGGCGTGGGTCGGAGAAGTCGACAAGTTCGCCGAAGCGAACCGACTCACTCGTGAGGAAGCGGTGCTCGCGCTGGTCAAGAAAGCACTCACCGAACCGGGCGTGCGGAACTCGATCAGCGGCAGCACCATCACCGGCCCCGTCGTCCAGCTCCGCGACCACAAGGGCCAAGGCCCCCTCACCTTCTAGACCACCAAGGCCGCCACGCGCGTCGGTCGTGCCACCACGTGTTCTTCCGAAAGGACCCGAGTCATGTCGATCTCCACCGCCACCAGCACTACGCCCACGCGCTGGAGACCGTGGCCGCCTCGCGTCCACCTGGCGGGTTCCCTGCCCAGTCCGTACTGCGCCGACCCTGCTGCCGCGATGAGCTGGTTCCTCAGGCACGGCGCGCTACCGATGCGCTGACCAGCGCAGCAGCATGACGATTGAGGAAGCCTTGTGCCGACAATCAGTGTGATCACCGCCGTGCTGGATGGCGTTCACCAACATCTCGCAGCGGCGTACGAATCCCTTGTGCAGCAGGACCTTCCGGCCGGGTGGGACTGGCAATGGGTGGTGCAGGAGGATGGTCGCAGCGGACGCCCGCTCGCCGAGCTGCCCGACGATCCGCGCATCTCGACCGGGATGGGTGAGCACGGGCGCCCGGCGGCCGCTCGCACACTCGCGCTGAGCCGAGCGACCGGGCGGCTGATGCTCTCGCTCGACGCCGACGACCTGTTGCCCGTCGGCGCGCTCGCCCGCGCGATCACCACGCTCACCCGCCGCCCGGACTTGGGGTGGTGCGTGGCCCCGGCGCTGGATCTGTTCCCCGACGGGCGGCTTCGGTTCGGTCCCCGTGACCCCGCGTCGGGTCCGTTGCCGCCCGGTCGTCTCGCCGCTGGCGAGGCATCGGGGCTGTTGCCCGTCGTCGGCGGGACACTAGTGACCTACACCGCGCTGGTGAGGGCGCTCGGCGGCTGGCCCGCGTTCACCCGGGACGAGGACGTGGCGCTGCTGCTCGCCGTCGAGGCGGTGGCGCCGGGCTGGATGCTGGCCGAACCCGGCCTGCTCTACCGGCAGTGGCCGGGAAGCACGACCGCTTCGGACCCCGTGGACAACCGGGTACCCAGCGCGCCTTCACCGGCCCGGCAGGTATTTCTCGAGCGCGTCGACGCGCTCGCGCAGCTGGGTTGGCGCTGGCCCGGGAACCTTGTGGGGCGCAATCTCACACGAATTGACCGGATCAGCGCGGGCGCCATGCGGTGAACGGAGACGAATTTCGGTCCCGGCGTGGGCCCCTTGCTCACATAGAGCACCAGCGGAGGAAACCGTCGTGTTCGTGTGGACGTTGTTCGCTACAACATTGACCTCGCCGGGGAGAACGCCGAGGAGCTTCGCGACGTCTTCGTGCCCTATGTGGAACACGGCTGCCGGATAGGTGCGGCCGGAGACGATCCGTCCGGCGCCACCACCAGGTCGTCGCCGGGGGACACAACGGCGGCCGAAGTGCCGCGTCCGAGGTGGCGAACCGGTGCCGAACTCCACGATCCGGGCGTCAGGGCACGGGCCTGCGGCCGCGTCGTTCCGGGGCGTTCAGGCGGGTGTGAGCGTGTAACCGGGCCAGGACACGAGCGTGCTGTTCCTGTTGGACGTGATGTGGGAGTGCGCGGCCATGTGTTGCAGGGCGTCCAGCGCGCAGTTCGGGTCCTCTCGGACGAGGTCGCGCGCTTCTTCCGTCAGGGCCCGAGCGAGGGCGGCACCCACGACGAATACGTGCTCCACGCACGGCAGGACCACCGACCAGCAGGGAGTTCCGGCCGACGGGTCGGCGATGGAATGCAGGTCTTCGGCTCCTAGATTGGCGTACTGGAGCGCTTTGAGCACGGTTTGACGATTCAGCACCCACCGCACGTCCGCAGAGCCCTTTTGTGCCGTGGCTCGTCTTGCCTTGGACAGCGCGACTTCCGAAGTGGTGTAGTTGCCTGATTCCGGTTCGGGAGCCCCGGATGCGGACAGGCGCCTGAGCAGCCGGGCTTCGTCACAGGCACCGCCCTTGGCTGGATCCACCAGCTGTTGCAGGGTCTCGCGCGCGAACTGTTCGAAGTATTCTGGTCGGGTATGAGGCCATCTCGGCTCTCCGAATGTGCGGCCCTGCACGTAGAACGGGGGCGGGGCGGTGCCGGCCGGTGCGGCGGTATCGCGCGCTTGCGGGGTCACGATTCTGCTCCTTCGTCGGTGACGTGTCCGGCGCAGCGGCGGAGGATCTGCCGTGCGCGGGCGAGGTCGGGGGATTCGCCGAATGGGGTCAAGGCGTGGTCGGCGCGGCTGGCGAGGGTTCGAACGGCCTGCCCATCACCGTGAGTCTCGGCGAGGGCGGCCTGGGCAAGGTCCAGCCGGGCAAGGTTGTGCGGGTCGTCGCCGAGCAGGGGGCGCGCGCACCTCAAGGCTCGGTCGGCTTCGGCGAGGTGTCCACGGGCGTGCTCGACGATGCCGAGTTCGAGCTGGGCTAGCCCCTGGGCGTGGTCACGCCCCAGTCCGGCGTACAGGTCGGCCGCCCAGGCGTGGAAACGCGCGGCGGCGGGCAATCCGGCGCGGTCAGGCCGGGCGGTGTGCACGAACGCCAGCGTCTTGGCCGTCTTGGCCATCTGGCGCGGGCAGCGCGAGCGCCGAACGTGGGCCAGGCACAGCCCGGTCAGAGCATGGGCACGGCGGAGGTTGCCGAGCCACGCGTAGCGGCGGGCGAGCCGGCGCAGGAACCTGAACTCCAGGTCAGGATCCGCGCGGTGCCGCGCAGCGGTGAGGGCAAGAAGGTCGGCGGCGATGCCGATCTGGTGATCGCCGTGCTTGATGGTTTGGACATCGAGGGCGTGGGCCAGCGCGAGCACCTCGCGGTGAAAGCCGTTCTCCAGCGCCATCCGCGCGATCCCGAGGACGGCGTCGACCCGCTCGGCGAGCCAGGTGAGCGCGGCGCCGGGATCGTCAAGCCAGGAGGGCAGGGACATTCGTCGGGCGGGTGCGGGTGGAGTCCAGGCGAGTTGCGTGCGCGTGGGCATGACGGTGCGCGCGGCGTGGCGGACGGCGTGGACCCACCAGAGGATGAGCCGCTCGCGTACCTGCGGCGCCTCCGGACGCTGCAGAGCTTGGAGTCGCGCATGCTGGTGGACGTCGGGATCGGCGCGGTAGACCTCGTCGTCGAGCTCCAGCACCAGCATGCGGTCGCGCAGCCGCCGGAGGGTGGCGTGGGTGCGGGAGCGGGTGTAGCCCGCGGCGAAGGCTACGGCGGCGGCATCGAATGCGGCCCCGATCTCTGGCAGGCCGCCGATCGCGAGGTACACCGCGCGTTCGGGGCCGGTGAGTTGGTGGTAGGCGACCTCGAGCGGCTCGGCTGTCGTATGTTCCATTGTGGACAGATTGTTGTGGTGCGCGGCGGCTTGCGGTGCCAAGAGTTCCCGTAGCGAGGTGCCGGAGGCAACGGCGCCCACTACGTGGTTGACGACTGCGGCGGTGAGCCCGCCGGTTCGGGTGGCGACCACGGCGGCGAGGTCAGTGTCAACCTCGCCGATGCCGGGGAACACGGTGAGGACCTGGTGCACGCCACGCGTGTCCAACGGCGGCACCGGTAAAACGTTCGCGCCCAGCGCGATGAGGTCTCGCAACGGGTACCTGGTGGTGACGAGCGTGAGGCTGGAGGACGACGACGGGACCAATGGCAGGACCTGGGCAGCGGTGGTGGCGCCGTCGAGCACGACCGCCAGCCGCGGCCGGGTCGCGGTGACCGACTGGTACAGCGCCTCCCGTTCGGTGGGCGAGTCCGGCACTTCGCCGGCGGGGACGCCGAGCGCACGCAGGAACATGCCGAGCACATCGGCGACCTCATGGTGTGGCTGCGCGCAGGTGCGGGCGGCGAGGTCGACGTACAACTGCCCGTCGGCGAACGCGTCGGGGTAAGAGGCGAGATGAGAAGTGAGCCATCCGGTTGCCAACGCGGTTTTCCCCACCCCGCTCAGTCCAGTGATCTGCACCATCCGGCATCGGCCGGTGTCCGACTGCGCGATGTGGTCCAGTGCGGTGCGCTGCTCACCTCGGTCGCCGAGCAGACCGTGGCCGCGCACCTGGCGGGGCGTGACCTGGACTGGACGCCACGGCTGCACGATCACGTCGCCATGGACGTGCCCGGCCTGCACCACCGGTCCGGACACCGAGCCCAGCACGGTGAGGCTGCTGTGCTCTCCACTCACGACGTCGGCGACCTCCGCTTGAAGGGGTGGACTACGGCGATGGTTTCCCCGGTGGCAGATCGGATAGGGCGGGCGGCCGTCCCCGGACGTCCGGTCGTTCCGGGGCCTTGCCAGCCACGGCGGGCAGGATCCGGGTGAGGCGGTTGTCCCGGATGACTCCGTGGTCGCGGTCCACCACCGGCCAGATCGGCCTGCGGGCCCGCCGCTCGGCGTGTTCTCGGACCAGGATCTGCTGCACCGGAATCGCGTTCGGGTTGGCCTGGTATTCCGCGCGGCGGCGGCGCAGGACACGAATCCCCAGCGCTATGAGGTACAGCACGACGGGGGCGAGCACGAGCATCAAGAACAGCACCGGTCGGAACACGATCGGCCATCAGCGGATTGCGGCGGTGTCGCCAGCTGCGGATCCGGCAGCCAGATCGGTCGTCATGGCGAGAGCGCCCAACAGGAACGGCGCTGCCGGGCTTGGCAACCGGCGGCTTCCCGGTGAGATGGAAATCGCTGGCCGACGCCAGCCGAGCGGTCGCAGATGCCGGGCGGGCGAGGCCGCCCGTGGGCACTGCACCCTGCGCCACACGGGGTCGGGCGCGGAGCCATTGGGACAGTGCCGCACGATGTTGTTGTCCCGGTGTGCTCGGCGGGCGGGCCTCACGTCGAAGTCACCCGGTCGTCGGCGTCGGGCTTTGAGCCATAGTTCGCCAGATCTGCGGTCGGCCCAGGAAAGCTGCTCTGGGAGTTGTCGTTGGTGCGCATGGGTTCGCTCATCACTTGCGTTGCCTGAACGAAGGTCGGTTTTTGCGGGCCACGGCGGCCAGCAAGAACGGTCCAGCCTGGCCGTCGTGTTTGGTGTGCGGCGTGGCAACCGGGTCGGGGCGCCACTGAAAGGCCGGTACGATCCCGGGTTCCAGCACTGCCCAGCTTGGCGTGGCGAACAAGTCGGCCACCGCCTGCGGGGTGGCGGGCCGGACGGGATGGGAGGTCGCCTTGAACGCGATGTGTGCGCGGCGTGCCCGACGCGCCACTGCGGGATCGGCCGGGACTACGGCGAGGTGGGTCAGCACGCACATGCTGCCTGGCGCAAGTAACGCCTGGTAGTCCCTCAACAGTGCGGCCGCCTGATCGCGGTGGAACTGATGGAGAAGTCCGGCCAGGATCAGGCACACCGGCCTCATGATGTCCACTCCGGACTCTTCACACAGCAGATCGTTGATGTGGCGCGGGTCGCACACATCTCCGTCGAGTAAGTCGAACAACCGCGGAACCGGTGCTCGGTCTTGGTAACGCTGCCAGTGCGCGCGAACCGGCGGGTCTGCCTGCACGAGAAGCGCGTTCCTCGTCCGGTGGTTGCTCGACGCCTGGTTGGGCCCGTTGCGGCGGATCAGGTCGGCGATGACTGCGGGCACGGACCCCTCGCTGGGCATGCCGGGGTGCAGATCGACGAACTGGCGGATTCCCGCGTCCCAGGCCGCGGTGGTCGCGCGCCGCACAAACTCGTGGCTGTGTACAGGCAGGCGACTCACGGCCGGCCACAGGTCCCGGATCCGCTCAGCGGCCATTCTGTCGGGCGAAGGGGTCCATTCCGTGGCCGGAATCGCGTCCGTGCCGGAGTCCTGGATCCGGTGGCGTCGTTGCCAGTGGTGGACGATCCGCCCCGAATGCGGTTGGTCGAGATACCCATCCGGTAGCTCGTCCAACATCGCTGTCGACGGCGATGGCCGGGTGCTTATCGTGCCGACGTCCGGTGTGAGGCGCACTGCTACTCCTGGTCCTTGTCGAACACGTCACCCTCGTCGGTCTCCACGGTTCCGTGTGCGTTCGTGTGCCAGCTCATGTCGTCGCACCGCCTCCTTCCTGTCAAAGTGCCCGAGCCGGTCACGGCCGCATCACTACGACCGGGCATGCCTGGTGTGGTCCGTGCGTCCGCTCCAGACCCGCCCGGGTTCGTGATGTCAGCGGCGACCCCTTGGCCGCTCATCGGGACGTGGGTCCTCTGTCGAACAGTTCCTTGAGCGCGCCGTTCAGTTGGGTGCGTAGTTGCTTGACCGCGTCGTCACTGAGAAGCGCCGCGGTGGTCGCGCCGCAACCGATCCGTAGCGTCGTCACCAGCGCCTCGGTGCCTTCTTTTCGACGGGCGAGCACCACCGGCACCTGGTGGCCCTTGACCCGGCCCAGCAACGGGACTTCCTTCGATTGCCGGGACCGGTGCACGGTCGCGAGTTCGCAATACAACTGCGTCGCATGCCAGACCGTGAGCCATACATCCGCAGCATCCTCACCGCCGATGCGTAACCCGATCCACTCACCCGTCCTCGCGGTGGAGGGCCCGGTGGCGATCCGAATTCGGCTCCCCGCCAGGTCCGTGGCGTCGATCATGCTCTGGGAATGCCACTCCGGCGTGCTCACGGCCTCATGATCGACCTGTTTGACCAGGGAAAACAGACCGCCGCGTGACCATTTCGCCACTGCGACGCAGCGCTTCTATCACTCAATGTCATAGAAACCCCGGCCTGCGCGATGAGTAGGCTTCGGTTCGTGCCCCTGGATCTGAAGCCGTTCGACGAGTACGTGAGCTCATTGCCCCGCAAGCGCATGTCCGCTGGCGTCCTCTACCGCGATCAGGACGACCGGATCCTGCTGGTCGAAACGACCTATAAGGAGCATTGGGACATTCCCGGCGGTGTCGTGAATGAGAACGAGGCTCCGTGGGACACGGCGGTACGCGAGGTCCGCGAAGAGATCGGCATTACCCGCCCGCTTGGCGCGCTTCTAGTGATCGACCACGTCCATGCCGTCGACCGCATGCCCGAGGGCTTGGCCTTCATATTCGATGGCGGCACCATCACCGAACACGAGGTGTCCGGCCTGCAGCTCCGCGACGGTGAACTGCGCGCAGCTTTCCTGCTCCCGCTCGCGGACGCCCGGTCCCGCATGAAGCCTGCGCTGGCAGGTCGCCTGGAGGCCGCACTGACCGCAGCACGCGGTAAGGGGCTGGTGTTCTGCGACGACGGAACACCACGCACCGAGCTATAGTGATCACCCCACGTACGCGCGAGTGGGTCAGGAGGTGCGATGGCCGGGGGAGACGCGCTCGGGGAGAACCTCGCCCGCCTGCGCAAGGCGCACGACATCTCGCAGGCCGAGCTGGCGACCGCCGCGGGCCTCAGCCTCAGCACCGTGGCGAAGATCGAGCAGGGGCACCGTGTGCACTGCCGCCCGGACACCTTGCAGAAACTCGCGGACACCCTGGGAACGACCGCCGACAGGCTACTCGGCAACGTGCTCGTCCCCACCGCGCGTGATCTGGACGTCGCCGCCCTGCGCCGCGCCATCACCGCAAGCGAGCACGTCCCAGGCCTCGTCGACGACTTCGCCGACGACCGCGAGGTCCTCACCCTCGGCGAACTCACCCGCACCACGCACCGCGCGTGGCGCGCCTACGTCGACGGCCGCCACCACGACACCATGCTCGCCCTACCCGTCCTGCTGGTTGACGCCCGCCGCCTTGTCCGCAACAGCTCCGGCAGGGAGAACGCGAGCGCCCACCGCATCCTGTCCACCGCCTACCGGCTCGGCGCGGGCATGGCCGGACGCATCGGCTACGAAGACCTTGCCTGGTCCTCCGCCGAGCGTGCGCTGGACGCCGCCCGCCAGTGCGATGCGCCTGAGGTCGAACGGGCCATCTCGCTGCGGTACCTGGCCTGGGCTCTGGTCCGGCAGGGACGGACCGCCGAGGCAGAACGGGTCGCGGTTCAAGCGGCCGAGCAGATCCAGCCCGCGATGCTCGACCGCGACTCGGACCGCGCTGGCGTGTTCGGCAACCTGCTGTTCAACGCCGCGAGCGCGGCGTTGTTCGCCCGACCCCAACGCGTCGACCGGGCTGAGGATCTACTCTCCGAGGCCCGGGCGGCCGCTGTCCGCGCCCGCGCGGACAGCGCCACCGAAGCGGGCATCTTCGGTCCCCGAGTGGCGGCGCTGCAGCTGGTCGACTGTGCAGCCCGCGCGGGCGACCCGGAACGGGCCCTCCGGCTGGCCGCAGCCGTTCCGCGCGCCCGGGGGAAGGTGCCCGCGTTCTGGGAAGCCGGGCACCAGCTCCGCCTTGCCTCGGCAGCCACAGCCCTCCGCCAGTACCGAAGCGCCCTGCGCCACCTCGCCACAGCCCGCGAACTCGCACCGGACTGGGTAAAGTACCAGCCTCTGGGCAAGGCCACCATGCACCGCCTCGTTGACCGGGCGCCGCGGCGGCAAGGCGAGACCTTCGCGCGCCTTGCCACCCACTACGGCGTCATCGACATGGCGAGTTGACCGAGCGTCGGTGAACAACTGATTCCGCGCGGCTCGCTGATCTAATTGAGGGCCCGGGCGGCTGGTGACGTGGGGCTCCGCGTCCTGTCGCTCGGTTTCGTCGCCAGTGTTGCGCCTACACCCGGTGCTCCGAGCGGCCGGGTTCTGTCCGGGGCTGGGGCCTACCGTGGGTTCGTCAGGGGCTCACGGCGCCGCAGGTGACGAAACTGCTCACTAAGCGACCGTGAGTTGGGGGCGCGAGCGGGGCTGGGTGCCTGGGGAGGATCGCGGTTGAGGCGGCTGAGCCTGAGCCAGGGGATCGTGCCTGAGCAGTGTGCACTTTCGAGTGAGATCCACAGCCCCTTGGTGTGGTTGTTGCGTTCCCTCGGGCCGCCTACCGTCGGTGGGCGGCTCCATCGTGGGGCCGAGCAGGGCGATGGAACACACGGTGTCCGTTTTCTTGCTGGCAGCGCCACCGGCGGCTGGTGTGCGTTGTCCAGCTCCGCGCCGAACAGCAACAGGGAGGCGCAGATGACCCGCAGCCACCGCACCACGAGGCCGCCGTCGTCGCGTGAGGTGTTGTGCGTGACCGTGACGATGCCCCAGCCTGGCGTGGTGGTCGTGACGGCCACGGGCGAGATCGACCTGTCCACCCAGGGAACGTGGTCAGCGTGCCTGGTCGACGCGCTTGACCCGCCGCCACCCGCGGTGCTGGTCGCGGATCTGAGCGAGGTCGCGTTCTTCAGCTGCGCGGGCGTGACCACGCTGATGCGGGTCGAGGCCAAGGCCGAGCGTGCCCACGCCGACTTCCGTGTCGTGGGCGGGCACCGGCCGGTGCGCCGCCCGCTGGAAATCGTGGGCCTGACCGAGCATCTGCACCTGTTCGACACCCGGGCGGCGGCGCTGGCTGCCTGAACAACCCAAGGAACCTGTCGGGCTATCGGATGTCGGCGGCGGCCAGGTCGGCGAGCAGGCTGTCGAGTTCGTCGACGCTGGCGGTGGCGATCCCGGTCCGGATCAGGGTGTGGAAGGCCTTCACGCGTTCCCACCAGCCGGTTGTGCGGCATGGGAGCGGGCCGGGGATCGGCATGCCGTTGGGCAGGGTGCCGATGCGGAAGGCGCTGACCCGGCGGGTCACGATCGAGTGTCGGCTGTGCAGCCAGAACCGCTCGTACACCACCGGCCCGCCGCCGTCGGCCGCAGCCTGGAACAGCTCTTGCCGGTCGAGCCGCACGTACCCGCGCCGCAGGATTCCGGCGGTGCCGCGCTGGTGGACCGGGATGATTGTGGTCGTGCTGTCGCGCACGTTCCACCGCACCCGGTCGTCGGGGCCGGGCAGTTGCCGCAGCAGCGCCCGGTAGCGGTCGGTCATCGCCGGGCTGGTGTGCCGTTCCTCGGCGAACCCCAGCCACGCCAGCCAGCTGGCCGCGGCCAGCAGCAGCGTGAGCGCGCCGCCGAACGTCACGGCTGCGGCGAGTTCGCGCGTCCACAACGCCAGGGTGGTCATCACCAGCAGGAACGTCAGGCAGACGATCGGGGCCACGAGGTAGGTCAGGCGCAGCCAGCGCGGCGCGGTGGCGGTCGCGTGGGCCATGAGGCTCGCCCCCGTTCGGTGCACATGCAGGTGATGATCCTGGACGTCGCCCGAACACCCCTACCCGTTACCTCACCGGGCTGCGTCCGATGTGGCCTGGTGGCCCGGGTCAGCCCAGGCGGTGGGCGTAGGTGGGGTGCTGGCCGTCCCAGCATTCGGCGAGTTCGCGCACCAGCCGGGTGCAGGTCCAGCACACGGTCCGGTCCGTCCAGTCCTCGGCCTGCCCGGCGGCGACGCGCAGAACCCGTTCAGCCGTGCGGCTGAACGCGCTGATCGCGGCCACCGCGGCGTCGGCGCCGGACCCGGTGAGCGCCTCGTCCACCTCGCCGGGACCGGGCAGGGCGGCCTCGTGGATGGCGCGGGTGCGGGCCAGGTGCTCGGCCAGGGCGTGCTCGACCGCCTCGGCGTTGCGTCGCCGGGCCCGCCACCGCGGATCCCGGGCAGCGGCCAGGCCGCAGCGGGCCGCGGCGCGCACTCCGTCGCGCACGGTCTGCAGCACTCCGTCCACGTCGGCGGGCGCGAGGACGTCCAGGGCAGCGGTGATCACCGCCAGCTGCGCGGCCTCTCCACCCGGTGCCGCAGCCTCGTCGAGTGGCACGGCACAACCTCCTGTCACCACATGACTGGCCCTGCGCGGACCGGTGCGCGGTGCACCCGGCCCGCGACCAGCGGCACACCTCCTACCCCGCGCGACGCGCGGGGTGCCCCTGGTGCCCGCCCGAGTTGTGCGTTGGGGTGAGCACCAGGGGCCGTTCGTTTACGTTATGCGGCATCCGGCAGGACGGCCGGATGAGTTGCGCCGGGTGCACCGGTTTCGGGTAGTCCGGCTACTCGAACGCTGGCACCGGCCTGTTGGGCGATCGCTCCGAGGATCCAGGTCGTGTGACCGGGGAACATCGGGTTACTCAACACAGCGTCGGTGGCGCACCTGGGTTCTCCGTGCGGACCGTCCGGGCCCCGGCTGACCGTGCCGACCAGGTACCACCAGCCGTCCCAGCCCCGCTGCAGTGCCCCGGCGCCCGAGTCGCCGAAGCAGTACCCCGACCGCTTCCGGCGGTCGTTGACGTCGCGGCCCTTGAGGACGCAGATCTCGTCCACGCCGATCTCCGCGCCCCGGCAGTCCCGCGACGTGGGCACCGCGCCGGGCGCGTCCGCCTCGTGCAGGTACCGCGGCACCGGCCCTTTGCCCAGATCGTCGACCGAGTGCAGACCCCAGCCGATCTCCCGCACCGGCCGGCGTGGGTCGACCATGGCCAAACCCGCCGGTCGGATCGTGGTGATCAGGCGATCGAAGGTCAGCAACAGCAGGTCGCCCTTCACAGCACCCGGCTTCAGCTTGTTCCACAGCGGTGACTTGCTGATCCGTGCGACGCGCCGCTCTTCGGTGCCGTGGTGCCGGTCGTGACTGCCGAATACCACACGGAACAGTGCCGGATTCTCCCAGTCGATCGGCGGACCTTCCGCCGCGACGTCGGACCGGTTCCCTTCGTGTCCGTCGTACCGGAAGGTTTTCGACCCGCCCGGTTCGTCGTTGGTGTGGCAGTGGGCAGACCCGAGAGCGTGCCAAGCCGTGATCAGCGTGACTCCGCAGCTGTGCCAGCGCGGATCGCCCTTGTGCTCCAACTGGACCGACCCGGCGAAGGCGTATTCCTCCGTTGCCGGGATGCCGCCCACGATCGCGTTCGCGGGACCGGCAAAAGCCAGGGTGACCGCGACAAGCAATGCCGCGGCGAGACCACCCACTTTTCTCCACATTGTCACAATGAATCCACCTCTGTTCTGTTCTCCTTCTTGATCCCAGCCGGTTAATCGGCCGAGTTTCGGACGTCACGACCGCCGCGTCCTGGGGAGGCGGTCAAGACGCCTTGCCATGACATCCCCGAATGCGCTGTCTTCGTGGGTTTGGTGGGGCTTCCTCTGGCAGCAGGGCCAACTCCTGGGTGTAGACACTGGTGAGCATCCTGGTGGCCGCGCGATTGCGTAGTGGGGCAAGCAATCGGTTTCCTATTTCTCAAGGAGGATGATGGCGCGTTCGGCAGTAGCGGTTTGTGGCGAGCGATAGCGGGGATCGAGTGAGCAGGCACCAAAGATGAGACAGTACGCGAGCTTGTGGCTGTCGAGGGTCGCTGCGTGCTGTTCCAGCAGGCTGAGAATGCGTGGGAAATCGGGGCGGCACATTTCTATCTCGATCACGTAGCATTGGTGTTCGGCGCAGCCCTCAGTGACCCCGCAGGTGGTGATCGTGGCCCGCCACGTTCCACCGGTGAGGGCGATTTCAACGCTGAGTTCGCTCATGCCGTGATCAAGCGGGTCGCATGCGCGGACCCGGCCGTCGTGGAACTGACCCTGAAAGCCCCATCGGAAGACGAAGAGGGCTTCGGTCGTGCCGAACCGTTGCGAGCAAGTCCACCCGCGCCGCTCGAAATAGAGGATCCAGGGGTCCGCGGTGGCGCAGATGCCCGGTGGGTTCGGAATTCCGCGGGCGATGCTGGCCGGGCCGTGGGCGGGCAGTCGACGGCTGGTGTCGACGGTGTGGGGAATGCTCATGCGGTCCTCGTCGAATCGTTCGGACACGTGGTTGGGAAAGGGTGTGCTGCGCTCGCGGGGTCGGTGTGTTCGGCGCAGCGTCGGAGGATCTCGCGCGCTTTGGCGCGGGCGGCGGGTTCCCCCATCACGGCCAGGGCGTGGTCGGCACGGAGGGCGAGTTTCCGGGCGGTGGCGTAGGAGTCGCGGTCCGCGTGGGTGATGGCGCGGGTGAGCGCGATGTCGGCGCGTGCGATGTCGACGCGCGCGCGGTTGTAGGTGTCGTCCTCGGCGTCGAGTAGCTGGTGTGCGCGATGCAGTTCGCGATCGGCGTCGTCGAGCCGGCCCAGGACGTGCAGCATGATGCCGAGTTCGGTTCGGGCGAGCCCTTCGGACCGCGGTTTCCCCAGGCGGGCATACAGGTCGGTCGCCCTCTCGTGGAAGTGCGCGGCGGTGCGCGCACCGGCTTGGCCGGGTCGGGTCGCGTGGACGATGCCCAGAGTCTTGAACGCTTTGGCGAGGTGACGAAATTGGCCAGTGCGTCGCGCGTAGGCGAGGCACTGCCCGGCCAGGGAGTGAGCGCGGCCGGTCTGACCGAGCCAGGCGTGGTGCCGGGCGAGTCGGTTGAAAATGGTGAACTCGAGGTCGGGATCCGCGCACCGCTGCACGGCGTCCAGTGCCAAGGCGTCCACGGTGCGGCCGAAGTCGTGATCGCCGTGCTGGGTGACCAGCACATCGACCGCGTCAGCGAGAAGGACGATCTCGCGGTGCATCCCGTGATTCCCGGCGCACCGGAGCAGGGGAACGATCGCGCCGGATCGCTCGGCGAGCCAGGCGAGCGCGCTTGAGGGTTCCCGAAGGCGCGGTGGCAACGCGACGCCACGCGAGTCTGGTGCGTCGTAAGCACGTTGGGATCGCGAGGGCATGATCGTTCGGGCGGCGAGTCGGACCGCGTGGACCCACCAGTGCACCAGGCGCCACACCGCTACCGAGGGGGTCGCGACCCAGGGTCGGCTGTTGAAGAATTCGTGGGCGTGCTCGTGGATCGTGCGGTCCATGCGGTAGACCCCGGCGCGCTTGTCGACCTCGTGGACGAGCAGGTGGCCAACGAGCCTGGTCAGCATGTCGCGGGCGTGGTCCACGTTTCGATCGGTGATCGCGGCGGACGCTTCGACGTCGAACGCGGCGCCGGTGGAGGGAAACAGGCCGAGTATCGCGTAGAAGTCACGTTCGGGTTTGGTGAGCGAGGCGACCGCAGTGTTCAAGGCCTGGGCGGGTTCAAGCATCAAGGTCTCCATCGGGGGTTCCTCGTGGCCGAGATGGGTGGAGATACCGAGGTGGGCCAGAAACTCGGGTAGGGGGCCGCCCCAGGTGCAGGCGGCGACGATCAGGTCGGCGACGGTGCTGGCGAGTCCGCCGGTGCAGACGGCCACCACGCTGGCCAGCGTGATGTCGTGGTGGTAGCCGGGGCCCAGGAACGCCTCCAGCACCTGGTGCACCCCGGCACCGTCGAGCGAGGGCACCTCGAGGCGTGCCGCGCCGAGGGCGACGAGTTCGGGCAGAAGCCGCTCGGTGGTGACGAGGGTGAGGCTCTCGGGCGCGGAGGGCAGCAGCGGCAGAACGTGCGTGGCGCTGCTGGCGCCGTCGAGCACCACCGCGAGCCGGAGCGCGGCGGTGACCGACCGGTAGAGCGCCTCCCGTTCGACGAACGCCTCGGGGACCTGACCGGCCGGGACGCCGAGTGCACGCAGGAACATGCCCAGAACGTCAGCGGCTGCTGATCGCGGGTCCGTACCGGCTTGGGCGCGCAGGTCGATGTAGAGCTGCCCACCGGGAAAGGCGTCTGGATGGTCGGCGATGTAGCGGCGCAGCCAGCCAGTCGCCAGCGTCGTTTTCCCGCTCCCCGGCGGACCAGTCACTTGCACGATGCGGCTGCGGCCGTGGTCGAGCCGCGCGATCCGTGCGAGTGCCTTCTGCTCGGCGCCGCGGTCGGCGAGCAGGACGTGTCCGGGGAGTTGCCGGGCCGGGATGAGGCACGGCTGCTGTGCCGTGAAATGGATGTCGCCGATCACGGTTCGCGCCTGCACCACCGGCCCGCCACCCCCGGCCACCACGTTGGTGACGTGGCCACCCATCACCACCACCACCGGGTCATCGGTGCCGCGGTGGCGGGCTGGGTCGACGGTGTTTCCTCGGCGGCACAGCCGACGGCAGAGGCACGGTCGGTGGATCCGCGGGTATGGCGGGCAGGACGCGCGTGGGCCGCTCCGTGATCGGCACGTCGAGATCCTCGGTTGGCCACTGCGGTTGGGGTGAGTCGCCGTAGCGGACACGGTCGATGATCGAGTCCACCGAATCCTCGTCGCGCAGCCGAAACCTTCGGCGCTCCAGGTCGTCGCGTTGGAGTTTTCGGCGCACAACCACTACCAGGGCGGCCACACTGGCCACGGCAACCAGCACAGCGCCACCGGCCAGCAGGGGAAACAGCACGGCATCGCACACGGCATACGGCCCTCAGCAGGAAGTTCAGTATCAGAAACAAAGGGGGTTCCGTGCTCGGTGGTTTGATGTGACAAGGAAATCGGTGACGGGCTCATCCGCAGGTTCGGCTTGTGGCTGCCTCTGCGGACGAGCCCGCACCGGTCAGCGGGTCCCGGCGTGGTCCAGCGGGATCCGGCCGACCAGCCGCGCCCCGGAGGGGATGCCACCATGGCGCGGCGGTGAAGCGGATCAGACCGCGCGGCATGGCCCGGGACCCATGGAGGCCAGATTCCGGCCACCCGTGCGGGCGGCCCGGATTCGGCATGGATCCCGTACGGGGTGGGCCTGTCGCGATAGTGTCCGGCCCGCCAGTACGGCGACGGCGGGAAACACCGCACCGGCCCGCCCGCGGTTGCCGATGATCTCGGCGCAGTCCGGGCAGATGCTGATCACGCCGCCCGGGGACTCGCGGTTGGGGGCGACCTGGTGCAGCTTCCCGCACAGCGTGCGCACCACCGCACCCGTGGCCGGTTCAGCGGCGCCGGTGTGGTGCTGCTGCCGATCGTCGGTCACGGGCTGGTAGTCACCATCGTCCAGGCTCCACCTTGACGCGCCGATGCCGCGCACGACCGGCGCCGTCGGGCTTGGTGGTGTCCGGCCGGTCCCGCCCGCAGGCCCTCGGTGGTCGAGCTGAGACGGCGCGGGGCAGATGCGGATCGCCGTGTAGCGTCGGGTCGTGCCCACGGCGGGCTCGCGGGCGGGACTCAGCATCGCGAACTCACCCCGTCACGCTGCGGGTGCGGGCTCGAGGCGCGGCCGCTGCACCGGATGCGAGGCGCCCGGATGCGGCACCTCGATGGCCCGCACCAACGCCGACGGCGGAGCCCCGCCGGTGCGGGCGGTGTCGTAGAGCCACTGCCCGTGCTCCGCGGCGCTCGTGTACACGGCAGGCGAGAGACCGCACCGGCGGTCCGCAATCCGGCTGGCGATCCCGATCAGCTTCGGAACGCCGTTGACCACTTCGACGCCCGCGGTCCCGGAATCGCCGTAGCACACCCCGTCCCGCCCGTTCGGGTTATCCAAGCAGATATCGCCCTTTCCGATCACGCCGTCGCAGCGCGACGGAGGGACGACGGTGGTCTCCAGTTGCTGCAGCCGCCGCGGTGGCGTGCCGTTGCTGCTGGGCTGGTCGTAGCCCCACCCGTAGGCGATGACCTCCGCGCCCGGCCGGGCCGGTTTCGGTGCGAGCTGGATCTGCTGCACGTCCACCGCGTGGTCGAGCTTGAACAGCGCCACGTCGTTCGGGCCGCCCCACACATAGCCCTGGGGCACGTAGATCGCGGTGACATACGCGATCTCACCGCCGGTGTCGCGGAATTTGCTGCCGACCCGGACCCACAACTGCCGGTCCTGCACCGGAATCGCCGCGACCTGCGGATCCACCTGCAACTGGGTCGCGGCCTCACGACTCGGCGCCTGAACGCCGCAATGCGCGGCGGTCACCACCCATTCGCGAAACAACACAGCGCCACCGCAAAAGAACTTCCCTTGCACGCCGCCGCGCACGTCGGCGTGCAGGGCCGCAACGTAATCGGTCTGACCGACCGCCTCATGGCCACCGACAATGCGCGTGCTCACGTCATCGTCTGCGGCCGCGGTGCCCGGGAACAACATCGATCCGGCCAGCGCGAGCACCGCCATCGCGCAGCGCACTCTGAATCTCACCAACTACCTCCCGTTCTCGCGGTTTCCTATTCCACGGCGCACACCAGTTGCCGTAGTTCGTCGCCACCGGTCATTGCCCGGGGAAAGGGCGTGCCGGTGAACAATTCGGTGTCGCCCCGCCGAGGCGATCTATCCGGGTGGCGCGGGGAACGACAGGTGCAGGGAAGGCTGAAGCCGACCAGGCGGCGGACCTCGAGTACAGCCGCGCCGTTCCGCCACCCGGTCGGCAGGATGGGGACGCTGCCGCCGCCCGCGGGAGGCGGAGGTGGCTGCTCGGCGGCCCCGGAGGGGACGAAACGAAGACGAGGGAGCGCGGACAGGCATAGCATGCAAGGCAGCCACCGGAACCGGAACCACGGGAGCGGCCCGCCGGGCGGAATGACCGGGATCGACGCACCGCAGACTGCTCGCCGGTACGGACCGTTCGGGCCTTGCTGGACCCGGGCTTCGCACACCAGGATGTGCCGCGGATGCTGAAGCGCTCCAGCGCTCAATGGTTCCGCGGCTACGCAGATCACGACGATGCCTTCCGAGATAGTAGGGCGGAGAGAGACCGGCAGGCGCGGCAACAAGAACGAAATTCGAGTTCTTCAGCGCCCTCGCCGGGCTCCCGCCATGGGGAGCGGGTGGGATGCGATCACCCTAGGTACCGGCGCGGTAACTTGGTTGTGGATAAGCGTTGACAACTTCTCGGCAGTCGAGGAGGCCGAAACTGTCAACACCGACGGGAGGTCATCGATGTCGCCTTCGTCTGCGCGCTCGCCGCTGGCTGCTGCGCGCTCCCTGGGTATGAACCCCGACCGAACCGCCAAGGTCCTCAAACAGCTCCGCGATGAGCGGGAAATCAGCCAGCGCGACCTCGCTGCCGCCACGTTCGTCGATAAGAGCACGGTCTCCTGCTTCGAATCGGGCAGCCGCTGGCCGCAGGACCGGAACTGGGTGGAGCAGGCCGACCGCGCACTGCGCGCTGGCCATCGACTTCTGGACGCGTGGGATGCCGACCAGCGGCAGATCGCCGAAGCCACCAACACAATGCGGCTACTTGTCGAGGGGCAGCGAGAGTCCGAACGCCTGCTGGCGATGCCCGATGTGGCCGATGCCGACGAGCTGCACCAGTGCATCGCCGACCTCGCGATCCGCGCCCGCAGAGAGCCAGCCGCAGAAACTCTGGAAAGTACCGAGCGGGTTCGACAGGAACTTGTCCGCCGGCTACGGCAGCGTCGCGGCCCCACTGCCCGCGACGCGGAGCTCATGGTTGCCCTGGGCAGGGCATGCGGCATCCTGGCCTACACGGTGCTCGATCTTGGACAACCCCACGCCGCCAAGATCCACGCCGCCGCTACCTTGGCCCTGGCCAACCGGGCCAACCACGACGGCCTACGCGCCTGGGCTTACGGAACGCAGTCGCTCATCTATCGCTTCGCGAAGGACTTCGAGAACGCGCAGAAGGCGGCATCCGATGGGCTCCAGTACGCGGGCTCGGGCACCTCTCTTCCTCGGTTGCGGTGTGGCCTGGCGCAGAGCACCTCCAATCTCGGCGACACCGCTCGGGCGATCGAACTGCTCGATCAGGCGGCGCGCGATCGCGAAACGTGCGGTACCGATGAAATCGGCGGCCTGTTCACCTTCACCGAAACAAAACAGATCTACTACGGCGGCAGCGCTTTGATCTGGGCGAGAGACCCGTCTGCGTTGCGGCGCTCACTCGCCTCGTCCTCAGAGGCGATCGCGCACTGGAAACACCAGCCCAGCCCAGGCGACGAGATGCTTTCCCAGGTCTACCTCGGGATCGCCAACGCCAAATTGGGTGAGCTAGACGCGGCCGAGTCTGCGTTGCGTCCCGTCCTGGACCAGCCGATCGACCGGCATTTCTCGTGGGTACGCAAGCGGCTGCATCAGCTGGCGGATTATCTCAAAACCCACTATCCGGGCGCGGAAACGGCGATTTCGATGAGGGAAGAACTGCAGAGCTACACCCACTCGGATTAGCGGGAGAGCGACCGGAAAAGCCAGGGGAGCACGTCGCCGAGCACCATCTCGATGGCGAGCCGGATTTCCGAGCGGCGATCGGTGCGCGCTCTATGGCACCTCGCAGGTATCGACCTGGGTGCCGTAGTAGGCGAGCACGCGCTGGGTTGCGCGGGGCGGCAGCGGCGTGCCGCCGGGCGGGCCGTCCGGGACACGGACGTGGACCTGGCGGGCGGCGGCGTCGACCAGCAGGTCGATCATGTCGGCGGTATCGGGTGCCCCGGCGAGCACCAGGTCCCGGTACAGCGCGTCCGCGGGCAGCACCTCGAGCACGATCGCCTGTTCGTCCACCTGGTGTACCGCGTCGCGGTACACCAGGAGCCGTTCGATCACCAACCATGGCGTCATCGTCGGTGCTGCGCCGCCACCCCGCACACGCGGGGTGGCCTCCCGACCCATGTGCCGCTCGGCCGTACGGCATCCCCGCACGCGATCACCAAGCTCGCCGTCACCGGTCCGGTCCTTCCAGCGGGTCAGTCGGGCGCGGGTTGGCTGCGGCCTCGTCTGCGGGACCACGCTGGTTTCGGGGTTTTCGAACCGGGTCGTGCTTTCACACCCCACGCGGCCAGGACGCGGCTGGACCACAGGGCACTGGAGCCCGGGCGGTGCTGCGTCCCGGCCGGCACGGCATCAACCGGAAGGTAGAGCCCTTTGCGGGCGCGGAAACGGGCGAACCAGCCGGATTTGTTGCCGGATAGGTTGATGTGCTGCTGGACGTATCCGGCCTCGCGGGTATATCCGCGCTCGGGGTCACGGTGGAGCACCCACCAGCGGTGCTTGTCCGCGTCGCCGGAGTATCGGGCCAGGTGCCATCCCTCGCCCAGTTTGTCGGCCAGGTCGACCGTCTCGTCGGGGTTCGGCCGGGCCTGATCGGAGGTATCGACCGGCTCGGGGGGTGGCTTTTCGAGGGTTTCGCCGTGGGCGGTCAGGATGCGCTCGAAGTTGCGCAGGCAGCCGGTGCAGGTCGGTGCCGCGGTGGTGCTGAGGCCGAGTCGGACCGGGGTGGTGCGCTGGCCGGTCTCGCACAACGGGCGTCCTGGCCGATACGGGCGCCGGACTTTCAGGGCTGCGGCGGGCACGATGTGCCGGGGCCCGACGGGATTGAACGGGTCGGCGCCACGGGTCTGCGTCCGCACCGTCGTGGCGACGGGGAACTTCGCCTGGTTGTGTTCCCACCGTTGTTGGACGTCCGGGTCGGTGTCCAGCCACAGTTCGGTCCCAGTTGTCCGGAAGTGGTCCAGGAGCCGGTCGACCACCGCCCGCGCCACGGGATGCGTCCACATGTCCTGGCGGAAATGGTCGTTCTCCAGGTACGTCCGGGTCGGGAACCGGCCGATCTGGTAGCGAGCCTCGGCTTCCAGCGCGGCGGCCAGGTCGTGCTCGCCGACCTCGGATGCGGTGAACCGGGCGCGGAACTCGGCGTCGGCAAAGGCCAGCACCTGGTGCCTCCTGCGGGGTGCGGGCAGGACCACCAGCCACTGACCTCGCTCCACCTCCGTTCCCGCCGCCTGGTGACCGGGACCGTTCTCCTTCGGGCGCAGGGACACGCTGCCCCGGTCGTTCGGGTACCGCCGGAAGTTCTCGTCCGGGATGTAGCCGAGGATGCGGGCCAAGCCGTAGACCACCGCGTCGCGCACCGGGTCAGACTTCTCCGGGTAGCGGACCGCCAGCACGCCGCCGGTCACCTCATACCGCAGCGGCTGCTCGCTGGCGCTGCTCGGATCGGCCACTGGGTGCTTCCCATCGGATCGGCCGGATGCGTCGGGTGCGCGCGGGGGATCGGCGGGCTCCTTCCGTCGGGGCCCCGACGCGGATTCAGGGACGGCTTGCACGGATGGTCTCCTTCGCGGTGTTCGGAGGTGATCGGATTCGGCTCTGCCCAGGCGACGCTCGTCGCCCGGGGTGGTGTCGCGGTCATGGCCGAGTGGGCAGCGGTAACTCGGTGGCTCGTTCGGGTAGTTTGGCGGCGGACACCTCGGGTTGCACACCGACCCGTCCAGGCCGTCGTATTGATCCCGATCTGGATCGGGATCCGGGCACGCAGTGGACAGCAATCTAGGCACTCCGCACTGTTATGGCGATGCCACGTCGAGTGCACCTGGCTGGGCGCAGCGGCAACCGCGAAGTGAGTCCACCACGAGCGCGCGTTCGCCCGGGCGGACGTCGCCGACTGAACTTCGTGGCGTCATGTCGGTCGTCGGCGCGTTGGTTGAGCATCCACATGTGGTCCAGCCAGGCGTTGGCTACTTCCATCGCTTCAATCGGCCGCGCGCCGTGCGAACATCTCCGCAGACCCGTGATAATGGCACGAACGACTGTGGATGCCGTACTTCTCGACTCGGCGATGTCCTTTTTCACCGCTTGGGCCAGGAGGGCGAAAAGGCGGTCTGTGCTGTCCGCGGCGGCGAGAAACCCCTTTCGTCCGGGTGGTGAAGTCAGACTGGACGTTAGGGCAAGGCGCTCGTCGTCCTCTTCGAGGTATAGGCCTTCTGGACGCTGCTGGTCGTCCTCGCCTGCGAGGGCGACCTCAAACACTGGCAGTTGTCGTCGCTTCGGAGGGTTCTCCGCCAGTTCAACGAGCTGTCTGTGTAGCGAAATCACCTGGTCTAGCCCGGTCAATTCTCGGATTGCCAAGGTCTCCTCGTCCTCATCGCGCTGGATCAGCGCAAGCACGTCGATGTTCATGGCGTTCCCTTTCATCGAGTGAGGTTCTTCCGTGCGGTGGCGCACGTTCGTGGGAGGTAGCTCTCCCTTTTCGTTGGCGAAATCGGCGAGCTTGGCAGGCACCTAGTTGGGTTTTCCTGCCGTAGTCACTGTCCGGCGCCAGTTGTCGAGTTCTTCTGGTTTGATCAGCACGTCGCGGGCCTTGGACCCTTCCGACGGGCCGACCACGCCCCGGCTTGCCAGCAGGTCCACCAGGCGGCCCGCCGTGGCGAAGCCGGCCCGCAGTTTCCGCTGCAGCATCGAGGTCGACCCGAACTGCGAGGTCACCACCAGCTCGGCGGCCTGCAGCAGCACGTCGAGGTCGTCGCCGATGTCCGGGTCGATCTCCTTCTTCTCGCCCGGTTTCGCCGCGGTGAC